>NZ_LMQA01000001.1:0-1793850 GCF_001424455.1 Geodermatophilus sp. Leaf369 | reverse complement strand
GACTGATGGGTGCCGGCCCGCTCGTGGGGGTCGGGTGTCGCCGTGCTCAGCGCGCAGAGGCTGAGGGCGCCCGGGTCAGTCGGGGGAGAAGGAGGGGTCGTACGCGGTGTTGCCTGCTGCGTCGCGGGCGGTGTCGGCGGTCGCGGTGAGGCCCGCGGCGTCGGCGGCCAGCACGGCGGCGGAGAGGTCCGCGGCGGTCTGGTCGTGCTGGGTGGGGCCACCGACGGAACCGGTGGAGGCACTCATCGGAGCCGNCGGCGTCGGCGGCCAGCACGGCGGCGGAGAGGTCCGCGGCGGTCTGGTCGTGCTGGGTGGGGCCACCGACGGAACCGGTGGAGGCACTCATCGGAGCCGCCGGGGAGACCGGGGCAGCCGGGGAGGAGGACGGTGCGGCGGGGGTGGCAGCGACGTCGACGACCGCGGTCGCCGGCGCAGTGGAGGTCCCGATCGTCGGGACGCCGACACTGCCTGCAGCCGCCTCGGGAGCGCCCGGGACGGTCCCCGCGGACGGCGCTGCGGTCGGCTGGAGGTCGTCCAGGACGGAGCCCAGCACGGGGGCCAGCGACACCGCGAACGGCGCCAGCGGCTCGGTCACCGGGGCGACGGCGTCGACGACGGGAGTGATCGTGTCGGTCACGGGCGAGAGGGCCTCGGTGACGGGCGACAGGGCCTCCGTGACCGGCGCCAGGCTCTCCACCAGCGGGTCCACCGCGGGAGCGACGGCCTGCGTGACCGGGGCCAGCACCGGCGCGACGGCCTGCACGACGGGTGCCGTGACCTGGACGACCGGAGCCACCACGGGTGCAGCGACCTGCACGACCGGGGCCACGACGGGCGCCACGGCCTGGGCCGCCGGGGCAGCGACCTGGGCGACGGGAGCAGCCACGGGCGCGGCGACCTGGGAGACGACCGGGGCGACCGGGGTGGTCACCGCCGTCACCACGTCGGCGACCGGGGCGGTCACGCTCGACAGCAGCGAGGGCTGCTCGGCCTGCGCCGACGCGGTCGCCTGACCGGCCAGCCACAAGCCGGCACCCAGGCCGGCCACGGTCAGCGCGCGCCCGGCGAACCGGGAGAGGCGGACCCCACGTCGGGACTCGGACATCGGGCACACCTCCACTCACGGTCATCGGACGACTACACCTAGTAGAACGAGACGANCCGGCGAACCGGGAGAGGCGGACCCCACGTCGGGACTCGGACATCGGGCACACCTCCACTCACGGTCATCGGACGACTACACCTAGTAGAACGAGACGATGCCGTCCGCGGCCCGGTGAAGCGCGTCGCCCGATGGGATGGAGATGCGGGAACGGACGGTGACGATCCGTGAGCCCCCCGTTCGGGTCAGGCCGGCGTCGGGTGTCGGCGGGTGAGCAGCGCCGCCAGCGCGGAGAGCACCAGCACGAGGACGGCCAGCGCGGCGGCGGCCACCGTCAGCGACGTCCGGGTGGCGATCTCCCCGACCCCGACCACCGGCACGGTGATCCCCAGGTAGGCGACGACGAAGAAGCTCGACGTCACCGCGGCCCGCTCCTCGGCCGAGGCGAGTCCGCCGACCCGGGCCACCGCCGACTGGAACGAGAACCCCACGCCGGAGCCGCCGACCACCGCGGCGAGCAGGAACAGCGGCAGCGACCCGACCCCGAGGGCGGCCACCACCAGGGCCGTCCCGGTGGGCAGCAGCACGGCCCCGACGAGCGCCGCCCGGTCCAGGTCCCACCGCTGCACGAGCAGCTGGCACGCCACGGCGGCGGCGAACATGACCGAGATGGACAACCCGACCAGCTGCGGACCGGGGTCGCCGAGTTCCTGCCCGAGGAAGGACGACGTCAGCGCGGTGAACAGCCCCAGCACGGAGAACGCGGCGAACCCGCCGACCGCCGCGGCCGCGAACCGGGCCCGGGTCGCGCGGGGCACGGCGAGCCGCTGCGGCCGGACGGCGCTGCGCAGCGACCCGGTCCGCGGCCGGGTCTCGGGCACCAGCCCGAGCGCGAGCACCGGCAGCAGCAGGACCAGGAACACGAGGTAGGGGCCCACAGTCGGGTCGGGCAGGTGCTGGGCGACCAGCCCGGACACCACCGGGCCCAGGCCCAGGCCGCCCATGTTGGCGACCGTGGCCAGGGTGGTCGCCGTCCGCCGGTCGGGGTGCAGCTCGGCGATCGCCGCCGTCGCCGTCCCGGTCGTCAGACCCACCGACAACCCCGACAGCACCCGGGCCAGCAGCAGGCCGGGCAGGGTGGGGGCGAGCAGGAACACCACCGTGCTGAGGACGGCGACCGACACCGCCAGGGCCAGCACCGGCCGTCGTCCGACCCGGTCCGACAGCCCGCCGCCCAGCAGCAGTGCGGTCAGCGTGCCCACCGCGTAGGCGGCGAAGACGACCGTGACCTGCAGCTCGGAGAGGTCCAGCGACTGCACGTAGAACGGGTAGAGCGGGGCGGGCACCGTGCCCCCGAGCATGACGACGGTGAAGACCCACACGACCAGCCACACCGCACCACGTCCGCGCACGGCGCGACGGTAGGGCCGGGAAGCCCTGCGCGCCCGGTGTCGTTGGCCACCCACGTGACGACGCCGACGACCACCACCGCCATCGCCGCCCTCCGACCCGGGGCCGTGGACGCACCCGACTCCTTCGCCACCGTGCAGCTGGACCTGGCCCCGCTGGGTGCGCACGACCTGCTGGTCGACGTCCGTGCTGTCTCGGTGAACCCGGTGGACGGGAAGGTGCGTGCCTCCTTCGACGCCGCCGAGGGCCCGAAGGTGCTCGGCTTCGACGCTTCCGGCGTGGTCACCGCGGTGGGCGGGGCCGTGACCCGGTTCGCGGTCGGCGACGAGGTCTACTACGCCGGCTCGATCGCCCGGCCGGGCACCAACGCCGAGCTCCACCTGGTCGACGAGCGGGTCGTCGGTCCCAAGCCCCGGTCGCTGGACCACGCGGAGGCCGCCGCGCTGCCGCTGACCACGATCACCGCCTGGGAGACCTTGTTCGACCGGCTCGGCCTCGCGGCCGACAGCACCGGCACGATCCTGGTCGTCGGCGGGGCCGGCGGCGTGGGTTCCATGATCGCCCAGCTCGCCCGGGCCCGGACGCAGCTGACCGTGGTCGCCACCGGCGCTCGGCCGGAGTCCGTGGAGTGGGCGACCTCGATGGGTGCCCACCACGTCGTCGACCACCACGACCTGGTCGCCGCCGTCCGCGAGGTCGCCCCCGACGGCGTCGACCACGTCTTCAGCGCGTTCTCCGAGGGCAACGTCGAGGCCTACGCCGAGCTGCTCCGGGTGCACGGGGCGGTCGTGGCGATCGACGACCCGGTGGGCCTGGACCTCATGCCGCTGAAGTCCAAGGCGCAGACCTGGCACTGGGAGTTCATGTTCGCCCGCCCGCTGCACCTGCCCGAGGACGCCTACCAGCACGACCTCCTCGTCGAGGTCTCCCGCCTGGTGGACGCCGGCCGGCTGCGGACGACGGCCACCACCCGCCTGCAGGGGATCACCGAGGACACCCTCCGCGAGGCGCACCGGCTGATCGAGGCCGGCTCCGTCGTCGGCAAGGTCGTCCTGACCCGCGACTGAGGCCCGTCACCACGCTGGGTGGTCGTCGCCGTCCGTCGTTCACTCTTTCGTGGCCACGTGCACTCCGGAGGGCCTGACGCCCTTACGTTCCGTGACCATGAGCCAGCAGCAGCCCCCCGTCAGCACAGCCCTGCGGGTCGAGCGGATGCAGACCGTCCCGGTGGAGCTCGTCACGGGCTTCTACGAGCTCTACCGGGAGGCGTTCGAGCCGCTGCGCACGCTGGCGGCGGCCCGGCACGTGCTCAGCCCGGCCGAGTTCGCCGAGGAGATGGCCGACGAGCGGATCGACAAGTACGTGGCCTTCGACGCCGACGGCAGCGCCCTGGGGTTGACCACGTTCACCGGTGACCTGACCGCCGTCCCGTGGATCGAGCCGGCATATTTCGCCGCCCGGCACCCCGCGCACGCCGCCCGCGACGCCATCTACTACCTGGGGTTCACGCTGACCCACCCCAGCGCCCGCCGCAGCCTGGTCTTCCGCACCACGCTGCAGCCGATCATCGACCGGGTCGTCGCCGACCGCGGGGTGGTCGCCTTCGATATCTGCGCCCACAACGACACGGTGCAGCACATGAGCGCCACCCTCGAGCGCTGGATGACCGGCGCCTGCGACGGCACGATGCGCGCCCCCGACGTCCAGACGTACTACGAGATGGAGGTCCACGGCCCGAGGGTCGCCTGACCGGGGCCATCAGGGCGTGCCCAGTACGCGGTCCGGACGGCGACTGCGTACCACCCACGCCCTGATGGGAAGGGCCGGTGTCCACAGGGCGAGGGCTCGTCCACAGATCGCCTCCGGGCGGGGTCACCGGGTCCCGTCACCTCCATGGTCGAGCTGTGACGACGGACCTGACCGCCTTGCTCGGTGACGACGGGGTCTGCCGGTGGCAGGACCTGGCGGCCCGGACCCATCCCAGCAGCGTCACCCGATGGCTGGCCTCGGGCCGGCTGGTCCGGCCGCTGCCCGGCGTCGTCGCACTGCCCGAGGTAGCCGGGCGCTGGCGCAGCAGGGCCGGGGCCGCCGTGCTGTGGAGCGGGGGCCACCTCGCGGGCCGGAGCGCCCTGGCCGCCTGGGACGTCGTCGCGACCCCCGGACCGTTGGTGCGCGTCGCCGTCCGGCGGTCACGGAACGTGCCCACCGTCCCGGACTGGCTGCGGGTGCACCGCATCGACCTGCCCCACGGACCGACGCGGGACGACTTCCCGGTCCTCTCCCTGGCACGGTCGCTCGTCGACTGCTGGGGGCACGCGCACGCGCAGACCGGGACCTCCCGTGACGTCGAGGTGGCCCGGAGTGCCGTCATCGGGGCCGTCCGCCGGCGGATGGCCGCGGTCCGCGAGATCTGGCGCGAGCTGCGCGGACACCCGAAGCTCCCCGGTCGAGCCGCGCTGGTGCGCCTGCTCGACCTGGTCGAGGCAGGCTGCCAGAGCGAGTTCGAGATCTGGGGTCTGCGCCACCTGCTCGACGTCCCGGGCCTGCCTCCGGTCACCCTCCAGCACCCGCTCGTGACCCGGATCGGCGAGATCCACCACGACGGCGCATGGCCCGAGGTGCGGTTGGCGGTCGAGCTCGACGGAGCGCAGTTCCACCGCGCACCCGACCGCCGCGAGCAGGACCTCCGACGCGATGCGGCCTCCCTGGCGAGGGGCTGGGCGGTGCTGCGGATCAGCTACCGGCGAGCCCACGCCGAACCGGAGGTCTGCCGCGCGGAGATCGCCACCGCGTTCCACGCCCGCCGCTGATCATGGCGTGCCCCCTACGCAGTCCAGAGCTGGACTGCGCACCCAGCACGCCACGATCGAGCGGGTCAGCGGTGGAAGGGGTCCCGCGCCAGGCCCAGCTGGCTGACGCCGAGGTAGCCGCTGCGGAAGCCGGCCTCGCAGTAGGCGAGGTAGAACTCCCACATCCGGCGGAAGGTGCCGTCGAAGGAGCCCGACAGCTGCGGCCACTCGGCGATGAACCGGTCGCGCCACAGGTGCAGGGTGTGGCCGTAGTGCGGGCCCAGGTCGCGGCGCTCGACGATCGACAGCGACGTGTGCGCGGTCAGGTTGTCCTCGATGGAGCGGACCGAGGGGATGATCCCGCCGGGGAAGACGTACTTGTGGATCCAGGTGTAGCTGCGGCGGGTGGCCATCATCCGGTCGTGCGGCATGGTGATCGACTGCAGGCCGACCCGTCCGCCGGGCACGAGCAGGGTGTCCAGCGCGGAGAAGTAGGTGGCCCAGAACTTCTCCCCGACCGCCTCGATCATCTCCACCGAGACGACGGCGTCGTACTGGCCGGTCGCGTCCCGGTAGTCCTGGAGCTTGACGTCGACCAGGTGGGCGACGCCGGCCTCCTCCGCGCGGGCCCGGGCCAGCGCCTGCTGCTCGGAGGACAGGGTCAGCGTGGTCACCCGGGCACCGCGGTCGGCGGCGGCCCGGATCGCCAGCGCGCCCCAGCCGGAGCCGATCTCCAGCACGTGCATGCCCTCGCTGACCCGGGCCATGTCGAGCACGCCGTCGATCTTGCGGAGCTGCGCGGTCGCCAGGTCGTCACCGGGCTCGAACCAGGCCGAGCTGTAGGTCATCGTCTCGTCGAGGAAGGCCTCGAAGAGCTCGTTGGAGAGGTCGTAGTGCCGGCTGATGTTGTGCCGGCTGTTCTCCTTGGTGTTCTCCTCGCCCATCGGCTGGGTGCGCTCGACCAGGTGCCGCAGCCGCTGGAACGCGGGGTGCACCAGGGAGGACATCCGCGCGGCGAAGGGGGCCAGCAGGTCGGCGAGGTCGGTGTCGGGCCCCGTCGTCCAGTCGCCGGTCATGTAGGCCTCGCCGAAGCCGATCTTGGCGTCGGCACCGAGCCGGTGGAACACGTTGGCCGGGCGGACCATCCGCATCACCGGGGCGTGCCGGTCGCCGGCCCCGAGCACGGTGCCGTCGGGGAAGACCACCCGCACCGGCAGGGTGCGCACGGCGTTGCGGAACAGGCCCTCGGCGATCCGGGCGCGCAGTGCGTCGTGCGGCGGGGTGGCCAGACCGGGCCAGTGCGCCTCGTCCGGGCGGGGCACGGGGAACCGTGCGTCCTCGGTCCGGCTGACGTTGTGGTGCACCGTGGTCATGGTCTGTCCCCGTTCGGGCTGGTCAGTGGGTCGTGGGTGTTCGCAACGACACCCGCTACCGGATCGTGTGGGGGGCGGGGCACGACCGGGAGCCGTCGGGCCCACAGCCGGATCCCCTGCCAGCGGATCAGCACGGCCACCCACAGGCTCATGAGCGGCCAGCGCAGGAGAGTACGGATCACGACGCCCGTCGTCGCCGACCGGGCGCGTCCGGTCAGCGTGGCCACGAAGGGCGTGCGGCCCTCGACCTGGAGCGCCATGGTCACGTGCAGCTGCTCACCGGGACCGGAGAACCGCATGAGGTAGCGGCCGTCGACGGTGTTGAACGGGGAGACGTAGAAGTCCTTCTCCGCTTGCGCGCGACCGGCGTCGTCGGGGTCGAGCAGGTAGGCGTGCCGTTCCCCGTAGGTGTTGTGCACCTCGGCGACGATGCATGCCAGCGACCCGTCGGCCCGGTAGCACCAGTGCGTGGACAGCGGGTTGAACACGTGCGGCCCGTTGCGCGCGTTGGCCATCATCACCACGCGGGCGACGTCGTCCACACCGTGCAGGGTGGCGAAGCGCACCACGTTGTCCTTCAGCGACGCCGCCGGGTCGCCGAGGTGGTCGGCGGCCTCGAACCGGGCCGCCCAGCGCAGCCCGCGGGGGAGCCGGGGCAGGTCGTCGAGGTCCACCAGCCACAGGTAGCCGCCGTACTCGAAGCGGTTGCGCAGCGGCCACGAGCGCGTGTGCCCGACCCGGACGTCGTAGAGCGCGGGCACCGTCGTCGACGCCCAGTCGACGAGCGCGGGCCTGACGGCGGTCACCAGCCGCTGCCGAGGGACTCCGCGGCCCGCACGCCCGACGCGCAGCCGTCCTCGTGGAAGCCCCAGCCGTGGTACGCCCCGGCGAACGCCGTGCGCCCGGTGTTCAGCGCGGGCAGCCGGCGCTGGGCGGCGACCGAGGCCGGGGTGTACTCGGGGTGGTCGTAGACCATCCGGCGCAGCACCGTGCTCGGGTCGACCTTCTCGGGGGCGTTGAGGGTGACCAGGTAGTCCAGCGGCTCGTAGATGGCGTGCAGCTTGTTCATCCAGTAGGTCACCTGGACGGTGTCGGAGTCCTGCCCGCAGGCGTTCATCCGGTAGTTCCACGACGCCTTGGCCTCGGCCGCCCGCGGCAGGATCGTCGGGTCGGTGTGCAGCAGCGTCTCGTTGCGCGAGTAGGAGAAGGCCCCGAGGACGGCGCGCTCGTCGTCGGTCGGGTCGCCGAGCAGGGCGAGGGCCTGGTCGGGGTGCGTGGCGACGACGACGACGTCGGCGGCGTGCCGCTCACCGTCGGCGTCGACGAGCTCGACGCCGTCCACGTGCCGGGTCAGCGAGGTGACGCCGCTGCCGGTGCGCACCGCGGTCAGGCCCTTGGCGGCCTTCTCCACGTAGGCGCGGGAGCCGCCGGTGACGGTGCGCCACTGGGGCGACCCGGTCACCGAGAGCATCCCGTGGTTGGCCAGGAACCGGAACAGGTAGACGGCCGGGTACTGCAGCGAGAGCCCGGTGCCCGAGGACCAGACGCAGCTCACGACCGGGACCATGAAGTGCCGGACGAAGTAGTCGGAGTACCCGCCGAGGGCCAGGAACGCGCCCAGGGTCAGGCCGTCGAACTCGCTCGTCCCGCCCGCGCCGCGCTCGTGGTCGGCGCCGGCCAGGTCGAGCAGCCGGTGGGCCTGGCGGTGGAACTTCTTCACCTCGACGAGCATCCGCAGGTAGGCCGGGTTGGCCAGCTGCTTCTTCTGCGCGAAGACGCCCTTCATGCCGCGGGCGCCGGCGTACTCGAGCCCGCAGCCCTCGCAGACGATGGACATGCTCATCTCGGTGGGCTGGGTGGCCACGCCGAGCTCGGCGAAGAGCTTGAGCAGGTTCGGGTAGGTGCGCTCGTTGTGCACGATGAAGCCGGTGTCGATGGGCACGACCCGGTCGTCGGGGGTCGCGACGTCGTGGGTGTGGGCGTGCCCGCCGAGCCGGTCGTCGGTCTCGAACAGCGTCACGTCGTGGGTGCGCTGCAGCAGGTGCGCCGCGGTCAACCCGGAGACACCGGAGCCGACGACGGCCGCGGTGGGCCGGTCCATCGCCGCGGCGGTCACTTGCCCGCGCCCTTGAGGGAGACCGCGCAGAGCGCGGCGTAGCCGAGGGCCACGGCCAGCGACTTGGCCTTCTTCTCCCCCGTCGGGGCGTTGAGCCCGAAGGAGACGGCGTCGGTGAGGTCGGAGACGATCCGCATCACCGTGGCGGCCTGCAGCTGCGGGCCCGCGGGGGCGACGGTCATCGCCAGCCCGATCGCGACGTCCCGCGCGCCGAGGGAGTGGTGCAGCGTGCGCAGCGCGACCGAGGGCTTCCCGAGTCCTGCGGCGTTCCCGTACAGGTCGGTCTTGACGAACTCCAGGACGCCGAAACCGGCGGTGGCGACACCGAGCACACGGGACAGGACGGGCATCTTCTACTCCTCGGCAGGCGGAGGTGCGGATCGCACCGGGCCTCACCCCGAGGAGCTGGTCGTCACAGCGGGACGGCCAGGCCCTCCGGGCTCGGTTGCTGGAGGGCGTTCGTGACGTCGTCCCGCATCGGTTCGAGGCCGGTGCCGGCCAGCACGATGTCACGGGCGAAGGCGTGCCAGCGGTGGGCCCGCCGCAGCATGGTGTGCCCGCCCGGGGTGGTGAAGCGGGCGACGCGGGCTCCGGCGCGCCGGGCACGGACGGCGAAGTCCGCGCTGAGCCGGGCCGGCACCCACCGGTCGGCCGACCCGTGCAGGATCGCCACCGTCTGCCCACGCAGCTGCATGACCGGCTCGCCCGGCGGGGTCCACGGGGCCAGCGCGCAGACGGCGGTGACCTGCGGGTCCCCACCGGCCTTGAGCGCCGCGCGACCGCCCATCGAGTGCCCGACGAGCACGATCGGCACGTCCTTGCCGACGTCGTCCCGCAGGGCGTCGATCGACCACTGCACGTCCTGGTAGGCGTCGGCGGCCTCGCCGTTCCACCCGGCCACGCGGTAGCGGACCAGCGCCGTCTGGATGCCCCGGTCGCCCAGGTCGTTGCGGACGAACTGCTCGAAGGCCCGCATCCGGACCAGCGACAGCGCCTTCTCCTTCGGCGGGGCGATGCTCGACGCCGTCCCGCCGTGGCAGAACAGGGCGATGCCGCGGGTCTCGCCGTCGACGGGGTGGCGCTCGAGCTGGGGGTCGGTCACGTGCGTCCTTCGGATCGGGGGTGCCGAGCGGATGGAGCGGTCAGCGGCGGCGACCGCGCAGCTTGGCCGCGCCGTTCTCGGCCAGGTCGCCGGCCTTGATCAGGTTCTTGCTGATCGCCGACGGGCCGTTCTTCGACTCCAGCTTCCGACCGAGGGAGCGCAGCACCCGGGTGCCCAGCGGCACGAGGACGGTGAGCAGGAGGTACATGCGGATGCGCCGGGAGATGAAGAGCCACATGGGGTCCTCACTTCCCGGCGCACCCGGTGCTCAACCGGCGTCGGGTGAGAGACGCACGACCATCTTCCCGGTGTTGCCGCCGCGCAGGAGGTCCAGGAAGGCCGGGACGGCGTCGTCCAGCCCGTCGCGGAGGGTCTCCCGGGCCTGCAGCTCACCCGAGCGCAGCCAGCCGGTGACGGTCTCGACGAACTGCGGACGCAGGTCGGTGTGGTCCCCGACGATGAACCCGCGCAGGCTCAGCCGCTTGCCCACCACCAGGAACATGTTGTCCGGCCCGGGGGCGGGCGTGGTGGCGTTGTAGCCGGAGATCGCCCCGCACAGCGCGGCCCGGCCGTGCTCGCGGAAGGAGGCCAGCGCGGCCTCCAGGTGGTCCCCGCCCACGTTGTCGAAGAAGACGTCGATGCCCTGCGGAGCGGCCTGGGCGAGCAGGTCGCGCACCGGGCCGTCGTGGTAGTCGAAGCCGCCGGTGAAGCCGAGCTCCTCGGTGATCCAACGGACCTTCTCCGGCGTCCCGGCGCTGCCGACGACGCTGTTCGCACCGCTCAGCCGCGCGAACTGGCCGACCAGGCTGCCCACGGCGCCGGCGGCCCCGGAGACGAAGACGTCGTCCCCGGCGCGGAAGTCGGCCAGCCGGAACAGCCCGGCCCAGGCAGTGAGCCCGGGCATGCCGAGCACCCCGAGGTGCCAGGTCAGCGGCACGCCGTCCAGCTCGGGCAGCACGCTGACCAGCGTGTCGTCGAGCACCGCGGTGTCGCGCCAGCCGGCGTTGTGCAGCACCAGTGCACCCTCGGGCACCCGCTGCGAGCGGGACTGCACGACCCGCCCGACGGTGCCGCCCTGCATGGTCTCGCCGACCTCCCAGGCCGGGGCGTAGCTGGGGCCGGCGTTCATCCGGCCGCGCATGTAGGGGTCCACGCTCATCGCGGCGTTGGCCACCACGACCTGGCCCTCGGTCGGGTCGGGCCGCTGCAGCTCGACCGTGCGGAAGTCGTCGGGGGTGGGCTCGCCGTGCGGACGGGCGGCCAGCTGGACCTCGCGGGTGGTGATCGGCATGTCCGGTGCAGGGCCGCCGGGGCCCCGGATGTTCCCGCTGCCGCGGGTTGCGGGGCCGTCCTACATTCGGGGCATGTCGTTCTTCTCCCGCGCCAAGACGCAGGCGGTCACCGCGGAGGACGCCCTGCCGGGCCGGTCCCAGGTGCTGCCGCACATCCCCGAGCTCCACGCCGTCAACGGCAACCGGATCCAGCCCCCCTTCCCCGACGGGATGCAGACCGCCGTCTTCGGCGCCGGCTGCTTCTGGGGCGTGGAGAAGGTCTTCTGGCAGCACCCGGGCGTCTACTCGACCGCCGCGGGCTACGCCGGTGGCCACACCCCCAACCCCACGTACGAGGAGGTCTGCTCGGCGCGCACCGGGCACACCGAGGTCGTGCTGGTGGTCTTCGACCCCGCCGTCGTCTCCTACGACGTGCTGCTCAAGGAGTTCTGGGAGGAGCACGACCCCACCCAGGGCATGCGCCAGGGCAACGACATCGGCACCCAGTACCGGTCGGCGGTCTACTACACGACCCCCGAGCAGCAGGCTGCCGCCGAGGCCTCCAAGGACCAGTACCAGGCCCGGTTGACCGCCGCCGGCTACGGCGAAATCACCACCGAGATCCTGCCGCTGGGCGAGTTCTTCTACGCCGAGGACTACCACCAGCAGTACCTCTACAAGGTGCCCAACGGCTACTGCCCGGTCAACGGCACCGGCGTCTCCTGCCCGGTGGGCCTCACCGGCGTCTGAGCCCCCGGAGCAGCGTGGATCAGGTGACCTGATCCAAGCCTGGCCGCCCCCACCAACGCTGGTGAGGGCGGCCAGTCGTTCGTGAGGGCGGACGGCGGCCGTGGGGACGACGACCGGCGTGGGGGACAGTGGACGACGTGTCCGACCCCTTCTTCGACCAGCTCCGCCGCGAACCCGACGTCGAGGCCCCGGACCTGGTGGCCGTCGACGCCACCGACCGGCTCCTCCTCGACGAGGCCGCCGAGCTGATCGCCGCCCACCCGGACGCCCTCGTCACGATCGACGACGCGCACGGCGCGCTGACCCTCGGCGCGATCGCGCTGCACGGGGCCACCGGTGTCCGCGCCCACCAGGACCTGCGGGTCGCCGAGCGGGCGCTGGACGCCAATGCCGAGCGCACCGGGACCACGGGCTTCACCCACCACGCGCTCGACGCCGACCTCCTCCGCGGCGCGACGGTCGTGCTGGTGCAGGCGCCCAAGGGCCTGGACGCCCTCCGGGAGATCGCCGAGACCGTCGCGCGGCACGCCGACCCCGAGGTGACGCTGCTGGTCGGCGGCCGGGTCAAGCACATGACGGAGGCGATGAACGACGTCCTCGGGGACTCGTTCGGGCACGTGCACGCCACCCTCGCCCGGCAGAAGTCCCGGGTGCTCGTGGCCCGGGAGCCCCGGCCCGGGGACAGCAGCTTCCCCCGCCGCCAGGATCACGCCGACCTGGGGATCGCCGTCCTCGCGCACGGTGCGGCGTTCGCCGGCACCAAGGTCGACATCGGCACCCGCTCGCTGCTGAGGGCGTTGCCCGAGACAGGCTCGGGTACGGCGGTGGACCTCGGCTGCGGCACCGGCGTGCTCGCCGTCGTCCTGGCCCGCGCCGGGTACGACGTGCTGGCGTCGGACGCCTCGGCGGCCGCGGTCGCGTCCGCCCAGGCCACCGTCGAGGCCAACGGGGTCGCCGACCGGGTCACCGTCGTCCGGGACGACGCGCTGGACGGCGTGGGGGACGCCAGCGTCGACCTGGTCGTCCTGAACCCGCCGTTCCACCTGGGCGTAGCGGTGCACACCGGCGCGGCGGAGCGCCTGTTCGACGCCGCGGCCCGGGTGTTGCGCCCCGGCGGCGAGCTGTGGTGCGTCTACAACTCGCACCTGCCGCACCGTCAGACGCTGCAGCAGACGGTCGGACCGACCCGTCAGCTCTCCCGCGACCCCAAGTTCACGGTGACCGCGTCGACCAAGCGCGGCGGCATCCACCGCGTCGCGTGATCAGTGGGCGAGGCCGCCGCGGCGGTTGACGACCGGGGGCTGCACCGACCAGGGGAAGTCGATCCAGGCGTCGGTGCGCTTCCAGACGTAGTCGCACGTCACCACCGAGCGGGGCTTCTCGTAGACCACCGCGGACCGCACCTCGGCGACGTAGCCGGCGCAGAAGTCGCGGACCAGCTCGAGGGTCTTGCCGGTGTCGGCGACGTCGTCGGCGATGAGCACGTTGGCCCCGGTGAGGTCGACCCGGTCCAGGGTCGGCGGCAGCACCACCGGCAGGTCCAGCCGCTCGTCCACGCCGGTGTAGAACTCCACGTTCATCACGAAGATGTTCTTCACGTCCAGGGCGTAGCCCAGCGCCCCGCCCAGGAACAGCCCCCCGCGGGCGATCGCCAGGATGAGGTCGGGCTCGTAGCCGTCGTCGGCGACCTGCTGGGCGAGCTCGCGCCCCGCCGTCCCGAACGTCTCGTAGGTCAGGGTCTCCCGCTCGGGCGCTGTCACGTCGGTGATCTCAGCAGAAGCCCGGGGTGCCCTGCCAGGCGACCTCGGCAGGGGCGACGTCGTCGCGCAGCACCTGGCCCTCGATGAGGCCGTAGGGCCGGTCGTCGGCGTGGTAGACGACGTCGGGGTTGTCCAGGCCGAAGGCCGAGAGGTCCTGCAGGAAGTGGTGCTTGTTGGGCATCGACATCCGCACCTCGGCGACCTCGGGCACGGTCTCCAGGACGGCGGACCCCATCGCGAACAGGGTCTGCTGCAGGGCGAGGGAGTGCGTGCCGGCGAAGGCCTCCAGCAGCGTCGTCCGCACGGTGTCGTAGACGCCGTTCCAGTCCAGGTCGGTGCTCACGTAGCGCCAGCGGGCGGTCACCGCGGTGGCCAGGATGCGCTCCCGGGTCTCGGCCAGGGTCGTGTACGCATCGCGCGGGAAGCCCCAGAACTCCGACCCGGTGGACTTCAGGACGACGAGGTCGGTGAGCCCGGCCACGACGTGCCGCTCGTCGCCGTCGGCGGTGACGACGGCGGTGCGCACCTCGCCACCGGCCTTGCGGAACGCGTGGTCGTGCGGGGCCCCGCCGACGGCGATCCGGTCCCAGCCGTAGGACTCCACGGCGACCCGGGCGCCGGTGACCCAGTCGTAGGACCCGGCGAAGTGGCCGGCCAGCCGCAGCCCGAACTCCTCGGGGGAGGCGATGCCGTCCCGGGCGAACGCGAAGACCGTGTTCTTCTGCGCGTCGGTGGTGAGCACGTGGGCGTTGTCGCCGGTCAGGTGCGCGTCGGCGAAGTCACCGCGCAGTGCCGAGCTGACGTTGAGGTCCATCAGGGTGTGCCGGGGGGTGGAGCGGTCGACCGCGACCACCCGCACCTCGGCCTTCCCGTACTGGTTGGGTCCGAGCACGATCGCCATGCGCGCAGCCTCTCCGATCGGTGTTGCCGTGGTGTTGCACGTGGAACGTCAGTGCAGCGGGACGTCCCGGCCCCGCTCGGCCTCGGGCCGGGGCCCGGTGATCCGCCGGTCGGCCTCGGTGATCGGCACGTCGTTGATGCTCGCCTCGCGGCGGCGCATGAGGCCGTGCTCGTCGAACTCCCACAGCTCGTTGCCGTAGCTGCGCCACCACTGCCCGTCGGCGTCGTGCCACTCGTACTGGAACCGGACGGCGATCCGGTCCTCGGTGAACGACCACAGGCTCTTGCGCAGCGCGTAGTCGAGCTCCCGCGCCCACTTCTCGGTGAGGAACGCGACCACCTCGGCCCGACCGGTCAGGAACCGGTCGCGGTTCCGCCAGACGGTGTCCTCGGTGTAGGCCAGGCTCACCCGCTGCGGGTCCCGGCTGTTCCAGGCGTCCTCGGCGGCCTGCACCTTGGCGGCGGCGCTGTCGGCGTCGAAGGGCGGGAAGGGCGGGCGGGGTGTGCTCACGGGGTGGGTCCTCAGCTTCCGCGGTAGGTGCTGAACGCGAACGGCGACAGCAGCAGGGGCACGTGGTGGTGCGAGGCCGGGTCGAGGACGGCGAACTCCAGGGTCACCGACGGGTAGAACGTCTCCCGGCCCTGCTCGGCGAACCAGGCGCCGGTCCCGAAGACCACCCGGTGGGTGCCCGCGCCGGTGTCCCGGTCGGCCAGCCGGAACCGGCCGTCGGCGTCCGTCACGCCCTCGGCGAGCAGCCGGTCGCCCTCGAACAGCCGCACCACCATCCCGGCGGCGGGCCGCCCGAGGACGGCGTCCAGCACGTGCGTGGAGACGCTCACGAGACCAGCCCCCGCACGCGCAGCTCGGTGATCTGGGCCAGCTGCTCGAGCACCTCGGGTCGCTCCTGCTCCGCGCTGTGGGCCAGTCGACGCCGGAGCTCGGCGAGCATCTCGGCCGGCGTCCGGCCTGCGGCCCGGATCAGGAAGACGTGGTCGAAGCGGGCCTCGTAGTCCCGGTTGCCCTGCAGCAGGGCGGCGCGGACGTCGTCCTCGGCCGTGGACATCGCGGCCTGCTCCTGGCGCGAGGACGCTGCCTCCGCCGAGTCGCCGGACACCCGGTCGCCGATCCGCGGGTGCGCGGCCAGCGCCTGGGCCACCTCGTCCCACGGGAGCGCCTGGGACACCTCGCCGGCCCGCGCCACCAGGGCGTCCACCGACGGGTACGGCCGGCCGGCCGCCACGGTCGGGGCGAAGGAGGCCGCGGCGTTGCACGCTCGCAGCGCCCCGGTCACCTCGTCGAGGCTCGCTGCGGAGAAGCTGGACAGGTCCACGGCTGCGAGGATGCCAGGACCAGAACCCCGATCGAAGGAGTGCGCGTGATCGACGTCCAGGTGATCGGTCCCGAGGTCGAGCGGTCGGGCGAGGTGCTCACCCCCGAGGCCCTGCAGTTCGTCGGCCGGCTGCAGCACCTGTTCGGCGCCAGCCGCGACGAGCTGCTCGCCACCCGCGCCCTGCACCGGCAGGCGATCGCGGACGGGCAGCCGCTGGACTTCCGGGTCGAGACCGCAGACGTGCGCGAGAGCGACTGGCAGGTGCCGCCGCCCCCGCCCGGGCTCGTCCGGCGCCGGGTCGAGATCACCGGGCCCACCGAGCCGAAGATGGCGATCAACGCGCTGAACTGCGGCGCCGACGTGTGGCTGGCCGACCTCGAGGACGCCAACACCCCGCACTGGCGCAACGTCGTCACCGGGCAGGTCGTGCTCAAGGACGCCGTCCGCGGGTCCCTGGAGTTCACCAGCCCCGAGGGCAAGCAGTACGCCGTCCGCCCCGACGCCGTGCTGCCCACGATCGTGCCCCGCCCGCGCGGCTGGCACCTGGACGAGCGGCACCTGCTGGTGGACGGCGACCCGGTGGTCGCCGCGTTCGTCGACGCCGGGCTGTACCTGTTCCACAACGCGGCGGAGCAGCTCGAGCGCGGCAGCGGCCCCTACTTCTACCTGCCGAAGATGGAGTCCCACCTCGAGGCTCGGCTGTGGGCCGACGTCTTCGTGCACTCCGAGCGCGAGCTCGGGCTCCCGCGCGGCTCGATCCGCGCGACGATGCTCATCGAGACCATCCCGGCCGCGTTCGAGATGGAGGAGATGCTCTACGAGCTGCGCGAGCACGCCACCGGGCTGAACGCCGGCCGCTGGGACTACCTGTTCAGCGTGGTCAAGGTCTTCCGTGACGCCGGGGCCGACTTCGTGCTGCCCGACCGCTCCGCGGTCACCATGACCGCGCCGATGATGCGGGCCTACACCGAGCAGCTCGTGGCCACCTGCCACCGCCGCGGCGCGATGGCCATCGGCGGCATGGCCGCCGCGATCCCCAGCCGGCGTGACGCCGAGGCCAACGAGCGCGCCCTGGCCAAGGTCCGTGAGGACAAGACCCGCGAGGCCGGCGACGGCTTCGACGGCTCGTGGGTGGCCCACCCCGACCTGGTCGGCATCTGCCGCGAGGTCTTCGAGGGCGTGCTCGGCGACGCCGACAACCAGCTCACCCACCGGCGGGACGACGTCCAGGTCACCGCGGCTCAGCTGCTCGACGTCGCCGGTGTGCCCGGTGAGCGCACCGAGGCGGGGCTGCGGGCCAACGTCGAGGTCGGCATCCGCTACCTCGCCGCGTGGCTGACCGGCAACGGCGCGGTCGGCATCCACGGCCTGATGGAGGACGCCGCCACCGCCGAGATCTCCCGCTCCCAGGTCTGGCAGTGGGTGCGCACCGGGGTCGTGCTGGACACCGGCGAGACGGTCACCGCCGAACTCGTGCACCGGGTCGTCGAGGAGGAGGTCGCCGGGATCGGCGACCTCGACCGGCTCGACGACGCCCGCCGGCTCTTCGAGCAGGTCGCGCTGGCCGACGAGTTCCCCGACTTCCTGACCCTCCCGGCCTACTCGTTGATCGACTGATGACCCCAGAAACCGCGGTTTCTGGGGTCACCGAGGAGGTGCTGGCCGAGCTGGACCGGCGGCTCGGGCCGGTGGACGACGCCCGGGCGGCCGCGTACCCGGGGGAGCGGTCGACCCGGCAGCCGGTGCACACCTGCTACGTGCCCGCCGACGCCGTCGTCCCCGGCTTGGTCGCGTCGTGGGGCGAGCAGGCGCTGGCCGCCCTCGACGAGCACGGCCTGCCTGACCTCGGGCTGGAGGCAGGGCTGGTCGAGCAGGTGCTGCCCCGGGTGCGGGAGAAGCTGGCCCGCGAGCCGGTCGAGGACCTGCGGGTGGACAGCGAGGACGGCTACCGCGGCCCGCCCGACCGGGAGGACGAGGACGTGGCGAGGGCCGCGCAGGTGCTCGCCGCCGAGGCGGCCCTGCCGCCGTTCTGGGGCACCCGGGCCAAGTCGCTGGAGGGCCCCACGAGGCGCCGCGGGGTCCGGTCGCTCGACCTGTTCCTCGGCGGCCTGGCGGGGACGGGCCGGGCGATCGTCACCCTGCCCAAGGTCACCGCCGTCGAGCAGGTGGCCGCGTTCCTGCCGGTGCTCGACGCGCTGGAGCAGGCGCACGGCCTGGCGCTGGACCTCGAGCTGCAGGTGGAGACCCCGCAGGCGGTGCTCGGCGCCGACGGCGTCGCCACCCTGGCCGCGATGCTGCACGCCGGCGGCGGCCGGGTGACCGGCCTGCACTACGGCACCTACGACTACTCGGCGTCCCTGGGCATCGCCGCCGCGCACCAGGCCAGCGACCACCCGGCCGCCGACCACGCCAAGGCCACGATGCAGGTCGCGGTCGCCGGCACCGGGGCGCGTGCGGTGGACGGCTCGACCAACGTCCTGCCGGTCGGGGCGCGGGACGCGGTGCACCACGGCTGGCAGCTGCACGCCGGGCTGGTCCGCCGGGCCCTGGAGCGCGGCTTCTACCAGGGCTGGGACCTGCACCCGGCCCAGCTCGTCACCCGATACGTGGCCACCTACGCCTTCTTCCGGGCGGCGCTGCCCGCTGCCGGCGCCCGGCTGGCCGCGTACGTGAGCCGGGTGGACGGCGGGGTGCTCGACGAACCGGCGACCGCCCGTGCGCTGGCCTCGGTGGTGCTGCGCGGGCTGGACTGCGGCGCGCTGGACGCCGCGGAGGTGGAGGCCGCGACCGGGTTGGACCGACCGGTCCTGGACCGGCTGGCCGGTAGGGCGCGACCGGGTTGAGCACCGGCGACGCGCCGGATGTGCGCGCTCACATCGCTCGTGCGGGGTGAAGCCGCAGGTCACGGGCGTGGGGGTCGTGAGCGTGGCCAGCGGTCCTCCAGCCTCCTGGTTGCCGGACGGCGGCATGCTCCATGATGGGTCGATCGGCCTGACCGGGCCGCACGGGGACGGAGGGGCGCTGTGACGGCTGGCCGGCACCTCCTCCAGCCCTCGCCGGCCCCGGAGCTGCCCGTCGACGGCGCCCTGGACCCCGCGGTCGCCGACGGTGGCCGGGTGCACCGCGTCGCCGTCGTCGACACCGACGACGAGCTGATCGCGCTCGCGCTGGGGTTCCTCCGGGCCGGGCTCGACCAGGGCGACGTGGTGGTGGCGTACCTGGCCCCGGCAGCCGCCGGGCACGTGCGCGCACAGCTGCCCGAGGTCGACGTCCGGGAGCTGAGCGTGCCGACCCCGCGGGAGCCCGACGCCATCGCCGGCCACCTGCAGATGCTGGGGGACGCCCAGGCCGAGGGCCGCCGCCTGCGGGTGCTGGGCCAGGTGCACGAGCGCGACCGGCGGGCCTGGGACGAGCGGGTGCGCGGCGAGGCCGCCCACGAGCACGTCTTCGCCGGTGAGCCGATGACCTCGCTGTGCGTGTACGACAGCCGCACCACCCCGCTCGAGGCGCTCGAGGTCGTGCTGGTCGCCCACCCCGAGGTCGTCGTCGGCGGCCGGGTGCACGAGAGCCCGGGCTTCCGTCCGCCGCTGGACCTGCTGGCCTCGCTGCCGGTGCCCGAGGAGCCCCTGCAGGCCCAGGCCCCGGTGTTCGCCGTCGACGACGCGCCGTCGCTGCCCGAGCTGCGCCACCAGCTGGCCGCCGCGCTGCGGGGCCGGTTCGCCGGGCGGGACGCCGAGGAGGACTTCCACCTCGCCGCCTCCGAGATCGCCGCCAACGCCTTCCGGCACGGCGGCCGGCCGGTCTCGGTGCGGCTGTGGGCGGCACCGGACCGGGTGGTCTGCACGATCAGCGACGGCGGCAGCGACTACGACGGCTTCCTCGCCGGCTACCGCCCCGCGCACGGCGACGACCTCTCCCGCGGCGGCATGGGCCTGTGGCTGGCCCGCAAGCTCTGCGACCACGTCGACCTGCACCGCTCCGCCGCGGGCCTCACCGTCCGCCTCACGGCCGCCGTCCCCGCCTGAGCCCCCCGCCGACCCCGGCGTCGATCAGCTCCGACGACCGACGTGCGTCCTCAGCCGTCGACGTCGGTGGAGGAGGACGCACGCCGGTGGCGCAGGACGACGGGTGAGCCGGGCTTGACGCGGCGGTCTCTCACCGGTGAGCTACCCGGGTGATCGTCGTGACGGCAGCTGGCGGCAACACCGGGACGGCGGTGGTCCGCGCACTGCGGGCCCGGGGGGAGCAGGTGCGGGCCGTGGTGGGCAGCGCCAAGCCCCGCCCCGAGCTCGACGGGCTCGGCGCCGAGGTCGTCGTCGCCGACCTGGTGGGGGCACCCGGGAGCCTCCCGCTGGCCGACGCCGACGCCCTGTACCTGGTCTGGCCGAACTTCGAGCCGACCGAGGCCGCCGGGGTGCCCCGGGCCGTGGAGGCCGCGAGGCAGGCCGGCGTCGGGCGCGTGGTCTACCACTCGGTGCTCCGTCCGCAGCTGCGCTCGATGCCGCACCACGCCGCCAAGGACCGCGCCGAGGAGGCGCTGGACGCCGGCGGGGTGCCGTGGCGGGTGCTGCAGCCCTGTGCCTACGCCGACAACCTCGACGCCCAGCTGTCCCGGATCGCCGAGACCGGCGAGCTGCGCAGCCCGTGGGGCCTGGAGCAGGCCCAGTCGCTGGTCGACCTGCGGGACGTCGCGGACGCCGCGGCGGTGCTGCTCACCGAGGACGGTCTGGACGGCGGCACCTTCGAGGCGGTCGGCCCGCAGCCGCTGACCGCGCCGGACCTGGCCGCGGCGCTCGGCGAGCACCTGGGCCGCGACGTCCGCGCCGTGGACACCCGGCCGGGCACGGACGACGACTACGCGGGCCGGTGCTCGCGGACGATGTTCGACTGGTACCGCCGGCACGGGTTCACCGGCAGCCCGCGGGTGCTCACCGCGCTGCTGGGCCGGGCGCCCGCCACGTTCGCCGACCACCTCGCCGGGCTGTCCCGGTGACCGGACGCGGCGACGCGCTGGACCTGATCCTCGAGCAGTGGGGTCGCGAGCGCCCGGACCTGGACTGCTCGCCGATGGGCGTGATCGGCCGGATCACCCAGCTGCAGCGCGAGGTGTTCCTCGCCCAGCGCGCCACGTTCGCCCGGCACGGGCTGGACGCGCCCTCCTTCGACGTCCTGGCTGCCCTGCGCCGGGCCGGCGAGCCCTACCAGCTGACCCCGACTGCGCTGATGCGCACCGCGCTGGTCACCAGCGGAGCGATCACCCAGCGGCTGGACCGGCTGGAGGAGAAGGGCCTCATCACCCGCGGGCGCAGCGAGGCCGACGGCCGGGCCGTCGTCGTCACCCTGACCGCGGCCGGCCGGACGGCGCTGGACGCGGCGCTGCCCGACCACCTGGAGACCGAGCGCGGCATGCTCGAGGGCCTCAGCGACGCCGAGCAGGCCCAGCTGGCCGACCTGCTGCGCCGGTTCCTGGTGGCGCTGGGCCGCACCCCCGACGGGCCGGCGCCCGACCCCAGCTGAGCCCTCTAGGGTCGCCGGGGTGAAGATCGCCGAGGCCCTGTCCCTGCGTGCCGACGCCCAGCGCCGGGTCGAGCAGCTGCGGCACCGCATCGTGTCCAACGCCCGCTTCCAGGAGGGCGAGGAGCCAGCGGAGAGCGCCGCGGACCTGCTCGTCGAGGCCGACCGGGTGCTCGACGGGCTCGAGGTGTGGATCGCCCGGATCAACCGGACGAACGCCGCGGTCGACCTCGGCGCCGACGGCACCATGACGGAGGCGCTGGCCCGCCGGGACGTGCTGCGGCTGCGGCACTCCGTGCTGTCCGCCGCGGCCGACGCCGCCGGCTCCGACACCGGCTTCCGCCAGCTGCGCAGCGAGCTGCGGCAGGTCACCGCGCTGCCGGTCCGCGAGCTGCGCACCCGGGCGGACGACGTCGCCCGACAGCTGCGCGAGCTCGACGTCCGCATCCAGCAGGCGAACTGGACCCACGACCTCCTAGAGTGACGCCGGCCGTCGCGGGAGCCGGCAGCCGAGGGGGAGCGGGCACGAACCCGACGGACCGGCGGGCAACCCGGTCCTCGCTGGCGGGTGGAGGGCAGCTCGGGGTTCGACTCCCCACTGCACGGCGCAGCCCAGCAGGCCGCACCACCGACAGCGCACCGAGCACGACTCACCACCGTGTGTCGGCCCCCGAGGTCAGGCTCCCGCGGCGGTCCCCAGCGCGTCGGCGGCCGGTGTCCAGTCGAGCCCGTGGGCGGCGGCGACCGGCTCGCTCGTGAGGGTCCCGCCCAGGCTGGTCAGGCCCTTCGCCAGCACCGCCGACGTGCGGGCGGCCCCGCGGACGCCGTGGTCGGCGACGGTGACCAGGTACGGCAGGGTCGCCGAGGTGAGCGCCAGGGTGGAGGTGCGGGCGACGGCGCCGGGGATGTTCGCGACGCAGTAGTGCACGACGCCCTCCTCGACGTAGGTCGGCTCGGAGTGCGTGGTGGCCCGGCTGGTCTCGAAGCAGCCGCCCTGGTCGATCGCGATGTCCACGGCGACGCTGCCCGGGCGCATCGAGGCGATCATCTCCCGGCTGACGAGCTTGGGGGCCTTGGTGCCGGGCACCAGCACGGCGCCGATGAGGACGTCGGAGTCCGCGACGTAGGCGGCCAGCCGGGCGCGGTTGGGCTGCACCAGGTCCAGCCGGCCCTCGAACACGTCGGAGAGGTAGGCCAGCCGGGCGGGGTTGGTGTCGAAGACCCGCACGATGGCGCGCATGCCGACGGCGATCTTCGCGGCCTCGGTGCCCGAGACCCCGCCGCCGATGATCGTCACCTTCGCGGCCGGCGTGCCGGGGACGCCACCGAGGAGCAGGCCGGCGCCACCGGCGGGGCTCTCCAGGTGGTGCGCGGCGGCCTGCACGGCCATCCGGCCGGCGACCTCGCTCATCGGCGTCAGCAGCGGGAGCCGGCCGTCGGGGGTCTGCACCGTCTCGTAGGCGATGGAGTCGATCTCCCGCTCGACCAGGAAGTCGGTGAGCGACCGGTCGGCGGCGGCGTGCAGGTAGGTGAACAGCTGCTGGCCGCGACGGAAGCGGTGGTACTCCTCGGGGACCGGCTCCTTGACCTTGACGATCAGCTCGGCGCCGAAGACCTCGTCCACCGAGGAGGCGATCCGCGCACCGGCGGCCACGTACTCCTCGTCGCTGAACCGGGAGCCCACCCCCGCCCCGGCCTGCACGAGCACCTCGTGCCCGTGGTGCACGAGCTCGGCGGCGCCGTCGGGCTGCAGGGAGACCCGCTGCTCGTTGTCCTTGATCTCGCTGGGGATGCCGATCAGCACGGGGGTCCTCCTGGGTGGGTGTGACGTGGCACCATCCACCCACCCGCTGCGGGTCAGGACCAGGGGAGTCGAACAAGTGCGCAGTCTCAGGCCCGATTTCCGCAGGATGCGATCCTCCCGGTCGCCCCGACGGTGAGTCGCCGAACGCTGGACGACGTCGACCGCCGCCTCCTGGAGCTCCTCCGGGCCGACGGACGACGGCCGAACAACCAGCTCGCCGCTGCCGTGGGCGTCTCGCCGTCCACCTGCCTGGCCCGGGTGCGCGCGCTGGTCGCCGACGGCGTGATCACCCGGTTCACCGTCGACGTCGACCCCGAGGTGCTCGGCCGGCCACTGCAGGCGCTGGTGTCGGTGCGCATCCGGCCGGGGGCGCGGCACCAGCTGACCGCGTTCTCCGACCAGCTGCGCGGGTTGCCCGAGGTGGCCCAGTTCTTCTACCTGGCCGGGGCGGAGGACTTCGTCGTCCACGTGCGGGCCCGCGACACCGCGCACCTGCGCGACTTCGTCACCGACCGGATCTCCACCCAGCCGATGGTCGCCGCCACCAACACCAGCCTGATCTTCGAGCACGACCACAGCGGTTGAGCCGGGTCCGGCCGGGGGATGCAGGCCCGGTGAGCGTCGATCTGAGGAACCTGCGGCGGGTGGTCGGTGCGTCGGCGGCGGTGGTGACCGCGCTGCAGGCGGGGACCGCGGCGCTGGCCCTGCGGAAGGGACGCCGGGACTACGCCGACGGTGTCTGGGGGCCGGGGCTGGCGGCGGTCGCCGTCACCGGTGCCGCCCTCGGCACCGGTGACCCGTGGCGCCGGTGGGCGCTGGCCGCGGTGACCACCGGGTGGGCGGTGCGACTGGAGACCCTCATGCTGGGCCGCCTGCGCGGCACGGACACCGAGGACGAGCGCTACACCGAGTTCCTGGAGGGGGCCTCGACGCCCACCGTGCTGGCCAAGGTGTTCGGCACCCAGGCGCTGGCGCAGCTGGTGGTCTCGGCCCCGCTGCAGCTGGCCGCGGCCAGCACGCTGCCGCGCTCGGCCCGCCGGTGGCTGTTCCCGGTGGGGGTCGCCGCGGCCGTCGGGGGTGCCGTGGTGGAGGCGGTGGCCGACCGCCAGAAGGCGGCGTACTCCGCGCGCGACCGGGACGAGCGGCCCGACGTGCTCGACACCGGGCTGTGGGCGGTGAGCCGGCACCCCAACTACCTGGGTGACTCGATCGTCTGGGACGGGCTGTGGCTGGCCGGGGCGGCGTCGGCACCCGGGGGGTGGCTGTTCCCCGCCCCGGCGGCGATGAACTGGTTCCTGGTCCACGCCACCGGCGCCAAGCGCACCGAGGACCGGATGGGCGACCGACCGGCCTACCAGGACTACCAGCGGCGGGTGTCCTTCTTCTTCCCCGGGACCTGACCGCGGGGGATCCTGACCCGGTGGCCCGCCTGCTCTACTCCGCGATCTGCTCCCTCGACGGCTTCGTCGCCGACCGCGACGGCGACTTCGGCTTCGCCTTCCCCGACGAGGAGGTGATGGCGTTCGTCAACGAGCAGACCGCCCGCATCGGCACCTTCCTGCACGGCCGGCGGATGTACGAGCTCATGCAGGGCTGGGAGACCGACCCCTCCTGGGCCGAGGGCACCTCCGGCGAGGCCGACTTCGCCGCGCACTGGCAGCGGGTGGACAAGGTGGTGTTCTCCACCACGCTGGGCGGCACCGTCACCGAGCGGACCCGGCTCGAGCGCACCTTCGACCCCCGGGCCGTCCGCGACCTGGTGTCCGCCGCCGAGCTCGACGTCACCGTCGACGGCCCGACGCTGGCCGCGTCGGCGTTCCGGGCCGGCCTGGTCGACGAGGTGCACCTGGTCCTGGCCCCGGCCGTCGTCGGCTCGGGCCTGCGGGCACTGCCCGACGACGTCCGGCTGGACCTGGAGCTGCTCGACCAGCGCCGGTTCGCCGGGGGCTTCCTGCACGTGCGGTACGCCGTCCGGCGCTGACCTCAGTCGTCGAACTCGGTGCTCGTGCTCAGCTCCCGCCAGCGCTCCAGCTCGGCGCGCCGGTCCTCGAGCACGCCCTCGGCCGCGGTCACGGCGTCGGTGCCCAGGAGCAGCAGCTTCGGCGGGGCGGCGCTGGTGACGGCGTCGATCAGCGCGGTCGCGGCCTTGGCCGGGTCGCCGGGCTGTGTGCCGTGCGTGGTGTCGTGGGCCTTGCGGCGCTTGCCGGCGGTCTCGGCGTAGTCGTCGATGGCGCCGGCGGACTCCCCGATCGAGCGGCCGGAGAAGTCGGTGCGGAAGGCGCCGGGCTCCACCACGACGACCTGCAGCCCGAGCGGCTCGACCTCGCGGCGCAGCGACCCGGACAGCGCCTCCAGGGCGGCCTTGGTGGCGGCGTAGTAGCCCGAGCCGGGCGGGCAGATCTGCGCGCCGATCGAGGAGACGTTGACGACCGTGCCGCTGCGGCGGGCCCGCATGCCCGGCAGTGCCGCCTGGGTCACCGCGACCGGGCCGAAGACGTTGGTGGCGAACAGCTGCTGGACGTCGGCGTCGTCGGCCTCCTCCAGTGCGGCCCGGTAGCCGTAGCCGGCGTTGTTGACCAGCACGTCGATCGCGCCGAACCGCTCCTGCGCCGCCTGCACCGCGGCGGTCACGGCAGCCGGGTCGGTGACGTCGAGGGCGAGGGCCAGCGCGGTGTCCGGGTGCGCGTCGACCAGGTCCTGCACCGACCGCGGGTCACGGGCGGTGACGACGGCCTGCCAGCCCCGCTCGAGGACGGCGGCGGCCAGGGCGCGCCCCAGGCCGGTCGAGCAGCCGGTGATGAACCAGGTGGGCACGGTGGGACTCCCTGCGGTGGCGGCGACGAGGCCCGGGGCCTACCCGCGACCGCCGACGTCAACCGACGGGTCCGTCGGTGGACCGGAACGAGAACGGCCTGACCCGACGGAGGGGGACGGCGCAGCTCGACTCCGCCCGGGCCCCGGCGCCGTCCGATGTGCTGGACATGCGTCTGTCCTCCCCGCCCTCCCACCCCCGTCGCGGGGTGCCGCTCACCGTGCACCTGACCGCGCTGGTCCTGGTCCCCGTCGTCGGGGTGCTGGTGATGGTGGGCGTGCTCGTGCACGCCGCCGTCGGTGACTCCCGGGCGGCGGTGTCGGCCGAGCGGTCGGTGCGCGCGGTGGCGCAGCTGGAGACCGCACGCAGCAGCGTCGAGCAGGAGGTGATCCCGGTCCTGACCCTGGCCGTGCTGTCCAGCCCGGACACGCTGGCCCAGCTCGGTCTGTCCGGCGGCTTCGCCGACATGGCGCGCACCCAGGCCGACGCCGCCGTCGAGACCACCCGCCAGGCCACCGACGACGCCGTCGCCGCCGTGCCCGCCGGCTCCCCCGCTGCCGCGGCCGCCGCGGCGGCGGCCACCGAGCTGGCCGACCTGCGCGCCCCGGGTGCGGACGGCGAGATCAGCTTCGCCGACGTCGTCGACACCTACACCGGGTACCTGCAGGTGTCCGCCGACCTCGCCGCCGCCCAGCGCCTGGCCGGCGCCGGGGCGGGCAACCAGGACGTCTCCGCCGGCACCCGGGCCGCCGTGGCCGACGTCGGGCTGGTCGCCCGCGCCTCGCAGGCAGCCAGCCGGGAGATCCCGCTGTTCCTGAGCACGATGACCGAGCTGGACGAGGCGGTCGGCGTGGACTCCTGGGTCACCGCCCGCGCGGACTTCCGGTCGGCCACCGCGTCGCTGACCCAGCTGTCGGACCGGGGCCTGACCGAGGACTGGACGGCGGTCCAGGCGCTCCCGGCCGTGCAGGCCATCGACGCCACGCTCGACGCCCAGCTGCGGCCGGGTGCCACCCCGCTGGGGGCCCTGCAGATGTTCGGCCTGGTCACCCAGAACGCCGAGCGTGCGGCGGCGTTCAGCCAGCTGCTGGAGTCCGCCGTCCAGGACGCCGTCACCGCGGCGGCCGCCGACCGCGCCTCGGCCGACAGCGCCCGCGACACGACCCTGCAGGTGGGCCTGGCGCTGCTGGTCCTCTCCTGCGGTGCCCTGGTGTGGGTCGGCCGGCTGGTCACCCGTTCCCTCGGACGGCTGGCCGACCGCGCCCAGGAGGTGAGCCGCGGCTCGCTCGTGGACGTCGAGGTCACCGGTCCGCGGGAGGTGCGCACGGTGGGCGCCGCGCTGCACGCCAGCGTGGCCAGCCTGCGGCGCATCCAGGACCAGGCCGGTGCTGTCGCGGCGGGCGACCTGGACCACGCCCTGCTCGCCGAGCCGCTGCCCGGTCCGCTCGGCGAGGTGGTGCACGCCTCGGTGCAGCAGATCGTCACCTCCGTCCGCGAGCGGGAGGAGCTGCAGTCCAAGCTGGCCCACCAGGCCGCCCACGACCCGCTGACCGAGCTGCCCAACCGTGCGCAGGCCCGCCGGCTGACCACGTCGGCCCTGCACCGCGCCCAGCGGTCCGGGTCCGCCATCGGCCTGCTGTTCATCGACCTCGACGGCTTCAAGGCCGTCAACGACGGGTTCGGGCACGCCGCGGGCGACGAGGTGCTGCGCACCGTGGCCGACCGCCTGCTCCGTGAGCTGCGCTCCGGGGACGTCGTCTGCCGGCTGGGCGGGGACGAGTTCGTCGTCCTCGTCGAGCCCGCGGAGGACGAGGAGGCGCTGCTCGAGCTCTCCGCCCGGCTCATCGAGGCCGTCTCGGCACCCATCCGGGTCGAGGGAGCCACCATGGCCGTGGGCGCGAGCATCGGCATCGCCGTCAGCCGGGACGCCGGGACCGACAGCGACGCCCTGCTCGCCCAGGCCGACGCCGCCGTCTACCGGGCCAAGGCCCACGGCCGCGGCCGCGCCGAGCTGTTCGACGAGGCCCTGCGGGCCCAGCTGGTGGCCCGCGCAGGCCTGCAGGCGGCCATCGCGGCCGGTCTGGCGGCGGGGGAGATGCGGCTGCAGTACCAGCCGGTCCACGACGTGGCCACCGGCGCGCTGACCGGCTACGAGGCGCTCATCCGCTGGGACCGGCCCGGGCACGGGACCGTGCAGCCCGACGACTTCATCGCCGCCGCCGAGGCCTCCCGGCTGATCTGCCAGCTCGACCGCTGGGTGCTGCACGAGGCCACCCGGCAGCTCGCCGAGTGGCGGACGACGTCGGGGCCGGTGCGTCCCGGTGAGCCCACGGTCGCGGTCAACATCTCCGGCCGGCACCTGTCGGACTCCCGGGTGGTCACCGACGTCGTCGACGCCCTCACCGCCTCCGGGGTGCCCGCGGGGCTGCTGGTCGTCGAGGTCACCGAGACCGTGCTGGTCGACGACCCCGCCGCCTACGCCCACCTGGCCGCGCTGCGGGACCTGGGCGTCAGCATCGCCATCGACGACTTCGGCACCGGCTACACCTCCATCGGCCAGCTGCGGCACATGCCGGTGGACACCGTGAAGATCGACCGCAGCTTCATCGCCAGCGACGAGGCCTCGCACCGCACGCTGGTGGCGCTGATGATCCAGTCGGCGCACGCCTTCGGGCTGACCGTCATCGCCGAGGGCGTCGAGGAGGCCGACCAGCTGGCCCGCCTGCAGGCCGACTCCTGCGACCTGGCGCAGGGCTACCTGCTGGCCCGCCCGATGACCCCGGCGCAGGCCCTGGCGCTCCGGGCGGCCCAGCCGGTCTGACTCACACGTGGACGGGCTGGCCCGTCGCCTCCAGCACCGAGAGCCAGAGGTCCCCGCGAGGGTCGACCTGGTTCCGGGACGACGTCACCAGCGGGATGGGCAGGTTGACGAAGCGGCCGTGCCAGCGGCCGGCGACCGCCGCCGTCCGGCCGGCCATCGCCGCGTGCACCGCGGCCTGGGCGAGACGGGTGCAGTAGACCGAGTCGTGGCTGTTGGCCGGGACGCTGCGGATGGCGTAGCCGGGGTCGACGTAGCGCAGCTGGAACTGCTTGTCGGCGGCGGCGAGGTGGCCGGTGAGCCGGTCGCGGAGCAGGGCGCCGATGTCGTGCAGCTTGGCGTTGCCCGAGGGGTCGGTCTCCTCGCTGCCGGCGAACAGCTCCTGCCCGGCGCCCTCGGCGACCACGATCAGCGCGTGGTTCTGCCGGTCGAGGGTGCGTTCCACGTGCGCCAGCACCCCGCGCTCGCCTTCCAGCGGCATCTGCACCTCGGGGATGAGCACGAGGTCGACGTCGTCGCTGGCCAGGGTCGCGTAGGCGGCGATGAACCCGGAGTGCCGGCCCATCAGCTTCACCAGGCCCACCCCGCCCGGGTGCGAGCGCGCCTCGGTGGCCGCCGCCCGGATCGACTCCGCGGCGCGGCCGAACGCCGTCTGGAACCCGAAGCTGCGGTCGATCCACGGGATGTCGTTGTCGATCGTCTTGGGGACGCCGACCACCGCGATCGGCAGCCCCCGCCGCTGCGCCTCGTCGGCGATGGTCTGCGCCCCGCGCAGCGACCCGTCACCACCGACCACGAACAGGACGTCGATCCGGCGCAGCCGCAGCGTCTCGACCATCACCCTGGGGTCCTGGCCACCGCGCGAGGTGCCCAGCACCGTGCCGCCCTGCTGGTTGATCCACCGCACCGAGTCCGGCGTCAGCACCATCGGCTCCGCGCCGTAGGGCGTCAGGCCCTGGTAGCCGTCCCGGAAGCCCAGCACCTGGTGCACGCCGTAGTGCTCGGCCAGCTCGTCGACCAGCCCGCGGATCACGTTGTTCAGCCCCGGGCACAGCCCGCCGCAGGTCACGATGCCGACCTTGGTGCGCTTGGGGTCGAAGAACAGCATGCGGCGCGGGCCCCCGGGCTCGAACGTGGGCAGCTCCTCCACCGGCACGCCGCGGCGCATCGCCACGCCCAGCGTGCCGTCCACCAGCACCCGGTCGTGCTCGCCGACGTAGTGCATCGACTCGCCGCGCTCGAGCAGCCCGCCGTCCAGCGGGGAGTGGAACGTGAGCTCGCCGAGGGTGCGCACCTCGAGATCCGCCGCCGTCAGCTGCAGCTGTTCGCCCGTGTCCACGCAGGAGATCATCCCGGGTCGCTGTTGCGGGCCGGTCACGGGCACGCTGGCCCCGTGCCGATGTCCCCCTACGTCGCCGGGATGCGCGCCCGGATCGGCGACGACCTGCTGCTCCTGCCCACCATCGCGGTCGCCGTCTTCGACGACGCCGGTCGCCTGCTGATGGCCGAACACGTCGAGGGCGGCCGCTGGTCGGTGATCGGCGGTGGCGTCGAACCCGAGGAGGACCCCGCCGACGCCGCCCGCCGCGAGGTCGCCGAGGAGGTCGGGCTGGCCGTCGAGCTGCGCGGCATCGTCGGCGTCTACGGCGGCCCCGACTGCCGCAACCACTACGCCAACGGGCACCAGGTCGCCTTCGTCGCCGCGCTCTACGCCGCGTCGCTGGTGGGCGAGGTGCCGGGGACGACGGACGGCGAGATCAGCGCCACCGGCTGGTTCGACGAGCCCGGCGTCGCCGCCCTGGACACCCCCGACTGGACCAGCCGCGCCGTCGCCGACGCCTTCGGCTGGTGGCGGGCGCACGGAACAGCGCCCGGGCAGCCCTCGTTCGACCGGGCGTGACCTTCTCCCTGGCCGTGCTGGGCGACTCGATCGCCCACGGCACCGGCGCCTCCAGCCCGGCCGACGCGATCGGGCCGCGGCTGGTGCGGGCGCTGGCCGAGGACGACGTCGACGCCGCGCTGCAGGTGGTCGCCGTCCCCGGGTCGGTGTCGGCGGGGCTGGCCGCCCAGCTGCGCCAGGTCGCCCGGGCCGACCTCGCGATCGTCGTCGTGGGGTCCAACGACCTCACCCGGCTCGTCCCGCCGGCCACCGCGGCGGCGCTGCTGGGTGACGCCGTCCGGGCGTTGCGGCTGCTGGGTGCCGACGTCCTCGCCGTCCCCGCGCCGGACCTCTCCACGGTGCCGTGGGTGCCCCCGGCGCTGCACTCGCTGGTGAGCAACGCCAGCGGGGAGCTGCGGCGCCGGCAGACCGAGGCGGTGCGCGCAGCCGGCGGGGTGGCCGTGCCCATCGGTGAGGACCTGGCCGCCCGCTTCAAGGCCCAGCCGGCGCTGTTCGCCGCCGACCACTTCCACCCGTCGTCGGCGGGCTACGCGCTCATCGCCGAGGCGCTGGCGCCCGTGGTCCGCTCGATCGCCCGGGCGCGCACCGCAGCCTGAGGTCAGTCCTCCTCGTCGGCCTCCCGCGCCTTGAGCTCGCGGGTGGCCATGCCGCCCGTGCCGCCCTCGTCGTGCGGGCCGGGGTGCAGCTGGGCCTCGGCGTCGTCCTTCTCCGGCTCGGTCATCCGCCCACCCTGGCCCGGCCTGCTCCATCGCGCAGGCCGAGCCGCCGTCGTCAGAGCCTGTCGAACTCGTTGAAGGACGCCCCGCCCGAGAGCGTCGCGTAGCCCGGGCCGCGGTCGAAGAAGGGCTCGTCCCCGGTCCGCTCGGCGCGCATCGAGGAGCGCAGGGCGTCGGTCGCGGTGAGGTCGGCGTCCCCGTCCTCGTCGATCACGACGCCGTAGTCCCGCCGGGCGCCGGCGACGGACACCTTCAGCCAGGCGATGTCCTGCAGCACCTCCTCGACCGGGCGCTCCAGCGGGTCGCCCCAGCCGCCGCCCCCCGTCGTCCGGACGCGGACGACCGTGCCGGCCTTCAGCGGCTCGGCGTCGGCGAGGGCGTCGACCTCGTGCTCGTCGGGGCCGCCGGGGTCGACGGTGATCTGGAACGGCTGGCCGGCCTTGCCGCCCTTGACGCCCCAGCAGGCCAGGATCGAGCGGTCCGCGATGGACATGAAGTGCGCGTCGCGGAGCACCCGGATGTGCTTCTCGTAGCCGCAGCCACCGCGGTACCGGCCGGCGCCGCCGGAGTCCAGCGCCAGGCCCAGGGCCTCGATGCGCAGCGGGAAGCGGCCCTCGGTGAACTCGGTGGGCAGGTTCCGGGAGTCCGGGACGACGTGGATGGTGTCCTCGCCGTCGGCGTAGTAGCGCCCGCCCGAGCCGCCGCCGAGCACCTCGCGCATCAGGTAGGACTCCCCGTTGGCGTCGGTGCCGTAGACGCCGGTGTAGCGGATCGTCTCCTGGTCGGCGGGCATCCGGCCGCCGGTGGCCTTGGCCAGCACGCCGGCCAGCACGCCCAGCAGCCGCAGGATCACGAACGTGCGGGCGTTGGTGGGTGCGGGGAACACCGGGGTGAGCAGCGTGCCCTTCTCCGGGAAGCGCATCTCGATCAGCGGGACGACGCCCTCGTTGACGTCGAGCTCGGCCATCCGCTCCGGGGTGGCCGCCAGGTTGCGCAGCACCGGGGCCAGCCACTTCTTGAGGAAGTTGCCGTCGGAGTAGTCGCCGCAGTGGTTGATCGGGCCCTTGGCCTGGGGGCCGGTGCCGGTGAAGTCGATGACCAGCGGCACCTCGGCGGTGCTGTCCATCGTCAGCGTGATCCGCTGGCGGTGCAGCATCGGCTCGTCCACGCCGTCGTGCTCGGCGTAGTCCTCCCAGACGTAGGTGCCGTCGGGGATCTGGCTGAGGATCTCGGTGCGGTAGACCTCGGTCGAGTTCGACAGGATCGCGTCGAAGCACGCCTCCACGGCCTCCACCCCGTACCGCTCGAACAGCTCACCGAGCCGGCGGGCACCGGACAGGCAGGCCGAGCACTCGGCGTCGAGGTCGGCGGCCAGCGAGTCGGGCATCCGGGAGTTGCGCGTCATGATCTTGAGCGCGCTCTCGTTCGGGACGCCGCGGTCCCACAGCTTGATCGGGGGGACCATCAGGCCCTCCTCGAACATGCTGGTGGCCGCCGAGGGCATCGAGCCCGGGACGGCGCCGCCGATGTCGTCGTGGTGGCCGAAGGCCTGCACGAACGCGACCACCGCGCCGCCGGCGAACACCGGCACGGTCACGCAGAGGTCGGGCAGGTGGCCGATCCCGCCCTCGGAGAGGTAGACGTCGTTGTGGAAGAAGACGTCTCCCACGTTCATCTGGTCGATCGGGTAGTCCCGGACGACGGGCTGCACCAGCGCGGAGTAGGAGCGACCGGTGAGCTTGCGCAGCTTGCGGTCGTGGATCCCGGCCCGGAAGTCGTGCGCGTCGCGGATCATCGGTGAGCGCGAGGTGCGGCCGATGGCGGTCTCGACCTCCATCTCGATCGCGGCCAGCGTGCCCGCGACGATCTCGACGAGCACCGGGTCGGCGGCAACGGCGGTCATCAGGACTCCTTGGTGAGCAGCAGGTTGGCGAACGGGTCGACGGTCGCGCGGAAGCCGGGGTGCACCGGGACGGTGGAGCCGAACTCCTCCACGATCGCCGGGCCGGCGACGACGTCGCCGGGCTGGAGCTCGGTGCGGGTGTAGGTGGGGGTGTCGACCCACTCGGTGTCGAAGAAGACCCGGCGCGAGCCGGAGACGGCGTCGGCGACCGACCCCGACGTCCGCTCGGGGGCCGGGACCATGGCCGGACGACGGATCGGGCCGATCCCGCTGACCCGCAGGTTCACCCACTCCACGGCCTGGCGGGGGTCGGCGGCGAAGTCGTAGCCGTAGAGCTGGCGGTGCGCGGCGTGGAAGGCCGCGGCGACCTCGTCGAGGTCCTCGCCGTGCACGGGCACCCGCACCTCGAAGGCCTGGCCGACGTAGCGCAGGTCCGCCGTCCGCTGCATCTTCTGCTCGTCGCGGGTGAAGCCCTCGCCGTCCAGTGCGGTCGCGGCCTGGGCCTCGAGCGCGGCGAACGCGGCGCCGACCGCGGCCGGGTCCAGCGCGGTGTGCCGGGTGACCATCGTCTGCACGTAGTCGTTGCGCACGTCCACGGTGAGCAGCCCGAACGCGCTGACGTTGCCCGGGTTCGGCGGCACCAGGGTGCGCGGCAGGCCCAGCACGTCCATCAGCCGGCAGGCCAGCAGCGAGCCCGAGCCGCCGAAGGTGGTCAGGGTGAAGTCGCGGACGTCGAGACCGCGGGCCACGGTCACCTGGCGCAGCGCGTTGGCCTGGTTCCAGGCCGAGATCTCCAGGATGCCGGTGGCCGCGCGCTCCAGGGACAGGTCGAGCTCCCCGCCCAGCTTCTCGAGGCCGCCGCGGGCCGCTTCGACCGACAGCGGGATCTCCCCGCCCAGCAGGTGCGGGGGGATCCGGCCGAGGACGACGTGCGCGTCGGTGACGGTGGGCTCGGGGCCGCGGCTGGGGTAGCACATCGGGCCCGGGTCGGCGCCGGCCGAGCGGGGGCCGACCTTGAGCGTGCCCTCCGGCGACAGCCAGGCGATGGAGCCGCCGCCGGCGCCCACGGTGACGACGTCGATCATCGGGATCTTGGACGGGTAGTCGCCCACGGTGCCCTCGGTGGTGAGCGCGGGCTCGCCGTCGATGACCACGGTGACGTCGGTGGACGTGCCGCCGCCGTCGCAGGTCAGGATCCGGTCGAACCCGGCGGTGCCGGCGATGAGCGCGGCACCCAGGGCGCCGGCGGCCGGGCCGGAGAGCATCGTGGTGATCGGCTGGTGCACGACCTCTTCGGCCGACAGCACGCCGCCGTTGCTCTTCATCACGTAGAAGGGCACGTCAGGGGCCAGCTCGTCCAGGCGCCGGCGGATGTTGGTGACGTAGGCGGCCACCTTCGGCTTCACCGCGGCGTCGACCAGCGTGGTCACCGAGCGCTCGTACTCGCGGTACTCCCGCAGCACGCCGGAGGAGATGGAGACGACGCAGTCGGGGTGTTCCACGTGGAGCACGTCGAGCATGGCGCGCTCGTGGGTGTCGTTGGCGTAGGCGTGCAGGAAGCAGACCCCGACGGTGGTGATCCCGGCGTCCTTGAAGAACCGGGCGGCCGCGACGGCCTGCTCGCGGTCGAAGGGGCGCACCTCGGTGCCGGTGTGGTCCAGCCGCCCGCCGACGGTCTTGACCAGGTCGGCCGGCACGATCCGCGGCGGCTTGACCCAGAAGTAGCTGTTGCCGTAGCCGTCGGGCACTGACTGGCGGGCGATCTCCAGCACCGAGGCGTAGCCCTCGGTGGTGATGAACCCGATCCGGTCGAGCTTGCCCTCGAGCAGCTGGTTGGTCGCCACCGTCGTGCCGTGGCTGACCGCCTCGATCGCCGCGGCGGCGTCGGTGATGCCCAGCATGTCCAGGACCTTCTGGACGCCGGCGAGGAACCCGTCGGCCGGGTTGCCCGGGGTGGAGGGCGTCTTCGTCGTCGTCGTCGCGCCGGTCTCCTCGTCCACCGCCACCACGTCGGTGAAGGTGCCGCCGGTGTCGATGCCGATGCGTACGCGCCTGCTCGTCATGGATTTACCTTAGCGATGAGAGACCCGGAGCGGAAGGTGCTCGACGGGATGACGCGTGTGTCCTGGGGTTGCACGTACCGCCGCCGACCGGCATCCTCTTACCTGTGACCAACGGTCACACGCACTGTTCCCGGACAGCGGAGGACCCAGCGATGACCAGCACCCTGCCGAACGCCACCACCGACGAGCTCACCGGCGTCTTCCACGCCGGGGCCCGGGACGGCGAGGAGGTCGCGCGCCGGCTGCTGGACTCCGCCGCCCAGCTCTCCTACGACCCGAGCACCGAGGTCGACTGGGACGAGCCGCTGGGCGAGGGTCTGCACGGGCTGAACCCGGAGTGGAGCACCCTCTACGGCACGCCCCTGTGGGACGAGATGACCGAGGAGCAGCGGGTCACGCTCACCCGGCACGAGGTCGCCTCGATCATGAGCACCGGCATCTGGTTCGAGATGATCCTGCAGCAGATGCTGCTGCGGGAGCACTACGCCGGGGACGCCACCCGCAAGGACTTCCAGTTCGCGCTCACCGAGATCGCCGACGAGTGCCGGCACTCGATCATGTTCGCCCGGGCCTGCGAGAAGCTCGGCGCCACCGGCTACGCGCCCAAGCGCAGCGGCATCGAGCTGGGTCGGTTCTTCAAGACCGTCGCCGGCGCCGAGCGGGCCTTCGGGGCCGCCCTGGTCGCCGAGGAGGTCCTCGACGTCATGCAGCGCGACTGGATGCGGGGCGAGGACGTCCTGCCGATGATCCGCACGACCAGCCGGATCCACGTGGTCGAGGAGTCCCGGCACATGACCTACGCCCGGCAGGAGATGCGGGAGTCGCTCGTCGGGGCCTCGAAGCCCCGGCTGCGCGCCTCGGCCCTGCTGATCGCCATCGTGACGTCGGTGGTGGTGACGAACCTGGTGCACCGCGACGTCTACACCGCTGCCGGGCTGGACGCCGACCGGGCCGAGCGCGAGGCCGCCGGCAACAAGCACCACCACGCGATGATGCGCACCAGCAGCCGGCACCTGATGGCCTTCCTGGGCGAGTGCGGCCTGCTCACCGGTCCCGCGGTGGTTGTCTACCGCCGCCTGCACATGCTCTGAGGACGACGACGACATGGCGTTCGCGATCACCCAGAACTGCTGCTCGGACGCCTCCTGCGTCTCGGTCTGCCCGGTCAACTGCATCCACCCCACGCCCGACGAGCCGGAGTTCGGCCACACCGAGACGCTGTACGTCGACCCGGCCACCTGCATCGACTGCGGCGCCTGCGCCGACGCCTGCCCGGTGGACGCCATCGCCCCCACCTGGGTGCTCCGGCCCGACCAGCAGGTGTTCGCCCAGGTCAACGCCGACTGGTTCACCCGGCCCGACGCACCGGCGGCCCCGGTGTGGGATGCCCCGCGCTTCCCGACCGTGGACCTGTCGAAGGTGGGCAGGCTGGAGGTCGCCGTCGTCGGCACCGGGCCGGCCGCCGTCTACGCGGCCCAGTCGATCCTGCGGGCCACCGAGGCCCGGGTGACCTTCCTCGAGCGGCTCGGGACGCCGGGCGGACTGGCCCGCTGGGGCGTGGCCCCGGACCACCCGGGCACCCGGCGGGTGCTCGAGCACACCACCGCGGTGCTCCGGCACCCCCGGGTCACCCTGCGCACCGGCGTCGAGGTCGGGCGGGACGTCACCCCGGCCGAGCTCGCCGCCCGCTACGACGCCGTCCTCTACGCCACCGGTGCCGCCGGGGACCGGGCACTGGACGTGCCGGGTCAGGAGCTGGCCGGCAGCGTCTCGGCCCGCGAGGTCGTCAACTGGTACACCGGCCACCCCGAGGCCGCGCCGGTCGACCTGACCCGGGTGCAACGGGTCGTCGTCGTCGGCACCGGGAACGTCGCGCTCGACGTGGCCCGGATGCTCGCCGGGGACGCCGGCCGGCTGGCCGGCACCGACACCTCCCCGGCCGCGCTCGAGGCGCTGCACACGAGCGCGTTGCGCGAGGTGGTGGTGGTCGGCCGTCGCGGTGCCGAGGACGCCGCCTGCAGCCGGTCGGAGCTGCGCGCGCTGACCCACCTGGCCGGCGTCCGCACCGTGCTCGCCGGGGAGGCCCCCGACGGCGCGGCCCCCGGCAGCCTGGGCGAGCTGTTCGCCGGGCTCGACCGGTTCGACGACGACCTGTCGGCCGCCCCCGGGCCCGGCCGCCGGATCGTGTTCGCCTTCGACCGGGCCACCACCGAGCTGGTCGGGAGCGAGCGGGTCGAGGGCATCACCCTGACCGGCAGCGAGGGGAGCACGACCGTCCCCACCGAGCTGGTGGTGCGGGCGATCGGCCACCGCGGCACGGAGCTGCCGGGACTGCCCTTCGACGAGGAGCTCGGCCGGGTGCCGCACCAGGCCGGTCGGGTGACCGGCGGACCCACCGGCACCTACGTCGTCGGCTGGGCCAAGCGCGGGCCCTCGGGCGGCATCGGTGCCAACCGCGCCGACGCCGAGGAGACCGTGGACTCCCTGCTGGCCGACGCCGCCGCCGGCCTCATCGGCCGGCGGTAGCGCCGGGGGCAGCGCAGGGACTCAGCCCTGGGCCAGCTCGGCCACGTGCTGCCACTCCTGCCAGCCGGCCAGGCGCTTCTCGTAGTCGGCGGTGGCGATGCCCAGCGGGGCCGAGCCGAAGAAGACCCGCAGCGGCGGGTTCTCGGCGTCCACGACCTGGAGCACCGCGGCGGCGGAGGCGGCCGGGTCGCCGGGGGAGGAGACCCGGGCCTTGCGCTGCTCGGCGGCCTTCTCCCGGAACGTGTCGTAGGCCGGGTTCGGCGTGGCGTGCTTGGCCGAGGCGCCGCCCCAGTCGGTGTCGAACCCGCCGGGCTCGATGAGCGTCACGTGCACGCCGAAGTCGGCGACCTCGGCAGCCAGGGCCTGGGAGAAGCCCTCCAGGGCCCACTTGGAGGCGTTGTAGACCCCGATGTTCGGGAACGCGGAGATCCCGCCAATGCTCGAGACCTGCAGCACGTGGCCCGAGCCCTGTGCGCGCAGGAAGGGCAGCGCGGCCTGGGTGACCCAGAAGGCGCCGAACACGTTGGTCTCGAACTGGGCGCGGACCTCGGCCTCGGAGGCCTCCTCGATCATCCCGAACTGGCCGTAGCCGGCGTTGTTGACCACGACGTCGAGCCGGCCGAAGTGCGCGTGGGCCTGCTCGACGGCCGCGAACACCGCGGCCCGGTCGTCCACGTCGAGCCGGATCGGGAGCAGCCGGTCGCCGAAGCGGGCGGCGAGGTCGTCCAGGGAGGCGGTGTCCCGCGCGGTGGCGGCGACTGCGTCCCCGCGCTCGAGGGCGGCGATGGACCACTCGCGACCGAAACCGCGGGAGGCCCCGGTGATGAACCAGGTCTTGGGCATGTCAGGCCCAGCGCATCAACCGGCCGGACTGTTCCGTACCGACGCCCGCAGCACGTTCTTCTGGATCTTCCCGGTGGGGGTGCGAGGCAGCTCCTGGACCAGCACCAGCGACTCCGGGTACTTCTGCCGGGCGATGCCGAGCCCGTCGAGGAACGTGGTGAGCGACGCCAGGGTCACCGTCGCCCCGGCCCGGGGGACGACGACGGCGCAGCCCCGCTCGGTCAGCACCGGGTCCGGCACGGCCACCACCGCGACGTCGGCGACGTCGGGGTGCCGGTACAGCAGGTCCTCGACCTCCTTGGCGCTGATGTTCTCCCCGCCGCGCAGGATCAGGTCCTTGCTGCGGCCGGTGACGGTGAGGAACCCGGCCCCGTCGACCCGGCCCAGGTCCCCGGTGACGAACCAGCCGTCGGCGTCCACCACCTGCCGGTCGAGGCCGTGGTAGCCCAGGAACATCTCCGGGGCCCGGGCCCGCAGGTGGCCGACCGTGCCGGCCGGCACCTCGCGCTCCTCGTCGTCCACCACCCGCAGCTCGCCGAGGCCGACCACCCGGCCGTCGGTGTCCGCGCGCAGGTCGGCCTGGTCGTCGGCGTGCCCGGCGGTGACGGTGGGGATCTCGGTGGAGCCGTAGACCCGCACCACCGTGCAGTCCAGGTCGCGGGCGGCCTCCCGCACCAGCTCGGGCGGCACGTCGGCCCCGCCGCACCCGAACACCTGCAGGGACGACGACGCCGGCCGGGCCGGGGAGTGCGTCAGCCCGTGCAGGAACGGGGTGGCTGCGACCGTGACGCTGCAGCCCTCGGCCTCGACCAGCGCCCAGCCGCGCTCCGGGGACCAGACGTCGCAGAACACGACCGCGGTGCCCAGCAGCGACGCCAGGTGGAAGCCGTAGAGCACCCCGGTCACGTGCGCGACCGGCGAGGCCGCGAGCACGACGTCGTCCCCGGTGAGCTGCAGGTGGGCGACCATGCTGCGGTCCTCGTGGCCGAGGGTGTCGTGGCTGTGCACGGCGCCCTTGGGGTCGGACTCGGTGCCCGAGGTGTAGAGCAGGCACACCGGGTCGCCGCTGGTGCGCCCCGGCTCGGCGTGCCCGCCCTCGGTGGTGGAGAGCAGCTCGTCGAAGCCGGGCGCGCGGGCGGTCACCACGTGCTCGAGGGCCGGGCAGTCCGCCCGCAGCCGCTGCGCCATCGCGGTGTGGTCGTACCCGCGGAACACCCCGGGGACGACGAGCACCCGCGCCCCGCCCGAGCGCAGCGCGAACCGCATCTCCGAGTCCCGCAGGATCGGCATCAGCGGGTTGCTCACCGCGCCGAGCCGGATCGCGGCGAGGTGGACGACGAGCGCCTCCCACCAGTTGGGCAGCTGCTGGGCCACGACGTCCCCGGGCCCGACGCCGAGCCGGCGCAGCCCCGCGGTCGTCCGCACCACCCGGTCGTCGAGCTCGGCGTAGGTCAGCCGGACGTCGCCGTCGACCAGGGCGAGCCGGTCGGGGTCGGCACCGGAGACCCAGGAGTCGAGCAGCGTGCCGTCGTACGCGCCGGCGGCGGTCCACCGCTCCCGGACGGCGTCCGACGCGCGCGGGAAGGTGCTCACGCCAGGGTCTGCTTCGCCCGCTCGGCCAGCAGGAACTTGCGGGGCCGACCGGACGGCGTCAGCGGGATCTGGTCCGGTGCGATGGCCAGCACGTGCCGGGGCACCTTGTACCGGGCCAGCCGCTGCGCGGCGAAGGCCAGCACCTCGGCGGCGTCCAGCTCGGCGCCCGGGGCCAGCACCACCCAGGCGACGCCGACCTCGCCCATCCGCTCGTCGGGCAGCGGGACGACCAGCGCCGTGGTGATCCCGGGGTGCTCGGCCAGGACCACCTCGACGTCCCCGGGCACCACCTGCTCCCCGCCGCAGCGATAGCAGTCCTTGACCCGGCCGGCCAGCCGCAGCCACCCGTCGGCGTCCACCGAGCCCAGGTCACCGGTGCGCAGCCACCCGTCGGCGGTGAAGGTCGCGGCGTCGGCGGCCGGGTTCTCGAAGTAGCCGGTGATCACGCCGGGGCCGCGGGCCAGCAGCTCGCCGACCGCGCCGGGCTCCAGCGGCTCCCCGGTCACCGGGTCCGCGGTGCGGTACACGACCAGCCGCCGGTCCAGCGCGGGGTCCCCGGCGACGCCGGCGTCCCGCACCCGGCCGTTCGTGGTGCGCCGTCGGTCCGGCGGGTCTTCCGGGCGGGTGCACGTGGTGGAGGCCGTCGTCTCGCTCTGCCCGTAGCCGGTGACCACCTCGACGTCGCCGAACACCTCGTCGATGGCGTCCCAGATGCCCGCGGGGGACACCCCGCCCGAGGAGAACAGGTGGGTCAGCGACGACACGTCGTGCACGTTCTCCCGCAGCTCGGCCAGCACCGCCAGCGTCATCGTGGGGATGAGGAGCGCGTCGTCACAGCGGTGCTCCTCGATCGCGGCCACGGTGTTCGCCGCGTCGAAGGACAGCTGCGCGACCAGCGAGCCGCCCACGAACGGCACCGTCAGCAGGCCCTCGACGAAGCCGTACACGTGGTACATCGGCAGCGAGAACGTCAGCCGGTGGCCGTCGGCGAAGGCCCGGCCGAAGACCGAGGAGAACGCCGCCCGCAGCAGCATGTCGTGGGTGAGCGGCACGCCCTTGGGCTCGCCGGTCGTGCCGGAGGTGAACAGCAGCACCGCGGCGTCGTCCGGGTCCCCGGTGGAGTCCTGGATCGGCGCGGTCTCGGAGAGCGCGGCCAGCGTCGTCGTGCCCTTGCGGGGCAGGGCCTGCCCGGTCTCCACGACGACGACGTGCCGCAGCTCGGGCAGTGTCTCCCCGCCCCCGGCGGTCTCCCAGCCCGGGGCCAGCTCGTCGAGCATCGCCAGGTGGTCGGTGCCCCGGAAGGAGTCCATGACCACCAGTGCGACGGCGTGCGAGCGGCGCAGCACGAAGCCGAGCTCCGCGGTCCGGTTCAGGAAGTTGATCGGGACGGCGGTGACCCCCAGCCGGCTCAGCGCGTGGGTGACCACCGGGAACTCCGCGTAGTTGGCCAGCACCACCCCCACGTGGTCCCCGGCCCGCACCCCCAGCCCGGCCAGTCCGGCCGCCAGCCGGCGGGAGCGCTCGGCGACCTCGGCGTACGTCCACCGCACCCGGTCGGTGAGCACGAACGGCCGGTCGGCGAACTCGGTGCAGGCGTGGTCGAGCGCGCCGGACAGCGTCCGCGGCGTCCACGTCGGGAAGCGCTCCTCCAGCAGCTCGCGCCGCCGGGCGGGGGAGAGCGGGTGCGCGGTCACCGGGCGGCCGCCGTGAGGTGGAACCCGTCGTAGCCGTCGGCCACGACCTTGTCCAGGACCCGGGTGTAGCCACGCACCCCGCCGACGTAGGGCGTGAACACCCGTGGCTTGCCGGGCACGTCGTCCCCCATGTAGTAGCTGCGGGCCTGCGGGTAGAGCGTGGCCTCGGCCCGTTCGTTGACGTGGTCGACCCACCGGTCCTGGGCGGCGGCATCGGCCTCGATCACGTCCGCGCCGCGTTCCCCGGCGGCCTCGAGCAGGTCGGCCACCCAGTCGACGTGCTGCTCGATGCTCAGCAGGACGTTCGAGAGCAGCGAGGGGCTGCCCGGACCGGCGATGACGAACAGGTTGGGGAACCCGGCCACCTGGACGCCCAGGTAGGTGCGCGGCCCGCCCGACCACGCCTCGCGCAGCGTGAGCCCGTCCCGGCCGACGATCTCGGGCTTCAGCAGCGCCCCGGTCATCGCGTCGAACCCGGTGGCGAAGACGACGACGTCGAGCTCGACCTCCCGCTCGGTGGTCTGCAGCCCGCGCGGGGTGAAGCCGGTGACCGGGGTGTCCCGCACGTCGACCAGGTCGACGTCGTCCCGGTTGAAGGTCTCGAAGTACCCCGAGTCCACCGGCGGCCGCTTGGCCCCGAACGGGTAGCCCTCGGGCAGCAGGTGCGGCAGCAGCTCGGGCTTGGTCACCTTCTCGGTGATCTTGGCCCGGACGAAGTCCGCGACGGTGGCGTTGGCCGCCTCGTCGAGCATCAGGTCGCGGTAGGCCAGCAGGAACCCGAAGCCGGTGGTCGGCCACTGCTCCTCGTAGTGCCGACGGCGCTCCTCGGGGTCGACCTCGAGGGCGGACTCCCGGCTGACCGGGAAGCTCAGCCCGGTCGGCGAGGTGCGCGCGGCCTCCCGTCGCTCCCGGTAGACGGCCTTGACCGCGGCGTCCTCGGCGTCGTCCACGGGGGCGTTGGTGGCCGGGATGGAGAAGTTCGGGGTGCGCTGGAAGACGGTGAGGTGCGCGGCCTGCTCGGCGACGACGGGGATGAGCTGGGTGCCCGACGACCCGGTCCCGATGACGCCGACCCGCTTCCCGCTGAGGTCGACGCCCTCCTTCGGCCACCGGGCGGTGTGCAGCACGGTGCCGGTGAAGTCGTCCTGCCCGGGCAGCTCGGGGTCCTTGGGCACGCTCAGCTGGCCGGTGGCCATGACCACGAAGCGGGCCCGCCAGGCGCCGGCCGTGGTCTCCACGTCCCACCCGCCGTCACCGAACACCATCCGGGTCACCCGGGTGTGCAGGTGCACGTCGCGGGCCAGGTCGAAGCGCTCCACCACGTGGTCGACGTAGCGCAGGATCTCCGGCTGGGTCGCGTAGCGCTCGGTCCAGCGCCACTCCTGCTCCAGGTCGGGGTCGAAGCCGTAGGAGTAGTCGTGGCTGCGGACGTCGCAGCGCGCCCCGGGGTAGCGGTTCCAGTGCCACACGCCACCGATCCCGTCCCCGGCCTCCAGCACGGCCACGCTGTGCCCGCGCTCGCGCAGCGTGTGCAACGCGCGCAGACCGGCGAAGCCGGCTCCCACCACCACGACGTCGACGTCGGTCATGGGGCGACTGTGGCCCTGGACACGTCGGGCTGTCAACACCTACGTTGGCGTTGACGACAGCCGGGACGACGACGGAGGAACCGACATGGGCCGCAGGGTGCCGACACCATCGATGCTCACCTACGAGAAGGAGGGCCGGATCGCCACCATGACGCTGAACCGGCCCGACCGGGGCAACGCGCTGTGCCGGCAGCTGCGCGACGAGATGGACGACGTCCTCGACGACCTGGACAGCGACGACGACACCCGGGTGCTCATCGTCGCCAGCAACGGCAAGAACTTCTGCACCGGCTACGACCTGTCCGAGTGGGGCTACCTCTGGGGCACCGGTGAGCCCTCGCGGCCCGAGGACAGCCGCCCGCACCGCCGCGCCCCCATCTTCAGCCGCCGCGAGTTCCACGAGTCCCGCGAGCGCTGGATGCGGCTGTGGCGCATCCGGCAGGCCACCGTCGGCGTCGTCCGCGGAGCCTGCGTGGCCGGTGGGCTGGACCTGGCCGGCGTCCTCGACGTGGTGTTCGCCGCCGACGACGCGACCTTCGGCCAGCCCGAGGCCCGCACCATGGGCGAGATCCACACCTTCGGCATGTGGCCGGTGCACCTGGGCATGCGCAAGACCAAGGAGTGGCTGTTCACCGGCGACTCGATGACCGGCACCGAGGCCGAGCAGTACGGCCTGGTGAACAAGGCCGTCCCCGCCGACGAGGTGATGGCGGTGGCCCGCACCTACGCCGAGCGGATCAGCCACGTGCCGCTGGAGATGCTCTACAGCCACAAGGAGGCCACCAACCGCTGGTGGGACGCGATGGGCATCGCCTCCGCGATCGCCGCGGCCAACGACGCCGACGCGATGGCGATCGCCGGGCCCGCGATGGCGGACTTCGAGCGCATCCAGCGGGCCGACGGCGTCCGGGCCGCGGTCGAGGACCGGGACGAGCCGTTCAGCCACCACCGCACCTACTGGGAGGCCTACCAGGCCGGTCGCGCGGCGGAGCGCGCGTCCCGGGAGTGAGGTGAGCTCCCCCGAGCCCTCCAGCGACCTCGGTCGGCGCCGGGCCGCCCGGCGGGACTCCGGCAAGCCCGCGTTCGCCGAGCGCCGGGCCGAGATCGTCACGGCCGCGGCCCGGGTCTTCTCGGGCCGCGGCTACGCCCGGACGACGCTGGCCGACGTCGCCGCCGAGCTCGGCATGGACCGGGCCTCGCTCTACCACTACGTGGGCAGCAAGCAGGAGCTCTTCCAGGACGTCGTCGGCGAGACGGTGGAGCGCAACGCCGAGCGCGCCGAGGCGATCGCGGCCGGCCCGGGGACGCCTGCGGACAAGCTGCGTGAGCTGGTCACCGAGATGATGGCCAGCTACGCCCGCAGCCACCCGTTCCTCTACGTCTACCTGCAGGAGGACCTGCGCGCCGTCACCCCGGACCGCTCGGAGTGGGCTCAGCACATGCGGCGGGTCAACAAGCGCTACGAGAACGCCGTCGTGGCCATCGTGGCGGCCGGGGCCGACGACGGGACCTTCGCCGTCCGTGGTGACCCGTACGTCGTCGCGGCCGGGGTGATCGGGATGGTGTCCTGGACCAACCGCTGGTTCGACCCCGGGACGTCGACCTTCACCGCCGCCGAGATCGCCCGGACCTACGCCGACACGCTCGTGCTGGGGCTGTCCGCGGGCTGAACGCACGAGCGCCCCTCCCGACCGTGGTCGGGAGGGGCGCTCGCAGGTGCGGGGTGGGTCAGCGCTGCTGGCCGCCCTGACCCTGGTCGCCCTCGAGCCGCTCGTAGCCGGTGGCCCGGGGGAGCTGCTGGGTGCCCGGGTCCTCCTGCTGGACCGGGGGCTGGGCGTAGGCCTGCGAGGGGTCCGGGACCGGGACGGCCTCGGTGGAGTACCCCTGCGGCTGGCCGTACTGCTGCTGCTGGCCCTCGGGCTGGCCGTAGCGCTGGCCCTCGGCGCCGTACTGCTCGGTCGTGCCCTGGCCGTAGCGCTGGCCCTGGTCGCCGTAGGCCTGGCTGGGGTCGCCGCCCTGCTGCTGGTCGTAGGGCTGCTGGCCGTAGGCGCTGGCGCCGTACTGCTGGCCGGTCTGCGGCTGGCCGTACTGCTGCTGGCCGGAGTACTGCTGACCCTGCTGGCTCGCGTACTGCTGCTGGCCCTGCTGGTCGTCGGGGCGGTACTGCTGGGCCTCCTGGCGGATGGCGTCCCGCGGGGAGCTGGCGTTGGCCGCCTCGCGCTTCATGTTCGGGGCCTCGGCCTCGACCTTGGACAGCGCGTTCTCCCAGCGCTGGCGCATCGGCACGATGCCACCACCACCGACGGCCACGACGACGACGCCGACGAGCGCGGCGAGCGTGGCGTAGAGGACGGCGTTGACCACGTTCTGGGCGATCTCGAGCTGGTTCAGCGCGGCGATGACACCCAGGGCCAGGATCACCGTGGAGGCGACGTTGGCCAGGATCTTGCCGTAGGACAGCGAGCCCAGGGTGTTCTGCACCAGGAGCTTGACGCCGGCAGCGATTGCAGCGGCGATGACCAGGATCAGGATCGCGACGAAGACCTTGGGCAGGTAGCCGATGATCGCCGACAGGTAGTCGCTGATCGGGTTCTGGCCGAAAACGCCGAACGCCGTGGACAGCACGAACAGCATGACCGCGTAGAAGACGATCTTCGCGAGGATCTGCGAGGCGTCGTACTGCGAGTTCTGCAGGGCCTTCTTGATGCCGCCGCGCTCGACCGCCCGGTCGAAGCCGACCTTCTCGAGCACCTTGACCAGCACCTTCTCCAGCGCCTTGGCGATGAAGTAGCCGATGGCCAGGATGATGATGAACAAGAGCAGTGCGGGGAGGAACGCCACGACGTTGTCGAGTGCGTTCCGGAAAGAGTCGCCCATGGGCGCATGCCTCCGTCGGTGAGGTGCGCCGCGGGTGCGGCGTCGTCGGGGCTCACTGCCCCGTGATCGACTCCGGCAACCCCGCAGTGATCATCTGATGCGGAACCGTTCCGTTGCCCCCGGACGAGAAGGGCGCTTCTCGTCAGCCCGGCCGGGTCAGGCCCGGCGGCCCAGCAGGTACCCCACGAGGACACCGAGCAGCGTGAGCACCCCGCCACCGACGGCGGCCAGGGCCAGCTCGGCCGGGGCCGACCCGCCGGCGGCGGTGGCTGCGGGGGCGGCGAACCGGGTGGCCGGGGCAGCCGCAGCGGCAGGTGCGGCCGATCCGGTCTGTGCGGCGGTGTCGCTGACCGCGGCGGCCGAGGGCGTCACGTTCGCGTTCGCCGGGGCCGCCGGCGCCGGGGCGGTGCCGGTGAGCTCGGCGTCGATGGCGGAGAAGAACTGCCCGGCCAGCCGCTTGGCCACCCCGGTGATCATCCGCTGGCCGACCCCGGCCACGGCGCCACCGACCACGGCGTCCGCGTCGTAGGTCAGCCTGGTGCCGCCCTCGACCTCCTCCAGGGTGATCGGCACGGTGGCCCGCACCGAACCGGGCCCGCCGGAGCCCGAGGCGTGCATGACGTAGCGGGTGGGCTCGGTCTTGTCGGTCAGCTTCACCTCACCGGCGTAGACGCCGCGGATCGCGCCGACGCCGACCGAGACGGTCATCGCGTACTCGTCCTCGCCGGTGCGCTCCAGGCCCTGGCAGCCGGGGATGGTGCGGGCCAGCACCGCGGGGTCGGTGATCGCGGCCCAGACGGCGGCGGGGGGAGCGGACAGGGTGGCGGTGCCGTCGAGCTTCACGCGGGGACTCCAGGGATGGCGGCGGGGACGCGCTCGGCGTCGGGGGAGCGGACGAGGTCGTAGAGCTCGGTGGGGCTGATCGGCATCGCGGCGATCCGGAGACCGACCGCGTCCTCGATGGCCGAGGCGATGCAGGCGGTGCCCGGGATGACGCCGGCCTCACCGGCGCCCTTGAGGCCCAGCGGGTTCAGCGGGGACGGGGTCTCCTGGTGGTCGATGACCACGTCGGGGACCTCGCTGGCGTAGGGCATCAGGAAGTCCATGAACGAGGCGTTCTGCAGCTGGCCGTCGCTGTCGTAGGCCATCCGCTCGTAGAGCGCCCCGCCCACGCCCTGGGCGACCCCGCCGTGCACCTGGCCCTCGACGATCATCGGGTTCACGATGTTCCCGCAGTCGTGCACGACGGCGTAGTCGACGACGTCGATCTCCCAGGTGGTCGGGTCGATCTCCACCACCGCGGCGTGCGCGCCCGAGGCGAAGGTCGACCGGATCGGGGAGTAGTAGTCGACGTGCTCCAGGCCGGGGGCGTCGCCGACGGCGACCGGGGGCTTGCTGTCGTCGCCGGGGCCGGCGAACTGGGTGGCCTGCCGGGCGGCCTCGTCGAAGGCGTACCGCAGCGGGTTCGACAGCACGGCCACGGTGCGCAGCGGGATCGCCGTCCCGGGCGTGCCCTTGACCTGCACCACGCCCTCGTCGATCTCGAGGTCGTCGACGTCGGCCTCGAGGATCTCCGCGGCGATCCGCAGCGCCTTGGCGCGCACCCCGCGGGCGGCCAGGGCGATGGCGTTGCCGCTCATCACCGCCGCGCGGGAGGCGAAGGTGCCCACGGCGTAACCGAAGCGCCGGGTGTCGCCGGTGGTGACCTCGACGTCCTCGATCGGGACGCCCAGCTCGTGCGCCACGATCTGCGCGAACGCCGTCTCGTGACCCTGGCCCTGGCTGGTCAGCCCGGTGGAGACCAGCACCTTGCCCGAGCCCAGCACCTGCACGTGGCCGCCCTCGTAGGGGCCGGGGCCGGTGCCCTCGACGTACATGGCCATCCCGATGCCCAGCTGCTTGCCGCGGGAGGCGGCCTCGGCCCGGCGCTCCTCGGCGCGGTCCCAGCCGACCAGGGCGACCAGCTTGTCCAGCAGGCCCTCGTAGTCACCGGAGTCGTAGATGACCGGGCGACCGTCCTGGAACGTCAGGTGGTGGTCGTAGGGGAACTGGTCCTTGCCGATCAGGTTGCGGCGGCGCACCTCGGCCCGGTCGAGCCCGAGGTGCTGGGCGATCCGGTCCATCGTGCGTTCCATCGCGTAGCAGCCCTGGGGGCGACCGGCGCCTCGGTAGGGCGTGACGATGACGGTGTTGGTGTAGACGCTGTCGATCCGCACCCGGTAGACCGGGACGGCGTACGGGCCCACCAGCTGGGTGGCCGTCACGATCGGCACGATGATCCCGTAGGGCGTGTACGCGCCGTTGTCGTGCCAGGCGCGGACGTCCAGCGCGGTCACCCGGCCCTCGTCGTCGTAGCCGACGGTGATCTCCTGGCGCTGTTCGCGCTCGTGCGCGGAGGAGATGAAGTGCTCGCGACGGTCCTCGGCCCAGTGCACGGGCTGGCCGAGCGCGATGGCGGCCATCGGGACCAGCAGTTCCTCGGGCCACGGGTGCACGATCTTGACGCCGAACCCGCCGCCGACGTCGGGCGCGACGACCTCGACCTTCTCCAACGACAGCTGCAGCTTGGCGGCGATCGCGGCCCGCACCGAGGTGGAGGCCTGGGTCGAGGTGTGCACCCGCAGCGAGGAGTCGTCGTGGTTCCACACCGCGTGCACGCCCTTGCCCTCCATCGGCATGCAGGCGCTGCGCTCGATGTACTGGGTGAAGGACAGCGTGTGCGTCGAGGCGGCCAGCGCGGCCTCCACGTCGCCGGTCTCCTGGTGGTGCCGCGCGGCCACGTTGTCCGGGACGTCCTCGTGCACCGCGTGCACGGCGGCCCGGGAGGCGTCGACGCCCACGACGACCGGCAGCTCCTCGTAGGTGACGACGATCCGGTCGCAGACGTCCTCGGCGACGTACCGGTCGGTGGCCACCACCATCACGACGGCCTCACCCACGTGCTGGACGACATCGCGGGCCAGCGGGAAGCCGGTGCGCGGGGCGGTGAGCTGGGGGTGCGGGATGAGCACGGGGAGCGGCTCGGCCATCGGGCCGAACAGGTCCTCGTAGGTGTAGACCGCGACGACGCCCTCGACGTCCAGGGCGCCGTCGACCTCGATGCCGGTGATCCGGGCGTGCGCGTAGGGGCTGCGCACGAAGGCGGCGGCGAGCGCGCCGTGCCCGATGTCGTCGGTGTAGCGCCCGCGGCCGGTGATCAGCCGCAGGTCCTCCCGCCGGCGGACCGGCTCGCCCATCAGCTTCGTGGTCACTGCGCGGCCTCCTTCATGAGGCCTGCGGCGTGCCGGCAGGCCTTCTTGATGTTGGCGTAGCCGGTGCACCGGCAGAGGTTGCCGCCGACGATCTCGTCGACCTCGTCCTCGGTGATGTCGGTGCTCTGGTCGCGGGCCTCGAGCCCGGCGGCCATGGTCATCAGGAAGCCGGGGGTGCAGAACCCGCACTGCAGGGCGTGGCACTCGCGGAAGGCGGTCTGCACCGGGTGCAGCACCTCGCCGCCCCGGCCGTCGTCCCGGGCCAGGCCCTCGACGGTGGTGACGGCCTTGCCGTCCACCTGCACGGCGAGCACCAGGCAGGAGCGCATCGGCTGCCCGTCGACCAGCACCGTGCACGCGCCGCAGACGCCGTGCTCGCAACCCACGTGGGTGCCGGTCAGCTCGAGGTCGTGGCGCAGCGCGTCGGACAGCAGCCGGCGGACCGGGACCGTCGTTTCACGTGGCACACCGTTGACGGTGACGGAGATGGTGCGCTCGGTGGAGACGCTCATCGGTTCTGTGCCTCCTGGGCGGCGCGGGCGAGGGTGCGTTCGGTGAGGACGCCGACCAGCAGCCGGCGGTAGTCCGCGCTGGCGTGCAGGTCGCCGTCGGGGTCGACGAGGGTGCGGGCCAGGGCGCCGGCGGCGGCCCAGTCGGCGGTGTCGGCGGACTGGCCGGCGACGGCCTCGGTGAGGTCGTGCACCTCGGGCACCAGCCCGACGGAGATGTAGGACGCCCGGGCGGAGGTGACCCTCGAGTCGTGGTCGAGGGTGACCGTCACGCCGGCGCCGCAGACGGCGTAGTCGCCCTTGCGGCGGGAGATCTCCTCGAACGCGGTGCCGGTGCGGGCGGGCAGGGCGGGGAAGAAGGCGTCGGTGACGACGGCCGGGCCGTGCACCGAGGTCTCCAGCGGGCCGACGAAGAAGTCCGCCCAGTCCACGACGGAGGACCCGGCCGGCGTGGCGACGGTGACCGAGCCACCGGTCAGCGCCAGCACCGAGGTCATCTCCCCGGAGGGGTCGGCGTGCGCGATCGAGCCGACGGTGGTGCCGCGGTTGCGGATCGCCGGGTGGGCGACGTTCGCGGTGGCGCGGGCCAGCAACGGCTGGACCGCGGCGGCACCGGCGTGGTGCAGCAGGTCCACGTGCCGCACCAGGGCCCCGACCCGGACGCCGTCGTCGCTCACGACGACGGCGTCCAGGTCGGGCACCCGGTTGATGTCCACGAGCGTGGTCGGCGAGGCCAACCGCATGGACAACAGGGGGAGCAGTGACTGCCCTCCGGCCATCACCTTGGCGCCCTCGCCCTCGCTCTGGAGGACGGACAGCGCCTCGCCGAGCGAGGTGGGGTCGGCGTAGCCGAAGGGTGCGGGCTTCACTGCGTGCGGGTCTCCTTCACGGTGCCTGTCTGTGCATCCAGCGACGAGGGGTCGGCGGCGCCGTCGGTCGTGTGCGCACCGGTCGCGCCCAGGGCGGGGCCGGTGCCGTGCCGGAAGCCGTCCTCGGCGTCCAGCGAGTCCTTCATCTCCCGGGGCGCGAGGGCCCGGGCCAGGTGCCAGCCGCCGACGGCGACGATGGTGCCCAGCGAGATGCCCGACAGCGAGAAGTTGTCGGTGACCTGGAGGTTGACGTTGCCGATGCCGATGATGATCCCGGCCGCGAGCGGCACGAGGTTGATCGGGTTGGCGAAGTCGACCCGGTTCTCCTTCCAGATCTTGGCGCCCAGCAGACCGATCATCCCGTAGAGGACGACGGTGATGCCGCCGAGCACGGCACCCGGGGTCGCGTTGACCACGGCGCCGAACTTGGGTACCAGGCCGAGCACGATGGCCACGATCGCGGCCACGTAGTAGGCGGCCGTGGAGTAGACCCGGGTGGCGGCCATGACGCCGATGTTCTCGGCGTAGGTGGTCGTGGGGGAGCCACCGACGGAGCTGGCGAGCACGGTGCCGACGCCGTCGGCGAAGACCGCGCGGCCCATGACCGGGTCGAGGTTGCGCTTGGTCATCTCACCGACGGCCTTGACGTGCCCGGCGTTCTCGGCGACGAGCGCGATGACCGCGGGCAGCACCAGCAGGGAGAAGTTCACCGAGAAGCTGGGGGCGGTGAAGGTGGGCAGCCCGAACCAGTCGGCCTGGCCGATCCCGTCGAGGTTGACCCGGTCGTGCGCGCTGACCACGCCGGCGCCGTCGGGGGCGGTGATCTGGCCGATGCTCGCGTCGAGCACCAGGGAGAGCACGTAGCCGAAGACCAGGCCGAGCAGGATGGAGATGCGCGACCAGAAGCCGCGCAGCGCCAGGGACACCACGACGACGAAGGCCATGGTGGCGAAGGCGACCCACTGGTCCTGGGGCCAGTACGTCTGGGCCGCGACCGGGGCCAGGTTGAAGCCGATCAGGAGCACCACGGCGCCGGTGACGGCGGGGGGGAGCACCTTGTTGACCACGACCGGACCGGCCTGCTGGATCACCAGGCCGACGATCATCAGGACGACGCCGGAGACCAGGATCGCGCCGACCACGTCGCCGCTGTCACCGCCGCCGGCCCGTACCGCGGCCACGCCGCCGACGAACGCCGCCGAGGTGCCCAGGTACGAGGGCACCTTCCCCTGCACGATCAGCAGGAAGACGATCGTCGCGATCCCGCTCATCATGATCGCGAGGTTGGCGTCCAGGCCCATGATCAGCGGGAAGACGAAGGTCGCACCGAACATGGCGACGACGTGCTGCGCGCCGATCCCGACCGTCAGCGGCCACGACAGCCGCTCGTCGGGGGCCACGGCCTGACCGGGCGGCGGGGTCTTCCCGTCGCCGTACAGCTTCCACCCGAACGCCATGGTTCCTCCTGCTCGTGACGGCAACTCGCCGCAGCCGGCGGGCTCGATCCCACCGGGAGCGGTCACTGTGACACCGACCACCGACAGTCCGGAAGTACCTCAGCGCTAAATCTTCGTGCCGGGATCATTGCATCCGGATTTCCCTCACCGCTGAGACACTTCCGCCTGTAGCGTCCGGACGGTGAGTGCCCCCACAGCAGCGGCCGGCGACCTCCAGCAGGTGCCCCGGCACGTCTCCCTGCGCAGCGGCGTCTACGCCGACTCGGTCAAGTTGATGCAGGTCAGCAAGGCGATCGGCGCCCGCGAGGGCGTCACCGCCGTGCTGGTCGCGATGGCCACGCCGCTCAACCTCGAGCTGGCCGCCGGAATGGGCCTCTCGCCCGACCCCGGGGCCAAGCCCGACCAGCTCCTCATCGCGTTGACCGCGACCGACGACGCCGAGCTCACCTCCGCGGTCGCCGCGGTCGAGGCCGCGCTGACCGCCCGCGAGGACCGCGGCTCGGCGCAGGCGATCCCCTCCCGCACGGTCGGCGCGGCCCTGGACGAGGAGCCCGAGACCCCGCTGGCGATCGTCAGCGTGCCCGGTCCGTACGCCGTCGCCGAGGCGATGGACGCGATCGCCGCCGGCCGCAGCGTGCTGGTGTTCAGCGACGGCGTCCCGGTGGAGCACGAGATCGCCCTCAAGCAGGCCGCACACGACGCCGGCGTGCTGGTGATGGGCCCCGACTGCGGGACCGCGATCGTCGCCGGGGTCTTCCTGGGCTTCGCCAACGTCGTCCGGCCCGGGCCCGTCGGCCTGGTCGCCGCCTCCGGCACCGGCGCCCAGCAGGTCAGCTGCCTGCTCGACACCGCCGGCGTCGGCGTCAGCCACGTCCTGGGTGTCGGCGGCCGCGACCTCTCCGCCGCCGTCGGCGGCCTGGCCACCCTCGACGCGCTCCGGATGCTCGAGGAGGACCCCGCCACCGAGCGGGTGCTGCTGGTCTCCAAGCCCCCGGCCCCCGAGGTCGCCGAGCGCGTCTCCGCCGCGTCGGCGGGGCTGTCCACCCCGGTGTCCAGCGCCGCGCTCTCGGCCGACAGCCCCGACCTGACCGCCGCGGTCGAGGCGCTGCTGCGCGACATGGGCGTCGCCGTCCCCACCTGGCCGACCCGGCCCGGGGCCGACCGGGCCGTGCCCGCCGGTGCCGTGCTCAAGGGCTTCTACTCCGGCGGCACGCTCGCCGACGAGGCGATGCTGGTGGCCGCCCCGGCCCTCGGCGACGTCCGCTCGAACACCCCGCTGCGCCCCGAGCTCGACCTGGGCGCGGACTTCGCCGCCCGCGGGCACGTGGTCGTCGACTTCGGGGACGACGCGCTCACGGTCGGCCGAGCGCACCCGATGATCGACCCCACGCTGCGGCTGGAGGCGATCGCGACGCTGGCCGCCAGCGGTGAGCCGGCCGTCCTGCTGCTGGACGTCGTCCTCGGCCACGGTGCCGACCCCGACCCGGCGGGTGCGCTCGCCCCGGCCCTGCGCGACCTGCAGGTCCCGGTCGTGGTCGCACTCGTCGGCACCGAGGGCGACCCGCAGGGCTGGTCGGCCCAGGCCGACGCCCTCGCCGCTGCCGGCGCCGCCGTCTTCGCCTCCAACTCCGCGGCCACCCGGCACGCACTCGACCTGATCGGGGCATCGAAGTGACCAGCCTGCTGTCCGGCCCGCCCGCCGTCGTCGCCGCCGGGGTCGACGTCTTCTCCGACGCGCTGCGCGCCCAGGGCGCCGCGGTGACCGACGTCGAGTGGCGTCCGCCGACGATCGGCTCGGCCGAGGACCTCACCCAGCTCGCGCTGGACCCGCGCCGGGCCGCCGCCAACCGGGCCGCCGTCGAGCGTGTGCTGGCCGCGGGCTCGGTGCTCACCGACGTCCTGCCCGCCCGCGACGTGCTGGGTCTGCCCGACCGCACCCTCCTGCACAGCGGACCGCCGCTGACCTGGGAGACGGCGTCGGGCCCGATGCGCGGCGCGCTCATGGGTGCGTGCCTCTACGAGGGCTGGGCCGAGACCCCCGAGGACGCCGAGGCGCTGCTGGCCTCGGGCGGCATCGCGCTGGACCCCTGCCACCACCACCGCGCCGTCGGCCCGATGGCCGGGGTGACCAGCCCGTCGATGTGGATGTGGTGCCTCACCGACCCCACCGACGGTCGGCAGGCGTTCTCCAACCTCAACGAGGGCCTGGGCAAGGTCCTCCGGATGGGCGCCTACGGCCCCGAGGTGGTCGAGCGGCTGCACTGGATGACCCGCACGCTGGGCCCGGTGCTCCAGGCCGCCGTCCGCAGCCGGTCCGCGGACCCGCTGGACGTCAAGGCCGTGCTCGCCCAGATGCTGCAGATGGGCGACGAGGGGCACAACCGCAACCGGGCCGGCTCGCTGATGACCCTGCGCGACCTGTCCCCGGCGATCGTCGAGGTGGACGCCCCGTCCTCCGACATCGCCGCCGTCCTCAGGTTCATCGGCGGCAACGAGCACTTCTTCCTCAACCTGGGCATGCCGACGGCCAAGCTCGCGATGGACGCCGCCCGCGACGTCCCCGGCTCCACGCTGGTGACCGTGCTCGCCCGCAACGGCACCGAGTTCGGCGTGCAGACCGCCGGCACCGGCGACCGCTGGTTCACCGCGCCGGCCAACACCCCGGTCGGGCTGTTCCTCGGCGACTACGGCCCGGAGGACGCCAACCCCGACATCGGCGACTCCGCGATCATGGAGACCTACGGCGTCGGCGGCTTCTGCATGGCCGCCGCCCCGGCGATCGTCCGCTTCGTCGGTGGCACGGTGCCCGACGCGCTGGCCACCACCGAGCGGATGTACCAGATCACGATGACCGAGAACCCGGCGATGCAGGTGCCGGTGCTCGGCTTCCGCGGTGCCCCGACCGGCATCGACGTCGTCTCGGTCGCCCGCACCGGTTGGCTGCCGCAGATCAACACCGGGATGGCGGGCCGGGTCGCTGGCACCGGGCAGGTCGGCGCCGGCCTGGTCCAGCCCCCCGCCGCCTGCTTCGAGCAGGCCGTCGCTGCGCTGGCCGAGGAGTCCCGCACCGCCCTCGCCTGACCCCCGCGCCCCACCCTCGGCAGGGGAAGCCCTGCACACACCCGGGAGCCCCGACGGTGTGTGCAGGGCTTCCCCTGCCTGGGGCCGATGTCAGCGGATCAGCGTCCCCAGGTCCACCGGCAGCTGGATCCCGGTGACGTGTCGGGCCTCGTCGCTGGCCAGGAACGCGACGGCGTTCGCGATGTCCTCGGGCTGGGAGAACTGGTCGGGCAGCGCCTGCATGAAGATCGGCGCCAGGGTCTGCGCGTTGGCGGCGATCAGCGGGCCCAGGTCGTCCACGGTCATCCCGGTCGCCACGCCGTGCGGGTGCACGGTGTTGACCCGGATCGAGTGCTGGGCCAGCTCGTTGGCCAGCGACTTCGCGTAGCCCACGACCCCGTGCTTGGTCGCCGCGTAGGCCGACAGGAACGGCAGCCCGCGCAGCCCGGCCACCGAGCTGGTGATGACGATCGAGCCGCCGGTGCCCTGCTCGAGCAGCGTCGGGATGGTCGCCTTGGCGGTGTGGAAGACCCCGGTGAGGTTGACCGCGACGGTCTCGTTCCACTGCTCGAGGGTGATCTCCCAGCTGTTGCCGGCCGAGCAGATCCCGGCGTTGGCGACGACGACGTCCAGGCGCCCGAGCTCGGCGACGCCCTCGGTCACCGCGGCCTGCACGGCGGTGAAGTCCCGGACGTCGGCCTGCCGGGCCACGATGCGGCGGTCCAGCGCCTCCACCTGGCGGACGGTCTCGGCGAGGTCCTCCGGGGTGGCCCCGGCGTAGTGCGTGGTGGCGGGCTGCGCGCAGACGTCGATGGCGATGACGTCGGCGCCCTCGCTGGCCAGTCGGACGGCGTGCGCGCGGCCCTGGCCGCGGGCGGCACCGGTGACGAAGGCGACCTTGCCCTCGAAGCGGCGGGTGGCGGTGGTCATGGGGATCTCCTCGGGGTCAGGCGGGGGCGCCGGAGGTCGTGGTCGCCAGCAGGGCGCCGGCGTCCACCTTGAGCTGCAGGCCGGTGACGTACCGGGCCTCGTCGGAGGCCAGGAACAGCACGGCGTTGCTGATGTCGACGGGGTCGACGAAGGGGATGGGCATCGGCTGCATGGCCGGGAAGGCGAGCATGGCGTCCTCCCGGGTCGGGTTCTCCAGGTCGGGCCGGAAGACCTTGTACATGGGCTCGCTCTGCAACATCGGGGTGTCGACGTTGGTCGGGTGCACCGCGTTGACCCGGATCGACTGCGGGGCCAGCTGCTTGGCCAGCTCGTGCACGAAGCGGGCGACGTTCTGCTTGGCGAAGCTGTAACCGGACCCGCCGGGGCCGTTCTGCGGGTTGTCCGTGCCGCCGGACAGCAGCCCGGCGACAGAGCCGGTGCAGACGATCGAGGCACCGGCGCCCAGGTGCGGCAGGGCGACCTCGACGGCGTTCAGCACGCCGGTCAGGTTCACCGCGACGACGTCGAACCAGCCCTGGACCGGGACGTCGGCGCCCAGCGGGCAGATGCCGGCGTTGGCCACGACGACGTCCAGGCGCCCGAGCTCGGCGATGCCGGCCTCGACGGCCGCGGCCAGCTGGGCGCGGTCGCGCACGTCGGCGACCCTCGTGACCACCCGGCGGTCCAGCGCCTCGATCTGGCGGGCGGTCTCGGCCAGATCGGCCTCGGTCGCCAGCGGGTAGTGGTTGGTCGCGATGTCGGCGCAGACGTCGACGGCGATGACGTCGGCGCCCTCCTGGGCCAGCCGCAGGGCGTGGCTTCGGCCCTGACCGCGGGCGGCCCCCGTCACGAACGCGACCTTGCCCGTCATCCGACCTGCCACAGCTGACCTCCACACGAGTTTGGTTGCACTCAGTGCAACGTGAGCGCGGTCACCGTAGCGCGCCCGGGCTAGCGTGGGAACCGTGTCCCTCCCGGTGCGCGAGCAGCAGCGCCGGGACAGCTGGTCGGCCCTGCAGGCCGCGGCCCTGGACCTGGTGGCCCGGCAGGGGTTCACCGCCGTCACGGTGGACGACGTCGCCACGGCCGCCGGGGTCTCCCGCCGGACCTTCTTCAACCACTTTCCCACCAAGGCCGCCGCGCTCTTCGACCCGCACCCCGACGACGCCGACCGTCTGGCCCGCCTCCTGGCCGACGTCGACACCACCGGAGGGCTGTGGGCCGCGCTGCGTTCGGTCCTCGTGGAGTTCGTCGGTGGCTTCGCGGCCGTGCTCCCGGTCCGGCGCCGGTTGGTGGCCGAGGACGCCGAGCTGGACGTCTACCACCGCACCGCCCACCGGCACGTCGGTCACGCCGTCGAGACGTGGACGCGGGACCGGCTGCCCGGCGACCCGCACCGGGCCGCCCTGGTCGCCGAGGCCGTCGCCGCCGTGCTCATCACCGCGTTCACCACCTGGGACCCCGACGACGACCCGGCCGTGTTCGTCGAGCTGGTCGCCCGCGGCTTCGACGTCCTCGGCGCCGGCCTGGCCCGACCCGGAGGCGACACCGCCGTGACACCGGCGCAACACGGCTGCGCCAGCCTGGGCCGGTGAGCTTCGAGGTCCCCGTCGTCGACATCTCCCCCTACGTCACCGGGGTCGGTGACCGGGCTGCGACCGCCGCGGCCATGGACGCCGCCTGCCGTTCCGTCGGCTTCGTCCAGGTGGTCGGGCACGGTGTCCCGTCGGCCGCGGCCGACGGGCTCGCCGCCGCGATGGACGCCTTCTTCGGGCAGCCGACCGAGGCGAAGCTCGCCGTCCGGACCCCGCCGGAGGTCAACCGCGGCTACAGCCCGCCGAGGAGCGAGTCGCTGTCGCTGTCGCTGGGCGTGGAGTCCGCGGCCCGGATGAACGACTTCTTCGAGGCCTTCAACGTCGGCGCCTCCCAGGACACCTACCCGGCGGTGCCCGACCTGCCGGTGCCGGACTACGCGCCCAACACCTGGCCGGACGTCGCGGGCTTCCAGGCCGCGGTGGACGTGTGGTTCGCCGAGGCGGCCCGGGTCGCCCGCACCCTCACCCGGGTCTTCGCCGACGCCCTCGACCTGCCCGCGGACTTCTTCGACCGCATCACCGGGCACTCCCTGGACGTGCTGCGGATGAACAACTACGCGCTGCCCCCGGGCACCGTGGACCTCGACGGCGAGCTGACCGGCATGGGCGAGCACACCGACTACGGGATCGTCACCGTGCTCTGGGCCGACCAGGTGCCGGGCCTGCAGGTGCTCGCCGCCGACGGCAGCTGGCACGACGTCTCCCCGGTCGACGGCGCGCTGCTGGTCAACCTGGGGGACGTGACCGCGCGGCTGACCAACGAGCGCTGGTCCTCGACCCTGCACCGGGTCAAGCCGCCGATCGTGGACGGCGCCATCCGCCGGCGCCGGTCGGCCGCGTTCTTCCACGACGGGGACGTCGACGCCGTCATCTCCACCCTGCCCAGCTGCCTGGACCCGGGGGAGGTGCCGCGCTACCTGCCGGTGACGGTCGGGGAGCACGTCGCGGCCAAGCTCCGCGGCTCGCGGGCGGGCGTGGTCAACACCGCCGCCGAGCGGGAGGCCGCCCGGGTGCTCGCCGCCCGCAGCTGAGGGAATCCCCGGGCGGCACCGTGTCTTGGCCCAGGTGACCACCCCGACCACCTGGAGGACCACCGTGCCCGTCGTCTACACCGCCATCGCCACCGCGACCGGGGAGGGCCGCAACGGCCACGCCCGGTCCTCCGACGGGCTCATCGACGTCGACCTCGCGACGCCGGCCGAGATGGGCGGCGCCGGCGGGGCGACCAACCCCGAGCAGCTGTTCGCCGCCGGCTACGCGGCCTGCTTCCACTCCGCGCTCAAGGTCGTCGCCAAGCGCGAGGGCACCACCCTGGCCGACTCCGCGGTCACCGCCGAGGTCGGCATCGGCCCGAACGACGCCGGCGGCTTCGGCCTGGAGGTCGTGTTGCACGTGGAACTGGGCGGCGGGCTGGACCAGGCCGCCGCCGAGGCGCTCGTCGAGGCCGCGCACCAGGTGTGCCCGTACTCCAACGCGACCCGCGGCAACATCCCGGTCACCCTCGAGACCACGGTCGCGTGATCCGCAACGTCGTCGTCGGACGGCTGCTGACCGGGGCCGACCCGGCCGCCGTCCAGACCGCGCTCGACGCGATCGTCGCGTTGCCCGTGCAGGGCTGTCTGGACGTCCGGGTGGGGCGCGACGCCGGGCTCCGGGACGGCGCCTGGGGCTTCGCGATCACCAGCGACTGGGTGGACGCCGAGGCCTACCGGGTCTACGACCTGGACGCCGAGCACAACCGGATCCGGGCGGAGCTGTTCGGGCCGTTGTGCGCCGAGATCGCCCGCGTCCAGTTCGAGGCCTGAACGCACGAGCGGCCCGCACCCCGGTGGGTGCGGGCCGCTCGCGTCGTCGTCAGGCCTTGACGATGGCGGCGACGGGGCCGCCGCCCGAGGGGCCCTGGTGCACGGCGGCGACGGAGACGAAGACCGCCGGGTCGCCGGTCACCGAGGCGGCGACGCCGCCCACGGTGGCCTTGATCTGGCGGTGCCAGAACACGTCGGAGTCGTCGAGCATCGCGTTGCGACGGCCACGGACGTAGCCGGTCGGGTCGGCCTCGCACTTGAGGAAGACGTTGACCAGGTCGTCGCCCAGGTCGGAGGTGCGGGGGCGCTCGGGCAGCTCGAGACCGGCCTCGCGGATGGCGTCCCAGATGCCGTCGGTGTCCAGGGCGTCCTTCATGACCGAGTGGCCGATGCGGTAGGCCCCGCCGTGCCCGCGGGCGTTGCCGACGACGACGATCTGCGCCTGGTCGAGCTCCACGCCCGAGGAGCAGGACGCGACGGACGAGAACAGCGAGAAGTCCCGCATGACCTGCTTCTGCTCGGGCAGCTCGATCTCGCCGAGGGCCAGCGCGATGCCCAGCGCCGTGGTGCCGTTGGAGAGGTCCATCGAGCCGTGCGGCTCGTCGTAGTAGGTCTCCTGGCCGCGCGACTTGGCCTCGCGGATCGTCTCGATCGTCAGCAGCGGGGTCTTGGTCTGCACGTAGTGCACGTCGGCGGGGTCGGTGATCCCGGCCTCGGCCATCGCCCGGCGGACGCCCTCGGCGACCTTCTCGACCATGGTGATCCGGCCGATGTCCTCGGGCAGCAGCACCTCGCTCATCGCGAAGCCGACGGTCAGCCGGGGCTCGTCGGTCTTCTCGACCGAGTCCTCGGGCAGCGTGGCGAAGATCGTGGCGTGCGGGCTGATGACGCCGTCGGTGCCACCGGACCACACGATCGGGATCTGCTTGACCTCGGCCTCGCTGCGGGTGCCCTTGGCCATCAGCACCTCGCGGAAGGCCCGGTCGGCGATGATCCGGGTGTAGTCGTTGACCCCGCCGTTGCCCTCGGTCTTGCCGATGACGGCGACGACGCGGTCGGCGTCCATGACGCCCTCGTCGATGAGCTTGGCGAGCTCCGAGGCGTCACTCACGTTGTGCAGCGGGACCTTGCGGACCTCGATCGGTGCGGGCATCAGGACTCCTCCTGGTTGATGACGGTGCCGACGGCGTCGTCGGCGACGGCTTCTGCGATGTGTTCGAGAGAGGTGATGACGGCGCGACGGCCGGTCCCGCCGGCGACGAACCGCAGCGCGGCGTCGACCTTCGGGCCCATGCTGCCGCGCGCGAACTGGCCGGCCGCGGCGTGCTCGCGCAGCTCGGCGACGGTGACCCGACCCAGCGGCCGGGCGTCCGGGGTGCCGAAGTCGACCATGACGTTGTCGACGTCGGTGGCGATGACCAGGGTGTCGGCGCCGAGCTCGGCGGCCATCAACGCCGCGGTCAGGTCCTTGTCGATGACGGCTTCGACCCCGCGCAGCGCGGCGCCGTCCCGGCCGTCGTCGACGACCGGGATCCCGCCGCCGCCGGCGCAGACGACGACGTACCCGGCACCGGCCAGGGTGCGGACGGCGGGGGAGTCGAGCACCGACAGCGGAGCCGGCGAGGCGACGACGCGGCGCCAGCCCTTGGCCCCGCGGTCCTCCCAGGTCTGGCCCAGGTCGATGAACCGCTGCGCCTGGTCGCGGGGCAGGAAGCGGCCGACGGGCTTGGTGGGCTCGGTGAATCCGGGGTCTCCGGCGTCCACGAGCGTGCGGGTGACCAGGGCGGCGGTGCGCTGGGTCAGTCCCCGGGCGGCGAGGGCGGCGTCCAGCTCGTCGACGACGGTGAAGCCGATCGTGGCCTGGGTCTGGGCGACGTTCCAGTCCAGCGGGACCGGGGGGACCTCGTGCGCGGCCAGTTCGTTCTTGACCAGCAGGTTCCCCACCTGGGGGCCGTTGCCGTGGGTCAGCACGACCTGGACCCCGGTGGCGACGACGTCGGCCACGTGCCCGGAGGCGACGGCGATGGCCGCTCGCTGGGCGCCGGGTGTCGCCGACCCGTCCGCCCCGGTCATCGCGTTGCCGCCCAGGGCGATCACGACGGTGCGGGGTGAGGTCATGGACGGACCCTAGCGGGATTTCTCTTAGCGGTGAAGTAGTTCACCCTCGGGGGTTCGGGCGGGGTCAGCGCCGCCAGAAGTCGAACCGGTCGCGGCCGGGGGAGAACCCGGCCGCCTCGACCACGTCGACGGCGAGGTCGAACCGCTGGCCGACGGCGGTGGGGGTGTGCGCGTCGCTGCCGAAGCTGACTGCCTCGCCGCCCTCGTCCCGGAACCAGCGCACCAGCTCCACCGAGGCGAGCGGGCTGGTCGTGTTGACCTCCAGCGCCCGCCCGGTCTCGGCCAGCGCCCGGAACACCTCGCGGTACTCGGCCTCGAAGGGGAGCTCGGCGTACCTGTCGCGGCCGCCGGGCCAGTAGCGGCGCGGGTAGTCCACGTGGGCGAGCACCTGGAACACGTCGCTGGCCCGCACCATCGCGGCCATCTCGGTGAGGTAGCGGCGCATCGTGGCGTCGGCACCGGAGCGGGTGAGCATCCGGTTGACCCCGATCAGCCGTTCGCCCTGGGTGAGGGAGTGCAGGGAGCCCAGGACCCGGTCCACCGGCGCCGCGGCCAGGTGCTTCGCGACGCTGGCCGCGAACAGGTGCGGCTCGCCTGCCTCGACCCCGGAGACCACCCGCAGCTCGGGGAACCGGTCCCGGCACTCGGCGATGGACGCGGCGTAGGCCTCGACGTCGATGGGGCGCTGGTTGGCCGGGTGCCGGTCCACCAGGCCGTCCCGGCTGGCCCGGTCCTCGGCGGCCCAGACGGTGAAGTCCAGGTGCTCGGTGAACGCGACCGCGGGCAGTCCGATCCGGACGGCCTGCTCGCAGGTCTCCACCATCGAGGCCCAGGGCCCGGTGTCCCACGAGAACTCGGTGTGCACGTGGTTGTCGGGAGGAAGCATCGAGGTGCATCCTCCCCCGTCGTCCACAGGTCCGCCTCGTCGGGCGGGGACTGTCACACCGGGTGCCTAGTGTCGGACCCATGAGCACCGCCGTGGCACCCACCGAGATCGCCGACGAGGCCCTCGCGGTCCTCCGTGAGCTCACCGGGCGGGCCGACGCGGTCTTCCGCGAGGGCCAGGACGCCGCGGTCTCCGCCCTGGTGGAGCGGCACCAGCGCGCCCTGGTCGTGCAGCGCACGGGCTGGGGCAAGTCGGCGGTCTACTTCGTGTCCACCGCGCTGCTCCGCCGTCGCGGCGCCGGCCCCACGCTGCTGGTGTCGCCCCTGCTGGCCCTGATGCGCGACCAGGTGGCCGCCGCCGCGCGGGCCGGGATCAAGGCGGTGGAGATCTCCAGCGCCAACGCCACCGAGTGGGACGACGTCGCCGCGCGGCTGGCCGCCGACGACGTCGACGTCCTGCTGGTCTCCCCGGAGCGGTTGACCAACCCGCGGTTCCGCGACGAACAGCTGCCCGACCTGGTCGACCGGTGCGGCCTGCTGGTGGTGGACGAGGCGCACTGCGTGTCCGACTGGGGCCACGACTTCCGGCCGGACTACCGGCGCATCCGCGAGCTGCTGGGCCGACTGCCCGCCGGCACCCCGGTGCTGGCCACGACGGCGACGGCCAACGAGCGCGTGGTCGCCGACGTCGCCGAGCAGCTGGGTTCCGGCGGCGTCGACGTGACCACCGTCCGGGGGCCCCTGGCCCGGGACTCCCTGCGGCTGGGCGTGCTCCGGCTGGACACCGACCGGGCCCGGCTGGCCTGGCTGTCCGCCCACCTGGAGGACCTCCCGGGCAGTGGCATCGTCTACACCCTCACCGTGGCCGCGGCCGAGGAGACCGCCGCGCTGCTCCGCGACGCCGGCCACGAGGTGCGCTCCTACACCGGGCGGCTCGACGACGCCGACCGCAAGGACGCCGAGGAGGCCCTGCGGGAGAACCGGGTGAAGGCGCTGGTGGCCACCTCCGCGCTGGGCATGGGCTTCGACAAGCCGGACCTGGGCTTCGTGGTCCACCTGGGGGCGCCGTCGTCCCCGGTCAGTTACTACCAGCAGGTCGGTCGTGCCGGCCGTGCCGTGGAGCACGCCGACGTGCTGCTGCTCCCCGGGCCCGAGGACATCGCGATCTGGCAGTGGTTCGCCACGTCCTCCATGCCCCGGGAGGACCACGCCGCCTCCGTGCTCTCGGCCATGGCCGACGGGAAGGCCTGGTCGGTGGCCCGTCTGGAGACCGTCGCCGACGTCCGCCGGTCCCGGCTGGAACTGCTCCTGAAGGTGCTCTCCGTCGACGGGGCCGTGGAGCGGGTCCAGGGCGGCTGGCGCTCGACCGGGGTCCCGTGGGTCTACGACGCCGACCGGTACGCCCGGGTCACCCGCACCCGGGAGGCCGAGCAGCGGTCGATGATCGCCTACGCCCGACCGGTCGGGGAGGCGGAGTGCCGGATGGCGTTCCTGCAGACCGCCCTGGACGACCCGACGGCCGCCCCCTGTGGACGGTGCGACGTCTGCGCCGGCCCCTGGTACGCCACCGACATCCCGGCCGGGGCGTCCGAGGCGGCCACCGCGCGGCTCGACCGGCCCGGTGTCGAGCTGCCGCCACGGGCCCAGTGGCCGACCGGTGCCGACCGACTCGGCGTCGAGGTCAAGGGCAAGATCGCGCCCGGCGACCAGGTGCTGCCCGGCCGCGCCGTCGCCCGGCTCACCGACCTGGGCTGGGGTCAGCGGCTGCGCACCCTCTTGGGGGACGACGGCGTGGGCGGGGTCGCCACCCTGGCCGAGGACCTCGAGGCGCCTCCCCTGGAGGAGGACCCGGATGCCGCCCTCGACGTCGCGCACCGGGTGATCCGACCCGGGGTCGCCTCCGACGCGCCGCCCACCGACCAGCTGATGAGCGCCTGCGCCCGGGTCCTCGGCGCCTGGGACTGGGCCGACCGTCCGGTCGCGGTCGTCTCGATCCCGTCCCGGCGGCGCCCGGCTCTGGTGTCCGGGGTGGCCCTGGGGCTGTCCCGGCTGGGTCGGCTCCCCTACCTGGGGGAGCTCGAGCTCGCCCACGGCGGGCCGACCGGCGGACCCGGGGGCAACTCCGCCTTCCGGCTGGCCGGGGTGTGGCAGCGGATCGTGGTCGGTGACGAGCTCCGCGGCCGCCTGGCCGAGCTGTCCGGACCCGTGCTGCTGGTCGACGACCTCGCCGACTCGCGCTGGACGACGACCGTCGCCGGCCGCGAGCTGCGCCGGGCCGGGGCCAGTGGGGTGCTCCCGTTCGTGCTCGCCCTCTCCGCCTGACCCCTCCGTCCACAGGGTTTCGCACACCTGTTCGAAACTCCGTTAGCCTGTGGACATGCCTGTGGCTCACCAGCTGTCCATGTGGGACGTCGCCGAGTCCGCCTCGCTGGGCCCGCTCGGGGACCGGGTCACCCGGCACCACCTGAGTCGTGGGGCGTGGCTCGACCACCTGCCCGGTTGGGTGCTCGGTTCCGACGAGGTGCTCGAGGTCCTGCTCGGGGACATCGGCTGGCGTTCCGACCGGCGGCAGATGTACGACCGCGAGGTGGCTGTGCCCCGGCTCCTCCGCTGGTACGCCGGCGGCGAGGAGCTGCCCCACCCGCTGCTCGACGCTGCCCGCGGCGCACTCGACCAGCACTACGCGGCCGAACTCGGCGAGCCCTTCGTCTCCGCCGGCCTGTGTCTGTACCGGGACGGTCGGGACTCCGTCGCCTGGCACGGCGACACGATCGGCCGGGGTCGCTCGACCGACACGATGGTCGCGATCGTGTCCTTCGGGTCGCCTCGCGTCCTGGCGCTGCGCCCCGTCGGCGGCGGGGAGTCGCTGCGGTTCCCCCTCGGCCACGGGGACCTGGTGGTGATGGGTGGTTCCTGCCAACGCACCTGGGAGCACGCGGTCCCCAAGACCGCGGCACCCGTCGGACCGCGGGTCAGCGTCCAGTTCCGCCCCCGCGGCGTCGCCTGACACGGGCCGTCCTGCCTGCTCAGGGCCGATGTGAGGGGTGGTGTCGGAGGGCCCTGGACCCCCCTCTGGGGACCCCCCTGCGAGGGCCCTCAGAAGGCGTGTATGGTTCTCCATGCACCGCGAAACACCGGGGCGGGACGAGAGTCCAGCCCCCGAGCCAGCCCCCCGGGGTTGACGAGCTCGGAGCGTGGAGTAGCGTGTAGCAGCCACCAGGAAGACGAAGCCCGCAAGGGCTGGCGTTCCTGAGTGTCCGCTCCTTGAGAACTCAACAGCGTGCTGAAAGTCAGTGCCATATGTTTTACCCCAGCCTCGAGGCCTTTGGGTTTGTCGGGGTGGGTTCCTTTGGTTGATTGACATCGAGAGTGCCAACTCTTGGTTCTCAGCCGTGATCAAATCATCTACGGAGAGTTTGATCCTGGCTCAGGACGAACCTGGCGGCGTGCTTAACACATGCAAGTCGAGCGAGGCCCATCTTTCGGGGTGGTGCCCTAGCGGCGAACGGGTGAGTAACACGTGGGCAACCTGCCCTCAGCTCTGGGATAACTCCAAGAAATTGGTGCTAATACCGGATATGACTACTGGCCGCATGGTCTGGTGGTGGAAAGATTTATCGGCTGAGGATGGGCCCGCGGCCTATCAGCTTGTTGGTGGGGTGATGGCCCACCAAGGCGACGACGGGTAGCCGGCCTGAGAGGGTGACCGGCCACACTGGGACTGAGACACGGCCCAGACTCCTACGGGAGGCAGCAGTGGGGAATATTGCGCAATGGGCGGAAGCCTGACGCAGCGACGCCGCGTGAGGGATGACGGCCTTCGGGTTGTAAACCTCTTTCAGCAGGGACGAAGCGAAAGTGACGGTACCTGCAGAAGAAGCACCGGCCAACTACGTGCCAGCAGCCGCGGTAATACGTAGGGTGCAAGCGTTGTCCGGAATTATTGGGCGTAAAGAGCTCGTAGGCGGTTTGTCGCGTCGGCTGTGAAAGCCCGGAGCTCAACTCCGGGTCTGCAGTCGATACGGGCAGACTTGAGTGTTGCAGGGGAGACTGGAATTCCTGGTGTAGCGGTGAAATGCGCAGATATCAGGAGGAACACCGGTGGCGAAGGCGGGTCTCTGGGCAACAACTGACGCTGAGGAGCGAAAGCGTGGGGAGCGAACAGGATTAGATACCCTGGTAGTCCACGCCGTAAACGTTGGGCGCTAGGTGTGGGGGCCATTCCACGGTCTCCGTGCCGCAGCTAACGCATTAAGCGCCCCGCCTGGGGAGTACGGCCGCAAGGCTAAAACTCAAAGGAATTGACGGGGGCCCGCACAAGCGGCGGAGCATGTTGCTTAATTCGATGCAACGCGAAGAACCTTACCTAGGCTTGACATGTGCGGAAATYCTCCAGAGATGGTGGGTCCGTAAGGGTCGCACACAGGTGGTGCATGGTTGTCGTCAGCTCGTGTCGTGAGATGTTGGGTTAAGTCCCGCAACGAGCGCAACCCTCGTTCCATGTTGCCAGCGGATAATGCCGGGGACTCATGGGAGACTGCCGGGGTCAACTCGGAGGAAGGTGGGGATGACGTCAAATCATCATGCCCCTTATGTCTAGGGCTGCAAACATGCTACAATGGCCGGTACAAAGGGCTGCGATACCGCGAGGTGGAGCGAATCCCAAAAAGCCGGTCTCAGTTCGGATTGGGGTCTGCAACTCGACCCCATGAAGTTGGAGTCGCTAGTAATCGCAGATCAGCAACGCTGCGGTGAATACGTTCCCGGGCCTTGTACACACCGCCCGTCACGTCACGAAAGTCGGTAACGCCCGAAGCCGGTGGCCCAACCCCTTGTGGGAGGGAGCCGTCGAAGGCGGGATCGGCGATTGGGACGAAGTCGTAACAAGGTAGCCGTACCGGAAGGTGCGGCTGGATCACCTCCTTTCTAAGGAGCACTGGCCGCCACACTCGTTGTGGTGGTCCAGAGCCGTGCACGGGCCGTGAGGTCYCCRCATYCTGTGGGGGTCCTGGTGTTCGTGACGGAGCTCAAGGGTGGAACACTGACCAGTTCGGTTGATGATGGTCATCGGCCCCTAGTACAGCTGCCTTCGGGTGGTGGGAACGGGGATGGTGGCGGTCGGAGGCCGTAGGCACGCTGTTGGGTCCTGAGGGAGCGGACCCTGCGCCGGTAGGCGCGGGGGAGGCGATCTCGTGGGGGACCARCCGTCCGTCACACCGCCGCAKTAATGCGGGTCTGGTGGCGGCATGGGGTTGGTCGACTCTCCGTACTTTGAGAACTGCACAGTGGACGCGAGCATCTTGTAGGAAAYAATGACTCCTGCACCGTGACCGTGAAGCACTCGTTCGCCTCTAGGGGTGGGTTSGTGTGGATGGCYGGGGTGTGGGTTTGTGTGTGTTCAAGTTAGTAAGGGCACACGGTGGATGCCTTGGCACCAGGAGCCGATGAAGGACGTAGGAGGCTGCGATAAGCCTCGGGGAGCTGTCAACCGAGCGTTGATCCGAGGATTTCCGAATGGGGGAACCCCGCACCAGTCATGTGGTGTGACCCTCGCCTGAACACATAGGGCGAGTGGAGGGAACGTGGGGAAGTGAAACATCTCAGTACCCACAGGAAGAGAAAACAACCGTGATTCCGTGAGTAGTGGCGAGCGAAAGCGGATGAGGCTAAACCAGTCACATGTGACAGCCGGCAGGCGTTGTGTGGTTGGGGTCGTGGGACGTTCTTAGATCTTCTGCCGAAGGTCTGGAGAGTCAGAAAAGTGTGTTGTTAGTGGAAGGCCTCTGGAAGGGGTCGCCATAGAGGGTGAGAGCCCCGTACACGAAAACGCGCACTCTCTCTTGAGCTCATCCCAAGTAGCACCGGGCCCGTGAAATCCGGTGTGAATCTGGCGGGACCACCCGCTAAGCCTAAATACTCCCTGGTGACCGATAGCGGACAAGTACCGTGAGGGAAAGGTGAAAAGTACCCCGGGAGGGGAGTGAAATAGTACCTGAAACCGTGTGCCTACAAGCCGTGGGAGCCTTATGCGTTTTCGGACGTGGGGGTGACTGCGTGCCTTTTGAAGAATGAGCCTGCGAGTTAGCGGTACGTGGCGAGGTTAACCCGTGTGGGGTAGCCGTAGCGAAAGCGAGTCCGAACAGGGCGTKTGAGTCGCGTGCTCTAGACCCGAAGCCGAGTGATCTACCCATGGCCAGGTTGAAGCGCGGGTAAGACCGCGTGGAGGACCGAACCCACTTCAGTTGAAAATGGAGGGGATGAGCTGTGGGTAGGGGTGAAAGGCCAATCAAACTCGGTGATAGCTGGTTCTCCCCGAAATGCATTTAGGTGCAGCGTCACGTGTTTCTTGCCGGAGGTAGAGCACTGGATGGTCTAGGGGCCCCACAAGGTTACTGAAATCAACCAAACTCCGAATGCCGGTAAGTGAGAGCGTGGCAGTGAGACTGCGGGCGATAAGGTTCGTAGTCGAGAGGGAAACAGCCCAGATCAACAGCTAAGGCCCCTAAGCGTGTGCTAAGTGGAAAAGGATGTGGAGTCGCAGAGACAACCAGGAGGTTGGCTTAGAAGCAGCCACCCTTGAAAGAGTGCGTAATAGCTCACTGGTCAAGTGATTCCGCGCCGACAATGTAGCGGGGCTCAAGCACACCGCCGAAGCTTTGGCATTCATGCAATAGCCTGCCTTTCGATCAAGGTCGTTGGGCCAGGTGTGTGGATGGGTAGGGGAGCGTCGTGTGGCGGTGGAAGCGGCGGAGTGATCCAGCCGTGGACGCCACACGAGTGAGAATGCAGGCATGAGTAGCGAAAGGGGAGTGAGAAACTCCCCCGCCGGATGACCAAGGGTTCCTGGGCCAGGCTAATCCGCCCAGGGTGAGTCGGGACCTAAGGCGAGGCCGACAGGCGTAGTCGATGGACAACGGGTTGATATTCCCGTACCCGCGAAAGAGCGTCCATGCTGAGCTCAGCGATGCTAACCACCTGAAGCCCCGTGATGGCTTCCCTTCGGGGGAGTCGCGTGTGGGTGGAACGTGGGACCCGGACTGGTAGTAGGCAAGCGATGGGGTGACGCAGGAAGGTAGTCCTACCGGTGAGTGGTAGTACCGGTGCAAGGGTGTGGCCCGTTCGATAGGCAAATCCGTCGAACACACAGGGTGAGACCTGACGCATAGCCGAATGAGGCGAATTGGATGATCCTATGCTGCCGAGAAAAGCCTCTAGCGAGCTCTGAGCGGCCCGTACCCCAAACCAACTCAGGTGGTCAGGTAGAGAATACCAAGGCGATCGAGCGAACTGTGGTTAAGGAACTCGGCAAAATGCCCCCGTAACTTCGGGAGAAGGGGGGCCATTGTCTGTGAACCGACTAGCTCGGGGCAGCAGATGGTGGCCGCAGAGACCAGTGAGAAGCGACTGTTTACTAAAAACACAGGTCCGTGCGAAGTCGAAAGACGATGTATACGGACTGACGCCTGCCCGGTGCTGGAACGTTAAGGGGACGGGTTAGCTTTACGGCGAAGCTCAGAACTCAAGCGCCAGTAAACGGCGGTGGTAACTATAACCATCCTAAGGTAGCGAAATTCCTTGTCGGGTAAGTTCCGACCTGCACGAATGGCGTAACGACTTCTCAGCTGTCTCAACCACAGGCTCGGCGAAATTGCACTACGAGTAAAGATGCTCGTTACGCGCGGCAGGACGGAAAGACCCCGGGACCTTCACTACAGCTTGATATTGGTGTTCGGTTCGGTTTGTGTAGGATAGGTGGGAGACTGTGAAGCGGGCACGCCAGTGTTCGTGGAGTCGTCGTTGAAATACCACTCTGGTCGAATTGGATGTCTAACCTCGGTCCGTGATCCGGATCAGGGACAGTGTCAGGTGGGTAGTTTAACTGGGGCGGTTGCCTCCCAAAATGTAACGGAGGCGCCCAAAGGTTCCCTCAGCCTGGTTGGCAATCAGGTGTTGAGTGCAAGTGCACAAGGGAGCTTGACTGTGAGACCGACGGGTCGAGCAGGAGCGAAAGCTGGGACTAGTGACCCGGCACCGGCATGTGGAAGCGGTGTCGCTCAACGGATAAAAGGTACCCCGGGGATAACAGGCTGATCTTCCCCAAGAGTCCATATCGACGGGATGGTTTGGCACCTCGATGTCGGCTCGTCGCATCCTGGGGCTGGAGTAGGTCCCAAGGGTTGGGCTGTTCGCCCATTAAAGCGGCACGCGAGCTGGGTTTAGAACGTCGTGAGACAGTTCGGTCCCTATCCGCCGTGCGCGTAAGAGACTTGAGAAGAGCTGTCCCTAGTACGAGAGGACCGGGACGGACGAACCTCTGGTGTGCCAGTTGTTCCGCCAGGAGCACTGCTGGTTGGCTACGTTCGGCAGGGATAACCGCTGAAAGCATCTAAGCGGGAAGCTCGCTTCGAGATGAGGTCTCTCACCGGGTCAACCGGGTAAGGCCCCCGCCCAGACCAGCGGGTTGATAGGCCGGAAGTGGAAGCACAGCAATGTGTGGAGCTGACCGGTACTAATAGGCCGAGGGCTTGACCAACACACCTTGCATTGANCAGACCAGCGGGTTGATAGGCCGGAAGTGGAAGCACAGCAATGTGTGGAGCTGACCGGTACTAATAGGCCGAGGGCTTGACCAACACACCTTGCATTGATTGATCTRCTGTCTCGCGTCCACTGTGCGGTTCTGAAAGTGCGGAACCCATCGTTCCACYACCCCCCTGTCTTGACCGGATGGGTGTGGGTGGAGACTTTCACAGCGTTACGGCGGTCATGGCGAGAGGGAAACGCCCGGTCTCATTCCGAACCCGGAAGCTAAGCCTCTCAGCGCCGATGGTACCATCATTCCCGAAACGGGGTCACAGCTACGGCTGTGGCCCCGTTTCGGCGTTCTGGTGACACCCCCTGTAGTGCAAGAAGCGCCTTTCTCGTCAGGACTCCTGGCGAGAAAGGCGCTTCTCGTCGTCTGGGGGCTTGTGGTGTGACGGTTATGGTGGCTGGTCCTGGGGTCTGCGCAACAGGACTGTCACACCCCCGGGTTAGCGTCCACCGAACCCGACGAGGAGGTCGACCGGTGCACCTGTCCCCGCACGAGCAGGAACGGCTGCTGCTCAGCTACGCCGCCGAGCTGGCCCGCCGCCGGCAGGCCCGCGGGCTGAAGCTGAACCTCCCCGAGGCCACGGCCCTGGTCAGCGACCACGTCCTCGAGGGAGCCCGCGACGGCGTCCTGGTCACGGAGTTGATGCAGACCGGCCGCACCGTCCTCACCCGGGACGACGTCATGGACGGCGTGCCCGAGATGCTGGAGGAGGTGCAGGTGGAGGCGACCTTCCCGGACGGGACGAAGCTGGTGACCGTCCACCACCCCATCCCGTGATCCCGGGCGAGGTCATCCCGGCAGAGGGGTCCATCGAGACGCTCCCGGGGGTGCCGCGGGTGGAGCTCGAGGTGCACAACAGCGGCGATCGACCCGTCCAGGTGGGATCGCACTTCCACTTCGCCCAGGCCAATGCCGCGCTGGTCTTCGACCGGGGTGCTGCGCGCGGGCACCGGCTCGACATCGCCGCGGGTACCGCCGTCCGCTTCGAGCCGGGCATCGAGAAGACCGTCGTCCTCGTCCCCCTGGCCGGCGCTCGCGTCGTGCCGGGGCTCACCGCAGAAGGGGGTCTGGGCTGATGGTCCGGCTGTCCCGTGAGCGTTACGCCCAGCTGTACGGCCCCACCACGGGTGACCGCATCCGGCTGGCCGACACCGACCTCCTCATCGAGGTGACCGAGGACCGGTCGGGCGGGCCCGGGCTGGCCGGCGAGGAGGCCGTGTTCGGCGGCGGCAAGGTGATCCGGGAGTCCATGGGGCAGGGCCGCGCCACCCGCGCCGAGGGTGCCCCCGACCTGGTGATCACCGGGGCGGTCGTGCTGGACCACTGGGGCGTGGTCAAGGCCGACGTCGGCATCCGGGACGGGCGCATCGTGGCGTTGGGCAAGGCCGGCAACCCCGACACCATGGACGGGGTCCACCCGGACCTGGTGATCGGACCGGCGACCGAGGTGTTGTCCGGGAACGGGAAGATCCTCACCGCCGGCGGCATCGACTGCCACGTGCACTTCATCTGCCCGCAGATCGTGCCGACCGCGCTGGGTTCCGGGGTCACCACGCTCATCGGTGGCGGTACCGGACCGGCGGAGGGCTCCAAGGCCACCACGATCACACCCGGCGACTGGTACCTGGCCCGGATGCTCGAGTCGATGGACGTCTGGCCGGTCAACGTGGCCCTGCTGGGCAAGGGCAACACCGTCTCGCACGCCTCGCTGGAGGAGCAGCTCCGGGCCGGGGCGAGCGGCTTCAAGCTGCACGAGGACTGGGGGTCCACGCCCGCAGCCATCGACGCCGCCCTCACCGTCGCGGGACGGCACGGGGTCCCGGTCGCCCTGCACTCGGACACCCTGAACGAAGCCGGTTTCGTGGAGGACACCCTGGCGGCCATCGGTGGCCGGAGCATCCACGCGTACCACACCGAGGGGGCCGGAGGAGGTCACGCGCCGGACATCATCACCGTCGCCGGGCACCCGAACGTGCTGCCCAGCAGCACGAACCCGACCCGGCCGCACACCGTCAACACCCTCGACGAGCACCTCGACATGCTCATGGTCTGCCACCACCTGGACAGCTCCGTGCCCGAGGACCTCGCCTTCGCCGAGAGTCGGATCCGACCCACCACCATCGCCGCCGAGGACCTGCTGCACGACCTGGGGGCCATCTCGATGATCGGCTCGGACGCCCAGGCCATGGGTCGGGTCGGTGAGGTCGTCATGCGCACCTGGCAGACCGCGCACGTGATGAAGCGCCGCCGCGGCTCGCTGGCCGGGGACGGTGCCGCCGACAACGCCCGCGCCCGCCGGTACGTCGCCAAGTACACGATCTGCCCCGCCGTGGCGCACGGCATCGACGGCGAGGTCGGCTCGGTGGAGCCGGGCAAGCTGGCCGACCTGGTGCTGTGGGACCCGAAGACCTTCGGCGTCCGGCCGCACGTGGTGCTCAAGGGCGGCATGATCGCCTGGGGCCAGATGGGGGACGCGAACGCCTCGATCCCCACGCCGCAGCCGGTCTACCCGCGCCCGATGTTCGGCGCCTACGGCAAGGTGCCGGCGATGACGTCGATGCACTTCGTCGCCCAGGCCGCCCTCGACGACGGTCTGGCCGACCGGTTGGCGGTGGACCGGCGACTGGTCGCTGTCTCCGACACCAGCCGGCTGGGCAAGGCGGACATGCCGGAGAACACCGCCCTCCCCGACATCCGCGTCGACCCGGACACCTTCACCGTGTCCGTCGACGGGGAGGTCTGGGACCCCGAGCCGGTCGCCGAGCTGCCCATGGCCCAGCGCTACTTCCTGTTCTGACGTGACCGCTGCCCTGCTCGCGCTCGCCGACTCCCGCCTCCCGGCCGGCGGCCACACCCATTCCGGTGGGGTGGAACAGGCGATCACCGCCGAGGTGGTGCACGACCCGCGCACGCTCGAGACGTTCCTGCGACGACGGCTCTCCACGGCGGGCCGGGTGGCCGCCGGTCTCGCGGCAGCGTCCTGCCGCGCGGTGCTGACCGGGGACGAGTCGACCCTGACGACGTGGGACGCCGAAGCGGAGGCGCGCACACCGTCCCCGGCGCTGCAGCAGGCCTCCCGCCAGCAGGGCCGCGGGCTGGTGCGGGTCGGGCGTCGCGCCTGGCCGCACCCGGCGTGGGACGCGCTCCCGGACCGGCCGCACCACCCCGTGGTGCTCGGGGTCGCGGCCGCCGCCGGCGGCCTCACCGCACGGGATGCAGCGGCAGCGGCCGCCTACCTGTCCATCACGGGTCCGGCCACCGCTGCCCAGCGACTGCTGGCCATGGACCCGATCACCGTCGCCACGGTCACGGCCCGGCTGAGCCCCGACGTGGACGTGGTGGCCAGCACGGCCCAGCCGGACCCGTGGCTGCCCGCCGACACCGATCCCCTCCTCGACCTGCTGGCCGAGGTGCACGCCTCCCGGAAGGACCGGTTCTTTGCCTCCTGACCACAACCTCGACGACTACGTGGACCCCTACGCCGATCCCGCGAACCGGGGCCACCGGCACGGCCCGCTCCGGGTGGGCCTGGGCGGTCCGGTCGGATCGGGCAAGACGGCGCTGGCGGCTGCGCTGTGCCGCACGCTCGGCGCCGAGTACGACCTGGCCGTCGTCACCAACGACATCTACACGACCGAGGACGCCGACTTCCTGCGCCGCAACGCCGTGCTGCCCGACGACCGGATCGAGGCGGTGCAGACCGGGTGCTGCCCGCACACCGCGATCCGCGACGACATCACCGCCAACCTGGACGCCGTCGAACTGCTGGAGTCCCGGCACCCGGGGTTGGAGCTGGTGTTCGTGGAGTCCGGTGGGGACAACCTGACCGCCTCGTTCAGCTACGGCCTGGTCGACGTGCAGGTCTTCGTCGTCGACGTGGCGGGCGGGGACAAGGTGCCGCGCAAGGGCGGGCCGGGGGTGACCAGCGCCGACCTGCTGGTGGTCAACAAGACCGACCTCGCGCCGATGGTGGGTGCCGACCTCGGTGTGATGCGCCGGGACTCCGACGCCGTGCGCGACGGCAAGCCCACCTTCCTCATCTCGCTGCGCGAGGACCCGGCGGCCACCCAGGTCGCCGAGTGGGTGCGCGAGCAGGTGCGCGCCCGCGCCGTGCAGCACGCCTGAGGCACCGGTGCGGACGGTGGTGGAGGTGGTCGCGCGGGCGGGTCCGGGCGGGCGCACCGTGCTGCCCGTGGTGCGGGCCAGCGGCCAACTCGCCGTCCGACGCACCGGGCCGACCACGGTGCACCTGGTGGCCACCGCCTTCGGCCCGCTGGGCGGGGACGACGCGCAGATCAGGCTGGTCGTCGAGGCCGGCGCCCGCCTCTCGGTCTGCACGGTGGCCGCCGCGGTGGTGCTGCCGGCGCGGTCCAGCGACGGATCGGGGTCCCCGCCCTCGGTCCAGCGGGTGCTGGCCGAGGTCGCCGGAGAGCTGGACCTGCAGCCCGAACCCACCGTGGTGACCGCCCGGGCCCACCACCACGCGCTGCTGCACGCCGTGCTGGACGACGGGGCCCGGCTGACCGCCATCGAACAGGTCCAGCTGGGCCGCACCGGGGAGGAGCCCGGGCACTGGACGGGCACCACCCGTGTCGAGCGGTCGGGTGTGCCGGTGCTGCACACCACCGTCGGCCTCGGCCCGGGCGCAGCGGCGTGGCTGCCCCCGGTCGCCCCCCGGGCGTACGCGAGCACCACTCACCTGGGCACGCAGGGCGGCCGTGCCGTGGGCGACAACGCAGTGCGGCTGCCGTTGCCCGGCGGGTGGGTGGCCACGGCCTGGGGTGACCGGCTGACCCCCACCCTGGCCCGGCTGGGCGCGCTGGAGGACACCCCCACGACGAGGAGCGAGGCCCGATGACCGAGGACCTGCCGGCGGACCTGGTGGTCCGGGCCCGTCGGGTCGTATTGCCTGACGGCGAGCGTCCTGCGGCCGTGCACGTGCGTGACGGTCGCATCGCAGCCGTCACGGCGTTCGAGGACGCCCCCGCCGGTGCCACGACGCTGGCGGAGGACGAGGTGCTGATCCCCGGCCTGGTGGACAGCCACGTGCACGTCAACGAACCCGGCCGCACGGCCTGGGAGGGGTTCGCCAGCGCGGCCCGGGCCGCGGCAGCCGGTGGGGTCACCACGGTGGTGGACATGCCGCTGAACTCGATCCCGCCCACGACCTCGGTGGGTGCGCTGGAGGTCAAGCGGGCGGTGGCTGCGGGCCAGGTCAGCGTGGACGTGGCGTTCTGGGGCGGCGCCGTGCCGGACAACGCCGACGAGTTCGCCCCGATGCTGGCCGAGGGGGTGGTGGGCTTCAAGTGCTTCCTGCTCGACAGCGGCGTCCCCGAGTTCCCGCCGCTCTCCACCGACGGCCTGCGGGCCGCGCTCACCGAGCTGGCGGCCGTCGACGGTCTGCTCATCGCGCACTGCGAGGACGGCCCGACCATCGACGCCGCCCCCGACCCCGACGGCACCAGCTACACCGCGTTCCTCGCCTCCCGGCCCGGTGCTGCCGAGGAGACCGCGATCGGCACCCTGTTGGCCGTGGCCGCCGAGACGGGGGCACGGGTGCACGTGGTGCACCTGGCCGATGCGCACGCCCTGCCGCTGCTGCGACGGGCCCGGGCGGACGGTGTCCGGGTGACGGTGGAGACCTGCCCGCACTACCTCACCTTCGCCGCGGACGAGGTGCCCGACGGGGACACCGCCTTCAAGTGCTGCCCGCCGATCCGGGAGGCCTCCCACCGGGAGGCGCTGTGGCAGGCGCTGGTCGACGGCGAGATCGACCTGGTGGTCAGCGACCACTCCCCGTGCACCCCGGAGCTCAAGCGGCTCGACGTGGGCGACTTCGGGCTGGCCTGGGGTGGCATCGCCGGCCTGCAGGTGGCGCTGCCCGCGGTGTGGACCGGCGCCCGGGCGCGAGGGGTGCCCCTGGCCCGGGTGGTGGAGCTGATGTCGGCGGCGCCGGCGGCGCTGGCCGGGCTGCCCGGCAAGGGCGGCATCGAGGTCGGGAAGGACGCCGACCTGGTCGCCTTCGCCCCCGACGCCACCGCGGTGGTGGGCCGCCTCGAGCACAAGAACCCGGTGACCCCCTACGCGGGGCGGGAGCTGACCGGAGTCGTGCGGGCGGTGTGGCTGCGCGGGGAGCGCACCGGCGGGGCCCCCGCGGGCAGGTTGCTGCGCCGCGGGGACCGGTGAACCGGGGCTACTGCTGCGGCTTGGCGGCAGCCGCCTCGTCGATCGGCTTCGGGTCGGTGGCCACGCCACCGGCGGGGTCGGCGTTGCCCAGCGCGGTCTCGGCGGGCAGCTCCTGCATCGCCTTCTTCGCGCGTTCTGCCAGGTCCTTGGGGGTCGGGGTGCTCATGGGTGCTCCTCCTGTTGGTGGGACCGGAACCACCCACTGTGCACCCTCCGGCGCTGATCGGTGGCCTGAGAGGGTGGGACGTCACCCCGAGTCAGGAGAACGATGACCGACGTCCGCGCCCCCTGGACCCAGCTGCCCGACCTCGCCAGCCGCACCCTGGGCGGTGCCGTGGTCGCGGCCAACGACGAGTTCTTCGCCGCCCGGGAGAACCTGGTGCTGCCCTGGCCGGCCGTGCGGCGGGACGACTTCGGTCACAAGGGCAAGGAGTACGACGGCTGGGAGACCCGCCGCCGCCGCACCCCGGGCGAGGACTGGGCCGTCGTCCGGCTCGGGGCGCCCGGCGTGGTGTCCGGGGTCGTCGTCGACACCGCGTTCTTCACCGGCAACTACCCGCCGCAGGCCTCCGTCGACGGGGTCGCGGTCGAGGGCCACCCCTCGGTCGATGAGCTGGCCGGCGCCGACTGGCAGCCGCTGCTGGGCCGGGTGGACCTGGCCGGGGACACCGCCAACGCGTTCGCCGTGGTCAGCGACCGGCGGGTGACCCACGTGCGGCTGACCATCCACCCCGACGGCGGCGTGGCCCGCTTCCGGGTGCACGGCACCGTCGTGCCCGACCCGCGGTTCCTGGACGCCGGCCCGTGCGACCTGGCCGCGCTGGAGAACGGCGGGCGGGTGACCGCGGTCAGCAACGACTTCTACGGCAGCCCGCACCAGGTGCTCGGCCGGGGCGACGCCCGCTCGATGGGCGAGGGCTGGGAGAACGCCCGCCGCCGGGACGACGGCAACGACTGGCTGGCCGTCCGGCTGGCCTGCGAGGGCACGGTCACCCTGGCCGAGCTGGACACGTCGTACTTCCTGGGCAACGCCCCCGGTGCGGCCTCCCTCACCGGCATCACCGCCGACGGCACCGAGGTCGAGCTGCTGGCCCGCACCCCGCTGCAGCCGGACACCCGGCACCGGTTCCTGCTGACCGACGCGCCCGGGGTCACCGACGTCCGGCTGGACGTCTTCCCCGACGGCGGGATGGCCCGGTTGCGGCTCTGGGGGCGGCCGACCGCGGGTGGCCGGGCCGAGCTGGACCGCCGGTTCGGGGCGGGCTGACCGGGCCGTACAGCGGGCGGAGCTCCCCGGCCGACGGACCGCCTTGCTGCACCGGCTCCGACGTGCGGACCGACACCGACGGCGAGGTCGTGGGCGCCGACGCCTCGCGCCGACCGCCACCCGCGTGGGTGACGCTCACCGAGCCGACACCCGCCAGGGTCGCTACCTTGCCGGGGAACGCACAGGGAACACCCAGGTGCGCCCGACCGAGGAGACAGCCATCACCCGCTCAGCCTTCCGCCGCGCCGCCCTGGGGGTCGCCGCCGCCCCCGTCCTCGCCCTGTCGCTGAGCGCCTGCGGCGCCGGCTCGGTCGACTCCGACAGCGTCGAGTCGCAGGTCGAGGACCAGCTCGAGCAGCAGGTCGGCGTCCGCCCGGACGTCGAGTGCGAGGAGGACCTCCCCGCCGAGGTCGACGCGACGATCACCTGCGCCCTGGAGGTCGACGGCGAGGACGGCGTGTACGACGTCACCGTCACCACGACCTCGGTCGACGGCGACACCGCGATGTTCGACGCCCAGGTGGCCGACACCCCGCGCTGAGGCACGTCGGCGACCGGGCCGGAAGCAGGGTCCCCGGTCCGGTCGCCCGTGTTCCACGTGGATCACGGGGGCGTCCCGTGCGAGGGGTCGGGCGCCTCCGGGAGCCGGTTCGCCGGCGCGCTGAGCGAGTGGGTCGAGGGGCAGCTGCGGCCCGACCCTCAGAGCACCGATGCCAGCTGGTCCAGCTCCGCCTCGGTGACGTCCAGGTGCGGGGACACCCGCAGCACCGGGGCGGCCAGCTCACCCGGCGCCCGGGAGGGCAGGCACAGCGTGGTGACGATGCCGTGCTCGACCCGCAGCCGGGTGTGGGTCTCGGTGACGTCGACCCCGTCCGGAGCGGCGAGCGTGGTCGCCGGCGTCGGCTCGTCGACCGGCTCGACGACCCGCCAGCCGGCCACGCCCTCCAGCCGTTCACGGGTCGCCCGGCCGATCCCGGCCAGCCGCTGTCGGACGGCGACGGGGCCGGCGGCGAGGTGCTCGCCGATCGCCAGGGTCAGGCCCACCCGGCCGGCCACGTGCGCGTCGTGGGTCTCGAAGGACGTGGCCTCGGCCGGGTCGCCCTGCACCGGGGTGAGCCGGGCCCGGAACGAGGGCCGCAGCACCAGGAAGCCGACCCCGCGCGGACCGGCGAGCCACTTGCGCGAGGTGCCGTAGACGGCGTCGGCGGGGACGTCGCAGTCCACCTGGCCCAGCGCCTGCGCGACGTCGACGACCAGCGGCACCCCGGTCGCCCGGCAGATCCGGGACACCTCGACCAGCGGCTGGACGACGGCCCGGTGGCTGGCCACCACGGTCAGGTGCACCGCGGCCGGGGGGTCGGCGCGCAGCGACCGGGCCAGCGCCTCCAGGTCCACCCGGCCCAGGTCGTCGGCCGCGAGCACCTGCGGCTGCAGGCCGGCGTACCGGATCGCGGCGAGGTTGCCGTGGTACTCCCCGGGCAGCACGGCCACCCGGGAGCCCGCGGGCAGCTGCCAGGACGAGAAGAGGATGCGCACCGCCGAGGACGCGCTCTCGCAGAACGCGACGTCGGCCGCGGCCAGCCCGACCAGCCCGGCGAGCACCGACCGGCCCTGCTGCAGCAGCGGGGCCGCGGACTCCTCGGCCTGGTAGCCACCGACCTCGGCCTCGTGCCGCGCGTGGTGGGCGACCGCGTCGAGCACCTTCACCGACTGCCGGCTGCAGGCCGCGGAGTCCAGGTGCACCGCGGCCGGGCGTGGGCGGGCGGCGCGCCAGGAGGCGCCGAGCTCGGGGTGGGGCAGGGCGCTCACCGGGCCGAGGCTAGACGGGGGTGGCCAGGGTGAGCGCGAAGTCCCCGTCGTCGTCGGTCCAGCACTCGGCGACCCGCAGCCCGGCGGCGGCCAGCTCCTCGGCGACGGCCTCGACGGTGAACTTGGTGGACACCTCGGTCCGCAGGTCCTCCCCGGCCGCGAAGGGCACCTCCAGGTCCAGGCCGTTGATCCGCACGACCTGGTCGCGGGTCGAGCGCAGCACCATCTCGATCCGGGAGTCCGGGGCGTTCCAGCGGGCCACGTGGTCGAAGGCGTCGAGGTCGAAGTCGGCCTTGAGCTCCCGGTCGACCACGGCCAGCACGTTCTTGTTGAACGCCGCGGTCACCCCGGCGGTGTCGTCGTAGGCGGCGACCAGCCGGCCGGTGTCCTTCACCAGGTCGGTGCCCAGCAGGAACCAGTCGTCCGGGTCGAGCATCGCGCCGACGGCGGCCAGGAACGCCGCGCGCGGGCCGGGCTCCAGGTTGCCGATGGTCGAGCCCAGGAAGGCGACGAGCCGGCGTCCCTCGCGGGGGAGCTCGCCCAGGTGCGCGGTGAAGTCGCCGACCGCGGCGTCCACGGCGAGGTCGGGGAACTCCGCGGCCAGCTGGGCGCCGGCCAGCCGCAGCACCGACGGGTCGACGTCGAAGGGCACGAACCGGGTCAGCGTGCCGGCGGTCTGCAGGGCGGTGAGCAGCAGGCGGGTCTTCTCCGACGTCCCGCTGCCCAGCTCCACCAGGGTGTCGGCGCCGGAGAGGACGGCGATCTCGTCGGCGTGCTCGACCAGGATCGACCGCTCGGCGCGGAACGGGTAGTACTCCGGCAGCCGGGTGATCTGGTCGAACAGGTCGCTGCCCCGCTCGTCGTAGAACCAGGTCGGCGGCAGCGTCTTCGGGGTCGCGGTGAGACCGGCGGCGACGTCGGCGCGCAGCGCGGCGCCGGCGTCGACCGGGCCGAGGTGGTCGGTGAGGGTGAACGTCACTGCAGGTCCTCCAGGGAGATGCCGTCGGGGGTGACCGACACCAGGTGCCGGTCGGGGACGTCGACCCAGCGCGGGTCGTCGTCGAAGGGCTCGCTCGCCAGCACCGTGCCGGCGTCGGTGGTGAGCACCGAGAGCGTGTCGCCCCAGGTGGTGGCCAGCAGCCGGGTGCCGTCGGCGGCCAGCAGGTTCAGCCGGGCGGCGCGGTCCGCGGCCCCCACCTCCCGGACGACGTCGCCGAGGTGGTCGACGCCGCGGTGGAACACCAGCGCGGCCAGCTGCGCGCTGTCACAGACCGACTCGGCGCCCGGGGACGCCGGCAGCACCGCGCGGTCGACCCGGCCGTTGTGCGACAGCAGCCACCGGCCGTCGGTGAACGGGGCGGCCGCGGACTCGTCGATCGGCATGCCGACGGTGGCCGAGCGCACCGCGGCGACCACGCAGGAGGCGGCGACCGCGGGGGCGACCGAGGCGAAGGACGCCGAGCCCCACAGCGGGGTCGCCGCACGCCACCGGGCGGGTTCGGCGCGTCCCTCGGCCCACCAGCCGACGCCCCAGCCGTCGGCGTTCACCGTGCCGTGCGCCTGCCGACGGGGTGCGTAGGACTGCACGACGAGCGCCGACGGCGGGTCGAGCACCAGTGAGGCGAGCGTGCGGGGCCGCCCCAGCCACGCGAGGTGCCTACACATCCCAGGCCAGCCGGATCCCGCTGAACACCTGGCGGCGCTGCGGGTGGTCCCAGTTGCGGAAGCTGGGCCGCAGCGTGGAGGCACCGACCGCCCAGGAGCCCCCGCGGAGCACCCGGTAGTCCCCGCCGAAGAAGGGCTCGGAGTACTGGGCGTAGAGCATCGGGGTGAACCCGGGCCAGGCGGTGAACGCCGAGCTGGTCCACTCCCACACGTCGCCGAGCAGCTGTTCCACGCCGTACGCCGAGGCCCCGGCCGGGTAGGCGCCGACCGGGGCGGGCCGCAGGGCGACGCCGTCCAGGTTGGCCAGCTGCGCGCTCGGCTCGGACGCCCCCCACGGGAAGCGGCGCCGCGTGCCGGTGGCCGGGTCCCAGCTCGCCGCCTTCTCCCACTCGACCTCGGTGGGCAGCCGGGCGCCGGCCCAGGCCGCGTAGGCCTCGGCCTCGAAGAAGGTGACGTGCTGGACCGGTTCGTCACCGGGCACCTCCTCGACGGTCCCGAAGCGGGTCCGGGTGCCGTCGGCGTGCCAGGTCATCGGCCGCTCCAGCCCGGCCTCGGCCACGTGCGCCCAGCCGCGCTCGGACCACCACCGCGGGGTGCGGTAGCCCTCGTCGGCGACGAACCGGGCGTACTCGGCGTTGGTGACCGGCACCCGGCCGATCCGGAAGGCCGGGACGTCCACGGTGTGTGCCGGGCGCTCGTTGTCCAGGCTGAAGGGCTCCTCGACGCCGTCCACCCCGAGCTGGCACGGGCCCGCGGGCACCAGCACCGAGGTGCCGGCCACCCCGGGCCGCCCGGGGGGCAGCGCCGTGCCGGCACCGAGCACCGCGGGGCCCGAGCGCAGCTGCAGGGTCTGCAGCATGGTCTCCCCGTGCTGCTGCTCGTGGCTGACCACCATCGCGGCCGGGAACAGCGCGGTGCCCGGGTCGTCGGACCGGCCGGCGGCCTCGATGCCGTCCAGCACCCGGGCCCGGACGTCGGCGACGAACCCGCGTGCCTCCACCGGCGGCAGCAACGGCAGCCCGGCGCGCACGGCGCGGGGGTGGGTGAAGGCGTCGTAGAGCGCCTCGACGTCCACCGGCAGCACCCCGGGGCGCCCGGCCTCGCCGCCGCGCAGCAGCCAGAGGTCCTCCTGCTGCCCGATGTGCGCGAGGTCCCAGACCATCGGGCTCATCAGCGGGTCGTGCTGGCGGAGCAGCTCGGGCTCGTCGAGGTCGGTCAGGTGCAGCGTGCGGTCCCGGGCCGCGGTGAGGTCCCGGACGACGGTCTCGGCGGTCGGCTGCTGGGGGGCGGTGGTCACGAGGTCTCCTCCATCGGGGTCGGGTCGGCACAGGCGGCGAGCAGGGCGGCGGCAGGACCCGAGCTGCGGGCGGTGTCCAGCACGTCGTCGGCCGGGCTCCGACCGGCGTCGACGAGCGCGGCGAGGGCCTCGACCTCGGCCCGCAGCCCGGTCGGCGACCGGTCCAGTGCCGCGGCCAGGCATCCCCGGGCGGCGGCGTGCAGCGCGGGATCGGCCAGCCCGAGCCGGGCGGCATCGGACCACCGGCCGGCGACCGGCTCGCAGGCGGCGGCCGCGGCATCGGCGGCCACCGGGTCGTCGAGCAGCGTGGTGGTGACCGCGGCCAGGGCCGGCCACCAGGGGTCGGGGGCGGCGTCGAGGTAGCGGACCTCGAGGAACCCGCGCAGCCGGACCGGGGGGAACAGCGTGGTCAGGTGGTAGTCGAGGTCGGCCGGCGTGGGTCGTCGTCCGCCCAGCAGGGTCTCCCCGGACGCCCAGTCGGCGAACGGGACCCGGCCGGTGACCGGCTCGGCGCCGCCGGCGTCGGTCAGCCGCACCAGCATCACCGGCGCGGCCAACGCGTAGTCGGCCCACTCGTCGGCCGGGTCGCCCCGCCCGAGCAGCGGCCCGCAGCGGGCCTGGTCCAGATCACCCCACACCTGCTGCCGGGTCGACACCCAGTCCGTCTCCTGCCCCACCAGCAGCGGGGACGACGCCGAGACGGCCACCAGCACCGGGCCCAGCGCGTGGGCCAGCGCGACCCGCTCGCGCCACTGTGCCGGCGCCCCGGCCTCCAGGTTGACCTGCAGGGACGCCGTCGACGTCATCATCGCCGCGCCGGCCCGGGTGCAGCCGACGGCGGCGAAGTGGTCCTCCATCGCCCGGTAGCGGGGCCCGGGGCTCACCCGGGCCGCCGGGCGGAGCGGGTCGGCGCCCAGCGGGGCCAGCCCCAGTCCGTCCCCGGCAAGCGCGCTGCGGAGCACGGCCGCGTCGGACCGGAGGGCTGCCACGGCGGCGGTCACGTCGGGGTGCGGCGGGCCGGACAGCTCGACCTGGCCACCGGGCTCCAGGGTGACCGCGCTGCGTCCGGGCAGTGGGCCCAGCCGGTCGACCAGCCCGGTGATCCGGGCCCAGGGCACCCGGACCGCGGGATCGCGCAGGTCGACCAGGTGCGCCTCGAGCTCGAGCCCCACCGGGCCGGGCGCGCCCGGGTGCAGCGCCGCGGCCACGACGTGCTCGTGGGCACTCGGAACGCCGTCCAACGGACGGGCGTCGGTGAGCGTGCTGTCTGTGCTGGGAAACGCCGTGGCCACAGCCACCCCCTCCAGGTCCGGACCGGTCACGTACGACCGCGGGTCGGTGCGGGGGCGGCCTGCCGTGGCGGGCCGTCCTCGTCCACCAGGGTGCCACGCCGCTGCCACTGCCTCGACCGGGGAGAATCGGGCAGGCGCGGACGCCTAGCCTCGTCCCCACCCGGGTAGTCCGCGGGTGAGCGCCGTCCGGCGTCGACGAACGAGGGGCGGTGGGACGACGTGGGTGCCGACCGGGACTGCGCGCGACACAGCGCGTTGCTGGTCTCCGCCGACGCCGACCTCACGGCCGCCGGGGCGAGCTGGGTGCGGGCCGGCCACGAGCTCGGCCAGCCCGTCGTCGCCGTGCTCACCCCGGACGTCGCCGCCGCGCTCGCGCCGGGCACCACCGACGGCACCGTGGTCTGGGCCGACTGGTCCGAGGTGTTCGCCGGGGGCGCTCCCGCCGCGGTGACCGCGCTGCGCCGGCTCGCCGCCCGGCACCGCGTGGGGGAGGACGGCGTCGTCCGGCTGCTCATCGAGCCCTGGGCCGGCACCGACCCCGACGCGTGGCGGGAGTGGCAGCGCTTCGAGGCCGTGCTCGACCACGTCGCCGGCAGCGAGCCGCTGTGCGTGGCCTGCGTGCACGACACCCGTCGGCAGCCCGCCCAGCTGGTCGACACCGCCCGGGCCACCCACCCGGTGCTGCTGCAGGCCGAGGGCGAGGTCGCCAACGCCGACCACCAGGACCCGGCTGCCTTCCTCACCGCCCTCCCGGTGCCCGCCGAGCCGCTGGAGGGCGAGGCGCCGCTGGTCTCCGCGGACTCGGTGCGCGACCTGCGCGGGCTGCGTCACGACCTGTCGGTGCGCACCTCGGAGAACGGGCTGCTGGCAGGCCACGAGACCACCGTCGAGGACTTCTTGCTGGCCGTCGACGAGATGACCACCAACGCGCTGCGGCACGGCCGGCCCCCGGTCGACCTGCGGCTGTGGGCGACCGCCGACCGGCTGGTCTGCCGGGTCACCGACCACGGCAGCGGCCTGGACGACCCGTTCATCGGCTACGGACCCGCGCACGGCGAGGACCTCTCGCGCGGCGGGATGGGGCTGTGGCTGGCCCGCCAGCTCTGCGACCACGTGGACATCACCCCCGAGGGCGACGGTGTCTCCATCCGGCTGACCACCAGCCTGGACTGACGGTGGCCCGGGACCGGGACGCCGAGGGACGGGCCCGCAACGCCCGACCCCGGGACGGCCTGGGGCGGCCACTGCCGCACGGGTCGCCGGGGGTGGAGCGGGCCCCGGAGGGCGTCGTCCGCACCGCCGGGGACACGCTCGTCGAGGCCCAGCGCCTGCTCGACGCAGGCCGGCCCTTCCACGCCCACGAGGTGCTCGAGGACGCGTGGAAGACCGGTCCGGACGACGAACGCGAGCTCTGGCGCGGGCTGGCCCAGCTGGCGGTCGGGCTCACCCACGCCGCCCGCGGCAACGCGACCGGAGCGCGCACCCTGCTCGACCGGGGTGCCGGGCACGTGCAGGCGGCTGCCGGCACCGCGGCCCGGCTGGGGGTGGACGGCGTGGAGCTCGCCCGCTGGGCCCGGTCCGCTGACGTGACCGGTCGGGTCGAGCCCCCCGTGCTGACGGTCAGGCGGGGACCGGCACCGCAGCGTGCTCCCGACGGCGCCGCAGCACCCGGCGGGCCACCAGGACCGCGACCAGGACCGTGACCGCCAGCGGCACGAGCACGTAGACGTCCGCGTCCAGCGGCGGCATCAGGTTCGCCGCCGTCGTCCCGCTGACCACCAGGGTGGTCGCCCAGGCCAGGGCACCGACGAACTGGGCCACGGTGAAGCGGCGGTAGGAGACCCCGGCCGCCGCGGCGGCCCGCGGGGTGAGCGTGCGGGTGCCGGCGACGCACTGGGCGACGGCGACGACGACGAGCGGGTGCCGCCGCAGCCCGGCGAAGACCCTGCTCACCAGTGCGCGGGCGCGGCCGGGGGCCTTCGCGACGAGGTCGCCGTCCCGACCCCGCCACCACGACAGGTGGGCACCCAGCACGGTCGCGGCGGTCACGACGCCGATGACCACCGGGAGCGGCAACCCGCGGTTCACGGCCAGCCAGCCGGCGGCGAGCACGGCAGTGCTCCCGGGCAGCAGCATCCCGGCGAGGAACCCGGACTCGGCGACGAGGACGACGGCGATCAGGGCCAGTCCGACCCCGCGGGGGGTCGCTGCGAGAGCTCCGAGCACGTCGTCCACGAGGTCCGGATGCCCCCGGGGCGAGATCGTGTAACGCGCAACTACTCCTGTGACGCGTCTCGCAGGGCGTCCACGGCGGCGGTGAGGAAGCGGGCGACCACCTCGACGTCGTCCGCGCTCATCCCGTCGAGCACCGCGCCCACCCCGGCGGCCATCGGGGTGAAGAACTCCCGGGCCAGGTCACGGGCCCGGTCCTGCACCCGGAGCACGACCTTGCGCCGGTCGGTGGTGCTCCGCTCGCGCACGAGGTGGCCCGACCGGGCGAGCCGGTCGACCAGGGCCGTGGTGGCCGGGGAGGACAGGCGCAGCTCGGTCGCCAGCAGACCGGGGGTCATCTCCCGCCCGGCCATCGAGGCGCCCACGACGACGGCGAGGGCGTCGAGGTCGGTGCGGTGCAGATCGTGGGTCTCGCCGAAGACCGCGGCGGTGCGGTTGCTCTCCACCGACACCGAGCGGAGCAGCAGGACCACCTCGCGCCGGCGTGCGTCCATCGTCACCCCTCGGTTTGGGTCAGGTACTTCCACGGTAGAGACATCTCGTCGTCGAAGGAACGTCCGAGGAGCAGCATGAAGGACAGCACCAGGGTCGTCGCGGTGGTCGTGGCCGCCGTGGCCCAGATCGTCGGCAGCCCGTTGGGGACGGCGATCTCCGGCCGGAGCGTCGGGGACGTCAGCGACGGGGCCCGCTCGCTGGTCACCCCGGCCGGCTGGGCGTTCTCGATCTGGGGGCTGATCTTCCTGGGCTCGCTGGCCTGGGCGGTGTACCAGGCCCTGCCCGCCCAGCGCACCCGGTCGGTCCACCGCCGCACCGGGTGGCCGCTGGCTGCGGCGTTCGCCGGCAACGCGGTCTGGGAGACCGTCTACCCGCTCGGCGGGGCGTGGCAGTACGTCGCCCAGGTGGTGATCTTCGGGATCACCGCCGCGGCCGCCGTCGGGTTCGCCCGACTGCAGGACCTCGACGCCCGCGGCGAGGTCGCCGGTCTGGCCCGGGTGCTGCCCGCGGCGACGGCCGGCCTCCTCCTGGGCTGGGTGACCGTCGCCCCGGTCGCCAACGTGGGCAACACCGGCGTCGCGCTGGGCATCGACCCCGACACCACGTCGTCCCAGGTGTGGGCCGTGATCGCGATGGTCGCCGTCGCCGCCATCGGGGCCTTCGTCGTGCTGGCCTCCCGGGTCGCCGCCGGCCCGTTCGCCGCCGCCGTGGTCTGGGGCACCGTGGCGATCGCCGCCGCCGGGGGGCCGCTGCCGGTCACCGTCGCCGCGCTCGGTGCCGCCGCCGTCGTGCTGGTGTCCCTCGGCGTCCGCACCGCCGCCCCGCAGGTCAGCGCCCGCACCCTGCTCGTCGGCTGACCCGCCCCGCCCGCGGCGTCGATCAGCTCCGACGAGGGACGTGCGTCCTCCTCCACCGGCGTCGGTGGAGGAGGACGCACGGTGGTCGTCCCACCTGATCGAAGAGCGGGGGCAGGAAGCGGGGGCGGGGGGTCAGGTGGCGAGCTCGATGGCCACCCAGCCGATCAGCACGATGAGGAGCGGGATCGCATAGAAGACCAGGGTGGCCCAGCGGGGGGTCCGCACCAGGGGTCGGCCGGTGCGCGGGTCGCGCACCTCGCGGGCCCGGCGGCTGACCATGTAGGCCGGCGGGATGCCGACGACGAGACCGGTCGCCAGCCACAGCCAGCCCGAACGGCCCAGGTACGGCTCGTCGAGCAGGACGGCGAAGGCCCCCTGGCCGATCAGCCAGCCGGCCGCGGCGGCCAGCACCAGGGTGGTCGTCGTCCACCACCACGGCGGCTTGCGGTGCTCGTCGGTGAGGCTGGCCGCGTACTCCCGCGGCGTGCCGAAGGCCTCGACGGGGTCCTCCCCGGTGTCGGCGACGTGGCTCTCGACCTCGGCGACGATCTCCCCGATCCGGTCCGGCGGGACCTCCTGCAGGCGCAGGTGCAGCACCAGGGACTGGCCGTAGTCGGTGACGGTGGGCGTGGGGTCGTTGCTCATCGGGTGCTCCTCGGGCTCGGGAACAGGCCGGCGGCCCGCTCGGTGAACGTGTGCCAGGCGGCTGCCCGGCGCTGCAGGTGGTCGCGGCCGGCGTCGGTGGCGGCGAAGAACTTGCGGCCGGGGCCGCCGACCCCCTCGCGCCAGGACGACGTCAGCAGCCCGTCGGCCTCCAGCCGGTTGAGCACCGGGTAGAGGGTGCCGCCCTTGACCGCCCCCAGACCCGCGGTCTGCAGGCGCTGGGCGACCGCGTACCCGTACGTCTCCTCCTCGGCGACGGCGGAGAGCACCGCCAGGGGCAGCACCGCCCGCAGCCACTCGGTGGGCAGTTCGTCGTCGGCCATGACTAGAAGCTAGCGACCACTAGTCAGGGACGCAAGCTAGTCGCGACGATGGAACCCGGTTGCGGTCACAACGGTCGCCGTCCCGGCGCTGGGAGACGTGGGTCACCGGTGGGAGGCTCGGCGGGCCATGACAGAGACCCCTGCGCAGACCCCCGCCGAGACCCCGGCGCCCGCTCCCGCCCGGGGGCCGGTCACCTCGGCCTCCTACTCCGTCACCGTCCGGCTTGCCGCCGACGGTGACCCCGCCACCATCGGCCGGATCGCCACCGCGGTCGGGTCCGCCGGCGGGGCGGTCACCGCGATCGACGTGGTGGAGTCCCGTTCGGACGGGCTGACCGTCGACGTGACCTGTTCGGCGGCGGACGCCACGCACTCCGAGGAGGTGGTCGCGGCCCTCGACGCCCTGGACGACGTGCACGTGCGCAAGGTCAGCGACCGCACCTTCCTGCTGCACCTGGGCGGCAAGATCGAGGTCGGGTCGAAGGTGCCGCTGAAGACCCGCGACGACCTGTCGATGGCCTACACCCCCGGCGTGGCCCGGGTCTGCCTGGCGCTGGTCGACCACCCGGAGGACGTCCGCCGGCTGACCATCAAGGGCAACACGGTCGCCGTCGTCACCGACGGCTCGGCGGTGCTCGGGCTGGGCGACATCGGCCCGGGCGCGGCCATGCCGGTCATGGAGGGCAAGGCCGCGCTGTTCAAGCGGTTCGCCGACATCGACGCCTGGCCGATCTGCCTGGACACCCAGGACGTCGACGAGATCGTCCGCACCGTCGAGCTCATCGCGCCCGGCTTCGGCGGCATCAACCTGGAGGACATCGCGGCGCCCCGGTGCTTCGAGATCGAGGCCCGGCTGCGGGAGAAGCTCGACATCCCCGTCTTTCACGACGACCAGCACGGCACGGCGATCGTCGCGCTCGCGGCCTTGCGCAACGCGCTGCGGGTGGTGGACAAGCGGCTGGAGGACGTCCGGGTCGTCGTCGCCGGGGGAGGCGCCGCGGGGACGGCGATCGTGTCGCTGCTGCTGGAGGCCGGCGCGCAGCACGTGCTCGTCTGGGACCGCGAGGGCATCCTGCGCCCGGACGACGACCGGCTCTCCCCGGCCAAGCGCGAGCTGGCCGCCCGGACCAACCCGGCGTGTCGCAGCGGCGAGCTGCCCGACGCCCTCGTGGGCGCCGACGTCTTCATCGGGGTGAGCGCGGGCAACGTGCTCCCGGTCGAGGCGCTGGCCGGGATGGCCGAGCGGGCGATCGTCTTCCCGATGGCGAACCCGACGCCGGAGGTCGACCCGGTGCGGGCCCGGCCGTACTGCGCCGTCGTCGCCTCGGGCCGGTCGGACCTGCCGAACCAGATCAACAACGTGCTGGCCTTCCCCGGCGTCTTCCGGGGTCTGCTGGACGCCAAGGCCACCGAGATCCGGCCCGGGATGCTGCTGGCCGCGGCCGACGCGTTGGCCGCCGTGGTGCGGGACGACCAGCTCAACGCCAACTACATCATCCCGAGCGTGTTCGACGCCGCGGCGACGGAGGCGGTGGCGCATGCCGTCGCGGAGTCCGCCCGACAGGCGCCCGGCGCGACGGTGCAGCTCGATGAGGACCGGCTGCCGGTGTGAGTAAGGTGAGCCTCACCTAAACCAGCGGGAGGCTCGACGTGGCACGCAGGAACGGACTCGGCACGGTGGCGCTGGCGGCGGTGGGGGGTCTCGTCCTGGCTGCCTGTTCGGCGGATCCCGGCCCGGCGGGGGCGCCGGTGGCGGCCACGGACGAGGTGCGGTCGGTGACCCACGCGCTGGGCACCACCGAGGTGGTCGGCACCCCCGACCGCGTCGTCGTCCTCGACAGCGGCGAGCTCGACGCCGTCACCTCCCTCGGCATCGTCCCGGTGGGCACCGTGGAGACCGAGGGGCTGCTCGAGGAGCTGGCCGGCACCCACGGGTTCGAGGCCGACGACGTCGAGGTCGTCGGCTCGATCTCCGAGCCCGACCTGGAGGCGGTCGCCGCGCTGCAGCCGGACCTGATCCTGACCAACGCGATCCGGCACGAGGCGATATACGACCAGCTGTCCGCGCTGGCCCCGACGGTGGTGTCGGCCGAGCTCGGGGCCGTGTGGCAGGAGAACTTCCTGCTCTGCGCCGAGGCGCTGGGCATGACCGAGCAGGCCGAGGAGATGCTCACCGACTACGAGACCCGGATCGGGGAGATCGCGGCCGCCTGGGGCGACCCGGGCGCCACCGAGGTCGCCGTCCTGCGGTTCATGGGGGGCGGTGAGGTGCGGGCCTACGCGCGCGGCTCGTTCATCGGCAGCGTGCTGGAGGACGTCGGGTTCACCTGGCCGGCCGCGCTGGACACCACCGAGAACCGGGTGGAGCTGACCCCGGAGTCGCTGGACACGGTCACCTCCGACGTCGTCTTCTGGTCCCCGGGCTTCTCCGACGCCGGCGCCGGCGAGTCGGCCTCGATCACCTCGGGCGGGCTGTGGACGTCGCTGCCCCCGGTGCAGGCCGGCGGCGACCACGAGATCGACGACAGCCGCTGGTTCCTGGGCCTGGGCCCGTCGGGCGCCGACCTGGTCCTCGACGACCTCGCGGAGATCGCGGCCGCCCGCTGACGAGAAGGGCGCTCCTCGTCACCCGGGCGGGGGGTCGTGCGGTGGACGGGGTGTCGTCGGAGGGACGACGATGGACCCGTGCCCGAGTTGCCCGAGGTGGAGGCGCTGGCCGCGTTCCTGCGGGAGAACGCCGTCGGCAGGGTCGTCACGCGGGTGGACCTCGCGGGGATCCAGACGCTGAAGACGTTCGACCCGCCGCTGGCCGCGCTCGCCGGGCTGGAGGTCACGGGCGCGTCCCGGTCGGGCAAGTTCCTCGACCTGGACGTCTCGGGCATCCACCTGGTGGTGCACCTGGCCCGCGCGGGCTGGCTGCACTGGCGGGCCCAGCTGCCCGAGGCCCCGCCCAAGCCGGGCAAGGGACCGCTGGCGCTGCGCCTGCACCTGGACGACGGCGCCGGCTTCGACCTCACCGAGCAGGGCACCCGCAAGGGGCTGGCGGTCTACGTCGTCCGGTCGCCGGCGGCCGAGGTGCCCGGGATCGCCCGGCTGGGGCCCGACGCGCTCGCGGTCGACGCCGAGGCGTTCGCGGCCCTGATGGCCGGCCGCAAGGGCCAGCTCAAGGGCGCCCTGACCGACCAGACCCTGATCTCGGGCATCGGCAACGCCTACTCCGACGAGATCCTGCACATCGCGAAGCTGTCGCCGTTCAAGGGCGCGGACAAGCTGAACGACGACGAGGTGCTCCGGCTCTACGACGCGATGCGCACCACGCTGACCGAGGCCCTCGAGCGCCAGGTGGGCCAGAAGGCCGCGACGCTCAAGGGCGAGAAGCGGGCCACCATGCAGGTGCACGCCCGCACCGGACTGCCCTGCCCGGTCTGCGGGGACACCGTGCGCGAGGTGTCCTTCGCCGACACCTCGCTGCAGTACTGCCCGACCTGCCAGACCGGCGGCAAGCCGCTGGCCGACCGGCGGATGTCCAAGCTCCTGCGGTGAAGGGCCCCGCTGCCCCCCACGACACGCTCCGCGCGCCGTGGGGCCCTGCAGCGGGGCCGTTCCATCAGGTCACCGGGCTCAGGCGTTCTCGAACGCGACCTTGTCCACCCGGCGGTGGTAGGCCGAACCGATCCGGCCGCCGAGCAGGGCGCCGATCAGGGTCACCACGAGCACCGCGCCGAGGGCGATGAGCCCCGCGGTGGTGGCGGTGCCGGACTCCACCGGCAGCGCCGGCAGGTTGAGCTGGTCGAACACGTTGTACTGCGAGCCCAGGACCAGCCCGGCAACGGCGACCAGCACCGTGATGATGACGCCCCACAGCCAGACGCCCAGGCCCTGCTTGGCCCCGTTGAAGCGGGCCATCCGGCCGGCGACGTACCCACCGGCCAGGTAGGCGAGGAACAGCACGACCAATAGCGCGATCGCCGCACCCAGGCCGATGCCGGTGGCCGCCTGGTCGGTGGCGCTCTGGGCGTCGTCGATGGTGGCGTTCAGGCCGAAGGCCAGGCCGGCCGCGGACAGGACCGCCAGCAGGATCACCGCGACGCCGATCGCCGAGAGCCAGCCGAAGAACGCCGTCCCCATGTGCAGGCCGCCGTAGCGGGCCCGCTGCACGGCGGCCATCTCCTTGGCCGTGGTCGGGACGGCGGCCCCGGTGCGGTCGTCGCGACCGTCGCCGTCCCGGTCGACGGGGTGCTCGGCATCGGCGACGGGCCGCGCGCCGTGCCGGCCGGAGCCGTCGGCGAGCTGGTCGGTGGTGGGGTCGTACGGGGTGGCGCCCCGGCTGTCGTCGGCCATGGTGGGACTCGTCTCGGTGGGTGCACCGGCGCCTCGGGCGGCTCCGGTCGTCGGGGATGGGTGCCCGGCGCTCCGCACGTGCAACCCTGCGTGCCGTGTTCGTGACCTTCGACCTGTTCAGCGCCCTCGTCGACAGCCGCACCGGGGCGGCCGCTGCGCTGGCCGAGATCACCGCCGGCGCGGGGCACCCGGCCGACGGCGGTGAGGTGTACGACGACTGGGACGCCCGCAACAAGGCCTCCCAGCGCGACGTCGTCGAGTGGGTGCCCTTCGCCGAGCACTGCCGCCGTTCGCTGGCCGCCACCTGGGCCGCCCGGGGGTGGTCCGACGACCCGACCGCGGCCACCGACGCGCTGCTGGCCGGCCTGCCGGACTGGCCGCTGTGGCCCGACGTCGCCGAGGTGCTGCCGGTGCTGGCCCGGGAGCACCGGGTCGGTGTGCTGAGCAACGTCGACGACGCGCTGTTCGCCCGCACCCGGGCGGCCGGGCTGGTCGACCCGGCGGACCTGGTGAGCAGTGAGCGGGTGCGCGCCTACAAGCCGCACCCGCAGCTCTACCGGGGTGCGGTGGCCGCCGGGGTGGACGTGCACGTCCCGGCGTCCGCGCGGGACACCCGGGGAGCGCTGGAGGCCGGGCTGGCCGTGGTGCGGGTGGCCCGCCCCGGGCACCGGGTCGACCCGGCCGGCCCGCAGCCGGAGCGGACCGTGTCCGACCTGCGGGCCCTGCCGGGGGTGCTCGCCGGCCTCAGCGGACCGCCGTCCACCAGTCGGGGGTGACGGGGGTCGAGTCGGTGAGGTCCAGCCGCTCCCCGGGCCGGGGGACGACGACCGGGACGTCGGACCGCGCCGCCGCCTCGAGCAGCCGGTCGACCGGCTCGGCCCAGCCGTGGAAGGCCAGGTTGAACGTGGCCCAGTGGATCGGCAGGAACACCCGCCCGCCCAGGTCGCCGTGCGCGCGGACCGCTTCCTCGGGGTCCATGTGGATGGCGGCCCACGCGGGGCTGTAGGCCCCGATCGGCAGCAGGGTCAGGTCGAAGGGGCCGTGCTGGGCGCCGATCGCGGCGAACGCCGGGTGGTACCCGGTGTCCCCGCCGAAGAAGACCCGGTGCCGGGGGCCGCGGACCACCCAGGACGACCACAGCGTGTCGTCCCGGGACAGGCCGCGTCCGGAGAAGTGCCGGGCCTCCACGCAGGTGAGGGTCAGCGGACCGACGGTGTGCGAGCCGGCCCAGTCGAGCTCGACCACGCGGTCGGCGGGGACGCCCCAGCCCCGCAGGTGCTCCCCGATGCCCAGCGGGACGACGAACGGGGCGGACTGCTCCGTCACGAGCCGGCGGACGGTGGGCAGGTCGAGGTGGTCGTAGTGGTCGTGGCTGATCAGCACCGCGTCGACCTGGGGGATCTCCTCCAGCGGCCCGGGCACCGGGTGCAGCCGGCGCGGCCCGAGGGTCGCCGAGGGGGAGACCCGCTCGCCCCACACCGGGTCGACGAGCACCCGGTGGCCGTCGACCTCGAGCAGGGCGCTGGCGTGGCCGTACCAGGTGACGGCGAGGTCGGCGGCCTGTGCGGGCACCTCGGGGCGCACCAGCGGCACGGACCCGCTGGGGACGCCGGCCCCCCGGCCCTCGCGCAGCTGCTTGAGCAGGGCTCCGCGGGAACCCGGCTCCATCGTCGGGGTGGGCACGGTGTTGCGGAACTTCCCCTCGGAGAACTGGGGGGACCCGGCGACCAGGGGGCGGAGCCGGCGACGGCGCGCGCCGATCTGCGTCGGGACGCCCCAGGCGGCCCGGCCGAGCAGGGCGGCGGGGACGGCGGCCGCGGCGGTGAGGGCCGCCGAGGTGAGGGCCGAGGTCAGGGAGGTGCGGCGGGGGTCAGGTGACACGCCCTCCAGCATCCCCGCCGGGAGCGTCTGCGTCAGCCGGGGGTGGGCGTCGCCGACGGCGAGGGGCCGGTCCCGGTGGGCTCGGAGCTCGGGTCCGGCTCGGTCGGGGTGGGTGCCTCGGAGGTCGGCTGCCCGGTGGTCGGGTCCGTCGTCGTGGGTGCCGTCGTCGTGGGTGCCGTCGTCGTGGGTGCCGTGGTCGTGGGTGCCGTGGTCGTCGGTTCCGTGGTCGGGTCCGACGACGTCGTGGGTGCCGTGGTGGTGGGTGCCGTGGTGGTCCCGGTGCTGGACGGCTGCGTGGTGGTCGGAGCGGCCGTGGTGGGCAGCGCCGGGGCCGGCACCGCGGGCGTCCCGGTCCGGGCCTGCTCGGTGGGGGCCGGCTGGACCTCGGGCTCCTCGGTCGCCGGCGCATCGGTGACCGGGGCCTCCCCCTGCACCTGGGCCGAGGGCAGCGGGCTGCTGCTGGAGGTCGCCGCCGGGGTGGGGACGGCGGTGGTGACCGCGGCCCCGTCCTCGACGTCCCCGGGCTCGACGGGCGCCGGCGGGACGACCGAGGCCGGCGGGGTGAGGGCGTCGCTGGTGGCGACCTGGCTGTCGGCCGCGGTGGTGGCGGCGGTGGTGGTCACCGGTCCCGGGTCGGCCAGGAACTCGGCCTGCCCGGCCTGGCTGGGGTCGGTGGGCGACGAGTCGGAGGGGGAGGCGACCGCGAGGACGGCCAGCCCGCCGGCGGCGACGACGCCGGCGCCCAGCGCGACGGCGGCCGGTGCGACCCGGCGGACCACGGTGGGACGCCGGGGCCCGACGGTGACCGGGGGTGCGTCGGGCAGCACGTCGGCGACGACCACCACGGGGGTGTCCCCGGTGTCGGCGTGCCGGCCGTAGACCTCGGCGTCGGGGTCGAACCCGTCCTCGGTGGCTGCCATGACCTGCCCCTCCCGTCGTCCGGACCCGGTGGTCCGCCACCGACTGCACCACGGATCACCGCCCCGCGCTGTGTGCGCGGGGCGTTGACCTGCGTATTCGTCGCTGTGCGTCAGGTGGCGGGCACTGCCCGTGGGGATCAGGCGGCGATCGCGGCCACCGGGGAGGTGCGTGCCGCCCGTCGGGCGGGGAGGACCGAGGCCAGCAGCCCGGCCACGGTGGCCACCACGACGATGACCAGCACCTGGGTCCACGGGACGCTGAACACGGTGCCCTCGGCGGAGACCGTGCCCAGCACCGAGGCCGCACCCGCGAGCCCGTAGGCGGAGCCGAGGACCACCCCCAGCACGGCGGCGACGCCGGCGACGAGCACCGCCTCCCAGGCCAGCAGGCCCCGCAGCTGGCCGCGGGTCAGCCCCAGCGCCCGCAGCAGCCCGCTCTCCTGGCGGCGCTCCACCACCGAGAGCGCCAGGGTGTTGCCCACCCCGATCAGCGCGATCACCACGGCCACCCCGAGCAGACCGGTCACCACCAGCAGCAGGGCGTCGAGCACCGAGTCCAGCGCGGCCCGTTCGGCAGCCAGCCCGGTGACCAGCGCGGTGGGCACGGCGGCGCCGGCGAGGTCGCTGATCTCCCCCGCCACCGCCGTGGTGTCGGCCGAGTCGTCCAGCCGCAGCCAGAGCTGTCCGGCCGGGGCGTCGGGGACCAGGGCGGAGAGCTCGGTCGCGGTCAGCCGGGTGGCGTACACGTCGGAGCTGCCGAGGACCGTGGTGAACGTCAGGGAGCGGTCGCCGACGGTGAACGTCACCGGGTCGCCGGCCCCCACGCCGTAGGCCTCGGCGATGCCCTCGGGGAGCACGGCCTGGCCCAGTGCCGGCAGCGGCTGGGAGGTGTCCGAGCGCAGCACCGGGACGGTGGCTGCGGTGTCGAACCCGTCCACCTGCACCTCGTACCCGTCCGGCCCGGTGAGCACCCCGGTGCGGACGGCGACCCCGTCCGCCACACCGCCGACGTCGGTCAGGGTGCCGAGCAGGGAGTCCGGCAGCGCCGTCCCGAACGCGTCGACGACCACGTCGGTGGGGTAGGCGGCGTCCAGCCCGGCGGCCGCGGTGGCCCGGGTGGAGGAGGCCCCGACGACCATCGCGGTGGTCAGGGTGACGCCGATGAGCAGCGCGGTGGCGGTGGCCGCCGTCCGGCGGGGGTTGCGGGTGGCGTTCCCGGCCGCGAGCCGGCCCGGCACCCCGCCCACCCGGCCGAGCAGCCGGCCGGCGGCGGCGACCACCGGGGGCACGGCCCGCTGGGCGAGGAGGACGACGCCGAGGAAGCTCAGCACCCCGCCGGGCAGGGCGACGAGCACCTGGCCGATCAGCGCGCCGTAGGCGGTGAGGGCCACCCCGGGGACGAGGAGGACCAGCCCGAGCACCAGCCGCAGCACCCCGGTGCGCGAGCGCAGCGGAGCCGCATCGGTGGGCCGCAGGGCGGCCAGCGGGGCCACCTTCGTCGCGGCGCGGGCCGGCGCGGTGGCGGCCAGGACGGTGACCAGCGTGCCGAGCACGAGGCCGACCACGACGGCGGTCCAGGGCACGCTCACCCCGGCCAGCGGGACGGGCGAGTCGGTGGCCGCGGCCACCGCGGAGACCCCGGCGGCCAGCCCGATCCCGCCGAGCACGCCCAGCACGGAGGCGGCGACCCCGGTGAGCAGGGCCTCGCCGAGGACGCTGCGCCGGACCTGCCGGGCGGTGGCACCGACGCAGCGCAGCAGCGCCAGCTCCCGGGTCCGCTGGGCCAGCAGCACGGCGAAGGTGTTGGCGATGACCAGTCCGGCGACGAGGACGGCGACGGTGGCGAAGACGAGGAGCACCGCGGTGAGGGCCAGCGTGCTCCCGGTGATCGTGGCGGCCTCGGCCTCGGCGGCCTCCTGCCCGGTCTGCAGCGTCACGGCACGGGTCTCGACGGCGGCCTGGACGGCGACCGGGTCGGGGTCCCCGGCGATCCGGAGCTCGACGGGGTCGGTGGCGCCCCAGGCGCGGGCCTGGTCGGCGGTGACGAACCCCCGGGCGTACAGGCCGCCGCGCACGTCACCGGCCAGGTCGACGATGCCGGTCACGGTGACGTCGGAGGTCGTCGTCGTCCCCTCGAGGTCGTGGCTGGTCGCCGGGAGGACGTCACCGACCTGCAGGCCGTCCTGCGCGGAGACCGCGATCTCACCGGGGCCGGTGGGCAGGGTGCCGGCGGACAGCTGCTGCCACCGCAGGTCGGGGTCCGCGGCCAGTGCGTCGACCTGGACGAACTGCGCCCCGGTGCGGCCGGGGAGGACGGCCTGGACCGAGGTCGTCAGGGTGGGGTCCACGGCCCGGACACCCGGGACCGCGGCGATCGGGTCGACGGCGTCGGCGAGGGAGGCGCCGTCGGTGGAGGTGAGCACCAGGTCGGTGCCCACGTACTGGGCGCCGACGGACTGCAGCACGGTGGTGCGGGTGGTCTGGTTGAGCACGAGCGTCGCGACCACGAAGGCCACGGCGATGACGACGGCGAGCACCGAGGCGACGAGCCGCCCGGCGTGCGCCCGGACGCCAGCGAGCAGGACCCCGCGCACGTCAGCCACCCAGCCCGCGGAGCGCGTCGATCACGGCGTCGACGGTGGGCTGGTGGACCTCACCGGCGAGCCGGCCGTCGGCCAGCAGGACCACCCGGTCGGCGTAGGCGGCGGCCACCGGGTCGTGGGTGACCATCACGACGGTCTGCCCGGTCTCCCGGACGCTGGAGCGCAGCAGGCCGAGCACCTCGGCGCCGGCCCGGGAGTCCAGGTTCCCGGTGGGCTCGTCGGCGAAGACCACGTCGGGGCGGGGCAGCAGCGCCCGGGCGACGGCGACCCGCTGCTGCTGGCCGCCGGAGAGCTCGTGCGGGCGGTGGGCGAGCCGGTCGCGCAGGCCCAGCCGGGCCACCACGTCGTCCATCCAGGCCCGGTCGGGGCGCCGACCGGCCAGCTGCATCGGCAGCACCATGTTCTCCCGGGCGTCGAGCACCGGCAGCAGGTTGAACGACTGGAAGACGAAGCCGATCCGGTCCCGTCGGAGCCGGGTGAGCTGGTCGTCGCGCAGCGAGGTGAGCTCGGTGTCGCCGAGCCAGACCTGCCCGGCGGTGGCGGCGTCCAGGCCGGCCAGGCAGTGCATGAGGGTGGACTTGCCCGAGCCCGAGGGGCCCATGATCGCGGTGAACCGGCCGCGGTCGAAGGCGACGTCCACCCCGTCGAGGGCGTGCACGGCGGTCTCTCCCCGGCCGTGGGTCTTGGTCAGCCCGACCGCGCGGACGGCGGCGGCGCTGGGCGGGGCCTCGCCAGGGACGGTCATGACGGGGACGGCGGAGTCGAGCACGGGTGCCTCCTGGTGGGCGGTGGTCAGGACCCGTCCAACCTCCCGCCGGGAGGCCCTCCACCGCGTCGGAGCTGGGGCGGGACCCTGCCCCGGCCGTGCTGCACCCGTGGGGGGAGGACCGTCATCCCCCGGGGGGACTCACTCGTCGAACAGGTCGTCCGGGCCGGCTGCGGTGACCGCCTGCCGGGTGCCGTCGGGCAGCACGAGGGCCGTGGTCGCGCGGTCGTCGTCGACCAGCGCCAGGCCGTCGGTGAGTGCCAGCGGGGTGGTCGTCGTGCCGTCGACGAGGGCCAGGCCCGCGGTGCCGGCCGGGGCGGTGACCAGCAGCGTGCTGAGCACCCGGGTGGTCTCCCGGTCCGCGACGTTGCACCGGGCGGCGACCACCAGGGCGGCGACGGCGGTGCCGGCCGGGGAGGTCTGCAGGCCGCAGCCGTTCTGCTGCAGGGTCCCGTCGTCGAGCCGGTCGGCCCAGGCGGTGCTGAGGACGACGGCCCCGCTGGGCACCGGCACGGCGAGCACCGCGGCGTCCACGGTGCCCCCGAGCGGGTCGGGCAGCGCGCCCGCCCAGAGCAGGGTGGGCCGCAGGGTCGCGGGGTCCAGCCCGGTGGGGACGGCGACCGCGGACAGCGCGGCCCCGACCGCGGCGACCGAGGGCGAGGAGCTCGACCGCAGCGCCGACAGCTCGGGGACCGGCGCGGCCGGCCCGACGGGCAGGTCGGCCACGGTGACCGGCACCGGGGCCAGCGTCAGGTTCGAGAACTCCCCGGCCCGGGCCACCTGCACACGGACCGCGACGCCGCCGGGGTCGGGTGCGGCCAGCCGCAGCGTGCCGACCCCGGCGTCCACCGGCAGGGCCGTGAACACCCGCTGCACCGTCCCCGCCGGCCCGACGACCTGCCCGGTCGAGACCCGCACGCCCTCGTCGGGGGCGGCGACCACCAGCAGCGCGGTGCCGGCGAGCAGGGCCGCGGGCTGGTCGGGCCGCAGGGTCACCGGCCGGTTCGCCGGCACCATCTCCTCGGCGGCCGCGCCGGGCGGCCCCAGCGACCACCGGCCGGACAGCTCGCCGTCCACCGTGCCGACCACCAGCACCCACCGGGCGTCCAGCTCGTCACCGGCGAAGACCACCCGGCGGTCGGTCGGCGTCGGCTCCCCGGCGAAGGCGGCCTCCCGGACGGCCGCCAGGAAGGCGTCGTCCCCGGCCGCGGAGCCGCGGGTGGGTGCCTCCAGGGCGGTGTCCCGGTCGGCCGGGGTCGGGTCACGGGGCAGCGCCCGGACGACGGGGACCAGCAGGGCGAGCACCACCAGCACCGCCACGACCAGCAGCGGACGACGACGGGCGGACCGTCGGTGGTCCCGCACGACGACCGCGGCGTCGGCGTCGGTGAGCACCGGCGGCCGGCGCACGGCGAGCAGCCCGTCCAGCGCGCCACCGGGGTCGGCCCCCAGGGCCCCGGCAGCGGGCGGCAGGGTCCGGCCGGACGCCGCGGAGAGCACCACCGCGGTGCGGTCGGCGGTGGCCAGGGCGGCGAGGGCGGCGGCGGTCCGGCGGGCGGCGGCCAGCTCGGTGGGGGACACCCACCACGGGTCCGCGCCGCCCCCGGTGACCCGGCCGCGGGGGTCCCGGGTGCGCACCAGGGCGGCCAGGGCCGCGGCCCGGTCGGCGTCGGCCGGCAGCCGGGCCAGCGCACGGTGCGCCCGGTCCTCGGCGAGCTGCTCGTCGCCGGTGAGCAGGAACCCCGCCTCGAGCAGGGCGGTGCGGTGCGCGGCGACCAGCGCCCGGTCGCGGTCCACCGGTTCAGGCAGTGGCGTCGCGCAGCAGGTCGGCCGGTTGCACCAGGCCGCAGCGGTAGGCCAGCACCACGGCCTGCACCCGGTCCCGGGAGCCGGTCTTGGCCAGCACCCGGCCGACGTGGGTCTTGACCGTCGCCTCGCTGACGAACAGGCCGGCGGCGATCTCGGTGTTGGAGGCGCCGTAGGCCATCTGCACCAGCACCTCGCGTTCCCGGGGGGTCAGGTCGGCGATGCCGGGGTCGGGGGTCGCCGGGGTGGCCGGCTGCTCCGAGCGCAGCATCGGTGCCACGTGCTGCAGCAGCCGGCGGGTGGAGCTGGCGGCGATCACCGCCTCGCCGGCGTGCACGGTGCGCAGCGCGGCCAGCATCTCCTCGGGGGCGGCGTCCTTGAGCAGGAACCCGCTGGCCCCGGCACCGATCGCGGCCAGCACGTACTCGTCGAGGTCGAAGGTGGTCAGCACCACTACCCGCGGGGGGTCGGGCAGCGCGGTGACCTGCGCGGTGGCCTCGATGCCGTCCGTCCCGGGCATCCGGACGTCCATCAGGACGACGTCGGCCGGGGTGCGGCGCAGCAGCGCGACCGCGGCGGCCCCGTCACCGGCCTCGCCGACCACGGTCAGGTCGGGCTGGCTGTCGATCACCATCCGGAACCCGGCCCGGACCATCTGCTGGTCGTCGACCAGCACCACGCGCACCTGCTCGGGGGAGCTCATCGGCGCTGACGGTAGGGCAGCACCGCGTGCACGCCGAACCCCCCGCCGTGCCGGGGCCCGGCGTCCACCCGGCCGCCGTGCAGGGCGGCCCGCTCGCGCATGCCGAGCACGCCGTGCCCACCCCCGTCCCCGGTCTCCCGGACGGCGGCGGCACCGCGGCCGTCGTCGAGCACCGAGAGCTCCAGGGCGTCCTCGCGCCAGTGCAGCCGCACCCAGGCGCGGCTGGCCGGGCCGGCGTGCTTGAGCACGTTGGTCAGCGACTCCTGGGTGATCCGGTAGGCGGCCAGCTGGGTGCCCGCGGCCAGCTCGACCGGGGCGCCCTCGCTGATCAGGTCCACGTCCAGGCCGCTGCGCTGCACGTCGGCGACCAGGTCGGTGATCGCCGCGACGTCGGGCTGGGGGGCGAACTCCTGGGCACCGTCCTCGCGGAGCACGCCCAGCAGCGAGCGCATGTCGGTCAGTGCCGTCCGCCCGGTGGCCGCGATCTGCTCGAGCGCCCCGATCGCGGCCCCGGGGTCGGTGCGGCCGGCGTACCGGCCGCCGTCGGCCTGGGCGATGACCACCGACAGCGAGTGGGCGACGACGTCGTGCATCTCGCGGGCGATCCGGGCGCGCTCGGCGCTCGCGGCCAGCGCCATCTCCTGGTCGCGCTCGACCTCCAGCAGCTCGGCCCGTTCGCGCAGCCCCTGCTCGCGCAGCAGCCGGCCGCGCTTGACGCTGCCCATCGCCCAGCAGGCCAGCACCAGGACGGCGATCGCCGCGGCGCTGATCACCGTGCCCTGCAGGCTCGCGTAGCCCGAGCCCACGCCCAGGTAGACGTTGCCGAAGTACCGGTCGGCGGCGAGCAGGGCGCCCACGAGACCGACGACCAACCCGGCCCGTCGCCAGGCCGCCGGTGCGTAGGCGGCCAGGGCGTAGACCATCGCCGGGGCCGCGACGTTGGCGAGCAGGAACTGGGACAGGACGACCAGCTCGACCAGCCCCGCGACGGTCACCGCGATCGCCGCGGGGACGGTGGCCCGGCGGCGCCAGGCCAGCGGCGCGATGAGGGCCAGGCTCAGGACCAGGACCACCGAGGTGCTGTCGTCGCTGCCGAGCCCGCTGGTCACGACGAGGAAGAAGAGGAGCACGGCGAGGGCGGCGTCGACGAGGAAGGGGTGCTCGCGCAGCCGGCGGGAGACCCGCTCCAGCGCGGGCTGCCGGTCCGCTCCCACCTGCGTCGTCACCTGCTCGACCCTAGGCAGCCGCCGCCCCGGCGTCGTCGTCCCCAGGGATGACCCCGGGTGCGACCGGGGTGTGCCGGTGGCAGGCTCGGGCCCGCCCGTGCCGCGCGTCGAGACGAGGACCCCATCAGCACGACGACGACCGACCCCGCCGACGAGGGCCGCCGTCCCTTCGGAGCCGACGTGGGCACCCCCGACGCGGCGGGTCAGCTGGTCGTCCGGGTCACCGGCGTGCTGGACAACTACAGCAACCCGCGGCTGCCGCGCCAGCTGCTGGCCGCGCTGCAGGACGCCCCGCAGCGCCTGCTCGTCGACCTCGACGGCGTGGACTTCTTCGGTTCGGCCGGGATCACCGCGCTGGTCGAGGTGTCCAAGGCCGCCGACGCCGCCGGCAAGGAGCTCCGGGTCCGGGCCACCCAGCGCACGGTGACCGGCCCGCTCGAGGTGACCGGACTGCTCGACCGGCTGCGGTTGACCGAGGACTGAGCCCTCAGCGCAGGGCGACGCGGATCCCTGCGGGGCCGCTGAGGAACTGCACGTGGGAGAGGTCGGGGGCGTAGGCGTCGGCCTCGAGCTCGCTGTGGTCGTGGGTGTCCCCGACGGCCAGCGTCGCGCAGCCCGCGGCCCGGCCGGCGGCCAGTCCGGCGGGGGCGTCCTCGACGACCAGACAGCGCTGCGGGTCGACCCCGATCCGGTGGGCGCCCAGCAGGAACGGGTCGGGCGCGGGCTTGCCGTTGGCGACGTCGTCGACGCAGACCACCTCGCGCGGGCGACGCAGGCCCGACCCGGCGATCCGGGCGGCCAGCAGCGGGCCGGTGCAGGAGGTGACGATCGCGACCCGGTTGGCCGGCAGCGCGGTGAACGCCTCGGTCACCCCGGGCAGCACGTCGATGCCGGCGTCGGCCTGCGCGGTCTCCAGCTCGTGGATGCGGTGCATCCCGGCGGCGACCTGCTCGGCGGGCAGCAGCGAGCCCACGATCAGGGCCGCCGGGCGTCCCCCGACGGCGGCGAGCGCGGCCGGGTCGACGCCGAACTCCGCGGCCCAGGTGTGCCAGGCCTCGACCGCGCCGGGCATGGTGTCGATGAGGGTGCCGTCCATGTCGAACAGCACGCCGTCGAACGTCCGACCGGTCAGCGCGTCGAGGTCGAGGAGGGCGCCGGGGCGCGGCTGGGTCCGTTGCACGTGACCGAGGGTCCCACCACCGGTCGAACGGGCGGTGACACCGGGGCGACGGTCCGTCGGGTCTCGCTCGGAGGGGGCGGGTGGCAGGGTGGTCCGGCGTGCCCCTCGGTCGGTCGTTCTGGAGGCTGCTGGCCGCCAGCACGTCCTCCAACCTGGCCGACGGCGTCACCCGGGTCGCGCTGCCGCTGCTGGCCGCGACCCTCACCCGTGACCCGGTCGCCGTCGCCGCGCTGACGGCCCTGGCCTTCCTGCCCTGGCTGCTGTTCGCCCTGCCGGCCGGGGCGCTGGTCGACCGGTCGGACCGGCCCCGGGCGATGGCGGTCGCGAACACCGTCCGGGCCCTGGCGTTCGGGCTGCTCGCCGCGGCCGTGCTGACCGGGACGGCGGGGCTGCCGGTGCTCTACGCGGTGGCGTTCACCATCGGGGTGGCCGAGACGGTCTACGACTCGGCGGCCCGGGCGGTCCTGCCGCAGGTGGTCACCCGCGACCAGCTCGACCGGGGCAACGGCCTGCTCACCACGGGGGAGTCTGCCGGTGAGGGCTTCGTGGGGGCCCCGCTGGGCTCGGCGCTGTTCGCGCTCACGGCCGCGGCGCCCTTCGTGACCAACGCGGTGGTCTACGCGCTGGCCGTGGTGCTGGTGCTGACCATCGCCGGCACCTCCCGCCCGGTGCGCACGGCCGTGGCGCCGACGACCGTCCGTCGCGACGTCGCCGACGGGGTGCGCTGGCTGTGGGCACACCGGCTGCTGCGTGGGCTGACCGCGGTCTCCGGGGTCACGTCCCTGCTGGCCGCCCTGACCTCCGGGGTGCTGGTGCTGCTGGCGCTGGAGACGCTGCGGGTGACCGAGGCGGGGTTCGGGCTGCTGCTGACCGCCTCCGCGGTCGGTGCGGTGGCCGGCGGGCTCACCGCGGCACCCCTGGCGCGCCGGATCGGCCGGACGGCGACCCTGGTGCTGGGGGCGGCGCTCGCGGGGAGCTGCTCCGTGGCGCTGGGGGCGGTCTCGGACCCCTGGGTGGCCGGGGTGCTGCTGGCCGTGGACTCGGCGGCCGTGATGCTCTGGAACGTGCTGACCATGTCGCTGCGCCAGGCGCTGATCCCGGCGGAGCTGTTCGGCCGGGTGCAGGGCGCCTACCGGACCGTGGTGTGGGGCGCGATCCCGGTCGGCGCGCTGCTGGGCGGCTGGCTGGCCGCGGCCACCACGGTGCCCACCGTCTTCCTCGTCGCCGGGACCGGGCAGGTGCTGGTCAGCGGCTGGCTCTGGCGACTGCTGCGAGCCCACCGCGGCGAGGTGGCCGGCGCCCTCACCTCGGCGCGCTGAGCCCCTGGTCCGCGGGCGGGCCGAGCTCCAGCACGACGGTCGTCCCGGGGGCGTGGACCAGGCGCAGCCCACCACCGGAGGCCTCGGCGGTGCGGCGGGCGATGTCCAGCCCGAGTCCGCTGGAGCCGGCACCGGAGACCCCGCGGTCCAGCACCGCGGTCGTCAGGCCGGGGCCCTCGTCGGCGACGGTGACGACGGCCCCGCCGCCGGTGCGCGCCTCGACGAGCACCGCGAACGCCGTCCCCACCCCGGTGTGCGCCACCACGTTGCCCAGCAGGGCGTCCACCGCGGCGGCCAGGTCGTCGGCGGCCAGCCGGACCGGCAACGGGCCCGCGGGGAGGGAGACGGTGACGGACCGGTCCTCGTCCTCGGCCAGCGGGGTCCAGAAGGCGATCCGGTCGGCGACGACGGCCACCGCGTCACACCCGGCGACCAGCCCCTCCCGCTGGGACCGGCGGGCCTCGGCGATCACCGCGTCGACCGTCCGGTCCAGGGCGTCGACGTCGTCGACCAGCCGGTCCCGGGCCGGGCCCGGGGGCAGCGCGTCGGCGTCCAGCCGCAGCGCGGTCATCGGGGTGCGCAGCCGGTGTGCGAGGTCGGCGGCGGTCTCCCGCTCCGCGGTCAGCAGCTCGTCGATCCGGCCGGCCAGCCGGTTGAGCGCCGTCCCGACCGCCCGGACCTCGGGGGGCCCGGCCGGTTCGACCCGGGCGTCCCGGTCCCCGGCCCCCAGCCGGTCCGCGGTGTCGGCCAGCCGACGCACCGGACGGGTCATCGAGCGGGCCAACCGGTCGGCCAGCAGCAGGGCCAGGAGGAACAGGAGCACCCCCAGCCCGGCGAGGACCGCCCAGCTGCGGGTCACCCCGGCGCGCTGCTCCTCCTCGGGGACGAGCACCGAGAGCGTCGCCGCGCCGCCGTCGGCGCGGCCCACCGGCTGCACCAGCCGGGTGCCGTCGGCGGACTCCTCCTGCGCGGCCGTGCTGCCCACCGGACCGTCGGGGACGGCCGAGGGGTCACCGAGCACGGTGCCGTCGGTCCAGACCACGGCGACCCGCCGACCCGAGGCGACGGCCACCTCCACGGCCACCCGGACGTCGTCGAGGCCGGCGAGGGCGACCGAGGGGATCAGCACCTGCACCTGTTGCTGCCCGGCGTCCAGCGCCCGGGACGCGGCCACCCGGGACACCAGCGTCGCCGCCGGCATCAGGAAGGCCAGCAGCACCACCGAGGTGGTGGCCGCGACCAGCAGCGTGATCTGCCGCCTCACGGCGTGGGCACCGCCAGCCGCACGCCGACCCCCCGGACCGTCTCCAGGAACCGGGGCTCGGCGGCGGTCTCGCCCAGCTTGCGGCGCAGCCACGACAGGTGGACGTCCACCGTCCGGTCCGAACCGCCGTACGGCAGCTGCCACACCTCGGCCAGCAGCTGGCGCTTGGTGACGACCTCCCCCGGGCGGGCCATCAGGTGGGCGAGCAGGTCGAACTCCTTCGGCGCGAGGTCCACCGCTGCCCCGTCCAGGGTCACCCGCCGGCTGCGCGGGTCCAGCACGAGCCCGCCGACGGTGACCGGCCCGGCCCCGTCGTCCGCGTCGCCGGCGGCCCGGCGCAGCACGGCGCGGATCCGGGCGTCCAGCTGGGCCGCGGCGAAGGGCTTGACCACGTAATCGTCGGCGCCGGCGTCCAGGGCGCGCACCACGGAGGCGTCGTCGTCGCGGGCGGTGGTGACGATGACCGGCACCGCGGAGACGGCCCGGAGCATGCGCAGCACCTCGACGCCGTCCAGGTCGGGCAGCCCCAGGTCCAGCAGGACCAGGTCGGGGGTGCCGTCCACGGCCAGGCGCAGGCCCTCCAGCCCGGCGGCGGCCGAGGACAGCACGTGGCCCCGCTCGCGCAGCGCCCGGACGACGGCGCCGCGGATCCGGTCGTCGTCCTCCACCACCAGCAACTGGGCCACGGCCGGACGCTAACCGACCCCGCAGCCACCGGGGGACCGGCCGTGTGGGAGCTTGTCGCCGCCTTGACCTGCCCTTGACCTCGCTGGCGACAATCTCCTCGCCATGACCAAGACGAGCATCCTCCTCGGAACCGCCTGGACCGGTGCGGCTGCGGCCGCCGTGGGCCTGGGCCTCGTGGCCGTCGGCCTGATCGACGCCGACGGCGCGACCGCAGCCACCCCCGCTGCCTCGACCAGCACGCTGGCGACGGCGGCGCCCGCGACGACCCCCGCCCCCGGCGCGACCGGGACCGTGACCACCGCCGGGGTGCACCAGACCGCCGGCGGCACCGTCTACGCCAGCTGCACCGACGGCACCCCGTCCGTCTCGGGTGCCCCCGCCCTCGGGTGGGAGCTCGACGACAGCCCCGCCCCCGGCGAGGTGGAGTTCAAGCAGGGTGACCTGCGGGTCGAGGTGCTGGTCACCTGCGGCGCCGACGGGCCGGTCTTCACCGACGACGACCGCTCCGGCGGCTCGTCCTCCTCGTCCTCCTCGTCCACCGCCCCGGCCACCGGCTCGACGTCGGCACCCACGTCGGCCGACGACCACGGCTCGGGCGGGCACGGCGCCGACGACACCGGCCCCGACGACTCGGGTTCGGGCTCCGGGTCCGGGTCCGGGTCCGGGTCCGACGACTCCGGCAGCGACGACCACGGCTCGGGCGGACACGGCTCCGACGACTGAGCCCCGCACGCCTCCGCCGACGGCGCCCACCCCACCGGGGTGGGCGCCGTCCTCACGCCGCGGCCTGGTCCTCCGCCGGGCCGCGGCGCCGCGGCCCCGGTCGCCCGCACCCCCACCACCCAGTCGGCCAGCGTGCGGCGCAGCGCGACCCCGAGCCGGTCGGCCGGCACGTGCAGCTCCGCGCGCATCGTCAACGGCAGCCCGGGGCTGCCGGCCCGCTCGAGCAGCCGGAGGTCCGCGGCGAGCTCCGTCCGCTGCTGCGCCACGGCGGCGGCCCGCTCGGCCCGGGACGCCCCGGGCAGCGTGACCCGCACGTAGACCCGGGTGGAGTCGGCGTCCTCCGGCTGGAGCAGGACGAGCACGGTGCGGGCCGTCCCGTCGTCCCGGCGCCGGAGCTGGAACGGCGTGGCCACGTCGGCCCGGCCGCCGGCCCAGGTGCCGGCGAAGCCGCCCTCGTGCAGCACGACCTCGGGCACCGCGGGGGTCGGGTCCAGCAGCGCGTCAGCGAGGACGGCGGCCGGGACGCCGGTGCGCACCGCCGGCAGCCAGGTGCCGCCCGGGTCGGACGGCGCGAGGTCGGCACCGAGCGGCTCGGCCGGCGCCAGCCAGACCACCCCCCACAGCTCCCGCACCCCCCAGGCCGGGGCGGCCGCGGTCACCTCCCCGCCGGTGCGCTCCAGCGTCCAGGTCCGCCCGAGCAGCCGGACGGCGAGCCACCCGCCCTCCCGCAGCTCGACGGCGAGGGCCACCGGGTGCCAGGCGTGCTCCAGCGAGGCGTCCAGGTTGCCCAGCACCGGACCGGTCGGGCCGGGCAGCGCCGGGACCGGGTCGGCCGTCGTGTGCGCTCCGGCCCGGGGCGGGCGGTGGTGGACGGTGCGTTCGGGGGCGATCCACACCCAGCCGTCGCGTTCCTCGACCGCCCAGGGGGCGGACAGGTCCGCGCGCGGGGGCGGGGTGCCGTCGACGCCGAGGGACGGGATGTCCACGCAGCGGCCGTCGGTGGTGAACCGCCAGCCGTGGTGCGCGCACTCCAGGGTGCCGTCCACGACGGACCCGGTGGTCAGCGGCGCCAGCCGGTGCGGGCAGCGGGCCGACAGCGCGGTGACCTCGGCGCCCGGCCGCAGCCGCAGGACGACGTAGGGACGCCCGCCCGCGCCGACCGAGAGCGGGGCGCCACCCACGTCGGCCGCACGGGCGACGGGGAACCAGCCGGTGGAACCGGGTGAGGGGACAGTCCTCGAGAGGGCCATGCACCAGTGGACCGCCCGGGGATCACCCCCGCGTTGCCCGCAGGTGACGAGTTCGGGTCGGCCCGGACCGGACCGGGTCCCGGCGGGTCGTTCCGGAACCCCCCACCGCACCCCTAGTGTGAGCGTTCACACACAGCGGACCCACAGTGAGGTTGGACCCCGTGACACAGCCCGAACGCCGGCTCCTCACCCCCGAGGAGTACCGCCAGGCCCAGAACTCCCCGGAGTTCACCGAGCTGCGCCGACGCTTCCGACGGTTCGCCGTCCCGATGACCGTGGCCTTCCTGGCCTGGTACCTGCTCTACGTGCTGCTCTCCACCTACGCGGTGGACCTGATGAACACCCACGTGTTCGGCAACGTGAACCTCGGGATCCTGCTGGGCCTGGGCCAGTTCGTCACGACGTTCCTCATCACCCAGCTCTACGTCGCGTACTCCGCGCGGCGCACCGACCCCATCTCCGACGAGATGCGCGGCCGGCTCGAGGCCCACGAGTTCGCTGCCAAGGAGGACCCGCGATGACCCCGGAGACGATCGGCGAACCGGCCGTCAACATCTCGATCTTCGGCGTCTTCGTCCTGATCACGCTGGTCATCACGTTCCGGGCCAGCCGGGGCAACTCCAGCGCGGCGGACTTCTACGCCGCCGGGCGCAACATCTCCGGCACCCAGAACGGCCTGGCGATCGCCGGGGACTACCTGTCCGCGGCCTCGTTCCTCGGCATCGCCGGCGCCATCGCGGTCTACGGCTACGACGGCTTCCTCTACTCCATCGGCTTCCTGGTCGCCTGGCTGGTGGCGCTGCTGCTCGTCGCCGAGCTGCTGCGCAACACCGCCCGGTTCACCATGGCCGACGTCCTGGCCTTCCGGATGCGCCAGGGGCCGGTGCGCACGGCGGCCGCGCTGTCCACGCTGACCGTCTCGCTGTTCTACCTGCTCGCCCAGATGGCCGGCGCCGGCGGACTGGTCACCCTGCTGCTCGGGGTCAGCGGCGAGGCCGCCCAGGCGCTCACCGTCGTCGTCGTCGGCGCGCTGATGATCTTCTACGTTCTCGTCGGCGGCATGCGCGGGACCACCTACGTGCAGCTGATCAAGGCGACGCTGCTCATCGCCGGTGCGTTCGTCATGACGATCTGGGTGCTGGGGAAGTACGGGTTCAACCTGTCCTCGCTGCTCGGCGGGGCGGCCGACACCGCCGCCGTGCAGGCCACCCCGCGCGACGTGCTCTCCCCGATGGGCCAGTACGGCGCCAGCGGCACGTCCAAGCTGGACTTCGTCTCCCTGGGCCTGGCGCTGGTGCTCGGCACGGCGGGTCTGCCGCACGTGCTCATGCGCTTCTACACGGTGCCGACGGCCAAGGACGCCCGGAAGTCCGTGGTCTGGGCGATCTGGCTGATCGGGTTCTTCTACCTGTTCAGCCTGGTCATCGGCTACGGCGCCGGCGCCCTGGTCGGGGCCGACGAGATCCTCGCCGCCCCCGGCGCGGTCAACTCCGCCGCCCCGCTGCTGGCCTTCGAGCTCGGCGGCACCGTGCTGCTGGGCATCATCGCCGGCGTCGCCTTCGCCACGATCCTCGCGGTCGTGGCCGGCCTGACCATCACCGCGTCGGCGTCCTTCGCCCACGACGTCTACAACTCGGTGATCAAGAAGGGCTCCGCGTCGGGCAAGCAGGAGGTCCGGGTCGCCCGGATCACCTCGGTGGTCATCGGCGCGGTCGCCATCGGGCTGGGCATCCTGGCGCTGCAGGCCGGGCTGAACATCGCCTTCCTGGTGGCGCTGGCCTTCGCCGTCGCGGCCTCGGCGAACCTGCCGACGATCCTCTACACGCTGTTCTGGAAGCGCTTCACCACCCAGGGCGCGCTGTGGTCGATCTACGGCGGGCTGATCTCCTGCCTGGTGCTGATCCTGTTCTCCCCGGTCGTCTCCGGCGGTGCGGTCAACCCGGCCACCGGCAAGTCCACGTCGCTGATCCAGGACGTCGACTTCTCCTGGTTCCCGCTGAACAACCCGGGCCTGGTCTCCATCCCGCTGGCCTTCTTCCTCGGCTGGCTGGGCACGATGCTGTCCAAGAAGAAGCCGGACGTCGACAAGTACGCCGAGCTCGAGGTGCGGTCCCTGACCGGCATCGGCGCGGAGCAGGCCGTCCAGCACTGAGGAAGGGCCCCCTCGCCCCCCAGCCCACGCTCCGCGCGGGCCGGGGCCCTGCGAGGGGGCCGTACCGCAGAGCCCCGGCGTCCACAGGACGCCGGGGCTCTGCTGCGTCAGCGGGGGACCGTGGAGAGGTCGGCGGCGGCGTCGTCGTAGAGGTCGGCCATCGCCGTCCGCAGCTTGTACTTGAGCACCTTGCCGCCCACGGTCTCGGGCAGCGCGTCGCTGAAGAGCACCGCCTTGGGCGTCTCGAAGCCGGCCAGCCGGACCCGGCACCAGTCCACGAGCTCGCGCTCGGTGATCGTGGCCCCGGGCGCCCGGACGACGACCGCCGTCACCGCCTCGCCCCAGCGGTCGTGCCGCAGCCCCACGACGGCGGCCTTGGTCACCTGCGGGTGCTCGTGCAGCAGGGCCTCCACCCGGATGCTGGAGACGTTCTCGCCGCCGCTCTTGATGATGTCCTTGTACCGGTCGACCATGATCCGCAGCCCGTCCTCGTCGACCACGCAGCTGTCCCCGGAGTGGAACCAGCCGTGGCGGAAGGCCTCCTCGGTGGCGGCCCGGTCCCGGTAGTAGCCGGCGGTCACGACCGGGGAGCGGTAGACGGCCTCGCCGGGCACCCCGGGGGAGTCCATCAGGGAGCTGCCGTCGACGTCCATCACGGTGGAGGCGAGCAGCGGGCTGGGGATGCCCACGTAGTTCACCGACGAGCCGGCGGCCCGGTACTTGGCGTCCTCGACGTCGGGCCAGAACCGGTGGCAGCTGATCGCCTCGGTCTGCCCGAAGATGCCGACCAGGGTCAGGCCCTCGCCGCAGGTCGCCTTCAGCGAGTCCCGGACGCCGACCTCGACGGCACCCCAGCCGTAGACGACCACCCGGAGCGTGCTGGTCCCCGGTGCGGACACCGCGGCCAGCTCGGCGGCAAAGGCCTTGACCAGCTGCGGTGAACCGCCCCAGACCGCCGTCCCACCCTCGCGGACGACGGCCGCGGCCATGTCCGCCGGCACCGGGCGCCGGCCGATGACCAGCCGCCCCCCGGCCAGGAACGCCGACAGCGACAGGATCTGGTCGGCCACGTGGTAGACGACGGGCAGGAACGCGACCTGGACGACGTCGGCCTCGACCGGGATCCCGCGGGTGAGCGACAGGGCGTAGCCCAGCGCCGCCTGGTGGGCGTAGTGGTGGGACAGCATCACGCCCTTGGGCAGGGCGGTCGTCCCGGAGGTGAAGAGGATCTCCCAGACGTCGTCGCCGTGGACGGTCGCCGCCCCGGCGTCCCCGGCGGACTGGGCGGCGGTGAAGTCGGCGAAGGACGCGCTGCCCTCGACCGGGCCCCCGCCGATGGTCACGGTGACGTCCACGGCCAGGTCGCAGGCCTCGAAGGCCGGGCGCACGTGCTCCCAGAGCTCGGCGTCGACGACGGCGAACCGCGGCTGCGCCAGGTCCACCAGCTGCTGCACGACGTCGGGGGCCAGGGAGGGGTTCAGCGGCACCGACACCAGCCCGGCCCGGGCCGCACCGAGCTTGGTCAGGTAGGCCTCGACGGAGTTCTCGCAGACCAGCAGCACCCGGTCGCCGCGCACCAACCCGGCCGCGAGCAGCCCGTGGGCGATCCGGTCGACCAGCCCCGCGGCCTCCCGGTAGGTCAGCCGCTCGAACGCCGGGTCGCCGAACGCCCCTGTCCACCCGGTGATCGCCACCCGGTCGGGCCGGCTGTACGTCAGCCGTTCCAGCACGTCTCCGACGCTCGTCCGGTTCCACCGGTCGTCGGCCCGGCGGTCGTACAGGCTGTCCACGTCGATGGCCACGCGTGCTCCTCGTCCCCGGCCGGGCGTCGTCGCGCGGCGTCGTCGGGAGTGAACCGTCGACCACTCGGCACCCTCCCGTCAAGGGCGTGCTGTGAGCCCGTGCACAACGGGGCCTGGTCTCTGTCTGTGGGGTCGGCTACGGTGCGGCAGTAGTGAACGACCGATCACATGGGAGTGCCCGATGGAGTTCGCCGAGAAGCCCGAGCTGCAGGCCCTGCGCGAGACCGTGGGCGCCATCGCGGCCCGCTACGGCGGCGCGCACTACGCCGAGCACGCCGCCCGGCACGAGCCGCTGACCGAGCTGTGGGCCGAGCTGGCCCGGGGCGGCTTCATCGGCATCAACGTCCCCGAGGAGTTCGGCGGCGGGGGAGGTGGGCTGGTCGAGCTCGCGATCGTCTGCGAGGAGATCGCCGCGCAGGGCTGCCCGATGCTGCTGCTCCTGGTGTCGGCGGCGATCTCGGCGGAGGTGATCACCCGCTTCGGCGACCCCGAGCAGAAGCAGCGCTGGCTGCCCGGCCTGGCCGACGGCACGTCCAAGGTGGTCTTCGCCATCACCGAGCCGGGTGCGGGGTCCAACAGCCACCAGCTCGCCACCACCGCCCGCCGCGAGGGCGACGACTGGCTGATCTCGGGCACCAAGTACTACATCTCCGGCGTCGACGAGGCGCAGGCGCTGATGGTCGTGGCGCGCACCGGCACCGACGAGGTCAGCGGCAGGGCGCAGATGTCGCTGTTCCTGGTGCCCACCGACGCCGAGGGCCTGGTCGCGCAGCCGCTGCCGGTGGACGCGATGCTCCCCGAGCGCCAGTTCACGCTGTTCTTCGACGACGTCCGGGTCGGTCCGGAGATGGTGGTGGGCGAGGTCGGTGCCGGGTTCGCGCAGGTGTTCCACGGCCTGAACCCCGAGCGGATCACCGGCGCCGCGCTCTGCGTCGGCATCGCCCGGTACGCGCTGGGCAGGGCCACCGCCTACGCCAACGAGCGCACCGTCTGGAAGGCCCCCATCGGGTCGCACCAGGGCGTCTCCCACCCGCTGGCCAAGGCCGCGATCGAGACCGAGCTGGCCGCGCTGATGACCCGCAAGGCCGCCTGGACCCACGACGCGGGTCTGCCTGCCGGGGAGTCCTCGAACATGGCCAAGTACGCCGCCGCGGAGGCCGCGCTCGGCGCGGTGGACGCCGCGATCCAGACCCACGGCGGCAACGGGCTGTCCACCGAGTACGGCCTGGTCCCGTACTGGGGGTTGGCCCGCCTGCTGCGGATCGCCCCGGTGAACCGGGAGATGGTGCTCAACCACGTCGCCCAGCACACCCTCGGCCTGCCCCGCTCCTACTGAGGAGAGCCCCGTGCCCGTCACCCCCCTGCAGGACAACCTGGTCCACCGGGTCAACGTCGGCGACACCCTCACCCGCACCGCGGACCGGATGCCGTCCAAGGTCGCCGTCGTCGACGGGGACCGCCGGATCACCTACCGCGAGCTCGACGACTGGACCGACCGGCTGGCCCACACCCTCGTCGACCGGGGCTACGCCCCCGGGGACTCCCTGGGCCTGGCCAGCGGCAACAGCGCGGAGTTCCTGGCCGTCTACTACGCCTGCGCGAAGGCCGGCGTGGTCTGCGTGCCGCTCAACCTGGGCTGGCGGGCCGCCGAGGCCGGCTACGTGCTCGGGCACGCCGGCGTCCGCGGGATCGTGCTGGAGGCCCAGCTCGCCGACTGGGTGGGCGAGGCGCTCACCGACGTGGACGGCGTCACCGACGTGGTGGTCGCCCCCGGCACCGGCGGACCGGTGCCGAGCACCCTGGCCGGTCGGACGACGACCACCCTGGAGGGGTTCACCGGCACCGGCACCGGCCCCGTCGAGGTGCTGGTCGCCGACCGGGCGCCGCTGACCTACCTCTACACCTCGGGCACCACCTCGGCGCCCAAGGGCGTGGTGGGCAACCACCTGGCCGTCTACGTCGAGTCGATGACCATGGCGCTGGAGGCCCGCTGGACCGACGAGGACCGGTTCATCGCGATGATGCCGATGTTCCACACCGCCCAGCTCAACTGCTTCTGCACCCCGGCCGTGCTGCTCGGCGCCACCCTGGTCGTGCACCGCGGGTTCGACGCCGACCGGTTCCTGGACACCGTCGAGGCCGAGGGGATCACCCAGGTGTTCGGCCTGCCCATGATGTTCCGCGCGCTCACCGAGCGGCCCGACACCTCCGGCCGCGACCTCTCCACCCTGCGGCGGGCCTGCTACGCCATGGCCCCGATGCCCGAGGCGCAGCTGCGCCGGGCGATCGAGGTGTTCGGCTGCGAGTTCTTCCTGCTCTTCGGACAGACCGAGATGAGCCCGACCACCACGCTGTTCCGGCCCGAGCACCAGCTCACCCACGCCGGGGCGGTCGGCACCCCGACCGTCGGCGTCCGGGTCGCCCTGGTGGGCCCGGACGGGGAACGGGTGCCCGCCGGCAGCGAGGGCGAGATCGTCTACCGCTCCCCGCAGGCGCTCACCGAGTACCTGCACGACCCGGCCGCCACCGAGGCGGCCTTCGCCGACGGCTGGTTCCACTCCGGGGACATCGGCCGCTTCGACGACGACGGCGTGCTCTGGTTCGCTGACCGCTCCAAGGACGTGATCAAGACCGGCGGGGAGAACGTCGCCTCCATCGAGGTCGAGCGCGCGCTCTACGCCGCCGACCCCGACATCGCCGAGGTGGTGGCGGTCGGTCTGCCCCACGAGCGGTGGACCGAGGCGATCACCGCCGTCGTCGTCGCCCGGCCCGGGACGACGATCGACACCGACGCGCTGCTGGCCGCCGTCCGCACCCGGCTGGACGGCTACAAGGTGCCCAAGGCCGTCGTCGTGCTGGAGGACCTGCCGCGCACCTCCACCGGCAAGGTGCAGAAGAACGTGCTGCGGCAGCGGCTGGCCGACCACTACCGCGAGGTGACCGCGTGACCGTCTCCGCCGACCCCCGGGTCACCGAGGGCACCGTGCTGACCTCGCTGCTGGACACCCGCGGCGACCAGTACCGGACCAACCGCACCGCCTCCCTGGCCGTGCTCGACCAGCTCGAGGAGCAGCTCGACCTGGTCCGGGCCGGCGGCGGTGAGCGGTACCAGGCCCGGCACCGCGACCGCGGCCGGCTGCTCGCCCGGGAGCGGATCGAGCTGCTGCTGGACCGGGACGCGGCCTTCCTCGAGCTGTCCTCGCTGGCCGCCTGGGGCACGCCCTTCACCGTCGGGGCCAGCATCGTCACCGGCATCGGCGTCGTCTCCGGCGTGGAGTGCGTGCTCATCGCGCACGACCCCACGGTGCGCGGTGGGGCGATGAACCCGATCTCGCTGAAGAAGACGCTGCGCGCGCTGGAGATCGCCCGGCGCAACCGGCTCCCGGTGGTCAACCTGGTCGAGTCCGGCGGTGCGGACCTGCCCAGCCAGGCCGACCTCTTCGTCAACGCCGGCCAGATCTTCCACGACCTCACCGAGCTCTCCTCGATGGGCGTCCCGACGATCGCGCTGGTGTTCGGCAACTCCACGGCCGGGGGCGCCTACGTGCCCGGCATGTGCGACTACTCGGTGCTGGTCGACCAGCAGGCCAAGGTGTTCCTCGGCGGCCCGCCGCTGGTCAAGATGGCCACCGGCGAGGACGCCGACGACGAGGAGCTGGGCGGCGCGGCGATGCACGCCCGGGTCTCCGGGGTCGCCGACCACTTCGCCGTCGACGAGCGGGACGCGATCCGGCTGGGCCGGCGGATCATCTCGGAGCTGAACTGGCGCAAGCAGGGCCCGGGGCCGAGCCTGCCCGCCGACGAACCGCTGTTCGACCCCGAGGAGCTGCTGGGCATCGCCCCGGCCGACATCCGGGTGCCCTTCGACCCCCGCGAGGTGCTCGCCCGGGTCGTCGACGGTAGCCGGTTCGGTGAGTACAAGCCGGAGTACGGCACCAGCCTGGTCACCGGGTTCGCCTCGGTGCACGGCTTCCCGGTCGGTGTGCTGGCCAACGCCCGCGGGGTGCTGTTCAGCGAGGAGGCCAAGAAGGCCGCCGAGTTCATCCAGCTGGCCAACCAGGTCGACACCCCGCTGGTCTTCCTGCAGAACACCACCGGCTACATGGTCGGGAAGAGCTACGAGCAGGGCGGCATCATCAAGGACGGCGCCAAGATGATCAACGCCGTCACCAACTCCACGGTCCCGCACATCACGATCAACACCGCGGCGTCCTTCGGGGCCGGCAACTACGGGATGAGCGGGCGGGCCTACGACCCCCGGCTGATGTTCGCCTGGGCCGGCGCCAAGCTCGCCGTCATGGGCGCCACCCAGCTGGCCGGGGTGATGTCCATCGTCGGCAAGGCCTCGGCGGAGGCCTCGGGTCGGCCCTTCGACCAGGCCGCGGACGACGAACGACGGCGCGGCATCGAGGCCCAGATCGAGGCCGAGTCGCACTCGTTCTTCGTCACCTCGAAGGTCTACGACGACGGCCTGCTGGACCCCCGCGACACCCGCACGGTGCTCGGCATCGCGCTGTCCGCCGCCCACTCGGGCCCGATCGAGGGGCGCCGTGGCTACGGCGTCTTCCGGATGTGAGCACCGTGACCATCTCCAAGCTGCTCGTGGCCAACCGGGGTGAGATCGCGCTGCGGGTCATCCGCACCGCCCGCGAGATGGACGTCGCCACCGTCGCCGTCTTCTCCGACCCCGACGCGGACGCACCGTTCGTGCACGCCGCCGACGAGGCCGTCGCGCTCCCCGGGTCGAGTCCGGCCGACACCTACCTGCGCGGTGACCTGGTGATCGCCGCGGCGCTGGCCACCGGTGCGCAGGCGGTGCACCCGGGCTACGGGTTCCTCAGCGAGAACGCCGGCTTCGCCCGGGACTGCGCCGCGGCCGGGCTGGTCTTCGTCGGCCCGACCCCCGAGGCGATCGACGCGATGGGCTCCAAGACCGCGGCCAAGGAGCTGATGGCCGCCGCCGGGGTGCCGGTGCTGCCCGGCGTCGTGGTCGCCGAGGGCACCGACCTGGTCGCCGAGGCCGCCCGGATCGGCTACCCGGTGCTGGTCAAGGCCGCGTTCGGTGGCGGCGGCCGCGGCATGCGCATCGTCGCGGGCCCGGACGGGCTGACCGACGCCGTCGACAGCGCCCGGCGCGAGGCGGTGTCGGCGTTCGGCGACGGCACGGTGTTCCTGGAGCGCTACGTCGAGCGGCCCCGGCACGTCGAGGTCCAGGTCGTCGGCGACACCCACGGCACCGTCGTGCACCTCTTCGAGCGGGAGTGCTCGATCCAGCGCAGGTACCAGAAGGTGCTGGAGGAGGCGCCGTCCCCCGCGGTGGACGACGCGCTGCGCGCCCAGCTCGGCAAGGCCGCGGTCGCCGCGGCGCAGGCGATCGGCTACGTCGGCGCCGGCACCGTGGAGTTCGTGCTCGCCCCCGACGGCGACTTCTTCTTCCTGGAGGTCAACACCCGGCTGCAGGTCGAGCACCCGGTCACCGAGCTGGTCACCGGCCTGGACCTGGTGCGGGTGCAGCTGCAGGTCGCCGAGGGCCTCCCGCTGCCGCCCGAGGTGCTCGACGCCCGGGTCACCGGGCACGCGATCGAGGCCCGGCTCAACGCCGAGGACGTGCCGGCCGGGTACCTGCCGGTCACCGGCACCGTGCACCGCTTCGCCGTCCCCGCCCTGCCCGGCGTGCGGGTGGACAGTGGCGTGGCCGACGGCTCGGTGGTCGGCGTGCACTACGACTCGATGCTGGCCAAGGTGATCGCGCACGGGGCCACCCGGGACGAGGCCTGCCGGCGGTTGGCCCGTGCGCTGGCCGAGACCCGGGTGCACGGCATCGTCACCAACCGCGACCTGCTGGTCGCCGTGCTGCGGGAGCCGGAGTTCCGCGCCGGGGAGATCGACACCGGCTACCTGGGCCGGCACCCCGAGCTCACCTCACCCCGCGTGGACGCCGAGGTGACCGCCCTGCACGCCGCCGCGGCGGTGCTCGCCGACGCCGCCGGCCGCCGGGCCACCGCGCGGGTGCAGCGACCGGTGCCCAGCGGCTGGCGGAACGTGCCGAGCGTGGACCAGGTCGCCGTCCTCGCGCACGGCGACGACGAGCTGGAGGTCCGGTACCGGCGGACCCGGGAGGGCTGGCGGGTGCGCGTCGGGGACACCGCACTCGACGTCGGCGCCGTGCAGGCGACCGCGGACCGGGTGCTGCTGACCGTCGGCGGGGTCCGCCGGTCCCTGGCCGTGCACCGGGTGGGCGAGGAGGTGTTCGTCGACGGCCCCGCCGGGTCGACGGCGTTCACCGAGGCGCCGCGGTTCCCGGTACCCGGCAGCCAGGCCGGGGAGGGCTCGCTGCTGGCCCCCATGCCCGGCACCGTCGTCCGGGTCGCGGTGGCCGAGGGCGACACCGTGACCGCGGGGCAGACCGTGCTGGTGCTGGAGGCGATGAAGATGGAGCACGTGGTGGCCGCACCCACCGACGGCGTGGTCGGCGAGCTGCACGCGACGGTCGGCGAGACCGTCGACACCGGCGCCGTGCTGGCCGTGGTGACGGCGGTGGAGGCGTGAGCGTCACCTACGAGGTGGTCCGCCGGGTCGCCTGGCTGACCATCGACCGGCCCGAGGCCCGCAACGCGTTGTCGGCCGAGGTCCGGCGGCTGCTCACTGAGGGCTTCGAGCGCTTCGCCGCCGACGAGGACGCCGCCGTCCTGGTCGTCACCGGCGCGGGGGAGAAGGCGTTCTGCGCCGGCGGGGACCTGCGGGAGATGGCCGACACCGGCCTCGCCGTGCCGCCGCCGGACTTCGTGCCCCAGCCCGGCCGGACGATCGAGCTGACCAAGCCGGTGGTCGCGGCGGTCAACGGGATCGCCTACGGCGGCGGGTTCCTCCTCGCCCAGCAGTGCGACCTGGTGCTGGCCGCCGAGCACGCTCGGTTCGCGATCAGCGAGGCCAAGGTCGGCCGGGGTGCGCCCTGGGCGGCCCCGCTGTCCTGGCTGGTCCCCCCGCGGATCGCCATGCAGCTGCTGGTCACCGGCGACCCGATCACCGCGCAGCGCGCGTACGAGGTCGGCCTGGTCAACGAGGTCGTGCCGGCCGGCGAGCTGCACGACGCCGCCCAGGCCCTCGGCGAGCGGATCGCGGCCAACGCCCCGCTCTCGGTCGCCGCGGGCAAGCAGACCGTGCGGCTGATGGCCGGACAGCGGTTCGCCGACGCCTACGCCGAGGCCGAGGCGCTGTGGGAGCCGGTCTACCTGTCCGACGACGCCCAGGAGGGACCGGCCGCGTTCCGGGACAAGCGCACCCCGGTCTGGACGGGGCGCTGACGTGCCCGTCGACATGGGCGCGCTCGTCGCCGACCTCGCCGCCGAGTCCGCCGACCTGGACCGGGTGCTCACCGCACTGCCCGAGGACGCCTGGGCCACCCCCACGCCGGCGGAGGGCTGGACGGTCGCCGACCAGGTCGTGCACCTGGCCCACTTCGACGAGACCGCGACCACCGCGGCGCTCGACCCCGACCGGTTCCGCGCCGAGGCCGAGGCGCTGATGGCGCACGGCGACGACTTCACCGAGGTGGTCACCGCCGCGAACCGCGGGCGCGCGCCGGCCGACCTGCTGGGCTGGCTGCGCACCGCCCGGGCCGGGTACCTGCGGGTGTTCGGCGCGCTGGACCCCGGCACGGTGCTGCCCTGGTACGGCCCCCCGATGAGCGCCGCCTCCTCGGTGACCGCCCGGCTGATGGAGACCTGGGCGCATGGCCAGGACGTCGTCGACGCCGTCGGCGCCACCCGCGAGCCCACCGGCCGGCTGCGGAACACCGCCCACCTGGGGGTGGCCACCCGGGGCTGGAGCCACCGGGTCCGGGGTGAGGAGCCGCCGTCCGAGCCGGTCCGGGTGGAGCTGACCGCACCCGACGGCGCGGTCTGGACCTGGGGACCCGCCGACGCCGAGGACCGGGTGACCGGCCCCGCGCTGGACTTCTGCCTGCTGGTCACCCAGCGCCGGCACCGCGCCGACCTCGCCCTGACCGCCACCGGCCGGGTCGCCGACCACTGGCTGGACCTCGCGCAGGCCTTCGCCGGCCCGCCCGGACCCGGGAGGACCGCCTCGTGACGCGGGAGCCGATCAGGATCGCCAACTGCTCCGGCTTCTACGGCGACCGGCTGGCCGCCGCCCGGGAGATGGTCGAGGGCGGCCCGATCGACGTCCTCACCGGCGACTACCTGGCCGAGCTGACCATGCTCATCCTCTGGAAGGCCAGCCAGAAGGACCCCGACGCCGGCTTCGCCCGCACCTTCCTCACCCAGCTCGAGGAGGTGCTCGGCACCTGCCTGGACCGCGGGATCAAGGTGGTCAGCAACGCCGGTGGCCTCAACCCGGCCGGCCTGAGCACCCAGATCGGCGCGCTCGCCGAACGGCTCGGGCTGCACCCGCAGGTGGCGTACGTGCACGGGGACGACCTGCTGCCCCGGGTGCCGCAGCTGCTCGCCGACGGCGTGGACCTGGCCCACCTGGACACCGGTCAGCGGCTGGCCAACGCCGGGGTCGACCCGGTCTCGGCCAACGCCTACCTGGGCGGCTGGGGCATCGCCGAGGCGCTCACCGCCGGGGCGGACGTCGTCGTCACCGGCCGGGTCACCGACGCCTCGGTCGTCGTCGGGCCGGCGGCCTGGTGGCACGGCTGGTCGCGCACCGACTGGGACGCCCTGGCCGGTGCGGTCGCCGCCGGGCACGTGATCGAGTGCGGGCCCCAGGCGTGCGGGGGCAACTACGCGTTCCTGGACGAGGTCGTCGACCGCCGGTACCCCGGCTTCCCGATCGCCGAGGTCGCCGCCGACGGGTCCAGCGTGATCACCAAGCACGCCGACACCGGCGGCCTGGTCTCGGTCGGCACCGTCACCGCCCAGCTGCTCTACGAGATCGACTCCCCGGTCTACGCCAACCCCGACGTCGTCGCCGACTTCGGCACCTGCGAGCTCACCCAGCAGGCGCCGGACCGGGTGCTGATCGCGGGCACCCGGGGGTCGGCGCCCCCGGACCGGCTGAAGGTCGCGCTGAACCACCTGGGCGGCTACCGCAACACCATGACCCTGGTGCTCACCGGGCTGGACGTGGAGGAGAAGGCGGCCTGGGCCACCGACGAGCTGTTCGGCATCCTCGGCGGCCGGGACTCCTTCGCCGGGACCGACGTCCAGCTGCTCCGCTTCGACACCGCCGACTCCCCGCTCAACGCGCACGCAACCGCGCACCTGCGGGTGACCGTGAAGGACCCCGACCGGCGGAAGGTCGGCCGGCGGTTCTCCGACGCCACCATGCAGCTGGCCCTGGGTGGCTACGCCGGGTTCCACACCACCACCCCGCCGTCGGCGGAGAGCGCCTACGGCGTCTACTGGCCGGCCCTGGTGCCCCGCGACCTGGTCGAGCACGTCGTCGTCCTGCCCGACGGCACGTCCCGGCTGGTCGACCACTCCCCGTGCGGTCCGGTCCCCGCGCCGGTGTCCGCCGCGGTGCCGGCCTGGGACGACGACGGGCCCACCGAGCGGGTGCCGCTCGGCCGGCTGGTGGGGGCGCGGTCCGGGGACAAGGGCGGCAACGCCAACGTCGGGCTCTGGGCCCGGGACGAGGAGACCTGGGCGTGGCTGGCCGCCACGATGACCGTCGAGCGGTTCCGCGACCTGCTGCCCGAGGCGGCCGACCTCGCCGTCCGCCGGTGGGAGCTCCCGCACCTGCGCGCGCTCAACCTGGTCGTCGTCGGACTGCTGGGGGAGGGCGTGGCCTCGGCGACCCGGCCCGACCCGCAGGCCAAGGGGCTGGGGGAGTACCTGCGCTCCCGGACCCTCGAGGTGCCGGTCAGACTGCTGCGGTGACCAGCGACGGGGGTGGCGTGCGCACCCGCGACCCCGACCGGCGGGTGCGGATCCTCCGGGTGGCCGCCGACCTGCTGGCCGACCGCGGGTTCCACGGCGTCTCGATGGCCGACATCGGCGGGGCGGCCGGCATCGTCGGGTCGGGGGTCTACCGGCACTTCGACAGCAAGTCCGCCGTCCTGGTCGCGCTCCTGGACGACGTGATGGACCGGCTGCTGCAGACCGCCTCGACCGCCGGGGCCTCGGGCCGGGACGAGCGCGAGGTGCTCGCCGACCTGGTGCACGGCCAGGTGCTCTTCGCCGTCGACGACCGGGCGCTGCTGCAGCTCTACCAGCGCGAGGTGCACAGCCTCCCCGACGCCGACCGCCGCCGGCTCCGTCGCCTGCAGCGGCACTACGTGGAGGAGTGGGTGCACGTGCTCGCCGAGCTCCGCCCGGAGCTGACCGACGCCGTCGCCCGGGCCTCGGTGCACGCCGCGATCGGCGCGGTGCAGTCGGTGGCCACCTACGACGGCGGCCTGCCCCGGGACGAGGTGGTCGCGCTGCTCACCCGCACCGCCTACGCCTGCCTCGGCGTCGAGCCGTGACCGCGCTGGCCTGCGTCGACATCGGCTCCACCTTCACCAAGGCCGCCCTCGTCGACACCGACACCGGGGCGCTGCTGGCCACCGCCCAGGCCCCCACCACGCTGGAGGACGTCGTCCGCGGGGTGCTCACCGCGACCGCCGGCTTCCCCGACGCCCCGGTGCGGGCCTGCTCCAGCGCCGGCGGTGGGCTGCGGCTGGCCGTGGTCGGCTACGAGGCGCTGATCAGCGCGGAGGCCGGGCACCGCGCCGCGTTGAGCGCCGGTGCACGGGTGGTGCACGTGGCCGCCGGGCTGCTGTCCGCCGACGGGCTGGTCGGTCTGGCCGCCGCCCGCCCCGACGTGGTCCTGCTGGTCGGCGGCACCGACGGCGGCGACACCGCGGTGCTCACCCACAACGCCCGGGCCCTGGCCGGGTGGGACCGGTCCGTCCCCGTCGTGCTGGCCGGGAACGCCCAGGTCCAGGACGAGGTGGCCGGCCTGCTGCGGGACGGCGGCCTGCCGGTCACCGTCTGCGACAACGTGCTGCCCGACATCGGCCTGCTCGCCCCCGAGTCGGCCCGGGCGGGCATCCGCGCGGTCTTCCTCGAGCACGTCATCGGCGGCGACCGGCTGTCCACCGACCCGCGGTTGCGGCAGTGGGTCCGCGCGGTCACCCCGGACGCGGTGCTCGACGGGGTCGTGGTGCTGGCCGGTCTGCGCGCCGACGCCGCCGTCCCCGGCGTGGTGGTGCTCGACGTCGGCGGCGCCACCACCGACGTGTACTGCGTGCCCGACCTCGACCCCGAGCAGGCCGCGCTGCGCCGCGAGGCGGTCGGCGTGCCCGCGCACCGGCGCACCGTGGAGGGCGACCTCGGGGTGCACCACGCGGTCGAGGACCTGCGGTCCGCGGCGCACGCCGAGGGCCTGCCGCCGCTGCCCGACGGCGCCCTGGCGATGGGCGAGGCGGCCGCCACCGTGGCGCTGCGCCGGCACCTGCGCGCCGAGGCCGCCTACGGCCCGGGCGGGGCCAGCGCCCGCGGGGTGGGCCTGGTCGTGCTGTCCGGCGGGGTGTTCCGGCACGCCGACGCCGCCGCCCGGGACGCCGTCGTCACCCGGCTGGCCGCCGACCGCGGAGGCGCCGGAGGCGTGCTCGGCGGGACCGAGGTCGCCGTCGACGACCGGTACGTGCTGGCGGCGGCCGGGTTGCTGGCCGGCGACCACCCCGCCGCCGCCCGCGGCCTGCTCGCCCCCCTCGCCTGACCCCCTCGCGCGCCCGCTCTTCGATCAGGTGGGACGACCACCGTGCGTCCTCAGCCACCGACGCCGGTGGAGGAGGACGCACAGTGGTCGTCGGAGCTGATCGACGCCGGGGGCCCCGGGTGGCGGTGGGCGCCGGGTTCCGAGACGGTGGTGGCATGGAGTGGGCGACGTTCCTGAGCCGGTTGACCCTCTGGGTGGTCGTGGGGGCGGTGGCCGGGCTGCTCGTGGGTCTGGTGCTGCTGGGCCTCGACGTGGTCGACAACCCGTTCTGGTGCGTGTCGATCGGCATCGTCGTGGCCGCGGTGGCCATGCCGATGCGCCGGGCCGTCAGCCGGGAGGGCTGAGCGTCCGGGCCCACCGGCCCGACGCGGCGGCGGCGAACGGTGCCGCGTCGTCCGCACTGACGTCCAGCGCGGTGTAGCCGCCGCTGCCCGCGCCGACGGCCGCCACGACGGTGGCCAGGCCCTGCCGGCGCTGGAAGAACGTCTGGTGCACCTGCCAGCCGACCACGGCGCGACGCTGCAGCACCGCCTGCTCGCGCACCAGCCAGCCCGACCGCACCGAGAACGACCGGGACCCGGCCGCGTGGCCCAGCGCGGCGTACCGGCCCAGCCCCAGCGGCACCCCGAGCGCGCTCAGCACGAGCCCGACGGCGAGCAGCCACCACTGTCCGGTCAGCGCCAGCAGCACGCCACCGCCCACGGTCACCAGCAGCCCGCCGACGACGGCCCGCAGGATCCTCCGCTGGCGCGCCGCGGGCGGGTGGGCCCGCAGCGGGCCCGGGTCCTCGACCAGCCGGGAGGCCAGTGCCCACGCCTCCGCCCGCGGGCCCAGCGGCAGCAGCTGCCCCCGCCGGGTGGCATCGCCCAGGCCGGTGACCAGGGCCGAGGCCCGCGCGGCCCCGACCCAGCGCATGCCCAGGCCCTCCGAGACCGTGCAGCCGCGGATCCGGTCGACCTCCAGCTCGGTGTGCCGCCGGGTCAGCAGCCCCCGGACGGCGACGAGCGACCCACCCCGGCGGACCAGCCGGAACCGCCAGTTCACCAGCGCGCTGCCCACCACCGCACCGACGGCCAGCAGCACGACGGCGACCAGGAGGACGACGACCAGCAGCCCGGTGTCGGTGAGGTCGGGCCGCCCCAGGTCGGGCGTGAACCGGTCGGGCAGCTCGTCGGCCAGCCGGAACAGCGCGCCCACCGCGGCCAGGGGCACGGCCAGGTAGCTGCCGACGAGCGGGGCGTAGAGCAGCCAGCGGTTGTCGAACCGGGCGAACTCCTCCTCGACCGGCTCGGCCTCGAAGGCCTCCACCGGCACCTCGGGGGCGCGCCGGGCCAGGAGGTGGACGCGCAGCCGGTCGGCCTCGGCGGGGGTGATCCCGTCGACGACCAGCTCCTCCTCCTTGGCCGAGACGGCGCCGGCCGCGGCGTCGACCCGCACCCGGACCAGGCCCAGGAGCCGGTGCACCAGCGGGGTCTCGACCTCCACGCCGCGCACCCGGTCGTTGGGCACGGTGCGCACCGAGCGGGACAGCAGGCCGCGGGTGACGACCATCGCGGACGCACCGTCGACGTAGGTGAACCGCCACCACGACAGCAGCGCCCCGGCCAGCGACAGCACGGTGATCCCGACCGCGATGAGCACGACGGCGAACACCCCGTCGGTCAGCCCGCGGAACGCCCCGATGCCCAGCACGACCGGCACGAACTGCCGGGCCTGCCGGAAGGTGATCGTGTGCACGAGCACGACGCGCCAGGAGGTCCGGCGTCCGACCGGGGCCCGCGCCGGGTCCGGCGGCTGCCAGGGACCGCTCACGTGGCCTCGTCCCGCACCGTCTCGGCCCGGCGCGCGAGGTCGTCGGCGACCCGGGCGGCGACGTCGGCCTCCAGGTGCAGGATCCGCACGGTGCCCTGCGAGGACGCCGTCAGGACCGCGACCGTGGCCAGCCCGAACACCTGCTGCACCACCCCGCGGGTGACGTCGACGGTCTGGATCCGGGACACCGGCACCAGCGTCCAGGTGCGCGACAGCCAGCCGGTGAGGGTGTAGACCGCCTCGTCGGTGACCTCCCAGCGGTGCACCCGGTACCGCAACCGCGGGCGCAGCCCGATCGTCACCACGGCCTCGACCACCACGAGCACCGGGAGCAGCACCGCCACCCAGGTGGGCAGCGGGAGGAACACCTCCAGGAGCACCACCACGACCACCCAGAACAGCGCCCCGAGGACCCCCTCGGCAGTCCACAGCCCGATCGCGTTGCGACCTGGGGACCAGGCGGGCTGTCGGGCCGGGTCGTGCCGGGGAGCGCTCATCGCCGTCCATCCTCGCAGGCCGGACCCCGGGCGGGCGTGCCACGATGGGGTGCGTGACGATGCCGCAGCAGGTCCCCACCGTGCCCGCCGACCAGGTCCCCGACGACGCCGTCGTGCTCGACGTGCGTGAGGACGACGAGTGGGTGGCCGGCCACATCGACGGCGCGACGCACGTGCCGATGGGCGAGGTGCCCGCCCGGCTGGACGACCTCCCCGAGGGCGACCCGCTCTACGTGACCTGCCGGGGCGGTGGCCGCTCGGCCCGGGTCGCGGCCTGGCTGAACCAGAACGGCTACGACGCGGTGAACGTCGGCGGCGGCATGGGCGACTGGGAGGCCGCCGGCCGTCCCATGGTCAGCGAGACCGGGCAGGCCCCCCGCGTGGTGTGAGGGAGGGTGGGAGCGCAGCAGGACGGCGCTCCCACCCTCCGCTCACCGCGGCTGGTAGTCCGCGAAGCGGGTGCGCAGGTCCTTCTTGGAGAACTTGCCGACGCTGGTCTTGGGCACCTCGTCGATGAACTCGACCGCCTCGGGCAGCCACCACTTGGCCACCAGCGGGGTGATGTGGTCGATGATCTCCTGCTTGGAGGACTCCTCGCCCTCCTTGAGGACGACGCAGGCCAGCGGGCGCTCGTCCCACTTGGGGTCGGGGATCGCGATGACCGCGGCCTCCTTGACCTTGGGGTGGCTCATGATCGCGTTCTCCAGGTCGACCGAGCTGATCCACTCACCGCCGGACTTGATCAGGTCCTTGGTCCGGTCGGCGATGCGCACCGAGCCGTAGGAGTCGACCGCGGCCACGTCGCCGGTCTTCATCCAGCCGTCGGAGGTGGACAGCTCCACGCCCTCGTCGGGCCTGTAGTAGTCCTGCGCGGTGGTCGAGCCGCGCACCTGGAGCTCGCCGGTGGCGACGTCGTCCCAGGGCAGCTCGTCGGTGGTGCCGGCCTCGACGATCCGCACCTCGACGCCCATGAACGGGATGCCGGCGCGGGCGCGCCAGGCGGCCTTGTCCTCGTCGCTGCCGTCGAACAGGTGGCGGGGGAGGCGGGCCGAGGTGGCCACCGGGTGCGTCTCGGTCATGCCCCAGGCCTGCAGGATCGGCAGCCCGACCTGCTCGCGGTAGGCCTCGCTGAGGGCCTTGGGGACGGCGGACCCACCGCAGCCGATGTCGCGCAGCTGGTGCTCGCGGCCGGCCAGCTCGGGGAGCACGCCCTGCCAGATGGTGGGCACGCCGGCGGTGAACGTGACGCCCTCGTCGACGATCAGGTCCGCCAGCGCCTTGGGCTGCATCATCGGGCCGGGGAAGACCATCGCGGCACCCACCGAGGGGCCGGCCTGCGCCAGGCCCCAGGCGTTGGCGTGGAACATCGGCACGACCGGCATGACGACGTCGGTCTCGCCCATCGAGAAGACGTTGGGCTGCACCACGGCCATGGTGTGCAGCACCGTGGAGCGGTGCGTGTAGAGCACGCCCTTGGGGTTGCCGGTGGTGCCCGACGTGTAGCACATGCTGGCTGCCTGGTCCTCGTCCTCGACCCGGAAGTCGACCGGGCTGGCCGCGGCGAGCAGCTCCTCGTAGTCCCGCACGCGCGGGTCGTCGGGGATCTCGTTGTCCCCGCCGTCGTCCATCACCACGACGTGCTTGACGGTGGTCATCGTGTCCACCAGCGGCCAGAACAGCGGGAGCACCGTGCGGTCGACGAAGACGACCTCGTCCTCGGCGTGGTTGGCGATGTAGGTCAGCTGCTCGGGGAAGAGCCGGATGTTCAGCGTGTGCAGCACGCGCCCGGTGCTGGGGACGGCGAAGTACAGCTCCAGGTGCCGCGCGGAGTTCCAGGCGAACGTGCCCACCCGGCCGTCGGCGCTGATGCCCAGGTCGTCCAGGACCCCGCCCAGCTTGCGGGTGCGCTTGGCCCACTCCGCGTACGTCGTCCGGACCGGCCCGGTGGGCGAGTTCGTCACGATCGGCTTGTGGCCGTGGTGGCGCTCGGCGTACCGGAAGATCGAGTCGATCGTCAGGGGCGTGTGCTGCATGTGACCGCGCATGGAGCGCATCGTGCCAGTGAGCGCGCTCACCTTCTACTGGTGGGTAGCTCCGCTCAGCGGCGCAGCACGACCGGCAGCTCGGCCAGCCCGCGGATGACGAACTCCGGACGACGGACGGCCTCCCCGCCCAGCTCGACGGACGACGTCCGGGAGAGCAGTGCGCCGAACCCGGCCTGCAGCTCGACCCGGGCCAGCGGGGCGCCGATGCAGAAGTGGATGCCGGCCCCGAAGCTCACGTGCGGGTTGTCGGTCCGGCCCACGTCCAGGTCGCCGGGGGAGTCGAAGACCGCGGGGTCGTGGTTGGCGCTGCCCAGCAGGGCGGCGACCTTCTGGCCCCGCTCGACCACGACGCCGCCGAGCTCGACGTCCTCGGTGGCGGTGCGCTCGAAGAGCTGCAGCGGGGAGTCGAAGCGCATCAGCTCCTCGATCGCGGTCGGCAGCAGCGCGGGGTCCGCGCGCAGCCGGGCCAGCTGGTCGGGGTGCTGCAGCAGCGCGAGCAGGCCGTTGCCGGTGACGTTGACGGTGGCCTCGTGACCGGCGTTGAGCAGCAGGATGCAGGTGGTGACCAGCTCGTCCTCGGTGAGGGCGTCCCCGGCGTCGCGGACGCCGACCAGGTGGCTGACCAGGTCGTCCCCGGGCACCCGGCGGCGTTCGGCGGCGAGCTCGCGCAGGTAGGCCACGAACTCGTCGGCGGCCCGCTCGGCGGCGTCCTCGGTGTCGGGGGTGCGGCCGTACTCGTACATCTTCACGATCGCGTTGGACCAGGGCCGCAGCAGCGCCCGGTCGCTCTCGGGGACGCCCAGCAGCTCGGCGATCACCGCGACGGGCAGCTGCTCGGCCATCCCGGTGAGCAGGTCGACCGGGGTGCCGTCGGACGACGCGTCGGCGAGCTCGTCGACCAGCCGGTCGGCCAGCTCCACCACCCACGGCCGCAGCCGCTCCACGTGCCCGCGGGCGAAGGCCTTGCTGATCAGCCGCCGCAGCCGGGTGTGGTGCGGGGGCTCCATCTCCAGGATGGCGTTGCGGTGCACCAGGTTGAACGACCCGAAGCGGTCGGCGGGCTCCCGGTCGGCCCAGATCCGGCCCAGCCGGCGGTCCCGCAGCACGGTGTTGGACTCGGCGTGGGTGAACGCCAGCCACAGCCCCAGCCCCTCGTGCCACTGCACCGGGGCCACGGCCCGGGCGGCGTCGAAGGCCGGGTACGGGTCGAGGACGACGGCGGGGTCGGACAGGTCAAGCGGCGGGGCGGTCGGCACACGCGGAGGCTAGCGACGCCCGCTCCGTAACCTGGGCGGCATGGCCCGCACCGCATCCCGTCGTCGTCCCGCCGCCCCCGCCGCCGACGGTGAGGTCAACCCCAAGGCGCCTTGTCCCTGCGGGTCGGGCCGCAAGTACAAGCACTGCCACGGCTCGGCCTACGCCCCGGTCGTGTCCCGGCCCTTCGAGGGCCTGGCCGGCGAGGCCGACTGGGTGGCGCTGCGCGAGCTGGTGCCCTCGGCGACGGCGACGCTGTCCACCGCGGACGGCCGCACCGTGACCCTGGCCAGCGTGCTGCCCGGGGGCGCCCCCGGCCTGGTCCGGGCCAACGGCGAGATCGTCCTCGGCGTCCAGCTCGCCACCTCCTCCGACGACGTCAGCCGCGACCTGGGCACCGCGCTGGCCGCGGCCCTGGAGGCCCCGGCCGGCAACCCGGTCGACCCGGGCCCGATCGGCGCCGAGGGCTCGGCCGGCCCCCGGCTGCAGGAGCTGCTGGACCCGGCCGCCCCCCTCGAGGTGACCGTGCACGAGGACTTCGGCTTCTGGCTCGAGGGAACCGGCGCAGGCCCGGCCGCGCTGGCCGGCCTGGAGCGGGCCAACGAGGCGGTCATCCCCACCGTCCGGCTCGAGGGCCTGGACGCCGCCTACTGGTGCCGGCCCGCGGTGGACCGGGCCCACGTGCGGTGGGTGCGTCCCGAGCCCGAGGAGCAGCTCCTGGACGCCCTCGCCCGGCTGGGTGCGGCCGAGCAGCTGACCCTTGGTGAGGGCACCAAGTACGCCGGCGCCTTCCGGGCGCACGGCCTCGTCGTCCCGGTGTGGGACGTGCCGGCCGACACCCCGCCGGCCGACTGGGCCGGCCCGGCCGCCGAGCTGCAGACCCGCCTGGAGGCAGCTCTCGCGGTCACCGAGCCGCTGTCCACCGACGAACGCCGGTCGCGGGCCGGGCTGCTCTCCCGGCAGGTCACCCTGCGCTGAGGCGGACGGGGCCCGGGTGGTTCCGAACCCGCCCGGGTCCGCCTGCTGTACGCGACGTGTTGCAGGTCACGCCCGGCCCGCTTCGGCCCGTTCCGCGCACAGCCGGGTTACGTGGGGCCACCGCCTTCGTTACGAGAACGTGACACGAAGCTGTCCGGAACCTCTTGACGGGAGTGTGTTGTTAGCGCTCACAATGTGAGCGCCCGCACAGACGTGGGCCTGAGCGCCGAGATGTGTGTCCGGCGGCAGACGTCTCGAAGAGGAGATCCATTGAGCAACAAGCTCAAGATGACCGCCCTGGGTGCCGCGCTGGCATTCGGCCTGACCGCGTGTGGCGGCGGTGGCGCCGGCAGCGGCGGTGGCGACACCGCGGACGCGGACCCCAGCGACCTCAGCATCGGCGTCTCGATGCCGACCGAGACCTCCGAGCGGTGGATCGCCGACGGCGACGCCGTGCAGTCGCAGCTCGAGGACGCCGGCTACACGGTGGACCTGCAGTTCGCCAACGACGACATCCCCACCCAGTCGCAGCAGATCGACCAGATGATCACCGAGGGCGCTGACCTCCTGATCATCGCCGCGATCGACGGCACCGCGCTCTCCGGCCAGCTCCAGGCCGCCGCCGACGCCAACATCCCGGTCATCTCCTACGACCGCCTGATCCGCGACACCGAGAACGTCGACTTCTACGTCACGTTCGACAACTTCGCCGTGGGCGAGGCGCAGGCCAACGCGCTGCTCACCGGCCTCGGCCTGCAGAACGCCGACGGGTCCGCCGGCACGGCGACCGGTCCGTTCAACATCGAGCTGTTCGCCGGCTCGCTGGACGACAACAACGCGTTCTTCTTCTTCAACGGCGCGATGTCGGTCCTGCAGCCCCTCATCGACGACGGCACGCTCGTCGTCCCCTCGGGCCAGACCACCATCGAGCAGGCCGCCACGCTGCGCTGGCAGCAGGAGACCGCCCAGTCGCGCATGGAGACCCTGCTCACGGGTTCCTACAACGACGGCACGGTCCTCAACGGCGTCCTGTCGCCCTACGACGGCATCTCGCGCGGCATCATCACCGCCCTGCAGAACGCCGGCTACGGCCCGGACCTCGCCTCCACCCCGCAGCCGCTGCCCGCGGTGACCGGTCAGGACGCCGAGATCGCCTCGGTCGCCCTGATCGACCAGGGTGTCCAGAGCTCCACGATCTTCAAGGACACCCGTCAGCTGGCCGAGCAGGCCGTCACCGCCGCCACCGCCATCCTCGAGGGTGGGGAGCCGGAGGCCAACGACACCGAGACCTACGACAACGGCGTCAAGGTCGTCCCGTCGTACCTGCTCCCCGTCGAGACGGTCTACGCCGACGACATCCAGTCGGTGCTCGTGGACTCGGGTTACTACACCGAGTCCGAGGTCCAGTCCGGCCAGGCCGACTGACCCACCCCGCCTGACCCGGTCGGGCCCGGCAGCCTCGCGCTGCCGGGCCCGACCGGCACCACCCCTGGGCACGCTCCCGGGGGCACCTGCACGAGCACGGCACGAGCACGATCCGGCAACGAACGAGTGAGACGACGGAGTCCATGGCCGACCACATCCTCGAGATGCGCTCCATCACCAAGACCTTCCCCGGCGTCAAGGCCCTGTCCGACGTCACCCTGGCGGTGTCGCGCGGCGAGGTCCACGCCATCTGCGGGGAGAACGGCGCCGGCAAGTCGACGCTGATGAAGGTCCTCTCCGGGGTGTACCCGGCCGGGGACTACGACGGCGAGATCGTCTTCGACGGGCAGGTGTGCAACTTCGCGGGGATCCGCGACTCCGAGCACGCCGGCATCGTGATCATCCACCAGGAGCTCGCCCTGGTGCCCTACCTCTCGATCGCCGAGAACATCTTCCTGGGCAGCGAGAAGCGCGGGCGCTTCGGTCTCATCGACTGGAACCTGGCCAACGCCGAGGCCGGTCGACTGCTGCGCGAGGTGGGCCTCGAGGAGAGCCCCACCACCCCGGTCGGCACGCTCGGCGTCGGCAAGCAGCAGCTGGTGGAGATCGCCAAGGCGCTGAGCAAGGACGTCAAGCTGCTCATCCTCGACGAGCCCACCGCGGCGCTGAACGACACCGACTCCGCGCACCTGCTCGGGCTGATCCGCGGCCTCAAGGGCCGGGGGATCACCTCGATCATCATCTCGCACAAGCTCAACGAGATCGACGCGATCGCCGACCACACCACGATCATCCGGGACGGCCAGACCGTCGAGACCCTCGACATGGCCGACCCCACCGTCGACGTCGACCGGATCATCCGGCTGATGGTCGGCCGGGCGCTGGACTCCTACTACCCCGAGCGCGAGTCGCACCCGGGCGAGGAGGTCCTGCGGGTCGAGAACTGGACCGTCAAGCACGCCACCCAGGACCGGCTGGTCGTCGACGGCGCGAGCTTCGACGTCCGGGCCGGTGAGGTCGTGGGCATCGCCGGGCTGATGGGCGCCGGGCGCACCGAGCTCGCGATGAGCATCTTCGGCCGCTCCTACGGCACCTACGTCGACGGCAAGGTCTTCGTGCACGGCCGCGAAGTCAAGGCCAAGAGCGTGTCCGAGGCCATCGACGCCGGTCTGGCCTACGCCACCGAGGACCGCAAGAAGTACGGCCTCAACCTCATCGACGACATCTCGCGCAACGTCTCGGCCGCCGCGCTGGGCAAGCTGTCCACCCGCGGGTTCGTGGACTCCAACGAGGAGACCCGCGAGGCCGAGGACGCCCGGACGTCGATGAACATCAAGGCCCCGACGGTGAAGTCGATCGTCGGCAAGCTGTCCGGTGGCAACCAGCAGAAGGTCGTGCTGTCCAAGTGGCTGCTGACCGACCCCGACGTGCTGATCCTCGACGAGCCCACCCGTGGCATCGACGTGGGCGCCAAGTACGAGATCTACACGATCATCAACCGCCTCGTGGCTGCCGGGAAGGCGGTGGTGGTCATCTCCTCGGAGCTGCCCGAGCTGCTGGGCATCTGTGACCGCGTGTACACGCTCTCGGCCGGCCGCATCACCGGGCAGCTGCCCGTGGCCGAGGCGACCCAGGAACGCCTCATGACCCTCATGACCCAGGAGAAGGAGCTCGTCGGATGACCCACACCGTCGGTCCGACGTCCGAGCCCGAGGCCGAGTCGGCCACGCAGGCCAAGGACGTCGCCCCCGCTGCCGCACTCGGAGTCGGCACCAGCGACGTCCGCGCGCTGCTGACCCGCAACCTGCGCACCAGCGGCATCTACATCGCCTTCGTGGTGGTGGTCGCGCTGTTCGCGATCCTGACCGGGGGCACCTCGCTCTCCCCGGGCAACATCACGAACATCGTCCTGCAGTACTCCTACATCCTGATCCTGGCGATCGGCATGGTCATCGTGATCATCGCCGGCCACATCGACCTCTCGGTCGGTTCGGTCGTGGCGGTCACCGGTGCCACGTCGGCCGTGATCGTCATCCGGCAGGACCAGCCCTGGTGGGTCGGCGTGCTCGCCGCCCTCGCCGTCGGCCTGGTCATCGGTGCGTGGCAGGGCTTCTGGGTCGCCTACGTGGGCATCCCCGCGTTCATCGTGACCCTGGCGGGCATGCTGCTGTTCCGCGGCCTGACCCTGCAGGTGCTGGACAACATCTCGCTGTCGCCCTTCACCCCGGAGTACGGGCGGATCGCCTCGGGCTTCAGCAACGGGCTGCTGGGTGGCAACGGCTTCGACGCGTTCACCCTGCTGGTGTTCGCCGTCGCGGTGGTCGCCTACGCGGTGAGCCAGTACCGCACCCGCCTCGCCCGGGTCCGCTACAACCAGACCGTCCCGTCGTTCCCGCTGTTCGTGGCGCAGATCGTCGTCGTGGCCGCCGTCGTCATGGCCTTCGGCTACCAGCTGGCCACCGCCCGCGGTCTGCCCTACGTGCTGGTCATCCTGGCTGTGCTGATCATGGTCTACGGCATCGTGACCAAGCGGACCGTCTTCGGCCGGCAGGTCTACGCCATCGGCGGCAACCTGGCCGCGGCCACGCTGTCCGGCGTCAAGGTCAAGGCGGTCAACTTCTGGATCTTCGTGAACATGGGCTTCCTGGCCGCCGTGGCCGGTGTCGTGTTCTCGTCCCGGTCCAACGGTGCCCAGCCCGGCGCCGGCAACAGCTTCGAGCTCGACGCCATCGCCGCGGCCTTCATCGGTGGCGCTGCCGTCACCGGTGGTGTCGGCACGGTCGTCGGGGCGATGGTCGGTGGTCTGCTCGTCGGTGTCATGAGCAACGGCATGCAGCTCATGGGCGTCGACCAGTCCATCCAGTCGATGGTCAAGGGCCTCGTGCTGCTGCTCGCGGTCGCCTTCGACGTCTACAACAAGCGCAGGGCCGGCTCCTCCCGCTGACGCGGGGGGACCGGCAGGGGCGGCGCGGGTGTCGACGGAGACAGCCGGGGCCGCCCCGGCCGGGGCGGTGAAGGCGTTGGTCATGGCCGACGTCGCCGCCCGGGCCGGGGTCTCCCACCAGACGGTCTCGCGGGTGGTCAACGACCACCCCAACGTGGCCGCACCCACCCGGGAGCGGGTGCAGCGCGCGATCGCCGAGCTGGGCTACCGGCCCAACACCGCGGCCCGCGCGCTGGTCACCGGCTCGTCCCGGACCATCGGGCTGATCACGATCAACGTGAACCAGTACGGGCCGGCGCAGACGCTGATCGGCCTCGAGGAGGCGGCCCGGGCCGCGGGCTACTCGCTCTCGGTGGCCATCCTCGACGAGCCCGGACTCGACGAGCTGCAGGGTGCGCTGGACCGCTTCCTGGCCCAGTCGGTCGACGCGGTCGTGCTGCACACCTCCAGCTCCCAGGCCGTGGAGGCACTGCGTTCCCTCGACCCGCCGGTGCCGCTGGTCGCGGTGCAGATGGGGGCCGAGGAGGTCCGGCCCACCGTCACGGTGGGGCAAGAGGCCGGCGCCCGGCTGGCCGTGGCGCACCTGCTGGGCCTGGGTCACGCGACCGTGCACCACGTCGCCGGCCCGGCCTACTCCCTGGAGGCCCAGCGACGGGTGGTCGGCTGGCGGGCCGCGCTGACCGACGCCGGCGCCGAGGTCCCCGAGGTCGTGCACGGCGACTGGTGGCCGACGTCGGGCTACGCAACCGGGCTGGCCCTGGCCGCCCGGATCGCTGCCGGGGAGGTCATCACCGCGGTCTTCGCCGGCAACGACCAGATGGCCCTGGGGTTGATGGTCGCGCTCTGTGCCAGCGGCCTGGAGGTGCCCGGTGACGTGAGCGTCGTCGGCTTCGACGACGTGCCGGAGGCTGCGTTCTACACCCCGCCGCTGACCACGGTGCGCCAGGACTTCGCCGAGCTCGGCCGCCGGGGCGTGGCGCTGGTGCTCGCGCAGCTGGCCGGCGAGGACACCCTCCCCGACCAGGTGGAGCCCCAGCTGGTCGTCCGGTCCAGCACCGCCCCACCCCGCAGCTGAGCCGCGCCCTCGACAGGGGTGTGGTCCGGAGCACGTTGTTAGCGCTAACATACTGAACACCGCGGACGGGTCCGACGTCGTGACCGCGCCGCGCGGAGGAGGAACGCATGTCCGAGCAGCACGTCATCGGGGTCGACTACGGCACCCTGTCCGGCCGAGCCGTCGTGGTCCGGGTGTCCGACGGGGCGGAGCTGGCCAGCGCCACGCACCCCTACCCGCACGCCGTCCTCGAGCGCGAGCTGCCCGGCACCGGGGAGCAGCTGCCGCCGGACTGGGCGTTGCAGGTGCCCGCCGACTACGTCGACGTGCTCAAGACCGCGGTGCCGCAGGCGCTCAAGGCCAGCGGCGTCGACCCGGCCTCGGTCATCGGCATCGCCACCGACTTCACCGCCTGCACGATGGTGCCCACGCTGGCCGACGGGACCCCGCTGTGCGAGGTGCCGGAGTTCGCCGGGCGCAAGCACGCCTTCGTCAAGCTCTGGAAGCACCACGCGGCCCAGCCGCACGCCGACCGGATCAACGCACTGGCCGCCGAGCGTGGCGAGGCGTGGCTGCCGCGCTACGGCGGGCTGATCTCCAGCGAGTGGGAGTTCGCCAAGGGCCTGCAGCTGCTGGAGGAGGACCCGGAGGTCTACGCGGCCACCGAGCGCTGGGTCGAGGCCGCCGACTGGATCGTCTGGCAGCTGTGCGGGGAGTACTTGCGCAACGCCTGCACCGCCGGCTACAAGGGCATCCGGCAGGACGGCGCGTACCCCTCCGCCGACTTCCTCGCCGCGCTGAACCCGGGGTTCGCCGACTTCGTGACCGACAAGCTCGACCAGCCGATCGGCCAGCTCGGTGAGCGGGCCGGCGGCCTGACCCGGGAGGCCGCGCGCTGGACCGGGCTGCCCGAGGGCATCGCCGTCGCCGTGGGCAACGTCGACGCACACGTCACCGCCCCGGCCGCCCGGGCCACCGAGCCCGGCCAGATGCTCGCGGTGATGGGCACGTCCACCTGCCACGTGATGAACGGCGACACCCTGGCCGACGTGCCGGGCATGTGTGGCGTCGTCGACGGCGGGATCATCGACGGGCTCTACGGCTACGAGGCCGGGCAGAGCGGCGTCGGCGACATCTTCGGGTGGTTCGTCGACACCGCCGTCCCGCCGGCCTACGTGCAGGCCGCCGCCGAGCGCGGCATCTCGGTGCACGAGCTCCTCACCGAGCTCGCCGCCGTGCAGCGGGTCGGTGAGCACGGCCTGATCGCGCTGGACTGGCACGGCGGCAACCGCTCGGTGCTCGTCGACGCCGAGCTGTCCGGGGTCGTCGTGGGCCAGACGCTGGCCACCCGCCCCGAGGACACCTACCGCGCGCTGCTGGAGGCCACCGCCTTCGGCACCCGCACGATCATCGAGTCCTTCGAGTCCAGCGGGGTGCCGGTCACCGAGCTGGTCGTGGCGGGCGGGCTGCTGAAGAACGCCTTCCTCATGCAGACCTACGCCGACGTCTGCCGCCGTCCGCTGTCGGTGATCGTGTCCGAGCAGGGCCCGGCACTGGGCTCGGCCATCCACGCCGCCGTCGCCGCCGGGGCGTACCCCGACGTGCCGGCCGCCGCCGAGGTCATGGGCAAGGTCCGCCGCGGGGCGTACACCCCCGACCCCGAGCGGGCCGACGCCTACGACGCGCTCTTCGCCGAGTACACGCTGCTGCACGACCACTTCGGCCGGGGTGGCAACGACGTGCTGCACCGGCTCCGCAAGATCCGCCGCGAGGCCGCTGCCGCCGCCGGTCGTGGCGTCACCACCCCCGCCCTCGACACCGAGGCCCCCAGCCTCGAGGAGCTGCCCGCATGAGCGCCGACACCCGCAACACCGTGAAGACCGCCGCGTCCGGCGAGTCCGGGACCTTCCGCGCCCAGCGCGAGGACCTCGCGCGGCTGCACCAGCTGCTGGTGAGCAACGGCCTGGTCACCTGGACCTCGGGCAACGTCAGCGAGCGGGTGCCGGGGGAGGACCTGTTCCTGATCAAGGGCAGCGGCGTCGGCTACGACGAGCTGACCTGGGAGGGGATCACCGTCTGCGACCTCGACGGCCGCGCCGTCGACGGCGTCAAGGGCCCCTCCAGCGACACCGACGCGCACGCCTACGTCTACCGGCACATGGCCGAGGTCGCCGGCCAGGTGCACACGCACAGCCCCTACGCCACCGCCTGGGCCGCGCGGGCCGAGCCCATCCCCTGCGTGCTCACCGCGATGGCCGACGAGTTCGGCGGACCGATCCCGGTCGGGCCGTTCGCGCTGATCGGGGACGACTCGATCGGCCAGGGCATCGTCGCGACGCTGCAGGGCCACCGCTCGCCCGCGGTCCTCATGCAGAACCACGGCGTGTTCACCATCGGCGGCAGCGCCAAGGCCGCGGTCAAGGCCGCCGTCATGACCGAGGACGTCGCCCGGACCGTGCACTTCTCCAAGCAGCTGGGCGAGCCCCTCCCGATCAGTGACGCCGACGTCACGGCGCTGTGGCAGCGCTACCAGAACGCCTACGGGCAGAAGTGAGCGAGATGACGACCCCCCAGATCTGGTTCCTCACCGGCAGCCAGGACCTCTACGGCCCCGAGACGCTCCAGCAGGTCGCCGAGCAGTCCCAGCGCGTCGCCGCGACCCTCGACGGGGCCGCCGCGGTGCCCGTCGAGGTCGTGTGGAAGCCGGTCCTCAAGGACTCCGCCGCCATCCGGGCCGCCATGGGCGCGGCCAACGAGGACGCCACCTGCATCGGCGTCGTCACCTGGATGCACACCTTCTCCCCGGCCAAGATGTGGATCGCCGGGCTGGACGCGCTGCGCAAGCCGCTGCTGCACCTGCACACCCAGGCCGACGCCGCCCTGCCGTGGGCGACCATCGACATGGACTTCATGAACCTGAACCAGGCCGCCCACGGCGACCGCGAGTTCGGCTTCGCGCTCACCCGGCTCAAGGTCCCGCGCACCACGGTCTCCGGGCACGCCTCGAACCCGGCCGTGCAGGCGCGGGTCGGCGGCTGGGCCCGGGCGGCGCTCGGCGTGGCCGAGGCCCGCACCCTGAAGCTGGCCCGGTTCGGCGACAACATGCGCAACGTCGCGGTGACCGAGGGCGACAAGGTCGAGGCCGAGTTGCGGGTGGGCGTCTCGGTGAACACCTACGGCGTCAACGACCTGGTCGACGTCGTGGCCCAGGTGACCGACGCGCAGATCGACGCGCTGGTCGCCGAGTACCTGGACTCCTACGTCGTGGCCGAGGACCTCCGTCCCGGCGGCGACCGGCACGACAGCGTGCGGGAGGCCGCCCGGATCGAGGCCGGCCTGCGCGCCTTCCTCGTCGACGGTGGCTTCCGGGCCTTCACGTCCAACTTCGAGGACCTCGGCGCCCTGCGCCAGCTCCCCGGCCTGGCCGTGCAGCGGCTGATGGCCGACGGGTACGGCTTCGGCGGCGAGGGGGACTGGAAGACCTCGGCGCTGCTGCGCATCCTGAAGGTCGTCGGCGGCGATCGGCCCGGCGGTACCTCCTTCATGGAGGACTACACCTACGACCTGTCCGCGGAGACCCCGAAGATCCTGGGCGCGCACATGCTCGAGGTCTGCCCCTCCATCGCGGGGGAGAAGCCGAAGCTCGAGGTGCACCCGCTGAGCATCGGTGGCCGCGAGGACCCGGCCCGCCTGGTCTTCACCGCGGCGTCCGCGCCCGGTGTGGTGGTCGGCTGGGCGGACCTGGGCGACCGGTTCCGCTGGGTGGCCAACGAGATCGACGTCGTCCAGCCCACCGAGGCGCTGCCGAAGCTCCCCGTCGCGCACGCCGTGTGGGAGCCCAAGCCGGACTTCGCGACCTCCACCGAGGGCTGGCTGACCGCCGGGGCCCCGCACCACACAGTGCTCTCCACGCAGGTCACCACCGACGAGCTCACCGTGCTCGCCGAGGCGTTCAGCACCGAGCTGGTGGTCATCGACGAGGCCACCACCCGGCGTGGGCTGGCCCAGGAGCTCCGCTGGAGCGCCGCGTACCACCGGCTCGCGAACGGCGTGTAGCCCACAGTCGCCACGGGGCGGGCCGGATCACCGGCCCGCCCCGTGTGCTCCCACCGGCTCAGCGGCCGGTGTGCTCCATCCAGATGCGACGCCGCTCGACCTTGGTGCGCACCCGGCTCATCGCCTCGACCCGGCGGGTCTGCTCGGGGGTGGCCCGACGCTCGGCGACGGCGACCTCGGCCTCGCGGATCTCCCGCTCGGCCCGGCGCTCGGCCGGGGTCGAGGGCGGCAGCTCCGGCTCCTCGTCGGCGTCGGTCTCCCGGTTGCCCGCGGTCTGCAGGTGATAGGGGTTGTCCGCCGGCAGGTTCCCGCTGACCCGGCCGTACAGGCCCAGGGTCAGCAGCACGATGCCGGTGACGATCGAGAAGATGACGTTGGCCATCGAGAAGGCCAGCACGTTCAGCGACGTGTTCAGCACGAACAGGTGCCAGAACGCCGACAGCAGGAACGCGACCCCGAAGCCGATCATCACCACGCCGGACTGCCGGCCGCCGCGCAGCGCGGAGGCCACCAGGACCGCGCCGGTGAGCAGCGAGATCGTGGAGAGCAGGCCGTTGCTGGACAGGCCCACGACGGTGTCGCCGTCGGTGGAGAAGTACTCGAGGCCACCGAGCAGGCCCAGCAGGCCGAAGACGGCGAGCACCGCGGCGACGACGAGGGCGCCGATCCGGTGCACCACCTTGACCTTGCGCGCGGTCGGGGTGTCGAGGTCGTCCTCGGTGCCCCACACGGTGGCACCGCTCTGATCGGGGCGCTGCGGGTCGACCGCGGGGCGCTGGGGGGCGTTCGTGGAGTCCATGACGGGTGCCTCTCTCGGTGCGCTCTGGTCTGAACGACCTGCGCCAGCTACCCGCCCCCGCGCACCTGTAACCGTCGCTTACGCCGGTGGGGGGAGGCTGTGTGGCACCCCGGTGTCGGCCAGGAGCTCGCCGACGGCGGCCTCGGCCTCCTCCCGGGCCCGGCCGGGGCCCTCGACCAGCGCAGAGAGCACGGTGCCGTCGAACACCGCGACCAGCCGGGCCAGCGGCGGGCCGCCCCGACCGCTGCGGTCGAGCACCTCCTGGACCAGGGCGTCGAGCCGCCGTCGGGTCGCCGCGAGCACCGGGCGCACCGCCGGGTGGCGCCCGGTGGCCAGGAAGCGCTCGTAGTACGCCAGCAGGTCGGCGTCGGTGCGGCGACCGGGCCCGACGACCACGTCGGCGACGAGGCCCGCGGTCGCCGCCGCGGACCGCCGGCGGCGGGGGAGGGCCCCGACCAGAGCGGCGACCTCGTCCAGCTCTCGCGTCCCGAGGGTCTCCAGTGCGGCCGCCAGCAGGTCGGCCAGGTCGCGGAAGTAGTAGGTGGTGGCGGCCAGGGGCACCCCGGCGGCCGCGGCCGCGGTGCGGTGCGAGACCGCGTCCGGGCCGCCGGCTGCCACCAGGTCGGCCGCGGCGCGGACGATCGCGGCCCGGCGCAGCTCGCCCTTGGGGGTGGCGCCCACGGCTCAGTGCGCCGAGGAGGGGGCCAGGTTCAGCCCGATGACCCCGGAGACGATGAGCACGATCGACAGGATCCGCAGGGTGCCCACCGGGTCACCGAGCAGCGCCATGCCCACGATCGCCGTCCCGGCCGCCCCGATGCCGGTCCACACCGCGTAGGCCGAGCCCACCGGGAGGGTGCGCAGCGCGATGCTCAGCAGGGTGAAGCTGACCGCGGCGCACACGATGAACGAGACGGTCCACCAGAGCCGGCTGAACCCCTCGGAGTTCTTCAGCGAGACCGCGAACGCGGTCTCGAAGAGTCCGGCGACGATGACGAGTGCCCAGGCCACGGGGAGCCCCCTCGGTGCGAGCCGCGGGCTGGTCCGGCGGCTTTCTGGCACGACCGTACCAAAAAGTCAGGAGGTGGGCGGCTTGGGCACCTCGGCCCAGACCTGCTTGTCCTCGGGAGTGACGTCCACCCCGTGGGTGAGCGAGAGGTCCGCGACCAGGTAGAGGCCGTGGCCGCCCTCGGCGGCGGGGCGGTCGACGGCCGGTTCCGGCAGGCGCTCGACGGCGGCGTCGGCGGCCACCACCACCCACGAGTCGGCCCGGTCGAACACCTCCAGCCGCGCCGGGGGGCGCCCGTGCCGCAACGCGTTGGAGGCCAGCTCGTCGATCACCAGCACGACCTGCTCCACGGTGTCCTCGACGACGTCGGGGTCCTCCGGCCCGGCCGCCCCGGTGGGCAGGGCGGTGTCCAGCAGCAGCTGTCGGGCCGCGCGACGGACGGCGGCCAGGCCCCGCAGGTCGGTCAACGCCCACTGCTGCGCCGGGGCCGGGACCGGCGGGGTCGCCGCGGGCAGCCAGAGGTCGTCCCGGTCGCGCGTCAGCACGGGTGCGGGGTCCAGCTGCAGGGCCAGCAGGGCGATGTCGTCCTCGGCCTCCTGGGCCACCAGGTCGAGGAGGTGGTCGCAGAGGTCGCCCCCGCGCACCCCGGCTGCGGTCGCGGCGCCGACGGTCGCGACGAGCCAGGCCGTCCCGTCGTCGAGGTCGGTGCCCCGGCGCTCGACGAGGCCGTCGGTGTACAGCAGCAGCGTCTCCCCGGGCGCCAGCTCGGCGCGGTGGTCCGACCGCCGGGCAGCGGGGTCCACGCCGAGCATCAGCTCGGGTCGGGTGTCCAGCAGCTCGACCCGCCCGTCGGCCCGGACCACGAGCGGGGCCGGGTGCCCGGCGTTGGTCCAGCGGACCACCCGGACCTCGCGCTCGTCGGGCTCCTCCAGGCAGGCCAGGACCAGCGTCGCGTAGACGCCCGTGCCCAGGTCGGCCAGGGCACGGTCGAGCTGGCCGACGACGGCGGCCGGGGGCTCGTCGACGGTGTAGGCGATCCCGCGCAGCAGGTTGCGGGCCTGGCCCATCAGCGCCGCGGCGTCCTGGTCGTGCCCGCTGACGTCGCCGACCACGACGTCGACCAGGCCGGCCGCGGTGGTGAAGCTGTCGAACCAGTCGCCGCCGATCTGGGCGAGCAGTCCGGCCGGGCGGTAGCGGGCGGCCACGGTGCACCCGGGGTGCTGGGTCGGTTCGGTGAGCAGGCTGCGCTGCAGCGCCTCCGACATCTCCACCGCCTGCACGGCCCGGGCCTGTTCGGCGTCCCGGGCCCGGATGCGCACCAGGGCCTGGGCGCACTGGGCGGCCAGCGCGGAGAACACGTCCTCGTCGGCAGGGGAGAAGGACCGCGGGTGGTCCCAGCCGAAGGTGAGCGCGCCGAGGGTCTCCCCGCCGGCGAGCAGGGGGTAACCCACCACGGCGTGCAGGCCGGTGGCCTCGAACATCTCCGCCATGCCGGCGCCGCTCGCCCCGCCGACGGCCCGGTCGCCGAGCAGGACCGGACGGCGGCCGACGGTGACCGCGGCGGGGATGAGCTCGCTGTCCAGCGGGATCTCGGCGTACGCCGCGATCGCGTCGTCGGCGCCGGTGGTGATCGCCTGGGAGACCACCCGGCCCCGCAGCACCCCGATCGCCCCGGTGGTGGCGCCCACGGTCCGCAGGCCACGGTCGACCAGCACCCCGCGGAGCTCGGCCAGGTCGCGGGCCTGGGCCATCCCCAGCGCCGCCTCGGCCAGTGCGGCCCGCAGTGCGAGGGCGTCGCTCTCGGCCGCGCGGGCCCGGGACACCTCACCGGCCCGGGCGAGCATCCGCGCCTCGACCTCCTCGGCCCGGGCCCGCCAGGTCCCCTCGGTGGGCGTGGGCAGCGCCGCCTGCTGGCCCAGCACGTAGTCGGTGACCTCGGTGAGCACCTGCACCATGAGGACGACCTCGTCGTCGGCGACCACCGGGACGGCCAGGTGCGACCAGTAGCGCTCGCGCGGGACACCGGTGTCCCGGTCGGCGATGTCGTAGCGGGCCACCGGCATCGGGTCCGGCCGCCGGGACGCCGCGGCGCGCTGGAAGGACTGCAGGATGAACGGGGTGCCGTCGACGTCCAGGCTGCCCGGGTCGGGCGGGAACAGCGAGACGATGTCCCGGCCGACCACGTCCGCGCGGGTCATGCCGAACATCCCCAGGTACGCGTCGTTGGCGTCGACGACCACCATGTCCGGGTCGACGGCCACGTGCGGGGTGGGGAGTGCGGCGAACAGCTGCGCGTACAGGTCCCGCGCCACCGCCCACCTCCTGCTCGTCCACCCGTGTCGCTGGAGATGATGACCCACCCGGGGCGGCCGGGGGTCAGCCGGGGAGGTCCTCCCGGACCACCGGGCAGCTCATGCACCGCGGTCCGCCGCGGCCGCTGCCCAGCTCGGACCCGGCGATCGGCACGACCTCGATCCCGGCGGCCTCGAGTGCGGCGTTGGTGACGGTGTTCCGCTCGTAGGCCACGGCCAGCCGGGGGGCCAGGGCGAGGGTGTTGTTGCCGTCGTCCCACTGCTCGCGCTCGGCGGTGACCGGGTCCAGGCCGGTGTCGATGACCCGCAGCCGGTCGATGCCCATCGCGGCGGCAGCGGCGACCAGCAGCGGCTGCGGGCCGGTCACCCGCAGCTCGGTGGTGTCGGCGTCGTCCGGGGGCTGCTCCCCGGCCGTGACGGTCCAGGCGACCAGGTGGTCGGCGAGGTTGGGGTACATGACGACGGCGTCGACGTCGACCATCGTGCAGATGGTGTCCAGGTGCATCGTGGCCCGCTCCTGCGGCACCGGGACGACGAGGACGGTGTGCGCCAGGCCGCGGGCGAAGGCCCGCCGGGCCACCCGCTCGGCCCCGCCGGCGGTGGTGCGCTCACCGACGCCGACAGCCAGCACGCCCGGGGCCAGGGCGAGCACGTCGCCGCCCTCGAGGTGCTCCAGCTCGGGGCCGTAGAGCTGCTCGGTGCCGGCGAAGCGTGGGTGGTGGCTGTAGACGGCCCGGGTGATCGTCGACTCGCGCAACCGGGCCGGCATGGTCAGCGAGGTGACCGCCACCTGGTCGCCGACCCACACCGAGGAGTCCCGGGTGAAGAGCAGGTTCGGCAGCGGGGGGACGACGAAGTCCCCGCGGGTCATCAGCTCGTAGGCCAGGCCGCGACCGCCCCGCAGCTCGTCGTGCGCCAGCCCGGCGATGAGCACCGAGGCCAGGTCCGCCGCGCCCAGCCCGGAGAGGTGGGAGGTGGTGGCGTGCCGCAGCGTCGCGCCCAGCCGGGGGTCGTCGACCGCGGCGGCGATCAGCTCGTCGCGGGCGGCGGGGACCTCCATGACGTCGGCGAGCAGCCGGTCCAGGTGCAGCACCTCGACCCCGCGCCCACGCAGCGCCTCGGCGAAGGCGTCGTGCTCCTCCTGGGCGCGGGCCACCCACGGCACCCCGTCGAAGAGCAGCTGGTCGTTGTTGCGCGGGGTCAGCCGACGCAGCTCGGCGCCGGGGCGGTGCAGCATCACGGTGCGCAGCCGGCCGACCTCGCTGGTCACCCGGGGCGGCAGGGGGGCGCTCGTCGCGTCGGCGGTCACGGGGGCGGCGGTCATGGGTGCAGAGCCTTCCCTGCGCCCACCTCCCGGTCCAGCCGGGGCAGACTGTCGCGGTGACCGAGCCCCGTGCCGCCCAGCCGACCTGGTTCGTCGTCCTGCTCGGGCTCGGCCTGGCCGTCCTGGTGGCCGGGCTGTCGTTCTTCGCCCTGCAGGCCCTGGGGGTCGAGGCCGTCGGCGGTGGCTTCGTGCTGGTGATCTGCCTGCTGGCCGCCGTCGTCGGGGGCTTCCTGGCGCGCACGGTGGCGGCCAGGCTCCCTCCGCTGGGCCGCCCCCGCTGACCTGCCGGTCGACCCCAGCAGCACCCCGCCGACCACGAGGGCGCCCCAGGCGAGCTCGGTGCCCGTGGTCGGCTCACCCAGCAGCAGCCAGGCCGACCCGATGCCGACCACCGGGACCAGCATGGAGAACGGGGCCACCGTCGAGGACGGGTGCCGGCTCATCAACGCACCCCAGACCCCCGAGCCGAGCAGGGTGGCCACCAGCACGGTGAAGGCCAGTCCGGCCAGCGCCAGCAGCCCGGTCGTCGTCCCCAGGGTGGTCAGCGAGCGCCCGACGGCGTCGGGCCCCTCGACGGCGAGGGAGACCCCGAGCATCGGCAGCGGGGGCACCACGCTCATCCACAGCGTCAGGGCGAACGGGCGCGGCGCCCGGGCCTGGCGGGTGCAGAGGTTGCCCAGCGCCCAGCCCAGCCCGCCGCAGAGGGTGAGCAGCACCGGCAGCAGCAGCGCCCCGCCGTCCACCTCGGCCCGGTGCAGGGCGATCCCGGCCAACCCGGCGACGGCGACGGCCACCCCGAGGGCCTGCCGTCCGGTGAGCCGCTCGCGCAGCAGCAGCGCGGCCAGCACGACGGTGAACGGCGCCGAGGACTGCAGCACCAGGGAGGCCAGCCCGGTGGGCATCCCGGCGGCCATCGCCGCGTAGAGGAAGAGGAACTGCAGGACGCCGAACCCGGCCCCGTAGCCCAGCACCCAGCGCCAGGGGACCTCGGGCGGACGCACGAAGAGCACCGTCGGGACGGCGATCAGCGCGAAGCGCAGGGCGACCAGGAAGAAGGGCGGGAACTGCTCGAGCGCGACGTGGATGGCCGGGAAGTTGAGGCCCCAGGTGACGGCGACGAGGCAGGCGAGCAGGCGGTCGCGGGTGGGCACCTGCTGATCCTGCGGCGGGAGACCGTTCAGCACCATCGAATCCTGGTGCGCCGTCGATGTAGCGTCACTGCATGGACGTGCGGGCGCTGGAGACGTTGCGGGCGGTGCGCAGCCAGGGCGGGGTGACCGCCGCGGCCGCGGTGCTGCACCTGACCCCGTCGGCGGTCTCCCAGCAGCTGGCCGGGCTGGCCCAGGACGCCGGCGTTCCGCTCACCGAACGGGTCGGGCGCGGGCTGCGGCTGACGGCCGCGGGGGACGCGCTGGCCGATGCCGCGGTCGACGTCGCGGTCGCCCTGGAACGGGCCCGGACCGCGTGCGCCGTCTTCCGCGACGCGCCGACCGGCACGGTGCGGGTCGCGGCGTTCCAGTCCGGGGCCTGGATGCTCTTCCCGCGGCTGCTCACCCGGGTCGCCGCGCGGGGCGGGATCGAGCTGCGCTGCTCCGACGAGGACGTCGCCCAGCGGGAGTTCGCCGCCCTCACCGACCGCCACGACCTGGTCGTGGCGCACCGCCCGGAGGACGGCGAACCCGGGTGGGGCGGGGGCGTGCGGGTGGTGCCGCTGCTGCGGGAGCCGCTGGACGTGGCGCTGCCCGCGGAGCACCGGTGGGCCGACCGGGAGTCCGTCACCCCGGCCGACCTGGCCGACGAGGACTGGATCACCGTGCGGCACGGGTTCCCGCTGGCCCGGGCCCTGGCCGACGTCGGGCTGCGGTCGGACACCACGCCCCGGGTGGTGCAGCGGATCAACGACTTCCACGTGGTGGAGGCGCTGGTGGCCGCCGGGCACGGCATCGCGCTGCTGCCCCGGTACTCCTCCGGCCTGCACCCCGGCGTCCGGCTGGTGCCGTTGGTCGGGGTGCGGGCCGGGCGTCAGGTGGACGTGCTCGTGCGCCGGGACGTGGCCGAGCGACGGGCCGTGCGGGTGGTGCTGGAGGAGCTGGTCGCCGTGGCCGGGGAGATCGACGGCCGCGGGGACCTCAGGCCGGGGTGACCGGGGCGGGCACCGAGCGGAAGACCCGGTTGAGGCCCGTCTGGTTCAGCAGCAGCCGCAGCGACGTGGGGGGCTCGACGAGCTCCAGCTCGGCGCCGGCCCGCTTCTGCTTGCGGGCCAGGTGGACCATCAGCTCCAGCCCGGCCGAGCTCATGAAGGTGACCTCGCGGGCGTCCACGCGGGAGGGCCACTGGGCCGGCCGCACGGTCACCCGGAAGTGCCGCACGACGTCCTTGTCGATCTCGCCGGTGAAGACCAGCAGCTCCCCGTCGTCGACGAGGGAGATCGAGCCGTGCTCGGGGGCGGTGTCTTCCGCGGGCTCGGTCATGGCTGCGCCTGTAGCCGACCTGTGCGTTCGCAAACCCCGGCCCGGCGCGTCACCCCGGGAGGAGGACCCCCGGGTTGCAGACCCCCTGCGGGTCCAGCCGGGCCTTGACCGCCCGCAGCACGTCCACGCCGAGGGTGCCGACCTCCTCCTCCAACCAGGGCCGGTGGTCGGCGCCGACGCCGTGCTGGTGGGTCAACGTGCCGCCGGCGCCGAGCAGCGCGTCGGTGGCTGCGCGCTTGGCGGTGAGCCACTGCTGGAGGGGCAGGTCGTCGTCCCGGTCGGCCAGCACGGTGACCACCAGCGAGGCGCCGGTGGCGTAGCCGTGCGCGACGTGGGTGAGCACGAGGGGTCGGTGGCCGGGCCGGCTCAGCGACTCCCGCAGCGCCCGGCGCACGGCGTCGTAGACGGTGGGCAGCGCCGACCAGGTGGCCGCGGTCTCCAGGGTCTCGACCAGCAGGCCCTGGTCGAGCAGCTGGTCCCGCAGCTGCGGCACCGCCGCCCGGGGTGCTCCGGCGCGGGTGCCCAGCCGCATCGCGCCGCTCTCCCGCAGCAGCGACGACGCGGCGGCCCGGCGGGCGCGGACCACCGTCGGCAGCCCCTCCCAGCCCAGCACCAGCAGGCAGTCCCCGCCGTGCCGCCGGGACCGGAGCAGGCCACGCAGGGCCCGCGCCCCGGACCCGCCGGCCAGCAGCGACCCGGTGCGGGTGTGCGCGGGGTCCCCGAGCGCGACGACGTCGGGCAGCAGGTCGTGCCGGGCCAGCCGCTGCAGGGCGGCCAGGCCGGCGGCCCAGCTGCGCAGCGACCAGCCCTCGTGGTGCCGGGCGCGGGGCTCGGGGCGCACCTGCAGCCGCAGCTCGGTGACCACCCCGAGGGTGCCCTCGGACCCCAGGGCGAGGGCGAGCAGGTCGGGTCCGGCGGCCGGTGCCGGGGGTCGGCCGAGCTCGAGGACGCCGGTGGGGGTGGCCAGGGTCAGCCCGGCGACCAGCCGGTCGAAGCCGCTGGTCCCGGTGGCCGCGTGCCCGCCGAGGGTGCCCTCGGCGAGGTCCTGCGGGAGCCGGTCCAGGGCCAGCCCGTCGGCCTGCAGCGCCTCGGCCAGCGCGGGCGCCCGCATCCCGGGGCCGACGGTCACCAGCGAGGAGGGCACGTCCAGGGCGCGCACGGAGGCCATCCGGGCCAGGTCGAGCACGACCACCGGCCGGTCGTCGGCGTCGGTGCCGGGCAGCCCGCCGACCGGGCTGGTGCCGCCTCCCCAGGGGACGACGACGACCCCGCGGGCGCTGCACAGCGCCAGGACCGCGGCGGTCTGGCCGGTGTCGGCCGGGGTCAGGACGGCGTCCGGGGCGTCGGAGGCGTCGCCCTGCCGGCGGCGCAGCCGGTCGAGGTAGCTGGTGCCGCCGGTGTGCCGCAGCCGGGTCTCCCGGTCGTCGGCCACCTGGTCCTCGCCCAGCAGCGCCACCAGCTCGGCGCGCACCTCGGCGGGCAGCCGGGTGGCCCGGGGCTCGAGGTCGGCGGCCGGCACCGGCGGCGTGGCCCGCGGGGTCCAGCCGAGCTCCCGGGTCAGGTGCTTGCGCGCGGCCTTCGGCAGGGTCTGCTCCCGGGCAGCGGGCTCGGCGGGGGTCGGTGCGGGCTGCTCGGGCATCGGTCCAGTCTGCCCGTCCGGGCCGCTCCCACCCGGGACCCCCGCGGGTCGGTCAGGGCGTGGGCCAGTCCGGGAAGCGGCCGTCGGGGAAGCGGGCGGTGCCGACGACGACCGCGGCGCCGGCGAGCAGGGCGGCGTTGAGGAGGGCGAACCCCAGGAACCCGGCCGGGGCCAGCACCGCGCCGGCGACCAGCGGCACGCTGACCTGCCCGGCCCGGTTGGCCCACAGCCGCACGCCCAGCGCCGCGCCCTGCACGCCGGGGGGCACCAGGCCGACGGTCCAGGACATGGTGAGCGGCTGGGGCGCGCCGAGGGCGACGCCGAGCAGCACCATCGCCGGCCACCCGGCGGCCGTGGGGCCCAGCGCCAGGAGCACCAGGGCCAGCACGCCGGTCACCAGGGCCCCGGCGAGCACGGGGCGGACGCCGAGCCGGTCGACGATGCGGCCCAGGGCGACCCGGCTGAGCACCGACACCGCCGCGCGCAGGGCCAGCAGCAGGCCCAGGGTGCCGGCGGCGACGTCCCGCTCGGCGGCCCAGAGCGGCAGCATCGTGTACATCAGGTCGACGGTCACCAGCACCGCGGCGCTGGTGCTCAGCGACCGCCAGAACTGGGGCAGCCGCACCAGCCGGTGGGCCGGGAGCCCGGCCCGGGTGCCGTCCGCGGCCCGGGGCGCCCGGGTGGGGCGGGGGGCGCTGCGCACCGCCACCCCGGCGGCCACCAGCCCGACGACCCCTCCGATCCCGCAGGCGACCAGGCCCTGACCGGTCCCCGCCGCGGCCACCGCGCCGAGACCACCGGTGACCGCCAGCGGCGCGACCAGCTGGCCCAGCGACGCCGCGGTGGTCACCAGGGAGAAGTGCCCCGTCCGGTCGCCGGCGGCCGAGCGGGCCGCGACGACGGCCTGCTGGCCGACCATCGCGAGCAGGCTGCCCGCGCCGGTCACCGCGGCGCCGGCGAGGAGCCGGGGCAGGTCGGGGGCGGTGGCGATCAGCGTCGTCCCCACCAGCAGGACGACGATGCCGAGGACGGCGACCGCGCCCCCGCCGAACCGGTCGCAGGCGCGCCCGGCGGGCACGGCGCCCAGCAGTGCGGGGAACGCCGTCGTGGCGGCCAGCACCCCCAGGGCCGCGACCCCGGCGCCCTGCTCCACGGCGACGAGCCCGGCGAGCACCCGGGCGCCCACCCAGACCACCTGCACGGCGGCCGTCTGCAGGGTGAGGAGGGCGAGCCAGCGCTGTCTCACGAGGGCCGCAGCGGGACCTCGCCGCGGCCGCCGACGAGCCGGGTCAGGTCGTCGATCGACTCGCGGACCGCCGTGTAGTGCTCGGCGTCGAGGTGGTGCACGGCCAGCTGCAGGGCGTAGACGATGGCCATCGGCACCAGCAGGGTGTTGTACTCGCTGTCCCGGCCGCGGCCGGCGGCCAGCACGTGGTCGGGCCGGGGCTCGAACTCGTAGCCGGGCGTGTCGGTGACCAGCACGACCCGCCCGCCGCGGTCCTGGGCTGCGGCCACCAGGGCGGGCAGGCTGGTGGGCGCCTCGCGCAGCGCGAAGGCCATCAGCAGGCAGTCGGCCCCGAACGTCACGAACCCCTCGGCGATCTCCCGGGCGGTCGGGCCGATCGGGACGACGACCTTGCCCAGCCGCTTGAGCCGGCGGGCGAGCAGGTCCACCGCCTCGCGCGCGCCGACCGACGTGTAGAGGTAGACGCGCGCCGAGTCGTGCACCGCCCGCGCGGCCGCGTCGACGTCCTCCTGTCGCAGGTGTCGGCCCATGAGCGTCAGCGCGGCGGCCTCGTCCTCGGCCAGGGACGCGACGTCGTGCCCGGTCTGGGAGCGCATGACGCCGCTGGGGGCCCGGTCGCTGCTCTCGTCCCGGCGCAGGTCGGTGCGCAGCTCGGCGTACCCGCGGTAGCCGAGCTTCTGGGCCAGCCGCACCACGGTGGACTCGTGCGCCTGGGCCCGTTCGGCCACCTGTGCCGCGGTGAGCCCGGAGGCCTCCTCCTCGGTGAGCAGGACGTTGAGGACACGCCGGTCGGACGTGCTGATCGATCGTGCGTTGGTGGCCAGCGCCGCCCGGAACCCCACGTGGTCTCTCCTCGGTCCGCTCGAGCCGTCCGGCTCGGGTTGTTGACAGCATCACACCTCAATGCAAGCCTGTGCAAGCTTGCAAGTCCGCCCGTCAGGGTGGAGGACTCCTCGCAATGGGGCGACATCCGATGACATCTCAGACCCACTCCCGCACCATCCTCGAACGGACCCTCGTCGGGTCCGCCGCCGTCGCCGGCGCCGTGGCCCTCGTGGCCGGCAACGGCTACGGGCTGACCGCCCCCACGGGCGTCGGCTCCGGCGTCGTGCCGGCCGTCGCCGGGGTGCTGCTCCTGCTCGGCGCCCTCGCCTGGACCGTCGAACTGGTCGTCGCCGGCCGGGCCGCGGCCGAGCAACCCGCGCTGGCCACCGTCGTGGCGCACCAGGTGACCGACAGCGAGTTCCTCGACGACGAGCTCGAGGAGGAACCCGACCCGATGCCCGGGCGTCGGGACGTGGGCCGGGTGGTCACCGTCCTGGTCGCGATCGCGGCCACCGCGGCCCTGCTCCCGGTGCTCGGGTTCAGCGTCAGCATGGTGGCGCTGCTCCTGGTGCTGCTGATCGGCGTCAGCCGTCGCCGGCCGGTGGCCGCCGTCGTCGTGGCGGTCGTGGCGACCGCCGCCGCCCGGCTGGTCTTCGAGACCTGGCTGGGCACGGCGCTGCCGACCAGCTCCCTGCCCCTCCTGTCGACCTGGGGGCTGTGAGCCGTGTTCGGTGCCCTGTTCGACGGTCTGCTGTCCATCCTCACCGTCCACCACCTGGCGTTCGCGCTGCTCGGCTGCGTGCTGGGCATGCTCGTGGGCGTCCTGCCCGGCTTCGGCCCGGCCGCGGCGGTCTCGCTGCTCATCCCGGTCACGTTCGGCCTGGACGCCACCACCGCGATCATCACGCTCGCCGCGATCCTCTACGGCGCCGCGTACGGCGGGACGACGACGGCGGTGCTGCTGCGCATCCCGGGTGAGGCCTCCTCGGTGGCCACCACCCTGGACGGCTACGCGATGGCCAAGCGCGGCCGCGCCGGCCCCGCTCTCGTCATCGCCGCGCTGGCCTCCTTCGTCGGCGGCATGGTCGGGGTGGTCGGCTTCGTCCTGGTCGCCCCGTTCAGCCGGCTGGCGCTGGAGTTCGGTGCCCCCGAGCTGACCCTGGTCGCCGTGCTCGGGATGGCCCTGATCACCGCCTTCGCCGGCTCCAGCCCGGGCAAGGCGCTGGTCAGCGTGGGCCTCGGCGTCCTGGTGGCCAGCGTCGGCATCGACCAGGGCCAGGGCCTGCAGCGCTTCACCTTCGGCCTGCCCGAGCTGTTCGCCGGCATCGGCCTCGTCCCGGTCGTGATGGGCGCCTTCGGGCTCAGCGAGATCCTGTCCCAGGTCGCCCGGGCCAACGGCGCCCCGGTCGCACCCTTGGAGGTCGGCCGGCTGATGCCCACGAGGACCGACCTGCGCCGGTCGGCGGCCCCGTTCGCCCGCGGCTCGGTCATCGGGTTCTTCATGGGCCTGCTCCCCGGCTCGCCCGGCGCGGCCACCTCGCTGGCGTCCTACGCGCTGGAGAAGAAGGTCTCCCGTCGGCGCGGGGAGTTCGGCCGCGGCGCCGTGGAGGGCGTCGCCGGACCCGAGGCGGCCAACAACTCCCTGGCCATCTCCTCGATGATCCCGCTGTTCACCCTGGGCATCCCGACCAGCGCCACCGTCGCGATCATGGCCGGGGCGTTCACCATCAACGGCCTGGTCCCCGGCCCGCTGCTCTTCCGGGACAACCCCGACGTGGCCTGGGGCATCATCGCCAGCCTCATCGTCGGCAACGTCATCCTGCTGGTGCTGAACATCCCGCTGGCCCGGGTCTGGGTGTCGCTGCTGCGCATCCCCTTCCCGTACCTGATGGGGCTGATCATGGTGTTCCTCGTCCTGGGCACCTACAGCATCAACGGGACCACGTTCGACGTCTTCGTGATGGTCGCCGCCGGCGCCCTGGGCTACGTGATGAGCCTGGCCGCGGTGCCGCTCACCCCGTTCGTGCTCGCGCTGATCCTCGTGCCGATGATCGAGGACAACTTCCAGCGGGCGCTGGCGCTGTCCCGCGGTGACTACGCCGTCTTCACCGACGGCCCGATCAGCAGCACCCTGCTCGGCCTCATCGCCCTCGCCGTGCTCGCCACCGTGGCCCGCCCGCTGGTCTCCCGGGCCCTCGCCCGGGTGCTGGCCCGCCGCGCCGACCGCAGCCAGGGCGAGCCGCCGGCCGGCCCCGAGGCCCCCAGCGGGGACGACGACGGACCGGTCCCGCCGGCCCCGACCGCTCCCGCCACCCACGACCCGGCACCCGCCGCGGTCGTCGACCCCACCCGCACAGACACCCACACAGACACCCGCACCGACACCCGCACGGCCACCCGCACGACGACGAAGGAGTCGATCCGATGAGCAGCACCCGCCCCCTGATCCGCCGGACCCTGGGCGCGTTCGCCCTGGTCACCGCCACCACCCTGACCGCCTGCTCGGGCGGGTCCGCCGGGGGGACCGAGGCCGACGCCGCGGCCTTCCCGGAGGCCGGGTCGACGCTGGAGTGGGTGGTCCCCTCGGCCGCCGGCGGTGGCAACGACATCCTGGCCCGGATCGTCGCCCCGGCCCTGGCCGAGGAGCTGGGCGTGACCGTGCAGGTGGTCAACCGCGAGGGCGGCAACCAGGTCATCGGGCTCACCGAGCTGGCCAACGCCGACCCCGACGGCACGACGTTCGGCTACACCAACCTGCCCTCGATCCTGGGCCGGTACCTCGACCCCAGCCAGCAGGCCAGCTTCGACCGGGAGAGCTTCACCCCGTTCGGCTCGTTCGCCAGCAACGACATCGTCATCGCCGTCCCCGCCGACAGCCCGGTGCAGACGATGGAGGACTTCGTGGAGGCCGCGCAGGACGACCCCGGCGCGATCACCGCCGGCACCGACTCCCGGGCCGGCGACGACCACGTCAACCTGTCGGTCCTGGAGCAGGAGCTCGACATGGACCTCAACGTCGTGCACTACGACTCAGGCTCGGACAAGGTCGCCGCGCTGGTCTCCGGCGAGGTGGACATGGCCCTGGGCGGTGTCTCGAGCTTCTTCGGCCCCTACCAGTCCGGGGACATCCGGCTGCTGGCCGTCGTCGCCGACGAGCCCAACCCCTTCGTCGAGGACGTCCCCACGCTCACCGACGCCGGCTTCCCCGGCATCGACCAGATGACCAGCCGGTTCACCCTGTCGGTCCCGGCCGGCACCCCCGAGGGGATCGTCACGACGCTGGAGGCCGCCCTCGAGGTGGCGACCACCGACCCGGAGGTCATGAGCGCCCTGGAGGACGCGGCCACCCGGCCGGACTTCCTCGACGCCCAGGAGGCCGCCGACCTGTGGGCCGAGCGCGAGACCGCCGTGGAGCCGATCATCGCCGACCTCCTCGTCGGCCAGTGACCCGTCCGACCGCCCCCGCCCCCGCCGCCGGAGGAACCCGATGACCGTCGTCTCCCGACCCGACACCACCGACCTCGTCTCCCGCGCCGCGCTGCTCCCGACGGCGAACATCGGCGACGCCCAGGAGCGCTTCGGCGTCCCCCGGGGCATCACCCCGGTCTGGTCCGGCGCCCGGGTCGCCGGCCGGGCGTTCACGGTGCAGACCCGGGCCGGGGACAACCTGTTCGTCCACCGGGCCCTGGAGCTCGCCAGCCCCGGTGACGTGCTGGTCGTGGACGGGGGAGGGGACACCTCTCGCGCGTTGATCGGCGACCTCATCGGTCTCAAGGCCCAGCGCGCCGGCATCGCCGGGTTCGTCGTCGACGGCGCCGTGCGGGACGCCGATGCGCTGGCCGAGCTGGGCCTGCCGGTCTTCGCCCGCGCGGTCACCCCGGCCGGTCCCTACAAGCACGGCCCCGGGCGGCTCGACGTCGCGGTCGCGATCGGCGGGGTCGTCGTGACCCCCGGCGACCTCGTGGTCGGGGACGCCGACGGCGTCGTCGTGGTCCGGGCCGCCGACGTCGAGACCGTGCTCACCGACGCCGAGGCGGTGCTGGAGCGGGAGCAGGGCAAGCGCGCCACCCGGGGCTGACCAGGAGCGCCTCTCCCGTCCTCACGGGAGGGGCGCTCCTCGCCGGTCGTGGGGCGGGGGAGGGCGGCGAGGGCGGTCACGGCGGCGGCGACGCCGAAGGCCAGGGGGGCGCCGTGCGGGAGCAGGGCGCCGGCCAGGGGGGCGCCGACCGCCTGGCCGGCCAGCAGGGCGACGAAGAAGGCCGCGACCGCCGGGCCGGGGGTGCGGGTGACCCGGCCGGCCCAGGCGATGAGCACCGTGGTCGCCGCGGTGTGCCCCAGCCCGAAGAGCGCCGCAGCGAGCCAGGGGAGCGGGCCGACCGCCAGCAGGACGGTGGCCACCGCGGTGGCCAGCACGCACGCGGCCCAGGCGAGGGACACCCCGTGGCGGAGCAGACGCGGGGTGGCGATGGCGGCCAGGGTCGCCCCCAGGCCCAGGGCGATCCAGGCGCCGACGGCCCGGGTCGGGGAGAGCCCGCCGTCCTCGAGCACCGCCCGGCCCCAGGTCCAGACCGCGGCGCTGCCGGTGCCCAGCAGGACGGCGGCGAGCAGCGGGCGGGCCCACGCGCGGGAGAGGTCGAGCCCGGTGGGCGGGGCGTCGTCCCCGGCCAGGCCGCGGGTGCCGACCAGCAGCGCCACGGTGAGGCCGGCGGTGACCGCGGCGGCCACCACCCAGCCCCGCTGCCACTGCGACCCGGCCACCACCGCGATCACGCCGGCGGCGACCAGGCCCGGACCGGTGCCGGCGTTCACCAGCGACTGGGCGGCGTCCCGACGGGGTGCGGCCACCGCCCGGCGGACCAGCACCACCAGGCCCGGCGAGGCCGCCCCGGCCCCGGCGCTGCCGAGGACGACGGCGGTGGCGAACGCCGTCGGGCCGGTGGCGAGGCCCGCACCCAGGGCCCCGGTGGCCGCGACCGCCCCGGCGGCGGTGACCACCGCGCGCGGCCACCGCTCGCACGCCCAGAACGCCAGCACGGCGGCGACGCAGTAGGCCACCGACGTCGCCCCGGACACCGCCCCGGCGGCGGCGGTGGACAGCCCGAGGTCGCGCTGGGCGGCCGGCACCGACAGCCCGTAGGCGTAGCGGACCAGGCCGTAGGTGGCGGCGACGAGCCCGGTGCCGAGGACCACGGTGGCGGATGACTGAAACGATCGTTTCATAGAACGCACGTTACAGTCCGCTCGTGACCGCGCGACCCGACGCCCGCACCCGGCTGCTGGCCGCGGCCGACGAGCTCTTCGCCGCCGAGGGGTTCACCGGCACCCCGGTGGACGCCGTCCTGCGGCGTGCCGAGGTCGCCCCGGCCACCCTGTACGCGCACTTCGGGACCAAGGCGGGGCTGCTCGAGGCGGTGCTCACCGAACGGCTGGCCGCCTGGGACGCCACGTGGGCCCGGGCCGTCACCGCGGCCCGCGACGACCGGGCGCGACTGCTGGCCGTGTTCGACGCGGTCGGGACCTTCCGTGCCGGCGCGACGCCGGCGCGGTGGTGCGCGTTCCTGGACGCCGCCGCCGGCACCCCGACCGGCGACCCGACGGCCGGGGCCGCGCTGGCCCAGGACACGGCGCTGCTCCGCCGTCGGCTCACCGAGCTCGCCGGCCCGGTGGCCGGGGACCGGGCCGCCGAGCTGGGGGAGCACCTGGTCCTGGTCGTCACCGGGATGCTGGCGATGCAGCTGCGCGAGGACGCCGACGACGCCCGGCGTCAGGGGCGACGCACCGCCGAGCTGCTCGTGGACGCCGTCGCCCCCGCTGTTCCGAGCCGGCGCGTTTCCACCTCGTCCCGGCCCGGGTAGGCCCCCTGAGACGGAGGACGGCTCCAGCGAACTGGCCGCCTCCGACCTCCAGCACCCCACGGGGTGCGCCTCTCCCCGACGTCCAGACCCGGCGTCGCGCAGCCCTCGCTGCGCGGGGACCACCCCTGTGCCACCCCCCTCGTGCCGCGCACTGCGCTGCACGCCCCTCAGCCGTGCCCGCTCGCCGGCGCCGGCCCCCAGGAGGACCAGATGACGCACTCCCTCGACACACCCCCGACCTCGGACTCGACGTCCACCGCCGACACCGCCAAGGACGAGGCCCGCGCGGTCGGTCAGACCACCGCGGACGCCGGCAAGCAGGTCGCCGGCACCGCCGCCGAGCAGGCCGCGGAGGTCGCCCAGGAGACGAAGAAGCAGGCGGCCGACCTGCTGTCGGAGGGTCGCACCCAGGCCGTCGACCAGGCCCGCGCCGGCCAGGCCAAGGCAGCCGAGAGCCTCTCCGCCCTGGCCGAGGAGATGCGTGGCATGACCGGCGGTGACGGCTCCGGCCCGGCGCACGACCTGGTCGGTCAGGCCACCGGCATCGTCGAGGACGTGGCCGGCCGGCTGCGTGACCGCGAGCCCGGCGAGCTGCTGGACGACCTCCGCACCTTCGCCCGCCGCCGGCCCGGCGCCTTCCTGGTCGGTGCCGCCGTCGCCGGTGTCCTCGCCGGTCGGCTGACCAGCGGGATCAAGGCCTCGCACGCCGACGACTCCGGCTCCGCGGGCGCCACGTCCCCCGCCGCCGGCCTCCCCGACCGCCCGGCCGGCTACGCGCCCTCCACCACCCCGGTCGCCGGCTACGAGACCGAGACCACCACGGGGCTCCCGAGCGGGAGTGGCCAGGCGTGAGCACCCCCTACCAGCCGCCCGCGGGCCCTGCGGGCCAGCCGACGACCGCCGACGGGCACCCCGACGTCGAGGGCACCTCGGTCGGCCAGCTGCTCGGTGAGGTCAGCAAGGACCTCTCCACGTTGATGCGCCAGGAGCTCGAGCTGGCCAAGGCCGAGGTCAAGGCCGAGGCGACCAAGGCCGGCAAGGGCGTCGGCATGCTCGCCGGCGCCGGTTACGCCGGTCACCTGACCGTGCTCTTCCTCAGCCTCGCGCTGTGGGCCGCCCTGGCCAGTGCGATCCCCGCCGGCTGGGCCGCGCTGATCGTCGCCGTCGTCTGGGGCGCGGTGGCCGCCGTCCTCGCCCTGAGCGGCCGCAAGCAGCTCAAGACCGTCAACCCCAAGCCCGAGCGGACGGTGGAGACCCTGTCGCGGGTGCCCGACGCCGTGCGTCCCTCCTGAGAGAAGCGAGAGAACCCATGACCAGCAGCAGTGACCCCGACGTCATCCGTCAGCAGATCGAGGAGACCCGCGCGGGCCTCTCCTACGACGTGGACGCCCTCAACGAGAAGGTCAACCCCGCCCGGGTCGTCGACCGTCGCGTGACCAAGACCAAGGACGCCGTGGACGGCCTCCGCAACCGCGTGATGGGCGGGAGCGACGACGGTCCCGGCCGCGTCTCCCAGGCCGCGCACGGTGCCACCGACGCGGTGACCGGCGCCCCGGACGCCGCCTTGGGCAAGACCCAGGGCAACCCGCTGGCCGCCGGCCTGATCGCCTTCGGCGTCGGCTGGCTCGTCTCCTCCCTGCTCCCCACCACGGAGAAGGAGAAGCAGCTCGCCTCCCAGGCCGAGTCCGCCGGGCAGCCGCTGATCGAGAAGGCGAAGCAGGCTGCCCAGGAGGTCGGCGAGAACCTCAAGCCGGCCGCCCAGGACGCCGTCGAGTCCCTGAAGGGGACCGCGCAGGACGCCGTCGGCACCGTGAAGCAGGAGGGCCAGTCGGCCGCCTCGGACGTGCAGGGTCAGGCCCAGCAGTCCCGCGAGGCCGTGCAGGGCTCGCAGGGCTGACCGCCCTGGAGGACCGGAGGGCGGGGGTCGAGGACCCCCGCCCTCCGTCGCGCGCGGTGCCGGCGACGCTCGTCTACGGTGAGGACGCTTCGCACGGACGCCTCCAGGGACGGGGGTGACCGCGACGGTGGAGGCACCGCATGACCCGCCCGGCACCCGTCCACGACGGGCTCGCTGAACCGACGGCGTTCGACGACAGCACGATCCTCGGGGCGCTGCACGACCTGCTCGTGGCCGCCGCCCAGGGGGCTCCCGGCGTCCTGAGCTGTGTGCTGACCCTGGTCAGCCCGCAGGGTGAGGTCGCCGTGTCCTCCGCCGACCCCCTCGGCCGAGCCGCCCGGCTCACCGACGACGAGCTGGGGGCGGGCCCCGGCCTGCAGTGCGCCCGGGACGGCGACGTGGTGCTGGTCGGCGACACCGCCGCGGAGGGCCCCTGGGGCGCCGCCGCGGAGCGGTCCGGCGTCCGGTCCAGCTCCTCGTACCCGCTGGCCGTGGACGCCGGCACCCGGGGCGCGGTCACCTTCCTCTGCGCCGAGCCCCGCACCCCGGTCGACCCGGTGCACGCCGCGCACACCGCGGGGCGGGTGGCCGGGCTGCTGACCGCCGCCGCCCGGCTCGCCGAGCACGACGACCAGATCGCCCAGCTCGGCCGGGCGCTGGAGAGCCGGACGGTGATCGGCCAGGCCGCCGGCCTGCTCATGGCCCAGACCCGGTGCCGGTCCGACACCGCCCTGGACGCGCTCAAGCGGCAGAGCCAGCACGCCAACCGCAAGGTGCGCGACATCGCCGTGGAGCTCGTGCAGGCCCACGAGGACGCCGTCAGCAGGGCGGTCGCCGCGGCGGCTCCCGCGCCGGCCGAGCTGACGCCGGCGGGCTCCCCGGCGGTGGAGGCCGTGCCGCCGGCGGAGGCCCAGGACGAGTCCGCGCGCCCGCCGGCCCGGCCCCGGGAGGCCGCCCGCACGGCGCCCGTCGACCCCGGCGTCCTCGTGCTGCACCGCGGCGGCCCGCACGCCGGGCGGGTCCGCCGGGTGCCGGCCGAGATGTCCCGACAGGCCCTGGTCTACGAGCGCGACCTGGCCGTCTACCGCCCCGAGGTGCCGCCCCGGCTCCTGCCCACCCCCGAGGGCCCGGCCCAGGTGTGGGTCTGCACCTGAGCGCCCCGACCCCCCCGAGTTCCACGCCCCGACTAGCCTCGACCCCACCCGGCGGGTCCCAGGCCGTCGCCGGGGGCGTCCAGACCCGGCGCCCCACTCCCGCCGTCGACCTCCCGCCGGCGGTACCGGCGTGGGCGTCGGACGCCTCGAGGAGGACCCCGTGGACACCCCAGCAGCAGACCCGACCCGCCGACCGGTGGAGCTGGGCGACGTGCGCCTGGCGGCCGAGTCGATGCAGTCCCTGCTGCACCGGGTGGCCGACCTCGCCGTCGCCACCGTGCCCGGGGTGGCCGAGGCGTCGGTGACGGTCATGGAGCGCACCCGGGCGCACACCGTGGCCGGCAGCGGGCTGCTGGCCTACGAGCTGGACGAGGCCCAGTACGGCCTCAACTACGGCCCGTGCCTGTTCGCGGCCACCAGCGGGCAGCCGGTGCTCATCCGCGACCTCGCGACCGAGACCCGGTGGCCGGAGTTCTGCCGGCTGGCCTCCCGGCAGGGGGCGGTGAGCACCTGCTCGGTGCCGATCCTGATCGTGCACGAGCTGCAGGCCGGGCTGAACGTCTACAGCACCGACCAGCCCCTCGACGAGGAGTCCCGGGCCGCCGCGCTGGACCTCGCCGGCGTCGTCGCGGTGACCATCAGCAACATGCACGCCCTCGAGCGGGCGAACCGGACGGTCGGCGAGCTGCAGGAGGCCATCGCCTCCCGGGCGGTCATCGAGCAGGCCAAGGGCGTGCTCATGGTCCAGCTGGGGCTCTCGGCCGACGAGGCGTTCACCCAGTTGTCCCGGCGGTCGCAGAACACCAACCGCAAGCTCCGGGACATCGCGGTGGAGGTCGTCGACGGGGTCCTGCGGGGCAGCTGACCCCGGTCGCTACCGTCGGTCGCTGCCCCTCCCGACCGAGAACAGGCCCGTGCTCCCCCTCGACCTCGTCCCGGCCGACCTCTCCGGGCTCGCCCTCCTGCTCCTCCTGGTCGCGGCGTTCGCCGCGGGCTGGGTCGACGCCGTGGTGGGCGGCGGTGGGCTGATCCAGCTGCCGGTCCTGCTCCTGGTCGGCGGGATGACCCCGCTGCAGGCGCTGGGCACCAACAAGCTGGCCTCGGTCTTCGGCACGCTGACCAGCGCCACCACCTACTTCCGGCGGGCCCGACCGGCGGTGCGGACGGCGCTGCCGATGGCCGCCGGGGCGTTCGTGCTGGCCCTCGCCGGCGCCTCGGTCGCCTCCCGGCTGCCCGCCGAGGTGATCAAGCCGGTCATCGTGCTGGCCCTGGTCGCGGTCGCGGTGGTCACCGCGGCGCGGCCCTCCCTCGGTGACCTGGCCCGGACCCGGCGGGCCGCCGGCAGCCACTACCTGCTGGCGATGGTGCTGGCCGTCGTGATCGGCTTCTACGACGGCGTGCTGGGCCCGGGCACCGGCACCTTCCTGGTCATCGGCCTCATCGCCCTGCTGGGCTACGACTTCCTGCACGCCAGCGCGACCGCGAAGATCGTCAACGCCGCGACCAACCTGGGTGCGCTGGCCTTCTTCCTGCCCACCGGTGCGGTGCTCGTCGGGCTCGGCGTCGTCCTCGGGCTGGCCAACGTGGCCGGCGCCTACCTGGGCTCACGGATGGCCATCGCGAAGGGCAACCGGTTCATCCGGGTCGTGTTCCTCGTCGTCGCCACCGCGCTGATCGTGCGGCTGGGCGTCGACGTCGTCCGCGACCTGGCCTGACGGGGTCAGCCGGCGTACGGGACGACGACGTCGAGCACCCACGTCACGCCGAAGCGGTCGGTGACCATGCCGTACAGCGGGGAGAACCCGGCCGGGCCGAGCGCCGCGCGCACGGTGCCGCCCTCGGCCAGCCCCTCGAAGAACCGGGTGACCTCCGCGGCGTCGTCCCCGCGGACGGACACGTAGACGGCGTCGGTGCCCTGGTCGTACGCCCTGCCCGGGGGCACGTCGAAGGCCATGACCGAGAACCCGGCGGGGGACTGCACGCCGCCCCACTTCAGCTGGTCGGCGACCGCGCCGTCGGCGGTGTCCCGCTCGTCGCCGCCCTGGGCGAAGGTGAAGGCCTGGACCTCCCCGCCGAACACCGCGGCGTACAGGTCGAGCGCCGCGCGGGCCTGACCGCGGAAGTTCAGGTGGGTGGTGGTGGTGACGGCCATGTCGCTCTCCTCGGGTCTGCCGGCGCTGACCGCCGGCGATGGACCCACTGTGTCGGGGGTGGCGGACAGGTACGGTCCTCTACGCCGGGCATCCTGGCGGGCATGACCGGGACGTCGGCGCGACTGCTCACCCTGCTGTCCCTGCTGCAGGCGCGTCGCGACTGGCCCGGCGCCACCCTGGCCGCCCGGCTCGACGTCACGCCGCGGACGGTGCGCCGCGACGTCGACCGGCTGCGCGCGCTGGGCTACCCGGTGCAGGCGTTCAAGGGCCCGGACGGCGGCTACCGCCTGGGCGCGGGCGCCGAGCTGCCGCCACTGCTCTTCGACGACGACCAGGCCGTCGCGCTCGCTGTCGCCCTGCAGCTGGCCGCGGTCAGCGGTGCCGGCATCGACGAGGCGGCGGCCCGGGCGCTGACCACGGTGCGCCAGGTGCTCCCCGCCCGGCTGCGGCACCGGGTCGACGCGGTGCAGGTCACCGCCGTCCCGCACGGTCGGGACGCCGACGTCGACCCGGCCGTGCTGGTCGCGCTGACCTCCGCCGTCCGGGCGCGCGAGGTGCTGCGGATGGACCACGCGACCCCCGGCGCGCCCGAGGAGTGGGCGCCGCCGCGGCGGGTCGAGCCGCACCACCTGGTCACCCGGGCCGGCCGCTGGTACCTGGTCGCCTGGGACCTCGACCGCGCCGACTGGCGCGTCTTCCGGGCCGACCGGATCACCCCGCGCACCCCCACCGGCCCGCGCTTCGTACCCCGCGAGCTGCCCGGCGGGGACGTCGCCGGGTTCGTCGCCGCCCGGTTCAAGGGCTCGACCGGTGCCGACGAGTGGCCGTGCCGGGGCGTGGTCGAGCTGGCGGTGCCGGCCGCGGAGGTCGCCCCGTTCGTCGGGGACGGCGTCGTCGAGGCGATCGCACCGGACCGCTGCCGGCTCACCCTGGGCGCCTGGTCCTGGAACGGGCTGGCGGCGTCCATCGGGCGGTTCGACGCCGACGTCACGGTGCTCGGCCCGCCGGAGCTGGCGGCCGCCTTCCGGGTGCTGGCGGCCCGGTACGCGGTGGCCGGCGGCTGAGTGCGGTCAGCGGCGCAGCGCCCGGCCCACGTTGGCGAACAGCGTCCGGCGCCCGGACGGCGGCAGCGCGGCCGCGACGCGGGCCATGCTCGCCGCGACCGCGGCGGGGGAGGACCCCACGTCCAGGTAGGCCGCCCACGCCCGGGGCGGCAGGGTGAAGAAGGCCCGGAAGAACGCGTCGGTCTGCGCCTCGTCCAGGCCGACCAGCACGTCGCGGCCCAGCCCCAGCAGCGCCAAGGTGGCCCGGCGGCGTCGCGACCGGACCAGCGCCCGCAGCTCGGCGGCCCCGGCCCCGCGGAGCACCGCGTCGGCGACCACCGGCCCCAGCCGCAGCGACGTCGCCACGCTGTAGCCGGTGGCCGGGTGCACCAGCCCGGCCGCGGCACCCACCGGGACCCCGCCGGTGCGAGCGGCCGGGGCGTCCAGCGGGATGGCCACCTTCTCGGGCTCGCCGACCGTGCGCAGGCCGTGCGCGGCGAGGAACACGTGCAGCCGGTCGCGCAGTTCGGGCAGGGGCACCGGGGGCCGGGCGGCCAGCGAGGTGGCCTCCAGCAGGGTGCTGCCGTCGGCCAGGCCCATGCCGTAGAGGAAGGCGACCTGCTGCGGGTCGGCCGGGTCGCGCAGCGCGGCCCAGTCCATCAGCAGCGCGCTGCCGGCGGGGACGACGTCCTCGACCGGGCCGGTGACCCGCTCGCCCCAGGCCCGCTGCTGGGCGGTGCCCGGTCCGCTGCCACGGGCGTCGACCACGACGGCGCCGGTGAGCGCGGTGCCGTCGGTCAGCACGACGCTCCGGTCGTGCACCTCCGCCACCGACCCGGTGCGGGTCTCGCCGCCGGCGAGCACCCGGTCCAGGAACGCCGCGTGCACCGCCGCGTTGTCCAGCCGGGCGTAGGGCCGACCGAGGTCGTGGTCGCCGGCGCCGGTGCGCACCAGGGTCGTCGGGTAGACCGTCCCGGCGACGGTCAGCTCGTCGGCCCACAGCCCGTAGGTGTGCGTCCAGGGCCGCAGCGCCGGGGCGACGACGACCGTGGACAGCCCGCGGGCCACGCAGGCCGCGGCGACCGCGAGCCCGGCCGGCCCGGCGCCGGCGACGACGACGTCCCAGCGGTCGCGTCCGGGCGGGGCCATGCCGACCAGCCAACCAGGTGTGCGCGGGGTCAGTCGGGCAGCCGGGCCTGCAGGTCGGCCGCGAAGCCCTCGGCGACCGCGAGCTGCTCGCGCAGCGCGGTGACCCGGGTGTCGGCGGCGGCGTGGAACATCCGCAGCCGGTCCTCCAGGGCCGGGCGGGTGGCGTCGTCGGCGGTGCTGAGCTGGTGCAGCACGTCGAGCAGGGCGGCCATGTCCTCGAGGCTGAAGCCCAGCGGCTTCATCCGCTTGACCACCTCGAGCCGGGCGACGTCCTCGGCGCTGTAGAGCCGGAACCCGCCCTCGGTGCGGGTGGTCGGCACGACGAGGCCGTTCTCCTCGTAGAACCGGATGGTGCGCAGGCTGAGCCCGGTCTGCTCGGCCACCTGACCGATCTGCACCAGCTCCCCGCGGGCGGCCGGGGCCACCCCGTCGACCATCAGTGGCCGCCGGTGAGCTGGCCGCTGTGCCGCTCGTAGCGGGTGGCCGAGTGCCCGGCCAGGCCGACGACCTCGACGGTCTTCCCGCGCAGCTCGTACTTGTGGGTGATCGCGTCCAGCGCGGCGACGGTCGAGGCGTCCCAGACGTGGGCGCCGGAGAGGTCCACGACCACGTGGTCGGGGTCCCCGGCGTAGTCGAACCGGGTGTACAGCTCGTTGCTGGAGGCGAAGAACAGCGCCCCGGTGACGGTGTAGACGCGGGTGTCGCCGTCGGTGGTGGCGGTGACGTCGACGAGGTGGGCGACCCGGCGGGCGAAGAGCACGCAGGCGACGAGCACGCCGACGCCGACGCCGATCGCGAGGTTGTGGGTGACCAGGGTGGTCGCGACGGTCGAGAGCATCACGACCGTCTCGCTGCGCGGCATCGTGTGGATGGTCCGCAGCGAGTGCCAGTCGAAGGTCGCGATCGACACGAAGACCATCACCGCGACGAGTGCGGCCATCGGGATGACCGCCACGACCGGCCCGAGGACGACGACGAGGACCAGCAGCAGCGCGCCGGCCAGGAAGGTCGAGAGCCGGGTGCGGGCCCCGGACTTCACGTTGATCATGGTCTGGCCGATCATCGCGCAGCCGCCCATGCCGCCGAAGAAGCCCGAGGCGATGTTGGCGACGCCCTGGCCCCAGGACTCGCGGGTCTTGTCCGAGCCGGTGTCGGTGAGGTCGTCGACCAGCTTGGCCGTCATCAGCGACTCCATCAGCCCGACGAAGGCCACGCCGAGGGCGTACGGCGCGATGATCGTCAGCGTCTCCAGCGTGAACGGCACCAGCGGGACGCCGAAGAACGGGATGCTGTCGGGCAGTGCGCCCTGGTCGCCCACCGTGGGCACCAGGATGCCGGCGGCCACTGTGAGCCCGGTCAGCACGACGATCGAGACCAGCGGGGCGGGCACGGCCTTGGTGAACCGGGGCAGCCCGAAGATGATCAGCAGGCCGGCGGCGACCATCGGGTAGACCAGCCACGGCACGTCGATGAGGTACGGCACCTGGGCGCTGAAGATGAGGATCGCCAGGGCGTTGACGAAGCCGACCATGACGCTGCGCGGGATGAACCGCATGAGCTTCGCGATGCCGCCGGCGGCCAGCAGCACCTGGAACACCCCGCCCAGGATCACGGCGGCGAAGAGGTACTCCACCCCGTGCTCCCGGGCCAGCGGGGCGACGACCAGCGCGATCGCGCCGGTGGCCGCGGTGATCATCGCCGGGCGGCCGCCGGTGAAGGCGATGACCACGGCCATCACGAACGAGGAGTAGAGCCCGACGCGGGGGTCGACGCCGGCCAGGATGGAGAAGCTGATCGCCTCGGGGATCAGCGCCAGGGCCACGACGAGGCCGGCGAGCACCTCGGTCTTGGCCACCTTCGGGTCCAGCCAGGCGGGTCGGGTCAGGCGGGGTGGGGTCAGGGTGGAGGTCATGGTCCCGTTCCGGGTCGGGTGCCCGCGGGCGCCGTGGGTCGGCAGCTCCGTGCGGGCGTGGCGGGGGAGGAGGCTCGTGGTCGAGCCGGGCGACGGGGTGTCGCCATCCGCTGCACCTGACTCAACCCTCACGTGAGGGGAATGTCCACGTGCGTCGGGTCACAGTCGCTGCGGCACCGGCTCCGTGGGCCGCGGGGACAGCAGGGCGGCGACCGCCACGAGCCCCGGGAGGACCGCGCCGGCCAGCAGGGCCGGCCCGTAGCTGCCGGTGGCGTCCCGGACCAGCGCGAACGCCACCGGCCCGAACGCCGTCGACCCGACGCTGACCGAGGCGACGACGCCGCGGATGGAGCCCAGGTGCGTCGTCCCGAAGTACCGGGGGAACGACCCGGCCTCCAGGGTGCGGATCGCTCCGCCGGCAGCCCCGATCGTCAGCCCGAAGCCCAGCGCGGACCACCCCGGGGCGACGACCGTGCCCCACAGCAGGCCGCCGGCCAGCGGGAGCATGCAGGCGACGGCGAGCCGGCGGCCGTCGAACCGGTCGACCAGGGCCCCGACGGCCAGGGTGGACAGGAGCCCGGCCGCGGTCTGCGGCAGGAAGTTCGCCGCCGCCTCGGTGCTGCTCAGCCCGCGCTCCCCGAGCAGGTCGAGCTGGTGGAAGGTGACGCCGGTGGCCAGCATCCCGGACACCGCGACCCCGGCGAGCACCACCCAGAAGAACGGGGTGCGGGCGGCCTGCCGGAGGGTGCGGCCCTCGACCGGTGGTGGTGCGGGACGGTCGGTGTCCACGCGGCCGTCGGGCACCTGCCCCAGGTCCGCGGGCCGGTCGCGCAGGCCGAGCAGCGCCAGCGGGACGACGACCGCCCACACCACCAGCCCCTCGACCAGCCAGGCGGTCCGCCAGCCCTGCGTGGAGACGAGCACCTCCAGCCCGACCGGGGCCAGCGAGATCCCGTCGCCCCGACGGCCGAGACGATCCCCAGCGCCAGGCCGCGGCGGCGGGTGAACCAGAACGCCACGGCGGTCGTGGCGGTCAACCCCAGTGCGCCCTGCCCGGCCAGCCGGACGCCGACGAACCCCGCCGTCAGCCCGACCAGGCTGCTGACCAGGGACAACCCGACGAGGACGGCGCCGAAAACCGCCCCGATGACGGCCATCGTCCGCCGGGCGCCGAACCGGTCCAGGGCCCGACCCACCAGGGGCATCGCGGCGGCGCCGGTGAGCGTGCCCACCAGGTAGGCGGTGGCGACGGCCGAGCGGCTGATGCCCAGCTCGGCGGTCACCGGGCCGATGAAGGCCGCGATGCCGGCGGTCTGGCCCGGGGCGGTCAGCGCCAGTGCCAGGGCCGAGACGCCGACGACGTGCCAGCCGTAGAACCCGCCGGGCGAGCGGCTGCGGGGCCTGGACGTGGGGTTCCTCCGTGGGGTCGAGAGCCTCCGGGCAGGACCCTCGACGTACACCGTAAGCGTCTGCTTGACTCCTCGGGTGCGACCTGATGACGACGGGTTGCGCTCCTCCGCGCCGTCCCCGGCCGTGGGCGCCGACCTCGTCGTCCCCACGCCGGCCGTCGCCGGTGGGGCGCACCGGGACGACGCGAGGGCCCCTGGGCGGGGTCCCTCTGCCGCGTCCGTGCACGCCCAGAGCGACGCGGTCGCCGCCGCCACGCAGGCCGCGGACCCCGCGTCCCCGGTGCCCAGCTCGGCCCTGCCGGCGATCCTCGGGGACGTGCCGGTCGCGGTGCTGCTCATCGACCAGTCCACCGGCGAGGTCACCTTCGCCAACGGCGCGGCCATGGACCTGGCCGGCAAGGTGCCCCTCCCGGTGGCGACGGACAGCTGGGGCGCCGCTGCCGGGCTCACCGATCTCGACGGTCGCCCGCTCGCCGGCACCGATGCCCCGTTGTCCCGGGTGGCGGCGGGTCAGCCGCTGGCCGGGGAACCGGTCCGGTTGTCCCCGCGGCGCAGCGACGACCGCGAACGGGCCGGCGCCCACGACGGCCGGGACGACCAGCTGCTGTGGGTCACCGGGTTCCCGGTGACCACGCCGGAGGCCTCCGCCGCCGACCAGCAGGCGCTGTCGCTCGTGGTGTTCCTGCCGGTCGCCGACCCCGAGGCCCGTGACGGCGGGGTGCTGCTGCAGCGGCTGCGCGAGGGTGCGGTGTTCGCCACCGACATCTGCTTCACCATCAGCGACCCCCGGCAGCCCGACGACCCGCTGGTCTGGGTCAACCCCGCCTTCACCCGGGTCACCGGGTACTCGCTGGGGGAGGTGGTGGGCCGCAACTGCCGGTTCCTGCAGGGACCGGCCACCGACCCGTCGGCCCTCGAGGAGCTGCGGGCCGGGCTGGCCGCGCGGCGCCCGGTGACCGTCACGCTGCTCAACCACCGCAAGGACGGCACGGCGTTCTGGAACCAGCTCTCGGTGAGCCCGGTCCTCGACGGTGCCGGTGAGCTGGTCAGCTTCGTGGGCGTGCAGGCCGACGTCTCCCAGCGGGTGGTCGCCGACGCCGAGCGGGGGCGGGCGCTGCGTGCGGAGACCGCGGCCCGGGAGACCGCCGAGCAGGCCCAGCAGCGGCTGCTCCTGATGGCCGAGGGCACCGGCCAGCTGACGGCGACCCTGGACACCGGCGAGCTGCTCGACCGGCTCACCGGCATCTGCGTGCCGGGGCTGGGGGACTGGGCCTTCGCGGTGGGGCTGGACGACCACGGCCAGGTCGGCCGGGCGTCCGCCGCGCACCGGGACGGCGACCGGCCCGAGCTCGCCGCGCTCGTCGAGCTGGTCACCGGGCGGCCGCCGCCGGCCGGTTCGCCCGCCGCGGCCGCCATCGCCGACGGGACGGTGGGCCTCCTTGCCGACCTCACCCCGCAGGCGCTGGCCGGCCACGTCAGCACCGAGGCCGGCCGCCGGCTGATCGAGTCCCTCGGGATGCGGGCGCTGCTCACCGTGCCGATGACCGCGCGCGGTCGGACGCTCGGCGTGCTCAGCCTGGTGCGCACCGGCTCGCCCTTCGCCCTGGACGACGTCGAGGTGGCCACCGACCTCGGCCGCCGGGCGGCGATGGCGATGGACAACGCCCGGCTCTACCAGCTGGAGCAGTCGGTGGCCGAGACGCTGCAGCGCTCGTTGCTGCCCCAGCTGCCCGACGTCCCCGGGGTCACCGCGGTGGCGCACTACGAGGCCGCGTCCGCGGGGGCCGCGGTCGGTGGCGACTTCTACGACCTGATCGCGCTGCCGGACGGCGCGGTCGGGATCGCGATCGGCGACGTCGCCGGGCACGACATCGACGCCGCGGCCGAGATGGGCCAGCTGCGCGGGCTGCTCCGGGCCTGCGCCTACGACGGTGGCAGCACCGAGCCCGGCCGGGTGCTCGACCGGCTGGACCGGCTGGTGCTGGGTCTCGGGCTGCGCACCCTGGCGACCGTCACCTACGCCTGTGCCTGCCGGGCCGAGGACGGCAGCTGGACGCTGCACGTGGCCACCGCCGGGCACCCGCCGCTGCTCGTGCACGCCCCGGACGGCGCCGTCCGGCAGCTGGACGACGTGCGCGGGCTGATGATCGGCGTGGCCGACGGCGCCTCACGGGTCTCGGTGGCCCACCACCTGCCCGCCGGCAGCACGGTGCTCGCCTACACCGACGGGCTGGTCGAGCACCGCGGGCCGGACCTGGACGTGGGCACCGCCCAGCTCATGGCCGCCCTGGCCGCCGTCGGCCCGGTCACCGGACCGCAGGAGCTCTGCTCGACGGCGATGCGCCAGGTGGACGCCCGCCTCGACGACACGGCCTGCATCGGCGTCACCCTGCACTGAGGGTCCGTGCCTGCTCAGTGCAGGTGGGTGCGCTCGCCACCGTGGTCGAAGATCGCGAGGATCTCGGCCGGGCCGCCCTCGGCGCCGAACGAGTGGGGGGTCATCGTGGAGAACGAGGCCGCCTCGCCCGCCTCGACCCGGATGGTCCGCTCGCCCAGGAACAGCACGACCGTGCCCGACAGCACCGTGAACCAGTCCCGGCCGGGGTGCACCGGGAGCTCGCCGGCACCGCGCGTCGGAGCCGGCCGGGTGAGCCGCAGCTTGGCCACGGTCATGCCCTGCGGGCCGTTGTCGCCGTTGAGCTGCCAGCTGGTGAAGCCCTGCTCCTCGTTGCGCTGCGGTCGGATGACCACGTCGTCGTCGGAGTCGGAGGCGACCAGCTGGTCCAGGGTGGTGTCCAGCGCCCGGGCGATGCCGCTGAGCTGGTCCAGGCTGATCCGGCGGGCGCCGGTCTCGATCCGGCTCAGCGTCGAGGCGCTCTGGTGGCACCGGCTGCCCAGGTCGTCGAGGGACCAGCCACGGGCCACCCGCAGACCGCGGATGCGCTGCCGGACGAGAGAGTCGACGTCACCGTCTTGCGTCATGCGCAACAGCGTAGGACTTCGGCGCAAGGCCGTCCTACCGTCGGGGCATGACCTCCCACGCGCACGGCCACGCCCACTCGCACGACCACGGCTTGGCCCAGGGCGGCCTCGCCGAGCTGCTGGACCTGGATGCCGAGGTGCTCGGCGACCACCTGGACGACGTCCTCGGCTGGGTGGCCGCCGCGGTCGGTGACGGAGCGGTCCGGACCGTGCTGGACGTCGGCGCGGGCACCGGCACCGGAACCTTCGCCCTGCTGGAACGGTTCCCCGACGCCCGGGTGGTCGCGCTGGACGTGGACCCGGACATGCTCGCCCACCTGGCTGCCCGGGCAGCGGAGCGGGGCGTGGGGGACCGGGTCCGCGGGGTGCAGGCCGACCTGGACGGCGACTGGCCCGACGTCGGGCCGGTGGACCTGGTGTGGGCGTCCTCGTCGCTGCACCACATGGCCGACCCCGACCGGGCGTTGGGCCGGATGCGCGACGTGCTCGCCCCCGGCGGCCTGCTGGCGCTGACCGAGATGGACTCCTTCCCCCGCTTCCTGCCCGACGACGTCGGGGTGGGGGAGCCCGGCCTGGAGGCGCGCTGCCACGCCGCGGCCGCACAGGCCCGGGCCGAGCACCTGCCGCACCAGGGTGGTGACTGGGCGGCCCGGATCGCCCGCGCGGGGTTCACCGTCGAGGACGCCCGGGTGTCCGTGGTGGAGGTGCCGGCGCCGCTCTCGCCGACCGCCCGCCGGTACGCGCTGCTGTCCCTGCGGCAGATGCGTCGCGGCCTGGCCGAGCGGGTGGGTGCTGATGACCTCGCCACCCTCGACGTCCTGCTCGACGACCACCGCCCCGAGGGCGTCGCGCAGCGCCCCGACCTCCGCGTCCGCGCCACCCGCGACGGCTGGCTCGCCCGCCGGCCCTGAGTCGCCCCGCCGCTCAGAAGGGCGGCGGGTCGTCGGCGGGTGGGGGCAGCTCGGGGACCGCGGTCTCCAGGGGGTGGAGGAGGTCGTCGGGTCGGAGCCGGTGGTGGGTGCCCGGGGGTGCGGACGTCCTGGTGACCCCGGACGGTGTGGTGACCGACAGTCGTCCGTCGGGGGTCATGGAGTAGTGCCAGCCGGGTGCGTGGGTCTTGAGGCGGTGGTGTCTGCGGCAGAGGTTGCAGAGGTTGTCGCAAGACGTCGGTCCGCCGTCGTGGAAGGCGACGACGTGGTCGGCGTCGGTGAACCGGGCCGGTCTGGAGCAGCCGGGGTGGCGGCAGGTGCGGTCGCGGGCGTCGATGAACCGGTTCTGCTCGGCGGTGGGCCGGTAGGCGTCGGTCGGTGGTGGTGCGTCCAACACCGGGCAGTCGCAGGACAGGCCCGTCCCCTGGTGCTCCAGGCACCCCCTGCGGGCGAGGTGACGGAGCTGGTGCGGGGTCACCACAGCTCGCAGCGTCTCGGTCCCGGGTTTGGTGAGGGCCACGTCGACTGTGCTGCCCGGTGGGACCTGCAGACCGGTGGCGGTGCAGAACCCCAGTTGGGTGAGGAGTTCCCGGAGGTGGGCTGCGGTGATGGGCTGGTTGCCGATCCGGCCGCACTCCGGTGGCGCATCGGGGCCTGGCGGATCAGCGCTGGGGTTCTCGACCAGGCTGGGCAACGGGGCCAACAGCGTCAGGTGCGCCGTGACCGGCTCCAGGGAGGTGTCCCACGGCCGCAGGATCAGGTCGCTCGCAACCAGAGCGCGGAGTTCGCCGATGGGGCGGGTGTCCCCAGCGGCCTTGCGCATCCGGGCGTAGGTGTCGCAGGTGTCCCACGACGCGGCCGCGACCTCAGTGGGCATCCGGACCACGAAGTCGGCGAACCCGTCTGCGGGGTTGCGCACGGTTACGTCGGTGAGCTTCTTCGCGGCCTTGCGCCGGCGGTCAGAGGCTTCGGCGTCGTACTGGAGCAACAAGGCGGCAGCCCGCTCCCGCAGTCGGTAGGGCCCCTCGCCGGAGATCGCCCAGTCCAGGGCCTCGTGTTCCACGGCCGCGACGACGTCGGGGTCCACGGCCGGGGCCTGCCACCCGAGAGCGGTGACCAGCGCCTGGGCGCGGGCCTGGTCGATGCGTCCGTCAGCCAGGGCGTGCCACGTGTCGACCAGCTGCTCGCGCAGCACCAGCGAGAAGTTGGCCAGCGTGTCGGCCCGCATCCGCGACGTGCCCAGGACGGTGGCGAGCTCGTCGGTGAAGAACTCGGTGACCCCGTTGAACGTCCTCCCGGACCCCCAGCCCTCGACCCTGGCGGCGGGGTCGTCAGGGTTCAGGTCCCACAGGTCTGGCCGCACGTCGGCGAACCGCTTCACCACATCGGCCCGGAACGCCGCCAGCTGGGAATCCGCGTCGGCGAGGGCCTGCAGGGCGGAGGCGCAGGCGGCGTCGTCCCAGTGGGAGACGTCCACGATCTCCGACAACCGCGTCCGCCGACGGGTCACCCCGGCAGGCAGCTCCTCGTCAGGCCACGGGTCGGGCGCGGCCAGGGACGCCGACACCCCGACCTCCCAGCGCAGCCCCGTCTCCATGCCACGAAACTAGAGGAGGGGTCTGACAGAAACGGGGCCCGAACAGGGCCTCCAGCAGGACTTTCTCTGTCACCCTACGACTGCGCCGGGTCACGGCGCGAGCGACCGACGGAGGCACCCCGTGAGCGACGTCGACGACTACATCGCCGGCTTCCCGGCACCCACCCGGGCCGCCCTGGAGGAGTTCCGGGCTGCGGTGCACCGAGCCGCGCCGGGGGTGACCGAGACGATCAGCTACCGCATGCCCACCTTCGTGCTCGACGGCCGGCCGCTGGTGCACGTCGCCGCGTGGAAGGAGCACATCGCGCTCTACCCGCTGCCGGCCGGCGACCCCGAGGTGGACGCCCACCGCACGAAGGCAGCCACCGGCCGTTTCCCGCTGTCTCAGCCGGTGCCCGTCGCGGTGGTCGAGCGCGCGGTGCGCCTGCTGCTCGACCGACGGGCGGACTGATCCCGCGTCAGAGGCTCCCGCCGACCGGCGCCGCGTACGGCTCGATCGCCGCGAGCTCGTCGGCGGACAGATCGGGGCCGGCGAGGGCCTGCAGGTTGGCCTCGAGCTGGGCGACCGAGCTGGCGCCGATGATCGCCGTCGTCACCCGGTCGTCGCGGAGCACCCAGCGCAGCGCGAGCTGGGCCAGGGTCTGGCCGCGGCCGGCCGCGATCTCGTTCAGCGCGCGGGCCCGGGTGACCAGGTCGTCGGTGACGTCCTCGGACGACAGGTAGGCGCTGCGGGTGGCCCGGGACCCGGCCGGGACGCCGTCCAGGTACCGGTCGGTGAGCCGGCCCTGGGCCAGCGGGGAGAACACGGCCACCCCGGCGCCGGCGGTCGCGGCGGCCTCGAGCACGCCGCCCTCGGGGCTGCGGTCGAAGACCGAGTAGCGGGGCTGGTGCAGGGTCAGCGAGGTGCCCAGGTCGGCGAGCAGCTCGGCGGCGCGGGCGGTGTCGGCGGGGGAGTAGTTCGAGATGCCGACGTACAGCGCCTTCCCGGCCCGGACGATCGCGTCGAGGGCGCCCATCGTCTCCTCCAGCGGGGTGTCGACGTCCCGCCGGTGGGAGTAGAAGACGTCGACGTAGTCCAGTCCGGTGCGCCGGAGCGACTGGTCGAGGCTGGCCACCAGGTACTTGCGCGAGCCGCCGTCGCCGTACGGGCCGGGCCACATGTCGTAGCCGGCCTTGGTGGAGATCAGCAGCTCGTCGCGGAAGGGCCGCAGGTCGCTGGCCAGCACCGCGCCGAACGTCGTCTCGGCCGAGCCGTAGGGCGGGCCGTAGTTGTTGGCCAGGTCGATGTGGGTGACCCCGAGGTCGAAGGCCCGCCGCAGGATCGCCCGCGGGGTGGCCAGCGGCCGGTCGGCGCCGAAGTTCTGCCAGAGGCCCAGCGACACCGGCGGCAGCAGCAGCCCGCTGCGGCCGGCCCGGCGGTAGGCGGTGCTGGCGTAGCGGTCGGCAGCGGGGGCCCAGCCGGAGTCGGTCCGGTCGTCGGTGATCACGTCCGGATCATCGCAGGGCCCCCGCGGTCGGTCAGCGGCGCTCGACCAGGGCCCGGGCGACCTGGGCGGCGATCGCGGCGTTGTTCTCGGCGAGCGCCAGGTTGGCCGGGATCGACTCCCCGTCGGTCTCCTCCTCGATCCGCGCGAGCACGAACGGGGTGACCTTCGGCCCGGTCACGCCGGCCTGCTCGCTGGCCTGCAGGGCGCGGACCATCTTGGCCTCGATGTCGGCGGCCGGGATCTCGGCGGCCTCGGGGATCGGCACGCTCAGCAGCACCCCGGTCTCCTCGCGCAGCCGGGACCTGAGCACCCCGGCCACCTCGGCGGCGGTCTCCACCCGGTGCGGGACGGGCAGCCCGCTGGAGCGGGAGTAGAACGCCGGGAAGTCGTCGTGCTGCCAGCCGAGCACGGGCACGCCCGCGCCCTCGAGGAACTCCAGTGTGCGGGGGAGGTCGAGGAAGGCCTTGGCGCCGGCGCAGACGGTGACGACGGGGTGGTTGGCCAGCGCGTCGAGGTCGGCGGAGACGTCGCCGGTCAGCTCGACCCCGCGGTGCACGCCGCCGATCCCGCCGGTGGCGAAGACCTCGATGCCGGCGGCGTGCGCGAGCGCGACCGAGGCGGACACGGTGGTCATGCCCTCGGCCCAGCCCTGCGCGATCGCGACCGGCACGTCGCGCTCGGCGACCTTGTTGCTGCCCTCGAGCACCCGGTCGACCTGCGCGGCGTCCAGCCCGACGCGGGGCTTCCCGTCGAGCACCGCGGTCACCGCGGCGACGGCGCCCGCGGCCCGGACGGCGGCGACGCAGCGCTCGTAGGCCTCCCGGTTGCCCGGGGCGGGCAGCCCGAGGTTCGAGAAGATCGTCGACTCCATCGCGACGACGGGCGTGCCGGAGGCGAGGGCGTCGGCCACCTCGTCGCCGATCACGAGTCCGATGCGCTGGGCCAGGGGGGTCATGGGGTCTCCTCGTTCGGGGTGGGGACGGTGCGGGTGAGGCTGGCGCCGGGGTGGGAGAGCACGGCGGCGGCGAGGTCGTGCCCCGCGGTCACCGCCTGCTCCGGGGAGGCGCCGCGGAGGGTGGCGGCGAGGAAGCCGGCGGCGAAGGCGTCGCCGGCCCCGGTGGTGTCCCGGACGTCGGCCACCGGCGCGACGGCGACCCGGGTGCGGACGCCGTCCGGCGAGGTGATGGTCACCGGGTCCGCGCCGGCCTTGACCACCACGGAGGTGCCGGGCAGGGACTCCTCGACGAGGGATAGCGCGGCGGCCTCGTCGGCGTTGGCGAACAGGACGTCGGGGGCCAGGGCGCGCAGCGTCGCCAGGACGGCGTCGGCCCCCACCCGCAGGATCAGGTCGACCGAGGACGCGTCGACCGAGACCAGCGCACCCGCGGCGCGGCCGGCCGCGAACAGGTCGAGCGTCGCGGCGGCGCAGGTCGGCGTCGCCCAGGAGTAGGCCGGGGCGTGCACCACCCCGGCGTCGGCGACCCAGCCGGGCGGCACGTCGGCGAGCAGGGCGGCGGCACCGCGGTCGGGGAACATCGTGCGCTCGCCGTCGGGGGCCACGAGGATGACGTTGCTGCCGGTCCGGCCTTCGCGCTGCACCCGGACCTCGACGCCGGCGTCGGTCATCTGCCGCTCGAGGTGGCGGCCCAGCTCGTCGTCCCCCAGCCGTCCGATGAAGCGCGAGGCGGCGCCCGTGGAGGCGGCCAGCGCGGACACGTTGGCGGCGCTGCCGCCGCGCACCCGGGTGATCGTCGCCGGGTTGTCCGTCCCGTGGGCCAGCGGCCCGGACGGCCAGACGATGACGTCCTGGATGAGGTCGCCGATGCACACGAGCACCTGTCCGGGCACCGTCACTCCCTCGTCCTGCGCTGGGTTAGGCGCTTAACCTAGCAGCGTGGAGGGCGCTCCGGTGCTCTCCCGGACGACGAGTCCCACCGGCAGGACGACCTGCCCGCGCGCGGGCCCGCCGTCGATGAGCTCGCCCAGCAGCTCCGCCGCCCGCCGTCCCAGCTCGTGGGCCGGCAGCCGCACCGTGGTCAGCGCCGGCCCGGCCACCGCGGCGAAGGCGATGTCGTCGAAGGAGCCCAGCGAGACCTCCCCGGGGACGGCCACCCCCAGCTGGGTCAGCCCGGACAGCACGCCCAGGGTCTGGATGTCGGTCGCGCCGACGACCGCGGTCACGCCGTCGCGGCGCCAGGTGTCCCAGCGGGCCAGGGTCAGCTCGCGGGCGACCTGCAGGTCGATGCTGCACCGCTCGGCCTGCACGTCGGCGCCGGCGCGGGTCAGCTCCTCGGTCAGCGCCGTCCGGCGGCGGGTGAAGGTCGCCCAGGGGCGGGCCGCGTCGAGGTAGCGCACCCGCCGGTGCCCGAGGTCGAGCAGGTGCCGGGCCAGGGCGCGGGCGCCGGCCTCGACGTCGAAGCACACCCCGGGCCCGGGGGCGTCGGGGTCGTCCAGGTGCACCACCGGGGTGCCGGTCGCGACCGTCGCGCCCCCGGGCCAGTTCAGCAGCACCCCGTCGACCGTCGAGGCCGTGGCGTCGGTGAACGCCGGCGCCTGGTCCCCGGTGGACAGCGCCAGCACCAGGCTCGCCCGCCCGGCCAGCGCGTCGGCCACCCCGGCGGCCACCTGCGCGGTGAACGGGTTCGTCATGTCGTGGGCCAGCAGCGCGATGCTGTGTCCCCGGCCGGTGGCCAGTGCGCGCGCGGTCTCGTTGGCCACGTAGCCCAGCTCGGCGACGGCGGCCCGCACGCGCTCCTGGGTGGCCTCCGAGACCCGGCCCCGGGCCTTGCCGTTGACCACGAACGACACCGTGGCGACCGAGACCCCGGCCCGGGCGGCGACGTCGCTCGCCCGTGCCCGTCCCCCCACGGCACCAGTAGAGCAGCGCGGGTCGGTTCGATGTGCAGACCTCCGGCCGTGGTCGTCCTGTCCGAGCTCCCCGGCCGCCCGTGCTCGATCGCCGCCGCGCTGGAGGTGGTCGGGGACCGGTGGGCGTTGCTGGCCGTCCGCGAGGTCCACCTCGGTGCGCACCGCTTCTCCGACGTGCTGGCCGGAACCGGCGCGCCCCGCGACCGGTTGGCGGCGCGGTTGAAGGACCTGGTGGCCGCCGGTGTGCTGGAACGTCGTCCCTACCAGGACGCCCCGCCCCGCTCGGACCACCACCTGACCGAGGCCGGGCGGGAGCTCGTCCCCGTGCTCGCTGCGCTGAGGACGTGGGGACGGCGCTGGGCCGTCGAGGACGAGGACGCCTCGACCGGCTGACCCGTCGTCCCCGACGCCCGCCGGTCGGCGGGACGCGGCTACGGTGGACCGACCGGTCTCGACCGGTCGCGCGTCCAACAGCGGGCGTCCGCTGGGGTGTCGTCGGTCCCGCCGCCGCGCCCCACTGTGCAGGCACGTGCCTGCCGAGGGGCCCCGCATGAGCTCCACCGCGCACGACCCCACCCCGCACGACCCCACCCAGCACGACGACACCGCGCCGGAGGGCCCCGAGCTCCTCCTGCTGACCGACCACAGCACGACCGCGCTGCTGGAGCAGCTCGCCCGGACGGCCCGCCGCCGCGTCCCCGGCGTGGCCGAGGCGTCGGTGACGCTGCTGCAGGACGGCCGGGTGTCCTCGGTCGGCTGGACCGGCCTGCTGGCCTACGAGCTGGACGAGGCGCAGTTCGTGGCGGGCCACGGGCCCTGCGTGGACGCTGCCCGCTCGGGCGCGGCCCGGTGGGTCCAGGACAGCCGCGTGGACCGGAGGTGGCCGGTCTACCTCGACGCCGCGGTGGCCCGGGGTGCGCTGAGCTCGTTCTCGGTGCCGATCCCGATCACGACCGACGACGGCCTCCGGGCGGGGCTGAACCTGTACAGCACCGTCGCCGACGGGTTCTCCGTCCAGGCCCGGGAGACCGCCGTCGAGGTCGTGGTGGCCGCGGCCCCGGCGGTGGCCAACCGGCACGTCTACGACCTCGTGGTCACCCAGGTGGAGCACCTGCACCGGGCCATGGAGACGCGCTCGGTGATCGACATGGCCAAGGGCGTGCTGGCGTTCGCTCTGGGGCTGTCCGCCGACGAGGCGTTCACGGTGCTGGCCCGCCGGTCCCAGAACACCAACGTCAAGGTGCTCGAGCTGGCAGCGCAGTTGCTGGCCGCCGTCGCGGCCGGGGAGGGGCCGGCCGCGGTGGCGGTGTACCGCTGACCGGGGTCAGCCGGTGGGGAGCTCGCCGGCGAGCACCAGCTCCGCTGCCCGCTCCAGGTCCAGGTCGTGGGTGAAGGCGTGCGCCCGGAGCAGGGCGAGGGCGTCCGACGTGGTGCAGGCCCGCTGGCCGGCCAGGTAGCCGACGGCGATCCAGACCTTCTCCCGCGCCTCGGCGGAGGGTCCGGTGAGCCAGCTCGGGGTGCCCGCCAGACGGTCGTCGGCGGTGGCCAGGTCGTCGGCCAGGGCCGCGCCGACCAGGTCGGCCACGGTCTGGACGTCGTCCGCGGAGAGGGTCGTGACCGCGCCGGGTGACCGGACGTACAGGTCGATCCCGGCGACGCCGCCCAGCGGTCCCCCCACCGGGACGGCGACGACGCCGCGGAACGGGGTCCCGGTGACCAGCTGTCCGGCGTAGACCGGCCAGGAACCCTGCAGCTCGGGCAGTGCGGCCCGGACCAGGCGGTGCTGCCGCTGCGCGGTCAGGCAGGGTCCCTCGCCCAGGGCGAACTGCAGCCGTTCGGCGGTGGCCGCCACCGGGTCGCTGGCGCCCACGGGCAACCGGCGGTCGGCGGTGAAGGTGTAGCTGAGCCCGGCGCCGTCGACCTGGGGCAGCGCCGCGACGCAGGCGCGGGCCAACCGGTCGGGCAGGAGGGCGGGCTCGGCGGAGGAGGTCTCGAGGTGGCCGAGCGCGGCGGCGAACACGTCGGCGGTCGTCACCGTCGGCGCCCCGGGCAGGGCAGGACGGCAGACGGGGTGGCGAACGACACGGTGGGTCCTCGGGGGCAGTACCGGAGCACGGACCCCCGTTGCTCGAGGCCGCCCGCCAGTGTGCCCCTGTCGGCGTCCCCCGTCGCGGCGGGGCCGGGTCAGCCGGGGCCGTAGACCAGGTGGGCCACCCCGTTGCTGAGCCGGTCGGCCGCCACCAGGGTCAAGGGAGTCTGCGGGGCCCCCTCCGGGAACAGCCGGGTGCCGGTGCCCACCGCCACCGGGTAGACGAACAGGTGCAGCTCGTCGACCAGCCGGTCGGCCAGCAGGGCGCGGACCAGGGTGGTGCTGCCGCTGACGTAGAGGTCGCCGTGGGTGGTCAGCTCCCGGATGCGGTCAGGGTCGTAGCCGCCCAGCACCTCGGTGTTCGACCACGTGGGGTCGGTCAGGGTGGTGGAGACGACGTGCTTGGGGCTGTCGTTGAAGAACGGGGCACCCGGGTCGTCCTCGACGGTGCGGGTCGACCAGGCCGGCGCGAACATCTCGTACGTCCGGCGGCCCAGCAGGATGCCCGCCGCGTCGGCGGTGAGCGCGCCCACGGCCGCGGAGAGGTCCTCGGGGAACCCGTACGGGAACGTCCAGGTGGGGGTGTCGACGACCCCGTCGACGGTGGTGAACTCGTGGACCTTGATGGCGCCCATGGCTGCTCCAGGGGGAGTGGTCGGTCTGGTCGTGGAGGAGGACTCCGCCGACGGTCGGGACTCATCGTCTCCCGCGCGGGGTCAGAGGTCGGTGCGGCCGCTCCGCCGGGCGGGACGACGCAGCGGCCACCGGAAGGGCGGGGTGCCCGGGCCGGTGGGCGGCACGGGGGTGCGGGGCGTGGTGGGTCGGTCGGTGTGCACGACGGCTCCTCGGGTGGGGGTGTGCCGTCAGCCTGGCACACTTGCTTGTCGGCATGCAAACAAGTGGGGTGACAGACTGCCCGGGTGTCCGAGCCGGCGACCCGCAGGACCCAGGAGGAGCGCCGCGCGGAGACCGGACGGCGGGTGCTCGCCGCGGCGACCGAGCTGATCGCCCGCAAGGGCTCCCGGGCGGTCACCCTCGCCGAGGTCGGCCGGGCCGCCGGCTACAGCCGCGGGATCGTGCACTCGCACTTCGGCAGCCGGGAGCAGCTGCTCGAGGCGGTGGTCCGGGACGCCCAGCGCTTCGACGTCCCGGACGTCGCCGGTGGCGGGCTCGACCAGCTCGCCGTCCTGGTCCGGGCCTACCTCGGCAACGTGCGGGACCGGCTGCCCGCGACCGGGGCGTTCCTCCTGCTGTGGGCCGAGTCCGTCGCCGCCGACCCGGTGCTGGCCCCGTTGTTCGCCGAACGGGACCGGTCCTTCCGGGAGGCGCTCGCCGACGTCGTGCGGGCCGGGGTGGCCGACGGGTCGGTGCGGGGCGACGCCGACCCGGACGCCGTCGCCGTCCTGCTCCTGGGCCTGCTGCGGGGGATCGGCATGCAGCAGGCGTCCGCGGCAGGCGTCCCGGCCGACGACGCGCTCACCGCCCAGGTCGTCGAGGTCCTCCGGCGGGGACTCGCCGCCGACTGAGCGGTCGACGGGCCGGGGCCGGGCCGAGGGTGCAGGGTCGGCACCGTGCACCGCCGGGTGCCGACGACCCCCGAGGAGAACCCGTGCCCACGTACACCTGCTGGTCGGAGTCCGGGCTGGTCGGCCCCGAGCAGAAGCAGGCCGTCGCGACCGCGCTCACCGAGATCCACCACGAGGTCGCGGTCGCGCCCCGCTACTTCGTGCAGGTGATCTTCACCGAGCTGGTGCCCGGGTCGGTGTTCCTGGCCGGGCAGCCGGCGACCCGGGGCCACGTCTGGATCCGGGCCGACATCCGCGCCGGGCGGACGGTCGAGCAGAAGCGTGCCCTGCTGGAGCGGATCACCGTGGAGGTCGGCGCGATCCTGGGTCTGCCCCCGGAGGAGGTCTGGGTCTACGTCTGCGACATCCCGGGGTCCAGCATCGCCGAGCACGGCCGGGTGCTGCCCGAGCCCGGGGGCGAGGACGCCTGGTTCGACGCGCTCCCGCCCGACCTGCAGGAGCGGCTGGCCGCGCTGCGCTGAGCGGGCGCGGTCACCCGGTCTCGGTGCCGTGCGGGTGCAGCCGCGGGGCCCAGGTGCCGGCCAGGGCGTCCTCCACCGACCGGCGCCAGACCGCGGTCTCCTCGCTGGGCACGGAGGTGGTCTCGGCGGCGACCCGGCAGACCCGCTCGACGCCCTCCCGGACGGCGTCGTCCACGGTGCCCTCCGGGGCCCGCCAGGCCAGCTCGCGCAGCAGCCCGGCCAACCGGCGGAGCACCGCGGGGGAGCCGCCGGCGTACTCCAGCGGCTCCTCCAGGGCCACGTGCAGCAGGGCCGGCAGGTCCCACTGGGGGACGACGACGCGCAGCACGCCGTCCTCGTCGTGCGCCTCCACCGGCTCCAGACGGCGGTGCACCAGGTCCCCCAGCAGGGCCGAGACGTGCGACAGGGCGTGCACCGCGGTGGTGGGGTCGTTGATGCCGCTGCTCAGGGCGCGGGCGGCGATGTCGACGACCTTGCGCAGGCTGTAGGCGACGTCGGAGCGGGTGGCCCGCTCGAAGTCCAGCTCGACGGCGGTGCCCAGCGCCCGCCGGAGCGGGTCGAGGTCGGTGCCGGGCGGGGCCCAGGCGTGCGCCAGGGGCGTGCCGGCGACGACGGAGTCCCCGATCCGCAGGTCCAGCACCACCAGGGCGTCGCACCCCCGGGCAGCGGCCGCCAGGGCCTGCTCGTCGACCTCGACGAGGAACCCGCTTGACGTCGCGGCCAGCGGGGTGGCGGGCCCCTCGGGGAGCCGCACGGCAGACCGCGGCCCGGGGGGATCGGTGCCGAGCACGTCGTCGTAGGTGTCCACCGCCTCGTCGTGGACGTCGCGCAGCATCGTCTCCACCCGCAGCGACCGGGCCAGGTGGCCCAGGAAGAGCACCAGGGCGACGACGGCGCCCAGCGTCAGCAGGTAGGCCACGGTGATGGACAGCCGGGGCACGAAGGCGTAGTCGGACTCCGAGGCGTCCTGGGTGCGCACCGTGCGCAGCACGGTGAGGGCGTAGACGAAGGTGAGCACCAGCTGGGCCAGGGTCAGCTGGACGACCCGGTCGGTGACGAAGGTGGCCAGCAGGCGCGGGGAGTACTGGGAGCTGCCCAGCTGCAGGGCGACCACGGTCAGGGAGAACACCAGCCCGGTCACCGAGATCAGCGACCCGGCGATGGCGGCCAGCAGGTCGCGGGCGGCCGACGGGCCACCGCCGAACACGAACGTCAGCGGGCTGGCGCCGCCGCCGTCCTCGAGCACCTCGTCGACCGCCGGGAGCCCGACGCCCAGCGCGATGGCCACGACCACGCCCAGCAACGGGATCGGCCACAGGGAGCCGCGCATCCCCCGCCACAGCCGCCTCGCCGGGCCCGGACGCCGTCGCCTCACGAGGTGATCACCGCGCGCCCCTTCCCCGGCCCCCGTCCGGCAAACCCCGCGGGCGCGGAAGACGTGCTGCTCACAGGGGGGTTGGGGGGGTGATGGCCGGGTAGCCGTGGGCGGTCCGTCCCCCGTCGTCCCAGGAGTCACCGTGCGTCGTCGTCCCGTCCTCGTCAGCCTCGCCGCCGTCGGCGTGCTCGCCCTGAGCGCGTGCTCCGACGAGGCGCAGACCCGACCCAGCGGGGAGGTGGTCGGCGGCAACGCCGGCGTCGACGAGCGGGTCGGGGACGACCTGACCGTCGCCGACGTGGAGCTGGAGTTCCCCGACGACGGCGAGGGCTACGCCGAGGGCGACGACGCCGACCTCTACCTGGCGATCACCAACAGCGGCCCGGCCGACGACACCCTGGTCGAGGTGCGTGCCGCCGAGGCCGACTCGGTCGGCGGTGACCTGCCGATCGACGTGCCGGCGGACGACAACGTCTACGTCGGTGCCGAGGGCGGGCCCGAGCTGGTCTTGGAGGACCTGCAGACGGCGCTGCGTTCCTCCCAGTCCACCGAGGTCACCTTCGTCTTCGAGAACGCCGGCGAGGTCACCGTCGAGGTGCCCGTCGCGGCCTCCCCGCGCACCGACTCCGACGAGGACTTCTCCGGCGTCGACGGGGAGACCGGCAGCGAGGGCTGAGCGCGCCGTCCCTCCCGGGGTCAGACCGGCGCGGTCGGCATGAGCGCCCAGACCGTCTTCACGTCGTCCTGGGGCACCCAGCCGCAGGCCGAGGCCACGTGGGCGACCATGCCCAGGCCCATGCCGCCCTGGCCGGGGTCGCGGGTCGACGTGGGCATCAGCGGGGTCGAGGCAGCCCGGTCGCTGACCAGGAGCAGCAGGCCGTCGGCGGCGGCGCGCACCTCGACGTGGACCGGCGGCCGCCCGTGCCGCAGGCCGTTGGACATCAGCTCGTCCAGGGCCAGCACCGACTCCTCGACCCGGTCGGCCGGCAGCACGGGACCGGGCAGGTCGTCCCCGCTGATGTTCGTCCGGAACTCCCGGCGGACCGCGGCGAGCTCCTGCAGCCCGGACGGCGCCCAGGTCCAGCAGGTGTCGCCCTCGGGTGGGGGGGTCATCTCCCACGCACGTGCTCGGTCCACGACGGCCCTCCGGTCGGACGCACCGGGCCGACGGGCCCGACCCGCTGGTGATGCCCGCTCCACCGGGCTCCGACACCCCGCGGTGCGCGTGGCTACCGTGGGGTCCTCATGCCTGAAGGTGACACGATCTACCGCCTCGCCCGCCGCCTGGGTGTGCTGACCGGCACCGAGGTCCAGAAGAGCGACTTCCGCGTCGCCCGGCACGCCACCGCCGACCTCCGCGGGGCGCGGGTGCTGGGCACGACGTCGCGGGGCAAGCACCTGCTCACCCGGTTCGACCACGGCGGCGAGCTGATCACGCTGCACACCCACCTCCGGATGGACGGCGAGTGGAGCATCGTCGGAGCCGGCAAGACCCTGCCCCGACGGCTGATGGGCGAGGCCCGGCTGGTGCTCATGACCACCGGGGCGACCGCCACCGCGCTGCGGATGCCCGTCGTCGAGCTGCTGCCCACCAGCGCCGAGGACACCGTGGTCGGCCACCTGGGCCCGGACCTCCTCGACGACCGCCGGGACGTCGGCGAGCTGATCACCGAGGCGACCCGGAACCTCGAGGCGCAGCCGGACCGCCCGCTGATCGCGGCGCTGCTGGACCAGCGGGTGCTGACCGGGCTGGGCAACGTGTGGGTCAACGAGCTGTGCTTCCTGCGCGGGCACCTGCCGCTCACCCCGGTCGGCGAGGTCGAGGTCGAACCGCTGGTGCGGCTGGCGGCCCGGGCGATGCGGTTCGCGGTGCAGCCCACCGGCGTCGGCCGGGTGACCACCGGGAACACCCGCCCCGGCCAGCGTTACTACGTCTACGGGCGGGGCAACGAGGCCTGCCGTCGCTGCGGCACGCCGCTGCTGTTCTCCGCGGAGATCCCGAACGACCCGGAGGTCCGGCACACCTGGTGGTGCCCCAGCTGCCAGACCTGAGCGGTTCCGGCTCCGGGCCGGGCAGGAGTACCTGTGACACCGGGTTGCACACGACCACCCCGCGGCGTACCAATCAGTTGGTAAAGACAACTTGTTGTGCCACAGAGAGGTGGTCGACGTGTGCGGCATCGCGGGATGGGTCTCCTTCGACGGGGACCTGAGGACAGAACGGGCCACCGCTGCGGCGATGACCGACACCATGGCCTGCCGGGGGCCCGACGACGTCGGGCTGTACCTGCGCCCGCACGTCGCGCTGGGGCACCGCCGCCTGGCGGTCATCGACGTCGCGCACGGCCGCCAGCCGATGGCCCTGGCCGCCGACGGCGGGCTGGCCGCCGGCCCGGACGTGGAGCGGGTGACCGACGAGGACCTGGCGCTGGCCTACTCCGGTGAGGTCTACGACTTCCGCGAGCACCGCGCCCGCCTGGGCGGCCGGTTCGACACCGACAGCGACACCGAGGTCGTGCTGCGCGCCCACCGCGCCGGCCGCGGCCGGGACCCCCGCGAGGTCGTCGCCGGGTTCAACGGCATGTTCGCCTACGCGCTGTGGGACGCCCGCGCCCAGGAGCTGCTCCTGGTCCGCGACCGGCTCGGCGTGAAGCCGCTGTACTACCGGCAGACCGCCGACGGCGTGCTCTTCGGCTCCGAGCCCAAGGCCGTGCTGGCCCACCCCGACGTCCCCCGGGTGGTCGACGCCGCCGGGCTGCGCCAGGTGTTCGGCCTGGTCGCCGACCCCGCACACACCCCGTTCGCCGGGCTGCGCGAGGTGCCCCCGGGCCACGTCGTCCGGGTGACCCGCACCGGCGTGCAGGAGCTGCGGTACTGGCAGCTGGAGTCCACCCCGCACACCGACGACGTGGACGCCACGGTGCGCACCGTCCGCGAGCTGCTCGACGACACCGCCGCCCGCCAGCTCGTCGCCGACGTCCCGCTGTGCACCCTGCTGTCGGGTGGGCTGGACTCCTCGGCGCTCACCGCGCTGGCCGCCCGCCAGCTCGGGGCCGCCGGTCAGGGCCCGGTCCGCTCGTTCTCGGTCGACTTCGCCGGCAACGACGCCGACTTCGTGCCCGACGAGGTGCGCGGCACCCAGGACGCGCCCTACGTCGTCGACGTCGCGCGGCACGTGGCCAGCGACCACACCGACGTCGTGCTGGACGACGCCCGGCTGCTGGACGACGCCGCCCGGGCCGCCGTCCTGCGGGCCCGGGACACCCCGGGCATGGGGGAGATCGACACCTCGCTGTACCTGCTCTTCGCCGCCGTCCGGCAGAGCTCGACGGTCGCGCTGAGCGGGGAGAGCGCCGACGAGGTGTTCGGCGGCTACATCGACTTCCACGACCCCGCCGCCGTCGGCGCGGGCACCTTCCCCTGGCTGGCCGGGCGGATGGTGCGCGGGCACGGCCTGGGTGACCTCCTGCACGAGCGGGTCGCCAAGGAGCTCGACCTCACCGGGCACGTCGCCGACGCCTACGCCGCGACCATGGCCGAGGTGCCCCGGCTGGCCGGGGAGACCGGGCACGACGCCCGGATGCGCGAGGTCTCCTACGCCTACCTGACCCGCTTCCTCCCGGTGCTGCTGGACCGCAAGGACCGGATGAGCATGGCCGTGGGCCTCGAGGTGCGGGTGCCGTTCTGCGACCACCGGCTGGTGCAGTACGTGTTCAACGCACCCTGGCACCTGAAGACCTTCGACGGCCGGGAGAAGAGCCTGCTGCGGGCCGCAACGGCCGACCTGCTGCCGCGGTCGGTGGTGGAGCGGGTCAAGAGCCCCTACCCCTCCACCCAGGACCCGCGGTACGGCGCCGAGATCGCCCGCCGGTTCGGCGTCCTGGCCGACGACGGGACGACGCCGCTGGGCGAGCTGGTCGACCTCGAGGCCGCCCGCAGCGCGGGCCGGGACGTGCAGGACCGGCTGCTCTACGTCGACGCCTGGCTGCGCGAGTACGACGTCGAGGTGCAGCTGTAGGTCCCCGGGGGTGGCGCCCGGTGGCCCGGCACACTGGGCGCCATGACCCTCGACGACCTCGGCCTCGGCCCCGTCCTGACCGCCACCGTCTACCTGGCCCCGGTCGGCCTCAGCGACCAGGTCGCCGTGCTGAAGGACCGCAAGGTCGTGCTGCGCGAGGGCTTCACCCACGTGCAGACGACGACCGGCGGGCAGACCGTGGTCAGCGCCTACCCGGCCAGCCGGGTGGTCAAGGTCGAGGACCTCCGGAGCTGAGGTCCCGCACCGCGTCGGCGAACCGGCCGGCGACGGTGTGGTGTCCGGCGGCGCTGAGGTGCAGCCCGTCGGGCAGCGGGTCGGCGTCGTGGTCGGCCGGGCCGTAGAGGCCGAGGCCGTCGACCAGGTGCAGGTGCGGGTCCCGCCGGACGGCGACGACGGCGGCCAGCGCGGTGCGGACGACGGTGAGCGTGAGCTTGCCGGCGGCCACCTCGGCCGGGTCGCCGGTGGCCAGGAACCGCACCCGGCCGGTCGTGTACGAGGCGGGGTCGACCGCGCCCGGGCCGGGGGTGTCCTCGTGGAGCGGGCAGTACAGCGGGGTCACCACCAGCAGCGGGGTGGTGGGGTGCGCGTCGCGCAGGGTGTCCAGGAACCCGTGCACCGCCGGGCCGAACGCACGCAGCCGCATCAGGTCGGTGTTCACCAGGTTGATGCCGACCTTGACGCTGAGCAGGTCGGCGGGCGCGGCGGCCATCGTCCGGGCGGTGAACGGGTCCAGCAGCGCGCTGCCGCCGAAGCCGAGGTTCACCAGCGACAGCCCGGCTGCCGCGGCGGCCAGCGCGGGCCAGGTCTCCGTCGGGCCCTCGGCGTTCGTGCCGTGGCTCAGCGAGCTGCCGTGGTGCACCCAGACCGGCCGGGGGTCCGGCGCCGCGGGGCGGACGGGGGCGTCGGTGTGCAGCTCCAGCAGCTCGGTGGTCTCGGTGTGCGGCAGCCACACCTCGACCTCCTTGTCGCCGGGCGGCAGGGCCGGGAAGACGACCGGTCCGGGCTCGCCGTCGACCACGGTGCGGCTGCCGTCGCGCAGGTCGATCACGAGCTGCCGGCCGCCCGAGCTGTGCGCCCGGGCGGTGCGCACCCCGTCGACCAGCAGGTCGTAGGCGCCGTCCGGGCGGTCGGGGGTGCCGGCGTAGCCGACCCGGGTGCGCCGGGTGACCAGGGTGAGCGCGGTCGACGTGGTGCCGAACACGACCCGGACGCCGGAGGGCTGGGACTCGGCCATCAGCAGCTGGGGGTCCTCGTGCCGCTCGCGCACCCAGCCGGGGAGGCGGTGCGGGACCAGTCCGTCCGCGGTGGTCTCGACGTCGACGGCGCCGCGCAGCATCGCGGCGGTGACGGGTGTGCGGACGGGGGTGCTGGTCACGGGTGCTCCTCGGGGGTGGGGGTCCAGGAGCGGACGAGGGCGTCGAGGGACGCCAGGCACCGCTCCCAGCTGAGCTCGGGCGCGGGCTCGCTGTGCCCGAAGGCGCCGGCCCGCTCCAGGGCGACGAAGCCGGCGACGAGGCTGCCGAACAGCCGAACGGCGTGCACCTGGTCCTCGGCGCCGAGGGCGAACCCGCGCAGCGCGGCCCGGACGAAGGCGGCGTGCTCGGGGCCGGCGCTGCCCGCGGCGGTCGCCGGGTCCACCGGGAACGTCGAGGCGTCGTACCGGCCGGGGTGGGCCCGGGCGAAGTCCCGGTAGGCACCGGCCAGGGCGGCGAGGGCGTCCGCGCCGGCGCGGCCACCGATGGCGTCCCGGGCGAGGTCGGCCATCTCGCGCAGTGCGGCGACCGCCATCCGGGTGCGCAGGGCGTCCAGGCCGGCGACGTGGGCGTAGAGGCTGGGGGTGGCGACGCCGAACCGCCGGGCCAGCGCGGACAGGGTCACCGCCGTCGCCCCGACCTCGTCGGCCAGCTCGAGGGCGGCCCTCGTCAGGCCGTCCGCCGTCACACCGCTGCGAGCCACGACCGGAACCTACACCCATTAGGCTGATGACTTGGACGTGTAGGTGCGCGGCCCACCCCGTGCGGGGGGCCGTCCCCGCCGAGGGCTCAACGGCGCCGCCCACCGCGCCGACAGCAGCAGGGTGACCGGAACGCCCCCTGCCGCCGACGTCCACGCCGTGCTCGCCGCGCGGGCCGTGACCAGCGTCTTCCAGCCCATCATCGACCTCGACAGCGGCCGGGTCGTCGCCTACGAGGCGCTGGCGCGCGGCCCGGAGGGCGCCCTGCGCAGCCCCGACGCGCTGTTCGCCGCCGCCCGCGAGGCCGGCGTGCTGGCCGAGCTGGACGCCGCCTGCCGGGTGGCCGCCTTCCGCGGCGCGGTCGACGAGCACCTCCTCGCGCCCCTCACCGTCTTCGTCAACGTCGAGCCCGAGGTGCTCGACGGCGCCCCGCTCGACGAGCTGCTGGCGATCGCCCAGGGGGCCCCGGCCGAGCTCCGGGTCGTCGTGGAGATCACCGAGCGGGCGCTGGCCGCCCGGCCGGCCGAGCTGCTGCAGACCGTCCGGCGGGTCCGGGAGGTCGGCTGGGGCGTGGCCCTGGACGACGTCGGTGCCGACGCGGTCTCCCTGGCCTTCATGCCCCTGCTGCGCCCCGACGTCGTCAAGCTCGACCTGCGGCTGGTGCAGGACCGCCCGGGTCCGGCGGTCGCCGAGATCATGAACGCGGTCAACGCCTACGCCGAGCGCACCGGGGCCCTGGTGCTCGCCGAGGGCATCGAGACCCCGGAGCACCTCACCGCCGCGCTCGCCCTGGGCGCCACCCTCGGGCAGGGCTGGCTCTTCGGGCGCCCGGAGGCGGGCCCGGCCCCGCAGTTCGAGACCGCCGAGCTCGTGCTGCCCCCCGCGGCGGCGGCCGTCCCCGCGGTCGACGTCTCGCCCTTCGCCTGCCTGCCCCCGGGCACCCCGCTGCGCCGCTCGCCCAAGCTGCTGCTGATCGAGCTGAGCAAGCAGCTCGAGCGGCAGGCCATGCGGCTGGGGGAGACCTGCGTGGTCGCCGCGACCTTCCAGGAGGCCCGGCACCTCACCCCGTCCACCGTGCAGCGCTACCGCGAGCTGGCCGCCCGCACCGCCTTCGTCGCCGCCCTCGGCGACGGGCTGTCCACCGAGCCGGTCCCCGGTGTCCGCGGCGCCACGCTGGCCACCACCGACGAGGTCCGCGGCGAGTGGGACGTCGCCGTCCTCAGCCCGCACTTCAGCGCGGCGCTGCTGGCCCGCGACCTGGGCGACGACGGTCCGGAGCTGGAACGCACCTTCGAGTTCGCGCTCACCTACGACCGCGACGTCGTCGCCCGCGCCACCCACGCCCTGGTCTCCCGGGTGGCCCCCCGGGAGACCCGGCTCCCGGTGGCCCGCCGGGCCGCGGCGGTCACCGCCCCCCGGGTCCCGGAGATCACGGTGACCGCGCCCGGCGCGGAGGGCCTGCTGCACCGGGCGATGGCCGCCACCAGCAGCGGCGTCGTCATCGTCGACATGCAGCTGCCCGACCAGCCGATGGTCTTCGTCAACCGCGCCTTCGAGCGGCTCTCCGGCTTCCCCCGCGACGAGGTGCTGGGGCGCAACTGCCGGTTCCTGCAGACCCCGGACACCGACCTGGCCGCCGTGGCCCGCATCCGGTCGGCCATCGCCGAGGGCCGGGAGTGCCGGGAGACCGTGCTCAACCACCGCGGCCCCGACCAGGTGCCCTGGTGGAACGAGCTGCACCTGGCGCCGGTGACCGACTCCGCGGGTCGGGTCGTGCAGTACATCGGCGTGCAGGACGACGTCACCGGCCGGGTGGAGGCCGAGCGCCGGCTGGCACGCGAGCAGGACCGCACCCGACAGCACCTGGGCCGGATCGAGCAGCTGGCCTACACCGACCCGCTCACCGGCCTGCCCAACCGGCGCCGGCTGCAGGAGCAGGTGGAGCTGGCGATGTGGGAGTCCGAGACCGCGGGCACCGCGGTGGGGCTGCTCTTCCTGGACCTCAACGGCTTCAAGGCCGTCAACGACCGCTTCGGCCACGCGGTGGGCGACGAGCTGCTCGTGGTCGTCAGCCGCCGGGTCCGCAGCCTGCTCCGGCGCACCGACCTGCTCGCCCGGCTCGGCGGGGACGAGTTCCTCGTCGCCCTGCCCGGTCTGGACCCCTCCCGCGCGCAGGCGGAGGCGGCCAGGGTCGTCGACACCCTCGTCGCCGGGGTCGCCCTGCCGATCGAGCTGGACGGCGAGGTGGTGACGGTGGGGGCGAGCATCGGTGCCGCGGTGTCCCCGACCGACGGCGTCGACTTCGCCACCCTCCTGCACGCCGCGGACCTGCGGATGTACGCCCTCAAGGAGCAGCGCCGGGAGGCCGTGGGCGTCTGAGCAGCGGAACCACCGCTGACCGGAACCAGGAGGACCGTCGACTCGGCGCGAGCCCGACCGGGACCTGTCGAACGTCCGGTGAGGGACGACGTCGTGACCACGGCGGACGGCACCCCGCCTCGCTCAGGAGTCCCCGTGTTCACCGCCCTGCACCGCCCCCGCCCCACGTCCGCCGTCGGGCCGACCGGACCCGGAGCCGATGCCGACGTCGACGCGGTCACCGCCGTCGTCACCGGGCTGGCCCGCGCACGATCGGCCGGGGAGGCCGTCGACCTCGCCCTGCAGGCGGTGCGCACCGCGTTCGGCTGGGGCCACGGGTCCCACCGGACCGTGGACCCGGCCCAGGGGTCGGCCGGGCGGGCGTGGGCGACCGGTGAGCTGGTGCACGCGCCCGACGAGGCCGTGGTCTGCCTCCCGCTCACCGCCGCCGGGGTCGTCGTCGGCGTCCTGGAGTTCCCCGGCACCGGCCCGCTCGGCGGCCGTCGCCTCGCCACGCTGCGGTGCGTGGGCGTGCTGGTGTCCCAGGCGCTGGAGCGTGCCGCCCTCGCCGAGGAACAGGACCGGACCGCCCAGGACGTCGCCGCCGTCACCGGGGTGCTCGAGCTGCTGACCGCGGCGACCGACGCCGACGCCGCCCTCGGCGTGGCCCTGGACACCGTCCGCCGGGACTTCGGCTGGGCCTACGGCTCCTTCTGGCGGGTGGACCCCGCCGCCGGGGTGCTGCGCTTCGAGCGGGAGTCCGGGGACGCCGGCCTGGAGTTCCGCGCCGTCACCCTCGCGGCCACCTTCGCCCCCGGGGTCGGGTTGGCCGGGCGGGCCTGGCAGGCCGACGACCTGGTCTCCGTCGCCGACCTGGGCGAGCTCACCGACTGCGTGCGGGCGCCGGCCGCCCAGCGCGCCGGTGTCCGGTCCGGGGTGTGCCTGCCCGTGCGGGTCGGGGGTCGGGTGGTCGGCACGATGGACTTCTTCGCCCTGACGACCCTGACCCTCTCCGCGGGCCGGCGGGCCGCGCTGCGCAACACCGCCTTCCTGCTCGGCAGCGCCCTGGACCGGATCGCCGCGACCGAGCAGCTGGCCACCGCCGGCCGGGAGCTGGTCGCCTCCATCGAGGAGGTGGAGCGCAACGTGCTGTCCGCGACCTCGGTGGCCGGCGAGGGCCGGCGGCTGGCCATGGCCGCCCACGAGGTGGTCGCCCAGCTCGGGGACTCCAGCCGCCAGGTCGGACAGGTCGCCGTCACGATCGGCACCATCGCCGGCCAGACCAACCTGCTGGCCCTCAACGCCACCATCGAGGCCGCCCGGGCGGGGGAGGCCGGTCGCGGCTTCGCCGTGGTCGCCAACGAGGTGAAGGAGCTGGCCCGGGAGACCGCGACCGCCACCACCGACGTCACCGCCAGGATCACCGCCATCCAGGAGCAGGTGGACGCCGTCGTGGCCACCCTGGGCGGCATCGGCGCGGTGATCGAGCAGATCAACGAGACCCAGGCCGTGATCGGCGGCGTGCTGACCGAACAGGTGGCCGTCACCCGGGGGATCCTGGACTGAGCAGGGGCGTTGCCTTCCGGGCCGGTGGTCGACACGCTGTCCCCCTGCGGGGCGCACCCGCGGACGACGAGGGGGACACCATGCCGGCGCCGGCCGACAGCCACGACCTGATCCGGGTGCAGGGCGCCCGGGAGAACAACCTCAAGGACGTCAGCGTCGAGCTGCCCAAGCGGCGGCTGACCGTGTTCACCGGGGTGTCCGGGTCGGGCAAGAGCTCGCTGGTGTTCGGCACGATCGCCGCGGAGTCCCAGCGGATGATCAACGAGACGTACAGCGCGTTCCTGCAGGGCTTCATGCCCACGCTGGCGAGGCCCGACGTCGACGTCCTCGACGGCCTGACCACGGCGATCATCGTCGACCAGGAGCGGATGGGCGCCAACCCGCGCTCCACCGTCGGCACGGTCACCGACGCCGCCGCCGTGCTGCGGATCGTGTTCAGCCGACTCGCCCAGCCCCAGATCGGCGGCCCGCAGGCCTACTCGTTCAACGTGGCCTCGGTCAGCGGTGCCGGCGCCATCACCACCGAGCGGGCGGGCAAGCAGGTGAAGGAGCGCAAGACCTTCACCGTCACCGGCGGGATGTGCCCCACCTGCGAGGGCCGCGGCACGGTCGTCGACATCGACCGGACGGCGCTCTACGACGACTCCAAGTCCCTCAACGAGGGCGCCCTGACCATCCCGGGGATCACGATGGACGGCTGGTACGGCCGGATCTACCGGGAGAGCGGCTTCTTCGACCCGGACAAGCCCATCCGCGACTACACCGCGACCGAGCTGGACGACCTGCTGCACAAGGAGGCCACCAAGCTCAGGATCAGCGGGATCAACCTGACCTACCTGGGGCTGCTCCCGCAGGTCCGCAAGACGTTCCTGGCCAAGGACCGGGAGGCCATGCAGCCGCACATCCGGGCCTTCGTGGACCGGGCGGTCGCGTTCACCACCTGCCCCGACTGCGGCGGCACCAGGCTGGCCGAGGCCGCCCGGAACAGCCGGATCGGCGAGGTCTCCATCGCCGACGCCTGCGCCATGCAGATCACCGACCTGCGCGACTGGGTGCACGGCCTCGACGAGCCCTCGGTCGCCCCGCTGCTGGGCGCGCTGCGGCACTCGCTGGACTCCTTCGTGGAGATCGGGCTGGGCTACCTGTCCCTCGACCGGCCCTCGGGCACGCTCAGCGGCGGCGAGGCGCAGCGGGTGAAGATGATCCGGCACCTCGGGAGCTCGCTCACCGACGTCACCTACGTCTTCGACGAGCCCACCATCGGCCTGCACCCGCACGACATCGCCCGGATGAACACCCTGCTGCTGCAGCTGCGCGACAAGGGCAACACCGTGCTGGTCGTCGAGCACAAGCCCGAGGCCATCGCGATCGCCGACCACGTCGTCGACCTCGGGCCGCGGGCGGGCACCGCCGGCGGCGAGGTGGTCTTCGAGGGCACCGTCGAGGGGCTGCGGGCCGCCGACACCCTCACCGGCCGGCACCTCGACGACCGCGCCCGGCTCAAGGACGTCGTCCGCACCCCCACCGGGGTGCTCGAGGTGCGCGGCGCGAGCGAGCACAACCTGCGCGACGTGGACGTCGACGTCCCGCTCGGGGTGCTGGTCGTCGTCACCGGGGTGGCAGGGTCGGGCAAGAGCTCGCTGGTGCACGGCTCGGTCGCCGGCCGGGACGGCGTGGTGGTGGTCGACCAGGGCGCGATCCGCGGCTCCCGGCGCAGCAACCCGGCCACCTACACCGGCCTGCTCGAGCCGGTGCGCAAGGCCTTCGCCAAGGCCAACGGGGTCAAGCCGGCGCTGTTCAGCGCCAACTCCGAGGGGGCCTGCCCGACCTGCAACGGCGCCGGGGTCGTCTACACCGACCTGGCGATGATGGCCGGGGTCGCCACCACCTGCGAGCAGTGCGAGGGGCGCCGCTTCGACGACGCGGTGCTCGAGTACCACCTCGGCGGCAAGGACGTCAGCGAGGTGCTGTCCATGCCGGTGTCCGAGGCGGTGGAGTTCTTCGCCGCGGGGGAGTCGGCGGTGCCGGCCGCGGCGAGGATCGTGGCCCGGATGGTCGACGTCGGGCTGGGCTACCTGACGCTGGGCCAGCCGCTCACCACGCTGTCCGGCGGCGAGCGCCAGCGGCTCAAGCTGGCCACCCACCTGGGTGGGGACGGCGGGGTCTTCGTCCTCGACGAGCCCACCACCGGCCTGCACCTGGCCGACGTGGAGCAGCTGCTCGGACTGCTCGACCGGCTGGTCGAGTCGGGCACCTCGGTGGTCGTCATCGAGCACCACCAGGCGGTGATGGCGCACGCCGACTGGATCATCGACCTGGGGCCCGGCGCCGGGCACGACGGCGGCCGGGTGGTCTTCGAGGGCACCCCGGCGCAGCTGGTCGCCGACGGCTCGACGCTCACCGCCCAGCACCTGGCCGCCTACGTGGGACGGTGACGTCGGGCACCCCGTGACCGATCGGACGGGTCCGACGTGCATGGTGGACGGCGAGACACCCCCGAGCCACCCAGGAGCCCGTCGCCCGTGTCCGTCGAACCGCCCACCGACCTGCAGCCCGACGACGTCTTCGGCCCCCTCACCCGGGTCGACGTCGACCCGCTGCCGTGGCTGGCCACCCACCGCGAGGCCGGCCCGGTGGCCCGGCTCGACCTGTTCGGCAACCCGGTCTGGCTGGTCACCCGGCACGCCGACGTCCGGGCCGTGCTGGGGGACACCGCGACCTTCAGCAACGACTTCGCCCACCTGGCCGCAGCCGACGACGACGGCGACCTGGGCCTCTCCGACCCCGGTGGCCTGGGCTTCCGCGACCCGCCGGACCACACCCGGCTGCGCCGCATGCTGGCCCCGGCCTTCACCGCCCGGTCGATCGCCGCGCTGGAGCCGGCCGTCCGCCGGGTCGTCGACGAGTGCCTGGACGCCGTGGCCGCGGCCGGACCGGGCGTGGACCTGGTCAGCGTGTTCGCCGACCAGGTGCCGGCACTGGTGATCGGCGAGCTGCTGGGCGTGCCGCGCGCGGACCAGGTGGACTTCGCGGCGCTCGCGGCCGGTCGCTTCGACCTGCTGCAGAGCATCGTGGCCCCGCTGGACTCCGCAGCCCAGTCGCTGGTGCTGCTGCGCGACCTGGTGGCCCGGGAACGCAAGGACCCGGGCACCGGCCTGCTCGGGGACCTGGTGCGCGAGCACGGGGACACCGTGGACGACGAGGAGCTCGCCGGGCTGGTCGACGGCCTGCTCGTCGGTGGGCACGAGACCACGGCCAGCATGCTGGCCCTCTCGACCCTGCTGCTGCTGCGTGACCCCGCCGCAGCCGACCGGCTGCGCCGGGACCCGGCGGCGGTGCAGGGTGCGGTCGAGGAGCTGCTGCGGCACCTGACCGTCGTCCAGGTGGCGTTCCCGCGGTTCGCCCGTGCCGACACGGTGCTGGCCGGTCAGCCGGTCGCGGCCGGTGAGCTGGTGCTCTGCTCGCTGGCCGGCGCCGACCGCGACCCGCGGTGGGCCGCCGACCTGGAGGAGCTGGACCTCTCCCGTCCGGCCCTGCAGCACCTGGCCTTCGGGCACGGCATCCACCACTGCCTGGGTGCGCCGCTGGCCCGGCTGGAGCTGCAGGTCGCGCTCCCCGCGCTGCTCGCCCGCTTCCCCGACCTGCGGGTCGCCGACCCTGCCTGGCAGCCGGCCTTCCGGCAGCGCTCCATCGTGTTCGGGCTGGAGTCGCTGCCGGTCAGCTGGTGAGGCGCCCCCACCGTGCCGCTCAGGTGCCGCTCAGGCGCCCGCGGGGTCCTGCAGGGTCTCCGGCGGCAGGTGGTGTGCGCCGGTGTCGAGCATCGTCGTCAGCCGGTCGAGCAGGCTCTCCAGGGCCTCCTCGAACTCCGTCACCGTCTCGTCCAGGGACAGCAGCGGCTGCAGCTCCACGATCAACGGGTAGGCGTCCAGGTCGCTGACCCGGGCGGTGGAGGACCCGTTCGGGTCGTCGATGGCGTTCATCGCGATGCCCCGCTGGGCGACCTCGAGCAGCAGGTGACCCAGCAGGAAGCTGGTGTAGGCGCGGTAGGCGACCACCGCCTGCACGCTGGTGAAGCCGTTGGTGTGCAGCGCCCGCAGCAGCGACTCCACCCACCTCAGGCTGCGCAGTGGCGGCCGCACCCAGGGTGCCGCCGGCGGGCGGGTGGCCACCAGCGGGAAGAGCGCCGGGTGGGCGAGGGCGATCCGCCGCACCCCGTGCGCCAGTCGCTGCAGGTAGTCCTGCCAGCCGAAGCGCGGTTCGAAGAACACGTCCTCGTCGCCGAACAGCTCGTCGACCACGGCGTCGACGACACCGTCGAGCAGGTCGTCCCGGCCGGGGACGTAGCGGTAGAGGCTCATCGCCTCCACGCCCAGGGCGGTGCCCAGCCGGCGCATCGTCAGGGCCGGCAGGCCGTGCGAGTCGATGAAGTCGATGGCACCGGAGATGATCCGGTCCCGGTCGAGCGGGATGCGGGTGCCCAGGTCCGGCGGGCCCACCGGGTCCTCGGCCGGTCGCAGCCCGCGGTTCTCCGGCAGGTCGGGGTCGTCGGGGTGGTCGGGGCTGTCGATGCCCCCTTGGCCGACGGCGCCCACCTCGTTGCGGGGGACCTCGTCGGCCGCCTCGTCGGTGGTCGCGGGCACGCTGTTCCTCCGCTCGCCGTTCGGTTGACGCCGTCAACCCTTGCACCGGCTCCACCCAGCGGCACGTCGAAGCCGCACTTCACCCCCCAGGGGGGTTTAGGGCGTTGCCTTACGGCGTACACCTCCCCTCGACGACGCGCCCTTACGACGTAGGAAGCGCGGGGTCACACCGGATGGTGCGCAATGCACCGTCCGGGAACCGATCGCCCGGGCAGCTGCCCGGACGGCCCCGGCGCTCCGGCGCCCGACACGAGGAGATCCCCATGAGCGGCATCGACAAGATCAAGAACGCTGCGGAAGAGGCCCTGGGCAAGGCCAAGGAGGCCGTCGGCGGCGCGACCGACAACGAGANAGGAGATCCCCATGAGCGGCATCGACAAGATCAAGAACGCTGCGGAAGAGGCCCTGGGCAAGGCCAAGGAGGCCGTCGGCGGCGCGACCGACAACGAGAAGCTGCAGGCCGAGGGTCAGAAGGACCAGGCCTCGGCGAACACCAAGCAGGCCGGCGAGAACGTCAAGGACGTCTTCAAGTAGGTCGTCCCCGGGGCCGGGCGTCCACCGCGACGCCCGGCCCGGCGCGTCCCCGGCCCCACCCGCACCCCCCCTCATCGACACCCGGCCACCGGCCGCGCACTCCAGGAGCACCGCATGAGCACCGACCCGAACACCCGCGCCGACACGACGGCCGGCGCGACGCCGGCCTCGGCCGTCACCGCCGACCGGCACGTCGACCGCAAGGACGTCGTCGCCCTCGAGAAGTCCCGCGTCGGCGGCGTGAAGATCGGCTCGGCCTTCTTCGGCTGGCTGACCGCCACCGGCATGAGCATCCTGCTCATCGCCCTGGTCGCCGCCGCCGGCACCGCGGTCGGGCTCAGCAACGACGTCGACCTCTCCGAGGCGGCCGACCAGGCCGCCCAGGACCCGCAGTCGGTGGGCCTCGTCGGCGGCATCGCGCTGCTGGTCATCCTCTTCATCGCCTACTACTGCGGTGGCTACGTCGCCGGCCGGATGGCCCGCTTCCACGGCGCCCGCCAGGGCATCGCCGTCTGGGGCTGGGCCGTCGTCATCGCCGTCGTCATCGCGATCGTGGCCGCCGTCGCCGGTGACCAGTACGACGTGCTCGGCCAGCTCAACGTCTTCCCCCGCCTGCCGGTCAACGAGGGCGACCTGACCACCACCGCCCTGATCGTCGCCGGGATCGTCGCCCTGACCGCCCTCGTGGGTGCCGTCCTCGGTGGTCTGGCCGGCATGCGGTTCCACCGCAAGGCCGACAAGGCCGGTCTGGGCGCCTGACCCACCCGGGCACCGCACCCGCCCCGCACCGTCCGACGGTGCAGCAGTGACCCACCCCCGCCCGGGCGACGAGCCCGGGCGGGGGGCCTCGGCTCCCCGAGACGTCGCGCCCCTGGACTCGGAGCTGACCAGCCCCACCGACCCCGCCGCCGTCCTCCCCGACCCCGAACGGGGCCCGGCAGCCGGCACCGTGCGCGGACGGGCCGCCGTCGTCGACGGCGTCCTGGTCCTCACCGGCGAGATCGACGGTGACCTCCGTCGACTCTGGGACGACGAGGCCCGCGCCGACCCCGACGTGGTCGCCGTGGACGCCCGGTCCGTCACCTACCTCGGCACCGCCGGTCTGGCGTTGTTGTCCGAGCTGTCCGGCACCTCCGCCGAGCCGATCCCGCTGTGGACGGCGAGCCGGGCGGTGCTGCACGCCCTGCGAGCGGTCGGCCTGGACTCCGGGTTCGACCTGCACGACCCGTCGTCCCCCACCGGCTGAGCGTCCGCTCCCCGGCCCCCTGATCGGAAGGAACCCCGCCGTGTGGGTCCTGCTCTCCAGCAAGCTGCGCACCTGGGTGCTGCTGTCCGTCGCCGTCCCCCTCGTCTCGCGGCTGCTGCGCACCGTGGCCGCCTCCCTCGAGAAGCGCACCGGTCGCACCGTGATCACCCGCGTGCTCGCCAAGGCCGGTGACCTGACCGGTCGCGTCGCCCGCAAGGGCGCCTCGAAGGCCGCGACCACCGCGACCGACGCCGCCTCGGGTCAGAAGCGCGCGGCGTGAGCACCGCCCGATCGACCGCACCGGCCCAGCCGGCGCTGCCGGTCCGCGGTCTCGCCGAGTTCCTCGGCACCGCGCTGCTCGTCATCGGCGGTGTCGGCACCGCCGTCGCCGCCCCGGACACCGGCACCGTCGGGATCGCCCTGGCCTTCGGCCTGAGCCTGCTGGTGCTGGCGTACACGATCGGCCCGGTCTCGGGCTGTCACGTCAACCCGGCCGTCACCCTCGGCGCGCTCGTCGCGGGCCGGATCGCCCCGGCCGCGGCGGGCGTCTACGTCCTCGCCCAGCTCCTGGGCGGGCTCGCCGGTGCCGGCGTGGTGTTCGGCATCCGCTCGGCCGACCCGACGTTCCGCCTCTCCGTCGACGGCCTGGGCACGAACGGCTGGGGCGAGGCCTCGACCGGCGGCTACGGCATCGGCGCCGCGCTGATCGTCGAGTTCGTGCTCACGCTGCTGCTGGTGCTCACCGTGCTCACCGCGACCGCCCGGACGACGAACGCCGCCGTCGCCGGCCTGCCGATCGGGTTCGCCCTGGTCGTGGCGCACCTCGTCGCCGTCCCGATCGACGGCACCTCGGTCAACCCGGCCCGCAGCCTCGGTCCGGCGCTGATCTCGGGGGGCACCGCGCTGAGCCAGGTCTGGCTCTTCCTGCTCGTCCCGCTCGTCGGCGCACTGGCCGCCGCGCTGCTCTACAAGGTGCTGTGGCCCGCCGGGTCCGAGCAGGCCGGCGACGACGCCCCCGCCGAGGGTGGCGCCCGGGGCCGGGCCGCGCGGAACCGCACCCAGCCCGACCCCACCACCGGTCCGGCGGGCAAGCGCCGCCGCTGACCGACCCGTCCCACGGAGCGGGAACCCCGTTCCGCTCCTTGGGACAGCGGTGCATGCTGCCGGTGTGGACACCTACACCCACGGCCACGCCGACGCAGTCCTGCAGTCCCACCGCTGGCGCACCGCGGAGAACTCCGCCGGGTACCTGCTGCCGCACCTGCGCCCCGGCCTGGACGTCCTCGACGTCGGCTGCGGGCCCGGCACCATCACCGTCGACCTGGCCCGGCTGGTGGCACCCGGCGGCCGGGTGACCGGTCTGGACCTCTCCCCGGCCCCGCTGGACGAGGCCCGGGCGCTGGCGGCCGAGCGTGGGGTCGACGTGGGCTTCGCCGTCGGCGACGTCTACGCCCTGGACCTCCCCGACGACAGCGTCGACGTGGTGCACGCCCACCAGGTGCTGCAGCACCTCACCGACCCGGTCGCCGCGCTGCGCGAGATGGTGCGGGTCTGCCGGCCCGGGGGCGTGGTCGCCGTCCGGGACGTCGACTACGCCGCCACCACCTGGTTCCCGGCCGACGACGGGCTGGACCGCTGGCTGGCGCTCTACTCCCGGGTCGCCCGGGCCAACGACGCCGAACCCGACGCCGGACGGCGGCTGCGCTCCTGGGCGCACGCCGCCGGGCTGCGCGACCACACCGCGACCACCTCGGCCTGGTGCTACGCCGGCGACGCCGAGCGCGAGTGGTGGGGCACCTCGTGGGCCGGTCGGGCGACGGCGTCCGCCTTCGCCGAGCAGGCTGTGGCCTACGGGCTGGCCACCCCGGCCGACCTGGACGACGTCGCCGCGGCCTGGATGCGCTGGGCCGCGGCCGAGGACGGCTGGCTCGCCCTGCTGCACGGCGAGCTGCTGATCCGGGTCTGAGCGCTCACGCCTCCTGCGGGTGCCGGACCTGCGCCTCGAGGGCCTGCAGCGAGCGGCGGACCCCCACGGTCACCGCACCCAGGGCGAAGAACCCCTCGTCGTCGGGGATCTCCGAGGCGCGCAGCAGGTGGGTCAGCCGGTCCAGCGCCCCGACGGCGGCGACGATGGCCGCATCGCGCCCGTCGGGGTCGTCCCCGTCGTGGTAAGGGGTGCGCACGACCCCGGCCAGCCCCTCGAGGGCGTCGGCCAGGACCCAGCCCGTGCCGTCGTCCACCCGGTCCAGGCCGCGACGGTGCGGCTGGAACTCCACCACGAGCGTGGTCAGGTCGTCGATCAGGACCGCGACCCGGTCCAGCGCGCGGGACTGCTCGCGGATGCTGCCGGCCCGGCCCTGCCAGCGGTGCGCCCGCGGGTTGGCCCGCCGGGCCCGCTCCACCTGCTGCTCGTCCCGGCGCAGCCGGTCCAGCGCGGCGTCGAGCACCTCACCGCGCTGGTCCCAGTCGGCCGGGCTGGGCACCCGCCCGACCCGGAGGGCGACGGCGACGTCCTCGAGGTGGGCGGCCAGCAGCGAGCGGGTGACGGCGAGCTGCTCGACGGCCCGGGTGAGCAGCATCGGTGGGAAGAGGAGCGTGGTCACCGCGACCCCGACCGCGGCCCCGAGCAGGGTCAGCCCGCCGTAGCGGAGCACGTAGGACGCCGGGTCGTCGGTGCCGACGGTGATCATCAGGACCGCCGCGAAGCTCACCCAGCTGGCCTGCTCGCGCAGCAGGCGCCACTGCTCGACCACCACGGCGATCCCGACGATCAGCGCGATGGTCAGTGCGTTCGGCACCCCGCGGGTCAGCTCGTAGACCCCGACGGCCAGGCCGAAGCCCAGGAACATCGCGGCCACGGTCCGCCAGGCCGCCGAGACCGAGTCGGCCACCGTCGGGTGCACGGCGATCACCGCGCCCAGCGGGGCGTAGTAGGCGTAGTCGCTCAGCGTCGGCGGCAGCAGGAGCGCGATCTGCCAGGCCAGTCCCGCCGCCACCGCTGCCCTGATCCCACGCTGCACCCACGGCCGGCGCAGCAGGTCGACCGCCTGCCTCACCGGGTCATGATGGGACAGCCCCCGTCGTGGCCCGCCGCCGGGTTCAGCGGGCGGCGGCGGCGCCGGCCAGTCCGGTCTCGACCCAGCTGCGCAGCGCGGCCTCGTCCTCCAGCTGGTCGGCCTGCACCACCAGCCAGCCGGCCATCTCGCGGCTCCTCATGACCATCCGGGTCACCCCGGGTCGGGCGAGCAGGTCCTCGGCCCGGGCGGGGTCGCAGCGGACCATGAGCACGCCGGCGCGGTTGGCGGCCAGCACCATGCGGCCCCCCTCCAGGAAGGCCAGCCCGCCGAACATCGCCCGCTCCGTCGCCCCGGGCAGCGCCGCGCGCAGACGGTCGGCGAGGTCCTGGTCGTGGGCCATGCGGCACCGTACCGGCCGGCGGGGGCCGGTGGTCAGGCGTCGAGCCGGTACCCCACCCGGTTGACGGTGACGAGCTGGCCGGCCGCTGGCCCGAGCTTGGCCCGCACCCGCATGAGGAACACGTCGACGGTCCGCCGTCCGGGCTCGGGGCCCGCGCCCCACACCCGGCGCAGCAGGTCGGCGCGGGTGAGCACCTCGCCGGGCTGCCGGGCCAGCACCTCGAGCACCTCGAACTCCCGAGCGGTGAGCTGCAGCTCCTCGCCGTCCACCCAGGCCCGGTACCCCGCCGGGGCCATGGTGAGCCGGCCGACGCGGACCAGGTCGTCGGCGGGCAGGGCGGGGCTGGTGGCGTGCGCGTCCAGGGTGCGGGCCAGGGCGGCCACCTCCGCGGGGGTGGCCTCGTGCACCGAGCCGTCGTCGGCGTGCACGGACACCGCCAGCGAACCCGGTTCGTCGTCCCGCTGGTGCACCGTGATCACGGTGATGGTCATCGTCGTCTCCAGGTGACCGGGGCGGGTACGCCGACGGCCGGGGTCCACGACGGTGCCGTGGGCCCCGGCCGCCGGGCCGTGCCGTTCTGCGGTGCGGTGGGTCAGCCGGCGTTGATCGCGTCGACGGCGGTCTGGCCCTCTTCGCGGAGGGTGTCGGAGATCGGGGCGGAGCCGGCGGCGTCGGCCGCGGCCTGCTGGCCGTCCTCGCTGATCACGTAGCCCATGAAGGCCTTGACGAGCTCGCCCTGGGCGGCGTCCTCGTAGTCGATGCAGCCGATGTGGTAGCTGACCAGCACGATCGGGTACTCGCCGGACTCCTCGGTCTGCCGGTTGACCTCGATGGCGAAGTCGTACTCGCCGCGGCCCTCGACGTTCTCGGAGTTCTCGACGACGGCGGCGGCGGCCTCGGCGGACGGGGCGACGAAGTCGTCCCCGACACCGATGTTGGCCACGCCGAGGTCGCCGGCCTGGGAGGCGTCGGCGTAGCCGATGGCGCCGGCACCGGCCTCGACGGCGGAGATGACGCCCGAGGTGCCGTTGGCGGCCTCGCCACCGGACAGCGGCCACTCGCCGTCGGCCTCGTCGGTCCAGACGTCGGGAGCGGTCTGGCCGAGGTAGTCGGTGAAGTTCTCGGTGGTGCCCGAGTCGTCACCGCGGTGCACGGGGGTGATGGCGGTCGAGGGCAGGTCGGCGTCCGGGTTGTCCGCGGCGATCTCGGCGGCGTCCCAGGTGGTGATGGAGCCGTTGAAGATCCCGGCCAGCACGGTGGGGGAGAGGTTCAGGTCGTCGACGCCGTCGAGGTTGTAGACCACGGCGATCGGCGAGATGTAGTTCGGCAGCTCGAAGACGTCGCCGCCGCCGCACCGCTCCTGCGCCGCGGCCAGCTCCTCGTCGTCCAGGTAGGCGTCGGAGCCGGCGAACGCGGTGCCGCCGTCGATGAACTGCTCACGACCGCCGCCGGAGCCGACCGGGTCGTAGTTGACCGTCACGTCGGGGGCGACGGAGGTGAAGCCGGCGGCCCAGCCCTGCATGGCGGCCTGCTGGCTGGAGGCCCCGGCGCCGACGAGCTCGCCGGAGAGGTCGGCCGAGGCGGAGTCGCCGCCGGCGGCGGTGTCGGAGCCGCCGCCCTCGTTCGAGGCGCCACAGGCGGACAGGGCCAGGGTGCTGACCAGGGCCGCGGAGAGGGCCCAGGTGCGCGTGGTGGTGCTGAGCTTCACGAGTGACCTCATCTTGTGTTCCGGGCTCGCAGGCCCGACGGGGACCGCCCGGGATCCCCCGGGTCGCTGTCGGGTGGAACGGTCCGGTCAGCCGGTGAGCGGACGGGTGCCGTTCGGTGGACCCCCGGTGAACGAACGGTCAAGAAGAGGTCACGGACCTGTGACGACGACGGCTGCTCGCCCGCCGGCCACCCGGCGTTCACCCGCGGCGTGACGAGGGTCTCGGGGCGCCCGCCCGGACCCGGCGTCGATCAGCTCCGACGAGGAGAGTGCGTCCTCCTCCACCGGCGTCGGTGGAGGAGGACGCACGGTGGTCGTCCCAGCTGATCGACGCCGACGAGGGTCAGGTCGCGGGGTGCTCGGCGTTGGCGACGACGGCGGTGCTGACGTACTGCGCGAGGCCGGGGGCGATCGCGTCGTAGTACCGGGTGAACCGCTCGTCCTCCACGTACATCCGGCCCAGGCAGGCGTGCAGCTCCGGCGGGCAGTCGTACCAGCGGGTGGTGATCTGCTGGCGGTGCTCCTCGGCCAGGTCCCTCGCCCGCTGCCCGTCGGCGGGGGCGCCCTCGGCCAGTGCGGCGGCGAAGCGGGCCTCCAGGTCGGCGGTCTCGGCCTTGACGTCGAGCCAGTCCTGCTTGCTCATGGCCTGCTGGCGCCCCTGCGACTGCGCCCAGGCGTCGGTGTCGCCCCAGCGCTCCTGGGCCTCGTCGGCGTACTGCTCGGGCAGCCAGTCGCCGAACACCTCGAACCGCTCCTCCGGGGTCAACGAGATCCCCATCTGCCGTGCCTCCATCTCCTTCTCGACGGCCGCGACCATCTGGTGCGTCCGGTCCAGCTGCTCGGTGAGCAGCCGGTGCTGTCGACGCAGGTGTTCCCCCGCGTCGACGTCCGGGTCGTCCAGCAGTGCGCCGATCTCCTCGAGGCCGAAGCCGAGCCCGCGGTAGAGCAGCACGCGCTGCAGCCGGTCGACGTCGGGCACGTCGTAGACGCGGTACCCCGCCGACGTACGGCCGGACGGCGTCAGCAGCCCGATCCGGTCGTAGTGGTGCAGCGTGCGCACCGTGACCCCGGCCAGCCGGGCGAGCTCTCCCACCGTGTGGCTCACGGCCCCTCCTCTCTCTGACGATCTCGACTGAAGCGCCTGACGCCGCGTCAGGGTCAACCTCGTCAGGCGTGGGCGGGGGGACGGGGCCAGGATCGGGGTGTGCTGCCCTCCCCGGACGACCGCTTCCCCCGTTCCCGCGTCAGCATCCGCGGCAAGGAGATGGCCTACGTCGACACCGGGTCCGGGGAGACGATCCTGTTCCTGCACGGCAACCCGACGTCGTCCTACCTGTGGCGCAACGTCATCCCGCACCTCACCGACCAGGGCCGCTGCGTGGCGCCGGACCTCATCGGCATGGGCGAGTCGGACAAGCTGGACGCCGGCCGCGGCACCTACTCCTTCGCCACGCACGCGGCGTACCTGGAGGACCTGCTCGAGGACCTGCAGCTCGGCGATCGGATCACCCTGGTGCTGCACGACTGGGGCTCCGCGCTCGGGTTCGACTGGGCCTCCCGGCACCCCGAGCGGGTGCGGGCGATCGCCTTCACCGAGGCGATCGTCTCCCCGCTGCTGTGGGCGGACTGGCCGCGGGCGGCCAAGGGGGTCTTCCAGGGCATGCGCTCGGACGCCGGGGAGTCCCTGGTCCTGGACCGCAACACCTTCGTCGAGCGGATCCTCCCCGCCTCGACCCTGCACGGGCTGACCCCGGAGGCCCACGACCGGTACCGGCAGCCGTTCCTGGAGCGGGAGGACCGCTGGCCCACGCTGGAGTGGCCGCGGCAGATCCCGATCGAGCACGTGCCGCCGGACGTGCACGACGTCGTCGACCACTACGGGCAGTGGCTGGCGCACTCCGAGGTGCCCAAGCTCTTCCTGGACGCCGACCCGGGCTCGATCCTGACCGGGCGGCTGCGGCACCTGGTGCGTCGCTGGCCGGCGCTGACCGAGGTCACCGTGCCGGGCTCGCACTTCGTGCCCGAGGACTCCCCGCACGAGCTGGGGACGGCGATCGCGGACTGGCTGCGCAGCCTGCCCTGAAACCGGTGGCCCGACGGCGGGCGGGGCTGGCAGGGTCGGGCCGGTGAGCGCACCGGCCCGCCAGGAGTCCGCCGTCGCCGCTGCCGTGGCGGCCGCCCGCACGCTGGGGCTGGCCGTCGAGGAGCCCCGGGTGCTCTACGACGTGTTCTCCGTCGTCGTCCACCTCGCACCGTCCCCGGTGGTCGCGCGGGTGCCCACGGTGCTGGGTCGCACGGTGCTGGCCGACCGGAGCGCGCAGCTGCGCCAGATGCGGCTGGAGCTGCAGGCCACGGCGTGGCTGGCCGGCACCGGGTTCCCGTGCGTCCGCCCTGCGCACCCCGAGCCGCTGCAGGCCGGCGGGCACGCGTCGACCCTGTGGGAGCTCGTCGACCAGCTGCCCGACCCGGTCGGCGAGGCCGAGAGCGGTGCCGTGGTGGCCCGGCTGCACGCAGCGCTGGCCACGTGCCCCGTCGACCTGGACTGGCTGGTGCCCCTGGACCCCTCGGTGCCCGACGGGATCGTCCAGCTCGCCGACACCAGGCCCGGCCACGTCACCGCCGACGACGTCGAGCGCGCCCTCGCCGAGTGGGCGGTGCTCGAGCCGTGGGCCACCGACCCGACCGTGCACGCCGCGGTGTTCCCCGACGTGCCGGTGCAGCCGGTGCACGGCGACGCCCCGTTCTACAACGTGATCGTGACCGCCGACGGGGTGCTCAGCTCGGACTTCGAGCACGTCGGGCTGGGCCCGCGGGAGTGGGACGTGGCCGGGGTGCCCGCCGGCGTGCGGGCCGGGTACGACGGGGCCGCCGCCGAGCTGGGCCTGCCCGGGCTCGACCTGCAGGTGCTGGCGCTGTGCGAGCGGGGCCGGCTGCTGCAGCTGCTCGCGGTCTTCCCGCTGGCCGACGCCGTGCCGGGGATGGTCGACGCGCTGGAGCCGCTGGTCGCAGGATGGCGGGACTCGCCCCCGCTCACCGACCTGCGGACGCCGCTGACCTGAGGGCGTCTCAGACGCCCGCGGGCTCCAGGACGGCGTCGCAGACGACCAGCAGGCGCTCGCGGAGGGCCGCGCCGCGGGCGGCGAAGCCGCGCTGGGCGGCGGCGTACTCGGCCTTGCCGGCGGCGGTCTCGATGCGCACGGGGGACCAGCCGCGGTCGGCCAGGTCGTACGGGCTGGCCCGCATGTCGAGCTCGCGGACGTCGGCGGCGAGCACGAAGCAGTCGGCCAGCAGCTCGCCGGGCACGGCGGGGGAGAGCTTGTAGGCCCACTTGTAGAGGTCCATGGTGGCGTGCAGGCAGCCCGGCTGCTCCAGCTCGGACTGGGTCTCCCGGGTGGGCGTGAGGCTGTTGCGCCCCACGGCCGGCTCGGTGAAGAAGCGGAACGCGTCGATGTGCGTGCACTGCAGCCGGTGCCCCTCGACGACGGCGTCGGTGCCGGCCGACCCCAGCCGCAGCGGCACGGCGCCGTGCCGGACGTCGTCCCCGGAGCGGTAGACCATCGCCCACTCGTGCAGCCCGAAGCAGCCGAACTGCCCGGCCCGGGACGCCGTCCGCTCGAGCAGGGACGCCGTCCAGCCGGCCGCCGTCCCCCGCTTGGCCCGGAACGCGGCGACGTCGAGGCCGACCGACCCGTCCCCGAGCCGGGCGTACATCGGCCAGCCCAGCCGCTCCTCGGCGAGCTCGCCGGTCACCGCCGTCCCCACGCCGGGGTGCCAGCGCAGCAGCTTGGCGGGCGACTCGGAGTAGTAGGTGAAGAGGAAGTCCCAGACCGGGTGCGTCTCGCGCCGGCTGCGGCGTTCCTGGTGCGGGCCCACCCAGGGCAGCAGCCGCTCGCGGTGCGCGGCGGCCCGGACGGCCGCGACGTCGGGCGGCAGCACGGTCACGGCTCGAGGGTAGAGCCGGGTTCCCTTGACAGTGGTCGCGCGTTCAACGATCGTCCGACCCAGCCGTGACCGCGGTCACCACCCCAGCTGAGGAGACACCCGTGCCCGTGGAGACCGACGTCCTGGTGGTGGGCACCGGCCCCGCCGGCGCGTCCGCCGCGCTGTTCCTGGCCACCTACGGCACGCGCGTCCTCGTCGTCACCAAGTACGGCCGGCTGTCCCAGGAGCCACGCGCGCACATCACCAACCAGCGGGCCATGGAGACCCTGCGCGACATGGGCGTCGAGCAGACGCTCACCGCGCTGGCCACCCCGTGGGAGCTGATGGGCACCACCACGTTCTGCACCAGCCTGGCGGGGGAGGAGCTCGGCCGGATCCCCTCGTGGGGGACCGACACCGTGCGGCACGCCGACTACGAGCTGGCCAGCCCCTGCACGATGCTCGACGCCCCGCAGACGATCACCGAGCCGGTGATCGTGAAGGCCGCCCAGGACCGGGGTGCCCGGGTGCGGTTCGAGACCGAGTACGTCTCCCACGTCCAGGACGACGACGGCGTCACCACCACGCTGCGGGACCGGATGACCGGCGTGGAGTACGAGGTGCGCTCCCGCTACCTGGTGGGTGCCGACGGCGCCCGCAGTGCCGTCGCCGCCGACCTCGAGCTGCCCTTCGAGGGCCCCGGCGCGGTGGGCGGTGCGCTGGGCATCGTGTTCCGCGCCGACCTGACGCACCTGGTCGCGCACCGGCCCTCGGTCCTCTACTGGATGCTCCAGCCGGGCGCGGAGAAGGAGGGCGTCGGGCTGGGCGTGCTGCGGATGATCAAGCCCTGGACCGAGTGGATGCTGATGTGGGGCTACGCGGTCGCCGACGGCCCGCCGGAGCTGACCGACGCGTTCGTCCGCGAGCTCGCCGTGGGCCTGGTGGGCACCGACGACTTCGAGATGGAGGTGCTGTCCGGGTCGCCGTGGACGGTCAACCACCACTTCGCGACGACGATCGCGAAGGGCCGGGTCTTCTGCGCCGGGGACGCCGTGCACCGGCACCCGCCGACCAACGGCCTGGGCTCCAACACCTCGATCCAGGACGCCTACAACCTGGCCTGGAAGCTCGCCCACGTCGTCGCCGGGACCGCCGACCCCGCGCTGCTGGACTCCTACGACGCCGAGCGCGCCCCCATCGCCCGGCAGGTCGTCGAGCGGGCCAACCAGTCGATCGCCGACACCGGCCGGATCATGGCGGCGCTGGAGCTGACCGACACCACCGACGTCGAGGTGCTCGAGCGCCAGCTCGCGCTGCGCCGGGCACCGGGCCCCGAGGGCGACCGCATCCGGGCCGCCGTCCGGGACGCGATCGCGCACAAGGCCTACGAGTTCGACGCGCACGGCGTGGAGCACAACCAGCGCTACGCGTCGGGCGCGGTGGTCCCCGACGGGACGCCGATGCCGGCCTACGAGCGGGACGCCGAGCTGTACGCCCGGCCCACCACCTGGCCCGGCGCCAAGCTGCCGCACACCTGGGTCACCCGCGACGGCCGGGAGGTCTCCACCCTGGACCTGGTCGGGAAGGGCCGGTTCGCCGTCGTCACCGGCGTCGGCGGTGAGGCCTGGGTGGAGGCCGCCGCCGAGCTCGGTGCCGAGCGCGGGCTGCAGCTCACCGCCGTCCCGATCGGGCCCGGGCTGCCCTACGACGACCCGTACGGCACCTGGGCCGGGCTGCGCGAGACCGCGGACGGCGGGGTGCTGCTGGTCCGCCCCGACGGGTACGTCGCGGCCCGGCAGCTCGCGGCCCCGGCGTCGGCGGAGCAGGCCCGGGAGTGGCTGGCCACCGCGCTGGACGCCGTCCTGGGGCGTCGTCCGGCCTGAGTGACCCCCGGGGGTGGCAGCGCGACTACCGTGGCTGCCTCTCGTCCAGCGCCACCCCCAGGGAGTCTGCGAACCGTGCCGAGTGCCACCCCTGAGGTCCCGACCGATCCCGTGCTCGCCGCCGAGCAGGAGCACGTCACCGGGCTGTACGCCCGGCTCGACGCTGCCCGCGAGCTCGCCGTCACCCGCCGGCAGCAGGCCATCTCGGCCCCGCTGGTCGACAACGCCCAGGCGATGGGGGAGAAGGAGGCCGCGGTCCGCTTCCACGGCACCCGGATCGTCCAGCTGGACGCCGCGGAGGCCGGCCTGGTGCTCGGGCGCCTGGACCGGGAGTCCACCCCGCAGCCGCTGTACGTGGGCCGCACCGGGCTGCCCGCCGACGACGCCGGCGGCGACCCCGCGCTGGTCGACTGGCGGGCCCCGGCGAGCCGGCCGTTCTACACCGCCACCCCGTTCCGGCCCGAGGGCGTCACGCGGCGTCGGCACATCCGCACGCTGGGCCGTGTCGTCACCGACGTCGACGACGAGGTGCTGGTGCTCGCCGAGGGCGAGGAGGCCGACGAGCACGGGCTGACCGGCGAGGCCGCGCTGCTGCGCGCGCTCACCGCCGACCGCACCGGCCGGATGACCGACATCGTGCGCACCATCCAGGCCGAGCAGGACCAGATCATCCGCTCGGACTCGCGCGGGATCCTCGTCGTCCAGGGCGGGCCGGGCACCGGCAAGACCGCCGTCGCCCTGCACCGTGCTGCCTACCTGCTCTACACCCACCGCGACCGGCTGGCCCGCAGCGGCCTGCTCGTCGTCGGCCCCACCCCGACCTTCCTGCGCTACATCGCCGACGTGCTGCCCGCGCTCGGCGAGACCGGCGTCGTGATGGCCGGGCTGGGCCAGCTGCGCCCCGGCCTGGACGCGACCGCGCTGGACGGCCCCGAGACCGCCGAGGTCAAGGGCCGCCTGGACATGGCCGCCGTGATCGCCGCGGCGGTCAAGGAGCGGCAGGGCGTGCTGCGCGGCACCCGCGAGGTCGTCGTCGACCGGGAGCGGATCCGGCTGCGTGCCGGCGACATCAGCCGGGTGCGCACCCAGGCGCGGCGGGCGTCCCGGCTGCACAACCTGGCCCGTCCGGCGTTCTACCGCGGCCTGGTCGACCTCATCGCGCAGCGGGTGGCCGACCGGCTGGGCTCCGACGTCCGCGGCGGGGAGAACCTGATGGACGCCGAGGACCGGCGCGCGTTGCGTCAGGAGATCGCCGGCGAACCCGCGGTGGCCGACCTGGTGGAGGAGCTGTGGCCGCTGCTCACCCCCGAGGAGCTGCTGCGCGACCTGTTCTCCTCGGCCGACCGGCTCGCCCGGGCCGGCCGCGACCTCTCCGAGGCCGACCGGGCGCTGCTGCTGCGCCCCGCGGACGCGCCGTGGACCGTGGCCGACGTGCCGCTGCTGGAGGAGGCCGACGAGCTGCTCGGGGTGGACGACAGCGCCGAGCGCGCCGCGGCCGCCCGCCGCCGCCAGGCCGGGGTCGACGACGCCCAGCGCACCCTGGACCTGCTGCACGGCTCCCGCTCGCACGACGCCGACGACGACGAGGAGTCCGAGGAGCTCACCGCCGCCGACCTGCTCGACGCCGAGGGGCTGGCCGACCGCGAGGAGGAGGCCGACTACCGGTCCACCTCCGAGCGGGCCGCCGCCGACCGCACCTGGACCTTCGGGCACGTGGTGGTCGACGAGGCGCAGGAGCTGTCGGCGATGGCGTGGCGGGTGCTGGCCCGCAAGTGCCCGACCCTGTCGATGACCGTGGTCGGCGACCTGGCCCAGACCGGCTCGCTGGCCGGTGCCTCGAGCTGGTCGGAGGTGCTCACCCCGCACGCCCGCACCCAGTGGCGGCTGGCCCAGCTGACCGTCAACTACCGCACGCCGACCGAGATCATGGACGTCGCCGCCGACGTGCTGGCCGCCTCGGGCTCGGAGCTGGAGGCGCCCCGTTCGGTGCGCAGCAGCGGCGAGCACCCGCGCGCCGAGCGGGTGGACGAGCGCGAGCTGCTCGACCGGGTGGTCATGGTGACCTCGGACCTGTCCGGCAAGGGCGGGACGACGGCGGTCATCACCCCGGTCAGCCGCTTCGACGCGGTGCTGGCTGCCGTCTCGGCCGAGCTGTCCTCCGTCACCGCCGGCGCCGGCGCTGATTCCTCGGCCGGCACCGTGGTGTTGCGTCCGGCCGAGGCGAAGGGCCTGGAGTTCGACTCCGTCGTCCTCGTCGAGCCCGAGCGGGTGCTCACCGAGGGCGTCCGCGGTGACAGCGACCTCTACGTGGCGCTCACCCGGGCCACCCAGCGGCTGGCCGTGCTGCACACCGGCGACCTCCCCGCCTCGCTGCACCGCCTGACCGACTGACGCCCCACACCCCAGGCAGGGGAAGCCCTGCACCCGTCGACGAGCCCCGCAGGTGGGTGCGGGGCATCCCCTGCCCGGGGGTGGGGCGGGGGTGACACTGACCGGGTGCTGAGCGACGACGAGGTGCTGGCCGCCGCCCGCGCGGTGGCGGCCGAGGACGAGGACCGGGCCGGCGTGGCGATGCTGGTCGCGCTGCACGGCGGGGCCCCGGGGACGGGCACCGGCGACGACCGGGCGCTCGCCGACGACCTCGACCGGGCCTGGCGGGTGCTCCGGGCCGCCGCCCCGGACACCACCGTCCAGGACGCCCTCGCGGCGTTGGCCCACCTGCGCTTCCGGCCACCCGGTCCGGCGGAGGAGCCCTCCGATGCCCCGCTCGCCGCCTGGCGCCCGGCCGACACCGGCCGCGGCGACCGGGACGCCGAGGCCGCCCGGGTGCACGACGCCGTCCTCGCCGGCCGGCACCTGCGGGTCGTGAACTGGCACAACACCCCCGCCTCGCACGCGGCCGAGCTGCGGCGCGAGCTCACCTGGTACGCCGCGCGGTTCGCCCCGGTCACCGAGGCCGAGCTGCACACCGCGCTGGACACCGGCCGCTGGACCGACCCGCGGCCCGGCGTCGTCCCGGCGTTCTTCGACGGCTTCGCCAGCGCCGCCGAGGTGGCCGCACCGCTGTGCGAGGAGCTGGGCCTGGTCGGCTGGTTCTACCCGCCGACGGAGTTCCTGGACTGCCCCGCCGCCGAGCAGCGCGCCTTCGCCGCCGAGCACGACCTCGGCGTGCTCGACGAGGACCTGCCCGGCGACGCACCGCTGGCGATGAGCTGGGACGCGCTGGCCGACCTCGCCACCCGGCACGTCGTCTGCGGGCACTCGGCCACCCACGCCAGCTCGGCCTCGGTGCGCACCCCGGCCGACGTCGACCGGCAGGTGCACCGCCCGCTGGCCCGGCTCACCGAGGTGATCGGCCGCCGTCCGGCCGCCTGGGCCTGGCTGGGCGGCACCCCCTTCGACCCGGCCGCCCCCGGCGATGCCGCCGTCGCCGCGTCCGACGTCCGGCTCTGGACCTCCAACGCCGCCGTCGAGCGCCTCCACCCCTGACGAGAAGGGCGCTTCTCGTCAGCGGGGGACCAAGATCGACTCGCGTGTGACGTGCGGAACCCCGACTGTTCAGCGGTGATCGACTCACGACGGAGTCGCGGGTTCTCGCGACGGTCCTTCCTGGCCGCCTCGGGGGCCGGTGCGCTGGCCCTCGCCGGGTGCGGCACCGGGTTCGAGCTGCAGCGCGGGGACGGCACGGCCAGCCGCGAGGGCCGGCTCAGCTTCACGCTGTGGGCCGGTGACGCCGAGCTGACCGCGTTCACCACCGTCGCCGAGGAGTGGTCACGCACCAGCGGCATCCCGGTGGTGTTCAACGTCGTCCCGTTCGGCGAGGCGTTGACCGGCATCGACGCGGGCCTGGCCAGCAGTCGGGCGCCGGATCTGTTCCGGGTGACCTACCAGGACATCGGCATCTACGCCGCCGGCGACGCCCTGCTCGACCTCACCGACCTGCTGCCCAGCGGGTTCGTCGACGGGTTCGGCCCGGCGTTCGTCTCCGCGGTGCAGTCCGAGGGCCGGGTCTACGGCGTGCCGCACCACACCGACACCTCCCTGGTCCTCTACGACACCGAGGCACTCGCGGGGGCCCGCATCCCCGAGAGCCTGGACGACGCCTGGACCTGGGAGGAGTTCGGCTCGATCGCCCGGTCGCTGCCGACCGGGGAGGCCCAGTTCGCCTTCGGGGTCAACTGGCAGCTCGCCGGGGCCTACCGCTGGCTCAACTGGGTCGACCAGCTCGGCGGCCGGCTGCTCACCGAGGACCTCACCGGGCCCGCGATCGACAGCCGGGCGGGCCGGGACGCCCTGGCGTTCACCCAGTCCTTCTTCACCGACGGCCTGGTGCCGCGGACGACGTCGACCAAGGGCGCCTACGTCGACGAGCTGTTCACCGCCGGCACCATCGCGATGGTGTTCGCCGGGGACTTCCTGCTGCCCACCATCGACCCGGCCTTCCTCAGCGCCGGCCGCGAGTACGGCGCGACGTTCCTGCCCCGGGACGAGCGGGCCTCGGCCGACCTGGGCGGCAACGCCGTGGTCGCCACCTCGCAGTCGAAGAACCCCGAGGCCGCCGCGGACTTCCTGGCCTACCTGTCCGGGGACGAGGCCCAGGCGCTGTTCTGCGCGCAGGCCACCGTGCTGCCCACCCGGACGGCGCTGCTGGACCAGCAGCTGGACTACGCCGTCCGCCCCGACCTCATGGAGCTCTTCGTGCAGCAGGCCACCACGATCACCCCGGAGCTGTCCGCCCAGGTCACCGTGCCGCAGTTCAACGCGGTCAACGCCTCGATGGTCGACCGGCTGGAGCAGGCGTTCCTCTCCGGGGACGACCCGGCCGGGGTGCTCGCCGACCTCTCCGACGACATCGCCGGCCGGCTCTCGTGACCACGGCGGCCCCGGCGGCGGTCACCGCGCCCCTGCCCGAGGACGACGAGGAGGAGCGGCCCACCAGGAAGCGGCGCGGCGCGTGGAAGGACTCCGCCGCCGCCTGGGCGATGCTCTCGCCGAACCTGCTGGTGTTCGGGCTGTTCCTGCTGCTCCCGCTGCTGGCCACGTTCTGGCTCTCGCTGTACTCCTCCTCGGGGTTCGGGCCGCGGGAGTTCATCGGGTTCGAGAACTACAGCGAGCTGTTCGGCGACGACACGTTCTGGCGGGCCACGCTCAACACCGGGGTCTACGCGCTGCTCACCGTGCCCGTCTCGCTGGTGCTCGGCCTCGGGGTGGCGCTGGCGATCAACAGGCCGATGCGCGGTCGCGGGCTGCTGCGCGGCATCTACTACGTGCCCTACGTGATCAGCGGCGTGGTCATCGCCGTCGCCGGCCGGTGGGTGTTCAACGAGAACGTCGGGGTGGTCAACCGGCTGCTGCGCGGGGCGGGTCTGGACGGCGTGCCCTGGCAGTCCGACGGCGTCGGCGCGATGGCCTCGCTGGTGCTGATCAGCGTGTGGACCAAGATCGGCTTCTGCATGGTCGTCTACCTGGCCGGGCTGCAGTCGATCCCGACCGAGTACCTGGAGGCCGCCCAGATGGACGGCGCCGGGCGGTGGACCCGGCTGCGGCACGTCATCGTGCCGCTGCTCAAGCCGACGACGGTGTTCCTCGTCGTCCTGGGCGTGATCGAGAGCTTCCAGGTGTTCGACATCGTCTACGTGCTCACCGGCGGTGGCCCGGGCAACGCCACCGAGATGCTCGTGACCTACGCCTACGCCGAGGGCTTCGACGCCCGCCGGCAGGGCTACGCGGCGACGATCGGCGTGGTCACCTACCTGCTGATCGCGGTGCTGACGGCGCTGTGGTGGCGCCGCCAGAAGGCGACGGAGGCCGACCAGTGACCACCCTGCAGAACAGGCCCGAGGCGCCGCGGCGGACCCCGAAGCGCGGTGGGGCCGGGTGGATCTCCGGGCGCAAGGTCGCACTGGTCCTGGGCGCGGTGGTGATGCTCTTCCCGCTGTACTGGATGGTCGTCACCGCCTTCAGCGGGCAGGGCTCGCTCACCAGCGGCCCGCTGCGCTGGTTCCCGGAGAACCCCACCCTGGACGGGTTCCGCCGGGCCTTCGAGCTGCTGCCCTTCGGCAGCTTCTTCGTCAACTCCCTGGCCATCGCGCTGGTGGCCATGGCGCTGTCGGTGACACTGAACCTGATGGCCGGCTACGTGCTGGCCAAGTACCGGTTCCGTGGCCGGCAGGCGGTCTTCGTCGTCATCGTCTCGACGCTGATGATCCCGGTGCAGGTCGTGATGGTGCCGCAGTTCCAGCTGGTCGCCGGGCTGGGTTGGATCGACTCCTACTGGGCGGTGATCGTGCCGCGCGCGGCGGAGGCGTTCGGCATCTTCCTGTGCCGGCAGTTCATGCTCGCCATCCCCGACGAGATCCTCGAGGCCGCCCGGATGGACGGCGCCGGGCACCTGCGGGTGTTCTGGTCGGTGGTGCTGCCGATGTGTCGGCCGCTGATCGCGGTGCTGGTGATCCTCACGTTCATGTACCGCTGGAACGAGTTCGCCTGGCCGCTGATCGTGCTCAACGACCAGCAGCTGTTCACCGTGCCGATCGGGCTGGCGTTCCTGCAGGGCGAGTACGGCACCGACTACCCGGCGCTGATGGGCATGGCGCTGCTGTCGACGCTGCCGGTGCTCGTGGTGTTCGCGCTGTTCCAGAAGCAGTTCGTGGAGGGCGTGGCCCGCAGCGGCCTGCGCTGACCCCTCCGGGTGGCCCGAACGACGTCCGGCCGCGGGGCGCGGGAGACTGACCCCATGGGGTTCACCTCGCTGTACACGCACGGGTTCGCCCGGGTCGCCGCGTGCACCCAGCGCACCGCGCTGGCCGACCCGCCGGCCAACGCCGCGGCCGTGCTGCGCCAGGCGCGGGCCTGCCACGACGACGGTGTCGCGGTCGCGGTGTTCCCCGAGCTGACCCTGTCCGGGTACTCGATCGAGGACCTGCTGCTGCAGGACCCGCTGCTGGACTCGGTCGAGACCGCGCTGCAGACCGTGGTGGAGGGCAGCCGCGACCTGCTGCCCGTGCTCGTCGTCGGCGCCCCGCTGCGGCACCGCAACCGGGTCTACAACTGCGCGGTGGTGGTGCACCGCGGCCGGGTGCTCGGCGTCGCGCCGAAGTCCTACCTGCCGACCTACCGGGAGTTCTACGAGCGCCGCCAGCTCGCCCCCGGCGACGACCAGACCGGCACGGTCCGGGTGGCGGGCGAGGACGTGCCCTTCGGCCCCGACCTGCTCTTCGCCGCCACCGACGTGCCGGGCCTGGTGCTGCACGCCGAGGTCTGCGAGGACGTCTGGGTGCCGATCCCGCCGAGTGCGCAGGCCGCGCTGGCCGGGGCCACCGTGCTGGTCAACCTGTCCGGCTCGCCGATCACCGTCGGCCGGGCCGAGGACCGCCGGCTGCTGGTGCGCAGTGCGTCCTCCCGCTGCCTGGCGGCCTACGTCTACGCCGCGGCGGGGGAGGGCGAGTCGACCACCGACCTGTCCTGGGACGGGCAGACCCTGGTCTACGAGAACGGCGTCCTGCTGGCCGAGACCGACCGCTTCCCCGACGGCGACCGGCGCGCGGTGGCCGACGTCGACCTGGACCTGCTCCGCCAGGAGCGGGCCCGGATGGGCACCTTCGACGACAACCGGCGGCACCACGATCCCGTCACCCGGACGGTCGACTTCACGCTGGCCCCGCCGGACGCGGACCTCGGCCTGCGCCGGGAGCTGGAGCGGTTCCCGTTCGTGCCCAGCGACGACGCCCGGCTGGCCCAGGACTGCTACGAGGCCTACAACATCCAGGTCGCGGGCCTCGCCCAGCGGCTCGGTGCGATCGGCGACCCCAAGGTGGTCATCGGGGTCTCCGGCGGGCTGGACTCCACCCACGCGCTGATCGTCGCCGCCCAGGTGATGGACCGGGTCGGCCGCCCGCGCAGCGACGTCCTGGCCTACACGTTGCCCGGCTTCGCCACGAGCGACCACACCAAGGGCAACGCCTGGGCCCTGATGCGCGCCCTGGGCGTCACCGCCGCGGAGCTGGACATCACGCCCACCGCCCGGCTGATGCTCGAGGAGATCGACCACCCGTTCTCCGACGGGCAGGACGTCTACGACGTGACGTTCGAGAACGTGCAGGCCGGGCTGCGGACGGACTACCTGTTCCGGATCGCCAACCACCGCGGCGGGATCGTGCTGGGCACCGGCGACCTGTCCGAGCTGGCGCTGGGGTGGTCCACCTACGGCGTGGGCGACCAGATGAGCCACTACAACGTCAACGGCGGGGTGCCCAAGACGCTCATCCAGCACCTGATCCGCTGGGTGATCGGCTCCGGCCAGTTCGACGCCGAGGTCGGCGGCATCCTGCAGGCGATCGTGGACACCGAGATCAGCCCCGAGCTGGTGCCGGGGGAGACCGCGCAGTCCACCGAGGCGTCGATCGGGCCGTACGCGCTGCAGGACTTCACCCTGTTCCACGTGCTGCGCTACGGGTTCCGGCCCTCCAAGATCGCGTTCCTGGCCTGGCACGCCTGGCGGGACGCCGAGGCCGGCGACTGGCCGCACGGCTTCCCCGAGGCCAAGCGGACGGCGTACGACCTGGCCGAGATCCGCCGCTGGATGGAGGTCTTCTGCCAGCGGTTCTTCGGGTTCAGCCAGTTCAAGCGCTCGGCGATGCCCAACGGGCCCAAGGTGTCGGCCGGCGGCTCGCTGTCCCCGCGCGGGGACTGGCGGGCCCCCTCGGACGGCTCGGCCGCACTCTGGCTGGCCGAGCTGCGGGACAACGTCCCGGGGTGAGCATCCGCCCGACGGCCGCCGAGGTGGCGGCGACGCTGCCCGGGGACGACCTGGTCCCCGACGCCGCCGTCGTGATGGACACCGCGTTCTCGCTGCCCGCGCCCCCGGCCGCGGTCTGGCCGTGGTTCGTGCAGCTGGGCAAGCGGCGCGGCGGGTACTACCTGCCGCGGTGGGTCGAGGCGCTCACCCCGCCCGCCCGGCGGGGCCTGCGGCACCTGGAGCCCCGGCTGCTGGACCTCGCCGTCGGCGACACCATCCCCGACTGGGGCGGCCGGCACGCGACCTTCACCGCCGCCGTCCTGGAGCCGCCGCACACCCTGGTGCACCGCTCCACCCGCGGCGCCGTCCGGCTGACCTGGGCGATCGCGCTGCGCGCGGAGGGACCGGGCACCCGGGTGCAGCTGCGGTTGCGGCTGGCCGGGGTGCGCCGGCAGCGGCTGGCCCGGGTCGTCGGCGGGGCCGCGGACCGGCTGACCGTGGCGGGTCTGGCCATCGGGTTGCGGGAACGCCTCCGCTGAGGAGCAGGATGGTCCGATGGCCACCGTCGAACGACACGTCTCCGCCGAGCCCGCCGCCGTCTGGGCCGTGCTGGCCGACGGCTGGGCCTACAGCAACTGGGTGGTGGGCGCCTCGCACGTGCGCGCCGTCGAGGCGGCGTGGCCTGCCGTCGGCACCCGCATCCACCACGCCCAGGGCAACTGGCCGGTGACCCTGGACGACGAGGCGGTCGTCGAGCAGAGCGAGCCCGGGCACCGGCTGGTGCTGCTGGCCAAGGGCCGCCCGCTCGGCTCGGCCCGGGTGGAGGTCGTCCTGCACCCCGCCGACGGCGGCACCCGCGTGGTCTTCACCGAGACCCCGGTGTCCGGGCCGGGCAGCTGGCTGCACAACCCGGTCAGCGAGGCGGTGCTGGTCAGGCGGAACGTCGAGGCGCTGTCCCGGCTGGCCGCGATCGCCGAGCGCCGGACCACGCCTCAGGACTGAGCGAGCCGCTGGGGTGCGTGCCGGGTGGGCTCCCGGTACAGCGGGTACAGCTCGCCGACCGTGCGGGCCGCGGCGGCGACGTCCAGCCAGGCCGGCCCGCCGACCCGCTCGGTGGCCTCGGGGGTGAGCCGCACGGGCCGGCGGTCCGGGCCCTCGGCGACCCCCAGCCCCACGAGGTCGCTGCCCCTCGCCAGCAGCCGCTGCAGCACCCGCTCGCCGATCCGGCCGTAGGACAGCGTCTCCACCTCCAGGCCCGGGACCAGCACCTTGGCCACGTGCACCCCTCTCACCTCGGTCGCGGCGACGAGCAGGTCGAACCCGGCCAGTCGCTCCCGGTACAGCGCCAGCGTCTCCGCCGGCCCGTGCACCGCCGACGTGGGCAGCCCGGCGAAGGGCACCTCGGTGCGGCGCGCCCACAGCGGGGCGAGCAGGTCCGTCAGCTCGGGGGTGCCCAGGCCGGTCCAGGCGGTCATCGCCGCCAGCGCCCGGGGCTCCTGCTCGGGGAGCGGGGCGGCCAGCTCGTCGGCCAGGTAGTCCGGGTGCCGGGCCCGCACCCCGGCCAACGGGCCGAAGGCGAACGCCCGCCGGGCCCGGGACGAGGCCAGCTCCAGCACGGCCTTGCGCACCGCCTCGGCCCGGTCGGGGGCGGCGGCCTCCCCGATCGCGCTGACCACCACCGGCACCTCGGCCGCCGGGTCGGTGGCCACCGCGTGCACCACGACGGCGAACTCGGTGCTGGCCAGCTTCACCGTCACCTGCAGCCCGGCCCCCTCCAGCGCAGCGATCGCGGCGAGGGCCTGGGGGTCGTCGATGCCGGTGACCACCCGGCCGGTGTCCAGGGCGCGGAAGTCCACGGTGTTGCCGTCCCGCTGGAGCAGCTCCCCGATGCCGTGGCCCACGGCCCGCTCCATCGTGTCCCCGGCGCCCATGCCGTTGGTGATCGGGGTGACCAGCCAGCCCCCGGCCGGGGGAGGAGCGGCGATGCCGGCGGCGTGCGGGGCGACGAACTCGGCCGGCACCAGCGCCTCCTCCCCGGTCGCCCAGCGGGTGGTGGGCAGCCAGCGCAGCGGGCGGTCCGGGTCGTCGTCCGCGCCGGCGGGGAGCACCAGCGTGCGCGGGTCGGCCACCCGGTCGGCCCCGCGCTCGGCCACCAGCTCGCGGAAGGAGGCGGTGCGCGGCTCCCGGGCCAGCAGGGCGTCGTCGAGCAGCACCTGCTCGGCCAGCTCGCCCCACGCGCCGATCGCCGCGGCCTCCTCGGTCGCCCCGTAACCCACGCCGTGCCCCGACCGGGTGCCGTCGGCAGCCCGCCACACCGTGGCGGTGACCGGGATGCCGGTGCGGTCGTAGCCGCGCAGGTCCAGCTCGGTGGTGCGGCCCTCGGGCAGGGCGGCGCGGTAGGCGGCAGCGGGGTCGGTCACGCACCCACGGTGCCCGGCCGGCCGGCCCGGCACACTCAGTCCCGGCCGGGGCGCCCGCGCTTGACCACGTACATCGCCTCGTCGGCGGCGGTCAGCATGGTCTCCGGGGTCGACGCGGGCCCGCTGAGCGCGACCCCCACGCTGACCCCGACCTGGTGCCGGCCGGCGCTGGACCACAGCGGGTCGGCCATCGCCTCGGTCACCCGCTCGGCGAGCGCCGCCGCCACGGCGGGGTCGGCGACCTCGGGGCACATGAGCACGAACTCGTCGCCCCCGATGCGGGCGGCGGTGTCGCCGGGCCGGACGACGGCGGCGAGCCGGACCGCGGCCTGGGCCAGCACCTCGTCCCCGGCGGCGTGCCCGTGCGCGTCGTTGACGGCCTTGAACCCGTCGAGGTCGCAGTACAGCAGGGCCACCTGGTCACCCCGGCGGGCGGCGGCGACCAGGGCGTGGTCGAGCCGGTCGACCAGCAGGCTGCGGTTGGGCAGCCCGGTCAGCGGGTCGTGCAGCGCCGCGGTGCGCAGCTGCTCCTCCAGCTCGCGCTGGGCGGTGACGTCGGCCATCGCGACCACCGCACCCAGGAACCGGCCGGAGACGTCGCGCACCTCGGTCGCCGAGCAGGACACCGTGCGCGGGCACCGGTCGTGCGGGTGGATGACGATCTCGGCGTCGGTGACCCGGCCCTCGGTGTAGGCCCGCAGCAGCGGCACCTGGTCGGCCGGCAGCGGGGTCCGCCCGTCGGCCTCGAACAGGTCGTAGGCGGTGGGCAGCTCCGCCGGGGTGAGACCGCTGTCGGTGTCGTGGCCGTGCCAGAAGCGGCTGACCTGGTTGAACAGCGTGATCCGGCCCTCGGCGTCGGCAGCCACCACGCCCACCGGCAGCGCCTCCAGCAGCGCCCGGTCGAAGGCCTGGGTGCGCACCAGCTCGTCATTGGCCCGCACCAGCTCGGCGCGGGCCGCCTCGCCGATCCGGGCGGCCCGGCGGCGCTCCAGCAGGGCCACCACCACCCAGGCGAGGTCGTTCAGCCGGGCCACCTGGTCCTCCGTGAGCACCCCCGGCACCTCGTCGCTGACGCACAGCGTGCCGATGACGACCCCGTCGACCACCAGCGGTGCACCGGCGTACAGGCGCACCCGGGCCCAGCGTCCGTCGACCCAGGCGCTGTCGACGAACCGGGGGTCGGCGGCCAGGTCGGGGGAGACGAAGACCCCGCCGAACTGCGCCACCCGGTGGCAGGGCGACTCGTCGCGGGGTGACGCCCCGCCGGTGAACCCGAAGGTGGCCGGCTGGGTCATGACGTCGGTGTCCAGCAGGTGGATCCCGGCGAAGCGGGTGCCGCAGACCGTCGCGGCCAGCCGGGTGACGGCGTCGAGCTCGGCGTCGGACGGCGCGTCGAGCAGGTCGAGGTCGACCAGCACCCGGTGCTGGCGCTCCCGCTGCGCGGCGTCGTCGTCCGGCGGGTCGAGGACGCCGTCCCCGTACCGCTCGCTGAGCATGCCCACGTCCCACCCGTCCTGTCGGCGGACCCGTCGTCCGTCAGGAGGACAACGGCCCGGACGCTAGTGGTCTTGAGACGTCCCGGACAGGGTCCCCCGGCCGGGGGAGGAGGTCACCCGACCAGCTGACGCACCGTCTCCACCACCGCGACGACGGCGAAGACCGCGAAGAGCACCGCGGCGACCCGGCGGATCAGCGGGATGGGCAGCTTGTCGGCGAGCTTGGTGCCCAGGAAGACGGCCAGCCCGGAGACGACCAGCAGCGCGGCCCACGCGCCGACGAAGACCGAGAGCGGCTCGTCGTAGCGGGCGGCCAGGCCGGCGGTGGCCAGCTGAGACAGGTCGCCCCACTCGGCGGCGAACAGCACGCCGAAGGAGATCGCGGCCGCGCGCAGGAACGGGGTCTTCTCGCGCTGCTCGGCCTCACCGCCGTCCTCGGGTCCGCTGTTCGCGCTGCGCCACAGCAGCACGGCGCCGACCAGGAACAGCAGCGCGACGATGCCGCTGACCAGCGCCGCGGGCAGCAGCGAGAGCAGCGAGCCGGCGGTGACCGCGATGGCCACCTGCACGGCGAACGCGGTGCCGACGCCGACGAAGACCGGCAACGGGGCGAACCGGGTGGCCAGCACCAGGGTGGCGAAGAGCGTCTTGTCCGGCAGCTCGACCGGGAGGATCAGGATGAACGCCGCAGCGACGACGGACAGGACCACGGGGGCCTCTTCTCTGCTCGGCGCGACCGGGCAGGGGGCGCACGCCTCCGACCGGCAGCGCCACGGGTGGGTGGACTGCAACAGTCGAAGGTCTCGCCCATCCGGTTCGCACCGGACCCGCTGACCGGGTGCCCCGGGGGGCACCAGCATGTCGACCAGCGGACGGGGGGCTACTCCCCTTCTCCGCCCGGGACCCTAGCCCATGCCGCCGCGGTGGCGGCACGCAGCACCTCCTTGACCGGGAGACCCCGCTCACGGGCCAGGGCGGCGACGTCCTCGAACTCGACGCTGACGTTGAGCACCCGGCCCGCGTCGTCCCGGGCGGTCTTGGTGCCCACCCGGCCGCCCAGGACGTCGACGTGGTCCTGGCTGCGGGCCAGGGCCACCTTGCCCACCGGTGAGACGCGCAGCCCGATCGTGGGGGTGTGGGCGAACACCGCCCGCTGGACGGCGGCCACCGTCTCGGGCCGGCACAGCGCGGCCAGCGTGTGTGCCGGGCGGCCCTTCTTCATCAGGATCGGGGTCAGCCAGGCGTCGCTGGCCCCGGCGGCGAAGAGCGCGTCGAGCACCCCGGGCCACAGCCGGGGGTCCAGGTCGTCGATGTTGGCCTCGAGCACCACGGGCGCGCCGGGGGTGGCCGCCGGCTCCCCGAGCACCAGCCGGACGGTGTTGGGCAGCTCGACCGGGTCGCGGCCGCCGGCACCGGACCCCACCCGGGCCGGCCGCATCCCGGGCATCGGGCCCCAGACGTCCACCAGCTCGGCGACCAGCGCGGCCCCGGTCGGGGTGCAGCACTCGTGCGGCACCGGTCCGGCGTGCACCGGCAGACCGGTCAGCAGCTCCAGGACCGCCGGTCCGGGCACCGGCACGACGCCGTGCTCCCCGCGGGCGGTGCCGCTGCCCAGCGCCACCGAGGTCGCGTGCAGCTCGGCCAGCCCGAGGTGGGCGAACCCGGCGACCACCCCGACCACGTCGGCCAGGGCGTCCAGGGCGCCGACCTCGTGGAAGTGCACCTCGTCGGCGGGCACCCGGTGCACCCGGCCCTCAGCCGCGGCCAGCCGGGCGAAGACGGCCAGCGCCCGCTCCCGGACGGCGTCGTCCAGCGTCGCGCCGCCCAGCAGCTCCCGGACGTCGGCCCAGGTGCGGTGGTGGGTGCTCGGCGGGGCGTCGACGTGCACCCGGGTGGCACCCAACCCGTGCCGGGTGACCTGCTCGGTGCGCAGCAGCACCGGTTCGACCGGCAGCCCGGCGACGGCGCCCTGCACCACGGCCAGCGGCACGCCGGCGTCGACCAGGGCGCCGAGCAGCATGTCGCCGCTCGCACCCGCCGCGAGGTCCAGCCAGCCGATCACGAGGTCATGGTGCCCCGCGCGGCGCGGCCCGGGTCAGCGGGGGATGGACCGCCGGGCGATCCGGGCGGCGAACACGCCGGCGGCGTAGCCGTTGTCGATGTTGGAGACGACCACGCCCGGGCTCGCCGAGTTGAGCACGGTGAGCAGCGCGCCGAAGCCGCCGAACGAGCTGGTCTGCCCGGTGGAGGTGGGGACGGCGACGATCGGCACCTCGGTCATCCCGGCGACCACGGTGGCGAGTGCGGCGTCCAGGCCGGCGACGACCACCAGGCAGTCGACATCGGTGAGCAGCGAGCTGTCGGCCAGCAGCGGGCGCATCCGGCTGCCCCCGACGTCGTCGACCCGGGTGACCTCGGTGCCGGTCACCTTGGCCACGAACGCGGCCTCGGCGGCGACCGGGGTGTCCCCGGAGCTGGCGCACAGCACGGCGACCCGGCCCCGCACCTCGGGCAGTGGGCCGACGGCGGCGGCCATCGCGGCGGCGTCCATGGTCGTGTAGGCGTCGTGCTCGCTGGCCAGGGCGACCAGCGTCTCCGCCGAGGCCCGGACGACGACCGCGGCCCGGTCGGGGAACTCGCGGCGGGCGTCGCGGACCAGGGCCAGGACCTGCTCGGTGCTGCGCCCGGTGCCCCAGATGACGTCGGGGCCGACGGTGGCGGGGGGCTGGCGGGTGACCACCGGGCTGGTGCTGGGCGGGCGCACCTCGGCCTGAGGAGTCTCCTGCCGGCGGGGGGCGGGCTCGGGCCGGACCGTGCGGCCGCGCTGCTCGCGCTGGCCGCCCGCACCGGGGACGGGCTCGACGAGGAGCCGAGCGAAGCCGCCCGCGCCGTCCTCGTCGGGGGCGTCGTCCTGCTCGTCGGCCGCCGGGGTCGGCTCGGCAGCGGGCCCGTCGCCGAAGAGCACGTCGGTGGGCCGGCCGGGACGCCGCGTCGCGTCGCTCGGGCCGGACTCCTCGGCGTGGGTCTGCGGCTGCACGTCAGTGACACTAACCGGCCCGTCCCCTGACTCCGGGTCATCCGCGGGGGCCGTGTCGGCGGGCAGCAGCTCGCCCTCCAGGAAGGTGGGGGACAGCCGGTAGACCGGCGCGACCTCGGCGGTCGGGTCCTCGGTGGCCCGGGTCTGGGTGACCCCGGAGAGCCGGACGACGCGGTCCCGGCCGCTGCGCTTGGCGTCGTAGAGCACGCCGTCGGCGGCGGCGAACAGGGTGCGCCGGTCGTCCCCGCGGGCCGCCGAGGCGATGCCCACGCTGATCGTGACCGGCACGTCGATGCCGAGGGCGGACCAGTCGTTGCCCGAGATCGACCGGCGGATCCGCTCCATCGCCCGCTCGCCCTGCTCGGCGGTGGTGTCGGGCAGCAGCACGACGAACTCGTCGCCGGCCCAGCGGCACACCTCGTCGCTGTCGCGCACTCCGTCGACCAGCAGCTGGGCGACGGCGCGGAGCACGGCGTCACCGCCGGGGTGCCCGGCGGCGTCGTTGATCGACTTGAAGTGGTCGATGTCCACCACGGCCAGCGCGGGCGCGGCGCCCGCGGCCAGCAGACCGTCGAGGCGGGCCTCGGCGTAGCGCCGGTTGGGCAGGTGGGTCAGCGGGTCCTCGTAGGCCTGGCGGCGCAGCTGGCCGGCGGCCCGCTCGGTCTCCAGCAGGCTCTTGCGCCGGCCGAACAGCTCGACCCAGCGGGTGCGCCGCTCGTCGACCCGGTCCAGCTCGTCGGCCAGGTAGGCCTGGAGGTAGGGCAGCGCACGGGCGGCGTCGTCGAGCTCGGCGTGCAGCGTGCACAGCTCGCGCAGCGCGGACCGGCGCAGGCGGGGCAGGCCGTGCTCGGTGGCCAGTGCCAGGGCGTGCGCCAGGTGGTCGTCGGCCGAGCGGACCCGGGCGGTGTCCCCGACCAGGCTGCCGGACCGACGCAGTGCCCGCCCCAGCGCCAGCTCGGCGGAGGCGAGCAGCCCGCGGTCGTCCTCGGAGGTCAGCGCGACGGCCTGCCGCAGCGGGGCGACGGCGGCCGGGCACTCGCCCAGCCCGACCAGCGCCCACCCGTGCACGACCTGGGCCTGGACCCGGCGGGGGTCACCGACCGGCAGCTCGGCGAGCGCCCGGTCGGCCAGCGCCCGGGACTCGGCGAAGTAGGGCCGGGCGTCGTCGGTGCGGGCGTCGTCGAGCAGGTTCTCCCCGACCTCGGCGCACAGCGCCGCCAGACGGGCGGCGGTGTCCCCCACCAGCGCGGCGGACCCGGCGCCGGGCACGTCGTCGGCCAGCCGGACGGCGGTGTCGTGGGCGCGCCGCTGGTAGTCCAGGGCCAGCGGCATGAGCTCGAGGTCGGCGAGCACCCCGGAGAGGGCGCCCAGGGTGTGCACCAGCAGCGGGCTGGCCGGCAGCGCCGGGTCCAGCAGGCTGGCGGCCTCGACCGCCTCGTCCATCGCGGCGTCGGTGCGGCGGGAGAGCAGCTCGATCCGGGCGTGCCGGGCCAGGCCGGCGGCGCGCTGCAGGTCGTCGTCGGAGGCGTCGAAGGCGGCCCGGGCGGAGCGGACCAGCGCGATCGCCAGCGCGGCGTGCGCGGCGGACTCCGAGCGGGTGCCCAGCTCGACGGCCGCGACCGGGGCGTCGTCGGGGGTCTCGGCGGCCTCGAGCAGCTCGGCGACCCCGTCGTGCAGGTCCAGCGGCTCCTCGGTGGCCGAGGCGTCGATCGGGTCACCGAGCAGGGTGAAACCGGCCATCCGCAACCGCCGGACCAGCAGCTCGGCGCGCAGCGTGTCGGCCCAGGCGCGGGCCAGGGAGGTCAGCGGGGCGCCGGCGGTGGGCGGCACGGAGAGACCGGCGTCGCCGTCGACGTCGGCCAGGAGCGTCTCGGCGAGGTCCAGCTGCCAGTTGGCCAGCGCGGAACTCACCTGCTCGTGCAGGACCCCGGGTGGCACGAGCGCAGAGTGCACGTTGGCGGTGCCGCTGTCACGCACCGGGCCCGGGGCACGCCGGGAGTCCGCCCGTCCGTGCTGTCGGTCGCCCGTCCCGGCACCCGACCGGCGGGGTCGGGGAGCGCTCACGACGACGGCTCGTCGTCGGGTGCGAACGCCCAGCCCGGCGGGCGCTGGGTGCGGGCGCCCAGCAGCTCGTCGACCAGCTCGTCGACCGAGGCGTGCGCGGTCGAGGGCTGCCCCCCGGCGCCGGTGTCGCCCGGACCGGTGGCCGGGGCGGGGGTGCCGGTGCGGACCCGGTCGCGGCCGGTGCGCTTGGCGGAGAACAGGTGCAGGTCGGCGCTGTCGAACAGCTGCCGCCAGCTCTGCGGTCCGGTCTGGTCCGGGTGGGTCGTGGCGATGCCGATGCTCACCGTCACCGGTCCGGCGAGGTCCAGCTCGTCCCACGGGCACTCGACGACGGCCACCCGCAGCCGCTCCATGGCGACCACGGCCTGCGCCTCGTGCGCCCCGGGCAGGATCACCAGGAACTCGTCGCCGGCCCAGCGGAAGACCTCGTCGCCGGTGCGGCAGTGCAGCCGGAGCAGGTCGGCCAACCGGCGCAGGACGGCGTCCCCGTGCAGGTGGGAGTTGTCGTCGTTGACCGACTTGAACCGGTCGACGTCGACCACGGCCAGCGAGGCGGTGGTGGTGGTCAGGTCGAGCTCGGCGAGCCGGCGCTCGGCGCTGCGCCGGTTGCCCAGCCCGGTGAGCGGGTCCTCCATGGCGTGCCGGCGCATGAGCGCGGCCTGCCGCTCGGCCTCCCGCAGCCGGCTGCGGCGGACGAACATCTCCGCCCACAGCTCGCGGCTGCGCAGTGCCACCTGGGAGGCCTCGGCCCGGTAGGCCTCCAGCCAGTGCAGGGCCTCGGCGGCCCGGCCCAGCGCGGCGGTGGCCTGGCCGAGCTCGAGCAGGCACTGCCGGTGCCGGCGGCGGTCGCCCACGGCGGCGAACGCGCCGGCCGCGGCGACCAGCAGGTCGGTGGCCTCGTCGGCCAGCCGGACCGACGCGGGCGCCTCGGTGCTCCCGACCCGGGTGGCCTCGCGCTGGGCGGTGCGGGTGAGCAGCCGGGCCAGGGCCAGGTCGGCGTACCCGAGCAGCCACAGCCCGCCCTCGGCCTCGATCCGGCCGCGCACCCGGCGCAGGGCCGGGAGGGTGTCGTCCAGGTCGTCGGCCAGGGTCAAGGCCCAGCCGTGGACGACGGCCAGCAGGTCGCTCTCGGCGTCCGGGGGCTCCCAGTCCAGCGCGGTCGCGGCGTGCGAGCAGCGCAGCGCGACTGCGGCCAGCCGGGCAGCACGGACCTCGTCCCCCCGGCGGTGCACGGTCTGGGCCAGCTCGGCGTGCTGCTGGGCGCACAGCCGCAGCAGCCGCCAGCGGTCGGCGACCCCGCCCAGGGCGGTGGCGACCCGGTGACCGCGCAGCGCCTGGGCGACCGCGAGCTCCTCCAGGTCGAGCCGGGTGAGGGCCAGGGAGAGCCAGTGGTGGGCCTGGTGCAGCTCGCGGCTGGGGTCGTCGGCGGGCACCTGGTCGGTGAGCAGGCTGGCGTCGACGGCCAGGTGCATGGCGGCGTCGGAGCGGTCGCCGCTGACCTCCAGGTGCGCCAGGTAGGCCAGCGTCAGGGCCCGCTCGGCGTCGGCCGGGCACAACTCGGTCGCCGCGCGGGCGGCCGCGACCTCGGCGGCTGCGGCCTCCAGGTCGTGGGTGGCCAGCAGGCGGCGGGCGGCGAAGGCGTGCGACCAGGCCACCCAGCGCGGGGTGCCCGCTCCGGTGAGGTCGGCCTCGACGGCGGCCAGGGTGTCCAGGAACGCGTGGGCGTCCTCCCGGTCGCTGGCCTCGAGCAGGGTCCAGCGCGCCTGGGCGAGGAAGGCGTCGTCGACGAGGGCCGGGATGCCGGTGCTCACCACGTCCTCCACTCACCTGTGGGTCGCCCGGACGCGCGGGGTCCCCGCGTCCGTGCTCCCGGCCGGTGGCGAGGCAGCTCCCCCCGGGTCGGGGACTGGACCCGACCCGGCCGCACTACCCTCGTCGGATGCCTCAGCAGCACCCGACGCGGTTCGCCTATCTGGGGCCCGAGGGTACCTTCACCGAGGCGGCCCTCCGCAGTCTCGGTGCCTCCTCCGAGGGGGAGCGGCGACCGGCCGCCAGCGTGCCCGCCGCACTGGCCGCGCTGCGCGCCGGTGAGGTCGACGCGGCCTTCGTCCCGATGGAGAACTCGGTCGAGGGATCGGTGTCCCCGACCCTGGACGGACTGGCCGCCGGGGACCCCGTGGTCATCACCGGTGAGGTGTTCCTGGCCGTCGACTTCGTGCTGGCCGTTCGCCCCGGTGTCGGGCTGGACGGGGTGGGCTCGGTGGCCAGCCACCCGCACGCGCTGGCCCAGACCCGCGGCTGGGTGGCCGAGCACCTGCCCGCCGCCGACGTCCTCGCCGCGGCCTCCACCGCCGACGCGGCCCGGCTGGTCGCCGAGGGCGCCTTCGACGCCGCCGTCTGCCCGGCGCTGGCCGCCGAGCGCTACGGCCTGGACGCCGTCGCCACCGGCCTGGCCGACCACCCCGGGGCGGTCACCCGCTTCGTCCAGGTGGAGCTGCCGGGCCGGCTGCCGGCGCCCACGGGTGCGGACAAGACGACCGTGCACTGCGTGGTCACCGACCGGACCGGGGCGCTGCTGGACCTGCTCACCGAGTTCGCCGTCCGCGGGATCAGCCTGACCCGGCTGGAGTCCCGGCCCACCCGGGAGCGGCTGGGCGTCTACTCCTTCTCCCTCGACGTGGAGGGCCACGTCGCCGACGCGCGGATGGGCGACGCGCTGGCCGCGCTGCACCGGCGGTGCGAGGAGGTCCGGTTCCTCGGGTCCTACCCCCGCGACGACGGCCAGGCGCCCAAGCCCGTGCTCGACGCCGACGGCGACCCGGCCTTCGGTGCCGCGGCCGACTGGCTCGCCGACCTGCGCCGGGGCCACTGACCCCGCTGCGCACACCCCGGCTCCGGTCATGGTCACCCAGTGTGCTGCGCCCAGAGCCTGGTGCAACCCCTGCGTCCTCGATCGATGGACGGACGGGTCCTTCACACGTGCGCTGTGTCACCCACGAGGGTCTCGGCAGCGTCCACCCGGGCGCGGGTGGCCACGGTGGTGCCGCTGAGCACCCCGCCCGGGCTGCGTCGTCCGGGCAGCACGAGGACGGCGAGGAGCAGCACCGCCAGCCACGCGGCGATCGCCAGGCCGGTCTGCCGCGGGGTGTCGGCCAGGTCCACCAGCACCGCGAGCGGGGCCCAGTGCAGCACCGAGCGCAGCAGCACCCGGACGCGCGGGGCCGCCGTCGTCCCGGTCCGGTCGGCGACGGTCAGCCCCACGGCGGCCTGACCCGGGGTGCTGCGGTGCCGGCCGAGCAGGGGGAGCAGGCCGACCAGCAGGACGGGGACGGCGTAGCCCGCGCCCGCGCGCAGGGTGTCGAAGGTGGTGGTGTCCAAGGCGGCGGTACCGGCCACCGCGGCCACCCCGAGGGTCAGGGTCACCGTGGCCAGCCCGGCGGCCGCCACCAGGGCCAGCAGGTCCACGACGACGGCCAGCCCGCGGCGGGGCAGCGTCGGGGGCTCCAGGTCCGCGGCGGGGGCCGGCACCGGGTCGGGCAGCAGCCGGCGGGCCGGGGCGGCCAGCAGACCGCCGATCAGGGCGCCGAGGGTGTTGGTGAGCAGGTCGTCGACGTCGGCCACCCGGTACGGGCAGGGGTAGGCGCCGAGGACCGCCGTCCCCTGGGTGGTCTCGATGCCCAGCGAGACGGCCGCGCCCAGCAGCACCGCGGGGAGCAGCCCGACGCCGAAGCGCCAGCGGGCCAGCACGCCGAGCGGCACGAACAGCACGACGTTGAGCAGCACCTGGAGCACGGCCGGGTGGGTCAGGAAGCCCAGCGGGTCGCTGCCGGAGGCGCGGGCCAGGGCGTCCTGGACCGAGCCGAGGGGAACCAGCTGCCAGGTGGCGCTGCGCGAGCAGGCGCCGGGTGGCTCGTCGGGCAGCGGGAACAGGGTGAACGCGACCAGCCCGCAGGCGTAGAGCCCCACCGCGGTCGACACGGCCGCCGGCCAGCCGCGCAGCCGGCCGTACCGGCGGTACTGGGCGGCCAGCCACGGCAGGAACGTGACGGCGACCAGGCCGGCGAACAGGAAGACCGCGACGAACGCCGAGGCCAGCCAGAGGGTCATGCGCGGGTCAGAGGTAGAGCCCGGTGGCTTCCTCGATGCGCTCGGCCGCCACGGCGTGCACGTCGCGCTCGCGGAGGATCACCAGGTCCTCGCCGTGCACCTCGACCTCGTGCTGGTCCTCGGGGGAGAACAGCACCTGGTCGCCGACCTTGACCTGTCGCACGTTCGCGCCGACCCCGCGCGCCTCACCCCAGATCAGCCGCTTGGCGACCTGGGCGGTGGCGGGGATGAGGATGCCGCCGGAGCTGCGCCGGTCGCCGGCGTCCTTGCGCAGGGAGACCAGCAGCCGGTCGTGCAGCATCTTGATCGGCAGACCGGTCTGCGAGGCGTCGTCGGGCACGTCGTCACGGTAAGCGGATGGAACGGCCCCGTCGCAGGGGCCCGCGGCGAGCGGAGCGAGGTGTGGGGGGCGACGGGGTCCTTAGTCCCAGCCGAGTTCGTGCAGCTTCTCCTCGTCGATGCCGAAGTGGTGCGCGATCTCGTGCACCACGGTGATCGTGACCTCGTCGGCGACCTGCTCGGCGGTCTCGCAGACGTCGCAGATGGCCTCCCGGTAGACCATGATCCGGTCCGGCAGCTGGCCGGAGAGGTCCCAGCTGCGCTCGGTCAGCGCGTAGCCCTCGTAGAGGCCCAGCAGCGTGGGCTCGTCCTCGTTGCGGTCCTCGACGAGCACCACGACGTTGTCCACCAGGGCCATCAGCTCGGCCGGCACCTGGTCGAGGGCGTCGGCGACGAGGTCCTCGAACTCCTCGAGCGGGAGGGCCCTCACCAGCTGGTCGGCAGCGGGCGGCCCTCCTCGTAGCCGGCCGCGGACTGCACCCCCAGCACAGCACGCTCGTGCAGCTCGTCGACGGTGCGGGCGCCGGCGTAGGTGCAGCTGGACCGGACACCGGCCACGATCTGGTCGACGAGGTCCTCGACGCCGGGGCGGGCGGGGTCCAGGTACATGCGGCTGGAGCTGATGCCCTCCTCGAACAGCCCGGCGCGGGCGCGGTCGAAGCCGGACTGGGTCGACGTCCGGGCCTTGACGGCGCGGGCCGAGGCCATCCCGAAGCTCTCCTTGTAGAGCCGGCCGGTGCCGTCCTCGTGGACGTCGCCGGCGCTCTCGTAGGTGCCGGCGAACCAGGAGCCGACCATGACGCTGGCCGCGCCGGCGGCCAGGGCCAGGGCGATGTCGCGGGGGTGCCGGACCCCGCCGTCGGCCCACACGTGCTTGCCGGCCTCGCGGGCGGCCGCGGCGCACTCCTCGACGGCGGAGAACTGCGGGCGGCCGACGCCGGTCATCATCCGGGTGGTGCACATGGCGCCGGGGCCCACGCCGACCTTGACGACGTCGGCGCCGGCCTCGATCAGGTCGCGGGTGCCCGCCGCGGTGACCACGTTGCCGGCCACGACGGGCGTGGAGCCGGCGACCGAGCGGGCGGCGCGGACGGCCTCGACGGCCTTGGCCTGGTGGCCGTGCGCGGTGTCCACGACGAGCACGTCGACGCCGTGGGCGAGCAGTGCCTCGGCCTTGCCGGCGACGTCGCCGTTGATGCCGACCGCGGCGGAGGTCAGCAGGCGACCTCCGGCATCGAGGGCGGGGGAGTAGAGCGCGCTGCGCAGCGCGCCCTTGCGGGTGATCACGCCGACGAGGCGGTCGCCGTCGACGACGGGGGCGGCGTGCACCCGGGCCTCGGAGAGCACGTCGAAGACCTTGGGCAGGTCGGTGCCGGCGGGGATGGTCAGCGGGTCGGCGGCCATCACCTCCGACAGCTGGGTGAACCGGTCGACGCCCTGGCAGGCGCCGTCGGTGACCACGCCGATCGGGCGGCCGTGCTCGACCACGACGACGACGCCGTGCGCGCGCTTGGTGAGCAGCTGCAGCGCCTCGGCGACCGTGGCGGTCGGCGCCAGGGTGATCGGGGTGTCGTAGACCGGGTGCCGGTCCTTGACCCAGCCGACGACCTCGCCGACGACGTCGGTCGGGATGTCCTGCGGGAGGACGGCGAGCCCACCGCGCCGGGCGATGGTCTCGGCCATCCGCCGGCCGCTGATCGCGGTCATGTTGGCCACGACCACCGGGATCGTGGTGCCCACCAGGTCCGGCGTGGTCAGGTCCACCTCGAGCCGGGAACCGATGGTCGAGTCGTTGGGGACCATGAACACGTCGGCGTACGTGAGGTCCGTGGCCGGGCGCTGGTCGTTCAGGAACCGCATGACCCCATCGTCCCGCACCGGGCCCCCCACGCACAGCAGCGCCCTTCTCCCTCCCTCCCTCCTCCCCTCCCCGGTGATCACGGGGTTGTCGCCAGGGACGCGCCGACCACCAGCGTGTCGTCCGGCGAGAACCCCGTGATCACCGCGGAGAGGGGGGAGCGGGGAGGGGGAGGGGACCGCCTCGCGGACCCGTCGGTCCTGTGATCGGATTGCAGGCGCCGGGGCCGTGTGGTGAACAGGCAGTGACTTCACAGGCTCTCGGCCAGCGTAAAGATCTCTTACGTGGGTAGGCTCCCTCGGAACGTCGCACCGCCTCTCCTGGGCGCGCGGCCCCACCGAGTCGAGGTCCCCACCCGTGTCCGCACTGCTCTTCGGTTCCATCAGCACCCTGGCCGACACCTCCGAGCTCCAGCGCGAGTCGTTCAACGAGGCCTTCGCCGCCCACGACCTGGACTGGCGCTGGGACCGCGAGGACTACCGCGAGATGCTCCGCGGCAACGGCGGGGCCGACCGCATCGCCGGCTACGCAGCCGACCGCGGCCAGGACGTCGACGCCGCCGCCGTGCACGCCACCAAGTCCGAGCTGTTCCAGCAGAAGCTGGGCCGCGGCGGCCTGACCGCCCGCCCGGGCGTGCTGGAGTCCCTGCGCAGTGCCAAGCAGGCCGGCGCCAAGGTCGCGCTGGTCACCACCACCTCGCCGGAGAACGTCGTCAGCCTGGTCCAGGGCGTCCAGGACCTGCAGCTCGACGACTTCGACCTCGTTGTCGACAACTCCGTGGTCAGCGAGTCCAAGCCCGACCCGGCCGCCTACACCCACGCGTTGAGCGCGCTGGGCGTGGACGCCGCCGACGCCGTCGCCGTGGAGGACAACACCGGCGGGGTGCAGGCCGCGAACGCCGCCGGGATCACGGTGCTGGCCTTCCCGAACGAGAACACCGCCGCGCACGACTTCAGCGCCGCCTCCCGGGTGGTCGACCACCTGGACCCCGCCGAGCTGCCCGCCGGGCTGCAGGCCTGAGCACCAGGAGACCCCGATGACCACCCTCAGCTCCAGCGTGACCCGCCAGGACGGCGGCTTCACCGTCGAGGCCGTGCAGAAGACCGAGTACCGGCTCGTCCCGGTCGACGGCGTGTTCAAGCCGGAGAACGAGCAGCTCGCCGACTGCTACCGCGCCGCCGGCCGCTGCCTCGCCGTCGTCGACGAGAACGTGCTGGCCCTGCACCGCGAGACGATGCAGGCCTACTTCGACGCCCACGGCATCGCGCTGACCGTCATCCCGGTGGCCATCGCCGAGACCGACAAGACGCTGGCCACCCTCGAGCGCCTCGTCGACGCCTTCTCCGCCTGGGGCCTGCTGCGCACCGAGGCCCCGCTGGTCGTCGGCGGCGGCCTGGTCACCGACGTGGCCGGCTTCGCCTGCGCCTCCTACAAGCGGTCCACGCCCTACATCCGCATCCCCACCACGCTGATCGGCCTCATCGACGCCAGCGTCTCGATCAAGGTCGCGGTGAACCACGGCAAGGCCAAGAACCGGCTGGGCGCCTACCACGCCAGCTCCACGGTCTTCCTGGACTTCTCCTTCCTGGCCTCGCTCGCCGAGGACCAGGTGCGCAACGGCATGGCCGAGCTGATCAAGATCGCCGTCGTCGCCAACCGGACCGTCTTCGACCTGCTCGACGAGCACGGCGAGGACCTGCTGCGCACCCGTTTCGGCCACCTCGACGGCACCCCGGAGATCCGCAAGATCGCCGACCAGGTCACCGACGAGGCGATCGACACCATGCTGCAGCTCGAGGTGCCCAACCTCGCCGAGCTCGACCTGGACCGGGTGATCGCCTACGGCCACACCTGGAGCCCCACGCTGGAGCTCACCCCGGAGATCCCGTTCTTCCACGGGCACGCGATCAGCGTCGACATGGCCTACTCGGCGACCCTGGCCGCCGCGCGGGGGTACATCACCGTCGCCGACCGCGACCGGGTGCTCGCGCTGTTCAGCCGGCTGGGCCTCACGATCGACACCCCGTACCTGACCGCGGACCTGCTGCAGGAGTCCACCAAGTCCATCCTGCAGACCCGCGACGGCCTGCTGCGCGCCGCGGCCCCCAAGCCGATCGGGGAGTGCACGTTCATGAACGACGTGGACGACGCCGAGCTGGCCCGCACCCTCGACCTGCACCGCGAGGTCGTGTCCGCGCTGCCCCGCGAGGGTGCCGGTGTCGACGCGTTCATGGTCCCCCGCACGAGCCCCGTCGTCGCCGCACCGTGACGGTGTCGGCAGGGCTGCGTCCGGTCACGCCGCTGGGCATCCTGGCGGCGCGGCTGGACGCGGTCTGCGGGCGCCTGGACGGCGTGCCCGAGGAGGTCCGCGCCGAGCTCGAGGGCATCCGGGACCTCGCGGTGGGCTTCGAGCCCTACCTCGAGGCACAGACGACTCCGGAGTCCCCGGCGCTCGCCCTGCTCGCCGAGCGCACCCTGGCCGCGGCGTGGTCGGGTTCGCTGGAGGCCGAGATGCTGTCCGGGCACGTGGAGGGCCGCTTCCTGGCGTTCCTGCTGCGCACGGCGCGGGCCCGTCGGGTGCTGGAGGTCGGCATGTTCACCGGCTACTCGGCGCTGGCGATGGCCGAGGCGCTGCCCGCCGGCGGTGAGGTCGTGGCCTGCGAGCTCGACGCCGACGTCGCCGCCTTCGCCCGGGAGTGCTTCGACGAGTCCCCGGACGGCGGCACGATCGACGTCCGGGTCGGCCCGGCGGCGGACACGCTGGCCGCGCTGGTCGCCGAGGGGCAGGTGTTCGACGTCGTCTTCGTCGACGCCGACAAGGCCGGGTACGCCGGCTACCTGCAGACCGTGCTGCACGGCGGCCTGCTGGCCGACGGCGGTCTCGTGGTCGTGGACAACACGCTCATGCAGGGCCAGCCCTGGGCCGGGGACCGCACCGCCAACGGCGAGGCCATCGCCGCGTTCAACGACGCCGTCACCGCCGACCCCCGGGTCGAGCAGGTGCTCGTCCCCCTCCGCGACGGGATCACCCTGATCCGCCGCACCGACAGCTGAGGACCCCCGTGCACACCACCACCCTCCAGCCGCTGGGCGCCGAGCTCACCGACACCGACATCGCCGCGCTGACCGACGAGCAGATCGGCGAGGTGCGCAGCCTGCTCGCCGAGCACGGCGTCGTCGTCTTCCGCGACCAGCACGTCGACGACGACGCGTTCCTGGCGTTCCTGCAGCGCTTCGGGCCCCTGACCTTCACCGCCGGGGAGACCCCGGTCGACGGGTTCCCCGACCTCAACGTGATCAGCAACGTGGGCCGCACCGAGCCGCCGCGCAGCACCTTCCACGTGGACAGCTCCTACCTCTCCACCCCGCCGGCCTACACCGCGCTGCGCGCCGTGGAGATCCCCAGCCAGGGCGGGGAGACGGTGTTCACCAACCAGTACCGGGCCTACGAGACGCTCGGCGACGACGTGAAGGCCCGGCTCGAGGGCGCGACCATCACCCACGTGGTGACCGGCATCGACCCGAGCCTGCTGACCGAGGACGACGAGACGCAGGCCGAGCACCCGGTCTTCCGCCCGCACCCGCTCTCGGGCCGGACGGCGCTCTACATGTCCACCCCCAAGCGCTGCGCCGCGGTCAGCGGGCTGGACGACGCCGCGGCCGCCGAGGTCGTCGCGGAGCTGTACGCGCACTCGACCACCGAGGAGAACAGCCACGCGCACCGCTGGGCCCCGGGCGACGTCGTCATGTGGGACAACGGCTGCGTGCTGCACCGCGGCGACCACTCCGTCGTCGTCGGCGACCGGGTGATGCACCGCGGCATGGTCGCCGACTACGGGCTGGACCGCTGACCACCCGACCCCGGCCCACCCCGCTGCGGTCGCTGGGGGCACTGGCGGCGCTGACCCTCACGCTGCCGGTGGACCTCGCGGTGACCGCAGCGGCGCTGGTCAGCACCCGCGCCGCGCGCCCCGCACCGGCGGCGGACCGGAAGACCGTGCTGATCAGCGGCGGGAAGATGACCAAGGCACTGCAGCTGGCCCGGTCCTTCCACGCCGCGGGGCACCGGGTGGTGCTGGTGGAGAAGGACACCTACCGGTTCACCGGGCACCGCTTCTCCCGCGCCGTCGACGCCTTCCACGTCGTCCCCGACCCACGGGACCCCGGCTACGCCGACGCGCTGCTGCGCATCGTGCAGGCCGAGGGCGTGGACCTGTACGTGCCGGTCTGCTCGCCGGTCGCCTCGGAGTTCGACGCGGCGTCGGCGGAGGTGCTCGCCGGGCACTGCGAGGTGCTGAGCCTCGAGCCGGAGATGGTCCGCACGCTGGACGACAAGCACCGGTTCACCGAGCTCGCCGCCTCGCTGGGGCTCAGCGTGCCCGACACGCACCTGGTGACCGACCCGCAGCAGGTCCTCGACTTCGACTTCAGCGGCCGGCCCAGGCCCTACGTGCTCAAGTCGATCGCCTACGACCCGGTGCACCGCCTGGACCTCACCCAGCTGCCGCTGCCCACCCGCGCGGCGACGCGTGCGTTCCTCGCCGGCAAGCCCATCTCGGCGGACAACCCGTGGATCCTGCAGGAGTTCGTCGCCGGCGCGGAGGTCTGCACGCACTCCACCGCCCGGGACGGCGTCGTCACCGTCTGGTGCTGCTGCCCGTCCTCGGCGTTCCAGGTCAACTACGCGCAGGTCGACCGGCCCCGGATCCGGGAGTGGGTGACCACCTTCGTCCGCGAACTGGGGTTGTCCGGGCAGGTGTCCTTCGACTTCCTGGAGGAGGCCGACGGCACCCCGTTCGCCATCGAGTGCAACCCGCGCACCCACTCGGCCATCACCATGTTCTACGACCACCCCGGGCTCGCGGACGCGTACCTGGAGCCGCGGGACACCCCGCTGGAGCCGCTGCCCACCAGCCGGCCGACCTACTGGAGCTACCACGAGCTGTGGCGGGCGCTGAGCTCCCCGCGCACCGCCGCCGAGCGCTGGCGGGTGGTCCGGGAGGGCAAGGACGCCGTGTTCGACCGGGCCGACCCGCTGCCCCACCTCGTGCTGCACCACGTGCAGATCCCGCTGCTGCTGTGGAAGAACCTGCTGACCGGCGGCGCGTGGAACCGGATCGACTTCAACATCGGCAAGCTCGTCATGCCGGCAGGGGACTGAGATGACCACCCGCGTGCTGCACCTCGTCGGCTCGCCCACGAGCGCCTTCATGGACGACCTGTCCCGGCTCTACGCCGCCGACTGCCTGGCGAACGTCGGCCCGGGCTGGGAGCACGTGGTCGCCCACGTCTCGCCCGACGGCTCGTGGCGCTTCCCCGAGACGCTCGACGCCCTGGCCGATGCCGAGCCGATGCCCATCGGGGCGGGCATCGCCCGGCTCACCGCACTGGACGTCGACGTCGCGCTGCCGCAGATGTTCTGCATCCCCGGCATGACCCACTACCGCTCGCTGCTGGACACCCTGGGCATCGCCTACGTCGGCAACGCCCCCGACGTGATGGCGCTGGGTGCGCACAAGGCCCGGGCCAAGGCCGTGGTGGCCGCTGCCGGCGTCCGGGTGCCGGACGGCGAGGTGCTGGCGCGCGGGCAGGAGCCCACGCTCGCGCCGCCCGTCGTCGTCAAGCCGGTGGACGCCGACAACTCCCACGGCGTGACGCTCGTGCACGACACCGACGACTACCCGGCCGCCCTGGCGGCCGCCTGGGAGCACTCCGACGGCGCCCTGGTCGAGCAGTTCGTGCCGCTGGGCCGCGAGGTGCGGTGCGGCGTCGTCGTCCGGGACGGCGAGCTCGTACCGCTGCCGCTGGAGGAGTACGGCCTGGGCGAGGGACGGCAGGTGCGCACCGCGGAGGACAAGATCCGGCGCGCGGACGACGGCACCCTGGGCCTGATGGCCAAGGACACCCCGACGGTGTGGATCGTCCCGGCCGACGACCCGGCCAACGCCGCCGTCTGGGAGGCCGCGCGGGCCTGCCACGTCGCCCTGGGCTGCCGGGACTACTCGCTGTTCGACTTCCGGATCGACCCCGACGGCGTGCCGTGGTTCCTCGAGGCGGGGCTCTACAACTCCTTCGCCCGGCAGAGCGTGATCCCGACGATGGCCCGGGCCGCCGGCATCGAGCTGCCCGAGCTGTTCGCCGCCGGCATCGCGGGCGCCCTGGCCCGCTGAGGCCGGCACCTACGATCAGACCCGTGATCGACCTGCGACTCGTCCGCGAGAACCCCGACCTCGTCCGCGCCAGCCAGCGGGCCCGGGGTGCCGACGAGTCCCGGGTCGACGCCCTGCTGGCCGCCGACGCCGAGCGCCGCGCCGCCGTGCACCACGCCGACCAGCTCCGCGCCGAGCAGAAGGCGGCGTCCCAGGCGGTGAAGAAGGCGACCCCCGAGGAGCGGCCCGCCGTCCTCGAGCGTGCGAAGGCCCTGGCCGCGGAGGTCAAGGCCGCCGAGGAGGCCACCCGCGCCGCCGACGAGGCGCTGCGCGCCGCGCACCTGGTGATCGCCAACGTCGTGGCCCCCGAGGTGCCGCCCGGTGGTGAGGACGACGCCGTCACGATCCGCACCGTCGGTGAGGTGCCCACCTACGACTTCGAGGTCCGCGACCACCTGGACATCGGCACCGCCCTGGGCGCGATCGACATGGAGCGCGGCGCCAAGGTCTCCGGCGCCCGGTTCTACTTCCTCACCGGCCCCGGCGCGATGCTCGAGTTCGCGCTCGCCCAGCTGGCCATCACCCGCGCGGTGGCCGCGGGCCTCACCCCGGTCGTGGCCCCCGCGCTGGTCGGGCCGAAGGCGATGGAGGGCACCGGCTTCCTCGGCGAGCACGACGAGGAGGTCTACCGGATCGAGCGCGACGACCTGTACCTGGTCGGCACGAGCGAGGTGGCCCTGGCCGGCATGCACGCCGACGAGGTGCTCGACCTGTCCGCCGGTCCGAAGCGGTACGCCGGCTGGAGCTCCTGCTTCCGCCGCGAGGCCGGCTCCTATGGCAAGGACACCAAGGGCATCATCCGGGTGCACTGGTTCGACAAGGTCGAGATGTTCAGCTTCTGCGCCCCGGAGGACGCCGAGGCCGAGCACCTGCGGCTGCTGCAGTGGGAGGAGGAGTTCCTCCAGGCCCTCGAGCTGCCCTACCGGGTGGTCGACATCGCCGCCGGCGACCTCGGCACGAGCGCGGCCCGCAAGTTCGACATCGAGGCGTGGTTCCCCACCCAGGGCACCTACCGCGAGCTGACGTCGACGTCGGACTGCACCACCTTCCAGGCCCGCCGGCTCTCGATCCGCTCCCGCGACGCCGACGGCAAGCCGCAGACCGTCGCCACCCTGAACGGCACGCTGTGCGCGATCGCCCGCACCATCGCCTGCCTGCTCGAGGTGCACCAGCAGGCCGACGGCTCGGTGCACGTGCCGGTCGCGCTGCGCCCGTGGCTGGGTGGCCACGCCGTCCTGAGCCCCGGCATGTCGCTGGTGCCCACCGCGTGACCGCACACATCCCGGCCCGCGCCGCCAACACGCTCCCGAAGCACTCCGGCGGCGAGGGCAGCGACCTGGTCGTCGAGCTCGGCGACCTCGGGCCCTGGCGGCCGAAGCTCGTGGCCACCGACCTCGACGGCACCCTGCTCACCAGCCAGGGCGTGGTCAGCGACCGCACCCGCGCCGCGATGGACGCCAGCTGGGCGGCCGGCGTGCCCGTCGTGGGGGTCACCGGCCGCGGCCCGCGGCTGCTCGACAGCGTCCGGACGACGCTCGGTGGCCGCGGGGTCGCCGTGCTCGCGCAGGGCGGCTTCGTCGTCGACCTGGACTCCGACGAGGTGCTGCGCACCGTCGGGCTGCCCCGGGACGAGGCGCACGCCGTCATCGCCGCGATCGAGGCGGTCACCGGTCCGTTGGTCATCGCCGTCGAGGACGCCGCCACCCAGAGCGAGGCGCTCAGCCCGCTGCGGGTGCAGCACGGCTTCGACTGGCCCTACCCCGAGCCCGCCGACCTGCTGCCCCGCGAGCACGTGCTGCCCGACGGGCCGGTGCTCAAGGTGTTCCTGCGCTCGGAGACCCTCGACCAGGACGAGCTGCTCTCCCTCGCGCTCTCGGTCACCGACTCCTCGGCCGCCGAGGTCACCCACGCCGGGCTGGGCTTCATCGAGGTGCTGCCGCCGGGGATCACCAAGGCGACCGGTCTGGCCGTCGCGCTGGAGCGCTTCGGCGTGCCGATGGCCGACGTGGTCGTGTTCGGCGACATGCCCAACGACCTGCCGATGATCCTGGCGGTCAACGAGGCCGGTGGCCGGTCGGTCGCCGTCGCCAACGCGCACCCGGCCGTGAAGACCGCCACCACCCACCGCACCAGCGGGCACGACGCCGACGGCGTCGCCCGCTACCTGGAGGCGCTCGCGTGAGCGACTGGAAGCCCAAGCTCATCGCCAGCGACATGGACGGCACGCTGCTGCGCAGCGACGAGACCGTCGCGCCGGCCACCCTCGAGCAGATCGAGGCCTGGGGTGCCGACGGCGTGCCGTTCGTGCTGGCCACCGGCCGGCCGCCCCGCTGGATGGTCGGCATCCGCGAGGTCATCGGCACCGGCACCGCGGTCTGCTGCAACGGTGCGGTGATGCTGGACCTGGGCGCCTTCGAGGTCACCCACGAGCGCACCGTGGCCCCCGAGGTGCTGCAGCAGATCACCGCCGGGCTGCGCGCGGCCCAGCCGGGCACCTGGTTCGCCGTCGAGTACGGCCTGGAGTTCCGGCACGAGCCGGTGTACCAGCCGCGGTGGGACGTCAACGCCCCCGGCGTCGCCCAGGCCACCCTGGAGGAGATGGTGTCCGCGCCGGTCGCCAAGCTGCTCGCCCGGCACGAGGACCTCTCCCGCGAGGAGTTCATCGCGCTGGTCGACGAGGTGGTCGGCGACCTGGCCACGGTCACCAACTCCTCCTCCGACGCCCTGGTGGAGATCTCCGCGCTCGGGGTCAGCAAGGCCACCGGGCTGGCCGACGTCTGCGCCGAGCTGGGCATCACCGCCGGGGACGTCGTCTTCTTCGGGGACATGCCCAACGACGTCGAGGCCTTCCACTGGGTGCGCGAGGGCGGCGGCCGGGCGGTCGCCATGGGCAACGCACACCCCGACGTCCTCGCCGCGGCCACCGACGTCACCGACACCAACGACGAGGACGGCGTGGCCGTCTTCCTCGCGTCGCTCCGCTAGAGCCGGGTCAGCTCCGTCGCGGCCAGGGTGGCGGGGTCGGCCAGCAGGTCGATCGCGGTCACCCGGCCCTCCTCCACGGTGAAGGCGAAGACCACCCTCACCTCGCCGCGGTGCTGCCAGGCCGCGCCGGCCCAGCCGTCGACCGCCAGCACCCGGGCGGCCCGGGCCGCGCCGTCGAAGAACGCGGCCACCGTCTCCCGCCCGGTCAGGTCCGGGGAGCCCATCGCGGCCGCAGCCCCGTCGGCGCGGACGACGGCGCCGGGGTCGAGCAGCTCCAGCAGGCCCTGCAGGTCGCCGTCCCGGGCCGCGGTGAGGAACGCCTCGACCACCCGCCGATGGGCCTGCCGGTCCGCGGCGGTGTCCTCGCCGGGCCGCTGCACCCGGCGCCGGCCGCGGCTGGCCAGCTGACGCACCGCGGCCGGCGACCGGCCGACCACCGTGCCGATCTCCTCGAAGGGGACCCCGAACAGGTCGTGCAGCACGAACGCCAGCCGTTCGGCCGGACGCAGGCTCTCCAGCACCACCAGCAGCGCGGCGCCCACCCGGTCGGCCAGCTCCGCCTCGGCCTCGGGGCCCGCGTCGGCCGCGGGCAGGTCGACGTGCTCGGCGACGGCGTCCTCCCGGCGGCTGCTGCGGGCCCGCAGCTGGTCCAGGCAGATCCGGGAGACCACGGTGGTCAGCCAGCCGCGCAGGTTCACCACGTCGGAGGTGTCGGCGCGGGCCAGCCGCAGCCAGGTCTCCTGCACCGCGTCGTCGGCCTCGTGCGCGGAGCCCAGCAGCCGGGTGGCGACCGCCCGCAGGTGCGGGCGGTGCTCCTCGAAGGCGGTGGCCGGCAGGTCGTCCACGTCAGGTCCTCACGTCGGTGTCCGTCACCCCCCTGACGTGCCGCGCGGTGCGATCGTGACACCGCCGGGGCGGCGCCGGGGGTGCCGGCGTGCCCATGATGGCGTCGTGGCCGAGCCCGAGGTGTCCGGACGGGCGCCCACGGTGCTGTCGGTCGGTGCGGCGGCGGCCCGGCTGGGCGTCGCCCCGGAGACGCTGCGCAGCTGGGGTCGGCGCTACGGGCTGACCCCCAGCGGGCACACGGCCGGCGGGCACCGGCGCTACGACGACGCCGACCTGGACCGGCTGCTCCGGATGCAACGGCTCGTCGCCGAGGGCTGCAGCCCGGCCGCGGCCGCCCGACAGGTGGTGGCCGGGTCGCAGGACGAGCCGCCGACCCGGCGCCCCGGGCGGCCCCGCCGACGCTCGGGTGCCGGTGGCACGGTGCTCGCCCTGCCCGACGCGCCCCCCGAGGCCCGCGGCCTGGCCCGGGCGGCTGCCCGGCTCGACGCCGACGGGGTGCACGAGATCCTCGGCGACCTCCTGGTGTCCCGCGGCACCGTCGCGACCTGGGACGACGTCCTCCGGCCGCTGCTCGTGGCCGCCGGGGTGCGCTGGGAGCAGACCGGCGCGGGCATCGACGTGGAGCACCTGCTCAGCGAGGCCGTGACCGAGTCGCTGCGGGCGCACCGGTCCTGCCAGCCCCGCCCCGAGCCCGGCCGCGGGGTGCTGCTCACCTCACCGCCGGGGGACTGGCACGTCCTCCCGCTGCACGTGCTGGCGGCTGCACTGGCCGAACGCCGGGTGCCCACCCAGGTGATGGGCCAGCTGCCCGCGGCGGCCCTGGCGTCCGCGGTGCGGCGGACCGGGGTCTCCGGGGTGTTCGTCTGGAGCCAGCGCCCCCGGGGCGGGGACGAGGTGGCGCCCCGCTTCCCGGTCGACGCGCTGCCACGCACCCGCAGCGGGCGGGTGCTCGTGGCCGGTGGCCCGGGCTGGGCCGGTGCCTCCCCGGACCCGCGGGTGACGCTCTCGGCCGACCTGGCCCACGCCGTGCGGGTGCTGGCCGCCGCCCCCCGGTGAGGGACCGACGTCCCGAACCTGTGCAACTGGACGCGTCGCCTGCATCGGCGTAAACCCCGCTTACCGGAAACGGTCGGTCCCGTCACGAGGCGGGACCGGGTCCCCCTCCCGTGAGGCCCCCGATGGTCCAGGCATCCGCCGTCAACATCCCGTCCCTCTCCGCCGGCAACTTCGCCACGGTCTACAACCTGTTCTCCCTCGCGATCGCCTGTCTGCTCTTCACCGCGCTGTACCTCGTGGTGTCCCAGCGGCAGGTGGCGAAGCAGTACCGCAACGCCGTCATCGTGTCGGCGACCGTCTGTGCGATCGCCGCGTACCACTACTTCCGGATCTTCAACAACTTCGAGGCCAGCTACCCGGCCGGCGAGACGATCGACTCCGCGCACCAGCTCTCGAACATCGAGTTCAACGAGGGCTACCGCTACGTCGACTGGTTCCTGACCGTCCCGCTGCTGCTCCTGGAGACCGTCGCGGTGCTCGCCCTGGGCCGGGCGGCGTCGAAGAAGCTGCTGTTCAAGCTCATCCCGGCGTCCGCGCTGATGATCGCGCTGGGCTACCCCGGCGAGATCACCAACGAGGTCGTACCGCGGCTGGTGTGGGGCACGTTGTCCACCATCCCGTTCCTCTACCTGCTGTACGTGCTCTTCGTCGAGCTGTCCAAGTCGCTGGACCGGCAGCCCGAGGAGGTCAAGCACACGATCAAGATGCTCCGGATCGCGTTGGTCGGGCTGTGGGGCGTCTACCCGATCGCCTACCTCTTCCCGATCCTCGGCGGGGACTTCTTCGGTGGTGAGGGCGGCTTCGTGCTCAAGCAGGCCGGCTACTCCATCGCCGACATCCTGGCCAAGGCCGCCTACGGGCTGGCGATCTACAAGGTGGCCCGGACGAAGAGCCGGATCGAGGACCCGGAGTACGACGACCACCCGGACACCGTGCACGACGGCAGCCACCAGGCGATCGTCGACGAGCCGGTCGGCGCCTCGCGCGCCGGCCGGGCGAACCGGACCGCACGGACGAGCTGACCCGTGCTGCAGACCACCGGGCAGACCCGGACCCCGCGCGGGTCCGGGCCTGCTGGGCGGGCCGGGCGGGCCCGTCCCTCGGTCGCCCTCGGCCGGGCCCTGGTCCTGCTCGTCCTGGCCGCCCAGCTGCTCGACCCGGACCTGGTGGCCCGGGCCGCCCCGGTGCTGGCGATGGTCGGCATCGTGCTGGGCGTGCCGCACGGCGCCGTGGACCACATGGTCCCGTTCTGGACCGGAGGGCGGCGGCCGACGCCGGCCACGCTCGCCTCGGTGCTGGCCGGTTACCTGGCCGTCGCCGCCCTCGCCGCGATCGCCCTGCTGCTCGCTCCCACGGTCACCGTCACCGCGTTCCTCCTCGTCTCGGTCCTGCACTTCGGCCGTGCCGAGGCCGTCGTCTGCGCCGAGGACGCGGGCCGCCCTGTCCCCGGCCCGCTCCAGGACGTCGCGACGACGCTCGCGCACGGCCTAGCCGTGGTCGGTCTGCCGCTCGTGCTGTGGCCCCAGGAGTCCGCCCGGGTGCTGGGCCACCTCGCCCCGGCCTGGGGCGTCCCGCTCCCCACCTCGGCCCGCGTCCTGCTGGGTCTGGTCCTGGTCGGCGCCGTGCTGCTCTCGGCCGCCGGCGCGCTGCGCCGCGGCCGGCCGGTGGAGGCCGCCGAGCTGGTGATGGTGGTGGCGCTGTTCACCGTCGTCCCCCCGCTGGCCGCCTTCGGGGTCTGGTTCGCCGGCTGGCACGCGCTGCGGCACACCGCCCGGCTCGTGGCTCTGGTGCGCGGCGGCCCCTCCGCCCCGGGACCCGCCCGCGCGGCCGGCCGGGTCGCGCTGCACGCCGCCGTCCCGACCGTGGTCAGTCTGGGCGCCGTCGTCGTGCTGGCCGGGCCCGCGGCCTCACCCGCCGCGGTGGGTGCGGCGCTCGCCGTGGTGCTGGCGCTGACCTTCCCACACGTCCGGACGGTCGCCGCCCTGGACCGCTCGGCCCGTCAGAGGTACTGACCGCCGCCGGGCTGCTGCGGCATGCCGGGCTGCGGGGCGCCGCCGGGAAGCGCCTTGCGGCGCATCTCCTCCAGCTGTGCCCGGGCGGCCATCTGCTGGGCGAACAGCGCGGTCTGGATGCCGTGGAAGACGCCCTCCAGCCAGCCGACGAGCTGGGCCTGGGCGATCCGCAGCTCGGCGTCCGACGGGGTCACGCCGTCGGTGAAGGGGAGCGTGATCCGCCCCAGCTCCTCGCGCAGCTCGGGCGCCAGGCCCTTCTCCAGCTCGCGGATCGACGAGGCGTGGATGTCGCGCAGCCGGTTGCGGCTGGCCTCGTCCAGAGGTGCGGCGCGGACCTCCTCGAGCAGCTGCTTGATCATCGTGCCGATCCGCATCACCTTGGCGGGCTGCTCGACCAGGTCGGCGATGCCGCCCTCGCCGTCGGCCGGCATGGGCATGGTGCCGACGGGCTGGCCGTCGGGACCGACGACGACGATCTGCTGGTCCTGGCTCTCCGGCCCCGCTGCTGTCATGCCCCCATCTTGCCCTCCGCGGGTGGTTGCTGAACGTGACGGATCGACCCCTCACCGCGCGACCCGCCGAGTTAGGGTCTGGACCATGTCACCGGGGGCCGCACGGCTGGACGTCGCGCGCGTCCGCGGGCTCTTCCCCGGACTCTCCGACGGGTTCGTGCACGCCGACGGCCCGGCCGGCTCGCTGGTGCCCGAGAGCGTGCTGCGCGCGGTCACCCAGGCCATGCGGGTGCCCATCGCCAACCGCGGCGGGGTGTTCCCCTCCTCGGCCCGGGCCGAGCAGCTGGTCAGCGGTGCGCGGTCGGCCGTGGCGGACCTGGTGGGCGGGGTCCCGCAGGGCGTCGTCCTCGGCCCGAACATGACCTCGCTGACCTACACGATGGCCCGCACGCTGGCCAAGACCTGGCGGCCCGGCGACGAGGTCGTGGTCAGCCGGCTCGACCACGACGCGAACGTGCGGCCCTGGGTGCAGCTGGCCGAGGAGGCCGGGCTGCTGGTCAAGTGGGCCGAGGTGGACATCGAGTCCGGTGAGCTGCCGGACTGGCAGTACGACGAGCTGCTCACCGACCGCACGAGGCTGGTCGCCGTCACCCTGGCCAGCAACGCCATCGGCACCCGGCCCGACGTCCGGTCGATCGCCGACCGGGCCCACCAGGTCGGCGCGCTGGTCTACGTCGACGGCGTGCACGCCGCCCCGCACGGGCTCATCGACCTCGCCGCCACCGGGGCGGACTTCCTGGCGCTGTCGGCCTACAAGTGGTGTGGTCCGCACGTGGGCGCCCTGGTCGCCGACCCCGCGCTGCTGGAGTCCCTCGTCCCGGACAAGCTGGTGCCCTCCTCGGACCGGGTGCCGGACAAGTTCGAGACCGGCACCCCCGCCTTCGAGCTCTACGCCGGGGTGTCCGCGGCGGTCGACCACCTGGCCGCCCTGTCCCCGGACGCCACCGGCACCCGCCGCGAGAAGCTGGCCACCTCGATGGCGGCGGTCGGCCGGTACGAGGCCGAGCTGTTCGACCGGCTGGACCGCTCGCTGCGCTCGATGGCCCACGTGCAGGTGCTCGGCTCACCGCTCTACCGCACGCCCACCCTGTCGTTCACCGTCTCCCGGATGCGACCCCGCCAGGTGGCCACCGAGCTCGCCAGGCAGACGATCTGCGCCTGGGACGGCGACTACTACGCCCGCGAGCTCTTCGACGCCCTGGGGGTCAACGAGACCGGCGGCGCCGTGCGGCTGGGGCTGCTGCACTACAACACCGTCGAAGAGGTCGACCACATGATCGAGAGCATCTCCGCCCTCCGCTGATCACTCGTTGACGAGCAGCACCTTGCCGATGTGCGAGCTCTCCTCGAGCACCTGGTGGGCCTCGGCGGCGCGGGCCATCGGCAGGCGGCGGTCGACGATCGGGCGGACGACGCCGCGCTCGACGTCGGGCCACACGTCGTGCAGCACCGCGGCAACGATGTCGGCCTTGGAGTGCCGGCCGGTCGCGGGGCGGCCGCGCAGGGCGGTGGCGTGCACGGTGCCGCGCTTGCGCAGCAGCTTCCCGAGGTCCAGCTCGCCCTTCACCCCGCCCTGCATGCCGATGACGACGATCCGGCCATCGGGGGCCAGCACGTCGACGTTGCGGGGGAGGTACGCAGCGCCCATGTTGTCCAGCACCACGTCGGCCTGGCCGACGGCCTCGACGAAGTCCTGGGACCGGTAGTCCACCAACACCTCGGCGCCCAGTTCGCGGCAGAAGTCCAGCTTGGCCTGGCTGCCGGCCGTCGTGGCCACCCGGGCGCCGGCCCGGACGGCGAGCTGGATCGCCATCGTACCGATGCCCGAGGACCCGCCGTGCACCAGGAACGTCTCCCCGCGCTGCAGCCCGGCCAGCATGAACACGTTGGACCAGACGGTGCAGACCACCTCGGGCAGCGCCGCGGCGGTGGCCAGCTCGACCCCGGCGGGCCTGGGCAGCACCTGACCGGCCGGGACGGCGACCCGCTCGGCGTAGCCACCGCCGGAGAGCAGGGCACAGACCTCGTCGCCGACCGTCCAGCCGGTGACGCCCTCGCCAACCTCGGAGACGATCCCGCTGCACTCCAGCCCGAGGATCTCGCTGGCGCCCGGGGGCACCGGGTAGTTGCCCTGCCGCTGCAGCAGGTCGGCCCGGTTGACCGCGGTGGCGACGACGTCGATGACCACCTCGCCGGCGCCGCAGACCGGGTCGGGGGCCTCACCCCAGACCAGGACCTCGGGGCCGCCGGGGGAGTCGATCGTGATCGCGCGCATGCGCTCGACCGTAGGCCGCACCCGCCGGGCGCGCGCGGTGCACAACCCGCAGGGTGGACCGGTGAGCCAGTTGCCCGTCCCTGCCGTCGACGACGTCCCCCGCTGGGTGGGTGAGCACCTGGGTCACCTCCACCGCGACGACGCCGTCCGCCCCTCGGGTCGCTTCCGCGGCGGTCAGACCGCCGCCGACACGGCGCTCGCGACCCTGGACGTCACCGGGTACGCCGGACGGCGCAACGAGGTGCTGCCGGAATCCCGCCGCGGGGCCTCGGCGATGAGCCCGTACATCCGGCACGGCCTGCTGCAGCTGCCCGAGGTGTGGGACGCCGTCGAGGACGCCCCCACCCGCGACCGCACCAAGTACCGCGACGAGCTGCTGTGGCAGGAGTACTCCCGGCACCTCTACGCCCGGCTGGGCACCCGTACCCGGTCGGCGCTGCGGGCCGAGCCCGCCCGCGGCCACGCCCGCTGGCAGGAGCCCTGGCCGCGGGAGATGGCCTGCCTGGACACCGTGCTCGGCGAGCTGGACGACGACGGCTGGCTGGTCAACCAGACCCGCATGTGGGTCTCCTCGCAGTGGACGGTGCGGGCCGGGCACGACTGGGCCGAGGGCGAGGACGAGCTGTTCGCCCGGCTCATCGACGGGTCCCGGGCGGCGAACCGGGTGGGCTGGCAGTGGACGGTGGGCTCGGGCAACGGCAAGCCCTACGGGTTCTCCCGCTGGCAGGTGCGCAAGCGTGCGCCGGGGCTGTGCGAGCGGTGCCCGCTGGCCGCCGACTGCCCGATCGAGCAGTGGCCGGAGGACCAGCCGGTGCGCTGGCTGGAGAAGGACCCGCTGATGACCACCGACCCCGACCCCGGGCGCACCGCCGGGCCGGACGACGTGGTCACCGACGCCCCGCCCGAGGCGGTGTGGCTGACCGCGGAGTCGCTGGGCACGACCGACCCGGCACTTTCGGCGAACCCCGACCTGCCGGTGGTGTTCGTCTTCGACGAGCCGCTGCTCACCCGGCTGCGGCTGGCGTCCAAGCGGCTGGTGTTCCTCACCGAGACCCTCGCCGAGCTGGCCCAGGACCGGGAGGTGGAGCTGCGGCTGGGGTCTCCGGCGCAGGAGCTGGCCGGTCGGTCCCTGGCGGTCACCCACGCACCGGTCCCCGGGTTCACCCGGATCGCCGCCGGGCTGCGGCCGGCGGAGGTGCACCCGTGGCCGTGGCTGCGGCGTCCGCACGCCGGGGGCATCGGCTCCTTCAGCGCCTGGCGGAAGGGCCTGCCCCGCACCCGCTGAGGCGTCTCGGCGGGTGCGGGGGAGGGCTCAGCGGGCGCGCAGCTCCTTGCGCAGGATCTTCCCGGCGGCGGACTTCGGCACCGCGTCGATGAACTCCACCAGCCGGATCTTCTTGTGCGGGGCCACCTTCTCGGCCATGTAGGCCTTGACCTCGTCCTCGGTGATCTCGGTGCCGGGGGCGCGGACCAGGAACGCCTTGGGCAGCTCCTCGCCGGACTCGGCGTCCTTCACCCCGATGACGGCGGCGTCGGCGATCTGCGGGTGCCCGATCAGCACGGCCTCCAGCTCGGCCGGGGCCACCTGGTAGCCCTTGTACTTGATCAGCTCCTTGACCCGGTCGACCACCGAGTACCGGCCCTCGGCGTCGACCATCGCGACGTCGCCGGTGTGCAGCCAGCCCTCGGCGTCCAGCGTCTCGTCGGTCGCCTTCTGGTTGTTCAGGTACCCGAGCATCACCTGCGGCCCGCGGACCCACAGCTCGCCGCGCTCGCCGTCGGCGGCGTCCTCACCGGTGGCCGGGTCGACCAGCCGGCACTCGGTGTTGGGCAGCGCGTACCCGACCGAGCCCTTGGGGACGTCGGAGGCGCCGGCGGGCTCGGTGCCGTGGTCGGGCGTGGTGTGGCTGACCGGGGACAGCTCGGTCATCCCGTAGCCCTGGGCGACGGTCACCCCGTCGTCCCCGGTGCCGGCCAGGGTGCGGAGCCGGTCCTGCGCGGCGAAGGCCAGCGACTCGTCCAGCGGGGCCGCGCCGGAGGTGACCGAGCGCAGCGAGGACAGGTCGAACTGCTCGACCAGCGGGTGCTTGGCCAGCGCCAGCAGGATCGGCGGGGCCACGAACGCCCGGGTGACCCGGTGGTCCTGGATCGCGCGGAGGAACTGCTCGAGGTCGAAGCGGGGGAGGGTGACGACGGTGCCGCCCCACTGCAGACCCTGGTTCATGAGCACGGTCAGGCCGTAGATGTGGAAGAACGGCAGGACGGCGATGATCCGCTCGTCGCCGTCGTGCAGGTCGATCAGCGGCCGGGTCTGCGCGACGTTGGCCACCAGGTTGCGGTGGGTCAGCATCACGCCCTTGGGCAGCCCGGTGGTGCCGCTGGAGTAGGGCAGCGTGACCAGGTCGTTGGCCGGGTCGATGTCGACCTGTGCGGTGGGAGCGCCGCCGGTGAGCAGGTCGCGCAGGCTGTCCACGCCCTCGGCGCCGTCGAGCACCACCAGGTCGGTCACCCCGGCCTCGGCCATCGCCGGGCGGGCCCGGTCCAGGAACGGCGAGACGGTGACCAGCAGCTTCGCGCCGGCGTCCTTGAGCTGGAAGGCGATCTCGTCGGGGGTGTACAGGGAGTTGATCGGGCTCATCACGCAGCCGGCCGCGGCGATGCCGTGGAAGACCACCGGAAACCAGATGGTGTTGGGGGAGAACACCGCGACGACGTCGCCCTTGCCCAGCCCGCGGGCGTGCAGCGCGGCGGCGAAGCGCTCCACGTACGCGACCAGCTGGCCGTGCGTGATCGTCTCCCCGGACAGCCCGTCGACCAGCGCCGGGGCGTCACCGAGCTCCGGCGAGCGGGCCAGCACGTAGGCCGGGACCGGCAGGTCGGGGATCTCGATGTCGGGGAAGCGACTGGCCAGGGCCACGGGGTGTTCCTCCTCAGGAGCGGGCGTACGTGACCCCAGTCTCACATCCGCCGGGCGCCGCGACCCGTCCGGGTTACCGGCGAGTAGCGGTCACCGCGGCCACAGCACCGACTGGGTGCAGCGGAACAGCGCCAGCGTCTTCCCCGAGCCCGCGTCGGTGACCACGGCGTCCCAGACCTGCGTCGTCCGGCCGGCGTGCACGTTGGTGGCGACGGCGTCGATCCGGCCCTCGCGGGCGGTGCCCAGGTGGTTGCTCTTGAGCTCGATCGTGGTGAACCCGGTGGCGCCCTCGGCCAGCAACGCCCGGGTGGCGAGACCACAGGAGGTGTCGGCCAGCCCGACGACGGTCGCGGCGTGCAGGTAGCCGTTGGGCGCCAGCAGCTCGGGCCGGACGTCGAGGTGGCTGGTCAGCCGGCCCGGCTCGTGGCTGTCGATCACGATGCCCAGCAGCCCGGGCAGCGTGCCCGGCAGCAGGGCGTTGAGCTCGTCGGCGGTGTGGAACCCGGTGGCGGCCATGGTCGGCAACCTAGCTCTGGACCAGCCGGTCGCTGCGCAGCAGGGCGTGCACCCCCACGGCCTGGTTCACCACCTGGGTGACCCGCAGGTCGACCAGCACCGAGGCCAACGCCAGTGCCTCCGAGCGGCCGAACCCGTGCAGCGCCCCCATCAGGTCGAGCACCGCGTCCAGGGCGTGTCCGGTGGCGGTGTCCAGGTCGTCGGCGACGCCCATCGCCACCCAGCCGGCCGGGGTGTCGGCGACCGGGGTGCGCAGCGTGAGCCCGTGCAGGTCGTCCAGCACGTCGACGGTCAGCGTCGCCTCGACCGGGCTCTCGATCGCGGTCCCGCTGACCTCGCCGTCGCCCTGGGCGGCGTGCCCGTCGCCGACGCTGAGCAGCGCGTCGGGCACGGTGACCGGCAGGTAGAGCGTGCTGCCGGCGACCAGCTCCCGGCAGTCCAGGTTCCCGCCGTGCCAGCGCGGCGGCACCGTGGAGTGCCGGCCGGGCTCGGCCGGCGGCAGGCCCATCACGCCCAGGAAGGGGTGGGTGGCCACCCGGTGACCGTGCTGGTCGACCGCGGTGTCGCCCTCGATCGTCCAGCGCAGCACCACGGGGTCGGCCAGCACGCCGAGCCGCCGGTTGAGCGGGGTGTCCCGCAGGCCGCAGTAGGTCGTCCCGAACGCGCCGGGGACGACGGCGTCCACCCCGATCGCGAGCACCTGCCCCGGCTGCGCCCCCCGGACCGCGATCGGCCCGGTCAGGGCGTGCCCGATGCCCGGCTCCCACGCCGGGTGCCGTGGGCGCGCGGCCAGGTCCCCGCCGTCGAAGGGGCCGGTGGACCAGCCGGAGTCCAGGCAGCCCACCGTCACCGTCGAGCCGGGCTCGACCGTCACCACGGGGGGCAGGTCGCGGTCGAACCAGCCGTGCAGCGTCTCCGCGGTGGGTGCGATCACCCGACGATCGCCTGGTTCACCAGCTGGCGCAGGTACGAGCGGATCGGCAGCGTGCTGGAGGGCAGCAGCTGCGTGTAGAAGGTGACGGTCAGGTCCTCGACGGGGTCGACGTAGAACGCGGTGGACGCCGCGCCGCCCCACGAGTAGTCGCCCACCGAGGCCACCGTCCCGTAGCGCGCCGGGTCCAGCACCATCGAGAAGCCCAGCCCGAAACCGACGCCCCGCAGCGGGGTCTCGGCGAACAGCGGGCGCCCGTAGGTCTCCAGGTCGGCGTTGCCCGGGACGTGGTTGCGCACCATGTGCGCCAGCGTGCGGGAGCCCAGCACCCGCGTGCCGTCGGCCGCCACGCCCCCGGCGCGGAGCATCTCCACGAAGCGCAGGTAGTCCCCGGCCGTGGAGACCAGCCCGCCCCCGCCGGACAGGAACGCCGGCTTCTGCTTCGCGGCCGGCTCGAAGGCCGCGAGCGGGACGAGGCCGGCACCGTAGAGCCGGGCGAGCATGCCCGGGTCGTCGTCCGGGCGCAGGCCGAAGGAGGTCTCGGTCATCCCGAGCGGGCCGAACACCCGCTCGGCGAACACCTCGTCCAGCGGCTTGCCGGCGATCACCTCGACCAGCCGACCCAGCACGTCGGTGGACACGCCGTAGTTCCACTCACTGCCGGGCTGGAACACCAGTGGCATCGCCGCCCACTGGCGGGTGACCTCGGCGGAGTCCGCGCCCGGCGGCGTGCCCCACTCGTGCCCGGCGGCCCGGTACATCCCGTCGACGGGGTGGGCCCGGTGGAAGCCGTAGGTGAGCCCCGAGGTGTGGGTGAGCAGGTGCCAGACCCGGATGGGCTCGACCTGCGGCACGGTGACCGGCTTCTGGTCCGACCCCGCGACGTAGACCCGGGTCTCGGCGAACTCCGGCAGCCAGCGGCTGATCGGGTCGTTCAGCTCGAACGCGCCCTCCTCGTACAGGCTCATCGCCGCCACCGAGGTGATCGGCTTGGTCATCGAGAAGACGCGCCAGATCGTGTCGGGGGTGACCGGCAGGCCGGCCTCGACGTCCCGCATGCCGTGGGTGCCCACGTGCGCCAGCTCCCCGTGCCGGGCGACGGTCACCAGGAAGCCGGGCAGCTGCCCCTCGTCGACCCAGCGGGCCAGCCGGGCGTCCAGTCGCGCCAGGCGGGTCGCGTCGAGGCCGACGGCTGCGGGGTCTGTCTCCACGGTGAGCACGACCGCATCCTGCCCCCGGACGTGCGACGGCGCCCGCCCCGGTGCTCCGGGACGGGCGCCGACGAGGGGCTGGGTGCTACTTGACCGGGACGGCGGCAGCGGCCTTCTTGAGGTTCGAGCCGGCGGTCAGCTTCGCGGTGTTCGAGGCGGCGATCTCGATGGACTCACCGGTCTGCGGGTTGCGGCCGGTGCGGGCGGAGCGGGAGCCGCGCTCGAGGGTCAGCAGACCCGGCAGGGCGATCTTGTCGCCACGGGTGAGGGCCTCGACGAACTCCTCGCCGAGGGCGGCGATGACGGAGTCGACGGTGGTGGCGGGGACGTCGGCGCGCTTGGAGATGGCGGAGACGAGTTCGGCCTTGTTCACGGTGGGTTCCTCTCGGGTGGTCTGGTGGCCTGCCACGTGGGGCGGGCCTCCCCGGTCGTCCGGGTGGACGTCCGGGGCCTCCGCGGGGTTCCTGGCGGGCCGGTCCCGGCTCGCTCGGGTGCCCCGTGGGCGGTCTGGTCGACCACGTCGTCGACCAGGGACGTCAGGCACGGTGCCATGCCGACCTGCGGATTGGCCAGCGACAGGCCTGGTTTTCCGGGGATCCGGTGCCCCAGGAGGCCTCCGGAGCCCCTCCCGACCCCACCGGCCACGCAGCGTGAGGGACCGGTCCGACGTAGGTTCGGGGCATGCCTCAGCTCCCCGGGACCGATCTCACCGTCAGCGATCTCTGCTTCGGCGGCAACGTCTTCGGCTGGACCGCGGACGAGGCGACGTCCTTCGCGCTGCTGGACCGGTTCCACGACGCCGTGCCCTCGACGCAGTCGCCGTTCGTGGACTCCGCGGAGATGTACGGCAACGGCCTGAGCGAGCAGATCCTGGGCCGGTGGATGGCCGAGCGCGGCGCCCGCGACCGGGTGGTGGTGGCCACCAAGGCCAGCCCCGGCGAGAAGGAGCACCCGCTGGCCGCCGCGGAGATCCAGGCGGCGTGCGAGCGCTCGCTGCGCAACCTGCAGGTCGACACGATCGACCTCTACTACGCCCACTACGACGACGAGACGACCCCGCTGGAGGAGTCGCTGACCGCCTTCGACGCCCTCGTGCAGGCCGGCAAGGTGCGGTACGTGGCGGCCTCGAACTACTCGGCCGCGCGGCTGACCGAGGCACTGGACCTGCAGCAGGCCCACGGCCTCGCCCCCTACGTGGCGCTGCAGCCGCATTACAACCTGATGGAGCGCCCGGTCTACGAGGACGAGCTGCGCGACGTCGTCGCCGCCCGCGGCCTGGGCACGCTGCCCTACTTCTCGCTGGCCAAGGGCTTCCTGACCGGCAAGTACGCCACCGGGCAGACCATCGACAGCCCGCGCGCCAAGGGCGCCTCGGCCTACGTGGGGGACAAGGGCGACCGGGTGCTCGCCGCCCTGGCGGAGGTCGCCGAGGCCCACGGCACCACCGGCTCGGCCGTCGCGCTGCGCTGGCTGGCCGACCAGCCCACCGTCGTCGCCCCGATCGCCAGCGGCCGCAGCGTCGAGCAGCTCGCCGACCTGCTGCCGATGCTCGACCTGGTGCTCACCGACGCCGAACGGCAGGCCCTCACCGACGCCAGCGCCTGACGCTCAGCCGGCGGTCGCGGCCCCGGCCAGGTCCTCGACCCGCAGCAGGCCGACGACGGCGCCCAGGGCGTCGGTGCACGGCACCGGGTCGAACCGGTGCGCCGGCCGCCGGGCCAGTGCGCGGTGCAGCGCCTCGGCGACCGGGGTGTCGGCGGGCAGGGTGAGCGTGACGGGGGCGTCGAACCAGACACCGGTCCGGGCATCGACCAGGCTCATCGTCGCCGGGTGGCCGTCGGGGTCGAGGACGACGACGGGCGGGGTGAGCTGGCGGTCGTCGCGGCCGGGCAGCCAGCACCGCACCGGGCGCAGCAGCCCGGCCACGCTGGCGTCCCGTCGTCCCTGCACGGCGCGTCCGCGCAGCAGCCGCAGGACGTCGGCGGCGGCCGGGCCGGGGGTCTCGCCCGGGCGGCCGAGCAGCCAGCCGCGGGCCAGGTGCACCCCCAGGGCGCTGAGGCCCGACAGCTCGGCGGTGGTCTCCACGCCGTCGGCCAGCACGAGGGCGCCGGTGCGCTCGGCGTAGCCCAGCACGCCGGCGGCGACGGCGGTGCGGCGCGGGTCGCCGGCCAGCCCGGCGGTCAGCGCCGGGGGCAGGACGACGACGTCGGCCGGCAGCTGGGGGAGCCGGTGCAGCAGCGTGGTGGGGACGGCGAGGCTGGCGCCCCGGTCGGCGAGCAGGTGGCAGCGCCGCAGCAGGGTGCCCTCGTCGTCCACGGGGGCGTCGGCGAGCTCCAGGAGGACCCCGGCCAGCGGGGTGTCCAGGGCCTCGTGCACCACGGGCGCGCCGAGCAGCCAGGGGTCGACCGGGACCGACAGCCAGCCGTCGGCGGGCCGCCGGGCCAGCGCGGTCTGCAGCAGCAGGGCCTGCAGGGGGGCGGCGAGACCCGCGTCGGCCGCGGCGGCGAACCAGACGTCGGGGGTGGCGGTGCCGGGGAAGCGGGCGGCGGCCGACCAGCCGGCCACGGAGGCGGCGGACAGGTCGATCACCGGCGACAGCGCGAGGCTGAGGTCGTCGGGGTCGGCCAGCAGCGGGCGGCAGTCGGCGCGGCGCGTGGGCTCGAACAGATCGGTCACACCGTGTACGTCGACGCCCGGCGCGGGGGGCTTGACGCCGTCCCACCCCGTCGAGGGGGTCAGCCGACGGTGAGGGCGCGGCGCTCGAGCAGGGCGGGCACGTCGGCGCCGTCCATCGGCCGGCCCAGCAGGTAGCCCTGGGCGAACTCGCAGCCCAGCTCGCGCAGCGCCCGCACCTGCGATGGGCGCTCGACGCCCTCGGCGACCACCTGCAGGCCGATGTCGTCGGCCAGCCGCAGCACCGCGCGCAGGAAGGTGGCCTGGCGGGCGTCGGTGTCGATGGTCGTGAGGAAGGACCGGTCGATCTTCACCGAGTCCAGCGGCATCGAGTTCAGCTGGGCCAGCGAGGAGTAGCCGACCCCGAAGTCGTCGAGGGAGACCCCGACGCCCAGGGTGCGCAGCTGGACGACGGTGCGCCGGGCGGCGTCCAGGTCGGCGAAGATGCCGGACTCGGTGATCTCCAGGACCAGCCGACCCGGCAGCAGCCGGTAGCGGGTCACCAGCTCGCCGACGGTGTGCACGAAACCGGGGGCGATCAGCTGGCTCGGGGCGATGTTGACGTGCACCGTCAGCGGTTCGTGCCGGCCGCGGGTCCAGTCCGCGAGCTGGCCGCAGGCCTCGGTGAGCAGGTCGGCGGTCAGCGCCGGCATCAGGCCGGTGCGCTCGGCGAGCGGGATGAAGACGTCGGGCGGGACGTCGGCGTCCCCGTTGCGCCAGCGGGCCAACGCCTCCAGGCCCAGCACCCGGCCGGTCTCCAGCTCCACGATCGGCTGGTAGGCCAGCCGCACCCGGCGGTCGTCGATGGCGGTGCGCAGCGCCTGCCGCAGCTCCTGGTCCTGCAGCTCGGCCAGGCTCATGCCCACGCTGTAGGTGACGATCCGGTCCTTGCCCGAGCGCTTGGCCGAGTACATCGCGGTGTCCGAGCGGGCCAGCAGCTCGTCGGCGGCGATCGGCGGGTCGTCGGCCGACAGCGCGCAGATGCCGATGCTGGCGTGCACCTGGAGGCTGGTGCCGCGCAGCGTGAACGGGGTGGTCAGGCCGCCGGCGATCTTGTCGCCGATCTGCAGGGGGTCCCCGCCGTCCTCGAGCAGGACGGCGAACTCGTCCCCGCCGAGTCGGGCCACGGTGTCCCCGGTGCGCACCGAACCGGTGAGCCGTTCGGCCACCCGGACCAGCAGCTCGTCGCCGGCGGCGTGCCCGAGGGTGTCGTTGATGACCTTGAAGTCGTCGAGGTCGAGGAACACCACGGAGACCGGGCGCAGGTCACGGGCGTGCAGCTGGAGGGCGTGCTCGAGCCGGTCGCGGAACAGCGCCCGGTTGGCGATCCCGGTGAGGCCGTCGTGGAAGGCCTGGTGGCGCAGCTCGGCCTCGCGCACCGCGAGCTCGGCGGCCAGCCGGCCGTTGTCGCGCAGCGCCAGGTACTGCCGGGCGAGAAGCAGGGCGACGACCAGTCCGGCGGTGAGCAGCTCCCCGCCGTCCAGCTGACGGCCGCGCAGCGCGAGGGCGGCGGTGACGACCAGGGCGACGGCGACCGGCACGTAGGGCAGGAACGCCGCCCGGGCGCTGGTCCGTCGGACCGGACGCTCCTGACCGGCCGTCCCCTCGCCGCCGTCGACGTCCCGGGGGCTCAGCGCCGCCAGGGCGATCAGCAGGAAGCCGGCGATCCAGCCCAGGTCCAGCGAGCTGCCCACGTAGGCACCGGTCGCGGCCACGTAGGCGAAGGCGCTGTCGGACACGCTGAAGGCGGTCAGCCCGGCCCCGACCAGGGCCAGCGGTGTCCGGCCGTACGTGCTGCGGGCAAGGGTGAGGACGGTCAGCACGACGAGCAGCACGTCGAGGACGGGGTAGGCGACCAGCAGGGCGGAGGTCAGCGGGTCGTCGGTGACGTCGACGGCGACGACCGCTCCCAACGTGGTCTCCCAGCTCACCAGGCCGACCGCGGCCGAGGTCATCAGCGCGTCCAGGGGGCGCTGCCACCGGCCCGTGCGCCCGCCCCCGGCGGGGTGCAGCAGCAGTGCGCCGGCGGCCAGCAGGGGGAAGGCGATGAAGCCCACGTCGGCGAACGAGGGGAAGGGGGTGGCGCCGTCCTGGACGATCTCCACCCAGCACCACCAGCCCTGGGCCAGCGTCCAGGCCGCGGTGCCGGCGGTGAGCAGCCCCCAGGACCAGCGGTTGCGGCCGACGAGGCCGGCAGCCCGCCAGGCCCCGGCCGCGGTCGCGGCGGCCCCGGCCAGCAACTGGGCGAGGTTGGAGACGAAGCGGTCGAAGACGTCGGGGCTCGCCGTGACGGCGAGGACCTGGCAGACCGCGAGCACGACGACGACCGCCAGCACCGCGCCGGTGGGCGGTGCAGCGGGCCAGGGTCGTCGCCCCCGTTGCATGAGGATCCCTTCGTGTCGCGCCGCTCTGGCCCGACACGGTGATCATCGGTGAACGTCCGGGTGGTCCTCATCCCCCGCAGGGGTGACCTGCTGCAGTCGACCGGTGACCGATTGCTGTCAGCGGCGGCCCAGGCGGCGCCGCCGCCGGGCCGCGTCGTCCGCCGTCCGGGTGGCGGGTCGGCGCACCCGGGCCAGCCGGGACCGGGCCCGCAGCGGCAGGTCGATCGCGACCGGGGCGGCCCATCCACGCCAGACCGACAGGATGCGCAGCCCGGTGACCAGCACGATCACCAGGACGGCGACGGGCAGGGGTGGCACGTCCAGCGGACCGGCGAGCACCGTCAACGCCGACGCCCCGATCAGCGCGGCCACCGCGTTGTAGGGCCCGGGCTGCACGATGTCGGCGCGCTGGGCGAGCAGCACGTCGCGGATGACCGTGCCCCCGACCGCCGTCACCACCCCGATGAACACCACGCTCGCGCTGGGCAGCCCGGCCAGCTGCGCCTTCTGGGCACCGATCAGGGTGAAGAAGCCCAGCGTGAGGGCGTCCAGACCGACCAGCAGCGCCGTCGCCCGGGACAGCCAGCCGGAGAAGAAGAAGGTGACCATCGCGGTGATAGCCACCGTCGGCAGGTAGGCCGGGTTGGTCAGCGCCACCACCGGCACGCCCAGCAGCACGTCGCGGATCAACCCGCCGCCCAGCCCACCGGACACCGCCAGCAGCAGCACCCCGGACACCGCGAAGCCCTCACGTGCGGCCAGCAGACCGCCCGTGAGGGCTCCGATCACGATCGCGGCGAGGTCGACCGCCGCAGGGACGCGCAGCGCCTCGTCGGCCGCCACGTCCGCGGTGACCTGGAGGAGTGCGCCGGTGGTGCTCACCGCACCATGGTGACGGCCTGGAACGGCCGGGCTGCAGGGACCCGCGGCGCGCGCAGCGTGTCGTGGGGGGCAGCCCGGTCCTTCTACTGCGCGGGGGCCATCTCCAGGTCGACGGCGGTGTCGTCGGGGGTGTCGACCGCGGACTCCCCGGCCGGTGCCGCGGCGCGGACGCGGGCGTCCTCGGCGGCCATGGCCTCCTGCCGGGCGCCCTCGGTGTCCACGATCGAGGACTTCACCCACGCGTCGGGGATGGCGAACGCGTCGACCAGCGTGCGCATGTGCGGCCGCAGCTCCTTGAGCAGCTGGTTGACCGCGCCGGTGAGCGCCTTGGCCCGGGTCGGGGTGAGCCGGCCGTGCTCGAGGAACCAGCCCTTGTCGGCCTCGATGGTGGTCAGCGCGTAGAGGTCGCACACCTTGGCCAGCAGCGCCTTCGCCGCGGGGTCCGTCGCCCGCTCGATGCCGGCGACGAACGCCTCCAGCACGACCCGGTCGATGTGCGTGACCGCCGTCTTCAGCACGTGGTCCTGCACGTCGTTGAAGATGTCGAAGGGCTTGATGCCCTTGGTGGCCGCCCCCTTGCGCAGTCGCTTGATGGCGCCGTCCAGGGTGTGCTTCTCGCGGTCCTCGAAGGCCTTGAGCTGCCAGCCGCGGTCCAGCAGCGAGACCTCTTCGTCCCGGCCGGGGACGGCGTCGACGAGCCGGGCGATCAGCGAGCGGGCCGCCGTGCGCTCGAGCACCGTCTCGCGCACCTGGTCGGCGACGAACTGGGCCTTGCCCCAGCCGTCGAGGGAGCCGAACGCGTCCCGGTAGCCGGTCAGCAGGCCCTTGGCGACCAGCTGCAGCAGGACGGTGTTGTCGCCCTCGAAGGTGGTGAAGACGTCGGTGTCGGCCTTGAGCGCCGGCAGCCGGTTCTCCGCCAGGTAGCCCGCGCCGCCGCAGGCCTCGCGGGCCATCTGGATGGTGGCGGTGGCGTGCCAGGTCTGGGCGGCCTTGAGCCCGGCCGCCCGCGACTCGAGCTCGCGCTGGGCCGCCTCGTCGACGTCCGCCGCGCCCTGCACGTCGTGCATCGTGGAGACGAGCTCCTCCTGCGCGAAGTGCAGGGCGTAGGTCTTCGTCAGCGCGGGCAGCAGCTTGCGCTGGTGCACCAGATAGTCGTTGACCACGATCTCCCGGTCCTCGCCCGGGGCGGCGAACTGGCGGCGGACGTCGCCGTAGCGGACGGCGATCTCCAGCGCGAGCTTGGTGGCCGAGCCCGCCGACCCGCCGACGCTGACCCGCCCGCGCACCAGGGTGCCGAGCATGGTGAAGAAGCGGCGGGTCTCGTTCTCGATGGAGGACGTGTAGGTGCCGTCGGCGGCGACCTGGCCGTATCGGTCCAGCAGCATGTCCCGCGGGACGGTGACGTGGTCGAAGGAGAGCCGGCCGTTGTCCACGCCGTTGAGCCCGGCCTTGGCGCCGTCGTCCCCGATCGTGACGCCGGGCAGGGCGTTGCCGGCCTCGTCGCGGATCGGCACCAGCCAGGCGTGCACGCCGTGCCGCTCGCCGCCGCTGACCAGCTGGGCGAAGACCACGGCCATCCGGCCGTCCTTCGCGGCGTTGCCGATGTAGTCCTTGCGGGCGGAGTCGTGCGGGGTGTGCAGGTCGAAGGTCTCCGTCGCCGGGTCGTAGGTGCACGTCGTCCGCAGCTGCTGGACGTCGGACCCGTGGCCGGTCTCGGTCATGGCGAAGCAGCCCATGAGGTCGGCGGAGATGATGTCGGCGAGGAACCGCTCGTGGTGCCGCTCGGTGCCCAGCAGCTGCACGGCGCCGCCGAACAGACCCCACTGCACGCCGGCCTTGACCATGAGCGACAGGTCGCCGAACGCGAGCATCTCGATCGAGGTGACCGAGGCGCCGGCGTCCTCCTGGCCGCCGTAGGCGCGCGGGAAGCCCAGCGCGGTGCGGCCGGTGGCGGCGAGGTCCTTGGTGAGGCCGGTGATGCGCTCGCGGGCCTCGGCGTTGGTCTCGCCGTAGACGGGGGCGTACTTCTCCTCCCCGAGCTGCTCGCGGGCGTCGCGGCGGACCTGCGCCCAGCGACCGTCGAGCACCTCGGTGAGGCGGGCCGGGTCGACCGTGGTGGGGAGCGGCGTGCTGGTCATCGGTTCTCCTCCGTGTGGTGCTGGGTCCTGGGGTGCGCGGCGGTCTTCTCGGGGATCTCGACCACGACGCCGGACAGTCCGGTCCAGGCGAGGTCGGTGAGGTGTGCGGTGAGCTCGCCGCGGGACATGTCGCCCGCCGAGCCGAGCCAGCGGTCGCCGGCCGAGCGGACCAGGCCCACCAGCCCGTGGCCCCAGGGGCCGGCGGCGGCGGTGTCCCGGCCGGCGTGGGCCAGGGCGAGCTCCACGAGGGCGGCGGCCTGGTCGCCGACGAGCTCGCTGAGCCCGGCGATCGGGTCGGCCTCGGGGTCGCGGTCGGCGGGGGAGTGCACGACGAAGCGGTAGAGCTCGGGGTCGGCCTCGATGAAGGCCAGGTAGGTGTCGATGGCCGCGGCGACCATCTGGCGGGGCCGGTCGGTGTCGGCCATGGCCACCCGCAGGGCCGCGAGCAGCTGCTCGGCGACCTGGGCGCAGACGGCCAGGTGCAGCTCGCCGCGGTCGGCGAAGTGCCGGTAGACGACGGTCTTCGACGTCCCTGCCGCGGCGGCGATCTCCTCCATGCCCACGCCGGGGCCGTGCTCGCCGACCGCGGTCACGGTGGCCTGGACGAGCTGCTCGCGACGGGCCCGCCGGTGCTCGTCCCACCGGCTGTCCCGCTTGTCGCGGGGCAGGGGTCCGATCTCGTGCTTGGTCACCGCCTCGGCTTTCACGGGACCGACGGTACCTGATACCGTCGGTACCGACAACGCCCGCCACTCGACGGAGGCACTCCGTGACCCGCCCTGACACCCGCACGGCCGCGATCGTCGGCGGGAACCGCATCCCCTTCGCCCGCTCCAACTCCGCCTACGCCCGGGCGTCCAACCAGGACATGCTCACCGCGACCCTCGACGGACTGGTCGCCCGCTTCGGGCTGCAGGACGAGACGGTCGGCGAGGTCGTGGCCGGCGCCGTCCTCAAGCACTCGCGCGACTTCAACCTGACCCGCGAGTCCGTGCTCGGCTCCCGGTTGTCGGCCAGCACCCCGGCCTACGACGTGCAGCAGGCCTGCGGCACCGGCCTGGAGGCCGCCGTGCTGGTGGCCAACAAGATCGCCCTGGGGCAGATCGAGTCCGGCATCGCCGGCGGGGTGGACACCACCTCCGACGCTCCCCTCGCGGTGAACGAGGACCTGCGGCACGCGCTCATCGCGCTGAACAACGCGAAGACCCTCCCGCAGCGGCTCAAGGCCATCTCGGGCATCCGGCCGGGCCAGCTCGCGCCGGACGTCCCGCGCAACGTCGAGCCGCGCACCGGGCTGTCGATGGGCGAGCACGCCGCGATCACGGCGAAGGAGTGGGACGTCACCAGGGAGTCCCAGGACGAGCTCACCGTCGCCAGCCACCAGCACCTGGCCGCCGCCTACGACCGCGGCTTCTTCGACGACCTGATGACGCCGTTCCTCGGCCTCACCCGCGACCAGAACCTGCGGCCGGAGTCCTCGCTGGAGAAGCTGGCGACGCTCAAGCCGGTGTTCGGCAGGGGCGAGGGCGCCACCATGACGGCGGCCAACTCCACCCCGCTGACCGACGGGGCCTCGGTGGTGCTGCTGGCCAGCGACGAGTGGGCCGCGACGAAGGGCCTGCCGGTGCTCGCGCACCTCGTCGACGCGCAGACCGCGGCCGTGGACTACGTGCACGGCGGCGAGGGCCTGCTGATGGCCCCGGCCTACGCGATGCCGGTGATGCTGGCCCGCAACGGCCTGACCCTGCAGGACTTCGACCTGTACGAGATCCACGAGGCGTTCGCCTCCACCGTGCTGTCCACCATGGCGGCCTGGGAGGACCCGGCGTTCTGCCGGGACAAGCTGGGCCTGGACGCCCCGCTGGGCTCCATCGACCGCAGCAAGCTCAACGTCAACGGCTCCTCGCTCGCCGCCGGCCACCCGTTCGCCGCCACCGGCGGTCGCATCGTGGCCTCGCTGGCCAAGGCGCTGCACGAGATGGGCCCGGGCAAGCGCGGGCTGATCTCGATCTGCGCCGCCGGCGGCCAGGGCGTCGTCGCCGTCCTCGAGTCCTGAGAAGGAGACCCACCCCATGAGCGACTGGTACCGCGACTTCGCGAACTCCGGTGTCGGCACGACCGTCACCAAGCAGCTCGGCCTGCCCCGCCCGGCCGTGCTGCGCCGGCACATCCCCGGCGACCCGCTGCTGCCCGGTCCCGCCGTCGTCGGCTCGGCCGGTGAGGGGCGGCTCCGCGGGGAGCTGACCTCGCTGCTGACCGAGGCCGGGGTGACCGTGCTGTCCCCGGCCGCGGACACCGAGAAGCTCTCGGCGGTGCTGCTCGACGCCACCGGCGTCACCGGCCCGGCCGACCTGGCCGGCGCGCACGACCTCCTGGCCCCGGCCCTGAAGCGGCTGCGGCCCAACGGCCGGGTGCTCGTGCTGGGTGACCCGCCGTCGGAGACCGCCTCTCCGGCGCAGTCCGCGGCCCGGCAGGCCCTCGACGGCCTGGTCCGCTCGATCGGCAAGGAGCTGCGTGCCGGGGCGACCGCGAACCTGGTCTACGTGCCCCTCGGCGCCGAGGCCTCCATCGCCAGCCCCGTGCGCTTCTTCCTCTCCGGCCGGTCGGCCTACGTCGACGGTCAGGTCGTCACCGTGTCGGCGGCCCAGCTGCCCCCGGCCGAGGACGTCGCCCGCCCGCTGGCCGGCAAGGTCGCCGTCGTCACCGGGGCCGCGCGCGGCATCGGTGCGGCCATCGCGCGCACCATCGCCCGGGACGGCGCCCACGTGGTCGCCGTCGACGTCCCGGCCGCCGGACAGGCACTCGCCGACGTCGCCAACGAGGTCGGCGGGACGGCGCTGCAGCTCGACATCACCGCCCCCGACGCGGCTCGGCGCCTGGTCGAGCACCTGCGGGAGCGGCACGGCGGGGTCGACGTCGTCGTGCACAACGCCGGCATCACCCGGGACAAGCTGCTGGTCAACATGGACACCGCCCGCTGGAACTCGGTGATGGCGGTCAACCTGCAGGCCCAGCTGGACATCACCCAGGCCCTGCTGGACGCCGACGGCGTGCTGCGCGACGGGTTCCGGGTCGTGTGCGTCAGCTCGACCAGCGGCATCGCCGGCAACCGCGGGCAGACCAACTACGCCGCGTCCAAGGCCGGGATCATCGGCATGGTGCGCGCCTGGGCCCCGGAGTTCGCCTCGCGCGGTGGGGCGATCAACGCCGTGGCGCCGGGGTTCATCGTCACCGAGATGACGGCGAAGATGCCCTTCGGGACCCGCGAGGTGGGCTCCCGGATCAACTCGATGCAGCAGGGTGGGCTGCCGGTGGACGTCGCCGAGACGATCGCCTGGCTCTCCCAGCCGGGGTCCGGCGGGGTCAACGGCCAGACCGTGCGGGTCTGCGGCCAGTCGATGTTGGGCGCCTGATGGGCGCCCCGGTGGTCCTCTCCTCGGCCCCCTCCATGGCGAAGCTCTTCGCCCAGGCCGCGTGGTCGGCCCGCGGGCGCGGTGGCGACCTGCCCGACACGCACCTGGCCCGGGTCGCCGTCGAGGTGGACCCGGTGCAGGTCGCGGACTACGCGCAGGTCTGCCGGTTCCCGCTCGGCGACGTCCTGCCGCCGACGTTCCCGCACGTGCTGACCTTCCCGCTGCAGGTCGCGCTGATGGCCGACAAGGCGTTCCCGCTGGCGCTGCCCGGGCTGGTGCACGTGCGCAACCGGGTCGACGTCGTCCGGCCGGTGCTGGCGTCGGAGAAGCTCGACCTCGAGGTCTGGGCCGACGACTTCCGCCCGCACCGCTCGGGCGCGACGGTCGACCTGGTCGCCTCGGTGCGCTCCCGCGGTGACGAGGTGTGGCGCGGTCGCTCGACGTACCTGTCCCGCGGTGCCACGGCGCCCTCCGGTGAGCCCGCCGACCTCGACCTGACCGTCGGTGAGGTGTCCCCGGCCGCGCAGTGGCGGGTGCCCGACGACGCCGGCCGGCGCTACGCCAAGGTCTCCGGCGACGTGAACCCGATCCACCTGTCGGGCCTGACCGCGAAGGCGTTCGGGTTCAAGCGGGCGATCGCACACGGCATGTGGGTCAAGGCCCGCGCCATGGCAGCGCTGTCCGGCCGGCTCCCCGAGTCGTTCTCGGTCGACGTGGCGTTCAAGAAGCCGCTGTTCCTGCCCTCGACGGTGACGCTGTCCACCGGTGCCGTCGACGGCGGCTGGGACCTGACGGTGCGCAACGAGAAGTCCGGCGCCGACCACGTGCTGGGGCTCGTCCGCCCGCTGTAGCCGGCCGGACGGTCACAGGCTCTTGCCAGGCTGCCGATGGGGTGGGCGGTGGGAACGACCCCACCGCGTGCCCGGCGTCCCGGGCCACCCCGGGGGAGCCCGCCCATGCGTTTCACGTCCCCGTCCCGCCGTGCGCTCGGCCTGCTGGCCGTGTCCACGATCGGGATGTCCACTGCTGTCCTCGGCGTCTCCGGGGTCGCCTCGGCTGAGCCCCTGCCCACCCTCGAGGCCGGAGACCAGTTCTCCTCCGACGACGTGAGCTCCTTCCAGGTCGGGGCCGGGGTCTGCTCCATCACCTGGACCGTCACCGGTGCGATGGGCGGATACGCCACCGGGGACGTCAAGGGGGCCTACGGCGGCGAGGTGACCGCCGACCTGGATGCCGAGGCAGGAGAGGTCTACTCCCTCTACCCCGGGGAGTCCGGGGGCCACGGCAGCTACGACGTCGACAGCGACACCGCGACGGCCGGTGCCGGAGGCGGCAGCGGCTGGTCCGACGGTGGCGCGGGCGGGACTGTCGACGGGAGCGAGGCGGGTGGCGGCGGGGGAGCCGGCTCGGTCGTGACCCTCATGACGGGTGCGGACGAGGACGCGGTCATCGGCGCCTTCGGTGGCGATGGCGGCGGCGGTGAGCTCGGCGGCAGCGGCGAGGGCGACGAGACGAACTTCCTGCTCGACGTCGAGTCGGCCACGGCGTCGACCTCCGTCGGTCCTGGCTACATCACCGCCAGTGCGAACGAGTGCGAGGTGTCCTACGCCCCGTACCTCAACTACGTCACCGCAGGCGACGGCTCGGTGACCGTCGTCTTCGTGGCTCCGCAGAACGACAACGGCATCGAGGTCACCGGCTACGAGGTCACCGTCGACGGCGGACTCACCTGGGCACCCCTGGCCGTGACCGACGAGGAGGGCACCCTCTCCGGGACCGTCACCGGCCTGACCAACGAGACCGAGTACAACGTCGGCGTCCGTGCGGTCAGCGGTGCCGACGGGTCGGTGAAGGGCGACGCCAGCTCCTTCCAGACGGCCAGCCCGTACGAGCCCCTCGCCGCCCCGGCGATCACCTCGCTCACCACCGGCCCCTCGCAGGTCACCGTGACCTGGGCCGCCGTCGCCGGCGACGTGAGCGGCTACGACGTGGGCTACGGCACCGGCCGCAGCGGCAACGGCGGCGTCTGTGCGACCGACCAGCCGACCGTGCTGACCTGCACCTTCGCGCTGCCCGCCAGCTCGGGCTACACCGTCGGCGTCACCGCGCTCGACGACGAGGGTCGCCGCGGCCTCTCCGCCGTCCAGGAGGCCGTCACCGTCCCCGCCCCGGCCGTCCCGTCCTCGGTCCCGACCAAGGACGACGGCGACATCGTCGGCCCGGCCGGCCCCATCACCGCGGTCACCGCCGGCCAGACGCTGACCGTCCAGGGCCAGGGCTTCGCGCTGTACTCCACGGTGCGGCTGAGCTTCTTCTCCACCCCGATCGACCTGGGCACCGTCGACACCGATGACACCGGGTTCTTCCGCACCCAGATCACGCTGCCGGCGAACCTGACCAACGGCACCCACACCCTGGTCGCCACCGGGATCAACCCCGACTTCACCACCCGGAACCTGGTCATCACGGTGACCGTGTCCGGTGGGGTCGTCACCAGCGCGACGCTGGCCAACACGGCATGGGGCTGCTGGTCGGCGCCCGTCGCCGCAGCACCGTCTGACCCGCACGCACTGAACCAGGCGGCCCCGTCTCCCACCCGGGAGGCGGGGCCGTCGGCGTTCGTGGGGTCGCCCCCCTCCGGAGAGGGAGACGGTCACAGGTTCCTGCCAGGCTGCCGATGTGTGGGGCAGCGGGAACGGTCCCGCCACGATGCCCGGCGTCTCGGGCACCTCGGGGAGTCCCACCGTGCGCTTCACGTCACCGTCCCGCCGTGCCCTCGGCCTGCTGGCCGCGTCCACGATCGGGATGTCCACGGCCGTGCTCGGCGTCACCGGCGTCGCGTCGGCCGCCCCGACCCCGCCCCCGTTCACCTTCTCCACGGCCAGTGGCGCGACGACGGTTGTCGTTCCCGCGGGCTACTGCGCCATCGACTGGGTGGTCCTCGGTGCGCGCGGCGGTGCCTCGGAAGAGGGCACCCCGGGCCAGCCCGGCGGGCTGGTCACCACCCGCACGACCGTCCAGGAGGACGACGAGTTCTCCCTGTACCCGGGGGGCGTTGGTGGAGACGCGGGCGTACAGGCACCCGGTCTCGGCGGGACCAGCGGGTCGTCCGACAGTGACTTCGACGGGACCAACGGGGGTCTGATCGGCACGGCCTCCGGGGGTGGCGGGGCGGCCAGCGTGGTGGAGCTGTCCGCCGTCCCGGTCGTCGGCGCCTTCGGCGGGGACGGCGCCGCCTCGGCGGGCATCGGCGGTGGGACCGGTGGGGGTGCGAACTTCGCCCCCGGAACGGTCGACCCGGACCGCACCGGCGCACCGGGCGTCGGTGCGATCTCCGGCACCGGGGTCCTCTGTGCCACCCCCGCTGCACCTGCGAACCTCACCGTCGACCAGTCGTTCGGCGTGCTGGAGATCCGCTTCGACGAGCCGGTCTTCACCAACCAGACGGACCGGGCGGACGACTACGAGATCTCCTACGACGGCGGGACGACGTGGGCAGCGCTCGACGTCTTCTACCCCGGTGACCTCAGTGGGGAGGTCGGTGCCGACATCAGCGACCCGGCGCCGGGCAGCTTCGACATCGTGGTGCGCGGCACCAACGAGGCGGGCAACGGGGCAGCCTCGGCCGAGGTGAGCATCGTGGTGCTGGCCCCTGCCACCGACATCACCGCGACCGTGGGGGTCTCGTCGATCCTGGTCACGTGGGTCGAGCCGACCGACACCACCGGCATCACGGGCTACCAGGTGTTCGCGCTCCCCGCGGGTGCCCAGTCCTCCGCCGACGTCGTGCTCTGCGACGTCCCGCTCGGGGTCACCTCGTGCCTGCTGGGCGTCCCGGCTGGTGTCTCGTACCGAACCGGGGTCGGGTCCCTCGACGCGGAGGGTGAGTTCGGCGCGGCCGTCTACGCCGAGGACACCGCGGTCGTCCCCGGCCCAGCGATCCCGACCGCAGTGCCGTCTCGGGACGACGGTGACGTCGTCGGTCCCGTCGGTCCGATCAGCTCGGTCGTCGCCGGCCAGACGCTGACCGTCCTCGGCACGGGGTTCCTGCCCTTCTCGACCGTGCAGCTGTCCCTCCTCCCTGGCCCGGTCGACCTGGGCATCGTCGTCACCGACGGGAACGGCGCCTTCAGCAGGAGCATCACCGTCCCGACCAGCCTCGTGGACGGCGCGTACTCGATCGTCGCGACCGGGACGGCCCCCGACGGCACCGCCCGCAACCTCGTCACCGCGGTGACGGTCTCCGGTGGCACCGCCGTGGTGACGCCGGCACGACCGACCACGCCGGCACGACCCGGCATGGGGCTGCTGGTCGGCGCCCGTCGCCGCAGCACCGTCTGACCCGCACGCACTGAACCAGGCGGCCCCGTCTCCCACCCGGGAGGCGGGGCCGCCGGCGTGTTTCCGCGGAAACGTCTCAAGCACTGAGCGAGCGGACGGCGGGGACGCCGAGCACGCGCTCGTAGTGACCGATCAGCTCGTCGCCCAGCCGACCCCAGGTGCGGTGCGCGACCGACGGGCGGGCCCGGGCGGCAGCCACCCGCAGCGAGAGCCGGTCGTCGCGCAGGCCGGCGACCTGAGCGGCCAGCACGTGCGGGTCGTCGCCGGGCCAGAGCCAGCCGTTCTCCCCGTGCCGTACCAGGTCCAGCGGCCCGCCCGAGGCGGCGACCAGCGCGGGGACGCCGGCGGCCAGCGCCTCCTGCACGGCCTGGCAGAACGTCTCGTCCGCGCCCGGGTGCACGAGGAGGTCGAGGGAGGAGACCAGTTCGCCGAGCTCGGCGCCCACGAGACGACCGGCGAAGACGGCCCGGGGCAGGGCCCGTTGCAGGGCGCGGCGCTGCGGCCCGTCGCCGACCACCACCAGCCGCACCCCGGGCAGCTCCGACAGGGGGCCGAGCAGGTGCAGCCGCTTCTCCACCGCCAGCCGCGCGACCGTGCCCACCAGCAGCTCGCCGTCCGGGGCCAGTGACGCGCGCAGCGCAGCCGACCGGCGGCCGGGGGCGAACTGCTCGAGGTCGACCCCGCGAGCCCACAGCGCGAGCGGACCGATGCCGTGTCGGCGCAGCATCGCCATCGTCGGGGTCGAGGGCACCAGCGTCAGCGCCGCCCGGTCGTGCACCGCACGCAGCCAGCGCCACGCCGTCGTCGCCCCGCCCGGGAGCCGGTACCGGCCGGCGTAGGCCGCGAGGTCGGTCTGGAACACCGCGACCGCCGGGATTCCCCTGGCCTGGGCAGCGCGGGCCGCGGCCGAGCCGAGCACGGCAGGCGAGGCCAGGTGGACGACGTCCGGACGCAGCCGGTCCAGCAGCGCGCCGACCTCGGCGGTCGGTGCGGCCAGCGGCAGCTCGCGGTATCCGGGCAGACGGACCGCCCGCACCGGGTGCACCTCCACCCCCGCCCCGCAGCGCGACTCGTAGGAGGACCCGGACGGCGCGATCACCACCGGTTCGTGGCCACGCAGGGCGAGGTGGTCGGCGGCGCGCAGCACCGACGTGACCACGCCGTTCACCGCCGGGCTGAAGGTCTCGGACACCAGGGCCACCCGCATGCCCCCAGGACACCGGCCGCAGGTCGCCTGCGGGTGACGGGCACCCGACGGGTCGACGGCGTCCGGACGACGATCACCCGCCGGTGCGCCCCGGGATAGGGTCGGCGGCGCCGGGAGGGCTCGCCTAGTGGCCGATGGCGGCGGTCTTGAAAACCGCTAGGGGTGAAAGCTCCTCGAGGGTTCGAATCCCTCGCCCTCCGCTCTGAGCAGTGCTTTCATGCTGGGGTGCCGACTTCGGGACCTGGCGCAGGGGCCTCAAATGCCCCGTCGTGCCCGCTGCGTGCCCGTATGGGTCGCGCGCATGCCCTCTGCGAGTCGGCCGAGCCGGTGCGCGACCTCGACTGGTCGGCTGGTCGGCAGCGCGTGTCGACGAGTGGCCGGCGCAGCGCATGACCTTAAACAGGTGGCCCTGCTCCGGCGTCCTGGGCAGTGGTCCACCCGAGGCTCCAGTCGTCGGTTGGCTTCTGCCGGTCCACCTTGAGTTGGGGTGACCGCCCTTCCACCAGATCGTCCGCTCCGAGTCAGGGCCGAGAGCTGCAGGACACGGTGCGGCCGGGGTGTCCACCTGGCTGGAGCTGTCGTCCTCCCGAGCACGTCACCGGCGGGGTGAGGAGCGTCGTCCCCTGTTACCGGCCGGCGCCGCCCGCCTGATGATCCCGAGCCCGTGCACCCTCAGACTACGACGGCCGACAACGATTCCGGGGCAAACAGCTCCTCAGGTTCGTACCGCCGAGGTGCCAGACCCTGCTCATGGGAGTACCTAAGGAAGGTCTCCAGTGTGGTCCGGTTGCGCTCGAGCCCGTAGGGCCACCAGTCCTCGCCCAGCGCCGTCCGGGTGCGCTCGACCTCGGCCCACAGCCAAGGCAGGGCGTAGGGGAGTGCCGCGGTCTCGGCGATGCCGGCCAGCCCCACCCGCTTGGCCTCCTCGCAAGCCTTCACCAGCTCCTGGGCGAGCCACCGGTGCTGTTGGTACACATCGCGGCGCATCGCCAGAACGTGCATGACCGGGAAGACCCCAGTCCGCGCGAAGTACGCCGCCTCGACCGCGGGGGAGTCCGGGAACAATCGCCGCACCCCGGCGCCCAGCGTGCTGGGGTTGCGGGCGCTGACCACCGCGTCCAACTCCCCGTCGGCGAGCATCCGGGACAGGGTCTGTTCCGGGCCGATGGGGGATACGTCGACGTCGGCAGGCAGGTCCAAGGCGATCTTCTCCACCCGGCCCGGTGCGTCGAGCCCCCCGGTCTTCCAGTGGACCGCGGACACCGGCAGGCCGTGGTGCTCGGCCAGGATGCCGCGCACCCAGACGGCAGCAGTGATCTGGTACTCCGGGACGCCGACCACCCCGCCGGCCAGCTCGGCCGGCTCGGTCACTGGCGACCCTTCGGGGACGTACACGGCGCTGTGCCGGAACGCGCGGGAGGGGAATACCGGGATTGCCACGAAGGGGGCTCCCCGGGACAGGGTGAGTACGTAGGTGGACAGCGAGAGCTCGGCGACCTCGAACTCCTGGTGCGCCACCATTCGGTGGAACGTCTCCTCCACGGGCAAGTCCAGGCAGTTCAGCTGCGCGCCGGCGACCCGGACGCGGCCGTCGAAGAGCGGCTGGAACCTGTCGTAGGCCTGCACGGCGAGGGTGAACAGCGGTCGGGTCACGAGAGTCTCCGGAGGACGACGGTCACGGTCGGGATGCCTACGAAGACCGCCAGCGGCACGAGGACGGCGCTGCTCGCCAGGGACTGCAGGACTATGGGCAGAGCGGACACGTGCGGGCCGACCAGCAAGCCGTAGACGACGGAGAACGGGAACAGGCCTGCCCAGACGACGAGGGCGGTGCGCCAGCGGGGTGCGACCGGCGGCGGGGGTGGAGCCGGGACGGGTTCGCCCTCGGTTAGCGGGACAGCCTCGACCAGCAACGCCGCCCGCTGGGAGGACTGCTCCCACCCCGCCGCAGCGGCGCCGTCGGAAAAGACCAGGGTGGTGGTGATCCCGGCGGGTCCCACCTCCACCCGCGAACCGGCCGCACCGGGGTGCCTGGATGCCGCGGCGCACAGCCGACCTGCCCAGGCGTGCAACTCCGCCGTGCACCCGGCCGCCGGTCGCCTGGTGGCCCGCACCTGCACCGGCAGGAGCGGGGTGGTCACCGGGCCGCCGGGGGGAGCAGTCCCGGGGGCAGCCCGTACATCCGGTCCTGGACCACTTCCACAACGGCGGGCAGGTCCTGGTCGAGGGCTGCCTGGAGGGCCGGGGCAACTTCGTCGTCGGTGGTGGCGCGTGCGCCGAAAGCCCCCAGCGAGCGGGCGAATCCAGCGAAGTCCGGATTCCCGTAGAACACGCCGAGGTAGCGGCCGCCGTGGGCCGAGCGCTGCCTGTCGCGTGTGTTGCCGTAGGCGTCGTTGTTGACCACCACGTTGACGGTCGGGATCCGCTCGCGGACGGCGGTCTCCAGGTCTTGGGCGACCATCCAGAAGCTGCCGTCCCCGCTGACGGTGACCACCCGGAGGTCCGGTCGGGCCAACGCCATGCCCAACCCTGCCGGGAAGCCCCACGCCATCGCTCCCCCGGCGGACCCGGCGAAGCTGCCGTCGCGGGGCAGCCGCAGGTAACGGTGGCTCCACGGGCCGAAGCTGGGGGCGTCTTGGACCAGCAGCGTGCCCTCGGTCTCGGCCACGGTCTGCAGCGCTCGGACGACGGCCGCGCTGCCCACCTTCCCGGCCGGATCGTCACCGGCGAGTGCGGGGGAGTCCAGCGAGGTCTCAGACAAGTAGCGCGCCCGCAGCCCCGTCAGTCGTGCCCGGCGGGCCTCCGAGGGGTCCGGTAGGGCCTCGGTGATCGCGGTGGCGGCCAGGCCCGCATCGGAGACCAGCCCGACCTCGGGCAGGTACACGCGACCGAGTTCGACCGGGTCCACGTCGACGTGCACGACGCGGGTGGACGGGGAGATCAGGGTCCACCGCTTGGTGCTGAACTCCGAGAACCGGCAGCCCACCGCCAGCAGGACATCGGCGTCGCGGACCGACTCCTCGGTGACGTCGTGCGCCCCGTACCCGAGGGCTCCGAGGAAGCTCGGGTCGTCGTGGGACACGGTGGACTGACGCAGCCACGTCGTCACCAGCGGCGCCGCCAGCTGCCCAGCCAAGCGGCTCATCTCAGCCGGGCGCCCGGCCGCCCCACCACCGACGACGACCACCGGGCGCTCGGCCCCGGCGAGGACCCGCACGGCCGCGTCGACGGCACCGGTGGCCGGTCCCGGGGGGAAGGTGCGCACCCGGGGTGCCGCAACCAGGTCGGCCGAGATCTCGGCTTGGAGGACGTCGAGGGGGAGGGACACCACGACCGGGCCGGGCCGTCCGGTGACAGCCGTCCGCGCCGCACGCTGGAGCAGCTCCGGGATCCGGTCGGCCCGGTGCACCTCGACGGCCCACTTGCTCATCGGCGTGAAGGTGGCGACGACGTCCATCTCCTCGAAGGACCGCCGCTCGGTGATCGAACCGGGCACCTGACCCACCAGCAGGAGCATCGGCACGGACTCGTCGTAGGCGTTGTGCACCGCGATAGCTGCGTTGGCCGCCCCTGGCCCGCGGGAGACCAGGGCGACTCCGAGGGCGCCAGTCCGGGAGACGCCGTCGGCCAGGAAGCTGGCCACCTGCTCGTGCCGGGTGTGCACGAAGCGAACGGCGGATTGCCGGGCGAGGGCGTCGATGAGGTCCATGACGGTCGTGCCCGGGACGCCGGCGACGAGGTTCACACCCTCGGCGGTGAGGCACTCGACGACCAGGTCACTGCCGGTGCGTGGGGGTGACTGCGAGCTCACGAGACCTCCGGGGAGTGCGGTGTGACGGTTGACACGCTCTGGTGAACTATGCCAGAAAGGTGCTCTGCACCGCAGAGAAATCTGCATCGTTGGTCTGACTCGCTCGGGACGGTCTCCACTACGTCCCCTCCCACGCTGGGGGAACCGTTGTCCATCCACGTCATCGGGGTCGTTGCGCTCGTCCTCGTGTTCGTCATCGGCACGCTGCGCCCGGTCAACATCGGCGCACTCGCGCTCATCGCGACGTTCTTCATCGGGACTCTCGTGGCCAACGAGACCGTCGACGAGCTGCTGGCCGGGTTCCCCCCGGACCTGTTCGTGCTGCTGGTCGGGGTGACTTACCTGTTCGGCCTCGCCGCGGTGAACGGCACGCTTGAGTGGCTGGTTGACCGTGCCATCGGCCTGCTCGGAGATCGGCCGGCGCTCGTCCCGTGGTTGATCTTCGTGTTCTCCGCGATCCCCACCCTGGCCGGCGCGCTGGGTCCGGCGGGGGTCGCAATGCTGGCCCCGCTCTGCCTGCGCCTCGGGCAGCGGTACGGCGTGGACCGCCGGATGGCCGCGCTCATGGTCATGCACGGGTCGTGTCTGGGGAACTTCTCCCCGCTCAACGGGCTGGCGATCATCGTCCGTCAGGTTGCCGAGTCCAACGGCCTCGAGGTGTCGGCAGCGGAGCTGTTCTTCGCCAACGCTGCCTACAACATCGGCCTCGCTGTCGTCATCTACCTGTTGTTCGGCGGGCGGGCACTGCTCCGCCGCCGCGCCGATGAGCTCGGCTCGGCCGGCGAGCTGACGGCGCGGACCGACCTGCCCATCCAGGACCCGGTCGTCGCGGGGGTCGGGGCCGACGAGACGGCTGCGAGCGAGACCGGCGGTGCCAGCGCCCGAACAGCCGTCCAGACCCGTCACGAGGCGCCGGTCAAGACCCGACTCCGGCTGGACCAGATCACCACGCTGGTCGTGATCCTGGGCGTCGCCGTCGGCGCGTTGGTCTTCGACCTGGAGATCGGGTTCCTCGCACTCATCGCCGCAGCCCTGCTGCACCTGCTCTTCCCCTCCCGCTTCGAGCAGGCCGACCGGCGCATCGTCTGGTCGGTGGTGCTGCTGATCTGCGGCGTCGTCACCTTCGTGGGCGCGCTGCAGCGTTACGGGACCATCGACGTGGTTGGCAACGGCATCGCCGGGCTGGGCAACCCGCTCCTGACCGCCTTCCTTCTCTGCCTGGTGGGCGCGGTGACGTCGGCCTTCGCTTCCTCGGCCGGGCTGCTCGGCGTGCTCATCCCGTTGGCCGTGCCCTTCCTGGTTCAAGGCGAGGTCGGGGTGACCGCCATGGTCATCGCCCTGGCGATCTCGGCGACGGTCGTGGACTCCACGCCGTTCTCCTCGGTCGGGGCGCTCACCCTGGCCAACGCCCCCGAGGCCGACCGGCGCCCGTTGTTCCGCACGATGCTCGCCTGGGGCCTGGCCATGGTCGTCACCGCTCCGGCGCTCACCTGGCTCATCTTCATCTTGCCCAGCGCCTAAATTACTCTGCTCTTAGGAAACAACTACTGGACAGCAGAGGTATCAGGAGTGTTGGCTCCGGTGGTCCCAATCACATCTCTCGCTCGGCGAACCTGCCGACGCGGAACACCCGGACGCCAGGAGACGACATGGCCTACGTGATCGGCATCGACATCGGCGGCACCTTCACGGATGCCTTCGTTGCGGACGGGGAAGGGCGGGTGGCGGGCGTCAAGACGCCGTCCACGCCGCCCGACTTCGCGCGCGGGTTCTTGACCGTCCTCGACGAGCTGTCCGCCGAGCTCGGCGTGGAGACCGGCGCACTGCTCGCCGACACCCACTACATCGTCCACGGCACGACCTCGACCCTGAACGCGCTGGTCACCGGGGATGTTGCGACGGTCGGGTTCCTCACCACCCGGGGCCATGGCGACTCCATCGCAATCATGAATTTGGAGGGCCGCTACGCGGGGCTGGGCTCGGACCGGGTGCAGGACATGGTCCGCACCGACAAGCCGCGCCCGCTCGTGCCCCCGCAGCTGATCCGGGAGATCGACGAACGGATCGACCACAAGGGTTTCGTGGTCGTCGAGCTGGACGAGGAGGGGACCCGCACCGCGATCCGTGAGCTCGTCGCGGCCGGCGCCGAGGCCATCGCGGTGAGCCTGCTGTGGAGCTTCCGCAACCCGGCGCACGAGCTGCGCATCGGGGAGATCGTGGCCGAGGAGGCCCCGGGCCTGTACGTCGCACTGTCCAGCGACGTCAGCCCGCGCATCCGGGAGTACGCCCGCAGCGCCACCACGATCATGAACACCCAGGTCGGACCGAGGTTGCGGGACTACCTGCGCCCGCTGGAGACCGAGCTCCGCGAGCACGGGTTCAGCGGCTCCCTGCTGGTGATGCAGGGCTCGGGCGGATGCGTCGACTCCGCCGACGCGCCGTCCCGGGCCATCACCACCATCGGCTCGGTGCTCACCGGTGGGGTCGTCGGCTGCACCCGGCTCGCCGACGAGCTCGGGCACCGCAACGTGATCTCCACCGACATGGGCGGGACGACGTTCCTGGCCGGCCTGGTCGTCGACGGCGAGGCGGTCTCCACCACGAGCACGGTGCTGAACCAGTACCAGGTGAATGTGCCGATGGTCGACGTGCACACCATCGGTGCCGGCGGCGGTGCGATCGCCTGGGTCGACGCAGGCGGCAACCTGCACGTCGGACCCCGCAGTGCCGGGGCCCGCCCCGGTCCGGCCTGCTACGGCGAGGGCGGCACGGAGCCGACGGTGACCGACGTCGACCTCCTGCTGGGGATCGTCAACCCGGAGAACTTCCTCGGCGGTCGCAAGCAGCTCTCGGTCGAGCTGGCCGCGGACGCCGTCCGGGCGAAGATCGCCGAACCGCTCGGCCTCACGGTGGACGAGGCGTGCGCGGCGATCTACGCGATCCAGAACGCCCAGACCGCCGACCTGGTCCGCAAGGTCGTGGTGACGTCGGGGCAGGATCCCCGCGACTTCGTGCTCTACGCCTTCGGCGGGGCCGGACCCATGCACTGCGCCAGCTACGCGGCCGACCTGGAGATCAGCGAGGTCGTCGTCCCGCTCGGGCCGACCGCCGCGGTGTTCTCCGCCTACGGCCTGGCCGCATCCGACATCGTGCTGACCGCCGAGCTCTCGTCCCCGACGAACTTCCCGCCCGATCCGGCCGAGTTCAACGGTGCATTCCAGCAGCTGCGCTCGGAGCTGGACGGCCGGCTCGCTGCCCAGCAGCTGCGGTTCGCCGACGTGGAGTACCGGTCCGAGGCCGACCTGCGCTACACGATGCAGCTCGCCGAGGTGGCGACGCCGGTACCGGTCGGCGACCTCGACGAGGCCGGCCTGGCCGGCGTCGGCGCGGCCTTCGGCGACCGGTACGAGCAGCTCTACGGCAAGGGCTCCGGCTTCGCCGAGGCCGGCCTGCAGCTGATCACCTACCGGACCCAGGCGGTCGGCGTGCTGCCGATCCGTCCCCGGCTCACCCCGGTCGGCCCGGCGGACGGCGACGCCCGTCCGGTCACCAGCCGCCGGGTGTTCCTCGACGCCCGACGCGGCTGGCAGGACGCCGACATCTACGACTACCGGCACCTCGCCGAGGGCCACGAGATCAAGGGCCCCGCCGTCGTGGAGGCCCCCACCACCACCGTCGCCCTGCCCGAGGGCTGCGTCGGCCGGGTCGACCGGCTCGGCAACCTCGTCATCCGCTACACCCAGGCCTGAGAGGACAGCTGACGTGCCCGTCATCCCCGTCGCCGGTTCCGAGAAGTTCGCCAACCTCCCCACCACCCCGGAGGAGACCCGCCGCATCGTCGGGGACTCCGTCCGGCTGCACGACGTCGACAGGTCGGTGGTCGACGCCCTCGACCCGCTGACCTACGAAGTCGTCCGGCACCGCCTCACCTCGATCACCGAGGAGATGGGGGAGGCCCTCAAGCGCATGTCGGGGTCGGTCGTCGTGACCGACTGCAACGACTTCGACGCCGCGATCATGGACGAGGTCGGTGACGTCGTCCAGGTCGGTCTCTACAACACCGAGCTGGCCGCATCGCTGGACATGGCCGCCAACTGGACCCTCCGCAACCGGTGCGCCCGGCCGGGCATCGCCCCCGGTGACATGTTCCTGTGCAACGACCCCTGGGTCGGCGGCGGGCTGCACCAGAACGACACCAGCCTGTTCGCGCCGCTGTTCGTCGACGGCGAGCTGTTCTGCTGGACCGGCGCGGTCGCCCACCAGGTCGACCTCGGGGGTGTCTCGCCCGGAAGCTGGTCGGTGGGGGCGACCGACGTCTTCTGGGAGTCCCTCCCCACGCCGCCGGTCAAGATCGTGGAGGGCGGGGAGATCCGCCAGGACATCGAGGACGTCTGGCTGCGCCGCTCCCGGGTGCCCAAGCTCGTCGCCCTGGACCTCCGGGCCAAGATCGGCGCCAACAACGTCGCGCACGAGCGGCTGCGGGCGCTGTGCGACAAGTACGGCGCGGACGTCGTCAAGGCCGTGATGCGCCGGACCATGGACGACGCCGAGCAGCGGCTGCGGGCCAAGCTCCGGGAGATCCCGGACGGTTCGTGGAGCTCCGTCGCCCACCAGGACTCCGCACGCTCCGGCGACCGCGGCATCTACCGGATCGTGCTGACGCTGACCAAGACCGACGACCGGCTCGTCTTCGACTTCACCGGCACCGACCCGCAGGTGGACGGGCTGATCAACTGCACGTTCGCCGGGTTGCGCGGGGGCATCATGCCGGTCCTGCTGACCATGGTGTGCGGGGACATCCCGTGGGCCTGCGGTGGCATCTACCGCTGCATCGAGATCATCAGCGAGCCCGGCACCATCAACAACTGCACCTTCCCGGCCGGCATCGGCAAGGCGTCGGTCGCGTCGGGCTGGGCCACCACGAACGTCGCGACCGAGTGCCTCGCGGGCATGCTCGACACCCACCCCGAGCACCGCAAGCGCCTGATGAGCGTCTGCTGCGGCACGTGGGACTTCGCGCTGCTCGCCGGGGTCGACCAGCGCGGCGGCGGCTTCGTGACCATGCTCTGCGACTCCATGGCCGGCGGCCTGGGCGCACGGTCGGACTCCGACGGGGTCGACACCGGCGGGTTGGCCTGCATCCCCATGGGCCGGGTCGCCGACGTCGAGATGAACGAGTTCGCCTTCCCGATGCTCTACCTGTGGCGCCGGGAGGAGCCCGACTCGGGCGGACCGGGCCGGTTCCGCGGCGGGGTCGGTGCCTCCAGCTGCTTCATCCCGTACGACAGCCCGCTCGGCGGGGTGCACCTGGTGGTCTCGGCCCCGGGCAAGGCCCTCCCGCTGGCCGGCGGGCTCTCCGGCGGGCTGCCGGCCGGGACCCAGCACGACGTCCTGGTGCGCAACACCGACGTGCACGCGCGGTTCGCCGCCGGGCGCATCCCGGCATCCCTCGACGAGCTCGCCGGGACCACCGACCTGGTGCCCACCCACCACGAGACCGACCTCGGCGCCGCCGACGTCTACTACACGCACTGGCAGGGCGGGGGTGGCTACGGCGACCCCCTGCGCCGCGACCCGGCTGCGGTGGCCGCGGACCTGACCGCCCACAAGGTGTCCCCGGCCGGTGCCGGCGACGTGTACGGGGTCGTCGTCGACGACCGGGGCGCCGTCGACGAGGACGCCACCACGACCCGCCGTGCGGCGCTGCGGCGCAGCCGGGCGGGGCTCGAGGCCGAGGAGGTCCCGGCATGACCGTCCACATCGACGAGAACCTGGTCCAGGACGACGACGGAGCGGTGAGCTGCCGGCACTGCGACGCGGCGCTCGGGGTGGCGCAGCAGCCGCTGCGCGACGCCCGCGTCCGCGAGTCCGACCCGCGGACGGCCGGGCCGTCCGTCCGGGCCGACTCCGGGCACTTCGCCGATCGCCCCGTCGTCCTGCGGCAGACCTTCTGCCCCGGGTGCCTGACGCTCCTGCAGTCGGAGATCGTGCCCGGCGACGAGCCGTCGGGCCGCACCCGCTCGGTGGTGTCCCGGTGACGGGCCCGCTGCTGGGCCGGGTCGTCGTCGTCACCGGTGGCGCGCAGGGCCTGGGTCGGGCGTACGCCCAGCGCATCGTCGCCGACGGGGGGACGGTCGTGGTGGCCGACCTCGACGCGGAGAAGGGCGCTGCGGTCGTCGCCGACCTGGTGGGCGCCGGGGGTGCGGCGACCTTCGTGCCGCTCGACGTCGGCGACCCGACGGCGGTGACCTCCTTCGCCAAGACCGTGGCGTCGCAGTTCGGCGCGGTCCACGGGTTGGTGAACAACGCAGCGATCTTCTCCACGATCACGATGCGGCCGTTCTGGGAGATCCCGCCCGAGGAGTGGGACCGGCTCATGGCGGTGAACCTGCGCGGTCCGTGGTTGGTCACCAGCGCGCTGCTGCCCGTCCTGCGGGAGGGTGCCCGGACCGGCCACGGCGCGAGCATCGTCAACGTGGGCTCGGACGCGGTCTGGCTGGGCCGGCCGGGGTACCTGCACTACATCGCCAGCAAGGGCGGGGTGGCGGGCATGACCCACGCCATGGCGCACGAGCTGGGCGGCGACTCGATCAGGGTCAACTCCCTGTCGCCGGGCCCGACCTACACGGAGGTGCCGCGCACCACCGTCTCCCCGGAGCAGCGGACCGCGATGCAGGCGGCGCAGGCGCTGCACCGGGATGCCGAACCCGCGGACATGGTAGGCGTGGTCGCCTTCCTCCTCTCCGACGACAGCCGCTGGGTCACCGGCCAGACGGTGAGCGTCAACGGCGGCGTCCTGCACCGCTGACCCCGTACCCGTACCCGACGACGGAGGAGACACCTCGTGACCGACCTGCAGACAGCCCGGACCGTCCTGGACCGCCGACTCGACATCCAGCTGGGCGGCCGGGCGGTGCCGACGTCCGCCCGGTACGACGTCGAGGACCCGACGACGGGCCGCACGCTGACCGACGCCCCCGACTGCTCGGCCGCCGAGGTCGACACCGTCGTCCGTGCGGCCGGGGAGGCCCAGCGGGCCTGGGCGCGGCTGCCGGCCCGGGCCCGGGCCGGGAAGGTGCGGGAGTTCGCCGCGCTCCTCCGAGAGCACACCGACGAGCTGGCCACCCTCGACGCGCTCGACGCCGGGTTCCCGCTGGCGGTCATGCAGGCCGACGTGGGTGCCGCGGCCACGCTGCTGGAGATCATGGCCGACCACGCGCTGTCCCTGGGCGGGTCCACCTACCCGCTGTCAGGCAACCTGCACTACTCCGCGCAGGAGCCCTACGGCGTGGTGGGTCGGATCGTTCCGTTCAACCACCCGCTGTTCTTCGCCGCCGGCAAGGTGGCGGCCCCGCTGGTGGCGGGCAACGCCGTCGTCCTGAAGGCGCCGGACCAGACCCCGCTGTCGGCCCTGCGGATGGCCGAGCTCGCCGCCGACGTGTTCGGGCCGGACCTGTGCGGCGTGGTCAGCGGCCGGGGGGCGACGACCGGTGCGGCGCTGGTGGCCCACCCCTTGATCCGCCGGATCGGGTTCATCGGCGCGGAGCCGACCGGGCGGTTGATCCAGCGGCAGGCCGCCGAGCACGGGGTCAAGCACGTCACGCTGGAGCTCGGCGGGAAGAACGCCCTGGTGGTCATGCCCGATGCCGACCTGGCGAAGGCAGCCGACGCCGCGGTGTTCGGGATGAACTTCACCGCGACCGCCGGGCAGTCCTGCGGGTCCACCAGTCGCCTACTGCTGCACGAGTCGATCGCCGACGAGGTGCTCGCCTCGGTGGTCGAGCAGGTCCGGGCCATCCGGGTCGGCCACCCGCTCGAGACCGGCACGCAGATGGGGCCCGTGGTCGACGCTGGCCAGTACGAGAAGTCGATGCGGGCCATCGCGGCGGCCACCGCCGCCGGGGCACCCGTCCTGGTCGGCGGTGGCCGACCGGACACCGTGGGTGCGGAGGGCTGGTACGTCGCCCCGACCGTGCTGGGCCCGATGGCGCGGACAACCCCGCTGCGGTCGAGGAGGTGTTCGGCCCCGTGCTGTCGGTGCTCATTTTCCGCGACGAGGACGAGGCCGTGGCGATCGCCAACCGGACCGAATACGGCCTGACCGCCGGCGTCTTCACCTCCGACGTCACCCGGGCACACCGGATGGCCGCCGCGCTGCAGGCCGGCTACGTGTGGATCAACGGCTCCTCCCGGCACTACTGGGGGCTGCCCTTCGGCGGCGTCAAGGCCTCCGGCGTCGGGCGGGAGGAGTCCGTCGACGAGCTCCTCTCCTACACCGAGACCAAGGCGGTCACCGTCGTCCTGGAGTGACGGTTGACGGACCGGGCGGTCTGGTCTCTACTGGAAAGAGAACAGTTCTGTTTGACAGAAGGAATGAGGGGGAGTCGACAATGGCGGACCAGACCACCGTGCTGGCCGACGTGCGGCGCGGCATGATCCCGGCGCACATCTACAACGACCAGGAGATCTTCGAGCTGGAGAAGGAGCGCGTCTTCTCCCGCGCCTGGGTCTTCGTCGGCCACGAGTCCGAGATCGCCCAGCCCGGTGACTACGTCGTCCGCCGGGTGCTCGAGGACTCCTTCATCCTCACCCGGGACGAGCAGGGCGAGATCCGCGCGCACTTCAACATGTGCCTGCACCGCGGCATGCAGGTGTGCCGCGCCGAGGTCGGCAACGCCAGCCACTTCCGCTGCCCGTACCACGGCTGGTCCTACCGCAACGACGGCCGCATCGTCGGCCTGCCGTTCCACAAGGACGCCTACGGCGGCGAGGCCGGCTTCCAGCGCAAGGGGCAGCGGCTGCTGCCGGCGCCGAGCCTGGCCACCTACAACGGGATGATCTTCCTGTCCATGGACCCGGATGCGCCCCCGCTGGAGGAGTTCCTCGGCGACTTCCGCTTCTACCTCGACTACTACACCAAGCAGTCGGCCAGCGGCATCGAGCTGCGCGGTCCGCAGCGCTGGCGGGTCAAGGCGAACTGGAAGATCGGCGCCGAGAACTTCGCCGGCGACATGTACCACACCCCCCAGACCCACACGTCGGTCGTGGAGATCGGGCTGTTCCGCGAGCCCAAGGCGGAGAAGCGCAAGGACGGCGCCACCTACTGGGCCGGGGCCGGCGGTGGCACGACGTACAAGCTGCCCGACGGCGACCTGGACGAGCGGCTGCGCTACGTCGGCTACCCGCAGGAGATGGTCGACCGGATGAAGGAGCAGTTCACCGCCGACCAGCTCAAGGTGATCGGCGACGACGGCTTCATGATCAGTGCCGCGTCGATCTACCCGAACCTCTCCTTCGTGCACAACTGGCCGCGGGTGGGGGAGTCCGACGACGTGCTGCCCTTCATCTCCATCCGCCAGTGGCAGCCGATCAGCGAGGACGAGACCGAGGTGCTGTCCTGGTTCGCCGTCGACGCGGAGGCCCCGGAGGAGTTCAAGGCGCTTAGCTACAAGGCCTACCTGATGTGCTTCGGCTCGACCGGCATGTTCGAGCAGGACGACGTGGAGAACTGGGTCTCCCTGACCAACACCGCGGCCGGCTCGATGGCCCGACGGCTGCTGCTCAACAGCCGGATGGGCATCCTCGAGGACGGCGAGCCGGTGGTCCCGCCGCTGGGGCCCGACGCTTTCCACGGCCCAGGCGAGGCCCGCACCGGGTACTCCGAGCACAACCAGCGCGCCCTGCTCAACCGCTGGGCCGACGACCTGGAGAAGCCACCGGTGCAGGCCGCGACGCTCACCGTGGGCGGACCCGGGGCCGGGGCCCAGGACGCGGCTGGTCGCACCTCGCCCAGCGCGAACGACGCGGAGCTGCCAGGCGGGACGGTGGCGCAGGCGTGAGCACCGACCTGCCGCAGGCCCCGCCAAGCGCGGCCGTCACCGCGATCACCGACCCGCACCCGGTGCCGGCCGGCAACCCGACCGGGGACGACGCGCAGACCCTCAGCGAGCAGTCCGTCCTCGGCCGGCACGCCTCCCGCGTGCAGCGGGTGGGCGCCAGCCTGCCCTTCGACGACCCCCGGCACCTGCAGGCCCACCACTGGCTGGTCGACGAGGCCTGGCTGCTGGACGCCCAGGCCTACGAGGACTGGCTGGAGCTGATCACCGAGGACGTGCACTACCTGATGCCGGTCCGGGTCACCACGGCCCTGGGCGCGGGCTACGACACCGCACGCGGCATGGCGCACTTCGACGAGGACAAGTACTCGCTGTCCCGCCGGGTGGCCCGCTTCCTCACCGAGCACGCCTGGACCGAGGACCCGCCGTCCCGGCTGCGGCACCACCTGTCCAACGTGCGCACGTTCGCCACCGACGACGCCGACCACCTGGTGGTGGAGTCGGCCACCCTGCTGTTCCGCAACCGCGGCGACGTGCGCGAGGGTTCGTTCATCTCGGCCGGCCGCGAGGACCTGCTGCGGCTGGTCGACGGGCACTGGAAGCTGGCGCGGCGGGTCATCCTGGTCGATGACTCCGTGATGCGCATGCAGAACCTGGCGATCTTCCTGTGACCGCACCCCGCGAGCCGCTCTCCTGGGAGGGCGAGGACGTCGACGCCGCTGCTGCCCGCCGGGCCGCGGCCGAGCACGCCGCGCTGCTGGCCGGCGCCCGGGGCGAGCCGCTGACCATCGCCAACGAGTTCGCCGAGGTCAGGGTGCACCGGGTGGACACCCGCAACGGCTCCCGGCTGCTGATCGAGTCACCGAAGTCGGGTCAGTGGGTCGCCCTGGACCCGATGCAGATGGAAGCGCTGACCTGGCAGAACACCGCCACCTTCTCGGCCATGATCGGCAATCCCTTCGGGCCGCTGATCCCCGAATCCACCGCCGGCGTCGTGACCGACGGCTCGGTCCGCGAGGGCGGGGGACCCGAGACCGTCGAGGGCGGCAGCCAGTGACCGCCGGGTGGCTCGAAGGACGCCGCGCGCTGGTCGTGGGCGCCGGGTCGGGAATCGGCCGCGCGGTGGTCGACACCTTCCTCGCCGAGGGCGCCCGGGTCGCCGTCCTGGAACGCGACCCGGACAAGTGCCGCGCGCTGCAGGACGACCAGCCCGACGTCCCGGTCACCGCCGGGGATGCAACCTCCCAGGAGGCGAACGAGGCCGCCGTCGCCGCGGCGGTGGAGGCCTTCGGCGGGTTGGACCTGCTGGTCAACTGCGTCGGCATCTTCGACTTCTACCGGTCGGTGGTCGACCTGGACCCCGGCCTGCTCGAGTCCGCCTTCGACGAGGTCTTCCACACCAACGTGCTGTCCCACCTGCGCTCGGTGCAGGCCGCGCTCCCGCACCTGCAGGCCGCCGGCAACGGGGTGGTCCTGCTGACCGAGTCGACGTCGTCTTACCACCCCGGCCGGGGTGGCGTGCTGTACCTGGCCTCGAAGTTCGCCGTCCGCGGGCTGGTCACCGCCCTCGCCCACGACCTGGCCCCCGAGGTCCGGGTCAACGCCGTGGCCCCCGGCGGGACGCTGGGCACCGACCTGCGCGGACCGGCCAGCCTGGGCACCGCCGACCGCAGTCTGGGCGACACCCCCGGGCGGGCGGCCGAGCTGGCCGCCCGGGTGCCCCTGCAGGTCGCGCTCACCGCCGCCGACCACGCCTGGAGCTACGTGTTCCTGGCGTCGGACCGCTCCCGCGGGATCACCGGCGGTTCGCTGCACCCCGACGGCGGGATCGGCCTCGGCGCCGCCCCGCGCAAGCGTTCCTGATCCACCGACGAGAGGAGAGCACCATGCCCCGGCTCACCGCCGACCACGAGGCCTGCCAGGGATACGGCAACTGCATCACCGGCGCCCCCGACGTCTACGACATCGACGACGACGGCGTCGTGGTGCTGCTGAAGGACGAGATCCCCGAATCCGACCGGGCACGGGTCGACGAGGCCGCACGCAGCTGCCCGGTCAGCGCCCTGGCCGTCGAGGACTGACGTGTCCACCGTCGTCGTCGTAGGGTCCTCGGTCGCCGGGGTGCGCACCGTCCAGGCGCTGCGCAGCGCCGGCTTCGCCGGCCGGGTCGTGCTGGTGGGCGAGGAGTCCGAGCTGCCCTACGACAAGCCGCCGCTGTCCAAGCAGTTCCTGGCCGGCGCCTGGGACATCGCGAAGATCCGGTTGCTGACCGCCGAGCGGGCCGCCGAGCTCGACGTCGAACTTCGGCTGGGCTCCGCTGCCGACCGCCTGGACGTCGCCGGGAAGCAGTTGCACCTGGCCGACGGCTCGGTGCTGGACTGGGACGTCGTCGTGCTGGCCACGGGCGCAGCGGCCCGTCCCTCGCCCTGGCCGGTGGGGTCGGGGGTGCACGTCGTCCGCACCCTCGCCGATGCGGGGGCCCTGCGTGCCGACCTGGCCGACGAGGGCCCGGTCGTGGTGGTCGGAGGCGGGTTCATCGGGGCCGAGGTCGCTGCCACCGCGCACGCGCTGGGACGGGACGTCACGGTGGTGGACCCGCTGCCCACCCCGATCGGCCGGGTGGTCGGCGACGAGGTCGGCGCGCACTTCACCGCCCTGCACGCCCGGCACGGGGTCGGCACCCGCTTCGGCACCGGGGTCGAGTCGGTCACCGGTGGGGCAGGGGACCTCACCGTCACCCTCACCGACGGGACGTCGCTGCCCGCGGCCACTGTCGTCGTCGGGATCGGGGCCACCCCCAACGACGGCTGGCTGGCCACCTCGGGCCTGCTGGTGGAGAACGGGGTCACCTGCGACCAGCACTGCCGCGCCGTCGACTCCGCGGACGTCTACGTCGTGGGCGACCTGGCCCGCTGGTACCACCCCGGCCACCAGGAGCACCTGCGCGTCGAGCACTGGACCAACGCGGTGGACTCCGCGGTGGTGGCCGCGCACAACATCGCCCACCCCGACGACCTCCGGGCCCACGCCCCCGTCGAGTACGTCTGGAGCGACCAGTACGACTGGCGGATCCAGATCGTCGGCCGACCCGCCCGCGCGACCCGTCACGAGCTGGTGGGCACCCTCGACGGCGACACCGCGCGGGGCGCGGTCCTCTACACCGACGACGAGGGCCGGCTGCGCGGCGCGGTCACCGTGAACTGGCCCAAGGCGCTGGTCACCTGCCGCCGCCTGGTCTCGACCGGCGCCGGGTTCGCCGACGCGGTGGCCCAGGTGACGGCGCTGCCCCCGGCCAAGGCGGCGGCGTGAGCACCCTCGCCACGCAGCGGCAGCTCGTCGCCGACGCCTGCCGGGTGCTGGCCGCCCGCGGGCTGGCCGACGGCTACCTGGGGCACGTCAGCCTGCGGGTCGACGACGACCTGCTGCTGGTGCGCTGCCGCGGCCCGCAGGAGCGCGGGCTGCGCTGGACCAACGCCGAGGACGTCCACCTGGTCACCCTGGACGGCGAGCCGGGTGCCGAGGGCGAGCTGGGGGAGTGGACCGTGCCCAACGAGCTGCCGCTGCACACCGAGGTGCTGCGGACCCGGCCGGACGTGGCCGCGGTCGTGCACGCCCACCCGCCGGCCGTGGTCGCGGCCGACCTCGCCGGGCTGGCCATCCGCCCGGTCGTCGGTGCCTTCGACATGCCCGGCACGAAGCTGGCCGCCGCCGGCGTGCCCGTGTACCCGCGAGGCGTCCTGGTCCGGGACCGTCGCCTGGCCGGGGAGATGGTGGCCGCGATGGGCGACCGGCCGGTGGTGCTGCTGCGTGGGCACGGTCTGACGAGCGCCGGGCGCAGCGTCGAGGAGGCGGTGCTGCACGCGCTGTCCGTGGACCGGCTGGCCCGCCTGGAGCTGGCGGTGGTCTCCGCCGGGGGCACCCTCGTCGACCTGCCGCCCGAGGACCTCGCCGAGCTGCCCGACCTGGGGTCGGGCTTCAACCACGCGACCGCCTGGCGGCACGAACTGGCGAACCTCCCGTGATCGGGGGGCACCTAGGCTGCAGGCATGGACGGCGCCCTCTACCCGCCCGCGCCCGAGCACGGCGCCTCGCCGCAGTACCCGATCGAGTCGGTGGACAACGCGCTCAAGGTCCTGCTGCTGCTCGGCGAGCGGCCCTCGCTCCGGTTGACCGACGTCAGCCAGTACCTCGGGGTGGCGTCCTCGACGGCGCACCGGCTGCTGGCCATGCTGCAGTTCCGGGGTTACGTGCGGCAGGACGCCGCGACCCGCGGGTACGTCCCCGGTCCGACGCTGGACGGGCTGGCCATGGGTGTGCTGCGGCGGCTGGACGTGCGCGCGCGGGCGCGGCCGGTGCTGGAGAAGCTCAACGCCGACCTGCAGGAGACGGTGCACCTGGGTCGGCTGGAAGGTGCCGACGTGCACTTCATCGACTCCATCGAGAGCAGTCGCGCCCTGCGGGTGGGCGGCCGGCTGGGCCGGTCCATCCCGGCGCACTGCACCTCCAACGGCAAGGTGCTGCTGGCCGGTCTGCCGGAGGACCAGCTGCGCGCGCTCTACCCCGACGAGCAGCTGCGCCAGCTGACCTCGCACTCGATCGGCACCCGGACCCTGCTGCTCGAGGTGCTGGCGCAGGTCCGCGCCCAGGGCTTCGCGACCAGCGACGAGGAGAGCGAGGAGGGCGTGTGCTCCCTCGCCGTCGCCCTGCCCGCCCGGCACGCACCCCGGCTGGCGGTCAACGCCTCCGTGCCGCTGAGCCGGCTGACCCCGGAGGTCCGCCAGGACGTCCTGACCCACCTGTTCGCCGCCGTCGAGGAGATCGACCGGCTGCTGCTCTGAGGCCCCGCGCCCGCGGGGTCCTACCCCGACGGACGGAGAACCCGTGAGCGACCCCACCGACCAGCTGCGCCAGGACGTCGCCACCTCCTGCCGGGTCCTGGCCGCGGCCGGGCAGGACGACCTGATCTGGGGCCACTCCTCGGCCCGTGACCCGCAGGGCCGCGGGGTGTGGCTGAAGTCCGCCGAGTGGGGCCTGGGCGAGGTCACCGCCGACCGGGTGCACCTGGTCTCCTCGGCCGGCGAGGTGCTCGAGGGCGACGGCCCACGGCACAGCGAGTACCCGATCCACACCGAGGTGATGGCCGCCCGACCCGACGTGGGAGGCGTCGTGCACACCCACCCGCCGCACGCGGTCGCCCTGGCGGCCACCGGGCAGGAGCTGCGCCCCGTTAGCCACGCGGCCAACCTGTTCGTGCCGCCCGGGGTGCCCCGGTTCACCGACACCGCCGACCTGGTGCTGACCACGGAGCTGGGGCAGGCCGTCGCGCTGGCTCTGGGGGAGGCGCGGGCGGTGTTCCTGGTCAACCACGGCATCGTGGCGGTCGGACCCGACGTCCGGGCGGCCACCGTCGCGGCGGTCGTGCTCGAACAGGCTTGCCGGCAGCAGATCCTCACCCACACGGCCGGCGGGTGGCCCACCTGGTCGCCCCCGGAGGAGTCGCTGGCCAAGCGCGAGCACGTCTACAACGACCGGGCCCTGGGCGCGGTCTGGGACTTCCTGGTGCGTGGGCTCCCACCGGTCCGCGGATGACCGGTGGGTGAGGCGCTGGCGGTCGCCTCGCTCCTGCTGTTCAGCGCCAACGTGCTGCTGGTCCCGGTGGCGTCGGCGCGGCTGGACCAGGCTCCCGGGTTCGCCCTCGCCCTGCTCGCCAACGTCCTGGGCGCGGCGGCGCTGCTGGGCGGCCAGGCCGTGCTGACCGGCCCGCCGGGCCGGGTGGACTGGCCGGCGCTGGGGCTGTTCACCCTCGGTGGCCTGCTGACCTCGTTCCTGGGCCGCCGGACGTTCTTCCGCTCCATCACCACCATCGGGCCCACCCGCGCCGCCACCCTGCAGACGACCAACCCCGCCTTCGCCGCGCTCGGCGGCTGGCTCCTGCTCGGCCAGGCACTCGCCCCGCGGGCGGTGCTCGCGGGGGCGCTGGTCCTGGTCGGCCTGGTCCTGGTCACCCGGGTGCCCTCGGCCCGCACCCGCCCGGCGTCCTGGCTGCTGCCCGGTACCGGGCTGGCCCTGCTCGGTGCGGCGGCCTACGGGCTGGGCAACGTGGCCCGGGGGGCCGCGGTCGGGATCTGGGCCGAACCGGTGGCCGGCAGCCTGGTCGGCGCGGCGGCCGGGTTGCTCGCGTTCCTGCTGGTCACCGGAGACCGCCGCGGGCTGCTCGCGGCGGTGCGCCGGGCCGACCCCGCCGGACGTCGGCTGTGGGTGCTGTCCGGGGTGCTCACCATCGGGGCGCAGACCTGCCTGGTCGCCGCGACGCAGACGGTGCCGGTGGCCGTCGCGGTGGTGGTGTCGGCGGCCGTGCCGGTCGTCGTCCTGCCGCTCGGCCTGCTGCTGGGCCGGGAGACCCGGCTGCGCCCGGTGGCCGTCGCGGGGGTCGTGCTGGTGGGTGCCGGTGTCGTCGCGCTGGTCCTCGGGTAGGGCTCAGCCGGTCAGCAGCACCCCGCCGAGGAACGCGGACAGCTCGCCGTGGGCATCCAGCGGCAGGACGTGCGCGACGTGCTGGTCTGGCCGGACGACGACCACGCAGCCGGCGTCCCGGTCGACGCCGCGCAGGTCGAACACGTCCTCGGCCCGGGGGTCGGGGCAGTAGACCTTCTCCTGGTCGACCAGCCCCAGCGGTCCCTTGCGCGGCCGGAGCGCGGGCGGCACGGACTCCACGGTCACCTCGCGGTGCCCCTGCTGGAACACCGCCCGGACGTCCAGCACCGAGTCTGGGTCCCAGCCGTCGGGGGTGTGCGCGGCCACCGGGGAGGCCGGCGAGACCAGGTGCTCGCACAGCTCGCGCAGCCGGGTGGTGTCCCGGTCGGCGAACAGGTAGAGCCGCCAGGCGCCGTCCGCCCGGGCCGCATGGCCCAGTTGCACCGGCTTGGCGTCGGCCAGCCTCACCACCCGGGCCGAGTGGAACCGCATGCCGACCGGGTAGCCGGTGGCCAGCTCCTGGTGGTCGGTCGCGGCCGTGGTCATGGACGGCGCATAGTGGGTCGCGGTGCCGGCGGTGAACCGGCCCTGTTGGACGAAGTACCGCTCGAACTCCTCGGGGTCGGTCTCTCCGGGGGGCGCGCTGAAGAGCGCGGCGAAGCGCCGGTCGAAGTCGATGAGCTCCTGGGCGATCACCTGCCGCTCGGCGGTGTAGGTCGCCAGCAGCTCCGGGCGGGCGACGCCCCGCAGCACCGCGGCGAGCTTCCAGCCCAGGTTCCAGGCGTCGTGCATCGAGACGTTCATGCCCTGGCCGGCCTTGGCACTGTGGGTGTGGCATGCGTCGCCGGCGATGAAGACCCGCGGACCACGGGAGCCGTCGTCCGGTGCGTCGTCGAACCGGTCGCAGAGCCGCTGGCCGATCTCGTAGACCGACCACCAGCCGACGTCGCGGACCTCGACCGTGTACGGGTGCAGGATCCGGTTGGCGATCTCGGTCAGGCGGGCCGGGTCGACCTCGCCGGCGTCCCGCACCCCGTCGAGCTCGATGTAGAAGCGGACCAGGTAACCGCCCTCGCGCGGGATGATGAGGATGTTGCCCTCGCCGTGCGAGTGCACGGTCGCCTTGAGGCGGATGTCGGGGAAGTCGGTCACCGGCAGCACGTCCATCACGCCCCACCGTTGGTCGGTCCGGTCCCCGCGCAGCTCCTGGCCGATCGCGGTGCGGACGGCGCTGCGGGCGCCATCGCAGCCGACCACGTACCGGGCCCGCACGGTTGCCGTTCCCCCGGTGCCGGTCAGGTGGACCGTGACCGGGTGCCCGCTGATGTCCTCGGGGTCCACCCGGACGTCGGTGACCGACCAGCCGTGGTGCACCGGCAGGCGCGACGGAGAGCGGGCCAGGTCCTCCCGCAGCCAGGCCAGCATCCGGGCCTGGTTGACGATGACGTGCGGAAACTCCGAGAGCCCCTCCTCGGTGTCGGGGACCCGCCCGGTGCGCACGATCCGGGTGGGGTCGTCGGGATCGGGTCGCCAGAACGCCACCTCGTTGACCCAGTAGGCCTCGGCCAGCAACCGGTCGGCCAACCCGAGGGCCTCGAAGACCTCGACGGTGCGGCAGGCGACGCCGTCGGCCTGTCCGACCTCCAGTGCCGCGTCCCGGCGGTCGACCACGAGGGTCTCGATGTCGGGGAACCGGGCCAGCTGAGCTGCAAGCACCATCCCGGCTGGTCCGGTGCCGACCACGACGAGATCGGTGCGCTCCGGGAGGCCGGCGGGACGGCCCGCGACCCCGGGTGCTGGGGGCTGCACGAGGGGGTCGCCGGGGCGGTAACCGTCGAGGTAGAACTGCATGCCCCACGATGCGGCGGACGCTGCCGACTGCGAGAGTCTTTTCTGTCATGCGGAACTCGCCCTCGTACCCAGTGAGCTCGGTCGACGCCGCGCTGCTGCTCGCGACCTTGCTGCGGCAGGAGGGTCCCACGAGGCTGACCGACGCCGCGGCCCGATTCGGACTCGCGCCCTCGACCGCTCACCGGCTACTGGCCGCCCTTGTGCACCGGGACTTCGCCGTGCAGCTCCCAGACCGGCGCTACGCCGCCGGGCCTGTGCTGGGATCGGCGGGGACGCTGGCGCCGTCATCAGCGCTGCGTGACGCCGCGCTGCCGCACCTGCGCGCGCTGGTCGCCGCGCAGGGCGAGAGCGTGCACCTGGTGGTCCTGGCCGGGGCTGAGGTCCGGTTTGTGGCGACCGTCGAATGCGAGGCGGTGCTGCGGGTCGGGGACCGCACGGGGCGAACCCTGGCGGCGCACCGCAGTGCCGCCGGCAAAGCACTCCTGGCCGGGCTCGATCCGGAGGAGCTGGCGGGAATGCTGGCGCGGCTGGCTCCCGCCGAGGCCGCACACGTGCACCGCGAGCTGCGCGCAGTACGTCGTCGTGGGTTCGCCGTGAACGACCAAGCGACCGAACGGGGGCTGACGGCGGTGGGCGTGCAAGTGCCCGGAGCCCGAGACGGCAGGGCAGCGATCTCCCTGGCCATGCCCCGGGTCCGTTTCGACCGGGACCGGCTCCCCGTATGGGTCGCGGCGCTGACCGTGACTGCGGCTGCGATCGGGGCGGACCGATGACGTCTCCCGCCGCACCGTGTCCTGAGGGCGCGGAATCTCTACGCCCTGGTCGCCCGTCAGCGACTCCACGTGGCCCGTGGGCCGCAATCTGGGCAGGTTGGTAACAGGCACTCCGGGCAGACGCACGGGTGCGCGACGGGGGCAGCACGTGGGGCCCCGACGGCAGCTCTCGTGCTGTCCAAGAGCCGTTGCCGCAGCCTCCCACTGACAGGCAACTACCGGGACGGTGGGCGCCATGATCAGCTTCCGGGCGTGCCCGCTGGCGATGCGTGCCGTTTCTGGTTGCACCGCAGGTGGTGTCACCCCGTCGGGGTGAGGTCGCTCGAGCGCAGGTGTGTGCTCGGGATTCGTTCGCGACCGGTGACGCCTCCAGCGGGCGTGTTCTGGCGAGGTCATCACGGCTGGAGCGGGATGGGTGCTGCTAGCAAGGGGTCGATCGCCCTCTGGATCTGGTGCCCGCTACGTGCCCGTGGTGGGCAGAAGGAGGGTCATCAGCGTGATCACCGGACAAGGGTGCAACGTCCCTGAGCTGGTTCTTGCAGTCCCATGCGGGGCATCAAGGGGGCGTAAGGGCCCTGGAACCGTTGATGGTGAAAGCTTTGCAAGGGTCGGAGTCTGTGCGCACTCCGCTCTGAGCAGCACGTTCACGCCTCAATGCCAGGTCTGGGATCAGTCTGAAGGGGCTCAGATGCTCGTCGTGCCCGCGGCGTGCCCGTACGGGTCGCGGGGATCCGTGCGCGACCGTCGCGACTCGATGGGGCCAACGTGCCCTCTTGGGAGGCCGTCGAAGTCAGTGACAAACAGGTGTGCGTTCTGGTCAGGTGCCGGATTGCGGAGCGTATGTCGTGCCCGCTACGTGCCCGTAAGAATGGCAAAGTGGGGTCATCACCGGGTGATGACCGGTCAAGCCTGTAGCGCCCCGAGCTGGGGTTATGGTGTTTCGCGCAGGTCAGAGAATGGCCGTCAGCATCCTTGAAAACCGCTAGGGGTGAAAGCTCCTCGAGGGTTCGAATCCCTCGCCCTCCGCTCCGCGCCGGTCGACCCGGCGGCTCAGACCCCGGCCATCACGGTGGTCCGGGTGAGCTGCGGCGGTGCCGCGAGCACCTCCGCCAGCCGGGAGGCCCCCTCCGGTGTCTGGCGCCAGGCCCGGTAGGCGTCGTCGTGCTCCAGCGACTCCCAGCGCTCCACCACCACGACGTGGGCTGGGTCGGTGGCGTCGACCGCCACCTCCACCCCGAGACAGCCGGCGAAGGCGCGGGTGGCCTCGAGGGTGGTGGTGAGGAGGCGCCCGGTCCCCTCCGAGTCGGCGGCGGCAGCGGGGGACAGGGTCAGCTCCAGCAACGAGATCACGGTCATGGCCGCATCATGCCGCCACCCAGCACGTCTCAGCGAGCGCCCGTGGGTCCTCCGCCCGAGCGCCCGCGGCGGCGGTGCTTCGGGCGGTCCGAGGGCGGCGGGCCGGCGTCGGAGCCGCGGCCGCGGTCGGCGCGGTTGTGCGCGTTCGGGTCCTGTCGGCCGCCGGCACCGATGTCGGACTTGCGCGGCTTGCGGCCGCCCGTCGTCCCTCCGGACTTGGCGCCCGAGGACGAGCCCGAGCGGGACGGGCGACCGGAGCGGGCTGGAGCACCCTCGCGCGGCGGACGACGGTCCGAGGCGGCCGGCCGACCGGCCGGGCGGGTGCCGCAGTCCCGGCAGGTGGTGAACCACGGCGCGATCGGCGTCCCGCACTCGACGCACTTCGCGGCGGTGGACATGGCGATCGCGTCGGGCAGCAGCTCGGTGATCCGCTGCGCGCACTTCTGCTCGTTGGCAGCGGCGTCCTCGCTGGTCAGGCCGGCGACCCCGGGGAAGGAGCGGAGCAGCGTCTGGGCCTCGCGGGCCTGCGCGGCGGCCATCTCGAAGTCCTGCACCGTGGCGGTGCGGGGGACGTCGGGCAGCACCAGCTCGCGGCTGACGTGCAGCCCGGCCTCGTGCTGCAGGGCGGCGCGGGCCAGCGCGAGCCAGCGCACCTTGCGCGGCGGGTCGTGGTCGATGGCCAGGTTGATCAACCGCCAGACCGTCCACAGGTCGGTGGCCAGCGGGCCGCGCAGCATCGGGAGCAGGGCCTGCACCCGGATGACCAGGCCGGTGACGTCGTCCGGCGTCATGACCTGGGAGTCCTTGGTGGCCGCGCGGGCCCAGGCGGCCCAGCGGGTCAGCGCCTCGGGCAGGTCGACGGCCTCGAACGCGCCGAGGTCCTCGAGCTCCGGGCGCAGCCGCGGGCGGCGGTGCGGCAGGTCGCTCATCACGTCGCCGCGGGCGACGGAGGCGCCGGCGACGACGAGGGAGGGCACCGGCTTGAGGCCGGGGATGCCGCCGAGGACGCCGACGGTGCCGTGCCCGGTGAGGCCGTACCGCCCGGCGCGACCGGCGATCTGGGCGGCCTCCCAGGTGCGCAGCGGGCGCAGCTCGGTGCCGTCGTACTTGGTGGTCTCGGCGAACAGCACCGTCGTCGCGGGCACGTTGATGCCGTGTCCGATCACGTCGGTGGTGACCAGCACCTCGAGCTCGCCGCGGGTGAAGCGGTCGATGACGTCGCGCCGGGTGGCCGGCGGCAGCGCCCCGTAGAGGACGCCGACCTTCCCCTGGCGGTGCGGGTCGAGCTGCGCGGCGACGGCGTAGACGGTCTTGCGGGAGAACGCGACGACCAGCGTCTGGGCCTGCACGTGGGCCGGGCGGACCGGCCGCTCCAGCACGTCGAGCCGGGACAGCCGCTTGTGGTTGACCACGACGACCTGCTGGGCGTCGGCGACCAGCGGGCGCAGCAGCAGCAGCGCCTCGGCGGCGGAGATGAGGTGCATCTCGCGGTACTCACCGGTCAGCAGCAGCCGGGCCCAGTGGTGGCCGCGGTCGGGGTCGGCGACCCAGTGCGACTCGTCGAGCACCAGGAGGTCACCGCGCGGCGGGGCCTTCTCCACGGTGCAGCAGACGATCGGCGCGTACGGGTCGATCTCCTCCTCGCCGGTCGACAGACCGACGGTGCCGGCGGGCAGCTGGGCGGAGAGCTTGGCGTACGCCTCGTGCGCGAGCTGGCGCAGCGGGGCGGCGTAGACGCCGGAGCCGGCGGCCGCGAGGGCCTGCAGCGACTCGTAGGTCTTGCCGGAGTTGGTGGGGCCGAGGTGGAAGACCACGTGCTCGGGCCGGGTGGTGCGCACCGGCAGCGCGGGCTCGGCGCCGTCGACCCAGGTCTGCTGGGCGCGACGCTCGTCGCGGGCGGCGGCCTTGTCGGCGGTGCGGGCGGTCGCCTCGTCGGCGGCACGGCGGGCGGCCTTGCCGGGGCGGCCGGCGGGGGTGCGCACCCGGCGACGGGCGGCGGGGGAGGGAGGGGTCACGGTGTCCTTCGTGTGCGGAGCCTTCGGCTCAGGGGGTCGGCGCAGTGCTGCGCTCGGGACCTCACAGGGGGCAACAGCGCCATCAGCGGTTCTGTGCCCGCCTCCACGGTCCCACACCGGCCCACCCCGGGGGGTGAGGACGACCGGCACCGGGCGCAGCCGAGGCCCTGACCTGCCGATCTCCCTGACGTGTCCCTCCCCGACCACCGTCGCCCGGCGCTCCGATGCCCGGCCTGGCTGGCCCCGCGCGACCTGCGCCTGGGCCCGCTCGTGGCCGCCTCCCTGCTGGGCTGCGGCGCGGTCCTGGACCTCGTGCTCCTGCTCCTGCTCCCCGCCCTGGGTGGCTCGGCGCCGGGGTTCGGGTGGGTCGTGCTCGTGCTGCTGGTGATCAACGGCCTGGTCTGCGCGACCGCCCCCCGCGGGAGCGCGACCAGCCGGCTGTCGGTCGCCGCCGGGGCGCTCACCGCGATCGTGGCCTGCGCGTCGATGTGGGGCCTGCTCTACGGGGAGCTCGACGCCGGGGTCTCGCTGATGGGGCTGCCCGCGGTCTTCGCCGCCAGCCAGCTCCGCCGTCCGCTCGCGATCGCGCTCACCGGGCTCACCTGCCTCTCGGCGGTCACCGTGCTCGCGCTGGTCGCCCCGTGGACGGCGTTCCGGACCGTCGACGCGGTGATGGTCTGCGGCAGCCTGACGCTGCTGTGCGGCGCCACCCTGCACTACGTCGAGGACACCCGTCGGCTGCTGGACCGCCTCGAGCGGCTGGCCGCCGTCGACGGACTGACCGGGCTGGTCACCCGCCGGGTGCTGGACGACGCCCTGGCCACCGCGCTCACCTCGGCCGGCGCGCAGACCGGCACCGCGCTCGTGCTGGTCGACGTCGACTCCTTCAAGACCGTCAACGACCGCTACGGCCACCCGGTCGGGGACGCCGCGCTGCAGCACGTGGGCGCCGTCCTCACCGCCGCGGTGCGCAGCACCGACGCCGTGGTCAGCCGGTTGGGCGGGGACGAGCTGGCGGTGCTGCTCCCCGGCTGCGCCACCGACCGCGCCCGCGCCCGCGCGCAGGACCTGGTGCTCGCCGTCCGCGCGGCTCCGCTGCTGCTGCCGGACGGCTCGCCGCTGCCGATCACCGTCAGCGTGGGTGTCGCGCACGCACCCACCCACGCCCCCGACGTCCGGGCGCTCTACGCCGCCGCGGACGGCGCGCTGTACGCGGCCAAGCGCGGCGGCCGGGACCGTTCCGAGGTCGCCGAGGTGGCCGTCCTCAGCTGAGCCGGCGGGCCGCCGCGGCCAGCGTGCGGGCGGTCAGCCGGCCGTCGGCCAGGCCGAGGGCGACGACGTCGTCGAAGACCCGCTGGTCGTCCCCGGCCGCCCGGAACGCCGCGTCCATCACCCGTGGCCAGCGGCTCACCCAGGAGGCCGTCGAGGAGTGCGCCAGGTGGACGCCCAGGCGGGCCCGCAGCGCGGAACGGAAGGCCCGTCCGGCACCGGCGCCCTGCGCGGCGGCCGCACCGGCCAGCGCCCCGGAGAGCACCGCGTAGAAGATGCCCTCCCCGGTCATCGGGTTGATCAGCGACTGCGCGTCCCCGGCCAGCAGCACCCGGCCGTCGGGCAGTCGCGGGCGGCCGGTGGAGAGCGGCAGCCGGTGTGCCCGCAGCCCGGTCGGTTCGACGCCGGGGAGCAGCCGGTGCAGGCCCTCCAGCAGGCCGGCGCGGGTCGCGCCGCCGCTGACCAGCTCGCCGTAGCCGACGTTGGCCCGGCCGTCGCCGATCGGGAACGACCAGGCGTAGGCCGGCCAGCGCTGGTCGGTGGTGGTGATGACCTGCACGCCCTCCTCGCCGGCGGGGGCGTAGCCGCGGATCGCGATGGCCAGCCGGTCCGGCCGGTTCGGGCCGATCCCCAGCGCCCGGCGGACGACGGACTCCGCGCCGTCGGCACCGACGAGCACACCGGCCCGCAGCACCCCGTCGACGTCCACGCCGTCCGGACCCGGCGTCACCCGCTTCACGGTGTGCCGGCGGAACGCGGCGCCGGCGGCCAGGGCGGCGTCCAGGACGCGGCCGTCGAGCACCGCCCGGGGGACGACGACGGCCGGCCGGTGCATCGTCCGCTCGACGGTCCGGCCCGAGGGGGAGGTCAGCCGCAGCCGCGGGACGGCGGGGTACCCGTCGGTGAGCGCGTCGACGTCCACCCCGAGGACGGCCAGGACGTCGAGGGCCTCGGGGGCGATGCCGTCACCGCAGACCTTGTCGCGGGGGAAGTCCGACCGGTCGAGCACCAGCACCGAGGCGCCGTGCCGGCGGGCGGCCAGCGCGGTGGCCGCTCCGGCCGGGCCGCCGCCGACCACGACGACGTCCCAGGTCTCCACGGTGCCGACGGTAGGTGGTTCCGCCCGGGGCCGCGCCGGTGCAGGCTGGGCGCATGAGCGAGCACGAGCTGTGGCTGCGGTCGATCGCCGAGCAGCGGGCCGCGTTCCGGGGTGCGGTCTCGGGGCTGACCGAGGAGCAGGCCCGCTCGGTGCCCAGCGCCAGCGGCCTGTCGCTGGCCGCGCTGGTGAAGCACGCGGTCTGGGCCGAGGACACCTGGGTCGGGGCGCGCGTCGGCGGGGTCGTGCCCGACGAGGGCCCGGCCGGGTGGGTGGCCGGGTTCGAGCTCACCGCCGAGGACACGGTGCCCGCCCTGCTGGCCCGCTGGGAGGCCGCCGCCGTCCGCACCGAGCAGGTCGTGCGCGCCGAGTCCGACCTGGACCGGCCGGTGCCGCTCAGCGCGGAGACCCGGCAGTACGTCGACCCGACCGCCGAGCCCACCGTGCGCTGGGTCCTGCTGCACCTGGTCGAGGAGCTGGCCCGGCACGCCGGGCACGCCGACGTCGTCCGGGAGTCGATCGACGGGAAGGGCGCCGCCGACCTCGCTCAGTCCTGAGCCGGGCGGGTCCACTTCCGCTGCGGGTGCTCGTACCGCTCGACGAACTCCAGCAGCCCGTCGGCGGTGTGCACCACGCCGAGGGCGTCGAGCCGGCGGCCGTCGAGGTAACCGTCGTCGACCATGCGGTGCAGCTGGGTGAGCAGCGGCTGCCAGAAGTCGTCGACGTCCAGCAGCAGGGTCGGCTTGGCGTGCAGGCCGAGCATCCCCCAGGTCCAGGCCTCGAAGAGCTCCTCGAGCGTGCCGGCCGCACCGGGCAGCGCGACGAAGGCGTCGGCGAGGTCGGCCATCGCCGCCTTGCGCTCGTGCATCGAGGACACCACCCGCAGGTCGGTGAGCCCGGGGTGGGCCAGTTCGTCGTCCACCAGGTGCTGCGGGATGACCCCGACCACCTCGCCGCCGGCGGCCAGCGCGGCGTCCGCGACCGTGCCCATCATCCCGACCCTGCCGCCGCCGTAGACGATGCCGACCCCGGCGCGGGCCAGGGACTCGGCGAACGCGGTGGCCGCGTGCTGGTGGGACGGCGGCCCGGCCTGGGACCCGGTGAAGACGGCGATGCGCATGGCGTCGACCTTATGGAGTGCCACGGGCGAGGATTCCTGCGCCGTGGCACTCCATCAGGGTCAGGCGGGCTGGCCGTAGGCGCGGGTGACCCACTCGGCGATGCAGACCGGCTTGTCCCCGCCCTCGCGCTCGATGACGACCGAGAGGGTGTTCTGCACCCCGCCGGCCACCTCCTCGACGTTCGCCAGGGTGGCCGTGGCCCGCACCCGCGAGCCCACCGGCACCGGCGCGGGGAAGCGGACCTTGTTCAGCCCGTAGTTCACGCCCATGACGGCGTCGGTGATCGTGTAGGTCTGGGTGGCCAGCGGCACCAGCAGCGACAGGGTGAGGAACCCGTGCGCGATCGGCCCGCCGAACGGGCTCTCCGCTTTGGCGCGCTCGACGTCGATGTGGATCCACTGGTGGTCACCGGTGGCGTCGGCGAAGGTGTTGACCGCCTCCTGGGTGATCTCGTACCAGTCACTGGTGCCCAGCTCGGTGCCCTTCAGGCCCGGCAGGTCGGCGATCGTCGTGGTGGTGGTCATGCGTCACTCCTCGATGAGTACGTCTGGCGTAGGTCGGGCTTGCGGATCTTGCCGGTCGCGGTCTTGGGGAGCTCGTCGACGAACCGGACCTCCCTGGGCACCTTGAACCCGGCGAGCCGTTCCCGCAGCGTGGCGCGGAGGGCATCGGCGTCGGGCACGGTGCCGGGCGTGGGGACGACGACGGCCAGGCCGACCTCGCCCCAGTGCGGGTCGGGCACGCCGATGACGGCGACCTCCTGCACCTGCGGCAGCTCCAGCATCGTGGACTCCACCTCGGCCGGGTACACGTTCTCCCCGCCGGAGATGATCATGTCCTTGTAGCGGTCCCGGATGGTCAGGTAGCCGTCCTCGTCGACCGACCCGGCGTCCCCGGAGTGGTACCAGCCGTCCACGAGCACAGCGGCGGTCGCCTCGGGGGCGTCCCAGTAGCCCTGCATCACGTTGGGGCCGGAGACGACCACCTCGCCGATCTCGCCGGGCGCGCACTCGGTGCCGTCGGGCCGCACCACCCGGACGTCGACGAAGAACTGCGACCTCCCGGCCGACCCCACCTTGGCCACCGCGTCCGCGCTGTCCAGCATCGTGCCGGCCGGTGCGGTCTCGGTCATGCCGTAGGCCTGCTGCACGGTGATCCCGCGGTCGAGCCAGGTGTGCAGCAGCGGCAGCGGCAGGGGAGCCCCGGCCGCGGCGACCGTCCGCAGGGCGGAGAGGTCGAGGGTCGCGAAGCCGGGCTGCCGGGCGAGGGCGTCCATCATCGTGGGGACGGCGAAGAACGACGTCACCCGCTGCTCGCTGATCACCTGCAGCGTCCCGGCCGGGTCGAACCCGCGCACCAGGACGACGCAGCCTCCGCGCAGCAGGGTCGGGTTGACCGTGCCGTTGAGCCCGCCGACGTGGAACAGCGGGGCCAGGCCCAGCGTCCGCTCGTCGGGGCCGCCCTCCAGGCTGAGCACCTGGTCCAGGCACGCCCACGTCATGTTGCCGTGGGTGAGCACCGCGCCCTTGGGCCGGCCGGTGGTGCCCGAGGTGTACATGACCAGGCAGACGTCGTCGTGGGTCACCGGCTCGTCGCGGAGCACCGGCTCGGCGGCCCCGGTGAGCGTCGTCCAGTCCAGGCTGTCGGCGCCGCCCTCGATCGGCGGTTCGGCGGCGACCCAGGTCCGGACGGCGGGCAGCTGGTTCCGCAGCACGTCGGCCGTCGTCCCGTGCTCGCGGCCGTGCACCACCAGCGACGCCCCGGAGTGGGCGAGCACGTACTGCGCCTCGGGCGGGGTGAGCCGGGCGTTGACCGGCACCCACACCGCGCCGAGCTGGCCGCAGGCGTAGAGCAGCTCGAGGCCGACGGGGTGGTTGGCGCCCAGCCAGGCGACGCGGTCGCCACGCCGGACGCCCAGGTCGTGCAGGACCGAAGCCGCCCGGCGGACGGCGAGGGCGAACTCGCCGTGCGTCGTCGTCGTCCCCTCGAACCAGATGGCCGGCTTCTGCGGCGACATCCTCAGCCGGCGCTCGGGCCAGGACCCGAGCCCGGAGTTCCTCACCGCAGCCCCAGGGCGACGATGGCGTTCTCCTTCATGATCAGCGGCACGACCTCGGGCTTCATGTCCAGCTTCTCGAAGTCGGCGATCCAGCGGTCGGGCTTGAGCAGGGGGTAGTCCGAGCCGAACAGCACCTTGCGCTTGAGCAGCCCGTTCGCCGCCTTCACCAGCTGCGGCGGGAAGTACTTCGGCGACCAGCCGGACAGGTCGATGTAGACGTTCGCCTTGTGCGTGGCGATCGAGATCGCGGCGTCCTGCCAGGGCACCGAGGGGTGCGCCATGATGATCGTCAGGCCCGGGAAGTCGGCGGCGACGTCGTCGAGGAGCATCGGGTCGGAGTACCGCAGCTTGATCCCGCGCCCGCCGGGCAGACCCGCGCCGATGCCCGTCTGGCCGGTGTGGAACAGCGCCGGTACACCGAGGCTCTGCAGTTCCTCGTACAGCGGGTACACCGCGCGGTCGTTGGGCTCGAAGGCCTGGATCGACGGGTGGAACTTGAACCCGCGGACCCCGTGCTGCTCGACCAGCTTCCGGGCCAGCGCGATGCCCTTGGCCCCGCGTGCGGGGTCGACGGAACCGAACGGGATGAGCACGTCGGGGTGCTGAGCGGCGAGGTCGGCGATCTCCTCGTTGGACAGCGCCGGGTGCCCGGTGGCGTGCTCGATGTCGACGGTGAAGACGACCGCGGCCATGTTCCTGCTGCGGTAGTCCGCGGCGATGTCCGGGACGGTCGGGTCGTAGGGGTCGCCCTTGAAGTACCTCGCGGCAGCGGCGTTCAGCTCGTCGTCCAGCGCGAGGTGGCCGTGGGTGTCGGCGTGCACGTGGGTGTGCACGTCGATGGCGACCAGGTTGTCGAGGTCCAGCTGCAGGGCCACGGATGCTCCTCGTCGAGGCACGGATGGTGCGGAGACCGTAGTGCCGTACGACGACCGGCCGTCCTGCGGGCACCTTTCCGCATCGTGGAAGACCTGTTCCGCCCGGTCGTGACCGCCATCACGATCGTCGGCATGACCTCGATCGTCCGCAACCAGTGGTACGTCGCCGCCTACGGGCGCGAGATCGGCAGCGGCCCGGACCGGGAGGTCTTCGGCCGGACGATCTGCGGGGAGTCGATCCTGTTCTGGCGGCGGGAGGACGGTGTGGTCACCGCCATGAGCGACCGGTGCGTGCACCGCCGGTTCCCGCTCAGCGAGAAGCCCAGCCACCTCGTCGGGGACACCGTCGTCTGCGGCTACCACGGCTTCACCTACGGAGCCGACGGGAAGTGCGTCGCCGTCCCCGGTCAGACCCGGGTGCCGCGCACCGCCCGGCTCAAGACGTACCCGGTGGTCGAGCAGGACGGCTTCGTCTGGGTCTTCATCGGCGAGGACGAGAAGGCCGGGAGCGTGCCGGTCCCTCGCGCGCCCTGGCTGGACCAGGAGGGGTACACCACGGTCAGCGGCATGGAGCCGCTCGCCGCGCGGGCCAGCCTGCTGGTCGACAACCTCATGGACCTCTCCCACGAGACCTACCTGCACGGCGGCTACATCGGCACGCCCGAGGTGGCGAACACCCCGATCACCACCGAGGTCGACGAGGACGCCCAGGTCGTCTACGTCTCCCGGCACATGGACGACGCCGACTGCCCGCCCTTCTACGCCAACTCCACCGGCATCCAGGGCCGCATCGTGCGCTGGCAGGACATCGAGTTCCACCCGCCGTGCCTCTACCTGCTGCACAGCAGGGTCGCCCCGGTCGGCGTGCTGCCGGCCGAGGACGGCACCGACCCGGGCGGCTTCCACGTCGAGGTCGTCTACGCGATCACCCCGGAGACCGAGCACTCCACGCACGACTTCTGGGCCGTCGCCCGCGACTTCGCCCTCGACGACCAGGGGGTCAGCGACTACCTCGCGGAGAGCAACCGCACCGTCGTGCTGCAGGACGTGCACGCCCTCGACGCGCTCGAGCGGGTCCTGGCCGGGGAGCCCGACGGCTACCAGGAGCTGTCGATCAACATCGACACCGGTGGGCTCGCCGCGCGCCGGATCATCGCCGCCCAGGCCGCGGCCGGCGCCGAGCGCGTGCCCGACAGCCCCGCGGCTCTCAGCCGGTGACCCCCACGCCCACCCGGATGCTGGACGGCGACCGGGTCACCCGGGTGGCCTGGCTGCCCGGCAACGACCGGCTCGTGGGGGAGTGCTCCTGCGGTGCGTCCGCCGAGGCCGGCGACCCGATCCACCTGCAGGACTGGCTGCTCGCCCACCCCGACCACCCGGCCACCGTGGTCGAGCCCGACCAGGAGACGGTCGAGCACGTGCCGCCCCCGCACCGGGTGCTGCACCCGTGGCAGGCCGCAGGCGATCGGCGGGCGGTCACGTGAGGCTGCGAGTCGCGGGGCGGACCGAGGGCGCGGAGGGCGTCGTCGTCCTCCAGCTCGCCGACCCCACCGGCGCCGACCTGCCCGCCTGGACCCCCGGCGCGCACGTCGACCTGCTGCTGACCGACGAGCTGACCCGGCAGTACTCGCTGTGCGGCGACCCGGCCGACCGGTCGGTCTACCGGATCGGGGTGCTGCGCGAACCGGCCGGGCGGGGCGGCTCGGCGTACGTGCACGACCGGCTCCGCGAGGGGGACGACGTCGACGTGCAGGGCCCGCGCAACCACTTCGAGCTGGCGCCCTCCCCGCGGTACCTCTTCATCGCCGGCGGCATCGGGATCACCCCGATCCTGCCGATGGCCGCCGCCGCGCGGGCAGCGGGCGCCGACCACGAGCTGCACTACGGCGGCCGCAGCCGGCGTTCGATGGCGTTCCTGGCCGAGCTCGAGGGCACCCTGCACCCGCAGGACGAGGTCGGCCTGCTCGACCTCGACGCCCTGCTCGGCACCCCGCGGCCGGACACGCTGGTCTACTGCTGCGGCCCCGAGCCGCTGCTGGCCGCCGTCGAGGAGCACTGCGCCGGCTGGCCGGCCGGGACGTTGCACGTGGAACGGTTCGCCCCCAAGGACGCCGGCGACGTCGTCCGCGCCGAGGGGTTCGAGGTCGAGTTGAGCCTCACCGGGACGACGATCACGGTCACCCCGGAGCAGTCCGTGCTGGCCGCGCTCGAGGCCGCGGGGGTCGACGTCCTCTCCTCCTGCCAGGAGGGCACCTGCGGCACCTGCGAGACCGCGGTGCTGGCCGGCGACGTCGACCACCGGGACTCCCTGCTCACCCCGGACGAGCAGGCCGCCAACGACACGATGTTCGTCTGCGTCTCGCGCGCTGCCGGGCCGCGGCTCGTCCTGGAGCTGTGACACTGCCGCGGTGAGGACGGCGAACGGCAAGCTGCTCGCCGTCCTGGACGCCTTCGGCCGGGACCGTCCGGTGCTCACCCTCTCCGAGCTGGCCCGGGCGGTGGGGGTGCCGCTGTCCACCGCGCACCGGCTGGTCGCCGAGCTCACCGCGTGGGGCGGCCTGGAGCGCGACGCGGACGGCGGCTACCGCGTGGGCCTGCGGCTGTGGGAGCTCGGGGCGCTCGCCCCGCGGGGACTGGGGCTGCGCGAGGTGGCGCTGCCGTTCATGGAGGACCTGTACGAGGTCACCCACGAGAACGTGCAGCTCGCGGTGCGGGACGGGGTCGAGGTGGTCTTCGTCGAGCGGTTCGCAGCCCGGGGCGCGGTGACCGTGCTGACCCGGGTGGGCGGACGGTTCGCGCTGCCGCCCACCGGGGTGGGGCTGGTGCTGCTGGCACACGCCCCGGTCGAGGTGCAGGAGGAGGTGCTGGGTGCCCCGTTGCAGCGGCACACCCGGCACACCGTGGTCGACCCGGCCCGGCTGCGCCGGGTGCTGGCCGAGGTGCGCCGCGCCGGGCACGCGGTCAGCGACCGGCAGGTCACCGACGACGCGGTGTCGGTCGCGGCGCCGGTGTGGGAGCGCGGGCAGGTGGTCGCGGCGCTGTCGATCGTGGTGCGCGGCGAGTCCGCCGCCGTCGTCCGGCCCTTCGTGCCCGGCGTGATGGCCGCCGCGCGCGGGATCAGCCGGTCGCTGCCGGGGTGACCCGGTCGTCGACCACCCGGTCGCGGCCGGTGCGCTTGGCCTCGTAGAGGTGCCCGTCGGCGCGGCTGAGCAGCTCCGAGGGGGCGGCCGTGGCCGACCACCGCGTGCTGGTGGCACCGATGCTGACCGTCACCGGGACGGCGCCGGTGAGCGACTCCCACGGGTGCTCGGCGATGGACCGGCGGACCTCCTCCAGGCGTCGCGCGGCGGTCCCGGCGTCCAGCCCGACCAGCACCAGCAGGAACTCCTCCCCGCCCATCCGGGCCGCGAAGGAACCCGGCGGCTCGGGGGTCACGGCACCCTCCAGCAGCGAGGCGACCCGGCGGAGCACCTCGTCGCCCACCTCGTGGGAGCAGGTGTCGTTCACGGCCTTGAAGTGGTCCAGGTCCAGCAGGGCGACCTCGGTGGCCTGGCCCTGCACCGCGGCCTGCACGAGCAGGGCGGGCAGCTGGTCGTCGACGTGGCGGCGGTTGTAGAGCCCGGTCAGCGGGTCGCGCAGCGACAGCTCGCGGTACCGGCGGCTCTGCCGGCGGGCCTCGGTGGTCTCGTACATCGCCTGCAGCGTGCGGGCCCGGGAGTCCCGCTGGGCGTCGAGCTGGTCCAGCGCGTCGCGGGTGTAGGTCACGTGCTCGGTGTAGGCGGCCTCGAAGTCGCCCTGCGCGGCGTGCAGCTCGGCCTGGGCGCGGCGGGCACGCACCCGGATGGCGGTCAGCCCGTGGGTCTCGCACCGCCGGACGCACTCGTCCAGGCTGGCCTGGGCCTCGACGAGGTGGCCCCGGGCGCGCTGCACCTCGGCGTGGGTGAGCAGGAAGTCGGCCCCGTCGTCCCCGTCGGGGGAGCCGGCCAGCACCTCCGGGGCCAGCCCCGGCCGCAGCGCCGCCTCGGCGTCGTCGAGGCGGCCGAGCCCGACGAGCACCCGGGCCACGGTGTCCAGCCGGCCGACGTCCAGCCCGATGCCGTGCTGGGCCGACAGCGCCTGCAGCCGGGTGGAGCGCTCCAGCGCGGTGTCGTGCACGCCGGCCAGGGAGGCGGTGTAGGCGCTGTTGTTGAGGATCAGGAGCAGCCGGTCCAGGTCGCCCAGGGCCTCGGCCCGCTCGAGCACCTCGGAGTAGCGGTGCTGGGCGGTGGCGTCGGCCTGCAGGCCCAGGCAGTCGGCCAGTCGCACGCGGTGGTCGATCTGCAGCTGTGCCGGGGCGTCGTCGGCCAGCAGCTCGACGGCGTGCACGGCGTGCTCCAGGGCCACCGCGAGGTCGCCCAGCTCCTGGAACACCGAGGCCAGCAGGAAGTGGCTGCGGGAGAGCAGGTGGGTGGCGTCGTGGTCGGTGGCCCAGCGGTGCACGTCGTGCGCGGTGCGGCCGGCCTCGGCCACGTGCCCGCGTCGACGGCGGACGTCGGCGGCCACCAGGTCGGCCCGCAGCTCGAACTCGGTGAGCCCGAGAGCACGGGCGTCGGCCGCGGCCACCTCGGCGCCGCGGGCGGCCAGGTCCATGTCCCGGTCGAAGCGGGAGAGGGCCTCGAGATCGTCGAGGGTGGCCTCGAGACGGGCGGCGGTGGGCGCGGTCGAGGGCACGGCGGCAGGCACGGCGGCACCCGGTACCTGCCCGCCCGTCACCACCATCGCGTCGCCCACGTCCTCCCCATCGTCAGTCCGGCCCCCCTCATGAACCCGGGAGTGCCGCTTCCCACCCTCCCGGGTGTTCCTGGACCCGATCGTGCCGCATCGGTCACACCCAGGTCACGGGGTGGTTGGTCGTGTCGGGGGCGGGGCAGTCGGTGTCGTGCCCGCCTCCCTCCGCCGACGACTCGACCACCTCGTGCGACGGCTGGACGCCGACCGCTACCTGCAGCTCGTGCTGCTGGGCTTCGGCGGCTCCATCGTGGTCACCCGGCTGTACCTCGAGCTGACCGACTACCCCACCGTGGGCGGGGACACCCTGCACATCGCCCACGCGGTCTGGGGTGGACTGCTGCTCTTCGTCGGCGGGGTGCTGCCGCTGGTGCTGGCCAACCGCTCCGCGCTGCCCTGGGCGGGGCTGCTCACCGGCATCGGCGCCGGGTTGTTCGTCGACGAGATCGGCAAGTTCATCACCGTCGACAACGACTACTTCTTCGCCGCCGCCGCGCCGGTGGCCTACGCGGTGTTCGTGTTGGCGCTGTGGCTGTACTTCCGGGTGCGCGGACAGCGCGACGACTCACCGCGCGCCGAGCTGCACGCCGCCCTCGAGCTGCTCGGCGACGTGGTCGACCGCGACCTCTCCCGGGACGACCGGCGCGAGCTGGAGCGGCGGCTGGAGTCCGCCGGCCGTTCGGACGTCGAACGGCTGTCCCGGCTGGCGGGCGAGCTGCTCGAGCTGACCCGCAGCGGCGCCCTGGACGGCGGCATCGAGGAGCCGGGGCGGCTGCGCAGGCTGGCCGACCGGGCCGGGGCCTGGGCCGACCGGCACCTCGCCGGCCCCCGGCTGCGCCGCCTCACCGTCGGCGCGCTGGTCGCGCTGGGGGTGGTCGCCGTCGGCGACCTGGCGGTGGTCGCCTTCATCGGCGTCGACCTGCTCGACGGGACGACGACGTCGCTGGCCGACGCGGCCAACGACTACGCCCGGGTGGGCATCCAGGACGGGCTGGGCGTCACGCTGCTGCTCCTGCGGGTCGGCCTGGACCTGGTCGTCGGGGTGCTGCTGCTGGTCGCGGCCGTGCTGCTGCTCCGGGGCCGCGACCGGCGCGGGGTGGAGATCGGCCAGGGCGGCCTGCTGCTGGCCCTCACCCTGGTCAACGTGCTGCTCTTCTACACCGAGCAGTGGGTCGCCGCGGGTGCGGCGACCGTCGAGCTCGTCGTCCTCGGCCTGGTCTGGCGGTTCCGCCGTGACGCGCTGCAGGAGCAGCCCGACGGCTCCGACGACGACGAGCCCGCCGAGGTCAGAGAGCCGGCCGGACGAACGAGTTGACCTGGCTGGTGATGACCTTCGGGAACGTCTCGAAGGCGGTGGCCCGCTCGGCCGAGGCGTTGTAGGTGGCCTCCACCTCGCGGAAGTGGTCCTCGTCGCCGTCGAGCTCGACGGCCCAGACGAAGGCGTCGTTGGTCTCGTCCACCCACGCCTCGAGCACCCGGAAGCCGTACTGCCGGCGGACAGGGACGATCGAGGGGAACCAGGCGAGGAAGTCGGCCATCCGGCCCGGCTCGACGGCGTAGCGGCGCAACTGCACGGTCGTGGTCATGCGCGCAGTGTGCCGGGGCCGCGGGGCGGCCCCGGCACGCACCTCACGCCGGGGGTGCGTAGAACTGCAGGTCGTTGCCCTCGGTGTCCTTGAAGGGCGCGATCTTGCCCCACGGGTGCTCGCTGATCCCGCCGGTGAACTCGACCCCGGCGCCCGTCAGCCGCTCGACCTCGGACTCGATGCCGCCGTCGGGCTGGAAGGTGATCACCGCGCCGCCGTGCGAGTGACCGGTGTCCTCACGCCCGTTCAGCCCGATCATCAGGCCGTTGGCGTCGAACTCGCTCCAGTCCTCGGTGACCTTGCCCTCGGGCAGGCCCAGGACGTCCCGGTAGAAGGCCCGGGCCCGCTCCATGTCGTCCACGGGCACCCACACGCTCGCCACTCCGCTGGCCATGTCGTTCTCCTTCGCTCGTCGGATGTCTCCACGCCTCGTGCCCGCCGGGCCGGGATCGCAACCGTCGGGGGAGACTGGCGGCATGGCCGATCGCAACTGGGGTTTCCGCACCCGGGCCCTGCACGCCGGGGGTCAGCCCGACCCCACGACCGGGGCGCGGGCGGTGCCGATCTACCAGACCACCAGCTACGTCTTCGAGAGCGCCGACGACGCCGCGAACCTGTTCGCGCTGCAGAAGTACGGCAACGTCTACACCCGGATCGGCAACCCGACGGTCGCCGCGTTCGAGGAGCGGATGGCGTCGCTGGAGGGCGGGCTCGGGGCGGTGGCGACGTCGTCCGGGCAGTCCGCGGAGTTCCTGACCTTCGCCGCGCTCGCCGGCGCCGGGGACGAGATCGTCGCCGCGGCCTCGCTCTACGGCGGCACGATCACCCAGCTCGACGTCACGCTGCGCCGGTTCGGGGTGACCACCACGTTCGTGCGGGGCAACGACCCGGCCGACTACGCCGCGGCGATCACCCCGCGCACCAAGCTGCTGTTCGCCGAGGTGGTGGCCAACCCGGGCAGCGAGGTCAGCGACATCGCGGGCCTGGCCGAGGTCGCGCACGCCGCGGGCATCCCGCTGGTGGTCGACGCGACCACGGCGACGCCGTACCTCTGCCGGCCGATCGAGCACGGCGCCGACCTCGTGATCCACTCCGCGACCAAGTTCATCGGCGGGCACGGCACCACGATCGGCGGCGTCGTCGTCGACGCCGGGACCTTCCCGTGGGACAACGGCAACTTCCCGCAGATGACCGAGCCGACGGAGTCCTACGGCGGCATCTCCTGGTGGGGCAACTTCGCCGAGTACGGCTTCCTCACCAAGCTGCGCAGCGAGCAGCTGCGCGACATCGGCGCCTCGCTCAGCCCGCACAGCGCGTTCCTGCTCATCCAGGGCGTGGAGACGCTGCCGCAGCGGATGCGTGAGCACGTCGCCAACGCCCAGCGCGTCGCCGAGTGGCTCGACGCCGACGAGCGGGTCGCCTGGGTGCGGTACTCCGGGCTGCCCGACCACCCGCACCACGCGCTGGCCGAGAAGTACCTGCCCGAGGGCCCGGGGGCGGTGTTCAGCTTCGGCGTCGTCGGGGGCCGCGAGGCCGGACGGCGGTTCGTGGAGTCGGTGGAGCTGTGCAGCCACCTGGCCAACATCGGCGACGCCCGCACCCTGGTCATCCACCCGGGCTCGACCACGCACGGCCAGCTCTCGGTGGAGCAGCTGGAGACCGGTGGGGTGTCCCCGGACCTGATCCGCATCTCGGTGGGGCTCGAGGACGTGGAGGACGTGCTGTGGGACCTGGACCAGGCGCTGACCCAGGCGGTGCGGGCGTGAACCCGACCGCCGGCGAACGGCAGACGATCCTCGACCGCACCCGCACGGTCGCCGTCGTGGGCGCCTCGGACAACCCGTCGCGGGCCTCCTACTTCGTGGCCACCTACCTGCTGTCGACCACGCCGTACGAGGTCTGGTTCGTCAACCCGCGGGTGAGCGAGATCCTCGGCCGGCCGGTGTACCCGTCGCTGGCCGAGCTGCCCGGCGTCCCGGACCTGGTCGACGTCTTCCGCAAGCCCGCCGACCTGCCCGGGGTGCTCGAGGAGACGATCGCGGTCGGCGCGCGCACGTTCTGGCTGCAGCTGGGGCTCTCCGACGACGCCCTGGCCGCGAAGGCCACCGACGCCGGCCTCGAGGTGGTCATGGACCGCTGCCTGAAGATCGAGCACGCCCGCTTCCACGGCGGCCTGCACCTGGCCGGCTTCGACACCGGTGTGATCAGCTCCCGCCGCCGTCCGGCCCGCCGCTGACCCAGGGGGGTGGCGGGCCGTTCTGCACGGTGGCGAGCCGGTGCAACGCCCCGCCACCGTCAGAAGTGACCCGCGCCCCCGGTCCCACCGGGGCCGAGGGGGCCACCCAGGGTGTCCTGGGCCCGCCACAGCCAGCCGTCGTCAGCCGTCCCGGTCCGCACCTTCCCGACCGGGCGGGCCCGTTCGCTGAACTCGCGGTGCCGCGGGCCGGGCAGCGCCAGCTCCCGCAGCACCCGGGCCCGCAGTCGTGACCACTCCTCGGCCAGCATCCGGTAGGTGACCCGGACGAAGCGGATGCCGAACGACCGCAGCAGGTCCTCGATGCGCTTCTCCTCCCACACGTCGGTCCGCTGGTCGGCTGGGCCCAGGTACTTCGAGCGTCCGTCGAACTCCACGGCCAGCGCCGCCTCGGGGTACCACCCGTCGACCACCTTGAGCAGCTCGCCGTCGAGCCAGATCTCGACCTGGGGGACGAAGGGCGGCAGTCCACCGGCCGCGAAGGCCAGTCGACCGCAGGTCTCGAGCCAGCTCTCCGCCCGGCCGTCCGCGAGCTCCAGGACCCGCCGCACCGCGGGTGTGCCGGCAACGGTGGCGTGTCGCTCGAGCGTCTCGACCAGCTCCTCGTGTGTGGTCAGCCCCCGGAGGAGCGCGGCGTCGGCGGCAGCCACGGCATCGACCTCCCGCCAGGTCCGGGCCACGTCCACCACCGTCCGGGCGGGGGTGGTGAGCAGGTAGGCGCCCCGGCGGGTCACCTCGTCCGGTGGCAGGGCTGCCCGGTGGAGCACCCAGTCGCGGCCCCGGCCACCCGCCCCGGCCGGGTCGACGAGGTGGACCCGGTCGACGGTGCCGTGGCGACGGGCCGAGCGGGGCAGGCCCCAGACCCAGGCGGCCGTGCCTGCGGCCAGCGGCGCCGCTCCGCCGCCGACGGCCGCGCTCACCGCCAGGGCCCGCAGTCCCGGCAGTCGACGGGTGCGCTCGACCTCGGCCAGGTCGGCGGCCGAGACGTAGGCGCCCCGCCGGACCTGGCGAAGCTCTCCCGCGCGGACAGCCGCCGCGATCTCCCGGTCGGTCACCCCGCGGGCCAGGAGGGCAGGGCGGGTGACGAGGCCCAACCGGTGGCGGGCGGTCTCCCGGGTGGTCAGCGGCAGCACGAGGGTCATGCCCCGACCGTGACCCGCGCCGCGGCCACCCGGGGTCCCGGGAACGGATCTGTGGACACCGCCGGCGGGTGTGGACGCCGGCGAGCGCGTCGGGCCTGGGTCTGCTCCCGGGGTCGGGGGCCGTTCTGCACGGTGGCGGACCGGTGCAATGGCCCGCCAGCGGGGGGAACCACCCGCCGGCTGTCCGTGCGGCAGGGGAGGATGGGGCGGTGAGGTCACCCACCGACGGCTGGACGCGCTGCTCGCTGGGCCACCGGCACTGGGGGCTGGCCGGGGCGGCCGGGCTGCTGGTGCACCGGCGGGGGGCCGACGGCGTGGAGCTGCTGCTGCAGCACCGGGTCGAGTGGAGCCACCACGGCGGCACCTGGGGCACCCCCGGCGGGGCGCTGCACCCGGACGAGTCCGCGGTGGACGGTGCGCTGCGCGAGGCGGGCGAGGAGCTGGGGCTGACGGCGTCGGCGCTGGTCCTGGGCGCGCAGAGCGTCGACGACCACGGCGGTTGGAGCTACACCACCGTGCTGGCCACCCCGGTCGGTGACCTGGAGCCGGCGGACCTGCGGCTCAACGACGAGAGCGTCGGGGTGGCCTGGCTGTCGCCCACCGACCTCGGGGTGCCGCTGCACCCGGGTCTGGCCGCCTCGCTCCCCACGCTGCTGCCGCTCCTGGGCTGACACGTCCGGGTGGACGTCGGCGCGGCTCGTCCTGTGCCGGAACGGGAGCGTGCAGGATCGTCGGGCACGGGTCACCCCTCGAACTGCGGAGTCCACCGGATGCGCCTGCCGCGCCTCGTCCTCGCGTCCCTCGCCGCCGCTCTCGTCGGTGCCGTCGCCCTCCCGGGGGTCGCGGCGGCCGCCCCGCCGCGGGGCACCTACGGGCTGCCCACGGGTGGGGGTGCCGCTGCCGGCAGCTACGACACCGCGGTGGTGGGCTTCCCCGGCATCGAGCGGTCGACGACCAGTGGGCTGGCGCCGACCACGCCGACGACGTCCGCCCTCTTCCTGAACGCGGCCACCCCGTTCGGGGCCGTCTTCGGCACGTCGGCCGGGCAGTCCTACCTCTCGGTCCGGACCGGTGCCCAGGCGACGACCACCGTCCTCACCCTCGCCTCCCCTGCACCGGCGGGCTCCTGGGGCTTCGCGCTCGGCGACGTCGACGCCGAGTCGTTCGTGGTCACCGGCACCGGTGTCGACCAGCAGCCCCTCACCGCGGCGGAGCTGGGGGTGCAGGCCGCGTTCTCCCTGTGTGGCGCAGACCCGGCCGACAGCACCGACCCGGGGGTGTGCCCCGGCCCGGAGGCCGGCAACGTCCCGGCGATCAGCTCGGCCGGGGGTGCCGTCACCGTCGCCGGGACCGCCGACAACGCCACGGGTCTGGACTCCGAGGGAGCGTCCGCCTGGTTCCGGCCGACCGCGGAGGTCACCTCCGTCACCCTCGTCTCCACCCGCCGGCCCACGGTCGGCACCACGCCCACCGCGCAGCTCTGGGTCGCCGCCCTGGCCGCGACCCTCTCCGGGACCGTCACCCCGCCACCGGCCACCCCCGAGGCCCCGGTCGCGGGCCTGACGGTGACCCTGGAGACCCCCGAGGGCGAGCCGCTGGTCGATCCAGCGACCGACGCTCCCGCCACGACGGTGACCGGTCCCGACGGCGCGTTCGACTTCCCCGCCGTCGTCGCCCAGCCGGTGGTGGTCGTCGTCGCTCCGCCGGCCGGGGTGGACGCCGCACCGACCACCGTGTCGGTCGACCTGTCCGACGGCGACGTCCTCGACGTGAGCGCCGCACTGCCGGTCGCGGCAGCGCCCCCGGTCACCCCGCCGACGACCCCACCCGCGACGCCGAGCGCGACGTCCTCCGCGCCGGTCGCCGTCCCCGTGGCCCCGGTCGCCGTCACCCCCGCCCGGCAGCTGGCCGCCACCGGCACCCCGGTCGGCCTGCTCGCCCTGGGCGGTGGCCTGCTGCTGGCGGCGGGGTCCGGCACGGTGCTGGTCAGCCGGGCCCGCGCCGGGCGATGATCCCGCGGTGACAGACCGACGGACCGCTGCCCGGGTCTTCCACACCGTGCTCGCGGTGCTGGTGACCGTCTCCGTGCTCACCGAGCTCGGCCGGGCGGTGACCGGCGCGAACGTGCTGGTGCCGACGAACGACCCGGGCACCGGGATGCGGGTGCTGCGGTTCTTCTCCTACTTCACGGTCCAGAGCAACCTGCTGCTGCTGGCCGCGGTGCTGCCGCTGACCCGGGACCCCGACCACGACGGCCGGGGTTGGCGGGTGCTCCGGCTGACCGCGCTGCTGGGCATCACGGTGACCGGGCTGGTCTACGTGTTCGTGCTGGGCCCGACGCTGGACCCGGTCGGGCTGGGGTGGTGGACCAACGCGGGGCTGCACTACGCCGCGCCGCTGCTCGCCGTCGTGGGCTGGCTGGCCTTCGGGCCGCGCCCGCGGGTCACCGGGCACACCGTGGGCTGGTCGATGGCCTGGCCGCTGGGCTGGATCGGCTACGCGCTGGCGCTGGGCGCGCTCACCGACTGGTACCCCTACCCGTTCATGGACGTCGTCGAGATCGGCTACCCGACCGCGCTGCGCAACCTGGCGTTCGTCGCGGTGCTGGCGATCGCCCTGCTGCTGCTGTTCCGGCTGGTCGACCGCCGGCTCCCGGCCACGGAGGTCAGCCCGGCACGACGGTGACCGCGGCCATCCGGTGGTCCCCGAGGGACAGCCGGGTGACGACGGGGTCGGTGCCCACCAGGCCGCCCAGGGACAGCAGGTGGTCGAACTGCACCTTGGGGTCCGGGGCCGGCCAGGTGCGCTCGCTGACCAGCCGGCGGCCACCGGTGACCACCGAGGACAGCGAGCCGCCGAGGTTGAGGTCGCCGGCGACGAGCACCGGGCCGGGCAGCGAGCGGGTCCAGCGGTGCACCCGGCGCAGCTGCCGGGCTGCCGAGGGGGCGGAGAAGGACAGGTGCGTGCCGACGACGGTCACCCCGTCGAGTTCGGCGGCGATCGCGGCGCGGGGCTCGTCGGGGAACCACCACAGCTTCCGGCCGCCGGTGCGCGGGTCCGGTGCCACCAGCGGCAGCTTGAGCGGGCCGGCCCGCAGACCCAGCACGTGCCAGCGGCGCACCGGCAGCCGGCTGAGCAGTGCCACCCCGTAGTGCGGTCCGGTGACGGCGTCGCCGGGCCCCTGGAGGACGCCGTCCAGCGCCGTCCAGGAGGCGAACGGGTCGGGCGTGCCGGCCAGGGTCGGGGCGAACCGCCAGTCGGTGGCCCCGACCGCCTCGGCCACCGCGGCGGGCTGGTGCACCCGGTGCGAACGCGCCTGCTCGACGTCGACCTCCTGGAGTGCCAGCACGTCGACGTCCAGGTCGGCGAGGGCGCCCGACAGGTCGTCGCGGGAGGCGGACCGGCCCGAGGAGTCGCGCCCGGAGGCCAGGTTCAGGGTGCCGACGCGCATGGGCCCACCCTGCGGGTTCTGGGTCGGGCGCGCGCGGGCTACGGTCGCCTGCGTGAGTGCACTCGAGGGCGTCTCCGAGACGTTCGACCCGGCCGCCTGGCAGACCGTCGAGGGCTTCGAGGGCCTGACCGACCTGACGTACCACCGGGCGGTGGACGCCGGCGTCGTGCGGGTGGCCTTCGACCGCCCCGAGGTCCGCAACGCCTTCCGGCCGCAGACCGTCGACCAGCTCCTGCAGGTCCTGGAGCACGCCCGGCTGGCCACCGACGTCGGCTGCGTCCTGCTCACCGGCAACGGCCCGAGCCCCAAGGACGGCGGCTGGGCCTTCTGCTCCGGCGGGGACCAGCGGGTGCGCGGCAAGTACGGCTACGAGGCCGGCGCCGGGGTGAGCGGGCGGCTGCACATCCTGGAGGTGCAGCGGCTGATCCGCTTCATGCCCAAGGTCGTCATCGCGGTGACCCCCGGTTGGGTGGCCGGCGGCGGGCACAGCCTGCACGTGGTCAGCGACCTGACCCTGGCCAGCGCCGAGCACGCCCGGTTCAAGCAGACCGACGCCGACGTCGGCAGCTTCGACGGCGGGTTCGGCTCGGCCTACCTGGCCCGCCAGGTCGGGCAGAAGTTCGCCCGGGAGATCTTCTTCCTCGGTGACGAGTACTCCGCGGCCGACGCGCACCGGATGGGCATGGTCAACGCCGTCGTCCCGCACGCCGAGCTCGAGGCCACCGCGCTGGACTGGGGCAGGCGGATCGTGGCCAAGAGCCCGACCGCGCAGCGGATGCTCAAGTACTCCTTCAACGCGATCGACGACGGGCTCGTCGGTCAGCAGCTGTTCGCCGGGGAGACCACCCGGCTGGCCTACATGGCCGAGGAGGCCGTCGAGGGGCGGGACTCCTTCCTGGAGAAGCGGCCGGCGGACTTCAGCCGGTTCCCCTGGCACGTCTGAGGAGGCGCACGTGATCGTCGAGGTGCTGGGCCCGGACGACGTCCGGGTGGTCGACGTGGACGACCTGACGAGGTTGCACCTCGCGCTGGGGGTGGTCGACGCCGCGGAGGCCGACGCCGCCCTGCGCGCGGCCGGTCTGGGCCGGCTCGACGGGCCGGACGACGCGGTGCTCGACACGGCCGCGCTGCGGGCCGCTGCGCAGCTGCCGGACACCGACCCGGGCTGGGTCGGCATGCTCCGCTACGCCGAGCAGCACGGCTGGCTCGTGGAGGACGGCGCCGGGATCCGGGTGCACGTGGAGTCCGCCGCCGGCTGAGGTGACTGGTTGAACACGTGACGACCTGTTTTCGTCACGCCGAGTGACACCAGGCTGACGGCGTAAGGGACACGCGGGATTGTCGGACGTCGGTCGTTGTGGTGACTCCACTCCTAGAGGCACCATGGGGTTGTGACGAGCACCAATGACGTTCCCGCACCGGCGCTGGTGCGTTCTCCGGGACGGCCCCTCAGCCCCGAGCTCAGCGACCAGCTGACCTCGGTGGCGGTCGACATCCTGGCCGATGAGGGGTGGGGCCGGCTCAACAGCGACCGGGTCGCCGCCCGTGCCCGGGCCGGCAAGGCCGGCATCTACCGGCGCTGGCCCACGATGGCGGCGCTGGCCCGGCACGCGGTCACCGGCTTCCAGCTCGTCCGCACCCCGGAGGACTCCGGCTCCGTCCGCGGCGACCTCACCGAGCTGCTCGGCCCCTGGACGCGCCCGCTGGACCGCGAGGAGCGCGCCGCGGCCAGCCTGGTCGGCGCCGCCCGGCACGACCCCGAGCTGCGTGCCGGACTCGACTCGGCGGTCGTCCAGCCGCTGGCCGCGGTGCTCACCGAGATCACCGACCGCTCGGCCGACCGGGGCGTCGTCGTCCCGGAGAACCGGCGCGCGCTGCTGGGCACGCTGGTCCAGGCCCTGTGGTGGGAGCGCTACACCGCCTTCGCGGTGCCGCTGACCGCCGGTGAGGTCGACGAGCTGGTGGCCGAGGTGCTGCTGCCCGTCGTCGAGCCGACAGCGGTGCTCTCGGCCTGAGCCCGGTCGTCGAGCACCTGCAGCCCGGCCGCGAGCGAGTCGAAGACCGCGGTGGTCGTGGCCGCGATGTCGGCGTCGGTGACGTCGGCCTGCTCGTCGAGGATGAGCCGCCGCTGGGCCACGATCAGCACCCGGGCGGCGCTGAGGAACTGGCCGGCGACCAGGTCGGCTGACAGCTGGAACCGGGGTGACTCGCCGACCGGGGACCCCCACGCCTCCAGGACGGCGCGGGCGAGGGTGCGCTCCGCCAGGCGGTAGAGCCGCATCTCCGCGATGCGCAGGTCCGCCGAGGCGCTCAGCACCTCGAGGTACCGGCGGCGGGCCAGGCGGGTGACCATTCCCGGGTAGGAGTTGATCTCCGCCGTCAGGAACCGGCGGAGCGCCGCGACCGGCCCGACGCCGTCGGGTCGCTCCCGCACCGCCTGGGCGGGCCGGTCCACCCACGGCGTGCGGTCGGCGAAGAACAGGTCTTCCTTCGTCGCGAAGTGGTTGAAGACGGTCTGCACGGCCACGTCGGCCCGCTCGGCGACGTCGGCGATGGTCACCGCGTCGAAGCCCCGTTCGGCGAACAGCAGGTGTGCGGCGTCGCGGATCTCGGTGCGCGTCAGTGCCTTCTTCCGCGCCCGCCGGTCGTTGCCCTCCTGCACGCAGGCAGCGTAGGCAGGGGTCGCGTCCGGGGGAAGCGCGTCAGCGGCGGGTCGTGACGCCCGTCCAGTCCCCGACGACGGCGGCCGACCAGGACCGGACCAGCGCGGGCAGGTCCACCACGTCGAGGTCGGCGGCGACGTCGGCGACCGTCGTCGTCCACTGCTCGGGCCGGACGGCGGGGGCCGCCGACCCGTCGCCCAGCAGCTGCCGCAGCCGGGCCAGTACCGCCGCGTCGTCCCCGAGCGGGTGCTGGGCGTCGTAGGTGGCCTCGGCCAGCTCCAGGACGCCGGCGGCCCGCAGGTCGCTGGGGGCCTCGTCGCGCAGGCCCCGGACCGTGACGTCGAAGAGCCGGGTGCAGGCGGGGGAGGCGCCCTCGTGCCGGACCTCGAGACCGGGGACCGCGGCCAGCACGGCGCCGCACCCGGGGCAGCGGGAGACCATGCCCGACGGTTCGGGCAGAGCCGGGGGAGCGGCGGCCGGGGACGGGTCAGACGGCACCCGGCGATCCTGCCGCACGCAGCGGCGGCCCGCCCGCCGCCGGGGGGAGACTGTGCGGCATGTCGCTGACCACCGGCCCCGGCCCGCTCGCGCACGCCAACCGCGGGCGGTTCAACGTCGACCTGTCCGCCGCCCCCGCCCACCTCCTCTACCTGCACGCGGTGCCGCAGCGGGTCCGCGGCGTCCTGGCCGGTCAGACCGTCGTGGACACCGAGCGGGCGGTGCTGCTGCACGAGAGCGCGCTGCTGCCCCAGTGGTACGTGCCGCGCGAGGACGTCCGGTTCGACCTGCTCACCCCGACCGCCACCAGCACGCACTGCCCGTTCAAGGGCGACGCCGTCTACTGGTCGCTGACCGTCGGCGACCGGGTGGTGGAGGACGCCGTCTGGGGCTACCCGGAGCCGCTGGACGCCGTCCCCGAGCTGGCCGGGCTCGTCGCCTTCTACTTCGGCAAGCTGGACGCCTGGTACGAGGAGGACGAGCTTGTCTTCGGCGGCCACCCGCGCGACCCCTTCCACCGGGTGGACACCCGGCGCAGCAGCCGCCCGGTCACCGTCACGGTGGGCGGCACCGTCGTCGCACGGACCGACCGGGCCGTCGCGCTGTACGAGACCGGCCTGCCCACCCGCTGGTACCTGCCCCGCGAGGCGGTCGACCCGGCGGCGCTGACGGCCTCGGACACCCGCAGCGAGTGCCCCTACAAGGGCGTGGCGAGCTACGCCCACCTCACCGTCGACGGCACCCGGCGGGAGGACCTGCTGTGGTCCTACGTCGCGGCGTTCCCCGAGGCCCAGGGTGCGGCCGGGTACTGGGGCGTGGACGACTCCGCCGAGGACGTCGAGGTGCTGGTCGGGTGAGAGCGCCCCTGCTGCTGGTCGGCGCGCTGCTGCTGGCCGGCTGCGGCAGCCCGCCCGCGGCCTCGACGATCAGCGCCGCCCTGCAGGACGACGGCGCCCCCGCCGCGCTGGCCGACTGCTTCGCCGCGGGCCTGCTGGACGCCGACGTCTCCGGCAGCACGCTGGACACGTTCGCCGAGCAGGGCGCGGTCGACGACGAGGGCGCCGACGTCGAGCTCGACGTCGACGACCTGCCCGTCGCCGACGCCCTGCTGGCCGACTGCGCGGAGCAGACCACCTCGGGTTGAGCCCACCGGCCCCTGGGCACCGCGGGGACCGTGCCCGCACCCGTGATCGCTGTCCTGGACGTCGACGGCACCCTCGTCGACTCGAACTACCACCACGCGCTGGGCTGGTACCGGGCGTTCCGCTCGGTGGGGAAGACCTTCCCGGTGTGGCGGCTGCACCGGCTGATCGGGATGGGCGGGGACCAGCTGGTGGCCGCGATCGGCGGGCAGGAGCTGGAGGACCGGGTCGGCGACGAGGTGCGGGACCGCTGGGCGGCCGAGGTGGAGCCTCTGCTGGGCGAGTTGTCCCCGCTGCCCGGTGCCCGGGACCTGCTGGTGGCGGTCCGCGACCGCGGCCACCGGCTGGTGCTCGCCAGCTCGGGCAAGCAGTCGCAGGTCGACGTCTACCTCGACCTGCTCGACGCCCGGGACCTCGCCGAGGACTGGACCACCAGCGACGACGTCGAGGCGTCCAAGCCCGCGCCGGACCTGCTGCAGACCGCGCTGCGCAAGCTGGGCGAGCCCGAGGACGCACCCGCCGTGCTGATCGGGGACTCGGTCTTCGACGTGCAGGCGGCGAAGCGGGCGGGCATGCCCGCCATCGCCGTTCGCTCCGGCGGCTTCGGGGACGACGAACTGCGCGAGGCCGGCGCCGTGGCCCTGTACGACACCCCGGGCGACCTGGCCGCCGACCTCGACGCCACCGCGCTCAGCTGACGGCGGCGAACCGCTCGACGTAGTCGGCCACGGTCACCATCGGCGGCCGCTGGTCGACCGCCACCGGGATGCTGGTGGGCACGAAGCCCTCGCCGTCGTGCGCGAACTGGGTGAGCAGCCCGCCCGGTGCCGAGCGGTGCCGGTTGCCGCGCTGGGAGCGGGCCAGCACGGTCGACAGGATCTGACCGGCCATCGCGCCGAGCGCCTCGTCGGTCTGGTGCGAGTGCACCCGGGTGCCGAGGTCGACCTGGGCCAGGCCGGGCAGGCCGCAGACCTGCAGCAGGTCGACCAGCAGACCCACCTCGACCCCGTACCCGGAGACGAAGGGCACCTGCTCCAGGGCGGAGCGCCGTCCGGCGTACTCCCCGCCCAGGGGCTGTACGAAGCCGGCGAGCTCGGGCCACAGCGCGTTGAGCAGCGGTCGCGCGGTGAGCTCGGTGACCCGGCCGCCGCCGGCCGCGCGCACCTCGCCGTCCACGGACAGCGGGCGGGTGTAGCAGCCCTTGACGTAGTCGACCCGCGGGTCGGTGAGCAGCGGGCCGAGCAGGCCCGGCACGTAGTGGCTGACGTCGTTGAGCAGGTCGGAGTCGACGAACACGATGAGGTCGCCGCTGGTGGCGGCCAGGGACTTCCACAGCGCCTCGCCCTTGCCGCGGCGCGACCCGTGGCCGGGCAGCACGTCGGCGGTGGCCACGACGTCGGCGCCGGCAGCCCGGGCGATCGCGGCGGTGTCGTCGGTGGAGTCGGAGTCCATCACCAGGACCTCGTCGACCAGCGGCACGTCCTCCACCCAGCGGGTGACCAGGTCGCGGACCAGCCCGCCGACCGTGGCCGCCTCGTTGCGCGCGGGGAGCACGACCGAGACCCGGTGGCCCCCGCGGCGCTTGGCCGCGAGCAGGGCGGGGACGTCGATCTCGGCCAGGGAGGTGGCCGAGGTGGTGCGGTGCTCGAACCAGGCGCGGGCGTCGGGTCTCATGCGCCCACTGTCAGACACCCCTGCCTCTCCTGTCGCGTCCGCAGGGGCGGGTTCACGCGATCTTCACGTCCGGCGCGGCGCGGGGCACACGCCCGTAACGGAGCCTGACCAGGCCGTTCCCGCCGTCCACCGGTCGTTCACCCGCCGGCCGCCTCCACCCTCGCGGCGGCGCGGGGGTCGGGGTGGCCCAGGTCGGTGAGCCAGCCGCGGAGGACCCGGTGCAGCGCCTCGGCGCCGACCACCTCCCCGGGCGGGGTGAAGGACGACGGGTACACCAGGAAGCCGTGCTGCTGCGGCCCGCCGAGCCCGCCGTGCGACCCCACGTGCGGCTCGAAGGGGGAGGCCTCGTCGGTCTCCGGGTCGTACCGGCTGTTGATCATCAGGTCGGCGCAGTGCGGGAAGGTCGAGGCCCGGGCGACCAGCGCCGCGGCGTGCTCGCCGTAGGGCTCCAGCGGGTCCTCGCCGACGATGACGCCGGAGTCCAGCCGGCGCAGTCCGTCGCGGCCGAGCACCACGGGGCCGAACTCGGCGGTCTGCACCAGCACGAAGCCCACCCCGGCGTGGTCGACGAGGCGGGGGAGCAGGTCGGGCCAGCGCTGCTCGATCTGCTCGATGGTGGCCCGGCCGGGCAGGTCGGTGAAGCTGACCAGCGCGGTGTGCCCGCTGACCACGCAGACCACCCCGGGGGCCACCCGCGCGGTCCGGCCGGGCTCGCCGGTGACGTCCCGGGGGCGGTGCTCGGCCGAGCCGGCCGTCTCCACCCGGGCGCGCAGCCGGCGGGCGATCGGACCGTCCCCGGTGGACACCTCGGCGAGCGCGGCGCCCACCTGCCAGCCCTCCGCGGGGCGGCGGCTGTCCGAGGGGCCGGCGAGCGGCTTGTGCCGGCCGCGGTGCCGGCGGGTCTGCGGCACACCGCCGCAGAGCCGGCCGACCAGCTCCTCGACGGTCTCGCCGAACCGGTCGGCGAACGCCTCGCCCTGGGTCTGGCCGTGGTCGGAGAGACAGACCAGGTGGTAGGGCCGGGGGGCGAGCTGGGTGGCCCGCCAGAGCCGGCCGATCTGCTGGTCGATGCTGCGGAGCACCTCGAGGGTGTCGAAGCGCTCGATCCCGGAGTGGTGCGCGACCTCGTCGTAGCCCAGGAAGTCGGCGTAGGCGACCGGGCGGCCGGCGACCATGTCCTCGATCAGCGCGGCGACGACGACGTCCCGGGCGATGACCGTCGTCCCCGGTCGGGCCAGCGGGTAGACGCCCCCGCGCCGCACCCGGGGGCGGACGTCGGCGCGACGCTGCTTGCCCGCCGCGCGCAGCTCGCGCCACACGTCGACCAGGGACACCGCCAGCGTGCGCAGGGTGTTCACCGGGTTGGCGAAGTAGGAGTAGTAGCCGGCGCCGAAGCGCGCGTCGGCAGCCCGCGAGCCCCGGGCGACCAGCTTGGGCAGTGCGCTCATGGTGAGCGAGACGTGGTCGGCGTCCCCGGTGAACAGGTTGCCGCGCCCGGCGCCGCCCCCGGACAGCAGCCCGGCCCCGTCGCTGTGCCGGGCCTCGACCAGCGCGGCGTCCCCCGGGTGGGAGACGGTGACCACCCGGTCGCGCTCCTTCTCGTACCAGCGGAAGGCGACGACGTCGAAGTTGTCGCCCTGCAGGATCCCGCAGACGCTGGCCCCGGTCTGCGAGCTCCAGTCGGTGTGCCAGGAGGTGAGCACGTGGCTGTCGGCGCGCAGCCACGCGGCGAGCGTGGGCATCGTGCCGTCCCGCACGGCGCGGCGGGCGATGGCGTGCCCTAGGCCGTCGATCTGCAGGAACAGCACGCCGGGGACGTCGTCCCGGGTGCCGTCGCCGGCCTTGCGCCGGGCCCGCCGGTGGAACAGCTCGTCCTCGTCCAGGGCCAGCGCGCTGCTGATCACCGCCGCCACCCCGGCCATCGCGACCGCGACGACCACCGAGGTCCGGAACGAGGTGACCTCGACCCCGGGGATGGCGTAGAAGACGCCCAGCACGCCGGCGCCGAGCACCAGGAACCCGCCCAGGCCCAGCGTCACGAACGCGAACGGCAGCGCGATGCGCATGAGCAGCGGCCAGACGACACCGGCCAGCACGCCCAGCAGCAACGCGGCGACCGGCGGCTGCCACCACGCGTCCATGGCGAAGCCGGTGAGCCAGCGGTCCAGGCCCCACAGCGCCAGGGTGGCGAGCAGCCAGACCAGCAGCACCCGGGCGGCGGCGCGGCCGGAGGTGAGCACCCGGCCGGGGGGACGGTGCGGGGCGCTCACTCGACCGGCTGCTTCCGCTTCCGGCGCCGGGAGGCCACCAGGTTGCCGACCAGCCCCACCATCAGCACCAGCCCGGTGGCCACCAGGGTGGCGATCAGCGGGTTGTCGAAGATGCCGCCGCTGACCACGCCGAGCAGGGCGTAGGCGACCGCCCACAGCAGGGCGGCGCCGAACGAGGCGGGGAGCAGCCGGCGCCAGGGGTAGGCCAGCGCGCCGGCGGCGACCAGCACCGGGATGCGGCCGGCGGGCAGCAGCCGGCCGGCGACGACGATCTGCCAGCCGTGCGCCCGGAACTGGGTGCGCACCTCCTCCAGCCGCGAGGCGTGCTGGCCGCGGGAGACCCAGCGGACCGCCGACGGGCCGCCGAACCGGGCGATGGAGAACGTCACGACGTCGCCGAGGAAGGCGGCCAGGGTGGCGAGCACCAGGACGAGGGCGATCTCCAGCCGGTCGGTGGTCATCGCGACCGCGGCCGCCACCGACAGCAGCGGCCCGGTGGGGACGACGGGCACGATCGAGCCGAGCAGGACGCCGCCGAACAGCACCGGGTAGCCCAGCGAGCTCCCGTCGGTCCACCCCGAGGCGAGCACGGTGACGCTCACGGGGCGGGCCAGGCGATCGGGGAGCCGGGGGCGGTGACGAGGACGGTGGTGTCCAGGCCGGCGGCGGCCACCGCGGCGGCGAAGTCGTGCGGGGGGTCGACGAGCAGCCGGCGCATGAGGGGACCCACGCGCGGAAGTGTCGTCGTCCCCACGGCTGCGAGGGTGCCCCAGTGCACCGGGACGGCGTGCCGCGGGTGCAGCAACGCGCAGGCCAGGGCCGCGCCGGCCGGGTCGAGGTGCCCCGGGCCCAGGGAGGTGCCCCAGCCCCAGACGGGCAGCAGGGCGAGGTCGATGGGCCCCAGGGAGGACATCTCGGGGAACACGTCGGTGTCGCCGGCGGCGTAGACCGTCGTCGTCCCGTCGGAGAGCAGGTGGCCCATCGCGAGGGCGTCCGGGCCGCGCTCGGAACGTGGGCCCCACCGGTGGCCGCTGTGGTGCGCGGGCACCCCGGTGACGGTCAGCGCGCCGTCGGTGAGCACCTCACCGGGCGCCAGCTCCTCGACCCGGGTGAACCCCTTGCCGCGCAGCCACGCCCCGGACCCGCGGGGGACGACGACGCGGGTGCCGCGGCCCAGCGTCCGCAGCGAGGGCAGGTGCAGGTGGTCGCCGTGCTGGTGGCTGATCAGCACGAGGTCCACGTCGGCCCACGCCGAGGGGTGGAGCCGGGGGACGACGCGGCGCAGCGGACCCACCCCGCCGGTGAGCAGCGGGTCGGTGAGCACCACCCGGTCGGCGAGCTCGAGACGGACGGTGGAGTGGCCCAGGAAGGTGGCCGCCGGTGTCCGCACGGGGTCAGTGAACAACAGAGGTGCAGGTCAGCGGCCACCGACGCTCGGGGCGCCCTCGGCCAGCAGGGCGCGGACCCCGCTGATGTCGACCAGCTGGGGGGTGGCCCGGCTGCGCACCATCCGCACGCCGGTCGCCAGGGCGGCGTCGCGCAGGGGGGTGGCCTCCACGCCGTGCACGATCGTGGTGATCCCGAAGGCGTCGGCGGTCGCGGTGATGGCCGCGAGCACCTGGAGGGCCCGGGTCTCGTCGCCCCGGGCGCCCAGGGCCGACAGGTCCACGCGGACGGAGTCCAGCGGGATGCGGGACAGGTGCTTGTAGAGCGTCTGGCCCATGCCGTAGTCGTCCAGGCAGATCCGCACGCCGTCGGCGTGCAGCACGTGCAGCGCCCGGGGCAGCGAGGCCGGCGCCGTGGCCAGGGCCTCCTCGGTGACGGCCACCGAGAGCCGGGGCGCGGGCAGGCCGGAGGTGGCCAGGGCCGTGCGGACGTCGGCGACCAGCAGCTCGGGCAGCACGTGCCCGGCGGGCAGGTCGACGGCGAGGGTCAGCTCGCCGACGAGCGACGCCGCCTCGGCCGTGGCGGTGGTGAGCAGCCAGTGCTGGAGGGCCGCGGACTGGCCCTGGCGGCCACCGGCGGCCCAGAGCTCGGCGGCCGGCAGGGTGCCGGCGGTGCGGTGGACCCAGACCGGGGCGGCGTGCACGGCCAGCACGGGGGACTCCGCGGAGCCGGCCAGGGTGTAGCGGAGCTGGACCTGGCCGTCGGCGAGCGCGGCGGCGACGTCGGAGTCGGTGGAGTGCGAGCCGCGGCCGTCGTCCCACACCCGGACGCAGCCCTTGCCGGCCTGCTTGGCCGCCCGCAGGGCCGCGTCGGCCTCCCGGAAGGCGAGCTGGCCCCCGCCGGGGTGCAGCTGGGCGACCCCCACGCTGGCGCCGACGGCGTAGGTGCCGGCCGCGGTGCGGTGCGGGTGGGCGAGCGCGTCGACCACCCGCTGGGCGGTGTCGCGGGCCTCGCGCAGGGTGCCCTCGACCAGGACGGCGAACTCGTCGCCCCCGAGCCGGGCGACGACGTCCTGCTCGCGGACGGCCGAGCGCAGCCGACGGGCCACCTCGACCAGCAGCTGGTCCCCGGCCTCGTGCCCGGCCTCGTCGTTGACCGCCTTGAACCCGTCGAGGTCCAGGACCAGCAGGCAGCGCTCGGCGCTGCCGTTGCCCATCTCCTGGAACAACAGGGCGCGGTTGGGCACCCGGGTGAGGTGGTCGGTGTAGGCCATCCGCTCGAGCTCGCGTTCGCGCCGGCGGCGGGTGGTGACGTCGCGCAGGTGCAGCACCCGGCGGTCGCTGCCGGGCCGGTCGTGGTGGGTGACCTCGAGGTCGGTGTGCCCGTCGTCGTCGGCCGGGACGCCGAAGTGCAGCACCGAGCCGCCCACGGCCAGCTCCTGCCCGACGCGCTCACGGTCGGCGGCGTCGACCAGGTCGAGCAGCGGGATCCCGGCACCCGGGTCGTCCAGACCGAGCAGGCTGCGCGCGGCCCGGGACGTGAACTGGAGGCGGAGGTCGCCGTCGACGATGACCACCCCGTCGGTGCTGGACTCCACGAGCTCGCGGAAGTCCTCCTCGGTCCGCACCAGGTCCGCCACCAGCCGCCCGCTGTCCCGCACCCGCAGGCTGGTGCGCACCAGCAGCAGGGCCACGACGGCGGCCACCCCCGCGAGGGCCACGGGCGAGGGCTGCTGGCCCCGGAGCACGGCGACGAGCAGCGCCAGCGGGAGGCCGAAGAGCGCCGCGACGGTGATGCCCAGGCCGATCGGGTTGATCCGGGGCGCCCGGGCACGGGGGCCCTGGTCGGCCGCGACCGTGCGCGGGGCCGCGGCGATGGCGAGGAGGAAGGCCTCCAGGGCCAGCAGGACGGCGCCGTCCCCGACCGCCTGCCAGAGCTGCAGCGGGTACAGCAGGGAGACCGCGAGCATCGAGGACGCCAGTGCGCTCAGGGCGATGCCGACCACCACGGCCGTGGCGGACTGGCGCAGCGCGCGGGTGGACACCGTGCACAGCGCTCCGCCGAGACCGACGGCGACGGCGGCGTAGCTGCCGTAGCCGACGGCCAGCGGGCCCAGGGCGCCCGCGCCCTCGGCGGTGAACACCAGCAGGTCGGTCACGACGAGCAGGGACAGCGTGACCAGCAGGCCGTCGACGAGCAGGGTCGGTCCGCGCGTGCTGCTCACCTGCCGGGCGAGCAGCACGCAGACCACCGGCGGGAGGCAGACGGCCAGGCCGAGCAGCAGGTCGCCGATGCCGACGCCACCGAACGCGGGCGCCAGGCCGCTGCCGGTGACCAGCCCGGACAGGGAGAAGAGCCCTCCGCAGACGAGCAGGAGCCGCCACGGGGTGCGGGCCCGGGAGTCCAGGCCGCGGGCGGCCCGGGCCGCCCGCAGGGTGGCGACCGCCGCGAGGAGGCCGAGGGCGAGGTTGTCCCACTGCCGGCCGGAGCCGTCCGGCGGGGACGACGGGAGCGCGAGGGTCAGCACGAGGCCCCCGACCACGAGCGCCACCACGCTGGAGCGCGGGACGGCGGTCACGACGGCAGACCCGTGGGGGCCACGGCGTTGCGGGCCACCCGGTCGGGGAGGTCGACGGCCTCCAGCGGCCGGGCCAGCAGGAAGCCCTGGACGAACCGGTGGCCCATGTCGCGCAGCAGCTGCAGCTCGGCCGGGGTCTCCACGCCCTCGACGACGACGTCCATGCCCAGGCTGCTGCCCAGGTGGAGCACCGAGCGGCACAGCGCCCGGCGCTGCCGGTCGTGCTCGATGTCGGCGAGGAACTGCCGGTCCATCTTGAGGACGTCGATGGGCAGCCCGACCAGGTAGGCCAGCGAGGACCACCCGGTGCCGAAGTCGTCCACCGCGATCCGCACCCCGAGCCGGTGCAGGGCGAGCAGCTCGTCGGCCACGTGCACGTCGTCCAGCACCACCGACTCGGTGAGCTCGAGGGTCAGCCGCGAGGCCGGGAGGCCGCTGTCCTCCAGGGCCGTGAGCACGTCGGTCAGCAGCTCCCCGGACCGGACGTGCCGGGCCGAGACGTTGACCGCGACGGCCACCGAGCTCGTCGGCAGCGCGGCCACGGTGCGGGTCGCGGCGCCGAGCACCCAGCGGCCCAGGGTGACGACGAGGGCGGACTCCTCGGCCAGCGGGACGAACTCGGCCGGGGACACCTCGCCCCAGGTCGGGTGCGACCAGCGCAGCAGGGCCTCGACCGAGACGGTGCGGTGCAGGGCGAGGTCCACGATCGGTTGGTAGACCAGCCGCAGCTCGTCGCGCTCCAGGGCCACCTCGAGGTCCCGGCGCAACGCGTCGCGGCGGTTCTGGGCGATGAGCAGGGCGACGCTGTGCCTGCGGACCCGCCCGGGTCCGGCCGCCCGGGCGCTGGTCAGCGCGGTGCCCGCGCGGCGGAGGACGTCACCGGCGTCGGCGTCGTCCTCGAGGGTGGCGATGCCGGCAGCCGCGGACAGCCGCAGCCCGCCGAGCGGGGTGTCCGGGTCGACGGAACCGGTGAGCCGGTGGGCGACGGCCTCGGCGTCGGTGACGGACCCGGCGACCAGGACGGAGAACTCGCCGGTCCCGGACCGCACGAGCCAGTCGTCCCCGCGCAGCAGTCGGGCGAACCGGGCGGTCAGCTCGACGAGGGCCGCCGGGTGGGGGCGCTCACCCAGGCCGCTGACGCCGATCTTGACCAGGGCGGTCGGGCGGCAGGGCCGGTCCCGGAGCAGGGTCGCCAGGCGCTGGACCAGCTCGGGGCGGGTGGGCAGTCCCGTGACCGGGTCGGTGGCCGTGACCAGGGCGACGTCGGCGCCGTCGGTCCCGCGACGGCCGCTCACGTCGCGGCAGTAGAGCACCAGGGCCCCGACGTCGGGGTCGGCCCGCAGGTCGCGGACCCGGGCCTGGATGAGCCGCCAGCTCCCGTCCCGGTGCTGCAGCCGGGCGGTGCGGGTGCGGCCCTCGGGTCCCTCGTCGCCGGCTGTCGAGCGGAGCCCGGCGAACAGACCGGGGGCGTCGTCGGGGTGGACGACCTCGGAGATGAGGTGCCCCACGGCCCGGTCGGCGTCCCGCCCGAGGAGGTCGGAGACCCCGCTGGACGCCCAGGCCACCCGGAGCTGGTCGTCCAGCACGACGACCGGGTCGACGCTGGAGCGGACGACGGTGCGGAAGTAGGCCTCGCTGCGCGTCAGGTCGGCGGTCAGGGCCCGGTGGTCCCGCCAGGCGACGGCCTGGTGCAGCACGAGCAGGGCGAGCCCGACCACACCGAGGACGACGCCGACCCGGCTGAGCTCGCCGGTGACCAGCACGCTCACCAGCAGCAGGGTCCCCCCGACCAGGGCGGTCGCGTGCGGGAGGAGCGCTCCGACCGGGGACAGCAGGACGTCGGCGGGCACGGTCGGTGCGGGGGAGCGGTCGGCGAGCGCGGCCACGGCCAGCAGGCCGAAGCCCAGCACCCCCACGGCGCACGCCACCGCCGGGGGGTCCGTCGCGGTGGGGTCGACGAACTCGCGGAGGGCGCCGATCGAGCTGGAGAGGGCGTTGGCGAGCTGGGCGGCGAGGACCACGAGGGCGACCCGGCGCAGCGGCCCGGTGCTGCTGGTGGTCAGCAGCAGGCTGACGCCGGTGGTGAGGGCGACGACGATGCCCAGCGCGTAGAGCGTGGCTCCGTCGGTGGTGCCGGCGTCGAGGTCGCCGCCGTGGAAGAGGACGAAGACGGTCAGCAGGCACAGCAGGCAGGCGACGACGAACAGCGACAGCGAGCTGGCGAGCTGCAGGGGCAGTCCGCGCCAGGTCGCCCCGGGGATGAGCAGGGCCACCGGGACCAGGGCCAGCAGCATGCCCGGGAGCGCGCCGGCGGTCGGCGGGACGGCGTCGCCGAAGACCACCTGGACGAGCCCGGAGCCCAGGGTGGTGGCCAGCGTGGCCGCGGCGTACCAGCGCCACACCGCCGGGTGGCCGCTGCGCCCGGCCAGCCGCAGGCAGGCGACGGCGGAGGCGACCAGGCCGCCGAACGTGAGGGTGACGAGCGCCGCCGTGCCCGTCGCGCCGGGCAGCCGGCCGGCGGCCAGGGTGGCTGCTGCGGCCAGGAGGACGAGACACGTCGCCCGTCGGAGACGACCGTCGGAGGGGGACCCGGTGGTCGCCACGGAGGCGCGGGGTCCAGTGGTCACGGGCAGATCTTCGGGACCGGGAGGCTCCAGGTGGAGCCCCCCGCGTGGTTGTCACCCGAAGGGGGAGCGCTCCGTGACCAGATAGTTACGCGCCGTCCACCGAATGACTGGCTGAACCCCACGCGTCACACTAGGTTCCAGTGACCCGCACCACTGGTGCGGCCATACCCCCGAGGAGGGGTCGATGTTCATCCTGTGGATCACACTGGCGTGGTCTGTGGTGGCGTGCGCGGCCGGCCTGTGGATCGGTGCGTCGATGCACCTCGCCGAGCTCGCCGACGAGGTCCGCTTCGACGTGGACGAGCTGTTGCGCCGGGAGTTCGCGCCCAGCTGACGCAGGTCAGCCGGTGGTGCTGGCCGCGGACGTCGTGGCCTGCGCCGACGGGCTGGTCGTCGTCTCCGACGTGGCCGTCGTCGCCGTGGCGGTCGCGGTCGGCTCGGTGGACGCGGTCGGGTCCGGCGTCGGCTCCGTGCTCGATGCGGGGGTCGTCGTCTCCGTGGGGACGGACGCGGTCGGGGCGGTGACCTCGTCGACCACCGGCGGGACGACGCCCGGGTCGACGGCCTGCGCCGTCGCCGTGGCCGTGGCCGGGGTGGTGGGGACGGGCGCGACGGAGGTGGCGGCGGTCGTCGCCGACGCCGGTTCGGCGCGGGTGGTCGCGCTGTCCACGACGGGGGTGGCCGGGTCGCTCATGGCCCCGTGGGCCAGCACCGCCAGCGGGACGGCGGCGAAGCTGAGCGTCCAGACGGCGAGGGCGACCGGGAGCCACTGCTTCTGGGGTGGCCGGGCGGGCGCCCGACGGCGGGAGCCGTGCCCCGCCGCTCGATGACCACCCACCGTGTCGCTCCCCGTGTCCGCCTGATGACTGCAGGCACGGACGCTAGTCACCTCAGGCCGTGACGGACCAGTCCCACCGGCGTGTCCCCGAGCGACGCGCCCGCCGTCCGGGCGGGATCACGTGGTGGGGGTCGTCGTGCAGTCCGTCGTGCAGCTGGGTGTCGTCGTCGTGGACTCCGACGTCGGGGCGCTGCTCTCCGCCGTGCTCGAGGCGGACGAGGTCGAGGTCTCCACCGGGGTGCTCGTGACGACCGGGGCGTCCGGGGTGACCGGCGCGGGCGGGCGGGGCGGGGTGGTGGTGCGCACGACCGGGGTGCTCCTGGGCGCCGACGTGGTCCGCGCCGTGGTGGGCGGGCTCCCGGCCCCGGCGGTGCCCGGGGTGCCCGGCGTGAGGTCGATGGTGGGGATCGCGGGCATCGGCAGCTCGGCGGTGGTGGTGGCCGCCGGGGTGGTGGCGACGACGGCCTCGGTGCCCGCCGCGTCGTCCGTGCCGGTGGTCGGTGCCGGGTTGCTCGCGAACCCGGTCGTCAGGACGACGGCGGCCACGACGGCGGCGACGGTGACCCCGACGCCGGCCGGGATCCACCGGCGGTGCGAGGGGCGGTGGACCAGCACGCGACCGCCGGGGAGGTCGCCGTCGGGCTCGTCGACGGCAGCGTGCCGGCCGGTCTCGGTGAGCACGGGCGCCGGGGTGACGGTGGTGTCCTCGGAGAGGTCGGCGTGCCGGCCGGAGTCGGACAGCCGGTCCGCGGGCGGGAGCCCGACCGGGCCCGGCGCGGGTGCGGCGGCGTGCCTGCTGGCCTTCGGGGGGACGGGAGGGAGGCTGCCTCGTCGCACGGGCTGGTCGTCCATGGTGGGTCCCCCTCGGTGCCGCCGCCGGTCACTCTCCGGCGCACCTGATCGTGACACTCCGGAGGTGGTTGCGGACAGCGCGTGCTGGCGTGTCGTCGAGGGCGTGACGGCGTGTCCGGTCACACGGCGCGTCGCCCCTCAGGCGCGCGCCGGCTCCGGGGCGGGGACGAGCTCGACGTCCACGGGGGACGCGAGGCGGGGACCGACGACGCACGCCAGGGCGCAGACGAGGAAGAGCGCGTGCTGGCTGGCCCACACGAGCAGCGCGAAGAGGGAGGCGTCGACCCAGAAGCTCATGGCCGGGATCCTGTCGGTGGTCGATCGCTCACGGTGCGCGACAGGCCGTGGCGGGTTCCGCCACGTGACGCACGTGACCGGTGCGCCCAGCGGGACGCTCGTCCTGTGATCGCGCTCTCCATCCGCGGCGCGGGGCCGCGTGCCGGCACCGCCCCTCCGACCGGCACTGGTTCTGTGCCCCCAGAAGGTCCGCGTGTCGACGCCTCCGGCGCCCCGGCCGTGACCACCGGAGAATCGGGGTCGACGTGCTGGACGCGCCGTCCCCTCCCGCGACCGGGCGGGTGCCGCACCGGGACCGGGCCCTCGACGCGGTCCGAGGTCTCTGCATCGTCAGCATGACGTCCGCCCACCTGGCGCCCAACACCCCACCGACCCGGGCGCTGCACCTGCTCCCCTGGGTCGACGGGGCCTCGGGCTTCGTGCTCGTCTCCGGACTGGTGCTCGGCATGGTGCTCCCCGGCAGGGTCGCCCGGGGCGGGGGAGGCGCAGCCGCGCGCAGCCTGGTGCGGCGGGCCCGACTCCTCTACCTGACGCACGTGGCAGCCGTGCTGCTCGCACTCGCGTCGGGCCTCGTGGTCGCCCACCGCCACCCGCTCGACGGGCACGCGCTCCTGGCCGCGCTGACGCTGCAGCTGAACCCCGTCAACGTCAACATCCTGAGCCTCTACGTGGTCCTGCTGCTCCTCGCGGTGCCGGCCACCGCGTTGCTGCGACGGGGACGCCTCGGCTGGCTCGGGGTCGCCTCCGCGGCGCTGTACGTCGTCGGGCAGGTGGCCCCGGTCGTCACGACCCTGCCCGCGGACGGGCCGCTGGAGTTCAACTGGGCGGCCTGGCAGCTGCTGTTCCTGTCGGCGCTGGCCGTCGGGTGGACGTGGCGGACCCGCGGGCTCCAGGCCCGGGTGCAGTCGCCCCGGGTGGTGGCCGTGGCGACCGGGGGCCTGGTGGTCGTGGTCGCGGCCGGACTGGCCGCCACCCTGCTCGACCGGGCGGAGCCGGTCGCCGGGTGGGTCTTCGACAAGGGCGACGCCGGTCCCGGCCGCGTGTTGCTCGCCTGGCTCGCCTTCGTCGTCCTCTACCGGTGCACGGCGCTGGCGACCTCACGCCTGCCCCGTCCCCTGCTGGCACCGCTGGAGGTGGTGGGGCGCCGCAGCCTGGACTCCTTCGTCATCCTGACCGTCGGCACCCTGCTCGTCGCGGCGGTCCTCCCCGTGGACCGGTCACGGGTCGTCTCGGTGGCCATCGCCGTGGCAGCCCTCGTCGCGATGGGGGTGTGGGCGTGGTCCCGGGACCGGTGGACCGCCGCCCGGCGGGATCCACGCCCTCGGGTGTGACCGCCCGCGCACCGCTGCGCGCACGGTGGCACGATCTACCGGGTGAAGACCTGGCTCGACTCCTGGCCGGTGTTCCGCCAGCTGACCGGTTCCGACCCCCTGGGTCGTGGACACGCAGCGCGGAGCAAGGCGACCGAGAACGTCACGAGCCGGACGGCCACCGCCGACCGGGTCGTGAAGTCCATCTGCCCCTACTGCGCCGTGGGTTGCGGCCAGCGGGTCTTCGTCAAGGACGAGAAGATCGTCCAGATCGAGGGCGACCCGGACTCCCCGGTCAGCCGCGGCCGGCTGTGCCCCAAGGGCAGCGCGAGCAAGTCCCTGGTCACCAGCCCCACCCGGGTGACCACGGTCAAGTACCGCGCGCCGTACGCCACGGAGTGGACCGACCTCGGGCTCGACGAGGCGATGGAGATGATCGCCGACCGCGTGCTCGCCGCCCGTACCAAGGGCTGGCAGGACACCGACGGCGGCAAGCGCGTGAACCGCACGATGGGGATCGCCAGCCTCGGTGGCGCGACGCTGGACAACGAAGAGAACTACCTCATGAAGAAGCTCTACAGCGCCATGGGGGCCATCCAGATCGAGAACCAGGCCCGCATATAGCACTCCGCCACCGTGCCCGGTCTGGGTGCGACGTACGGGCGCGGCGGCGCCACGGGGTTCCAGCAGGACCTGGTCAACGCTGACGCCATCGTCATCGAGGGCTCGAACATGGCCGAGTGCCACCCGGTCGGGTTCCAGTGGGTCATGGAGGCCAAGGCGCGGGGCGCCAAGGTCATCCACATCGACCCGCGCTTCACCCGCACCAGCGCGGTCGCCGACCAGCACGTGCCGCTGCGGGTGGGCACGGACATCGCCTTCCTCGGCGGGCTGATCAGCTACGTCCTGGAGAACGAGCTCGACTTCCGTGACTACGTCACCGCGTTCACCAACGCGGCGTCCATCGTCAGCGAGGACTTCGTCGACACCGAGGACCTCGACGGCCTGTTCTCCGGCTGGGACGACGAGTCGAACTCCTACGACAAGGCCAGCTGGCAGTTCGAGGGCGCCCAGGAGCCCAGCGCGAGCGGTTCCGACGAGGTCGGCGCGACCATCCCGGAGCCCTCGAAGGTCTCGGGCACCCCGGCCACCGACCCGACGCTGCAGCACCCCCGCTGCGTCTACCAGGTGCTGAAGCGGCACTTCGCCCGCTACACCCCCGAGATGGTCTCCGACATCTGCGGCATCGAGGCCGAGGTCTTCCTCGACGTCGCCCGCACGGTGACGGCGAACAGCAACCGGGAGCGGACGACGGCCTGGGTCTACTCGGTCGGCTGGACGCACCACACCGTGGGCGCGCAGTACATCCGCACCGCCGGGATCCTGCAGGCCCTGCTGGGCAACATGGGTCGGCCCGGGGGCGGCATCCTCGCCCTGCGCGGGCACGCCTCCATCCAGGGCTCGACCGACATCCCGACGCTGTACAACCTGCTGCCCGGTTACCTGGCCATGCCGCACGCCACCGAGCACGAGACGCTGGACGACTTCTGCGCCGTCGGTGACGAGATGAACGGCTTCTGGGGCGGCACGCGGGCCTACATGGTCAGCCTGCTCAAGGCCTGGTGGGGCGACGCGGCTACCGCCGAGAACGACTACCTGTTCAACAACATCCCGAAGATCAACGGCGACCACGGCTCCTACCGCCAGGTCGCGGACATGATCCAGGGCAAGATCCCCGGCTACTTCCTGGTGGGGGAGAACCCCGCGGTCGGCCACGCCAACGGCAAGATGCAGCGCCTGGGTCTGGCCAACCTGGACTGGCTCGTCGTCCGCGACCTGCAGATGATCGAGTCGGCCACCTTCTGGAAGACCGCCCCGGAGATCGAGACCGGCGAGCTCGTCACCGAGCAGATCGGCACCGAGGTCTTCTTCATGCCGGCGGCCACGCACACGGAGAAGGAAGGCACCTTCACCAACACCCAGCGGCTGCTGCAGTGGCACCGTCAGGCGGTCGAGCCGCCGGACGACGCCCGCAGCGACCTGTGGTTCTACTACCACCTGGGCCGCATCCTGCGGGACCGGCTGGCCGACTCCACCGACCCGCGCGACCGCCCGCTGCTGGACCTGACCTGGGACTACCCGACCCACGGTCCCTTCGTCGAGCCCAGCGCCGAGGCGGTGCTGCGCGAGATCAACGGCGTCGGCCCGGACGGGAAGACGCTGTCCTCCTACACCGAGCTCAAGGACGACGGTTCGACGTCGGCCGGCTGCTGGATCTACACCGGTGTCTACGCCGACGAGGTCAACCAGTCCGACCGGCGCAAGCCCGGCCGGGAGCAGTCCTGGGTGTCCCCGGAGTGGGGCTGGGCGTGGCCGGCGAACCGGCGCACCCTCTACAACCGCGCCTCGGCCGACCCCGAGGGCAAGCCGTGGAGCGAGCGCAAGGCCTACGTCTGGTGGGACGAGGACGCCCAGAAGTGGACCGGGCACGACGTCCCGGACTTCGAGGCGACCAAGCCGCCGTCCTACCGGCCCGCGCCCGGCGCCAAGGGTGCCGACGGCATCTCCGGCGCTGACGCGTTCGTGATGCAGAACGACGGCAAGGCGTGGCTGTTCGCGCCGACCGGGCTGGCCGACGGCCCGATGCCGACGCACTACGAGCCCGACGAGTCGCCGGTCTCCAACGCGCTCTACGCCCAGCAGTCCAACCCGGGCCGCGAGGTCATCGAGGCGGCCTGGAACCGGAGCAACCCCCCGACCAGCGACGTCTACCCGTACGCGTTCACCACCTACCGGCTGACCGAGCACCACACCGCCGGCGGGATGAGCCGCACGCTGCCCTACCTGTCCGAGCTGCAGCCGGAGTTCTTCGTCGAGGTGAGCCCCGAGCTCGCCGACGAGCGCGGGTTGGAGAACGGCGGCTGGGCGACGCTGGTCAGTGCCCGGACGGCGATCGAGGCCAAGGTCCTGGTCACCGAGCGGGTGCGCCCGCTCAAGCTCAAGGGCGGCCGGATCGTGCACCAGATCGGCGTCCCGTACCACTGGGGCGAGCAGGGTCTGTCGGTCGGCGACAGCGGCAACGACCTGTTCGGCGTCGTGATGGACCCCAACGTGCACATCCAGGAGTCCAAGGTCGCCACCTGCGACATCCAGCCCGGACGGCGCCCGCGCGGCCCGGCGCTGGTGGACTTCGTCGAGGCCTACCGCGAGCGGGCCGGCGTGAAGTCCGGCCGCGTCCCGGTCGGCGGCCGGTCCCCGGTCGAGGCGGCGTCCTTCACCGGCGAGAGCGGCCACCAGGCGAACACCACACAGACCAACCCGTCCGGCGACGGACCGAGGACCCCGTGACCCAGATCAGCTCAGCCAGCCCGGTCTTCACCGGCAAGGACGACGAGAACCGGCTCTACGGGCCGCTGCCGGACGTGTCCGGAGAGGCCGGGTACGAGGACGACCACCCGGCCCGGGTCGGGTTCTTCACCGACACCAGCGTCTGCATCGGCTGCAAGGCCTGCGAGGTCGCCTGCAAGGAGTGGAACACGCTCCCCATGGACGATGCCGACGGTCTGAAGGACGCCATGGGCCTGTCCGGGATGTCCTACGACAACACCGGCATGCTCGGGGCCAACTCGTGGCGGCACGTCGCGTTCGTGGAGCAGTCCCGCGCGATCGACCTGCCGATGCCCTCGATCGGCGTGCCGGCGGCCCCGGGCCAGGGTGCCCAGTCGGCGGGTGGGTGCGGTGGGTCCTGCGGTTCGGGGGAGTCCCCGGCGCACGCGAAGACCGACGGCGTGACGATCGACCAGGCCAGCGTGCTCAACGCCCAGGCGCTGAGCTCGTTCGACCCGCAGACGGCGCCCTCGGGTGACCGGGAGATCCGCTGGCTGATGTCCTCGGACGTCTGCAAGCACTGCACGCACGCCGGTTGCCTGGACGTCTGCCCGACCGGTGCGCTGTTCCGCACCGAGTTCGGCACCGTCGTCGTCCAGGACGACATCTGCAACGGCTGCGGCTACTGCGTGCCGGCCTGCCCGTACGGCGTGATCGACCAGCGCAAGGACGACGGCAAGGTCTTCAAGTGCACGATGTGCTACGACCGGCTGACCGATGGTCTGCAGCCGGCGTGTGCCACGGCGTGCCCGACCCAGTCGATCCAGTTCGGTGACCTGGCCGAGCTGCAGGAGCGTGCCGACGCGCGGTTGGCGACGCTGACCGAGCAGGGCGTGACCACCGCGCGGCTGTACGGCCGCGACGAGGACGACGGCGTCGGGGGAGCCGGGGCGTTCTTCCTGCTGCTCGACGAGCCGGAGGTCTACGGCCTGCCGCCGGACCCGATCGTCACCACCCGCGACCTGCCCTCGATGTGGAAGCACGCGGCCGGTGCGGCCGCGATGCTGGTCGGCGTGGCCGTCACCTCGTTCCTGGGACGGCGGAAGTGAGCGACGCAGGCAAGCGGTCGGCCCCGGAGGTCTCGCCGGACTCGACGATCGTCGGGCGCCCGTCCGAGCCGGTCGACGCGCCGCTGGACCACCGCCCCGGCACCTCCGGGGTGGCCACCCCGGGTGGCGGCTGGCGCAAGGCCGACGGTCCCTCGGCGCAGAAGCGGACCAAGCGGAAGCGCAAGGGCGGCGGCGGTGGGCGTGGCCGGGACGGCGACCCCACGGTCGGCGATGCGGACTTCCAGTCCTACTACGGCCGGCAGATCGTCAAGTCCGCGGTGTGGAAGACCCCCGACGTGCCGCTGTACCTGTTCCTGGGTGGCGCGGCCGGTTCGGCGTCGGTGCTGGGTGCGATGGCCGAGTTCACCGACCGTCCCGCCCTGGCGCGCACCGGACACCTCATCGCCGGTGGCGGTGCGATCGCCTCGGTGGGCTTCCTGATCCACGACCTGGGCCGCCCCGAGCGGTTCCTGCACATGCTGCGGGTGTTCAAGCCGACCTCCCCGCTGAGCGTCGGCTCCTACATCCTGTCCCCGTTCAGCGCGCTGACCGGGGCGACCGCGGCCCTGCACCTGCTGGGCCAGGTCCCGGCCGTGCGCCGCTCGGGTGGGTGGCTGCCCACGCTCGTCCGCTCGGTCGGCCTGCGCAAGACCGCCGGCATCGGCGCCGCGGTCTTCGGCGGCCCGATGGCCGCCTACACCGCGGTGCTGCTGGCCAACACCGCGACGCCGTCCTGGCACGAGCCCGGCGACCAGTTGCCCTTCGTCTTCTGCGGTTCGGCGCTCGCGGCCGGCGGTGGCCTGTCGATGGTCTTCACCCCGGTCGACCAGGCCGGCCCCGCCCGCCGCACCGCTGTCACCGGTGCCGCGGTCGAGCTGGTCGCGATGCACAAGGTCGAGAACGACCACGGCATCGTCTCCGAGCCGTACCACATCGGCCGGGCCGGGAAGCTCCTGCGGATCGCCAAGGCGTGCACCGCCGCGGGCGCGGTGGGTGCCACGGTCGTCGGGGGCAAGCGGTGGGGCGCTGTTGCGTCAGGGACGCTTCTCGCGGCCGGGTCGCTGCTCACCCGGTTCGGCGTCTTCGACGCCGGCATGGCGTCGAGCAAGGACCCGAAGTACGTCGTCGTCCCGCAGCGGGCGCGGATGGCTGCTAGGGAAGCGGCTGCCGCGGGCTGAGTCGCGCTCCTCCGGCACGTGCGTGGGGGGCGCCGGGATCCCGCAGGGGTCAGTACGCCCCGCAGCGGATCCGGTCGGTCTAGGTTCACCCCGTGCAGCAACGGGTGAACCAGGCTCTGGCCGCCGTACGCACGGCGCGGGCGGTGAGCCAGCACGTGGCCGGGCGCAGACCGGTGACCGGTGGAGGCGCGTCGGGTGTCGTCGTCTCGCTCACCACGCACGGGCGGCGGGTCCGCGGGGTGCACCGGACCATCGAGACGATCGCGGCCGGTGTGCTCCGGCCCGACCGTCTCGTGCTCTGGCTGGACCCCGCCGACCACGCGACGCCGACCGGTGCCCTCCGGCGGCTCGTCGACCGTGGTCTGGAGGTCCACGAGGCCCCGGCCGAGTGGGGACCGCACAAGAAGTACCTGCCCTACTGCCTGGCGCACGCTGCCGACGGTGCCCTGCTGGTCACCGCCGACGACGACGTCCTCTACCCGCGTCGCTGGCTGCAGGACCTGGTGGACGCCCACAGGGCGGACCCCACGACGGTCTGGGCGCACCGGTCGCGGATGATGCGGCTGACCGCCGACGAGTCCGCCCTGGCGCCGTACCAGGCATGGTCGTACTCGCGCAGCTCCGGTCCGTCGTTCGCGCGGGTGCCGATCGGCATGGGCGGCGTCGCCTACCCCGCCGTCCTCCAGGCTCGGCTGGCAGAGGGGGGTGCGGGCGTGCCCGACCTGGTGCGGCGCACCGATGACCTCTGGTTGCACCGGCACGCCCTGCGGGGCGGCTTCCCGGTGGGACAGGTCCGGGAGGTGGCCGCCGACTTCCCCGTCCAGTTGGGTTCGCAGGACTCGGCCCTGTTCCGGACGAACCTGAACGGTGGGAACGACCACGTGGTGAGCCGGCTCTACGACCCCACCGACCTCGAGCTGCTGCGGGAGCACGCCCGGGGCTGAGCTGTGGGCGGTGTCATGGGCGGTGGCGCCGTCGTCGGAGCGGTCCGGGCGTTCTGGCTGACTACCCTCGGAGGGGAGGGCTGCCGTCGCCGGTGCCGTTCGGGGCGTCCCGTGACGGGTGCCCGCCCGACGAGGGAAGAGGCCCCGGAACCCGCATGGCCCAGCTCGAGACAGCCCGCCCACCGTCGCGGAACCGCCCCCCGGTCCGGCGGGTGCTGGAGTTCTACGGGCTGACCGCCGCCACGGCTCTGGCGCCGCTGGTCGCGCTGCCGGCGATCACGTCCTCGGCCGGTGCGTCCGGGTTCGCCGCCGTCGTGCTGGGTCAGACCCTGGGCGCTGCGGCCGCCGTCGTCGTCCTCATGGGCTGGGGCCTGGTGGGGGCGCACGCAGTGGCGGTCCGGCGTGACTCGCCGGTCGAGCTCCAGGAGGTCTACTGGACCAGCCTGTTCACCCGGTTGGCGGTGGCTGCGGTCGTCCTGCCCGTCGTGGGCCTGATCGCCTTCCTGGTCGCACCCAGCCACGCCGCCGTCGTGGTCCTGGCCGCCGTCGGCTCCGGGCTCGTCGGGCTCACCAGCTCCTGGTACTTCACCGGGCTCGGGCGCAGTGGCCTCGTCGCGCTGTACGAGACGCTGCCGCAGGTCGCCGTCTCCGTGCTCGGTTCGGTCGCCCTCTGGTCCGGGATGCCGCTGATCGGGTTCCCGGTGCTCACGATCGTCGCGAACGTCCTCGCCGTGGTCCTGGCGTTCGTGCGGCTGCGCGGTGACCGGGCCACCCGCACCGTCCCGGGCCCCCGGGCGATCGGGACGTCGCTGCGAGAGCAGTCCGGCCTCATCCTCAGCTCGCTGGCTGCCTACGCCTGGACGGGGTTCTCGGTCACCCTGGTGGCCACGGTCTCCCCCGCGTCGCTGGCGTTGTTCGCCGCCCTCTACCGCGTGCAGCTGCTCGGTCGGGCACTCCTCTTCCCGTTCAAGAACGCGCTGCAGAGCTGGGTCTCCGGCGGTGCCGACGAGGACCGCCCGGCCCGCACCCGCACCGCCGTGCTGGTCACCGTGGCCGCGGGGGTGCTGGTCGCCGTCGGGATGGCGGTCCTGACGCCGCTGTTGGACGGGGTCGTGTTCTCCGGGACCATCGAGGTCGGGTTCGGGCAGGCCTCGGCCATGGCCGTCTCCCTGGTCGTGGTGTCGATGTCGCTGGCGTTCTCGGCCTACGTGCTCGTTCCCGGGGGGCTGACCAGGATCATCGTCACGAGCACCGTGGCTGGTGCGGTCGTGGGCGTCCCGCTGCTCCTGGCTGGAGCGAACTGGGCAGGGGCGGTGGGGGCGAGCCTGGCCATCCTGCTCACCGAGCTCGTCGTGCTCGGCAGCGCCTTCGTCCTGTGGAAGCTGATGCGGCGCCGGTTCACGGGGCCGGCGAGTTGAGCCGGCCGTTCCCGTCCGCGCGGACGCCGGGGTCAGGGTGCCGTTCCCGCATCGCTGCCACCACGACGAGCATCGCCACCAGGAACGACGCGCTGCCCAGCATCTCGAGGAGCTCCTCGGGGATCATCATCGCCGAGTACCCCGTCCGCTGGACGTCGCCGTCCCACTGCAGGAACTCGAGCACCTGGGAGACCACCCAGCAGACGGCACCGAGCACCCAGGTGCCCCGGAACGCGGGGATCGCCCAGTACCGGCGCAGGGCGAGGAGGAAGCAGACACCGGCCACAGCGAAGGCGGGGAGGTAGAGCACCTGCCAGTCGACCCCGGTCGTCGCTTCCAGGGTCTCGTGGAGCGCCGTGACCTCGTCGACGGCCATGAAGCACAGCAGGACCCCGACAGGGAGCACGGCCCGCCCGGAACGGTCTCGTCGCCAGACCCCCACGGTCGAGGTGCCGGCGGCCAGGAGCAGCAGGGCGGAGAAGACCGCAGCCCCACGCAGCTCAGCATCGAGCTCGAACCACTGGGCGGCGGCCACGTCGAGCCTCGCCAGGAACCCCGTGATCGCGAAGAGCGTGATGAGAGCCAGACAGACCACTGCCACGAGCACCGGCGGCCGGGATGCCTCCATGGCCAGGGCCCCTGCTCGCCGGATGGTCGAGTACCGGGACGTGGGCGTGCCCAGCGACATGACACCTCTCTCGGTCCAGGCTCTGCACTCGGCGTGAGTGAGGGCGCTCGCCTGGTGAACGCCCGATCAGGTGAACTGTTGGTCGGTTGTTCACCCGCTGTCAAGCTGGGTCGGCGCGCAGGTGCGTCGATGCCCCCTGACCCCGGTCTGCGCCGGCCACGTCCGTGTCCGACCACCCTCGGGCCGGCGGGAGCAGGGGCCTCCTGCGGCGGGCAGTTCGGCTGTCGGCCGCCGTGCGACCGGTGTCACTCCGAAGTGCACCCCGGGTGGGGGACACTGAGGGTGATGATGATGCGTCAGTCAGTTGCGAGACCGTCCCGCTCCGGGTGGTCGGGAGACCGCAGGGGTGCGCTGTCGTGATCGCCGTGGAGGACGCCTCGGACGCGGCCGTACGCCACGCTCGGCTGCGCGTGCTGTTCGCGAGCCACACTCCGGAGAGCGGGGTCTTCCGGGTGGGCAGCCACCACCTGTCGCGGGAGTTCGCCCGGCAGGGGATGCAGGTCGGGCACATGTCCACTCCGCTGTCCCCGGTGAAGTTCCTGGGCCTCGGGAACCGGATCGGGCTCCGTTCGCGGTTGTCGGCGACGCTCGGCGGCCCCACCGCGGACGCCGACGGGCGCATGTCCTCGGTCCCCTTCACCACGTTGCCGGTGCAGTTGACCGCTGGGTGGCCGGTCAACCTGGCGCTGCACACGGCCGTGCCGAGCCTCCGTAGGACGATCCGGGCGTCGGGTCTGGAGCGCCCGGACTTCCTGCTGATGGACCAGCCGATGTTCGCCGGCCTCGGTGCCATGGTGGGTGCCCGGACGACGGTCTACCGCCCGACCGACGTCTACACCGGTGAGCGCATGCGGGCGGCACAGGATCGCGCGCTCGCCGAGTCGGACGCCGTCGTCGCCACGTCGCAGGAGGTGCTCGACCGGCTGCCCTCCCGTGCTCGGGACCTGCCCAGCCTGGTGCTGCCGAACGGGGTGGACGCACCGTTCTTCCGTGGCGGACGAGCCAGGACCGTCGCCGAGGACGCCGTCGTCTACGTCGGCGCTCTGGACGACCGGCTGGACTGGGCCTGGTTGCGCGACCTGGCGAGATTGCGGCCACACGTGCGGTTCGACCTCTTCGGCCCTCCGCCGCCCGTCCGGCCCGACGGTCTGGGGGAGAACGTCCGGCTGCGCGGGGCGATCGACTACGCCCGGGTGCCGGCCGCCCTGGCTGGGTACCGGACCGCGTTGATGCCCTTCACCCCCGGTGTCACCAACAGCGGACGCAGCCCGATGAAGCTCTACGAGTACCTCGCTGCTGGACTCCGGGTGCTGGCCACCCCGCACTTCGCCGGCAGCAGCACCCCACCGCCGGGTGTGTTCGTGGCGGCGGATGCGAGCGCCGCTGCCGGCATCCTCCCCGGTCTGCTCGTGGCCGACGACCGCAACGAGGCCGGAGCCGAGGTGGCGGACGACCGCGACTGGAGCCACCGGTCGACGACGCTCTTGGACTTCCTGCTCACGCTGTGACGTCTGGAGGCCCCACCCGTCGCCCCTTCGGGTGAGGAGGGGGCGCCTTCGGCCCCCAGCACCTCCAGTCCCACCGCTCCCGCGTCGATGGGCACTCGAGAACACTCGAGTCCCAGGGAGCGCGTCGTGCACACAGATCAGACACCGTCGAACGTCGCCGGTCGGCGACGCCGACGGCTCTTGATCGGCGCCACCCTCGTGGTGCTCGTCGGGGCCGGTGTCCCGAGCCTGACCTCGGCACAGACCAGCTCGCCCGAGACCGGCGTCGTGTCGATGCCACCGTCGAGCCCCGCCGTGGCCCAGCCGTACCCGGTGGCGACCCAGGCCCGCGGACAGGTCCCCGGCGACCCGGCCGCTGCCGGGACGTCGTCGACGACGCAGGCGCCACCGACCACCGTCGAGGTCCCGGTCCCCGCCGCCGTGCCCACGCCCGATGTGCCCGTCACCGTGCCGACGGCCGCACAGCCGGCGCCGGCACCGGCTCCGGCCCCCGACCCGGTGCCGGCGCCCGCCCCGGAGCAGCCGGTCGTCGTGGACCCGGTCGTCGTCGACCCGGGCACGCCCCCGGTCTCCGGTGACCCCACGATCGAGCCCGCGCCGCCGTACGAGGGCGGTGACACCGATGCCGCCGTCCGGCTGTACTCGGTGACGGAGTTCGGTGCCGTCGGCAACGGCGTCACCGACGACACCGCCGCCCTGCAGCGGGCCTTCGACGCAGCACGGGACGGCGACGTCGTCGTCATCCCCGAGGGCCGGACCTTCGTCCAGGCCGACGTCCTCACGGTGCGCCGGGACGGCATCACGATCACCGGCGGCGGCACCGTGCTCGCCACCCGTGAGGCCCGCTCGTCCTTCGTCCTGGCCGCCGACCGGGTGACCCTGGACGATGTGACGCTGCGCATCTCCGGGACCTCGAAGCGCTGGGACGCCTACGAGCAGCAGCGCCTGCGCATCGCCGGTCACACCGGGATCACCGTCCGGGACGTCGCGGTCGTCGGCTCGGCAGCCGCAGGCATGTACATCGGCAACGGGACGTCGAACTTCCTCATCGAGCGGGTCGACGTCTCCAACACCCGCGCCGACGGGATCCACATGACCCAGGGCGCTCGGGACGGGCGGGTCGTGGCTCCCTACGTGCACAACGTCGGCGACGACGGCGTCGCCGTCGTGTCCTATCGAGGTGACGGGGCCCCTTGTACGCGCATCGAGGTGGTCTCTCCCCGGGTGGACGGCACGAGCGGCGGCCGTGGGATGTCCGTCGTGGGGGGCACGGACATCACCTGGCTGGACGTCGACGTTCGCAACACCTACGCGTCGGCCCTCTTCATCGCGGCGGAAGGCAACTGGGGCACCACGGGCGTGGCCCGGGTGCGAGTGCTCGGAGGGACCGTGGTGAACGCCAACGCCGACACCACGATCGACCACGGGTCGGTCATGCTCTACAACGGCACCAGTGACCTGGCTGTGGAGGACGTGCTCATCTCCGACATCAACGTCTCCGGGTACCGCGGCACGATGAGCCGGGTGCTCGGTCTCATCGCCAACACCCCCGCCGGCGTGATCCGGAACATCTCCTTGCAGTCCATCACGATCACCGGTGACAGCCGGCCGGCCGCCCTCGTGGTCAACCAGCCGACGAGCCAGTTCGGCATGGCAGGCGTGACGCGCAACGGTGGCGGACTCCGACAGTCCGGGGGCTACTTCCGCTGACCGGGGCGGCGCATGGGACCCTCGTCCACGGTCCGGCGGGACGCGCTGGGCCCGGCTGGGTCCATTCCGCTGGGCCGACGAGGAGGACGCAGCCGTGGCGGCAGACCCGCAGACCGACCCGCTCGAGGCAGGTGGGCCCGCAGCGCCGCGGATCACCCTGGTCCATGAACGCTTCACCGAGTTCGCCGGCTCCGAGGCCGTGGTCGAGCAGCTGGCCCGCCTGTGGCCGCAGGCCCCCGTCCTGGCCCCGGTCGGGATCCCCGGTGTCATGCCGGCCGACCTCAAGCCCCGGGTGCAGACGACGGCGTTGAGCCGCCTGCTGCGGGGGGACTCCTACGCGCACCTCCTCCCGGCGCTCCCGGTTGCCGTGCGCCGGCTGCACGTGCCGCCTTCGGACGTCGTCGTGGCGTCCCACCACGCCTTCGCCAACCAGGTGGTGCACGCCACCGATGCCCCCGTCGTCTCCTACGTTCACTCCCCGGCCCGCTGGGTCTGGGACCCCTCCATGCGGGACGGCGAGGTGGGCGGCCGGGCCGGTGCACTGGCCCTGGGGCTCTTCGCCGCCGCGTACCGCCCGGTCGACGTCAAGGCCGCGGCACGGGTGCACACCCTGGTCGCCAACTCCGAGGCCGTCGCCCAGCGCATCCGCGACTGGTGGCAGCGCGACGCCGTCGTCGTGCACCCGCCGGTGGACACCGAGGCCTACACGCCGGACCCGAGCATCCCGCGGGAGGACTTCTTCCTCCTGGCCGGCCGGCTCGTCCCCTACAAGCGCCCCGATCTGGCGGTGCGCGCCGCTGCCGCGGCGGGTGTGCCGCTGGTGGTCGCCGGCGACGGCCGGGCCCGTGCCGAGGTCGAGGCCCTGGCCGGACCGAACACCACGTTCGTCGGCCGGGTGAGCGACGAGGGGCTGCTGGACCTGTACCGCCGGTGCGCCGCCCTGCTCATGCCCGGCGTCGAGGACTTCGGCATCGTGCCGGTCGAGGCGCAGGCCTGCGGCGCGCCGGTCATCGCCGTCGACGCCGGTGGGGCCCGGGACTCCGTCGTCCCCGGGGTGACCGGGGAGCTCGTGCCGCAGCAGTCGACGCTCGCGGCCGAGGTCGACGTCTGGGCGGAAGCGCTGCGGGACTTCCAGCCCTCCCGTTACGAGGCGACGGGCGTGCGCGCCCACGCCGAGGGGTTCTCGCGGGCGCACTTCCGCGCGGCCATGGACGCCGTCGTGCAGGGCGTGCTCGCCGGACGGTGACCCTCCGGCGTCACCCGTTGGGAGGTCGGGAGCACCGAGACGGTTTCGTAGACGGCTGCTGGGCTCTATCTTCGCCTTTCGAGACCGGGTCGACTCCTCCTCCGTCGTCTGGACGGGAGCAGTATCCGGTGACTGTGGGTCACGAGGAGAGCACGCATGGACGACCTGACCGCTGCCTGGGACCAGCGGGTGGAGACCCTCGACCCGGTCGGGCATGCGACGCCGGTGGTCGCCGGGGCCGACCTGCGCAGCTACCTGGCACCGCGGACCGGCGCCGGTGCGGTGGTCCCCACCAGTTCGCTCGTCGGTCGCGCCCGCCGGGTCCTCGGGCCCCGCCAGCGTGCAGCCGTCAAGATCGCCGGGACCCGCATGATGGCCCCGCGGTCGGTCCGCAGGTTCCGGTCCCTGCTGGCCGGTGGCGAGCCGTTGCTGCTCAACCTGGGCAGCGGCACCTACAACGCCCCCGGCTGGGTCAACGTCGACCTCTGGGGCCTGCACCGCTCGTGGGGCGTCGACCCCGACGTCATCTGGGACCTCCGCCGCCCGCTGCCGCTGCCCGACGGGTCGGTGCGAGGGGTCTTCCTCGAACACGTCCTGGAGCACCTGCCCGCGCCCGTGGGCCTGGCCGCGACCGACCAGGCCTTCCGTCTGCTCGAGCCCGGCGGCGTCCTGCGCATCTCGGTTCCGGACTTCGGCAGGTACGCCCTCACCTACGCCGACCGCGTGCGTGGCCTGCGTTCCGGCACCGATCTGATCGCCAGCGAACGACCGGGCCGGCCCACGGAGCTGCTGGCCGTCGCCGAGGTGGTCTACGACCACGGTCATGTCTCCGTCTGGGACGCCGAGACCCTCATCGCGCTGATGCGGGCTGCCGGCTTCGTCGACGTGCACGAGTGCAGCTTCGGGTCGGGGGCCGTGCAGCCCGTACCCGACTCTCCCGCCCGGCGCGGGGAGAGCCTCTACGTCGAAGGCACCCGGCCCGCCTGACCGGCCTCAGCGGCCGGTCATCACCGCGGCGACCGTCTCGGCCGCCACGTCGTCCCAGCTGCGGGTCACCGCCGGCGGGGTGCGGGTCCCCACCGGGACGGCGAGGTGCTCGAGCGCGACGCGCGCCCAGCCGGCCACGTCGTCGGGGGCCAGGTGGACGGCGCGATCGCCGCTCACCTCGACGAGGGCGGCGTCGGTGGAGGTCACCAGCGGGGTGCCCAGGTCGATCGCCTCGGCGGCCGGGAGCCCGAACCCCTCCGCGAGGCTGGGGGTCAGCACCACCGACGCGTGCTCGTAGGCCCAGCGCAGCACCCCGTCGGTGACGTCCTGCAGCTGGTGCAGGTTGCCCGAGGCGACCAGGGCGTCGAAGTCCGGCCCGTAGTCCTGCTCGCCCCACGGCGGCGGTCCGACCTGCAGCAGCACGGCGTCGGGGCGTTCGGCGGCGACGCGGCGCCACGCGGACACCACGGTCGGGAGGTTCTTGCGCGGCTGGGTGTCGCCCACGACGAGTGCGAAGGGCCGGTCGGCCACCGCGGGGACCGGGACCGGCTCGCTGGTGCGCAACGCCGGGCTCGTGGCCAGCGGCACGACCGCGCTGCGCGGACGCGTGCCGGGCACGGAGGCGACCAGTCGCTCCCGCGTCGCGGCACTCACGCAGAGCAGCGTGTCGGCCTGCCGGATGGACGCCGCGTAGGGCTGCCGCAGCAGGGTGCGCTTCGCCGTCCCGAAGTCTTGCGGCCGGTCGTAGAGCAGCATGTCGTGCACGGTCAGCGCCGTCCACGCCGAGACGCCGCGGGGGACCAGGTGCTTGGTGCCCTGTACGACGTCGAACCGGTCGCCGAGCATCCGGCCCAGCAGGGCCCGCTCGTACCCGGACACGGCCAGCCCGGGCAGGCCCGGCAGCCGGACCAGCCGGTCGGGGCCGTCCACGAGGTCCACGAGGCCGTCGGCGGCGGCCGGGTCGACGAGCAGGTGCAGGTCGACGTCCTCCCGCCGGCGCAGCGCCTTCGCGAGTTCGACGGTGTAGCGGACGATGCCGCCGCCGCGGCCGCTGGCCGCGACGTGGCCGGCCATGAGCAGCCAGCGGGTGGGCGCGGTCATCGGACGGCCTCCGGGACGCGGTTGCCCACTGCTGCCGGCGGCGCGGGGAACCGCCGGCGGGGGAGCGGTTGCCGGCTGACGCCCACGGGGCGCCCCACGTACAGGGCGACGGCCACCAGGCACACCACGGCGGGGACGACGCGCCCCTGGGTCCAGTAGAGGTACCGGGGGAGGTCGAAGAGACCGGTGACGACCATCGGGTAGAGCAGGGCGCCCATCGGGGAACCGTCGACGAAGCCCCGGTACAGCAGGCCGATGACCACGCCGCAGAGGACGAAGAAGAGGAACCCGCCGAGCAGGCCGAAGTCGACGAAGGGTGTAGTCACCCCGCCCGGGTTGTTGAACTCGGGGTTGCCGAACCGTTCCAGCACGTTCTGCGCCGTCACCGGCGCCGGGGCGGACAGCCGGTCGTACAGGCCGAGCTGGGCGATGCCGGGGGCCGACCAGAAGGCCGCGATCGAGTCCAGCGGCATCCGCCCCGGGTAGGGGTCGTGCACCAGGTGCAGCTGCCCGTTGTTGTACGACGTCGCGTAGTAGCCGGCCAACCGGATGAGGGCGAAGACGGGGAACGACTCGTCGGTCCGGGTCTTGAAGAACTGCCAGCTCCGGGAGAACTCGAAGGCGGCGAAGAGCAGGAACAGCAGCGGGGCCAGGACGAGGGGGGCGAGCCGGGCCGCGGCCCGCTTGCCCCGCCGCAGGGACCTGCCACCTGCGAGCACGAGGACGACGATCACCGGCACGGACACCTCGACCAGCGCCAGGCGCTCGCTGGCGATGAACGACCGGAGCAGGCTGAGGAAGAACACGAACCCCAGCTGGGCGGCGAGCCGCCGGTCGCGGCCCTGCAGCAGCAGGTACGTCGCGACGATGACGAAGGCGATGCCGACCTGGGTGAGCGTGGTGATGCCGGCGACGCCGGACAGCTGCTCCTTGAGGTCGCCGCTGTAGTTGCTCTGGCTGAACACCGCGTTGAAGACGTCCGCGGGACGCAGGCCGTTGGACGCGCCGACGGCGAAGTAGAGCAGGTAGCCCACCATCGTGAGCCAGAACAGCGCTTGACCGGCCGAGTACAGCCGGCGGGGGACCACGCCGGGGGTGCGGACCAACCGGCGCTTGCCCGACGGCGCTAGCGAGGCGGTCACCGCGGCGGTGGCGCCCAGCACGAGCACGGTGACCGCGATGAGCAGCAGGGTCTCTCCGGTGACGGACTTCGGGGAGCGGTAGAACAGCCGGAACGCGTTGTCGTCGAGCCGGGCGGTCAGCAGCAGTGTGATCGGCACGACCAGGGCCAGCGCGCCCACGGGGGAGATCCACCAGGTGCCGCCGCGACGGCGGACCGGCGCGGTCACGACCGTGACCCGACCGGCAGCTCGCGGGGGCGACGGTCGGTCCACCCGGCCCAGGTGCCGCGCAGGTAGGCGAGGTCGGCCCGGGCCAGGTTCCGCTGGCCTCGCACCCGACGGACCACGGCCCCGACGACCTTGCGTGCCGAGTACCAGGCCAGCAGCCACCGGGGCAGCCGGTGCAGACGCCAGAGGTGCCCGTTGCCACAGCCGTAGCGGAGCATCTTGCGCTCGAAGGCCGCGTCCGCGTCGTCCCGGGGTTCGTCCTGCAGGACCACGAGCTCGGGCACGTACTGCACCCGTCCACCACCGGCCAGCACCCGGAGCAACAGGTCGGACTCCTCGCCGGCGCCGTACCAGCCGGCCGAGCCCACGCCCATGCCCTCGTCGAAGTGCCCGACCCTGTCGATCACGTCCCGGCGGAAGAACATCGTGCTCATGATCGACGTCTTCATGAAGTTCGTCCGGGTGACCGGGCCACCGGTGGAGGGCCACCGCAGCATCGAGGGACGGCGGTCCAGGGTCTGCTGCTGACCGCTCAGCCCGGACAGGCCCGGGTCGGCAGCGAAGGTCGCGACCACCGCGGACAGGGTGTCCGGTGGGAACCAGCAGTTGTCGTCCGGGAAGCCCACGAGGGGGGCGGTCGCCACCTCCAGGCCGGCGTTGCGGCCCACGGAGGCGCCCCGGCCCGACGTGGTGGCGACCCAGCGGAAGGCAGGGTCCCGCTCCCGCAGCACGGCGGCGCAGGACTGGTCCGCGCTCTGGTCGCAGACGACGAGCTCGACCAGGTGCGCGGGGACCGTCTCCTCGATCGAGGTGATCAGCCGGTCGAAGTCGACCGGCCGGCCCACCGTGCTGACGACCAGGGACAGCGCCGGTGCGGCGTCGACCGGGTCAGCCATGCCGCGGCCGGGCGACCACGTTCGGTGCCTCGGGACGGACGACGGGCATCTCCTCGGTCACAGGCGCGGCGTCGAGCTCGGGTCGACGGTCCCGGTCCTCGGCGGCGCGACGACGGTGTCGCCGGCTCTCCGCGGCCTCGTCCTCGAGGGGCTGACGGTCCGAGGAGGACGACGCGGAGCGTGCCGCGCCCCGCGGGAGGCGGTTGACCAGCACGCCGGCGGGCGTGGTGCCGGCCGCGTGCAGGATCTGCACCGCCCGGTCGACGTCGACCACCCGGGACGAGCCCACGGCAGCGACGACGAGGGTCTCCCGGCACTGACGGGCGGCGCGCACGCCCTCGTCGGAGACGTCCAGGGGAGGGGCGTCCACGACGACGGACCAGCCGGCGGCGGTGGCCGTGGGGACGAACCCGTCGGGCAGGAGGTCGTCGATGCTCCGGGCGTCCGCGACGTGGTCGGTGGTCGCCTCGCCCAGGACCAGCACCAGCAGGCCGGGCACCGGCGTCGTCCGCAGGCCGTGGACGACCACCAGACCGGCGACCGGGTTGCTCGGGGTGAGCGTCAGGTCGACGTGGTCCTGCAGGCCCCCGACGCCGTCGGCGACCCCCGGGCCGTCGGAGGTGACGAGCACGGTCTTGCCGCGGCGGGCGGCGTGCAGGGCGTGGGCGACCGCGGTGAAGGTCGCGCCGACCCCGGGCGTCGCCGCGACCACGGCGAGGGAACCGCCGTTCACCGGACCGGCGGGCAGCTGCAGTGCCTGCAGCTGCACGGCCCGGAGGAGGGCGGACGACCGGCGGGGAGCCGACGCCGAGGGCAGGTCGGGGCTCAGCACCGGGACGCCGAGGTTGGCGACGTCCTGGTCGTCGCGCACCCGGCCACGGAGGGCGGAGACGACCGGCGCCAGCACGGCACCCAGCAGCGCCCCGAGGAGGACGGCGGCAGCGATGGTCAGCACGTTGTCCGACACGGCCCCGCTGGGCAGCACGTCGGCCTGCTGGATCTGGCCGGCGATCTGGCTGGTGTCGGCCGCGGCCCGCTGCAGGGTGTCCCGCGCGTTGAGCAGGTCGACGCTCTGCTGCCCCAGGGCACCGCGCTGCTGCTCGTTCGAGTCGAAGCCCGTGATCGGGGGGTCGGGCAGTGCGGCGATCGCCTGCTCGTTGGCCGTGATCTGGCTCTGCACTGAGGCCAGGACGGCGTTGATGCGGTCGGTCAGCCGCTGGACGCGGCCGGCGATGTACACGTCGGCGGCGGTCTGGGCCTGAGCGAGTGCGCCGGCCCGGTCCGGGGCGGTCGAGGTGATGTTGATGACGTTGGAATCGCCCACGCGGGCCGCTTCGAGATCGACCTCGGCGAGGTCGATCCCCAGGGTCGTGGCGACCTGGGTGGACAGGTCGGTGCCGTTCAGGTAGACCAGCTCGGTCTCCACGTAGGTGGCGTTCCTGGCTGCAGCGTCACCGCCGACGGTCCCGGTGAGGGGGTTCTCCACCGCGTCCGGGTCGGCGTAGCTCTGGACCAGAGCCTCGGCGCTGACCGGCCTCTCGGCGGTCGCGGCCAGCGCGACGCCCCCGGCTCCGAGCACCAGCGCACCGACCAGGGCTCCCACGAGCAGGCGACGGCGGCGGCCCGAACGGGCCGGGCGCCCGGCGCGGGCGTCTGCCACCTCGTCGGTGGGCAGGGGAGTCGGGGTGGTCACCGGTGCATCCCTCCGTCGAGGTGGGTCCGACGCCGTGTGGCGGCGTCCTTCTGCGGGCTGAGCTGGGCCAACGACACTCTCCGACCTCCAGGTCTGATCGTCGTCGCGTGCCGCGTGGGTACGCTGGGGACTTCACGCCTCCCGCCCCCGTGGCGGGATCAGACCGGCCCAGTATCCACGAGCTGGGCACTGGAGCGGGCGCGACGACGCGTCTGACGTCCCTCATGAGAGGCACGTCTCGCCCGGTCGACCGCCCCCCTCCGACGACGGGAACTCCCGGATGCCCTCGCACAGATCCTCCTCCTCCGAGCTCGGCGAGGCCCCGCTGGCCGCCGGTGCGCCGGAGGCCGATGCCCCCGGGACCGGCCCCGCCGGCTCCCGCCGCCTGCTGGTGCTCGGGATCGTCATCGCGCTGCTCGTCGTTGCCGGCGGTGCCTGGTTCCTCTTCGGCCGGGGGGACGATGCCGAGCCCACCGGTGCGGACACCCCACCGCCGGTCGACCTGGCTTCTGCGCTCACCGTCGAGGAGTTCGGTGCCGTCGGTGACGGCACCACCGACGACACCGAGGCCGTCCAGGCCGCTCTCGACGCGGCCGACCCGGGTCAGGGCGTTCTCTTCGCCGAGGGTGCGACCTACGCCGTCGACGACGTGCTCACCGTCACCACCGAGGGTGTCGTGCTGACCGGTGGGGGCACGTTGCTGGCCACCGACGAGCAGCTCTCCTCGCTCACCATCAGCGCCGACGACGTCGTGGTGCAGGACCTGACCCTGGCCGTCGAGGAGACCAGTCAGCGGTGGGACGCCTACGAGCAGCAGCGCCTGCGTCTCGACGAGCACTCGGGCATCGTCGTGCGTGACGTGCGGGTCACGGGGTCTGCCGCAGCCGGCATCTACGTCGGAGGGACCACCGACTTTGTCCTGGACGCCGTCGAGGTCAGCAACACCCGGGCCGACGGGATCCACATGACCCAGGGGGCCAGCGACGGTCGCGTCCTGTCCCCGCTGGTGCGCGACGTGGGCGACGACGGCGTGGCCGTGGTCTCCTACGCCCCCGACGGCGACCCCTGTGCCCGGATCGAGGTCGTCTCCCCGGTGGTGGAGGGCTCGGACGCCCGAGGGGTGTCTGTGGTGGGCGGCGAGGACGTCACCTTCACCGACATCCAGGTGTCGGACACGGCTGCTGCCGGTGTCTACATCGCTGCCGAGGGCAGCTACGACACCGCCGGGGTCAGTGGCGTGCGTGTCGAGGGAGGCACTGTGACCGGCGCCAACACAGACTCCGACACCGACCACGGGGCGGTGCTCGTGTTCAACGGCACCGAGGGCCGCACCATCGAGGACGTCGAGATCTCCGGTCTGGAGCTGCGGGACACCCGTGAGGACGCCTCGCGGTGGGTGGGCCTGCTCGGGGGCAGTGGCGGAGAGATCACCGACGTCCAGCTCACCGGTCTCGCACTCGACGGTGACGGGCCGGGCACCCTGCTCGAGAGCAACGAGGACAGCACGGACTTCAGCGCGCAGGACTGGACCCGCGACGGCGAGGCCGTCGAGGACGAGGAGAGTTCACCGTGAGCTCCGTGCGTCCCGTCTTCGGCACGGCCCAGCTCGACGGTCTCGCCGACGACCGTCGATCGGGCGCCCTGCTCGACGCGGCGTGGGAGGCGGGGTTCCGCGCCTTCGACACCGCGCCCTCCTACGGGGGCGGCCGCGCAGAGGCCCGCCTCGGGGCCTTCCTGGCCGGCCGTTCCGAGTCGGTGCTGGTCAGCACCAAGGTGGGGCTGGCTCCCGCCCTAGGTTCGCGAGCCGGTGGCAAGAAGCTCGTCAGCATCGCCCGTCGCGTCCTGCCGACACGGGTCACCCGGGCCCTCAAGGCCAAGTCCCAGTCCTCGATGCGGGGCCGCTTCGACCCCGATGCGGTCCAGTCGTCGGTGGAGGCCTCGCTCCGACTGCTGGGGGGCCGGATCGACCGGCTCCTGCTGCACGAGGTCCGCGCCGAGGAGATCACGGACGACCTGCTCGCCCGGTTGGCGGCGTTGCTCTCTCGAGGTGACGTCGGCGCCGTCGGTGTGGCGACACAGAACGACGCGGCCGCGGCAGCCGTGCGCCGGGGCGGGGAGCTCGTCACCGTGGCCCACCTGGCGGTCGGGGTCCTGGACGCGCCGGTCCCGCTGCCCAGCCACGTGACGACCCGGGTGGGCCACGGCCTGCTCGGCGGTGGAGGGTCGCACCTGCGGGCGATGGAGGCCGTCCTGGTCTCGGACGCCGATGCCCGCCAGGAGTGGCATGCCGCCGCCGCAGGTACCCGCTACGCCGGGGCGGGCGGACTGCCCGCCGCCCTGGTGGCCGCTGGTCTGGCCCGGGACGTCACCGACGTGCTGGTCGCCACCACCCGCGTCGAGCGTGTGGCCGTCAACCTGGCCGCGGTGGGGGGAGACCCCCTCACTCCTGACCTGGCTTCCGCCGTGCGGTCGCTCGCCGCGCGGACGACGCGGGGCACCACCCCGGACTGAGGACCCGGCCGCCCCGGTCACACCGCGGCACCCGTGGGTCCCGTTACAGTCTCCGCCGCGCGGTCGTGGGACCGGCGTCACGGAGGAGGTCTGATGCGCACCATCGCGTCGTTCGACGTGTTCGACACGGTGCTCGTGCGGATGACCGGCACCCCCCGCAGTGTCTTCGAGGCCGTCGGCCGTCAGCTGACCTCGGAGGGCGTCACCGGGTGTTCCCCGACGGCCTACGCCGCCGCCCGCGAGGCTGCGGTCGAGGTGCTGACCGTGGACAAGGCCAGACACCCGACGCTCGCCGTCATCGCTCGGGAGACAGCCGCCCGGCTGGGTCTGCCACGCGATGCCGCTGACCGCCTGGCCGAGGTGGAGGCGCAGGTGGAGGCCGAGGGTCTCGTCGCCGTGCCCGGCATGGTCGAACGGCTCGAGGCCGAGCGGGTCGGGACCGGTCACGGCGTCGTCTTCGTCTCCGACACGTGTCTGTCCTCCCGCTGGTTGCGGGACGTCCTGGGGGAGCGAGGGCTCTTCCGTCCGGGCGACGCCGTCTACGTGTCGTGCGAGGCCGGCGCCAGCAAGCAGCACGGGGGCCTGTTCGCCGCCGTTGCTGCGGACCTGGGGGTGCCGCCGGCGACGATGAGCCACCACGGTGACGACCGCTGGTCCGATGTCGCCCACGCCCGCCTCGCCGGCTGGCGCGCCACCTGGCTGCCCCAGGGTGCGTTCACCGCACGCGAGCAGGCACTCCTGCACCGTTCGGACGAGACCGACGGCGCGACTGCGCGGTTGGCCGCCGCCGCCCGGTACGCCAGGCTCGCCGCTGGTCACCGCGGTCTCGTGGACGAGGCGGCCGACGTCGTCGGGATCGCCGGATCGGTCGCGGCACCCGTGTTGGTGGGGTTCGGGCTGTGGGTCCTCGGGCAGGCGAGGCAGCGGGGTCTGGACCGGCTGTACTTCATGTCGCGCGACGGCGAGCTGCTGCAGCAGGTGGTGAGCCGGCTGGCCGACGCAGCCGGCATGGCGATCGACTGCCGCTACCTGTACGGCTCGCGTCGTTCCTGGCAGCTGTCCGCCCGTGGTGGCGCGCGGGCCGACGACTCACGCCGCCCCTGGGTGCCCGACCAGGAGACTGCAGCGAACAAGACGCCGCGCCAGCTGCTGGCACTCATCGACCTGCGGCCGGAGGACCTGGCGGGCTCAGCCGTGAGCGGCCTGAGCGCTGCCGGCCGTGCCGACCGGCCCTGTGGTGCGGGGTTGGCCGGGGAGATCGTCCGTGCCGTCGCCCAGGAGCCGCTGGCCGGCATCGCGCGGGAACGCGCACGGTCGGGAAGGGAACGGCTGCTCCGCTACCTCGACCAGGAGGGCGTCACCGACCCCTCCGCTCGGGTCGCCCTCGTCGACGTGGGGTGGAGCGGGAAGGCCGCGCGGGTCTTCGAGGACGTGCTGGCCGGCACCGATCGCCCGCTCCCCGTGGCTCACCTCTACGTGGGCCTCACGCGGGCAGCCCCCGAAGCGATGGGTCCCGAGCTCTTCGAGCGCTCGGAGGGCTGGATGATCGACGGGGGCCGTGGCCGGGTGCCCGACGGTGACGCCGAGGACTTCGTCCGCCTGATCGAGACCCTGTGCATGGGCGCGGAGGGCACGACCGTCGGGTTTGCCGACGAGGGCGCCCGGGTGGTCCCCGTCCTGGCCCACGAGCGCAATCCGGAGACCGACCGGTGGCGTTTCGAGGAGTACCGGACCGGGGTGCTGGACGCCGTCGATGCCTATGCCCGAACCGACCCAGGCCCGGCCGCGGACCTCGCCGTCGACCTGCGGTCGGCCACCTGGGCCCCGCTGCTCGGGCTCTGGCGCCGGCCGTCTCCGGCCGAGGCGCGTGCCTGGGGTCGCCAGCCCTTCGGCGACGACTTCGGCAACGACCACGCCGTCCCCCTGGCCAGCCCGATGACCGTCCGCAGGGTGTTGGCCCGACTCGGTGTGCGAGCCGGTGAGTGGCGTGAGCCGACCTACTGGCTGCCGGGGTCACTGGTACTGACCCCGTCACCCCTGCGGCCGGTGCTGGCGACCGTCGACCGAGGGGAGCGGGCGGTGCCACGGTTGCGGCGCCTGCCGAGACGGCTTCGCGCGGAGTGGGTCCTGCGACACGGTCGACGCTGAGGCCAGGTCCGGTCCCGGGCGACCCGGCCGGGCGCGGCACAATGGGGCCCTCCAGAACGTCTACCTCTGTGAGGCCGCACCGATGATCATCGACCTCGACACCGCCGGGCAGGTGGCACTGGGCCGCCTCGACCCGCAGGCCACGCTCGTGGTCGGTGGTGGAGCGGCCGGCCTGGCAGTGGCACTCGGCCTGGAGGACCGCGGGCGCCCCGTCGTCCTGCTGGAGTCGGGCGGGGACCCGCGCGACGTCGAGGCGCAGGCCGCCTCCTCGAAGCTCAACGTCGGCCAGGTGTCCGGTGCCCCCTACCGTGGGCTGGAGGGCGGCCGGGCGCGGGTGCTGGGCGGGGCCACCCAGCTCTGGCACGGGCAGTGCACCCGATTGCGGGACTCCGACCTGGCGGTCCGTCCGTGGGTCCCCGGGAGCGGCTGGCCTCTGGGGCCGAGCGACCTGGAGCCCTGGTACACCGCAGCCGAAGCGTGGTTCGGGCTCAGCGGCCGTGGCTACGACGCGGAGCGGTGGGCCGAGCACCGTTCCGTGAGCCCCATCCCGTGGTCACCGGACAAGCTCCAGGCAGACTTCAGCGAGTACACGATCACCCCGCACCTGGGGAGCAAACACCGCCGCCGGCTGACCCGCTCCAGCACGGTCACCACCGTGCAGCACGCCACCGTGGTCGGTGTCCTGGTCGAGGAGCAACGAGCGGTCGGAGTGCGGCTGCGGGACCGCTCCGGTGCGGAGGTCGAGCTGCGGGGCGGTCGGGTCGTGCTCGCCGCCGGCGCGATCGAGAACGCCCGGATCCTCATGCTGAGCGACCCCGAGGGCATCGGGCTGGGCACCGGCCGCGGAGTCACCGGGCGGTACCTGCAGGACCACCCCGTGGTGGAGACGCTGGAGATCCACCCGACGCGACGGTCCTGGTTGCAGGACCGGACCTCGCACCTGCACCGGGGCCGCCGTCGCCTCTACCCGAAGGTCCGTCTCAGCCGGGCCGCCCAGGAGGGTTCGCGGCTGGTGGCGGCCAACGCCGTCCTGGTGCACGAGCACGACGACCCGGGTCTGGAGGCCGTCCGCCGACTGCTCGGATCGGCGGTCGCGCGGACCCGCCCGGAATCCCTGCGCCGGGACGTCGTCCGGGCCGTGGGCTCGGTGCCTGCGGTCGCCCGGACGGCCTACCGGCGGTGGGTGCGCGGGCTGTCGGCTGGGCGGCCGTCGTCCTCGGTGCGTCTGCAGATCTGGCTGGAGCAGGTCCCGGACCGGGAGAGCCGGGTGACCCTGGGCGCGGCCTCGGACCCCCTCGGGCTCCCCGTGGCCGACGTGCGCTGGCGCCTGGCGGACCAGGAGATCGAGACCAGTCGCGTCTTCAGCCGCTGGGTCGCCGACGACCTGCGGAGCGCTGGCCTGGCCGAGGTCACCGAGCTGCCTGCGATGGTCGACGACGCGGCATGGCGCGCCCAGGTGGTGGACGCCTACCACCCGGCGGGGACGACCCGGATGAGCGTGGACCCCGCTGAGGGCGTCGTGGACACCGACAGCCGGGTACACGGTCTCGACGGGTTGTTCGTGGCGGGCAGCAGCGTCTTCCCCATCGCCGGCTACGCCAACCCGACGTTGACGATCGTCGCGCTCAGCCTGCGGCTGGCCCATCACCTGGCGGGGTTGCCGGCCCGCCGCTGAGCAGGTCACGCTCCGAGGGCCTCATCGCGGGCCGCCCCACTCCCCGCGCTGGTACACCTCGGTGAGCCGGTCGACGTGTACGCCGAGACTGAACTCGGCTCGCTGCAGCTCCTGCAGTTCGCGTCCGTACGTGGCCCGCCGGGTGGGGTCGTCGGCCAGGGCCCGGAGGTGGTCGGCGGCTGCGTTGGCGTCCCCGGCGGGGAAGAGCGTCGCTCCCGCGGCGGTGCCGACGGTCTCGGGGTTGCCCCCCGAGGCCGAGGCGACGACGGGGAGACCGAAGGACATCGCCTCCAGGATGCTGAGCCCGCAGGGCTCGGCGAGGGCCGGGGCGAGCAGGACCCCCGACGTCCGGAATGCGTCGGTGGGGTCGGGGAGCCAGCCGACGAAGTCCGTGCTGTCTGCGACACCGAGCTCGCGGGCCAGCTGCTCCAGGGGGTCCCGCTCGGCACCGTGGCCGGCGATGACCAACGTCCACCCACGGTCGGCGAGACCGGACAGGGCCCAGGCGCGGATGCCGGTCTCGGTGTCCTTCTCCGGGGCCAGTCGGTGTGCCATGAGGACGACGTGCTGCCGGTCAGGACTGGTGTCCGGCTGCTCCCGCACCCCGTTGAGCAGCACGACGTCGGAGGCAGGCCGGACCTCGTCGGACACGAACCGGCTCACCGCGATCTCACGGTGGAGCGCCCGGCGCACGAGGGGCGCCAGGCGCTGGGCGCGGGGACCGTGGCCGCGCGGGGCGGTCAGGTGACGGGTGGAGAAGCGCCGCCCGCGGTTCACGGGTGCTGCGGCCAGCGCCACGAAGTCGGCCTTCGTGATGTGGCTGTGCACGACGTCCCGCCGCCCCTGCCGGACCAGTGCCCGCAGCGCGTCCCGGGGCGTGGCACCGGGGTGCCACTCGACGGCGGGGGTCAGCAGCCGCTGCATGGACGCCGGGTCACCCCCGACGACGGACACGTGATGGCCGCGGCGTGACTGCTCAGACGCGACCTCCACGACGTAGCGCTCGAGGCCGGCGAACTGGTCGGTGCCCACGACATGGGTGATGCGCAGTTGACTCTCCTGGTGTTCCGGGGTCAGCCCGCTCGCCGACAGCGGCGGCCAGGCTAACCGTCCGACGGTCCGCCGGGCGAGCCCCGGTGCCTACCCCCGGCCCTGGTGGGGGCCGTGCGGGCCGGTCGGGGTGACAAGCCGGCGAAGACGCGTCCGACCGGGCCGGGCAAGGTCCCGGCCAGCCACGCGGTGTCCTCCCGGCCCACCAGCCCGAGGAAGCGGACGGTCACCGCGAGCACCAGGCCGAAGGCGACGACCGCCAGCACGACACCGGCGAGACCGCCGACCAGGAGGAGGGTGCCGTGCGCAGCCCCGCCCGCAGCCAGGGCGATGGCCGTGGTCACGGCCAACCGGCCCGGGCTGATCTCCAGCCGGATGCCGCGGCGGTGGGTGTGGACGGCGATGAGACCCGCGGACACGGCTGCGGCGCCGAGCGAGGCCACCACGGCACCCGAGGCTGCGAACGGGGGCACCAGCGTCCACGCGAGGGTGATGTCGACGACGGCGCCTGCTCCTCCCGCGATGAGCACCGGGCGCAGGTGGCCGGTACCGGTCCACAGCGCGCTGTAGAGGTGCCCCAGCGGCAGGATGAGGAGCGTGAGGCCCAGGAGGCGCACCAGGGTGCCGGCCTCGGCGAAGTCCTCCCCGTACGCGGTGGTGACCAGCCGTGGGCCGATGGCGATGGTGCCTGCGGTGAGGACCAGGTTGACGGCCACCACCACGCGGGCGGCCCTGCTCAGAGCAGCCGTGACCGATCCGGGGTCGCGGGCGTGCCGGGCTGCGATGGCCGGCATCGACGCCCCGATGAGCGCTGCGGAGACCATCGTCGGGATGCCCACGACGTTGAAGGCCACGGAGAACATGGCCACGGTCTCCGGGGAGTGGAACCAGTCCAGGAAGACGAGCTCCAGGCGGCGCTCGACGATCTGGGTGATGAGGACCGAGAGGGAGAACATCGACCAGAGCCGCAGTACCGGGGCCCATGCGGGACGGTCCGTGCCGGCCACCGACGGGGTCTGGGTGCGGCGGTCGACCCGGCGCAGCACGAGCAGCAGCACGACGGCCACCACCAACTGGGCTGTGAAGACGCCCTCGATGCCCAGGCCGGCGTAGACGGCCGCGATGGCGAGCGCAGGGCTGACGGCCTGCGCGACCAGCCTGCGGGACGCCGTGGGCCCCCACCCGTGCCGGGCGATGTCGCGGCTGGCGTGTGCCCAGCCGATCGAGTCGACCATCGCGGTGGCCGCGGCCAGGAACCACAGCGCCTGGTAGTCGCTGCGGGCGAACCCGATCGACACGAGCAGCAGCGCCGACACGAGACCACCGGTCAGGTGGGCGGCGAAGGACCAGCGCGACAACCAGGCGAGCCGGTCCCGGTCGTCCCCGGCGTTCGTGGCCGCCAGCATCTGCACGCTGGCGGAGGTGAACGAGAAGATGAGGACGGACACCATCAACGAGTTCACGTACGCGACCAGGCTCTGCTGGCCCAGGACGGCGGGACCCAGCTCGCGGCTCACGACGACGGACAGCACGAGGGTGGCGCCCATGGGGAGGACGGCCGAGGCCGCGTTCCAGAGTCCGCCTGCGAACGCACCCTTCCGGGTGTCCAGTCCGCTCTGCACCGCTGGCTCGGTCGTCCCCGTGGCGGGGTCGTCGAGCTGGACGCCGACGACAGGAGCAGCCCTCGTGCCCGTTTCCGAGCGGTCCGAGGGTTCCACGGGTCCCCCCTCTCGTCCTCTGCCACCGGTTCTTCCGAGGTCGGCACCAGGGTAGGCGTGCCAGGGGCGCCGGCTCGAGCTCGTTCAGGCGACATGGGTTGCAGGGGACGCCACGCCCGACATGACGGGAGTCACTCAGGTAGAGGTGTCGAGTCGCCCAGATCACTCTGGGTGGAGCCTCGGGGTGAGCACGCCCCCTGTCACTCGACCCAGAGTGACGATTTGTGCACGAAGCGTCTACGAGCGGCCCCGATCGTGGTCATCCATCGGGTGACGATGCTCGCTTGCGGTGTCGTTCCGTGACGAGGGCAGATAGCTTGGGACCCGTCAGCGAGCCCAGCGTCGGGCCGGACCGGAGGGCACCTGCGTGCCCTGATCCCATGCCTTCGGGGGCGTTTCAGACTTGCTCTTCACCCAGGACCACCGGCCCAGTGGGCCCGCGCACCGGCGTCTCAACGCCCGAGCGGCCACCGCCCGACTCCGGGGCGAGGGCACCGACGCCCGCCGCGCGTGGCGGACGACCTACCGCCGCAGCATCGCGACCGGCGACGTCCTCGCCGCCACGGCCGCGACGGCCGTGAGCTACCTCTTCCACTTCGGTCCGGCCGCGCCGGTCACCGCGGTCTCCCAGCCGGCCGCCCGCTGGTTCGCGCTGCTCATGCCGGTCGTGTGGCTGCTCGTCATGGGGGCCTCCCGCTCCTACGAGGAGCGGTTCCTCTGGATCGGCCCCGAGGAGTACCGCCGGGTGTTCCGCGCAGCCCTCATGCTGCTCGCCGGCGCCGCGCTGGTGTCCTGGGCGCTGAAGCTGGACCTGGCCCGCGGGTTCGTCATGACGGCGATCCCGCTGGCCGCGGTCCTCACGCTGGCCCAGCGCTGGGTGCACCGCAAGATCCTGCACCGCCGTCGCACCGCCGGTGAGCACGTGCAGACCACGATCATCGTCGGCCACCGCAGCGCCGTCGCCGCGCTGCACGAGCAGATCGACCGCGAGGCCCACCACGGCTACCGCGTCATCGGCTGCCTCGTGCCCCCGGCGGTGGGCGGCACCGTCCCGCCGTCCTTCGACGGTCTGCCCGTCCTGGGTGACCTGTCGATGGTCGCCGAGGTCGTCAGCGACTACCAGGTCGACACCGTCGCCGTGCTGCCGTGCCCCGAGCTCGACGGTCCGGCGCTGCGCAGCCTGGGCTGGGAGCTCGAGTCCACGAAGGCCGAGCTGCTGCTCGCCCCTGCCGTCACCGAGGTCGTCGGCACCCGGGTGGCCATCCGCCCGGTGTCCGGCCTGCCCCTGCTGCACGTCGAGCGCCCCGAGTTCGGGGGGCCCCGCCGGCTGGCCAAGACCGCCTTCGACAAGGTGTCGGCCTCGCTGCTGCTGCTCGTCCTGCTGCCGGTCTTCGTCGCCATCATGATCGCGATCAAGGTGACCAGCCCCGGCCCGGTGTTCTACCGCCACGAGCGCGTGGGTCTGGACGGTCAGCCGTTCCACGTCCTGAAGTTCCGCAGCATGGTGCCCGGTGCCGACCGCCAGGTCGACACGCTCTTCCTGCAGAACGAGGGCAACGACGTCCAGTTCAAGATGAAGAGCGACCCGCGGGTGACCGGGGTCGGTGCGTTCCTGCGCCGCTACTCCCTCGACGAGCTGCCGCAGCTGCTCAACGTCCTCGGCGGCAGCATGTCGCTGGTCGGCCCCCGTCCGCACGTGACGCGCGAGGTGGAGCAGTACGGCCACGACATGCGTCGCCGCCTGCTGGTCAAGCCGGGCATCACCGGCCTGTGGCAGGTCAGCGGCCGCTCGGACCTCTCGTGGGACGAGTCGGTGCGCATCGACGTCCGCTACGTGGAGAACTGGTCGCTGTCCTTCGACTTCATGATCCTGGCGAAGACCGTCGGCGCCGTCGTCCGCAGCTCCGGGGCGTACTGACCCCCAGCAGCACCTGAGTTCGCACCGGCCCGGACCTGCCCAGGTCCGGGCCGGTCTGCGTCCTACCCAGGGTCACCACCCGGACGGGTGGAGTCGCCCGGCCGTGGGCTACACAACGCACCCGGTCCTGCCGATGCTCGGCTCATGGTCCTGATGCTGCTGGTGTGGGTGTTCGCCGCGATCACCCTGGCGTTCGTGCTCGGTGCGGCCGTCCGCATGGCAGACCACCACGAGGCGCGCGACCTGTACCTGGACGACGTCCTGGCCGCGGCACACGGCGGCGTCGCCGTCCCCGCCGACCGCTGACCGGTCCGCGGGTCGCCGGCCCGGTCAGTTGGGGACGGCGTCCAGCGCCTCGTCGGTGAACTCGTCGGCGTTCTGGCCGAGTGAGTCCGACTGCAGGTAGCCCCACATCCGCTCGGCGGTCGTGGTGTCCAGGTACACGACGCTCGCGGCGCCCTCGGTCCCGGTGCCCAGCACGGGCGCGGTGAAGAAGTCGACCCCGTCCGGGGTGACGCCCCGCGCGGAGAGGGCCAGGGACAGGAGGCCGCCGTTGCCGAGCGAGTCGTCGACGGCGATCGAGCTGGTCACCGCGAGGAGCACCTCGTCGAGCTGTCCCGGGCTGGAGAACGTGCCCTGCTGGAAGAGCTTGGTGAACAGCGACCGCAGGTAGTTCTGCTGCCGCCGGACGCGGTCGAAGTCCCCGCCGGGCAGGTCGTAGCGCTGGCCCACGTACCAGCGGGCCTGGTCGCCGTCCAGGTGGTTCGTGCCCTGGGTGAAGGTGTACGGACCCCAGCTGGTGGTCTCGGCGACCTCGACGTCCACCCCGCCGAGGGCGTCGGTCATGGAGATGAGGCCCTCGAAGCTGATCGCGGCGTAGTGGTCGATGCGCACGCCGGTGAGCTGCTCCACCGTCTGGACCAGCAGGCTGGGCCCACCGAAGGCGTAGGCGGCGTTGATCTTGTTCTTGCCGTGCCCCGGGATGTCGACCCACGAGTCGCGGGGGATGGACACGACCTGGACGTGCTGCCGGTCGCCGGACAGCCGGGCGATCATGATCGCGTCCGACCGCGCGTCCGGGAGCTCTCCACCGGCGATGTCGGCCCGGGTGTCGGACCCGACCAGGAGGAAGGTGACCGGCTCGGCGTCCGTGCCGTCCTCCGGCGTGGCCGGTGCGGGACGGCTCTCGGGGTCCAGGCCGGCGAAGACGTCGCCCACCCGGTCGATGTTGCCGGCGTAGCGGTCGGTCAGGTACCAGGCGGCGCCGCCGACGACGAGGGCCACGACCAGCGTGAGGACGCCGATGCCCAGGGCCACTCGCCGCACGATGCGGCGCCGGCGGGACGGGGTCCCGGCAGCATGGACGTGGTCGTCGAGCAGCCCGTCTTGTGCATCGTCCGTGCCGGTGTCGCCGTCGGTGCCGCTCATGGTCTCCCTCGTGTCCCCGGGTGACGACCGTACGGCGATGCTTAGAGAGAAGAGCGCTTGGTCATCCGCACGGGTGAAGCGGAGGGGGTACCGGTTCGGGCCGTGATGCTCTCGTGAGCACCCCACCAGGTGTCACCAGGCCTTGCGTGCGGACCTGTGCGGGTACCAACGTCTTTTCAGGCGCGGAGCGGATACCCGGTTCAGGCCGCCGGCGCAGGCGCTGCACGCCGGCGGCCATGAGCCTGGCGTCTTGACGACCCGCCCAAATGCGTGCGTGACGGTCCTCTCGATCGGGTGACGGTCGGGAGCGCCTCCGCCTGAGATGGCCGTGTGAGGGAGTAGACACACCCTGTGTCCAGCGCCTTCGCCCTCACCGACCGGGCGCGGTTGCGTCCCCCGGTGCCGAAGTGGGCTTGGCGCCTGGGCGTCGTGGTGGTGGGACTCGAGGTCGTCGGCTTCCTGCTCCGCGTACTGCACGCTCCCCGATGGCTCGCTCGGCCGCTCTCCATGGAGCTGCCGTTCTCCGCCCCGCGCCTGGTGGTGGCCGCGGTCTTCGCCGGCGTCGCCTGTGCTGCGCTCAGCGGTGCGATCCGTATGCGCGGACGCCGGACGTGGTGGACCGCTGTCGCCGGCGTCGCGGGGCTCATCGCCGTGGTCAAGGCCGGCAGCGTTGTGCACAAGGCTGTTCTGGAGGCCATCGACGGCTATGCCCACCCGGTCCGCGCCCTCGCCTTCTTCGGAGTCGTGGCCGCAGCGGGCATCGCCTGGCTGTGGTGGTTGAGCCGGCATGACAGGCGCGACCGTCGACGGGTCCTCACCTGGCTGGCCGTCTACGCCGGAGCGTCGGTGGGCCTGTCCACCGTCTCGGGGGTTGTCGAGACCGCACTGGGTCACGGACACCCGCTGACGGCAGCCGCCGCCCTGGTCGAGGAGAGCACCGAGGGGATCGCCGGCGTGGGGTTCCTGCTCGCCGTCCTCCTCGGAGTCGCACCCAAGCTCGTCCTCCCGGCAGGCTGGACCTTCCGCCGCCAGGACGACGAGGGCAGCCCGGAGCCGGTCGAGGCCGACCGGCGGACTCAGCCCCGCAGCTGATCTGCGGCCCGGGTGTTCACCACCCGGTCCGAACCGATCCCCGCCTGCGCCGCCCGCTCGCACCCCGCGCCCTGCCAGTCCAGCTGACCGGGCGCGTGCGCGTCGGTGTCGATCGAGAAGTCGCACCCGATGTCGGCGGCGAGCTGGAGCAGCCGCATTGGCGGGTCCAGCCGTTCGGGGCGGGAGTTGATCTCGACCGCCACGCCGTGCTCGAGACAGGCGGTGAACACCGCCTCGGCGTCGAAGGTGCTCTCCGGTCGTGGCCGCTGGGTCTTGCCGCCGGCCTGCTGGCGCTCCACCAGCAGCCTGCCGGTGCAGTGCCCGAGGACGTCGGTGTGCGGGTTGGTGACCGCGGCCAGCATCCGCTCGGTCATCTGCGCCTTGGGGGCGCGGAGGTCGGAGTGCACGCTGGCGACGACGACGTCCAGCCGCGACAGCAGGTCCTCGTCCTGGTCGAGCGAGCCGTCGGCCAGGATGTCGCACTCGATCCCGGTCAGGATGCGGAACGGGGCCAGCTCGAGGTTCAGCTCGGCGACCACGTCCAGCTGGCGTTCCAGCCGCTCGGCGGTGAGCCCGTTCGCGACGGTCAGCCGGGGGGAGTGGTCGGTGAGCGCCAGGTAGTCGTGGCCGATGTCGCGGGCCGCCTCGGCCATCTCACGGATCGGGCTGCCGCCGTCGGACCAGTCGGAGTGGGTGTGCAGGTCGCCCTTGAGCGCCGCCCGCAGCTCGGCGGCGGGGCCACTGAGCTCCTCGGGCACCTGCTTGTCCTCGACGTCCTGCAGGTACGCGGGCACCTTGCCGGCCGCGGCCTCGAGGATGACGGTCGCCGTCTTGTCGCCGATGCCGGAGAGGTCCTTCAGCGTCCTGGTCCGCACCCGGTGCTCGAGCTCCCCGTCGGCCATCCGGTCGACGACGGCCGCCGCGGTGCGGAACGCCTTGACCCGGTAGGACGGCTCGCGGGCGCGCTCCAGGAGGAAGGCGATCCTCCGGAGCGCGCCCGCGGGTGTCATGCCGGTGGTGCTCAGAGCCCGGCGGCCTTCTTGGCAGCCTTGGCCTGCTTGCGGATCTTGCGCCCGGTGCGGCCGCGGGCGGCCTTCTTCTGGGCCTTCTCGGCCTTCTTCGAGGCCTTCTCGAACTTCTTCTCGGCCTTGTTGATCGTGCGCTCGCTGACGTTCTTCACGCGCCAGCCGGCCGAGGGCTTGCCCTCGGTGTCGACGGCGGCGATCAGCAGACCGCCGAGCAGTCCGGCGTTCTTCAGGAAGTGCGCCTGGTTGCTGAACTTCTTCTCCGGGTCGCTGTCCTCCCAGAAGCGGTGCCCGGCCAGCGTGGTCGGCACGATCGACGCGGCGAGGGCCAGGGCGGACAGCCGAGGGAAGACCCCGAGCGCGAACGTGGCGCCGGCGCCGACCTTGATCCCGGCGTCGACCTTCACCCACTGCTCGACGTCCTTGGAGACCTCGACCGGGAGCTGCTTGTCGGCCTGCTCCGCGAGCTGACCGACGATCTTGGTGGCGCCCGGAACCCGGCTCTGGGGGTTCCGCAGCGTGCTGATGCCCCCGTACACGAACGAGGAGGCGAGCAGCGGCCGAGCGATCCGGCGGACCAACATGGGGAGTACCTCTTCCATCGACGACGTCGGCGGGTCCTGTGCCCGCGGTGACCGCCGGGCAACCCTCGTCAGGACCGTAGTGACGTCCGGTGGGGGACGCCTGGGGAGACCCTGGGTGTGACCGACGGCGCAGGTCCCGGCCCGGCCCGGGGCGCGCACACTGGTCAGGTGACCCCGCGACCGGCATCTCCCGGTCCGCGGGACGACACGTGGTTGTGGGCCCTCGTCGGGCTGGCACTGGGGTTGTTCTCCCTGGGGTTCCTGGTCCGGTGGCGGTGCGCCGTGGGGTCCTGCCCCCTCCCGGGCCGGGAGTGGATCGTCGACCTGGACGCCATCGGCGGGCTGCCGCGGTTGTTCACCACCGCGGTCTTCGCCGCGACCGCCGTGGCGGCCGCCGTCGCTGCGGTGCAGACGCGGGGGACGTCCCGGCTCTGGTGGAGCGCTGTCACGGCGATCGGCGCGGGGCTGGTCTTCGCCAAGCTCGTGAGCGCGCACTCGGTGCTGGAGACCTCCGACGGGACGACGCTGACCCTGCTCGTGGGGACCGTCTGCACCGTCGTGGGTCTGCCCGCACTGTGGGCCGCAGGCCGTGCGTGGGGGGTCGCCGGCAGCGGGCTCGTCGTGCTGGGACTGGCCGTCTACGCGGTGGCCGCCCTGGGTCTGGACGTGGTCACCCGGACGGTCGCGGTCGTGCAGCCCCAGCCGCTGCCCCTGACGGCTGCCACCTTCGTCGAGGAGCTCGGGGAGGCGCTGACCGCGGTCGCGTTGCTGGGGGCCGTCGCCCGGGCCAGGGCGCGGCGTCGCCTCGGCGGGCGAGGGCAGCACGCCGGCAGCGGTCGGCTCAGTCGTACGGGTTCGTGAGGACGGCGCCCGCTTCTAGGACGGCGAAGGTGACCGCCGGCCCGTCCGTGGTGGTCGTGCCCGGGACGGCGACCTGCGCGCCGCCGTCGACGCTGAACGTCGCACCCCAGGTGACCGTGACGTAGGCCGTGTAGCTGCCGGACGAGTAGTCGTGGGTGACCGTCTGCCCGGGGTAGGGGGCGCCGGGGTCGGTGCTGGTGAGGGTGGTGCCGTCGCCGGTGTGCCAGGAGTAGGACTGCGCCCCCGCCACGATCACGACCTGGAAGCCCCGGATGTCGACGGTGAACGTCTGCTGCGTCGGGCTGTCGGTGAAGAAGATGACCGGCAGCCCGACCAGCGCATTGCCCGGCGGCTGCTGCTGGGTGAGCAGCTCGGGGAGCGGGAGGGTCTGGAAGTAGCGGAAGACCTCCTCGGGGGACGGCGGGGGGTTCAGGTCGGTGACGTCGACGCACGCGATATCCACCGTTGTCCAGCCCCCATACAGAGTCCCGGCGGCGAGGCCCGGGGGCGCTGGCAAGTTATCGACGCTCGTGGCGTCTACCTGTACCAGCCGCTGTCGCTGCACTCGATAGGCACTTACCACCCGACCGTCTCGCGTTTCGCACGTGAGATTGGTGGTGCCGCACGCCCCGATGTTCGTGTCAGCCAACTCGCACTGCGTGAGCAAGCGCCAGGCATACAGACGGGGCCCAGCGGGCGGGAGGTTGGTGGCAACGTAAACGCCATCGATGGGACCTTGGACATCCTCGGCACTGATGGATGCGGCCCCGTCGTTCAATCCTGTGGTGACGCACTGAAGTTGGCGACATTCTGCAGAAGCGACATCGAAGCTGATCAGACCGAGGAATAGGAGCCCCGCGACCAGCAGTACCCCTAGTTGACGTCCCATTGCGTGAACAGCCAGGACTGCGAACTGCTGGACCAGTTGAGAATGGCCCCGCAATTCAACGATGCAGGGGGACCACTGAGGTCTGTCTGCTCGGAACCCGTCGAATCAATGACGGTTAAGGCTTCTTGGTTCAGGGTGAAGGCGGCTTCTGATCTCTCGTCGATGATGGTGGCGTCGACGTAATTCAACGCCACAAGGCCGCCTTGATAGTTCAATCCACTCTCGGCGTCCTCCCTCAGGTTTAATATGAGTTCGTCGCATGTCTCGCACCCTTGGCTGAACTGGTCCATAAACGTAGGGTCCAGATCGCGAAGGGCAAGGTTGTATATGTCCATGTAGTACTGAATGAACGCTTCAGCCCCGGTCGGTGTCTGCTCCCGCGCCTCAGCCGGCATCGGCAGATCGGGAGGCCCCAGCGGCTCGAGCGTCGCCTCCGCGGACGCAGAACTCGACGCCGTCGGCAGCGTCTGATTCGCCTCCTGCCCCCGCGAACACCCGGAGAGCAGCAGCGCGAGAACAGCTCCCACCGCCAGCACAGACCCGACCCGCATCCCACGCCCCCGCGTCTCCCGACAGAAGTCACGGGAGTCTATGCAGGTCAGAGGCCCGCGACGACCCCCGCTGTGGACAACGGGATCAGCGGTTGCAGTACACAGTCAGCCGCTGACGCTTCGTGAAGGTGAACGACGTGGCGGCCGACCCGGTCTCCCCGTCGTAGGCCACGGTCTGCGGCCCCGACCGGGACTCCACCCGCAGCTGCTCCACCTGGAACTGCGCGTACGAACGGCTGTGCTCGCTGACCCCCAACAGCGTGGCGAGCACCGCCCGGGTCCGGCCGAAGCGCAGGTCGGCCCGCAGGTACTGCACGTCCAGCATCCCGTCGGCCAGGGACGGGCGCCAGGCCGGCGACAGTCCCCGCGGGGTGTAGACCCCGTTGCCGACGAAGAGGATCCACGCGCGGATCGGCTGCCCGTTCACGACCAGCTCGATCGGCGAACCGGTCCGCAGCACCTGGCCCGCCGCCACCGTCAGCGCCGCCCACTTGCCGATGCGGCCCTTCATCGCGTCCCGCCGCCGCACCATCTCCGGGTACAGCCCGATGCTCGCTGTGTTCAGGAACGGCGTCCCGTTCACCGTCGCCACGTCCACCTGCACCCCGTGCCCGGCCTCGACCGCCTGTGCCGCCTCCACCGGCGTCGCCACCCCGACGTCCCGCGCGAAGTGGTTCAGCGTCCCGGCCGGCAGGACCGCCAACGGCAGCCCGTGGGTGAGCGCCACCGCCGCGGCCGCTGTGACGCTGCCGTCGCCGCCGGCCACGCCCAGCGCCCGCGCACCGTTCTGCGCCGCCTCGGTCAGCACGTCGGTCACCGACTGCTCCGGCGTGATGTCGACGACCGTCGCCCCGGGCAGCAGGCCCTGGATGTCCTCGGCCGGGTCGTAGTCCTCCCGGCCCGAGCGCGGGTTCACCGCCACCGTCAGTCCCTCGCCGCGAGGGAGCGCGGGTGCCGCGAACGACGTCCGCACCTTCGCCGGCGTCGTCGGCCGCACGTGCCACCAGTGCTGGCTGGCCGCCGCGATCGCACCCCCGACCGCCATCCCGGCCAGCACGTCACCGGGGTAGTGCACGCCCACGTGCACCCGCGAGTAGCCGACCCCCAACGCCACCGGCGCGACCAGGGCCCCGGCCCACGCGCTCTCCATGGCCACCCCGGTCGCGAACGCCGCCGCCGACGCGGAGTGCCCGCTCGGGAACGACAGAGTGGTGAGCTCGCGGTCCAGCGCCCGCGAGGACAGCGCCCCGCTCTCGGGCCGCCCCCGCCGGAACACCGGCTTGAGGACGACGTTCACCAGCGCGCTGGACACCGCCATCGACCCCAGCCCCCGGATCGCCGCACGCCGGGGTGCGCCCTGCTTGGCGGCCAGCACGAGCCCGACGCCCACCCAGAGCTTGCCGTGGTCGGCCAGCTCGGACAGCCGGCGCAACGTCCCGTCGGCGCGGGTCTGCGGCAGGCGGTGGACGGCGGCCTGCAGGCGGGCGTCGAGGCGGCGGGGGGAGGGCACGCGAGGACGCTACGACGCCGACCTGGGCCCTCACCCCTCCGAGGGACGACCGGTGCGGACCCGCCGTGCACCGGTCGATGGGAGGGGGACGCCATCTCCACCACCACGAGGGACTGACACGACGTGCGCACCAGGGTCCGACTGCTCCCACTGCTCGCCGCCACGCTGATCGGCGCGACCGCCACCGCGGGCCCCGCGCTGGCCGAGGTCGCGCCGACCCCGGCGCCGGCCGAGGAGACGGCGCCGACCCCTGCCCCCGAGCCGGAGCCCGTCACCCCGGCGCCCACGCCCGCCCCGGCACCAGCACCGGCACCAGCACCGGCACCGGCGCCCCAGCCGGCCCCCGCGCCCGAGCCCGCCCCCGCGCCGGCACCTGCTCCCGAGACCGCGGCCCCGCAGACGCAGCAGGCCCCGGCTCCGACGCAGCGCGCGACCCCCCGTCCGACCACCCAGGGCACCGGCTCCAGCCGCCCGTCCCAGCAGCAGGGTCCCGTCGTCGTCCCCGAGCAGCCCAGCACCGGCGGCTCGGCGGAGGCCGACACCGCGACCGCGCTGGCCGCCACCGCGGCAACGGCCGCCACCGACGGCGCGCGGCACGCCGCGGAGGCCGAGGCCGGTCAGCTGCTGGCCGCCGGCTACGCCGACCGGGCCAACGCCGCGGCCCTCGCCGACGCCACGTACACCCGCGATCAGGTCGCCGCCGCGCTCGCCGACGCCGGCACCGCTCGTGACCTCCTCGCCGACCAGGTCACCGCCGTCACCACCTCGGTCGAGCAGGCCCAGGCCGCCCTGGCCACCGCTGCGGCGAACCGCGACCAGGTCCTCACCCTCCCGCAGGGGGCCCGCGGTGTCGCCGCGCAGGCCGAGTACGTCGCCCAGGTCGTCGCCGCCGCGCAGGTCTCGGTCGACCGGTCGGCGGCCGCACTGGCCTCGATCGGCTCGTTCACCGCGCCCGTCGACGACGCCGTCCGCACCCTGACCGCGCTGGCCGACCGGCTCGACCCGGCCGCCAGCAGCACCCCGCTGCCCGACGTCGCCGCCGTCTACGCCCTCGGCGGGGTCGTGCTCCTCGGGGCGGGCGTCGCCGGCGTCGTCGCCGTCGGGCACGCGCGCACCCACCACGGGCGCCGCCGGTTCGCCTGAGTCAGGACCTCTGCCGCGCCCGGTAGGCCGCCACCGACGACCGGGACGCGCAGGTGTTCGAGCAGTACCGCCGGCTGGCGTTGCGCGAGGTGTCCACGTAGACGTTCCCGCACCCCTCGGCCGCGCAGACCCCCAGCCGCTGCCAGCCGTGCTGCACGACCACCTGCGAGAGGCCCATCGCCACCGTGGTGGTCAGCTGCTCCAGCGCGCCGGCCTCGGCGGCGGCGTAGTGCAGGTGCAGCTCGCCGTCGTGGTCGGTGGCGTAGGGCTTGGGGGCGGCCATCGCGAGCAGTGCGTTGAGCCGCGCCACCACCTCGTCCTGGGACTCCGCCAGCGCCACCTCGCGCACCAGGTCGGCGGTCTCGGCGACCGCGCGTGCCTGCCGCGCCGACAGCTCGAGCGCCGTCCCGTCGGTGAACCACTCGTCGTGCGCGGTCAGGAACTCCGGCACCCAGGAGTCCGTCCGGTCGGCGTTGGCCAGGTCGATCGCCAGCTCGACGGCGTTGGAGCCGTAGTCGTCGTAGTCCATCAGGACCCTCCCGCCGTGTAGGCGTCGTCACGCATTTGACTCCCTACGAACCGGCTCGTACCGTCGGGAACACGTAGGGGGCCAACGGTGGTTTGCACCCTACGATTCCCCTCTCGTACGTTCGAAGTGAGCTCCGTCATGCGCCAGTACCTCACCGTGTGGCGGCTGCCGTCCGCCCCGGTGCTGCTCGTCGCCGGCTTCGCCGGTCGGCTGCCGTCCGCCATGGTCCCCCTCGCGCTGCTCCTGCTGGTGCAGCAGCAGACCGGTTCCTACGCCGTCGCGGGCCTGGCCTCGGCCACCTACGGCATCGCGATGGCGGTCATGGCCCCCGTGCTCGGCCGGCTGGCCGACCGCCGCGGCGCCCGCGTCATCCTGCTCTCCCAGGCCGTGGCCTACCCGCTGCTGCTGGTCGTGCTGGCCTCCACCGTGCTGACCACCACGTCGGTGCCGCTGATGGTGGTGGCCTCGGCCGCCGCCGGCATGAGCACGCCGCTGGTCAGCGGCACCGTGCGCGCGCTGTGGTCCCGCGTCGACCCCCGGGTCCGCCCCACCGCCTACGCCCTGGACGCCACCACCACCGAGCTGGTCTTCGTCGCCGGCCCCACCACGGTCGCCGCGCTCACCCTGCTCGCCAGCCCGGTCGCGGCCATCGCGCTGGCCGGCGTGCTCACCGTCGTCGGCACCCTGGGCATCGCGTTCTCCGGCGCCATGCGCGCCTGGCAGCCCGCCGTCCCGGTGCAGCGCAGCCTGTTCTCCACCGTCCGGGTGCCGGGCATGCCCCGCGTCCTGGTCAGCGGCACCGCGCTGATGCTCGGGTTCGGCGCGATCGAGGTCGCCGTACCGGCGTTCGCCGACGCCGCCGGCAGCCCCGGGCTGTCCGGCGTGCTGCTCGCGACCTGGTCCCTCGGGTCGGTCGCCGGCGGGCTCTGGTTCGGCGCCCGGGTCCTGTCGGTCTCGCTGCCGCGGCTCTACCGCTGGGGCCTGCTGGGGACGACGATCGGCATGGTGCCGCTCGCCGCGGTCTCCAGCCCGCTCGTGCTCGGTGCGCTGCTGTTCCTGGGCGGCACCGCGATCGCCCCGACGTTGACCGTGCAGAACTCCCTGGTCGGCTCGATCGCCCCGGCCGACGCCACCACCGAGGCGTTCACCTGGCTGTCGACGATCGCGTTCGGCGCCTCCGCGGTCGGTGCGGCCGTCGGCGGGGCGATCGTGGAGACCTCCTACGGCGTCGGTGGTGCGCTCGTGATGGCCGCGACCGCGGCTGCGCTGGCCGTCGCGGTGACCCTGCTGCCGGGTCGGCGGGTGCCGGCGCCGGTCGTGCGCGAACCCGTCGCGGCCTGAGGCACCCCCCGGGAGCCCGGGGTCGGAGGCGCTGGTAGTCTTCGTCCTCGGTGCTCCCGGGGGAACCTGGAGCCCGGGGAGGCTTCGCCTAGTCCGGTCTATGGCGCCGCACTGCTAATGCGGTTTGGGTTTTGGCCCATCCCGGGTTCAAATCCCGGAGCCTCCGCGCAACAACTGAACAGCACCACCAGGCACCCGTAGCTCAACGGATAGAGCATCTGACTACGGATCAGAAGGTTAGGGGTTCGAATCCCTTCGGGTGCACGTCTGGTTGAGACAGCGCCGGCCCCCGCACTCCTCGGAGTGCGGGGGCTGACGACTGTCCGGGGGCCTTACAGCGGGAAGCTGACGTACTTCGTCGACAGGTACTCGGCCAGGCCCTCGTGGGCGCCCTCCCGGCCCAGTCCCGACTGCTTCACGCCGCCGAACGGGGCGGCCGGGTCGCTGACCACGCCGCGGTTGACGCCGACCATGCCGAACTCCAGGGCCTCGGAGAGGCGCAGGCCGCGCGCCAGGTCCTGCGTGAAGACGTAGGCGACCAGCCCGAAGGGCGTGGAGTTGGCCAGCTCGAGCACCTCGGCGTCGTCGGAGAAGGTCGCGATCGGGGCGACCGGGCCGAAGGTCTCCTCGACCACGGCGGCCGAGCCCGCGGGCACGTCCACCAGCACGGTCGGCGGGTAGAAGAAGCCGGGACCGGACGGCCGGGTGCCGCCGGTGACCACCCGGGCGCCGGCCTCGACGGTGGCCTGCACGATCCGGTCCACCTTGGCGACGGTCTCCTCGTTGACCAGCGGGCCCAGGCCGACGCCCTCGTCGTCCCCACGCCCGACCTGCACCGCGCCCATCCGGGCGGCCAGCTTCTCGGCGAACGCGTCGGCGACCGAGGACTGCACGTAGAAGCGGTTGGCCGCGGTGCAGGCCTCGCCGCCGTTGCGCATCTTGGCCAGCATCGCGCCGTCGACGGCGGCGTCGAGGTCGGCGTCGTCGCAGACGACGAACGGGGCGTTGCCGCCGAGCTCCATGGAGGAGACCAGCACCTGGTCGGCGGCCTGCTTGAGCAGGATCTTGCCCACCTCGGTCGACCCGGTGAAGCTGATCTTGCGCAGTCGGGGGTCGGCCATCGCGGTGGCCACGACGTCCTTCGCGTTCAGCGTGGGGACGATGTTGACCACGCCGTCGGGCACCCCGGCCTCGGCGAGCACCTGGGCCAGCAGCAGCGCGGTGAGCGGGGTGTCCTCGGCCGGCTTGACCACCACGGTGCAGCCGGCGGCGATGGCCGGGCCGAGCTTGCGGGTGAGCATCGCGGCCGGGAAGTTCCACGGCGTGACCAGCAGGCAGACCCCGACGGGCTGGCGGGTCACGATCGTGCGGGTGCCGCCGGCGGGCGCGACCCGGTAGTCGCCGTCGATCCGCACGGCCTCCTCGGCGAACCAGCGGAAGAACTCCGCGGCGTAGGTCAGCTCGGCCTTGGCGTCGGCGGTGGCCTTGCCGTTCTCCCGGGTCATCAGCAGCGCGAACTCGTCGGCCCGGGCGGTCATCGCCTCGAACGCCCGGCGCAGCATCTCCCCGCGCTGACGGGGCGGGGTCGCGGCGAACCCGGGCAGGGCGGCGTGGGCGGCGTCGACCGCGGCGGTCACGTCGTCGGTGGTGCCGTCGGCGACGGTGGCCAGCACGGTCTCGTCGGCCGGGTCGAGCACGTCGAAGGTCGCCCCGGACGAGGCGTCGCGCCAGCTCCCGCCGATGAACACGCCGGTGGGCACGGGGGAGGAGATGCCGGGGATCTGCACGTCGGTCGTCACCGGGTCATCCCACCACCACCGGCCCCGCTCAGCAGCGGCGGAAGCCGGCCACGGTGACCTCGCCGTCGGCGAACCCGGCTGCCCGGGCCTCGATGCCGGCCAGCGTCGCCGCCGCGCGGGAGCAGGGGAACCCCCACCGCGACTGCACCCGGTCGCTGGCGGTCCGCATCGCCTCCCGGCTCAGCGCGACGAACTCGGCGACCGGGTACGGGTGCCCGACGGTGAAGACGTCCTCCACCACCAGGGAGGGCGAGTACACCCACCCCGAGCGTCCGTCGGGCCAGTGCACGTCGAACTCCACCTCCGGCATGGAGACGAGTGTGGGGCGGGGCGCCGGTCCTGGCGGTCTGGCCGCGTTGGTCGGCTGCGCTCGTCGGTGAGGAGCCTTCGTTTGCCGGCTGCCCCGCCCACGACCACTGTGACCCACGCCACACAACCTCGTCAAGACCTGCGCAGCACCGCCGGGGAGAGCTGGTCGACCGACGTGTGCCCGGAGAGCCCCAGGGTCAGGTCGAACTCGCCGACCACGTCCTCCACCACCTGCCGGACGCCGGCCTCCCCGGCCAGACCGAGCCCGTAGACGTAGGAGCGGCCCAGCAGGCAGGCCCGGGCGCCCAGGGCGACGGCGAAGAACACGTCGGCGCCGCTGCGCACCCCGCTGTCCAGCAGCACCGGCACCCGGCCGTCGACCGCGGCGAGCACGTCGGGGAGGGCGTCCAGGGCGCCGATCGAGCGGTCCACCTGCCGGCCGCCGTGCGTGCTGACCACCAGCCCGTCGACGCCGGCATCCACCGCCTGCCGGGCGTCGTCGGGGTGCAGGACGCCCTTGAGCAGCAGCGGGAGCCGGGTCTGGGCGCGCAGCCAGGCCAGGTCGGTCCAGGTGATCGAGGGCCGGGAGTAGATGCCCAGGAAGGTCTCGACGGCGGCGCGGGGGAGCGGGGAGCGCAGGTTCTCCCGCAGCGACCCCGGCCAGGCCCGCGCCATCCCGACCATCGCGGCGACGGCGGCCGCGGTGGGTCGGGGCTGCGGTCCGCGCGGCCCGGCGGCGGCCGCCCGCTCCTCGACGAGCCTGCGGAACACCGGGTCGGAGGTGTACTGCGCGATGCCCTTGCCCAGGGCGAACGGGAGGTGGCCCAGGTCCAGGTCCCGCGGGCGCCAGCCCAGCATCGTGGTGTCCAGGGTGACGACGACGGCCTCGCAGCCGCTGGCCTCGGCCCGGCGCAGCATCGAGGTCACCAGCTCGTCCGACGTCGACCAGTACAGCTGCATCCACCGCGGCGAGTCGCCCATCGCGGCCGCGGTGGTCTCCATCGGCACCGAGGCCTGGTTGGAGAACACCATCGGCACCCCGGTCGCCGCGGCGGCCCGGGCGACGGCGAGGTCGGCGTCGCGGTGCACCAGCTCCAGCGCCCCGACCGGGCCGAGCAGCAGCGGGGCGGGCAGGCGTCGGCCGAACAGCTCGACCGAGGTGTCCCGTGCGCTGACGTCGCGCAGCACCCGTGGTACCACCTGCCAGCGGTCGAACGCGGCCCGGTCGGCGCGCACCGTCGACTCCCCGCCCGCGCCGCCGGCCACGTACCCCAGCGCCCGTGCGGTCAGCTTCCGCCCGGCCGCGGCGGCCAGCCGGGTGTGCACGGTGGGCACGGTCGGACGGCGGCCGTAGACCCCTGCCCGGTAGACCTCGTCCTGCCGTCGCCGTCCGGTCCCTGCGCCTGCGCTCATGGCCCGACGCTAGTGACCGGCGCCACCCCGTGCGGCGCGGCCGACACGCCCGGGAACCCGGTCACGACTCGACAACCCTGGGTGGTCAACCGGGATGATGGGCCGGGAACACAGCAGGGACGAGCAGGACGACGGGGGTGGGGAGCAGTGCGCAGCGCAGTGTCGGCGCACCGGTCCGTGCTGCTCGTGGTGCTCGCGGCAGCCCTGGTCGCGGGCCCGGTCGGCCCCGCGTGGGCGGCGCCGGTGGCACCCTCCCCGACGGCGAGCGCGACGACCGCGACGCCCACCCCGAGCTCGGCGCCCGCCCTCGTGGCACCGGCCTCCGCGCGGCTCACGTACGGGCCCAACTGCGTCGACGGGTACGTCCGCGTCGAGGTCACGGCCGGCAGCGAGGCCGCGACCGTCGAGCTCACCTACGACGGTGCACCGGCCGGCGACCAGGCGTCCCTGGACCCGGGGCAGACCGTGGAGCTCGAGGGCGCCGAGGTCGACTGGGGCACGTCGGTCGACATCGCCGTCGCGGTCACCACCGCCGCCGGCCCGCGGTCCCCGATCGTCATCGGCTCCCGGGTGCGCCCCAGCGAGGCCGACTGCGACGCGGTCCTCACGCCGCCGCCGACGAGCCCGCCGACCACGACGCCGACCCCGGGCACCACCCCGCCCAGCAGCAGCGCCCCGACCACGGCCCCGCCGTCGACGACCCCGGTCCCGACCACCCCGCCGTCGTCGTCCGGTCCGTCGTCGACCGGGCCGTCGACCACCCCGCGGCCGACCACGCCGAGCCCGTCGACGTCCGCCCCGACGACCCCGGCCACCCCGTCGACACCGGGCAGCCCGAGCGGTCCGCTGGGCGGTTCGTCCTCGAACGGGCAGGTCTCCCCGGGCAGCGTGGTCACCATCCGCGGCACCGGGTTCACCCCGGGCGAGCAGGTCACGGTGACGCTGGCCGGCGTTGTCACGCCGTTGGCCACGGTGACCGCCGACTCCGACGGCGCGGTCGAGGCGGTCGTGCAGATCCCGCAGGACACCGACCTGGGTGCCGCCGTCGTCCAGCTGGTCGGGGTGCAGTCGGCCCAGACCGCGGGGGTCGACCTCGAGGTCGCCGCCGTCGAGGTGCCCGCGGCGACCGGCGGCACGCCGTGGCCGCTGCTCGCTGCCGGGCTGGGGCTGCTCGGGGTGGCCGTCGCGCTGGCCTCGGCCGCGGCCCGTCGTCCCCGGCGCGACGACTGGCAGGCGCCGGGCGGCGCCCCCAGCTGATCGCGGGGGGCGCCGGCCAGGACCGCTACTGCAGGTAGCTCTCCACCTGGGACTCCGGGCGGTCGTCGGCCTCGGCCGGGTCGTTGCCGTACTGGCGCTTGGCCCGCCGCTGGCGCAGCAGGTCCCAGGCCTGGTCGAGGTGCTTCTCCAGCTCGGCCATCCGGGCGCGCTGGTCCTCGCCGTGCTCGGCGGCGCTCTCGCGGAGCTGGTGCTCCTCCTCGACGAGGCTGTGGATGCGGCCGAGGACGTCGGCCTCGGTGGGGTCGGGTGCGGTCACGGGGTGGCCTCTTCTCGTCGTGGGTGAGCCCCCACCCTGCCCCTCCGGGCGCCGGCCTACGCCCCGGCGGGCACCCAGCCCTCCACGAAGGCCGCCAGCCGCCGGTCCACCGCGCCGCCGGCGCGGCCCAGCGCGAGCAGCGCGGCCCGGTCCAGCGGCACCCGCACGGTGCGCCGCTGCGCGGACCGCCCGGTCACGACGGCGTGCCCCGCCTCGACCAGCTCGGGCCACGGCCGGTCCAGCTGGGCCCGCACCGCGTCCAGCGCGGCTGCCGTCGGCCCGGCGTTGCCCTCGACCATCGCGGTGACGAACGCCGGGTCGCTGCCCACCACCCGGGTGCCGCTGGCGAAGCTGCCGGCAGCCAGCCCCAGGGTGAGCGGGCCGGCGTCACCCGCGGCCGCCGCGAGGGCGGCAGCCAGCAGGTGCGGGACGTGGCTGATGGCGGCGACCGCGGCGTCGTGCTCGGCGGCGGTCACCGGCACCACCTGGGCGCCGACGGCCAGCGCCAGCTCGGCGACCCGCAGCCAGCGGGGCAGCTGGGTGTCGGCCTCCAGGCAGACCGCCCAGCGGGCACCGCGGAACAGCTCGGGGTCGGTGGCGGCGTGCCCGCTGCGTTCGGTGCCGCACATCGGGTGCCCGCCGACCACCCGGGTGCCGAACCGCTCGCGCAGCGCGGCCAGCACCGGGGCCTTCACCGAGCCCAGGTCGGTGACTGTCGCGTCGTCGTCGACGTCGAGGTCCTCCAGGGCGGTGGCCAGCACCGGCAGCGGGGTGGCCAGCACGACCACCCCGGACAGCTCCCGGCCGACGGTCACCCCACGCGCAGCGGCGGCGTCCCGAGCGGCCGGGTCGGTGTCCCAGCCGGTCACCGGCCTGCCCGCGGCCACCAGCGCGGCGGCCAGCGAGCCACCCAGCTGGCCCAGCCCCACGACGGCGACCGGGGGCGCGGGCATGGTCGGCACCGGGAGCCGGCTCACCGCAGCTCGTCCGGGGCCGGCGTCGGGCCGGCCGGGCGGGTGCCGGGCCCGCCCACCGGCGGGGGTGGCGGGGGAGCGGCGTCGGCGTCGACCGGGGTGAGCTGCATCGTCGGGGGAGCGGCGGGGCCGGCCAGCTCCCAGTCGCGGTCGGTGCGGAACACCCGGGCCAGCGCGGTGGCCACCATGCGGCCGTCCTGGGCGCGCGCCTCGATGCGGTAGACCGCCGTCCGGCTGCTGCGGTGCAGCTCGGTGCCCTCGGCGACCAGGTGGTCGCCCGGGCGGCCGGGGGCGAGGAACTCGGTGTGCACGTCCTGGGCGACGGCGACCGTGCCGTGGCTGTTGCTCACCGCGGCGTGCACCACGTCCAGCAGGGCCATGGTCGCCCCGCCGTGCGCCGTCCCCACCGCGTTGAGCTGTGCCGGGCCGACCGTCATCGACGCCCGGGCGTACCCCGGTGCCACCTGCTCCAGGGTGATGCCCAGGTGGGCGGCCAGCGGGTCGGCGGCCAGGGCAGCGAACAGCGCCGGCGGGACGTCGGGGGCGGGCGCGGTGCTGTCGGGGTCGGCCACGTCGGCGATGATCGCACCCATGAGCGACCCGATGACCGGCCCGATGACCGAGGTGCTGCCCTCCTGGGCGGTGCGGGTGGAGAAGCAGTCCGACCGCTGGGTGGTCGAGCTGCTCGCCCAGGACGCCTCCGACGAGCTGCCGGTGCTCGAGCGCGCGCTCGGCGAGCCGGGTGCGAGCTGGCCCGGGCCCTACGTGTTCGTGGTCGACACCCGGCTGTACTTCGTCGCCCTCACCCACGGTCCGGGCGGGATGGTCCGCGCGCTGATCAGCGACGTGACCCTGCAGGAGTGGGTGCTGGCCAGCGAGGTCGTGGAGCGCTACGGCATCGAGGTCGACGAGGACGCCACGGACGACGACGACGAGGACGGCTTCCCCGCCGGCGACCTGGACCTCTTCAGCGACGGCGGGCTGCCCGCCGCCGAGCTCCAGCCGATCCTCACCGCCGACCTCTGGGCCGACGAGATGGTCGCCGCGATCGCCACGCGGCTCGGCTTCGCCGACGAGCTGGCCGCGGCGATCGCGCCGTGACCGTCTCCGCGGTCGTCTTCGACCTGGGCGGGGTGATCACCACCAGCCCGCTGGCAGCCTTCGGTGACTACGAGCGCGACGCCGGCCTGCCGGTGGGGTTGATCGCCCGGCTCAACACCGAGAACGCGCACACCAACGCCTGGGCCCGCTTCGAGCGCAGCGAGCTCGACCGCGACGGGTTCGTCGAGGTCTTCGAGGCCGAGGCGCGCGCGGCCGGCCACGACGTCGACGCCACCCGGGTGCTCGCCGCGCTGAAGGGCAGCGTGCGGCCCGAGGTGGTCACCGCGATCCGGCACCTGGGGACGGCGGGGGTGCCGCTGGCCCTGCTGACCAACAACGCCGCCCCGATGGACCCGGCGTCCGAGCACGGCGCGCTGATGGAGCTCTTCGACGTCGTCGTGGAGAGCTCGGTGGAGGGCATCCGCAAGCCCGAGCCCGACATCTACCCGCTGACCCTGGAGCGGCTGTCCCGCGCCGTCGCCAAGGAGATCGAGCCGCTCGCGGTGGTCTACCTCGACGACCTGGGCCCCAACCTGAAGCCGGCCCGAGCGCTGGGCTGGCAGACGGTCAAGGTCGTCGACCCGGCCGAGGCGCTCGCCGAGCTGGCCCGGCTCACCGGGGTGCGGCTGGCATGACCCCCGAGCAGGCGATGGACCGCGCGCTCGAGCTCGCCGCCGCGGCGCCGGGCTGGGGCGACGCACCGATCGGTGCCGTCGTCCTCGGGTCCGACGGCACCGTGCTGGCCGAGGCGGCCAACGAGCGGGAGAGGACCGGCGACCCCACCGCGCACGCCGAGGTGCTCGCGCTGCGGGCAGCGGCGGCCGCGCACGGGGACGGCTGGCGGCTCACCGGCGCGACCCTGGTGGTGACCCTGGAGCCGTGCACGATGTGCGCCGGGGCGGCCGTGCTGTCCCGGGTCGCCCGGGTGGTCTACGGCGCCGACGACCCCAAGGCCGGGGCGGCCGGCTCGCTGTGGGACGTCGTCCGGGACCGCCGGCTCAACCACCGTCCCGAGGTGCTCGCCGGGCTGCGGGCGGCGGAGTCCGGGGAGCTCCTACGCGCCTTCTTCCGCGCCCAGCGGGGCCTGTAGTCTGCTCCACGGTGGCGTGTCCGAGCGGCCGAAGGAGCACGCCTCGAAAGCGTGTGAGGTTCACAGCCTCCGTGGGTTCAAATCCCACCGCCACCGCCAGCACGAGAGGGCGGCACCCACGCGGGTGCCGCCCTCTCGTCGTCCCGGCCCTCAGGCGATGACGTCGACGTCCATGAGCAGCGCGCCGTCCGCGCCCTCGACCAGCACGAAGCGGTGCTGCTCGACCTGCTCCTCGCCGTCCTCGACGAAGGTGACCTGCCCGGTGGCCTCCAGCGACCCGTCGGTGGCGCTGACCGGGCCGAGCACGACGTCGTCGAACCGGTTCCAGAACGACGTGTAGTCGCCGCGGCTCGAGGCCTCCTGCAGCGTCGGGCCGGTCAGGCCGTAGGCGGTCTGCGGGTCACCGGGCAGCAGCGCGTAGTAGCCCTGGATCGCGGTGGCCACCTCGGCGGCGGTGACGACGTCCTCGGTCGGCTCGGTGGTGGCCTCCGTGGTGGGCGCGGCCTCGGTGGTCGGGTCCTCGGTGGGGGCGACCGGCTGGGCGGCCGACGTCGCCGGGGCGGACGTCGTGGGGTCGGCCGTCGTCGTGGACGCGTCGTCGGGCCGGGTGACAAGGAAGACCCCGCCGGCGACCAGCAGCAGGACCAGCACGAGGCCGGCGGCCACCAGCCCGCCGTGTGACCGGCGGGGTGCCGGGGCCGGGGCGACCGCCGTCCGGCGCGGGGGAGCGGGCAGGTCGGTGCGGGTGGGCGCGCGGGGCGGTGCCGGCACCGTCTGCAGCGGCGTCCGGGCGGTGAGCACGGCGGTGACGTCGCCCCCGCGTCCCGCGGCCAGGCCGGCCAGCTCGTCGCGCACCTGGGCCATCGTGGGGCGGGCGGCCGGGTCGGTGCCGAGCATCCGCTCGATCGTCGCGGTGAGCGCACCCGAGCGCTGCGGCGGGCGGACGTCGCCGGCCGCGGCCCGGTGCAGCATCTCCAGGGAGTTGCCCGACGAGCCGAACGGCGGGTCGCCCTCCAGGCAGGTGTAGAGCGTCGCGCCGAGGCTGAACACGTCGCCGGCCGGGCCCGGCTCCTGGCCGCGGGCGACTTCGGGAGACAGGAACGCCGGGGTGCCGGTGAGCATCCCGGTCTGGGTCAGCCGGACGTCGCCCTGGGCGTGCGAGATGCCGAAGTCAGTGATCTTGACCAGGCCCTCGAGCCGGGCGCCCTGCCCGACCAGCACGTTGCCCGGCTTCACGTCCCGGTGCACGATCCCGGCGGCGTGCGTGGCGACCAGGGCGTCGGCCAGCTGGGCACCGATCTGGGCGACCTGCTGCACCGGCAGCACCCCGTCGGCGGACAGCACGTCGGCCAGGCTGCGCGAGGGCAGGTGCTCCATGACCAGCCACGGCTGGCCGCCGTCCTCGGCGACGTCGTAGACGCTGATCGCGTGCGGGTGGCTGACCCGCGCGGCGATCCTGCCCTCCCGCATCGTGCGGGCCCGGTGCTCCGCGGCGACCGCGGGCTCCACGCCGGGGGGCAGCACCACCTGCTTGACCGCGACCTCGCGGCCCAGCCGCTCGTCGGTGGCCAGCCAGACGGCGCCCATCCCGCCGCCACCGAGCCGGGACAGCAGCCGGTAGCGCCCGGCCACCCGGTACCCGGGGCCGATCCCGGCGCTCGTCATCCCGGCGACGCTACCGGCGGTGCCGGTCGGGCGCTCAGGCCTGGGCGGGCGTGCCGTACCGCTGGGCGTACTCGGTCTGGGCGCCCTCCGGGAGGGCGTCGTACAGCTCGGCGAGCTCGGTCTCGGTGCCGGCCGGCAGGTCGTCGAACAGCTGCGCCCAGGTGGGCGGGTCCTCGTAGCTCCTGGTGAGCAGCAGCTCCCAGGCCCGCACCTGCCGGTCGCGCTGGTCGCGGCCGGCGACCATCCGGGTGAAGTACCGGTCCTTGGCGGCGTCCTTCTCCGCGCGCGTCGCGTCCTCGGGGAGGTCGCTGGGGTCGGTCTCGGTGAGCGCAGCCACGATCGCGTCCACCACCTCGGGGCGGATCTGTTCGGCGTCGCTGCTCATCGCGTGCTCTCCCGGGTCGGTGCTGCGGTGTCGGGCCCGAGCTTGCCCGGTCCCGCCCCCGCTGACCACACCGGTGACCCCGCCGCATCCGACGTCCGCACCCTCGGGCGGCCCACCCGGTGCCGGCCGCCGAGAGCCGGGGCCGAACCGCCCCGGGCCGCCCGGTAGTCTGGTCGGCGCAGTTGGAGGATTCGCCTAGTGGCCTATGGCGCTCGCTTGGAAAGCGGGTTGGGTGCAAGCCCTCGGGAGTTCGAATCTCCCATCCTCCGCAGGTACAGCCCGGCCACCGCGCCGAGCATGAGCAGGCCCCCCACCAGTGCGGTGGGGGCTAGCCGCTCGCCCAGCAGCACCGTGGCCAACGCGGTCGCGGTGAGCGGTTCGAGCAGCGTCACGATCGACACCACTGCGGCGGGCACCGCCCGCACCCCGGTGAAGAACAGCCCGTAGGCCAGTGCCGTGGGCACCGCGCCCAGGTAGACCAGCAGCGCCAGGGCCACCGGGTCGGTGGTGGAGTCCAGCCCGACGGCCAGGGCGACCGGGGTCAGCACGACGGCGCCCACGGCGAAGCCGATCGTGGTCGTCGGCACCCCGGCCGGCACCCGCGACGAGGTGAGGACGACGGCCGCGTACGCGACCGCGCAGCCCAGCGCGGTGAGCGCCCCCAGCACGACGGCGTCCCCGCCGTCCCCGGTCGCGGACACCCCGACCAGCAGCACCAGACCGACCAGGGCGACGGCCAGCGCGGCCCAGGTCGTGGTGTCGGGCCGGCCGTGGCCCAGCAGGCTGCCGCCGACCGCGATGAGCAGCGGGGCGGCGCCCAGGGCGACCAGGGTGGCGATCGAGACGCCCGCGGTGCCCACGGCGAGGAAGTAGGCGGCCTGGTAGACCGCCAGACCGACGCCGACGACCGCGAGCCCGGCCCGTGCGCCCCCGGTGCCGAACGGCGTGCGGCGGGCCAGCTGCAGGGCGACCAGCAGGGCCGCCCCGATCGCCATCCGGTGCCAGGCGACGTCGAGCGGGTCGAGGTCGGTGCGGCGCAGCACGGCGTCCCCGGCGACCCCGGAGGTGCCCCAGGCCAGTGCCGCGGCGACGACGAGGGCGAAACCGCGGGCCGGGGTGGTCACCCGGTGATGATCGCGGAGGCGTCCACCGGGTTCCCCGGGCGTCCTCTAGACTCACCGGCAGACCCCTCGTGCGGCGTCATCCTGTGAACCTCCCCAGGGCCGGAAGGCAGCAAGGATAAGCGGGCTCTGGCGGGTGTGCGGGGGGTCCCTTGCGTTCCCGGCACGGCTAGACTGCTTGAACCTTCATCATCGGGAGTGTTCGTGCCCAGTCGCCGCACCTGGACCGTCGTCGGGGGTGTCGCCGCGCTCGTCGTGGTCGGTGCCGTCGGCGGACCGCTCGTCTACGCCGCGCTGCAGGAGGACGCCGCCCCGGCGACCACCGTGCAGGCGCAGGACTCCGACGCGCCGCTCGTCGAGACCACCGACGGCACCTGGACCGTGAGCAGCGGCTCGTCGGCCGGCTACCGGGTCGACGAGGTGCTCAACGGCGCCGACGTGACCGTGGCCGGCACGACCGACCAGGTGACCGGCACCGTCGTCGTCAGCGGAGGGGACCTGGCCTCGGCCGAGGTGGACGTCGACGTCGCCTCCGTCACCACCGACAGCGACCGGCGGGACTCCTACTTCCGGGACGACGTGATGGAGGTCGGGGAGTTCCCGACCGCCTCCTTCGTCGTGGACCGGGCCGTGGACCTGCCCGAGCTGACCGGGACGCCGGTGACCGTGCCCGTCGCCGGGACGCTCGCGCTGCACGGGGTCACCCGGGACGTGACGGTGGACCTGTCCGTCGTCCGGACCGCCGACGGCGTCGAGGCCTCCGGCTCGATCCCGGTGACCTTCAGCGACTACGACGTGACCGCGCCGGACCTGGGCTTCGTCTCCGTCGAGGACGCCGGCTCGGTCGAGCTCTTCCTGGTGCTCGCGCAGTAGCAGGAGTGTCGGAGGAGACCCGTAGCCTCGGGGTGTGGCTCTGGCGCTCTACCGCAAGTACCGTCCGGCGACCTTCGCCGAGGTGGTCGGGCAGGAGCACGTCACCACCCCGCTGGTGAACGCGGTGGAGAGCGGGCGGATCAACCACGCCTACCTCTTCAGCGGCCCCCGGGGCTGCGGGAAGACCTCCTCGGCGCGCATCCTGGCCCGCTCGCTGAACTGCGAGCAGGGCCCCACGGCGACGCCGTGCGGGGTCTGTGTCTCCTGCGTGGCGCTGGCGCCGGACGGCCCGGGCTCGATCGACGTCATCGAGATCGACGCCGCCAGCCACGGTGGCGTGGACGATGCCCGTGACCTGCGGGAACGGGCCTTCTTCGCGCCGGTGCACAGCCGCTACAAGGTCTACATCGTCGACGAGGCCCACATGGTCACGACGGCGGGCTTCAACGCGCTGCTCAAGGTGGTCGAGGAGCCGCCGGAGTTCCTGGTCTTCGTCTTCGCCACCACGGAACCGGAGAAGGTGCTGCCGACCATCCGGTCGCGCACCCACCACTACCCGTTCCGGCTGGTCCCGCCGACCACGCTGCGCAAGCTGCTGGAGAGCACCTGCGAGCGGGAGGGCGTCGAGGTCGAGCAGACCGTGTTCCCGCTGGTGGTGCGGGCCGGCGGCGGGTCGGTGCGTGACTCGCTGTCGATCCTGGACCAGCTGCTGGCCGGCGCCGGGCCCGAGGGCGTCACCTACAAGACCGCGGTCGGCCTGCTCGGGGTCACCGACGACGCGCTGCTCGACGAGACCCTCGACGCACTGGCCGCCAGCGACGCCCCCGGGGTGTTCCAGGCCGTCGACCGGGTGGTCGAGGCCGGGCACGACCCCCGCCGGTTCGCCACCGACCTGCTCGACCGGCTGCGCGACCTGATCGTGCTGGAGGCCGTCCCCGAGGCCGGTGGCAACGGGCTGCTCGACTGCCCGCCCGACCGGCTGGACCTGATGAGCCGGCAGGCCACCTCGATGGGCGCCGCGACGCTGTCCCGGCTCGCCGACACCGTGCACGAGGGCCTCACCGAGATGCGCGGCACGACCGCGCCGCGGCTGCTCCTGGAGCTGGTCTGCGCCCGGATGCTCCTGCCCGGGGTCGACGGCTCGGCGGTGGCCACCCTGCAGCGCCTGGAGCGGCTCGAGCGACGGATGTCGATCGCCGGGGAGCACGCGGGCCGTCCGGAGGTCGCGCCAGCACCGGTGCGGGCTCCCGCTGCGGAGGAGGCCCCGGCCCCGAGTGCCTCGCGGGCGTACGTCCGGCCCTCGCAGACGCGGTCCGAGCCCACCCCGGCGCCAGCTCCGACCCCGCCCCCCGCTCCGGCGCCCGAGCCCCGGCCGGCCGCGCCGACCCCTGCGCCGGACCCGACGCCGGCTGCTCCGGCCCGTGCCCCCACCCCCGCCCCGGCCGCACCGGCGGCGGAGGACGACGGCTGGCCGGAGACCGCGACCCCCGGGGCGCCGGTGTCCTCGCTGGACCGGTCGACCGCGGCGGCGGCCGCTGCTGCCCGGCCTGCCCCGGCCGCAGCTGCGGAGGTGGACGGCTGGCCGGAGACCGCGGTGCCCGGTGCACCGCCGGCTGCGCCCGCGCCCACACCCCGGCCCGCGGAGGCGTCGTCCGAGCCCGATGTCCCGTTGCCGCCCGAGCCCACCGACGACGAGGACTGGCCCGCCCCCAGCCGTCCTGCCGCTCCCGCCGCGCAGCCCGCACCGCAGCCGCGGGCGGCCGCGGAGTCCTCACCCGCTCCTCGCGGCGGGGAGCCCACCCCGCTGGTCACCGCCAACCCGCCCGACCAGGCCGAGGACGGCGCGTTGACCACCGCCGACGTCCGGCGGATCTGGCCCGAGCTGATGGCCGTGGTCAAGCGGCACAAGCGGACCACCGAGGCGCTGCTGAAGAACGCCCAGGTGCACGAGCTGTCCAACGGCGTGCTGACGCTGTCCACCACCTCGCCGGCGCTGTCGCGCAGGCTGGGCGACGACCTGAACAAGGACGTCGTCCGCGAGGCGCTGAACGAGCTGCTCGGGGTGCGGTGGCGGGTGACCGCGATCGTCGACGCCCCCGGTCAGGCCCCGGCCGGGACGCCCCCGCCGGCGCCCGAGCAGGTCCGCGCCGCGGCACGGGCCGCGGAGAGCGCCGAGGCCGACGAGCTGATGGCCGAGCGCCGGGCCGACGTCGACGCTGCCGCCGGCCAGGACGCCCCGCCCCCGGTCGACCCCGAGCAGGCCGCGCTGCAGCTGCTGCGCACCCAGCTCGGCGCCCGCCCGCTGGAGGGCTGACGACGACGGGCGCCCACCCCGCAGGGTGAGCGCCCGTCCCCGGCCCCCTCGCCGGAAGCGAGGGGGTCCTTCCTCAGTGCGCCATGACCGGGGCGGACTCCGGGTCGCGCTGGACGGCGCCGTGCGGCAGGAGCAGGCCGCAGACGACGGCACCGGCGGCGAAGATGCCCGCCGACCAGGCGAAGACGGTCGTGTAGCTGGCGACCGAGGCCTGCAGCAGGGCGGCCGGGTCGCTGGGGTCCACGCCGACCAGGGCGTCGGTGGCGGCAGCTGCAGCCAGGGCGCTGAGCACCGCGGTCGCGATGGAGCCACCGATCTGCTGGAAGGTGTTCACCGCGGCCGAGGCGACCCCGGCGTCGTCGGCCCGCACCCCGAGGGTCGCGGCGGCGAAGGCGGGGGCGATGACCAGCCCGATGCCCAGGCCCACGACGACCAGGCCGGGGAAGACGTGGGTCCAGTAACCGCTGTCCACACCGAGCGTCGTGAAGATCAACAGGCCGACCGCGCCGACGGCGAAGCCGAGGGCGACGGGCACCTTGACCCCGACCCGGGCGACGATCGCCGGGGAGGTCTGGGCGGCGATGGTCAGCGCGACGATCATCGGCAGGAAGGCGACGCCGGTGGGCAGGGGCTCGTAGCCCAGCACCTGGGTCAGGTAGTAGGTGAGGAACAGGAAGACGCCGAACATGCCGGCCCCGACCAGCCCGACGGCCACGAACGCACCACCCCGGGCGCGGTCGGTGACCACGCGCATGGGCAGCAGCGGGTGGGCCACCCGGGTCTCGACGACGACGAAGGCGATGAGCAGCACGATGCCGGCGGCGATGAACCCCAGCGTGGTGCCCGACGTCCAGCCCTCGGTCTCGGCGCTGGCCAGGCCGTAGACCAGGGACACCAGGCCGGCGACGCTGAGCAGCGCACCGGGGACGTCCAGGCCGGGGGCGTCGGCGGCGCGGGTGCCGCGGCGGGGCAGGAACACCAGCGCGCCGACGACGGCGACGATCGCGATCGGGATGTTCACGTAGAGGCACCAGCGCCACGACAGGTACTCGGTGAGCGCGCCACCGAGGATCAGCCCGATCGCGCCACCGGCGCCGGAGATGGCGCCGAACACGGCAAAGGCCCGGCCGCGCTCGCGGCCGTCGGTGAAGGTGACGGTCAGCAGCGAGAGAGCCGCGGGGGCCAGCAGGGCGCCGAACACGCCCTGGGCACCACGGGCGGCGACGAGCACGCCGAAGCCGTCGGCAGCGCCACCGACCGCGGAGGCCAGCGCGAAGCCGATCAGCCCGACGAGGAAGACCGGCTTGCGACCGACCAGGTCGGCCAGGCGCCCACCGACCAGCAGCAGGGAGCCGAAGGCGAGGGCGTAGGCGGTGACGATCCACTGCCGGGAGTCGTTGCCGAAGCCCAGGTCGGCCTGGGCGGTGGGCAGTGCGATGTTCACGATGGTGGCGTCGAGGACGACCATGAGCTGGGCGAGCGCGACGACGCCGAGCACCAGCCAGCGGCGGCGGTCGCCGCCGTCGGTGGCCGGGGTCGCGCCGGGCGGAGTCGCCTCCGGGCCGGTGCGGGTGGTGCTGGTCATGCGTCCTCCGGGGAAGTGGAAAGGTCGTTCCGGTTCGGTCGAGACGGTAGCAAGGAAAACGGAGAGGTTGTTCCGCTTCGGTTACGATGGCGTCATGTCCTCCGTCACGCCGGCCGCGCGCCCGTTGCGGCGCGACGCCGAGCGCAACCGCCTGCTGATCCTCGAGGCGGCCCGCGAGGTCTACGCCGACCGCGGGCTGACCGCCGGGTTCGACGAGATCGCCCGGGTCGCCGGGGTGGGTGTGGGCACCGTCTACCGGCGCTTCCCCGACCGTGCCGACCTGGTCGAGGCGCTCTTCGACCAGCAGGTCGACGACGTCGTCGCCCGGGTGGAGGCCGCGGCCGACCACGCGGACGCGTGGGAGGGGCTCTGCGCCTTCGCCCGCTGGGGGGTGCAGACCCAGGCGGCCGACCGGGGGCTCGCGCAGGTGCTGTCCTCGGCCGGGCACGGGCACGACCGGGTCGCCGCCGGGCGGGAGCGGATCGAACCCGCCGTCCGGGTGCTGGTGCGGCGGGCCCAGCAGGCCGGTGCGCTGCGCCCCGACGTCACCGAGCTCGACCTGGGCATGACGGTGGCGATGGTCAGCCGGATCGGCGGCCCCGGGGACCACGAGCTCCGCGAGCGGTTCCTGACCCTGGCCCTCGACGGGCTGGCCACGCGCCGGGAGGCCCCCAGCCCGCTGCCGGCCCGGCAGCCCTCCCAGCACGACCTGGGCTGCGTCGCCGAGCTCGCCCGCCCCGCCCGCTAGACCCGTCCTCCTCCGCCACCGTGCGTCCTCCTCCACCGACGTCGGTGGAGGAGGACGCACGGTGGTCGTCGGAGCTGATCGACGCCGGGGCGAGGGTGTCGGACCCACCCCCTACCCTCGGGGCATGCAACCCGGTGGAGCCCCCGACATGGCGCAGATCCTCAAGCAGGCGCAGGCCATGCAGCAGCAGCTCGCGTCCGCGCAGGAGGAGCTCGCCCAGGCCGAGGTCACCGGCACCGCCGGCGGCGGCATGGTCTCGGCGACGATGACCGGCAGCGGTGAGCTGACCTCGATCACCATCTCGAAGGACGCCGTCGACCCCGACGACGTCGAGACGCTGCAGGACCTCGTCGTCGCCGCCGTGCGCGACGCCAACCGCGCCGCCGGTGAGCTGACCCAGGCGACCATGGGACCGCTGGCCGGCGGCATGGGCGGGATGGGGCTGCCCGGCTTCTGAGCCGCAGCACCAGGAGCCACTGCACCACGAGCACGACCCGACGAGCGCAGGAGCACCCGTGTACGAAGGCGCCGTCCAGGACCTGATCGACGAGCTGGGCCGGCTGCCCGGCGTCGGCCCCAAGAGCGCGCAGCGGATCGCCTTCCACCTGCTCGCCGCGGACGCCACCGACGTCGGTCGGCTGGTCGCCGCGCTGCAGCGGGTGCAGGCCGAGGTCCGGTTCTGCGTGACCTGCTTCAACGTGGCCGAGGGCGAGCAGTGCCGGATCTGCCGCGACCCGCGCCGCACGCTGGACGTGATCTGCGTGGTCGAGGAGCCCAAGGACGTGGTGGCCATCGAGCGCACCCGGGAGTTCCGCGGCCGCTACCACGTGCTCGGCGGGGCGATCAGCCCGATCGAGGGCATCGGCCCCGACGACCTGCGGGTCAAGGAGCTGATGACCCGGCTGATGGACGGCTCGGTCACCGAGCTGATCATCGCCACGGACCCCAACCTGGAGGGCGAGGCGACCGCGGCCTACCTGGCGCGGTTGATCAGCCCGATGGGCATGGCGGTCTCCCGGCTGGCCAGCGGCCTGCCGGTGGGTGGCGACCTGGAGTACGCCGACGAGGTCACCCTCGGGCGGGCCTTCGAGGGCCGCCGGCGGGTCTGAGGCGACGGAGGTCTAGGCCCAGGCCAGCGCGCTGCGGGTCGCCCAGTAGGTCGTCGGCTCCTCAGCGAGGTCGGGCAGGTCGACGTCCAGTCCGCGGGCGTCGGCGTTGGAGCGCAGCTGCCCGACCGTGACGGCACCGCTGAGGACGACGTCCACCCACGGCTGGGCCAGCACCGCGGCCAGGGCGACGGCGTCGGGGGACGCCCCGGCCCCGCGCACGGGGGAGTCGGCGGGCAGGCCGCGGTCGGTGAGCCGGCCGTTGGCCACGCCCTCCTTGACCACCACGCGCAGCCCGGCGGCGTGGGCGTCGGCCAGCGCCGGGCCGGCTGAGGTCTCCAGCAGGTTCCAGGTGCTCTGCACGGTGCCGAAGAGCCGCGCGCCGTCGACCTCCAGCGTGGTCCCGCGGCGCACTGCGTCGGCCTGGGCCGGCCCGGAGGTGGAGAAGCCCAGCTCGGTGCCGGCGTCGCGCAGCCCGGCCAGGCGGTGGAGCAGGGCCTCGTCGTCCCAGAGCGGGCTGTCGGCGGTCAGCGAGTGCACCTGGTAGAGCCGCAGCCGGTCCCCGAGCAGCGCCTGCGTCTCGCCCCACTGGCGCTCCAGGGTGGGCAGGTCGTGCGTCTTGACCTCGTCGGCGTCCACCGTCGGGTCCTCGGCGGTGTACGTGTAGCCCCACTTGCTGGCCACGAACGGGTCGTCGTCCCGGCCGCGCAGCCACGAGGCGAGGAACTCCTCGGCCCGGCCGTAGGACCGGGCGGTGTCCAGGTAGGAGATCTCGAGGTCGGTGGCGGCGTCGAGCAGCTCGTGCGCGCGGGCCTGCAGTACGGCGGGGGAGCGGTCGGCGGGCAGGTCGGCCGAGCGCCCCAGGGTGATGTAGGCGGGGCGGCCGACCGCGGCCAGACCGAGTCCCAGGACGGCGCTCACCCGGCCATCCTGCCCCCTCTCCTGGTGACCCACGTCATTGCCCCGGCGAAGGGCCGGGGTTGGTCTCGATCCGGTGACGATCACCCGGACGGGTCACACGACTGTCACAGGCGGGGCTTAACGTCCCGTTCGCCGTCGGGACGTCCTCTCGTCCTCGGTCCGTCACGCATCAGCTCATCCGGCCCGCTCGGGCCGAGAAGGCAGGTCTTCCGCGATGCACCGTCGCCCCACACGTGTGTTGGCCGTCTCGGCCGCCACCCTCACCGCTCTGTCGATGGCGGCCTGCGCCTCCAGCGACCGGGAGGAGACCAGCGCCGGGGGCGGTGAGTCGTCCGGGGGCACCTTCGTCTTCGGCGCGGCCGGCGACCCGACGATGTTCGACCCGGCCTTCGCCACCGACGGTGAGTCCTTCCGGGTCACCCGGCAGATCTACGAGGGCCTGCTGACCAACGAGGAGGGCTCCGCGGACCTCGCGCCGTCGCTGGCCGAGAGCTACGAGGCCTCCGAGGACGGGCTGACCTACACCTTCGACCTGCGCGACGACGTGACGTTCCACGACGGGACGCCGTTCAACGCCGAGGCCGTCTGCTTCAACTTCGAGCGTTGGTACAACTTCGAGGGCCTCGCGGCCAGCCCCGCGGCCTCGGAGTACTACCAGAACAACTTCGGCGGGTTCGCCAGCACGCCCGACGTCCCCAGCCTGTACGCCGGCTGCGAGGCGACCGACGAGTTCACCGCCGAGGTGCAGATCAGCCAGGTCACCAGCCGGTTCCCGGCCGTCCTCGCGCTGCCCTCGTTCGCCATGCAGAGCCCCGAGGCCCTCGAGCAGTACGACGCCGACGAGCTCGGTGGCAACGGCGACGCGCTGACCTACACCGAGTACGCCCTCGAGCACCCGACCGGCACCGGGCCCTTCCGGTTCGACAGCTGGGACCAGGGCAACGGCGAGGTCACCATCGTGGCCAACGAGGACTACTGGGGCGACGCGCCCGGGGTCTCCGAGATCGTCTTCCGCTCCATCGCCGACGGCAACACCCGCCGCCAGGAGCTGCAGGCCGGCTCGATCGACGGCTACGACCTGGTCGCCCCGGCGGACTACCAGACGCTGGAGGACGGCGGGTTCCAGGTGCTGCCCCGTGACCCGTTCAACGTGCTGTACCTGGGCATGAACGGCGGCAACGTCGAGGGCACCAACGCCAACCCGGCCCTGCAGGACATCCGGGTGCGGCAGGCCATCGCGCACGCCATCGACCGCGAGACCATCGTCAACTCGCTGCTCCCCGAGGGCGCCGAGGAGGCCATCGAGTTCGTACCGCCGGCCGTCGACGGGTGGACCGAGGACGTCACCACCTACGACTACGACCCCGACCTGTCGCGTCAGCTGCTCACCGAGGCCGGTGCGCTGAACACCACGCTGCGCTTCTACTACCCGACCGACGTCAGCCGGCCCTACCTGCCCGACCCGGCCGCCATGTTCGAGGTCATCAGCCAGAACCTGACCGACGCCGGCTTCACCATCGAGCCCGTCTCGCTGCCCTGGAACCCGGACTACCTCGACGCGGTCAGCGCCGGGCAGGCCGACCTCCACCTGCTGGGCTGGACCGGTGACTACAACGACGCCTACAACTTCATCGGCACGTTCTTCGCCGACGCCGGTGGTGGGCAGATGAAGGCCGAGTTCGGCGGCTGGTCCGACCAGGCGGTCTTCGACGCGCTGGCTGCCGGTGACGGCGAGGCCGACATCGACGCCCGCGGCGAGCTGTACGCCGAGGCGAACGCGGCGATCATGGACTTCCTCCCGGCGGTCCCGGTCTCGCACAGCCCGAACGCGCTCGTCGTCGCCGACGACGTCGACGGTCTGGTCCCCAGCCCGCTGTCGGCGGAGGACTTCTCCACCGTCACGATCGGCAACTGACCCACCCCTCCGGCCGGTGCCCCCTCCGCGGGGGTGCCGGCCGGAGGTCCGTCCGGGCCCCGCCGGGCCCGGCTCCCGACCCGAGAGGCTGACCGACGCGTGCTGCGCTTCATCGTCCGCCGGCTCCTGCAGCTGATCCCGATCCTGCTGGGGCTGTCGATCCTGCTCTTCGCGTGGCTGCGGGCACTGCCCGGTGGCCCCGCGCTCGCCGCCCTCGGTGAGCGCGCCACGCCGCAGCGCATCGCCGAGTACAACGAGGCCTTCGGTCTCAACGAGCCGGTCTACGTCCAGTACCTCAAGTTCCTGGGCCGCGCGGTCCAGCTGGACTTCGGCACCTCGGCCCGCACCGGCCAGTCGGTCACCTCGGAGTTCTTCCTCCGCTTCCCCGGCACCATCGAGCTGACCCTCTTCGCGATGGCCTTCGCCATCGGCGTCGGCATCCCGCTGGGCTACCTGGCCGCGAAGAAGCACGGCGGCTTCGTCGACAACGCCTCGGTCATCGGCTCACTGCTCGGGGTCACCATCCCGGTCTTCTTCCTGGCCTACCTACTGCGCCTGGTGTTCGCCGTCGAGCTGGGCTGGCTGCCCGGCTCCGGCCGCCAGGACGTCCGCATCGACGCCACCCACATCACCAACTTCTACGTCCTGGACGGCCTGCTCACCCGGGAGTGGGACGCCGCCTGGGACGCCCTGACCCACCTCGTGCTGCCCGGCGTCGCGCTGGGCACCATCCCGCTAGCGATCATCGTGCGGATCACCCGGGCCGCGGTCCTGGACGTGGTGAACGAGGACTACGTGCGGACGGCGAACGCCAAGGGCCTGGCCACGACGACGGTGCGCAACCGGCACGTCGTCCGCAACGCCCTGCTCCCGGTCTCCACCACCATCGGGCTGCAGACCGGCCTGCTGCTGAGCGGGGCCGTGCTCACCGAGACCGTCTTCGCCTTCGGTGGGGTGGGCTCGGCGTTGCGGCAGGCGATCAGCGACCGTGACTACGCCCTGCTGCAGGGCTTCATCCTCATCCTGGCGGTGGTCTACGTTCTGGTGAACCTGCTGGTCGACGTCTCCTACGGGCTGCTCGACCCCCGGGTGCGCACCCGATGAGCGCCCCGACCCTGGTCCCCGGCGGACGCCGCCGGGAGAAGATCGACGAGCTGGCCGCCCGGGCCGGTGCGCTGTCGGCCGGTGCCGGTGGCGAGTCGCTGTTCCGCAGCGCCGTCCGCCGCCTGCGCCGCGACCCGGTGGCCATCATCGGCGCGGTCATCGTCGTCGTGTTCCTGGTCGTGGCGATCCTGGCGCCGTTCCTCGCGCCCCGGGACCCCTACGCCCAGACACTGCTCTCGGAGGTCCGGCAGGGTTCCATCCCCGGCGCCCGGGAGGGCTTCCCGCTGGGCGTGGACCAGCTCGGCCGCGACGTCCTCTCGCGGCTGATCGTCGGGTCGCGGCAGTCGCTGGTCATCGGCGTGGTCTCCACCGTGCTCGGCGCGGCCGTCGGCATGGTGCTGGGCATCCTGGCCGGCGGGCTGGGCGGCAAGGTCGACACGATCGTCATGCGGTTCGTCGACATCCTGCTGTCCATCCCCGGCCTGCTCATGGCGATCAGTGTCTCGGTGCTGCTGGGGGCCAACCAGCTGTCGCTGATGATCGCGATCGCGGTGACCCAGGTGCCGGTGTTCGCCCGCCTGCTGCGCGGGTCGATGCTGGTCCAGCGGGACAGCGACTACGCCCTGGCCGCCCGCGCGCTGGGCGTCAAGCGCCGGAAGATCGTGCTGGGCCACGTGCTGCCCAACTCGCTGTCCCCGGTGATCGTGCAGGCGACGCTGTCGCTGGCCACGGCGATCATCGAGGCCGCGGCGCTGAGCTTCCTGGGTCTCGGTGACCCCGACATCAGCCGGCCCGAGTGGGGAGCCATGCTCGCCAGTGCGCAGGCGGTGCTCTCGGTCCGTCCGGAGCTGGCGGTCTACCCGGCGCTGTGCATCATCGTGGTCGCGCTCGGCTTCACCCTGCTCGGGGAGTCGCTGCGCGAGGCCCTCGACCCCAAGTTCCGGCGGTGAGCGGCGTGCAGGTGCCCCAGACACCCGTGCTCGAGGTCGACGACCTCCGGGTCCGGTTCCAGCGACGTGGCGAGCCCGCCACCCTCGCGGTGGACGGCGTCAGCTTCGCCGTCGCCCCGGGCGAGACCGTCGGCCTGGTCGGGGAGTCCGGCTGCGGCAAGTCGGTCACCTCGCTGGCCACCATGGGCCTGCTGCCCAAGCGGGGTGTGCAGGTCACCGGCTCGGTGCGGCTGGACGGCCAGGAGCTGCTCGGCGCCGGTGACCGCACGCTGCGCAGGCTGCGCGGCAAGGACATGGCGATGGTCTTCCAGGACCCGCTGTCCTCGCTGAACCCCACGGTCACCATCGGCGTTCAGGTCACCGAGGTGCTCGCCGCGCACCGCGGGATGAAGGGCGACGCCGCGAAGGCCGAGGCCGTCGACCTGCTCGACCGGGTCGGCATCCCCGACCCGCGGCGCCGGCTGGGGGAGTACCCGCACCAGCTCTCCGGTGGCATGCGTCAGCGCGCGCTCATCGCGATGGCGCTGGCCTGCTCGCCCCGGCTGCTCATCGCCGACGAGCCGACCACCGCCCTCGACGTGACCATCCAGGCGCAGATCCTGGAGCTGCTGCGCGACCTGGTGCAGGGCTCCGGGACGGCGCTGGTGATGATCACCCACGACCTCGGCGTCGTCGCCGGGCTGTGCGACCGGGTGCACGTCATGTACGCCGGCCGGATCATCGAGACCGCCGAGCGGCGGGACCTCTTCGCCCGCCCCCGGCACCCCTACACCGGCGGGCTGCTGAACTCGGTGCCCCGCCTGGACAGCGGGCGCGGCACCCCGCTGACCCCCATCCGCGGCTCGGCCCGCGACACCATCCCCTGGGCCCAGGGTTGCGCGTTCGCCCCCCGCTGCGACGTGGCCGAGGACGACTGCCTGGTCGAGGTGTCCGGCAGCGAGGTCGCGCTGGTCCCCGACGGCGGCGCCCGCGAGCTGCGCTGCATGCACCCCCTGACCCCCGCCGCCCAGACCGCAGGAGCCCCCTCGTGACCGCCGCCGCCGAACCCCTGCTGCGGGTCGAGGGCCTCAAGGTGCACTTCCCGATCAAGCGCGGGGTCTTCATCGACCGCACGATCGGGCACGTCAAGGCCGTCGACGGCGTGGACCTGTCCATCGAGCGGGGGACGACGTACGGCCTGGTCGGGGAGTCCGGCTGCGGCAAGTCGACCCTGGGGCGGGCGATCCTCCGGCTGGAGGAGCCCACCGCCGGGCAGGTCTGGTTCGACGGGGTGGACGTCGCCTCGTTGAAGCCCGAGCCGCTGCGGCACATGCGCCGCCGCATGCAGATGGTCTTCCAGGACCCGCTGGGCTCCCTGGACCCCCGGCAGGACGTCGAGTCGCTGCTGGCCGAACCGCTCAAGGCGCACGGCCTGGGCGGGGACAAGGCGGCCATCTCCACCCGGCTGCGCGAGCTGCTGGACGCCGTCGGGCTGCCCTCGGCAGCCCTGCGCCGGTACCCGCACGAGTTCTCCGGCGGTCAGCGCCAGCGCATCGGCATCGCCCGGGCCATCACCGTCGAACCCGACCTGCTCATCGCCGACGAGCCGGTGTCGGCCCTCGACGTCTCGGTGCAGGCCCAGGTGCTCAACCTGCTCGAGGAGCTGCAGGGCCGTCTCGGGCTGACCTACCTGGTGATCGCGCACGACCTGGCCGTCGTCCGGCACATCTCCGACACCGTCGGGGTCATGTACCTGGGCTCGCTGGTCGAGCAGGCGCCGGCCGACTCGCTCTACGAGCAGCCGCTGCACCCGTACACCCGGTCGCTGATGAGCGCGGTCCCGGTGCCCGACCCCGTCGTGGAGGACTCCCGCGAGCGGATCCTGCTCTCGGGTGACCTGCCCTCGCCGGCGAACCCGCCCTCGGGCTGCCGGTTCCACACCCGCTGCCCGTGGCGCCAGGAGACCCGGTGCGACACCGAGGTGCCGGTGCTGCGCGAGCTGGCCCCGGCGCACCTGGTCGCCTGCCACTGGGCCGAGGACGTCCGGGACGGGAAACTGCTGCCCAAGGGCCCCGAGGAGGTCGCCGCCACCCAGGGCGTCTCGGTCGCGGCCACCGGCGCCGACGTCGCCCCGGACTCGATGGTGGCGGTCGACCAGCCGATCGAGCGCCGCTAGGGCTGAGCAGGGGGATGGGGCGGCCGGCATGGGCCAGGATGGCCGCCATGCGCCGACCGCCCCTCCCGCTGGCCCGCCTGCTCGTCGTCCTCGGGCTGATGGCCGGGCCGGTGCTGCTGGCCTCCCCGGCGTCGGCGCAGGAGCCGTCCCGGCTGGCCGACCAGCTCACCGACGACGCCGGGGTGCTCTCCGACGCCGACCGGGCCGAGGTGGAGACCGCACTCCAGGAGCTGCAGGACGTCGACGGCACCCAGTTGTTCGTCGTCTTCGTGGACACCTTCGACGGGCAGAGCGGCCCCGACTGGGCCACCGAGACCGCCGAGCTGTCCGGGCTGGGCACCTCCGACGCGCTGTTCGCCGTCGCTGTCGAGGACCGGGCCTACGGGATCGACGTGGCCGACGGGTTCCGGCTGAGCGCAGCCGAGATGGACGAGCTGGCGGTCAGCGACGTCGAGCCCCGGCTCGGCGACGACGAGTGGGGTGCTGCGGCGGTGGCGCTGGCCGAGGGGCTGACCCCGGGCTCGCCGCCGTGGGCCGCCCTGGGGATCGGGGCCGGCGTGCTCGCGGTGGGTGCCGGCGGGTTCCTGGTGGTCAAGCGCCGCCGGGACGCCGCCGAGGAGGCCGAGCGGGTGCGCGAGGCCGGTCCCTACCCGGACGAGAGCACCGAGCAGCTCACCGCCCGGGCCAGCGAGGGCCTGCTGGCCGTCGACGAGGCCGTCCGCACCTCACAGCTGGACCTGGACTTCGCCCGGCTGCAGTACGGCGAGGCCGCGGTCGGTGAGTTCGCCGGCACGGTGGGGACGGCGAGGCAGGAGATGGCCGAGGCGTTCTCGATCCGCCAGCAGCTCGACGACGAGACACCGGAGGACGAGCCCACCCAGCGGCGGATGCTGGCCCGGCTGTTGGAGCTGGTGCAGGCCGCCGACGACCGGCTCGACGCCCAGGCGGCGGCCTTCGCCGCGCTGCGGGACCTGGAGGCCGCCGCGCCCCGGGTGCTCGACGGGCTCACCCCGCGGGTGACCGCGCTGACCGGCCGGTTCGCAGCCGAGGAGCAGCGGGTCGAGGCGCTGCGCCGACGGTGGGCCCCGGCGGTAGCGGCCTCGGTCGAGCAGGCGGTGCCCGAGGCCCGGCAGCACGTCGCCGCCGCCGAGGCGGCGCTCGCCGCGGCGCGCAGCGAGGTGCAGGCCGGCCGGCCCGGCGCCGCGGTGTCCCCGCTGCGTGCGGCGGAGGCCGCGGTCGCCTCGGCCCAGTTCGCGCTGGACTCGGTCGGGGCCCGCGAGCAGGAGGTGCAGGCCTCGGCCACCGGGGTCGCCGAGGCCCGCGCCGACCTGCAGGCCGGCATCGTCTCGGCCGGTCAGGCCGACCCCGCCGACGCCGCCGCCCTCGCCGAGCCGGTGCGCCAGGCGCGGGAGGCCCTCGCGGTCGCCGACCAGCTGACGACCGGCCCGGCGCCGGACCCGCTCACCGCGCTGGCCCGGCTCGACGCCGCCGACGACACCCTGGACGCCGCCCTCGGCGCTGCCCAGCAGGCCGTCGCCGCCCGCCGGGACGCCGCCGCGCGGGCCGAGCGGGCCGTGCTGAGCGCCCGGATGGCGGTCGGCAACGCCACCACCGCCGTGGCCGGTGGCCGGTCCTACGCCTCCACCGAGTCGCGCACCCGGCTCAGCGAGGCCGAGCGGCACCTCGCCGCCGCCGAGGCCGCCCTGGCCGGTGACCCCGCGGCAGCCACCAGCGAGGCCGGCCAGGCCTCGTCGCTGGCCGAGCGGGCCGTCTCGATCATCACCGCGGCCCGGCGCCGGCAGCAGGACCTGGACTCGAGCTACAGCGGGGGTGGCGGGTTCTTCGGCGGGTCCGGGGGTGGCTGGTCGGGCGGGTCGTCCTACCGCAGCTCCCGCACCCGGTCGTCGTCCCGCTCGTCGCGGTCCTCGGGCCGGTCGTCGTCCTCGGGTCGGCGGAGCTCCGGCGGCCGGTCGGGTGGACGACGGAGTTCCGGCGGCCGCTTCTGACGTCCAGCGGGCACACAGCTCGCTGAGGGACGATGGGGCCATGCGTCTGCCGTACCGCCTCCTCGCCGGGTCCGCCGTCGGCGCCACCGTCCTCCTCAGTGGCGTGGGCCCCGCCGCGGCCGAGGAGCCGTTCGCCCCCACCGAGCAGCTCACCGACAACGCCGACGTCCTCGACAGCGGCCAGGAGCAGCAGGTCCAGGACGCCATCACCCAGCTGCAGGAGGCCGACGGCACCCAGCTGTACGTCGTCTTCGTGGGCACCTTCGACGGTGCCACCGCCGACACCTGGGCCGAGCAGGCCTACCAGGAGCGCGGCATGGGCGGGGACGACGTGCTCTTCGCCGTCGCCGTCGACGACCAGAACTACAGCCTCGCGGGGAACACCAACGGCACGACCGAGGCCGACCTGCAGGCCGTCGTGTCCTCCGACGTCGTCCCGCTGCTCTCCAGCAGCGATTGGACCGGGGCGGCGACGACCCTGGCCGAGGAGCTCCAGCCCGGGGACGGCGGCACGATCGCCCTGGGTGCGCTGGCCGGGATCGCCGTCGTCGGTGGTGGCGGGTACGCCCTGCTGCGCAACCGCCGGAAGAAGAAGGTCGCGGCGGCCTCGGCGCAGGCCCGCAGGGAGCGCGAGGAGGCCGAGGCGGCCGCGGCCGACCCGCACCACGGCACCCCGACCCAGCAGCTGACCTTCCGGGCCAGCGAGGAGCTGCTCGCCCTCGACGAGGCGGTCAAGACCTCCGAGCTGGACCTCGCCTACGCCCGCTCGCAGTACGGCGACGGCCCGGTGGCCGGGTTCGGCGACGCGCTGGCGGAGTCCAAGGCCGAGCTGTCGCGGGCGTTCACCATCCGGCAGGAGCTCGACGACGACATCCCCGAGGACGAGCCCACCCAGCGCCGGATGCTCACCGAGCTGCTCGAGCTCACCGGCACCGCCCGCACCCGGCTGGAGGGCCAGCGGGAGTCCTACGCCGAGCTGCGCCACCTGGCCGACTCCGCCCCCGAGGCACTGGAGGCGCTGACCCCCGTCGCCACCCGGCTGCGCGGTCGGCTGCCCGACGGTGAGCGCACGCTCACCTGGCTCGCGGAGCGCTACGCCCGCTCCGCGTGGGCGCCGGTGGCCGACAACGTGGCCGAGGCGCAGGCCCGGATCGAACGGGCCGAGCAGCTCGTCGTCGCAGGCCGGGCCGAGATCGAGGCCGGCCGACCCAACGGCGCCGTCCCCGCCCTCCGGGCCGGGGAGGACTCCCTGGCCGAGGCCGGCAAGCTGCTGGACGCGCTCGACCGCACCGTGGCCGACCTGCGCGACGCCCCCGGGCACTTCGAGGCCGTGCGCGCGGAGACCGAGCGCGACATCGCCGAGGCGAAGGCCATGCTCGCCCGCAACGTGGACACCCCCGGTCTGCGCGAGCAGCTGGCCCGCGCGGAGGCAGCACTGGCCGGCTCGGTCGGGACGCTGCAGCCCACCGACGGGTCGCTGCCCGACCCCGTCGCGGTGACCCGCCGGCTCGACGAGGCCGACCTCGCGCTGGAGGCCGCGCTCGAGCCCGCGCGCGACCTGCGTCAGCAGCAGGAGCGGGCCACCGCCCACCTGCAGCAGGCGATCCGCTCGGCCGACGCCTCGGTGGCTGCGGCCGGGGACTTCATCACCACCCGCCGCGGGGCCGTCGGCAGTTCGGCGCGCACCCGGCTGGCCGAGGCCGAGCGGTACCTCGACGACGCCTCACGGTCCGGGTCGAGCGACCCGATCGCCGCACTGCGGTCCGCCCAGCGGGCCGACGCGTTGGCCCAGCAGGCGATGCAGGCCGCCCAGCAGGACGTGCAGGACTACCAGGACGGCCAGTACGGCGGTGGCGGCTACGGCCGGCCCGGGTACGGCCGCGGCGGGTACGGCGGCAGCGGATTCGGGCCGGGCCTGGCCGGCGGCCTGCTCGGCGGGCTGCTGCTGGGTGGCATGGGCGGCGGCAACGGCGGCGGGTTCGGTGGTGGCGGCGACTTCGGTGGCGGCGGGGACTTCGGCGGGGGCGACTTCGGGGGCGGCGGCAGCTTCTAGGAGGACCCGGCTGCCCGACGAAGGAACCTCTACACCCCCGGATCGAGCTGGGAGGGGGTGTAGAGGTTCCTTCGTCGCAGGGGGGTCAGCGTTCGCGGCCGCGGGCCCTCAGGGGGACGGGGGGCATCGGCGGGGCGCCGGTGCGCTCGCCGCCCTCGAAGCCGTCGACGTGGCCGAAGCGCTCGCCGGCCTCCCACTGCTCGCGGGCCTCGGTGACCTCCTCGCCGCTGCGGCCGACGAAGTTCCACCACATGACGATCTGCTCCTCGAACGGCTCGCCCCCGAGCAGCAGCAGCCGGCTGGGCCGCTCGGCGCGCACCCGCACCGTCGTCCGGCCGGTGCCCAGGTAGAGCATCGAGCCGTGGGCCACGGGGGCGCCCTCGACGGTGGAGTCGCCGGAGGACGCGAGCACCGCGTGCTCGAAGCCCGGCTCCAGCGGCAGTTCGACGTCCGCCCCGGCCTCCAGGGCGAGATCGACACCGACCAGCGGGCTGTACGTCGTCCCGGGTGACGTCTGCCCGGCCATCGAGCCCATCAGCACGGTCGCGGTGACGCCGTCGGAGATGAAGCCGGGCAGCGTGGCGTGGTGCTCGAAGGCCGGGGCGGTGTCCCGGGTGCCGTCGGGGAGGGCCACCCACAGCTGGGCGCCCTGCAGCAGCCGGGGGTGGGTCACCGGGGACTGCTCGCTGTGGCTGATCGCGGAGCCCGCGGTCATCAGCGCCAGTTCGCCGGGGTGGAACAGCACGTCGCTGCCGAGGGAGTCGCGGTGGTGCACCGAGCCCTCGATCAGCCAGGAGACGGTCTCTAACCCGGTGTGCGGGTGCGGGAGGACCTGCATGCCGTCGCTGCCGGAGACGTCGTCGGGCCCGTAGTGGTCCACGAACGCCCAGGCGCCGACCATCCGGCGGCCGAGGGTGGGCAGCAGCCGGCGGACCTGCATCTTCTCGCCCAGGGTGACGGCCTTGCCGGGGAGGAGGTCCAGGGCCGGCTTCGGGGCGACCGCCCCGAGCCCGCCCAGCAGGTGCGGTGCGGGGCGGGGCTCGAGGTCACTCACGTCAGTCAGCCTGCCCCTGCACGCCGGCGTGCGCGACGTGCTGGGCCGGGATCGACCCGAGGCGCCCGCCCTGCCAGTCGGTGAAGGCGTCCCGGACCTCCTCGCGGGTGTTCATCACGAAGGGGCCGTACATCGCGATGGGCTCGCGGATCGGCTGCCCACCGAGGATCACGACGTCCAGGGACGGCGTCCGGCTGTCCTGGTGCAGGGCGCCCTTGACGGTCACGGTGTCGCCGGGGCCGAAGACGGCGAGCTGGCCTCCGGTCACCGGCTGGTCGCCGGCGCCCACCGTGCCGTTGCCGGAGAGGACGTAGACCAGGGCGTTGAAGTCCGGGTTCCACGGCAGGTCCAGGGTGGCGCCGGGGGCGATGGTCGCGTGCACCATGGCCATCGGGGTGTACGTCGTCCCCGGGCCGGCGTGCCCGCCGACGTCACCGGCGATGACCCGCAGGAACGCACCGGCGTCCGGGCTGGCCAGCAGCACCGACTGGTCGGCGCGCAGGTCCTGGTACCGGGGCTCGACCCACTTCTGCGCCTTCGGCAGGTTCACCCAGAGCTGCAGGCCGTGGAACAGACCCCCGGAGAGCACGAGCGACTCCGGCGGCTTCTCGATGTGCAGGACACCGCCGCCGGCGGTCATCCACTGGGTGTCGCCGTTGGTGATCGACCCGCCGCCACCGTGGCTGTCGGCGTGCTCGAAGGTGCCGTCGATGATGTAGGTGACGGTCTCGAAGCCGCGGTGCGGGTGCCACGAGGTGCCCTTGGGCTCACCCGGGGCGTACTCGACCTCGCCCATCTGGTCCATGTGGATGAACGGGTCCAGGTCGCGCAGGTCGACCCCGGCGAACGCGCGGCGCACCGGGAAGCCCTCGCCCTCGAAGCCGCGGGGGGCCGTGGTCACCGAGCGCACCCGGCGCCGGACGGTCTTCGGGGCGGGCACCGGCACCCGGGCCAGCGTGGTGGTGTCCTCGACGGTGACGGCGGGCATCTCGACCTCCAGAGTTGAGCACTCAACTACTTGTGGCCACTCTAAGCCACCCGCGCGGGGATGTGTTCCTCAGCCCCGCAGACGGCCCCAGAGCCGGACGACGGGGGAGGTGGCTAACTGCAGGAGCAGGCCCCAGAACCCGATCGCCGGCACCAGCAGGCCCAGCACCAGGGCCACCAGGAACAGCGCGGTGGTGACCGCGGAGGGGACGACGCGGCAGACCTCACCCGACCCGGCCCGCTGCACCGCCGGGGTGCGGGCCACGTGCACCACGATCAGGGTGAGCGCGATCGAGCTGGCTGTGAGGTCGCCGACGTAGAGGGCGAACACCGTGCGACCGCCGTCCTCCCCGGCCAGCAGCGCCGTGGGAAAGGGCAGCAGCACGATGGTGAACAGCCACAGCAGGCTGAGTCGCACCAGCGTGCGGTCGTAGCCGCCGACCCGCTCGAACACCGCGTGGTGCACCGACCACAGCCGGGCGATCACCACGAAGCTGAGCGTGAACGCGGCCAGTTCGCCCACGTGGTCGCCGAGCAGGTCGGCGACCGACTGGCCGGGCTCGCGCTCGGTGGCGACGTCGACCAGCGGCCCGGCCGTCAACGGTGCCGGCGCAGCACCTCCGCGTAGACCAGGGCGGTGTCCTTCGGCGTCCGCACCTGGGTGTCGTAGTCCACGTGCACGATGCCGAAGCGCTGGTCGTAGCCGCGGGCCCACTCGTAGTTGTCCAGGAACGACCAGGCGAAGTAGCCCCGGACGTCGGCACCCTGCTCGATCGCGTCGGTGACCGCGGCCAGGTGGGTGAGCAGGTAGTCGGTCCGCTCGGGGTCGTGCACGGCGCCGTCGGCCGAGACCTCGTCCGGCCACGCCGAGCCGTTCTCGGTGACCACCAGGGGCAGGCCCGGGGCGGTGTCGCGCAGCCGGAGCAGCAGCTCGGTGAACGCCGCGGGTGTCACGCCCCAGCCCATCGTCGTGGTCGGGCCGGACGGCGGGACCTCCTCCACCCGCTCGCCGCCGATGAACGCCGAGGCCTTCCCGGTGGGCTCCTCGGTGGCCCGCACGACCGAGCCGAAGTAGAAGTTCACGCCCAGCCAGTCCAGCGGGGCGGCGATCACCTCGAGGTCGCCGTCCTCGACCGGGAGCGGTGCACCGGCGGCGGCGAGGTCGGCGACGACGTCGGCCGGGTACTCGCCGGTGACCACCGGGAGCAGGTACATCCGGTTCTGCTGGCCGTCGAGCCGTCGCGCGGCGTCGGCGTCGGCGGCCGAGTCGGTGGCCGGGGTCATCGGGGTGAAGTTCAGCGTCAGTCCGAGCGACTCCACGCCCCGCTCGCGCAGCACCCGGGCGGCCAGGCCGTGCCCGAGCAGCAGGTGGTGGGTGGCCCGGGAGGCCTCGACGGCGTCGGTGTGGCCGGGGGCGTGCTGGCCGGCCATGTGCCCGAGCAGGGCGCTGCACATCGGCTCGTTGAGCGTCGACCAGTGCCGCACCCGGTCACCGAGCGCGTCGTGCAGGACGGCGGCGTAGTCGGCGAAGCGGGCGGCGGTGTCCCGGGAGGTCCAGCCGCCGGTCTCCTGCAGGGCCTGGGGCAGGTCCCAGTGGTAGAGCGTCAGCCAGGGGTCGACGCCGCCGCCGAGCAGCTCGTCGACCAGCCGGGAGTAGAAGTCCAGCCCGCGCTGCTCGACCCGGCCGGCGCCCTCGGGGAGCACCCGGCTCCACGAGGTGGAGAACCGGTAGGCGGACAGGCCCAGCCCGGCCATCAGGGCGACGTCCTCGCGGTACCGGGCGTGGTGCTCGACGGCGACGTCGCCGGTGTGCCCCAGGTGGGTCTTCCCCGGCGTGTGGCTGAAGACGTCCCAGATCGAGGGGCCGCGGCCGTCGACGTCCACCGCGCCCTCGATCTGGTAGGCGGCGGTGGCGGCGCCGAAGACGAAGCCGGGTGGGAACACCAGGCCGTCGGTGGCCTGGGTGCGGGTGTCGGTGCTGGTCATGCGGTGCTCCAAGGGGTGGGCGCGTCAGGCGACGCGGGTGCCGGTGGTGGGGTCGAAGACGTGCAGGGCGTCGGCCCGGGGCGCGACCCAGACGGTGTCGCCGACGGCGGGGGCCTCCCGGGAGGCCGTCCGCAGGACGACGGCGTCGTCCCCGCAGGTGCCGTGCACGTAGGCGTCCGAGCCGAGCTGTTCGACCAGCGTCACGGCGACGGGCAGCCCGTCGCCCGCGGCGCCGACGACGAGGGACTCCGGCCGGAAGCCGACGGTCGCCCGGCCGGTGCCGGCGGCGGCCCGGTCGAGCCGGGCGCGGGGCACCGGCAGCACCGTCGTCCCCACCCGGACGCCGCCGTCGACGGCGTCCCCGGTCACCAGGTTCATCGCCGGGGAGCCGATGAAGCCCGCGACAAAGGCGTTGGCCGGGCGGTCGTAGAGCTCCCCGGGCGGGGCGCACTGCTGCAGCACGCCGTCCTTGAGCACGGCGACCCGGTCGCCCATGGTCATCGCCTCGACCTGGTCGTGGGTGACGTAGACGGTGGTGGTGCCCAGCCGGCGCTGCAGGGCCGCGATCTGGGTGCGGGTCTGCACCCGGAGCTTGGCGTCGAGGTTGGACAGCGGCTCGTCCATCAGGAAGACCTGCGGGGAGCGCACGATCGCCCGGCCCATGGCGACCCGCTGCCGCTGCCCGCCCGACAGCGCCTTGGGCCGCCGGTCGAGGTGTGCGGCCAGGTCCAGCACGGTGGCGGCCTCGGTGACCCGGCGGGTGATCTCGGCCTTGGAGACCTTCGCCAGCCGCAGCGCGAAGCCCATGTTCTCCGCGACCGTCATGTGCGGGTAGAGCGCGTAGTTCTGGAACACCATGGCGATGTCGCGGTCCTTGGGCGGCAGGTCGGTGACGTCGCGGTCGCCGATCCGGATCGCGCCCTCGTCGACCTCCTCGAGACCGGCGAGCATCCGGAGCGAGGTGGACTTGCCGCAGCCCGAGGGGCCGACGAGGACGAGGAACTCGCCGTCGGCGACGTCGAGGTCGAGCCGGTCGACCGCCGGGGCGTGCGCGCGGTCGTAGACGCGGGTGGCGCCGGCGAAGGAGATGCTGGCCATCAGGGAGCTGCCTTCCGAACGAGGGGTGGGGGAGGGGGTCAGCCCTTGACGGCGCCGGCCATGATGCCGCCGACGATCTGCTTGCCGAGGACGCCGAAGACGACGAGGACCGGCAGGGTGCCGAGCAGGGTGCCGGCCATGATCACGGCGCGCTGGGGCACGTAGCCCGAGCCGAGGTTGGCGATCGCCACCTGCACCGTCGGGTTGGCCGCGGTGAGCGCGATGATCGGCCAGAAGAACTCGTTCCAGGCGGTGAGGAACGTGAGCATCGCCAGCACCGCCATCGCCGGGCGGGCCACCGGCAGCACGATGGAGAAGAAGATCCGGTGCGTGCTCGCGCCGTCGACCCGGCCGGCCTCGAGCAGTTCGTCGGGCAGCGCCGAGACCAGGTACTGGCGCATGAAGAAGACGCCGAACGCGCTGACAAGCGTCGGCAGCACGACCGCCTGGAGCTGGTCGACCCACTGCAGCTCGGCGATCATCATGAACAGCGGGATGACCGCCAGCTGGGTCGGCACCATCATCGTGCCGACCACCAGCGACAGCAGCAGCCCGTTGCCGCGGAACCGCAGCTTGGCGAAGGCGAACCCGGCCAGCGTGCAGAACAGCACGGTGCCCACGGTGATCGCGCCGGAGACGATGACCGAGTTCAGGATCGCCAGCCCCAGCGGTGCCTGCTCCAGGGCGGCGTCGATGTTCTCGAACAGCGTCGCGTTGGGCAGGAACGGCGGCGGGGTCGCCGCGATCTCGGCGTTGGTGTGCGACCCGGCGACCACCGTCCAGTACAGCGGGAACACCGACACCAGGGCGAAGAGCGCCAGCAGCGTGTAGGTGACCGGCCCGGCCTTGCCCGTCTTGGTGCGGCGCCGGGCCTTTCGGGGGGCGGGGGTGACGGGGGCGGACGGCGGAGCGAGCGTGGCGGTCACGGGGTGCCTCCGGTGCGGCGGGCGCGGAGGCGACCGGCGAGTGCCGCGAGCCCCACGACCAGCAGGATGATCAGGAACATCGCCCACGCGGTGGTGGCGGCCTGGCCGATGTTGAAGTTGGACCAGCCCTGCTGGTACATCAGCAGGCCCAGGGTCTGGTACTGGTTCCGGGCGCCGCCGGTGGTGCTGCCGTTGCCGGCGAACAGCAGCGGCTCGCCGAACAACTGCACCGCCCCGATCGTGGAGACCACGACGGTGAACAGGATCGTGGGGCGCAGCGACGGGATCGTGACGTGCAGGAACTGCCGCCACCGGCTCGCGCCGTCCATCTCCGCGGCCTCGTAGAGCTCGTCGGGGATCGACTGCATGGCCGCCAGGTAGATCAGCGCGTTGTAGCCCGTCCACCGCCAGGTCACGATGACCGCGATGGCGACCTGGCTGGTCAGGCTGCCGGACTCCCAGTCGATCCGGTCCAGCCCGACGGCCTCCAGGCCGGTGTTGATCAGGCCGTAGTCCCGGCCGAACAGGGTGGCGAAGACCAGGGTCGCGGCGGCGATGCTGGTGGCGTAGGGCATCAGCATCACGACCCGGAAGAAGGTCCTGCCCCGGAGCTTGTAGTGCAGCAGGTGGGCCAGCCCCAGGGCCAGGCACAGCTGGGGCACGGTGGCCAGGACGCCGATCGTGACCGTGTTGCGCAGGGCGTTCCAGAAGTAGGCGTTGCCCAGCAGCGCCGCGTAGTTGTCCAGCCCGACGAAGGTGCCCCCGCCGATGTCGGACAGCCGGGTCTCGTGCAGGGAGATCCACAGCGTGAAGACGAAGGGGAAGAGGCTGAAGGCGCCGAACACGAGGAAGAAGGGGGCGACGTAGGCGTAGCCCCAGCGGTTCTCCGACAGCCGGGCCCGGCGACGGCGGGGCGCTGCGGTGTCGACGGGTGGTGGGGCGACCGGCTCGGGCACGGCCACGGGGAGGGCGGTGCGCAGGCTGTCGTCGGCGAGGGTCACGGTGCTCCCGGTGGTCGGGGTGGTGGTGTGTGGGCCGGTGCAGGTGCCCGGGGGTGGAGGCCACCCCCGGGCACCGCGACTCGGGTGGTGCGGCCGGTCAGCCGCCGACGACCTGCTCGATGGCGTTCAGCGCGTCGGTGTAGGCCTCGTCGGGGGTCCGGTCACCGTCGGCCACCGTGGTCAGCGCCGCGGAGAACGCGTCCTGGATCTGGGTGTCGTACGGCCCGATCGGCGTCCGTCGCACGGAGTCCGCGGCGTCGCCGAAGACCTGCCCGATGGGCGCGTCGCTGAAGTACTCGCTGACGGTGTCGGCGACCTCGGGGCTCTCCGCGGCGGTCGAGCTGGAGGGGAAGAACCCACCGTCGGTGAACATCCTCACCTGCTGCTCGGGGGCGGTCAGCCACTCGACCAGGGCGGTGGCCTCCTCGACGTGCTCACCGCTGCTGGGCACCCCGAGCCACGAGCCGCCCCAGGTGCTGCCGGCCTCGGCCTGCCCGGGCAGGGTGGCGACGTTCCAGAGCCCCGCCCCCTCGTCGCCCATCTGCGAGGTGATGTAGCCCAACATCCAGGACGGGCAGGCGATGGTGGCGAACGCGCCGTTGCTGAAGGCGGCGTTCCAGTCGTCGCCGAACTGGGCCAGCGACGCCGTCAGGCCGTCGTCCGCGGCCTGGCTGGCCAGGTCCCACGCGGTCTCGACGCCGTCGCTGTCCTCGACGACGGGGTTGCCGTCCTCGTCGTCGTAGGCGACGTCGCCCTGCCGGACGGCGGGGGCGAAGACGCTGTTCGGGCTGTCGACGAACGAGCTGCCCTCCTGGCGGGTGGCCGAGTCGGTGTACTGCTGGCCGGTGGCCAGGTAGTCGTCCCAGGTGGGCCACAGCGCGCTGACCGCGGCCGGGTCGGTGGGCAGCCCGGCGGCCTCGAAGAGGTCCTGGCGGTAGCACATGGCCTGCGGGCCGGCGTCGGTCCCGAGCCCGATCACCCGGCCGTCGGTGGTGCTGGCCTGGTCCCACTTCCAGTCGTAGAAGGTGCCCTCGAGCTCGTCGGCGTTGTCCTGCGCGGCGAAGTCGACGAAGGCGTCGGCGTGGTTGGCCGTCACGTCGGCGACGAAGCCGATCTCGATGCCCTGGACGTCTGCCATCCCCGAACCGGCGGCCAGCCGGGTCTGCAGCGCCTGGTAGTACGCCCCGGACTGGGCCACCACGGACTGCTCGATCCGGATCTCCGGGTGCAGCTCCATGTACTCCTCGTAGAGCCCGGCCTCCTCGTAGCCGAAGGTGCCGTAGAGGCCCATCGTCAGGGTGATCGGGTCGTCGGCGCTGCCGCCGTCCGCGGCGCTCCCGCCGCCGCAGCCGGCGGTCAGCAGGGCGAGGGCGACGGCGGCGGACGCAGCCGCGCGTCCGCGTCGGTGATCGAACATGGGACCTCCATCGAGAGCCGCCGGTCCGGGGCGTCGGTGCCCGGTGGCGGAGGCCGTGAGAACGCTCTCACGGGCTTGACGAAGAGAGTGGGCGGCGTCACAGGGGGCTGTCAAGGACTCGGCACGGAAATGTGGGAGCGCTTCCACGGAGCCCTTCCCAGGACGCCCCTCGTGCCGCACGATGGCCCCGTGACCACGACCGGGACGCGCACCGCGCTGCCGACCCTCGACGAGGTGGCGGTGCTGGCCGGCGTGTCCCGGGCGACCGTCTCCCGGGTGGTCAACGACTCCCCGCGGGTCAGTCCCGAGGCGCGGGTGGCCGTGCACGCCGCCATCGAGCAGCTGCACTACGTGCCCAACCGGATGGCCCGCAGCCTGGTCACCCGGCGCACCGACACCATCGCGCTGGTGCTGTCCGAGCCCAACAGCCAGGTCTTCTCCGACCCGTTCTTCGCCAGCATCGTGCACGGGGTGTCCGCCGCCCTGGCCGACACCGAGCTGACCCTGGTGCTGCTCACCGCCCGGGACGCGCGCGAGCAGCAGAAGATCGGCCGCTACGCCCGGCAGGGCCACGTCGACGGCGTCGTCCTCATGTCCCTGCACAGCGAGGACCTGCTGCCCGCCGTGCTCACCGACGCCGGGGTGCCGTTGGTGCTGTGCGGTCGGCCCTACGACGGGCGCGAGGTGGCCTTCGTCGACGCCGACAACGCCGGGGGCGCCGGGGTGGCCACCCGGTTCCTCCTGGAGCAGGGGCGGTCCCGCATCGCCACGCTCACCGGCCCGATGGACATGATCGCCGGGGTCGACCGGCACGCCGGCTGGGCCCGGGCGCTCACCGCGGCCGGCCGGCCCACCGACCCGGCGCTCGTCGCGCACGGCGACTTCACCGAGGCCGGGGGAGAGGCCGCGATGGCCCGGCTGCTGGAGCAGTGCCCCGACCTGGACGCGGTGTTCGTGGCCTCGGACCCGATGGCGGTGGGCGCGCTGCGGGCGCTGCGCGCGGCCGGACGCCGGGTGCCCGAGGACGTCGCCGTCGTCGGCTTCGACGACGCGGAGGTGGCCCGCACCTGCGACCCCCCGCTGACCACCGTGGCCCAGCCGCTGGACCGGATGACCCGCCAGCTCACCGAGCTGCTGCAACGCCAGATCGACGGGGTCGCCGGGCCCGCGGAGTCCCGGGTCTGCGCGACCGAGCTGGTCCGCCGCGCCTCCGCCTGAACCACTGCCTGAGCGGCTGTGCGCGCCGACACGCGCCGTTCACGAGCCCTGGATAGGTTCCCCGCATGGCGGACCTCTTCGACGGCTACCCCCTCGGGGAGCAGTGGGACGAGATGTTCGGCGCACCGGCCCAACCGCGGCCGCCGTACGCCGGGCTCTTCAGCTCGCTCCAACCGATGTCCGGGGAGGAGCTCGCGGCCCGCGCAGACGTGCTGAGCCAGACCTACCGCGACGCCGGGGTCACCTTCGCGCACGCGGGGGAGGAGCAGCCCTTCCCGCTGGACATCGTGCCGCGGGTGATCGGCAGCGACGAGTGGGCGCACGTCGAGCGCGGGGTCGCCCAGCGGGTGCACGCCCTCGAGGCGTTCCTGGCCGACGTCTACGGCGCCGGCCAGGTGTTCGCCGACCGCATCGTCCCGCGCAGCGTGATCACCACCAGCGCGCACTTCCACCGCGCCGCGCACGGCCTGGTGCCGCCCAACGGCGTGCGGGTGCACGTCTCGGGCATCGACCTGGTCCGCGACGAGGCCGGGGACTTCCGGGTGCTCGAGGACAACCTGCGCAGCCCGTCGGGCGTCAGCTACGTGATCACCAACCGGGCGGCGATGAGCCAGGTGCTGCCCGAGCTGTTCGGCGACCACCGCATCCAGCCGGTCGCGGACTACCCGTCCAAGCTGCTCGCCGCGCTGAAGGCCTCGGCGCCGACCGGGGTGAGCGACCCGACCGTCGTCGTCCTCACCCCCGGTGTCTACAACTCGGCCTACTTCGAGCACGCCCTGCTGGCCCGCCAGATGGGCGTCGAGCTGGTCGAGGGCCGCGACCTGGTCTGCTCCGGCGGCCAGGTCAGCATGCGGACGACGGACGGCCAGCAGCGCGTGGACGTGGTCTACCGGCGCATCGACGACGAGTTCCTCGACCCGGTGCACTTCCGCTCGGACTCCGTGATCGGCTGCGCCGGCGTGCTCAACGCCGCCCGCGCCGGCCGGGTGACCATCGCGAACGCGGTGGGCAACGGCGTAGCCGACGACAAGCTCATCTACACGTGGGTGCCCGACCTCATCCGCTACTACCTGGGCGAGGAGCCGGTGCTCGCCAACGCCGACACCTACCGCCTGGACGACGCCGACGCCACCGAGTGGGTGCTGTCCAGCCTGGACCAGCTCGTGCTCAAGCCGGTCGACGGCTCCGGCGGCAAGGGCATCGTGATCGGCCCGCGTGCCGACGAGAAGACCCTCGCCGAGCTCGCGGTGAAGGTGCGCGCCTCCCCCCGGGACTGGATCGCGCAGAAGCCGATCGGGCTCTCGACGTCCCCGACGCTGATCAACGGCAAGATCGCCCCGCGGCACGTCGACCTGCGGCCCTTCGCGGTCAACGACGGCACCGACGTGTGGGTGCTCCCCGGCGGGCTGACCCGGGTCGCGCTGCCCGAGGGCGAGCTGGTGGTCAACTCCAGCCAGGGCGGCGGGTCCAAGGACACCTGGGTCATCTCCGGTTCCCGCCCACAGGCCGAGCCCACCCCCGATCGCACCCAGATCGAGTTCACCACCGCCGACCTGCCCGCCGAGCCCCCCGCCCAGGACCCCGGCCCGGCCAACGACAACGCCGTCGCCCAGGGCCAACAGCAGCAGCAAGGGGTGTCGCAGTGCTGAGCCGCATCGCCGAGTCGCTGTTCTGGATCGGGCGCTACGTGGAGCGGGCCGACGACACCGCCCGGATCCTCGACGTGCACACCCAGCGGCTGGTCGAGGACCCGTGGATCGACGAGCAGCGGGCCTGCCACAACCTGCTCGCGCTGATGGGCGTGCCCTGCCCGCTGGAGGAGGCCGACACCGAGCGGGTGCTCGGCACGCTGGCCTTCGACCGGGTGGCCCCGAGCTCGATCGTCGGTGCGCTGAGCGCGGCCCGGGAGAACGCCCGCGGCGCCCGCGAGGTGCTGTCGGCGGAGATCTGGGAGTCCCTCAACGTCACCCACAACGCGCTGCCCCAGCAGCGCACGATGGCCCGCCGCTACGGCCCGCACTCGCTGTTCCGGTTCGTCCGGGAGCGCTCGGCCATGGTGTTCGGGCTGGCCGACGCCACGATGAGCCGGGACGAGAGCTGGCTGTTCCTCATCCTGGGCCGCTCGCTGGAGCGGGTGGACATGACCAGCCGGATGCTCTCCACCCGGGTGCTGGCCGGTGACGCGGCGCCGTCCTGGACGTTGGTGCTGCGCTCGACCGGGGCCTACGAGCCCTACCTGCGCACCTACCGGGGTGCGGTCAACTCCAGCCGGGCCGCGGAGTTCCTGCTGCTGGACCGGCTCTTCCCCCGCTCGGTGTTCGCCGCGCTGGAGCAGGCCGAGGGCTGCCTGGCCGAGCTCGAGCGCTCCAACGTCCGCGACGGGCACCGGATCGGCGTCGCGGGGGAGGCCCACCGGATCGTCGGACGGGCCCGGACGATGCTGGAGTTCATGGGCACCGACGAGATCCTCGCCAAGCTGCCCACCCGGCTCGACGAGCTGCAGCGCACCTGCTCGGCGGCCAGTGAGGCCGTGACCAGCAGGTTCTTCACCGAGCAGGCGCCCCAGGTGTGGGTGCCGGAAGGCGTGGGATGAGCCCGATGAGCGCGCAGTCCCAGTCCCAGTCCCAGTCCCGCCCGGCGCCGGACCGGTGGCGGTTGCAGGTCGTGCACCGCACCCGCTTCGAGTACGCCGGGCCCGTGCGGTCCTCCTACAACGAGGCCCGGATGACCCCGGAGAACACCACCCGGCAGACCACGCTGCGCTCCCGGGTCGAGGTGGAACCGGCGGCCTCGATCCACGCCTACCGGGACTACTGGGGCTCCACGGTCACCGCGTTCGACCTGCACGGCCCGCACCGCGAGCTGGCCGTCGTCGCCACCTCGGTGGTCGAGGCCGGGCCCGAGCCCGACCAGGCGCCGGTGGTGTCCTGGGAGGGGCTGGCCGACGCCGACGTCGTCGACCGGTTCGGGGAGATGCTGCGGCCGACCCCGCTGACCGCGATGGACGCCCCCGTCGTCCGTGCCGTCCGGGACGTCGTCGGCGACGCCGACCCGCGCGAGGCCGGCCACCGGGTGTGCCGGTTCGTGCACGACCACATGCAGTACCTGTCCGGCTCGACGAACGTGAAGACCAACGCCATGCAGGCGTGGACGTCGGGCAAGGGCGTCTGCCAGGACATGGCGCACGTGTCGGTCGGGCTGCTGCGCTCACTCGGCATCCCGGCCCGCTACGTGTCGGGCTACCTGCACCCCAAGCCCGGCGCGGCGATCGGCGAGCCGGTCAAGGGCGAGAGCCACGCCTGGGTCGAGTGGTGGGACGGCAGCTGGACCGGCTACGACCCCACCAACGTCGTGGAGATCGGCACCCGGCACGTGACCCTGGGTCGCGGCCGGGACTACCGCGACGTGCCCCCGCTGAAGGGGATCTTCTCCGGGCCGCGCAGCCAGGGGCACTCGGTCGTCGTGGAGGTCACCCGGCTCGCCTGATGCCGGGGCCGTCGGTCCGGTGGCAGGGACCTGGGAGACTGAGGTCCTCATGACGACTCCGCTCAACCTGGTCTCGCTCGAACGCGTCTCCAAGGCCCACGGCACGACCTCCCTGCTCGACGACGTCTCCCTCGGCATCTCCGCCGGCGAGCGGATCGGCGTCGTCGGCCGCAACGGCGGGGGCAAGTCGACCCTGCTGTCGGTGCTCACCGGCGTGGAGCCCCCCGACTCCGGCCGGGTCACCATGCGCAACGACATCGCGATGGGCGTGCTCGACCAGGCCGGCACGCTGCCGGCGGGCACGACCGTGCACGACGTCGTCCTCTCCGGGTACGCCGCCGAGCACGAGTGGGCCGCCGACCCCGCCGTCCGCTCCGTGCTCACCGGCCTGGAGCTCGACCGGCTCGGCCTGGACGCCCCGGTCGCCCCGATGTCCGGTGGCGAGCGCCGCCGCGTCGCGTTGGCCGCGCAGCTGGTGCGGCCGCTGGACCTGCTGGTCCTCGACGAGCCCACCAACCACCTGGACGTCGAGGGCGTCGCGTGGCTGGCCGAGTACGTCAAGCAGCGCGCCGGCGGCATGGTGGTCGTCACCCACGACCGGTGGTTCCTCGACGAGGTCTGCACCACCACGTGGGAGGTCGCCGACGGCTCGGTCTACGCCTACGACGGCGGCTACTCCGCCTACACGCTGGCCCGGGCCGAGCGTGCCCGGATCTCCAGCGTCACCGAGGAGCGCCGGCTGAACCTGGTGCGCAAGGAGCTGGCCTGGCTGCGCCGGGGCCCGCCGGCCCGCACCAGCAAGCCCAAGTTCCGCATCGACGCCGCCCAGGCGCTCATCGCCGACGAGCCGCCGGCCCGCGACAAGCTCGCGCTGTCGAACTTCGCCGCCCGCCGGCTGGGCAAGACGGTCTACGAGCTCGAGCACGTCGACTACGCCGTCCCCACCGAGGACGGCCCGCGCACGTTGTTCGCCGACCTCGACTGGAACGTCGGCCCGGGCGACCGGATCGGCATCGTCGGGGTCAACGGCGCCGGCAAGACCTCCCTGCTCAAGCTGCTGGTGGGGGAGAACAGGCCGGACTCCGGGACGATCAAGGTCGGCCAGACCGTCTCGCAGGCCTACCTTTCCCAGCACGTCACCGAGCTGCCGCCCAAGGCGCGCGTGCTCGAGGCCGTGCAGGACGTCGCCCGCGTCGCGCGGCTGGGCAACCAGGAGATCTCCGCGTCCACGCTGGCCGAGCGCTTCGGCTTCGCGGCGAGCCGGCAGTGGACCCCGGTGGGCGACCTGTCCGGTGGCGAGCGGCGCCGGCTGCAGCTGCTCCGGCTGCTGATGGCCGAGCCCAACGTGCTGATCCTCGACGAGCCGACCAACGACCTGGACATCGACACCCTCACCGCGCTGGAGGACCTGCTCGACTCCTTCCCCGGCACGGTGCTGGTCGTCAGCCACGACCGGTACTTCGTCGACCGGGTCTGCGACACCGTCGTCGCGCTGCTCGGCGACGGGTCCCTGGCCCAGCTCCCGGGCGGCGTCGAGGAGTACCTGCGGCGCCGCGCCGCCGGGGGTGCCCCGCTGACCACGGCGTCCGGGGCCCAGTCCGGCCTGGGGACGACGGCGCAGGCACCCGCGGTGTCGGCCGCCGACGCCCGCGCCGCCCGCAAGGAGGTCCAGAAGCTCGAGCGCCGGATGCTCAAGCTGGACGGCGACGAGAAGAAGCTGCACGACCAGCTCGCCGCGGCCGCGACCGACCACGCCAAGGTCGCCACCCTCAACGCCCAGCTGCTGCAGCTGCAGGCCGAGAAGGAACAGGTCGAGACCGACTGGCTCGTCGCCTCCGACCTCGCCTAGGACCCGGGCCCACCGTCAGGCAGGGGAAGCCCTGCACACACCCGGGAGCCCCGCAGGTGTGTGCAGGGCTTCCCCTGCCTGGGGCAGTCAGCGCGGGGTGGCGGGGTCCTCGTGGTGGCAGCGGGCCTGGTGGGCGAGCACGTCGGAGAGCCGCAGCCGCCGGTGGCTGCCGGGCTGGTCGTAGGGGATCAGCCCGTGGTCGAGCATCCGGACCAGCGTCGGGCGGCTGACCCCGAGCAGGTCGGCGGCCTCCTGGGTGGTGACCATCCGCTCGTGCCGGCTCAGGGTGACCGCGGCGCCGTCGGTGAAGGCGTCGGCGACGAACTCCAGGGCCTCGGCCAGCTCGGTCGGCAGCGTGATCTCCGTCCCGTCCGGGCCCGTGAGCACCCACGGACCCGCAGGCAACGGGGGCGACACGGCAGGCGGGTGCACCGTCGACTCGCGCAGGCCGTGGTCCACGGGGCAGACTGTAAATCGAACGAATCGAACGCGCGCGCCGTGATCACGCCCGGCCGCATCCCGAGACCCCCTGGAGACCCGTGGGCCTGCTCCTCCTCGCACACCTGGTGGCCGCCGTGCTGGCGCCCGTCCTGGTGCGCTGGTGGGGGCGCTCGGCCTACTACGTGCTCGCCCTGGTCCCGGCGGCCGCCTTCGGCTGGCTGATGGCCCAGCTGTCCACGGTGCTGGACGGCGGCACCGTCGACGAGGTCACCACGTGGATCCCGGCGCTGGACCTCGACGTCACCCTGCGGTTGGACGCCCTCGCGCTGTCCGTCGCCGCCCTGGTCACCGGCGTGGGCGCACTGGTCTTCGTCTACTGCGCCCGCTACTTCGAGCCCGACGACGAGGGCCTGCGGCGCTTCGCCGGCGTCCTGATGGCCTTCGCCGGGTCGATGCTGGGCCTGGTCGTGGCCGACGACATGCTGCTGCTCTACGTGTTCTGGGAGCTGACCACGGTCTTCTCCTTCCTGCTGATCGGTGGCAGCGGTGCCGCGGTGGCCGCCCGGCGGGCCGCCCAGCAGGCGCTGATCGTCACCACCGCCGGCGGGCTGGCGATGCTCGTCGGGCTGGTGATGATCGGGCAGGCCAGCGGGAGCTACCTGCTCAGCGAGGTCGTGGCGGACCCGGGCACCGGCCCGGTGGTCACCGTCGGCGTGCTGCTGGTGATCGCCGGCGCGGTCACCAAGTCCGCGATGGTCCCGTTCCACTTCTGGCTGCCCGGCGCCATGCAGGCCCCCACCCCGGTCAGCGCGTACCTGCACGCCGCGGCGATGGTGAAGGGCGGCATCTACCTGATCGCCCGGCTGGCCCCCGGGTTCGCCGACACCCCCGGCTGGAAGCCCGTCGTCCTCGGGTTGGGCCTGGCCACGATGCTGCTCGGCGGCTACCGCGCGCTGCGCCAGTACGACCTCAAGCTGCTGCTGGCCTTCGGCACGGTCAGCCAGCTGGGCTTCCTCATGGTGCTGGTGGGCACCGGCAGCCGGGAGGCCGCGGCGGCCGGGATCGCGATGCTCCTGGCGCACGGGCTCTTCAAGTCCACGCTGTTCCTCACCGTCGGCGTCATCGACCACACCTGCGGCACCCGCGACCTGCGCGAGATCAACGGCCTGGGACGCCGGGTGCCGGTGCTGGCCGTCGTCGCCGGGCTGGCCGGCGCCTCGATGGCCGGGCTGCCCCCGCTGCTGGGCTTCGTCGGCAAGGAGGCGGCCTTCACCGCGTTCCTGGACGGCGGCCTGGAGAGCCGGGTCTGGGCGATGGTCACCCTGCTCGGCCTGCTGCTGGGCTCGGTGCTGACCGTGGCCTACACCGCCCGTTTCCTCTGGGGCGCCTTCGGCACCGGCGGCTCGCTGCGGCACTGCGCGGCCGACCGCCCCAGCCCCGAGCACCTGCACCGGCCGGGTCCGGCGTTCCTCGCCGCCCCCGTCGTCCTGGCGCTGCTCGGCCTGGCCGCCGGCCCGCTGAGCTCCTCCCTGGAGCCGCTGGTCGCCCCCTACGCCGACACGCTGCCGCTGGTCGCCGAGGAGGCCGAGTCCCTCGCGCTGTGGCACGGCCTGCAGCCGGCGCTGCTGCTCTCGCTGGTCACCCTGGTCGGCGGTCTGGCGCTGTTCGCCGCCCGCGACCTGGTCGCCCGGCTCCAGCGCCGGGTCGCCATGGACGCCTCGGCCGACGAGGGCTACTGGCACACCATGCGCGGCCTGGACGTCGTCGCACAGGTCACCACCCGCACCACCCAGCGCGGCTCGCTGCCCACCTACCTGGGCGTGATCCTGGTGGTGCTGGTCGCGCTGCCCGGCTCGATCCTGGTGTTCCGGGCGCCCTGGCCCGACGACGTCCGGCTCTGGGACACCCCGGTGCAGGCCCTGGTCGGCGTCGTCGTCCTCGGGGCCGCCGCCCTGGCCGTGCGGATCCGGCAGCGGCTGTCGGCCGTGCTGGTCGTGGGTGTCACCGGCTACGGCATCGGCGTCCTCTTCGCCCTGCAGGGCGCCCCCGACCTCGCGCTCACCCAGTTCCTGGTCGAGACGCTCACCCTGGTCACGTTCGTGCTCGTGCTGCGCAAGCTGCCCAAGGACATCTCCGACCGGCACCAGGCCAAGGAGCGCACCGCCCGCGGCCTCATCGCCGTCGCGGTCGGCCTGCTCATGGGCGGGGTCGGCGTGGTCGCCCTCGGCGCCCGCACCGCCACCCCGGTCTCGGTGGACTACCCCCAGCAGGCCTACGACTTCGGCGGCGGCGAGAACATCGTCAACGTGACCCTGGTCGACATCCGGGCCTGGGACACGATGCTCGAGGTGTCGCTGCTCGTCGTCGTCGCCACCGGCGTGGCCAGCCTGGTCTTCCTCCGCGAGCGCACCGGCGCCGTCGCCCGCGCGACCCACGCCCCCGACGTCGGCGCCGCCGCGGCCCGCCGCGCACCGCGCGACCGCTGGCTGGCCGCGAGCGCGACCCTGGCCCCGCAGCGCCGCTCGGTCATCCTCGAGGTGATCACCCGGGCGCTGTTCCACACGATCATCGTGCTGAGCGTCTACCTGCTGTTCAGCGGGCACAACGTGCCCGGTGGCGGCTTCGCCGGCGGTCTGGTGGCCGGGCTCGCGCTCGTGCTGCGCTACCTGGCCGGTGGCCGGTACGAGCTCGGCGAGGCGGCGCCGGTCGACCCCGGCAAGCTGCTCGGCGGCGGCCTGCTGCTGGCCGGCACCACCGGCATCGCCGGCCTCGTCCTCGGCGCCGACGCGCTGCAGACCACCATCCTCGAGCGCACCGTGCCGCTGCTGGGCGACGTCAAGCTGGTCACCTCGCTGTTCTTCGACATGGGCGTCTACCTGATCGTCATCGGCCTCGTGCTCGACGTGCTGCGCAGCCTCGGCGCGCAGATCGACGCCGACGACGAGGACGACGACCGCGAGCAGGAGGACGGCGACGGCACGGGCACCGGCGGCGTGCACCACGTCGAGGACGGCGGCCCGGTCGCGTCGTCCCGCGAGTCCTCCGGCGCCCTCGCCCCGGGAGGACCCCGATGACCCCCACCGTCGTCCTGCCGGTGATCATCGCCGGGCTCTACGCCGCCGGCGTCTACCTGCTGCTGGACCGCAGCCTGACCCGGGTGCTGCTGGGGTTCCTGCTGCTGGGCAACGCGACCAACGTGCTGCTGCTGTCGGCCGGCGGGGTGGCCGGGCTCGCCCCGATCCTCCCCGTCGACGACGAGTCGCAGATCAACGACCCGCTGCCCCAGGCGCTGGTGCTCACCGCCATCGTCATCACGTTCGGCATCTCCGCGTTCGTGCTGGCGATGATCTACCGCTCGTGGCGGCTGGTGCGTGACGAGGTCGTGCAGGACGACGCCGAGGACCTCCGGGTGGCCACCCGCGAGGAGATCGACGCCGACGACCGCGACCCCGAGCTGCTGCACCCGGCCGAGCGCGGCCCCGGCGACGGGCTCACCGTCGAGGCGCCCCCGCACCACCCCGACACCGACACCCCCTCGGACGACGTCGCGCTGGGCCTGGCCGGCGCCGAGGCGGCCGAGAACGAGTCCGCCGAGGCAGCCGCCGTCGGCGACGTCAGCGCGACCCCGGCCGGCGGCCGGTCGGCCCGACGGGAGGAGGAGCACTGATGGACGACCTGATCCGCGTGCTCACCCCGCTGCCGGTGCTGCTGCCGCTGCTGGGTGCCGCCGGGGCCCTGCTGGTCGGCAGGCACCCCCAGCTCCAGCGGACGCTGAGCATCCTGGTGCTCACCGCGGTGCTCGCCGTCTCGGTGTCGCTGCTGTTCCTCGCCGACGCCGAGGGCGCCACCTCGGTGTCGGTCGGCGGGTGGCCGGTGCCGCTGGGCATCGTGCTCGTGGTCGACCGGCTCAGCGCGCTGATGCTGGTCGTGGCGAACACCGTCACCCTCGGCGTGCTCGTCTTCGCCGTCGGGCAGGGTGTGGCCGACGGCGACGAGACCGACACCCCGTTGTCGATCTTCCACCCGACCTACCTGGTGCTGGTCGCCGGCGTGAGCAACGCGTTCCTCGCCGGGGACCTCTTCAACCTCTACGTCGGCTTCGAGGTGCTGCTGGCCGCCAGCTACGTGCTGCTGACCTTGGGCGGCACCGCCGGGCGCATCCGGGCCGGCATCACCTACGTGGTGGTCAGCCTGATGAGCTCGCTGGTCTTCCTGGCCGCGATCGCGCTGGTCTACGCCGCCACCGGCACGGTCAACATGGCCCAGCTCGCCGTCCGCCTGGGGGAGCTGCCCGACGGCACCCAGCTGCTGCTGCAGTCCATGCTGCTGGTCGCGTTCGGGATCAAGGCAGCGGTGTTCCCGCTCTCGGCCTGGCTCCCCGACAGCTACCCCACCGCGCCGGCCCCGGTCACCGCGGTGTTCGCCGGGCTGCTCACCAAGGTCGGCGTCTACGCGATCATCCGGACGAACACGCTGCTGTTCCCCAGCGGTGCGTTGAACGACCTGCTGCTGTGGGCCGCGCTGGCGACCATGGTCATCGGCATCTTGGGTGCGGTCGCGCAGACCGACGTCAAGCGGATGCTGTCGTTCACCCTGGTCAGCCACATCGGGTACATGGTCTTCGGCGTCGCGCTCGGGACGACGGCGGGCTTCGCCGGGGCGATCTTCTACGTCGTCCACCACATCGCCATCCAGACCACGCTCTTCCTGGCCACCGGCCTGGTCGAACGCCGCGGGGGGACGACGAACACCGAGAAGCTGGGCGGCCTGGCCAAGGCGTCCCCGCTGCTGGCGATCCTGTTCTTCGTCCCGGCGATGAACCTGGCCGGGATCCCGCCGCTGTCGGGCTTCATCGGCAAGCTCGGGCTCATCGAGGCCGGCGTCGCCGTAGGCGGGGTCGGGCCCTACGTGCTGGTCGGTGGCGCGGTCGTCACCAGCCTGCTGACCCTGGTGGCCATCGCCCGCGTCTGGGGCCGTGCCTTCTGGCGCCCCCGTGCGGTGGACACCGCCGACGAGGACCTCGAGGCGATCCGGCCGGCCGCCGGCACCGCCGTCACCACCGAGCAGCTGCAGGCCGCCAAGCTCCCCAAGACCATGGTCGCGGCCACCGCCGGCTTCGTCGCCATCACCGTCGCGATCACCGTGTTCGGCGGGGTGCTCTACGGCGTCGCCGACCGGGCCGCCGACGACCTCGTCGACCGCACGCCCTACCTGGAGTCGGTCTTCGGCGACCGGGTGGTCGAGTGACCGCGCGGGTGACCCGGCTGCGCCAGCAGGTGCCGCTGCTGGTCTGGCTGGTGCTGGTCTGGAACATGCTGTGGGGCACGTTCAGCTGGGCGAACCTGCTCAGCGGGCTGCTCATCGCGATCGTGGCGACGACGCTGCTGCCGCTGCCCAGCGTGCCCGCCTCCGGGCGCTTCCGGCCGCTGGCCGCGCTGCGCTTCCTGGGCCGGTTCGTGGTCGACCTGCTGGTGTCCAGCGCCGAGGTGTCGTGGCTGGCGTTCCGGCCCGGCCGGCACCGCTCGGCGATCATCACCGTGCAGCTGCGCACCGACTCCGACCTGCTGCTGACCGTCATCGCCGAGGCGTTGTCGCTGGTGCCCGGGTCGCTCGTGCTCGACCTGGACCGCGAGGAGCAGGTGCTCGCCCTGCACCTGGTGCAGGTGCGCGACCTGGCGCACGTCGAGCGGCAGCGGGCCAACGTGCTGGGCATGGAGGACCGCGTGGTGCGCGCCTTCGGCTCGGCCGAGGACATCGCCCGGCTCGACCGTCCCGACACCGACACCCCGGAGACCCAGGGCACCGAGAGGCTGAGCCAGCGATGACGACCGTGGTCCCCCTCGTCTGCTTCGCCCTGCTGGGGGTGGGCGCCGTGCTGATCCTCGCCCGCCTCGCGATGGGCCCCTCCCTGCTGGACCGGGTGGTCGCCACCGACGCGCTGCTGGTGACCATCGCCTGCGGCATCGCCGTGTACTGCGCGGTCTACGAGGACATCTCACTGGAACCGGTGCTGCTGGTCGTCGCCCTGCTGGCCTTCGTCGGGTCGGTCTCGGTGGCCCGCTACATCGGCGGCATGCTGGTGAGCACCGGGGACCCGGCCACCCGCGGGGGCGACGCCGACCTCTCCGGTCGGCCCGACGCACGGAGCGAGGGGACGTCGTGAGCGTCGCCGACGTCGTCGCCTCGGTCTGCCTGGTCGCCGGCTGCTTCCTCTGCCTCACCGCGGGCCTGGGCCTCATCCGCTTCCCCGACGTGCTCAACCGGATGCACGCGGCCACCAAGCCCCAGGTGCTCGGTGTGCTGCTGGTGATGACCGGCGCGGTGATCCGGCTCGCCGGCCAGCCGATCGTCTGGATGCTGGTCCTGGTCGGGGTCTTCCAGCTGCTCACCGCCCCGGTCAGCGCGCACATGGTCAGCCGGATCGCCTACCGCCGCCGGCACGTGCGCCGCGACCTGCTGCTGGTCGACGAGCTCGGCAAGCCAGCGGACCCGCTGCCCAGCCGCCCGCACCCCGAGCACCCCGAGGGCGACCCCGACGTCGACGAGCCCGCCGACGGCCCCGACGCCACCCCCCGCACCACCTCCTAGCCCCCCCGCCCCAGGGTGAGCCGCGGTGCGGTGGGGTGCGCCGCGGTCGACTCCGGCTCACCCCACCGCGACCCGGCTCAGGGGCGGGACGGTGGCCGCAACCGGCCCACGTCGCGCTGGACGGCGGTGAACGGCTGCAGCGGGGGCACGGGCGCCGCCACCTCCCGAGCCACCCGGGCGGCGAAGGCGGGCCACCCCGACCCGACGTCGGCCATCGTCGGCCGCAGGACCCGGATCCCCAGCGCGCGCACCGCGTCCTCGGCCAGCTTCTCCGCCCAGAGCACCTCTGCCGGGTCCTTCCTGCCGTACGGGTCGGTGTACTTCACCTTCCCGTCGCCCTCGAAGGCGATGGCGTGTCCACGCAGCCAGCCGTCGACGACCTTGACGAGCTTCCCGTCGGCCCAGATCTCCACCTGCAGCTCCGGCTCGGGCAGGCCCGCGGCCAGGTGACGGACCCGCCAGGCGCTCTCGAGCCACGACTCGGACCGGCCGTTCGACCGTTCCACCGCCCGTCGGGCGATCGGTGTGCCGATGGCGAAGCGGGCCCGCTCCAGCGCGTCGTCCAGCTGCCCCCGATGGACCTGCCCACGGAGCAGCGCGCGGTCGAGCGTGGCCACCGCGTCGAGCTCGGGCAGGTCGCGACACAGGTCGACGAGGGTCCGGGCAGCCGCCGTCACCGGGAACGGACCGCGACGGGCGAGATGGGCGGCGGGGAGTCCGGCTCGGGTCATCCGGTAGCCCACGCCTGTCCGCCATCGGCTCGGGTCGACCAGCCGGTGTTCCGTGGCCCCCCACCCGAAGGTGGTGATCCCGGACAGACGGGCTGCCGTGCGGTGGCTGAAGACAGCCGACGGTCGGTCCAGGTGACGCTGCAGGGCGAGCAGCTCCAGGTGGAAGCGGCGGACCTCGTCGGCGAGATCGGTGGTCACGCAGTAGAGACCCCGGCGGAGCGTCGTCCAGGTGCCGGAGCTCAACCGCGCGCGCACCTCCGCGTCGGTCCACCCGGCGGCGCGCGCCTGACCTCGGCTGAAGACCTGCTCGGTCCAGGTGGTGGAGGGGCGGGGCTGGAGGGCGGTCATGCCTCGAGCGTGCTGGTGCAGGGGCTACCCGCGGCGGGGCCGGGCGCATCTGTGGACGACGCCCCTGGGTGTGGACGCCGGAGGGCGAACCGCGCCCGTGCGGGGTGAGCCGCGGTCGGCGGCGGCTCACCCCGCCAGACCGCGGCCCACCCCCGCGAGTGGGTCAGCGCAGGGCGCGGTTGACCGCCGACACCACGGCGCGCAGGGAGGCGCTCACGATGTTGGGGTCGATGCCGACGCCCCACAGCACGCGCTCGCCGACGGCGCACTCCACGTAGGCCGCGGCGCGGGCGTCACCGCCGGAGGAGAGGGCGTGCTCGGCGTAGTCCAGCACCCGGACGTCGACGTCGACGCCGGAGAGCGCGTCGACGAAGGCCGCGATGGGGCCGTTGCCGCGTCCGGTCAGGGACACCGGCACGCCGTCGTCGACGAGCTCGACGATCATCTCGTCGGGGCCCGAGCCGCTGGCGGTGTGCTGGTGTCCGGTCAGCGCGAGGCGGCCCCAGGGCGCGTGCGGGTCGGGCAGGTACTCCGAGGTGAAGGCCGCCCACATCTGCTCGGCGGTCACCTCGCCGCCCTCGTCCTCGGTGTGCCGCTGGACGACGGCGGAGAACTCGATCTGCAGCCGGCGCGGCAGGTCCAGCTGGTTCTCGGTCTTCATGATGTAGGCGACGCCGCCCTTGCCGGACTGGCTGTTCACCCGGATGACGGCCTCGTAGCTGCGGCCGACGTCCTTGGGGTCGATCGGCAGGTACGGCACGGCCCACGGGATGTCGTCGACGGTCACGCCGGCCTCGGCGGCATCGGCCTTCATGACCGCGAAGCCCTTGTTGATCGCGTCCTGGTGCGAGCCGGAGAACGCGGTGTAGACCAGGTCGCCGCCGTAGGGGTGCCGCTCGTGCACGCCGATCTGGTTGCAGTACTCGACGGTGCGGCGGATCTCGTCGATGTCGGAGAAGTCGATCTGCGGGTCGATGCCCTGGCTGAACAGGTTCAGGCCCAGGGTCACCAGGTCGACGTTGCCGGTGCGCTCGCCGTTGCCGAACAGGCAGCCCTCGATGCGGTCCGCGCCGGCCCGGTAGCCCAGCTCGGCTGCGGCGACGGCGGTGCCGCGGTCGTTGTGCGGGTGCAGGGAGAGGACGACGGAGTCGCGCCGGCCCAGGTGGCGGTGCATCCACTCGATCTGGTCGGCGTAGACGGTCGGCTCGGCCATCTCCACGGTCGCCGGCAGGTTGAGGATCGTCGGGTTGTCCGGGGTGGGCTCCCAGACGTCGGTGACGGCGTTGCAGATCTCGACGGCGAACTCCAGCTCGGTGCCCGTGAAGGACTCCGGCGAGTACTCGTAGCGGATCTCGGTCTCGGGCATGTTCTCCGCCAGCTTGCGCACCAGCCGGGCGCCGTGGACGGCGATGTCGACGATGCCGGCCTTGTCGCTGTTGAACACCACGCGGCGCTGCAGCGTGGAGGTCGAGTTGTAGAGGTGCACGATCGCCTGCTTGGCGCCGACCAGGGACTCGAAGGTGCGCTCGATCAGCTCGTCGCGGGCCTGGGTGAGCACCTGGATGCTGACGTCGTCGGGGATCAGGTCGTCCTCGATCAGCTGCCGGACGAAGTCGTAGTCGGTCTGGCTGGCGGCGGGGAAGCCGACCTCGATCTCCTTGTAGCCCATCCCGACGAGCAGCTCGAACATCCGGCGCTTGCGGTCGGGGGTCATCGGGTCGATCAGCGCCTGGTTGCCGTCGCGCAGGTCGACGGCGCACCAGCGGGGGGCGACCGTCGTCGTCGTCGCGGGCCAGGTGCGGTCGGGGACGTCGACCGGGGTGAACGGCGCGTACTTCCCGATCGGCATCGCCGAGGGCTGCTGGGCGTTGCGGGCGTGCGGGTGCTGGGCGGTGCTCATGGGGGCTCTCCGGGGTGTGCCGAGGTGTGTCGGTCAGCAGCGCGGGTGCGGACACGCGCGGTCACCGCGGCGAGGGAGCCGACCTAGGAGAGGGCCTCGCCGCGGCGGATAAGGAGGAGGCTGCCGCGCACGTCGGACACCGTAGCAGCGTCCCGAGGCCCGGATGTGAGGATCACCGCCGTGACGGTCCTCCTCCTGGTCGCGGGCCTGGTGCTCCTCGTGGCCGGCGGCGAGCTGCTGGTCCGCGGGGCCAGCGGCCTGGGCCGGGCGCTCGGGGTGTCGCCGCTGGTCGTCGGGGCGACCCTGGTGGCCACCGCGACGTCGGCCCCGGAGCTGGCGGTGTCCTTCGACGCGACGCTGTCGGGCTCGCCGGGCCTGGCCGTCGGCAACGCGGTCGGCAGCAACACCGTCAACATCCTGCTGGTCCTGGCGATCGCGGCGCTGATTCGCCCGCAGAGCGGGGACCGCACGCTGCTGCGCTTCGACGTCCCGGTGGCGCTGGGCATCGCCGTCCTGCTGCTGGTCCTCGGGCTGGACGGCGGCCTGGGGCGGGTCGACGGCGCGCTGCTCACCCTCGCCCTGGTCGGCTACCTCGGGCTCTCGGTCGTGCGGGGGAGGAAGGCCGAGGCGGCACCCGCCGAGGACGACGTCCCCCGCCGGCCGGTCCGGGACGTGCTCTTCCTGCTCGCCGGGGTCGGGTTGCTCGTGCTGGGGGCGAACTGGCTGGTCGACGGCGCCAGCGAGATCGCCGCGGCAGCGGGTCTCAGCGACCTGGTGATCGGGCTGACCGTGGTCGCCGTCGGCACCGCGATGCCTGAGATCACCACCTCGGTGATCGCCGCGGCCAAGGGCGACACCCAGCTCGCGGTGGGCAACGTCGTGGGCAGCAACGTGGCCAACACCGGGATGGTGCTGGGGGTGCCGGCGCTGGTGCTGCCCGGCGGCATCGCGGTCGATCCCGCGGCGGTGCGGTTCGACGTCCCGGTGATGATCGCGGCGACCCTCGCGCTGGCGGTGGTGCTCTACACCGGCTCGCGGGTCAGCCGACCCGAGGGCGCGGTGCTGCTGGCCTGGTTCGTCGCCTACACCGCCTACCTGGTGCTCGACTCCGCCGACCACGACGCGCTACCGGCCTTCAGCCTCGTCCTGCTCTGGTTCTGCCTCCCGCTCACCGTCGTCGCCGCGGCCGGGCTCGCGGTCCGTGAGGCCCGCTCGGTCCCGGGTGCCGGGAGCCAGCGGCGCACCTGACAGCCGGGCGGCCTGGCCGATCTCGAAGCCGGCGATCGGCACGGTGAACAGCTGCAGCCCGATCGCCAGGAGCAGCACCACGACCGCGGCCGGCCCGGGGTCCAGGACCACGACCCCCAGCAGCACGAGCACCAGACCCAGCCCGCCGGCCTTGGCGACGGCGTTGGTGCGGTTGTAGACGTCGGGCAGCCGCACCAGCCCGATGCCGGCGACCACCATCAGCAGCACGCCCAGCAGCAGCAGGACGTCGCCGAGCACGGTCTGCACGCTCACCGGGACCGTCCCGCGACCAACCGGGCCAGCGCGACGGTGGCCAGGAAGCCCACCAGGGTGCCCACGAGCACCAGGTCCAGCAGCGCCGGGGTCTGCAGCCGGACGGCTAGGAGCGCCACCGCGCACAGCGTCACCAGGAACCCGAAGTCCACCGCGAGCACCCGGTCGGCGTCGGTGGGGCCGACGACGGCGCGGGCGGCAGCCACCAGCAGGCACAGCGCCAGCAGCACCAGAGCGACGTCCAGCACCAGGTCCTGGGCGATCACGCGTCCCCTCCCGTCCCGCGCCAGGCGGTCAGCATCCGGTCCTCCAGGCCCCGCAGCGCGGCGAGCTCGTCGTCGGGGTCGTCGGCGTGCATCGCGTGCACGGTGATCACGCCGTCCCGCCGGTCGACGACGAGTGACCCGGGGGTCAGCCCCACCAGCGCGATGAACGAGGCCACCTCGACGTCGGTGCGCGAGCGCAGGGGCACGCCCACCACCACCGGCGCCAGGGCCAGCCGGGGGCGGAGCACCTGCCCGGCGACCCGGACGTTGGCAGCCAGGAACCGGCCGAGGTAGACGGCGACGAAGGAGACGACGTGCCAGAGCCTCATCGTCCCGTCACCGCCGCCACCCACGCCGACGGGTCGGCCAGCTGCGCACCGGCGACGCCGACGGCGGCCAGCAGCGGCTCGGCCCAGACGCCCAGCACCAGGGCGGTCGCGGCCAGCAGCAGCGGCGGCCCGACGAGCGTGACCGACGTCGTCCGGGTCAGCACGGAGCCCTCGGACGACGGCGACGGCGGGGGGTCGCCCCAGAAGACGCCGTTCCACAGCTTCAGCATCGACACCAGCGTCACCAGGCTGACCGCGACGACGGCGACCAGCACCCACCACGGCCCGTCCCCGGCGGCTGCGGACGCCAGCTGCAGCTTGGCCACGAAGCCCGACGTCGGCGGGATGCCGACCAGCGCGAGTGCGGACCCGGCGAACGCGACGGCCAGCCAGCGCTCGCGGTGCACCAGCCCGCCGCCCAGCCGGTCGAGCACGTCGGTGCCGTACCGCACCTCGACCGCACCGCCCACCATGAACAGCGCCGCCTTGACCAGCACGTACTGCACCAGGAAGAAGGTGGCGGCGGTGAGCCCGGCCACGGTGGACAGCCCCAGCCCGACCAGCACGTAGCCGATCTGGCTGACCATGTGCGAGGTCAGCACCGGGCGCACCGCGCTCGAGCCGACCGCCGAGAGCACACCGACGACCATGGTCAGCACGGCGACGGCCAGCAGCACCCACAGGAAGCGCGGGTCACCGTCGAAGAGCACCGAGTAGAGGCGGAACAGCGCGTACAGCCCGACCTTGGTCAGCAGCCCGGAGAACAGCACGGTGACGGCGGGCCCGGCGACGGAGTAGGAGCCGGGCAGCCAGCTGTGCAGCGGGACGACCGCGGACTTCACCGCCATCGCCAGCAGCACCACCCCGGCGGCGAGCGCGGCGGGTGCGCTGTCGGCGGCCACCCCGGCGAGCTCGCCCAGCTGGACGGTGCCGGTGACGCCGTAGAGCAGCCCGATGCCGCCGAGGAACAGCGTCGAGGCCAGCAGGTTCACGCTCACGTAGAGCCGGGCGCCGGCGATCCGCTGGCGTCGTCCGGCCAGGCCGAGGAGCACGTAGCTGGGGATCAGCACGACCTCGACGAAGACGAAGAGGTTGAACAGGTCGGCGGTGGACAGCGCCCCGGAGACCCCGGCGCTCATCACCAGGACCAGCGGGGTGAAGGTGCGCTCACGGTCCTCGCCGGTGCCGATCGCGTAGACCAGCCCGAGCAGGGTGACCGCGGCGGTGAGCAGCAGCACCAGCGCGCCGAAGGCGTCCAGGGCGAGGACGACGGCGATCCCGGCCGGCCAGCCGCCGACCCGCACCACCGGCACCTCGCCGGTGAGCGTGCGGGCGAGCAGCACGGCGGCCGCGACGACGACCAGCCCGGTGCTGCCCAGGCCCACCACCCGGGCGAGCGCCGTCGAGCGGGGGAGCAGCAGGAGGACGGCGGCGGCGACCAGCGGCAGCGCGACCGGCGCGACGAGGAGGGCGCTCACGTCGGTCCCTGCGCGTCGTCGTGGGAGTCGTGGGAGTCGTGGGAGTCGTGGACCGCGGACGACGAGGACCCGGCCCGCAGCAGCCCGAGCAGGTAGACCGTCACCGCGAACGCGATGACCACCGCGGTGAGCACGAACGCCTGGGGGAGCGGGTCGGCGGGGGCGCCGGCGCCGTTGCCGGGCAGCGCGAACCCGCGCCGGTCACCGCCGGCGGCGAGCACCAGCACGACCATGGCGTGCCCGAGCAGCACGAACCCGAGGACGACGCGGAGCAGGCCGCGCTGGAGCACGAGGTACACCCCGCCGGCCACGAGCAGGCCGACGGCGACCGCGGCGGTCACGCGGACACCCGGTCAGCGGACACAGCAGCCTCCGAGGACGCGCGGTGGGAGCCCAGCGACTGGACGACGGCGACCACCAGGGCCAGCACCATCAGCCAGACGCCGAGGTCGAAGAGCAGGGCCGAGCTGAGGAAGGGCAGCACGTCGAACGGGGTGAGCAGCGCGTCACCGGCCAGCAGCGGGACGAGCCCGGTGCCGACGGCGAGCACGGCACCGGCGCCGACCAGGGTGCGCGGGCGCAGCCAGGGGCTGTCCGGGACGGTGCCCGCGGCCAGCTGGCGCAGCGCGACGGCGATGCCGGCGACCAGCGCGGCGATGAACCCGCCGCCGGGCTCGTCGTGCCCGCGCCACAGGAGCCAGGCCGACAGCACCAGCATCCCCGGGGCGAGCAGCCGGGTGCCGACCCGCAGCAGCACGTCGTCGGTGTCCGCGGCGACGGTGGTGGGGCGCAGACCCAGCAGCAGGAGACCCAGTGCCGCGACCCCGACGACGACGGACTCCAGCAGGGTGTCCAGGCCGCGGAAGTCCACCAGCACGGTGTTCACCACGTTGGTGCCGCCGGTGAGCTCCTCGGCCCGGTCCAGGTAGAACGTGCCGGCCGCGGACAGCTCGCGGCGGCCGGTGAGCGCGGCGGTGGCACCGGCGGCGACCAGCCCGACGGCCACGGCCAGCACGGCGGTGGGGAGCCGACGGCGGCCCGGGTCGGGCAGCCGCACCGGCGCGCCCCGGAGCACCAGGACCAGCACCACGGCGGTGAGCACCTCGACCAGCAGGAGGGTGATCGCCACGTCGACCGCTCCGGACAGCAGCAGCCACAGCGCGACGAACAGCCCGACCACGCCCACGAGGGCGACCAGGGCGACGGTGCGCCGGGCGGCCGCCATGCCGAGCACCGCGACGGCGAGGAGTCCGACCACCAGCCAGCGGCCGGGATCACCGCCGTCGCCGGTGGGCTCCAGCGGCCCCACGGTCACGAGGCCGACGACGCCGAGCGCGACCACGGCCACCAGCGGCCGGGCCAGGTGCGCGGCCAGCGACGAGGCCCGGTCGGGGGCGCCGACCCGGCCGCCCAGGGCGAGCAGCCCGGCGTGCGCCCGGTCGAACAGGCCCGGCCCGTCGAGCAACCGCACCCGCTGGAGGACGGCGTCGACCCGGTCGCGCTGCCAGAACAGCACCAGACCGATGACGACGGTGACCACCGACATCGCCAGCTCGGGGCTCAGGCCGTGCCAGGCGTAGACCGAGGGCGGGGTGGAGCCGGGCAGGGCGTCGGTGGTGGCGCTGTCGATCACCGGGTCCAGGAGCGAGACGGCCGGGCCCAGCACGATGCCGACCACCGCGGCGACCGCGGCCGGGGCCAGGAACGAGGGGGCCGGTTCGTAGAGGTCGGGCTGCTTCAGCGGGCCCCCGAAGGCGCCGTAGACGATCCGGGCGCCGTAGGCGAAGGTCAGCGCGGACGCGGTCACGGCCAGGGCGCCGGCGACCGGGCCGGCCCACGGGGTGACGTCGGCGCTGAGCAGCCCCATGAACAGGTACTCCTTGCTGACGAAGCCCAGCATCGGGGGCACGCCGGCCATCGACAGCGCGGCCACCGCGGTGGCCGCCGCCGTCCAGGGCATCACCCGGCGCAGCCCGGACAGCTCGCGGACGTCCCGGCTGCCGGTCTCCTTGTCCACGATCCCGACCAGCATGAACAACGTGGCCTTGAACAACGCGTGCGCCATCGTGTGCAGCAGGGCCGCGGCCAGCGCGGTCGACGTGCCGACGCCGATCACCGCGACCAGCAGGCCCAGCTGGCTGACCGTCGAGCGGGCCAGCATCCCCTTGAGGTCGTGCTCGCGCAGCGCCTGCACCGCCCCGAGCAGCGCCGTGGTCAGGCCGACCGAGATCAGCACCGCCGACCAGGCGGTCTGCCCGGCGAACAGGGGGCTGACCCGGATCAGCAGGTAGATGCCGGCCTTCACCATCGTGGCGGCGTGCAGGTAGGCGCTGACCGGGGTCATCGCCACCATCGCGCCGGGCAGCCACGACTGGAACGGGAACTGGGCGCTCTTGGTGAACGCGGCCAGCGCCACGCAGGCCGCGATCGGCACGGCGTACGGGCTGTCCAGCACCACCTGCGGCGCGGCCAGGACCGCCGAGATGCGGGTGGTGCCGGTGGCCAGGGTCAGCAGGACGACGGCCACGAGCAGGGCCAGTCCGCCGGCGAGGGTGACCACCAGCGCCTGCCGGCCGGGGCGGGCCGCGGCGGCCCCGGCGGTGGACACCAGCGCGAACGAGCAGAGGGTGGTGACCTCCCAGAACACGTACAGCAGCACGAGGTCGTCGGCCAGGACGAGGCCGACCATCGCCGCGGCGAAGAGCGCCAGCAGGGGGAGGACCGGCCCGCGGGCGGTCGCGTCGCCCAGGTAGCGGCAGCAGTAGGCCATGACCAGCGCGCCGACGACGAGGGCGACGAGGCTGAAGACCAGCGAGACGCCGTCCAGCCGCAGCGCGAGGGAGACCCCGAGCGAGGGGATCCACTCGGCGCTCCAGTCGACTGTCCGGTCGTCGAGCACCGTCGGGGCGTGCGCGAGGAGCAGCCCGGCGACGGCGAGGAAGCCCGCGGCCAGCACGTAGCCGGCGTTCCGGCCGAGGGCGCGGGTGAGGAGCGGGGCGGCGGCGGCCATCGTGGCCAGCGCGCCGAGGGCGACGACGAGGCTCACCGGGGAGAGCGGGGGCCCTGGGTCATCACCGGGTCAGGATGACGGCGGTTGACCTCTCACGCATCTCGGAACGGGCGTCTGGCCTGCGGTTTCATCGTGCAACCGTCAGAAGGAGTGGTCCCGTCGCAGGCGGATGGGCCGGCCGTCCGGGTCGTGGACCAGCTTGTAGAGCGGGGTCGCCCAGACCCGTTCCACCCGGGTCAGCTCGGGCCGGCGGTGCGGCCGGATCCGACCCGGGGGACGGGGGCCGACGCGGCCGCCGGTGTGCCAGGCCTCCAGGGCGTCGGCGGCCGCCACGCAGGCGGCGACGAACTCGTCGGGGTCCAGCAGGCCCTCGTCGTCGTCCCGGTCGAGGTGTTCCCGGGCCAGTTCCAGGCGCAGGTCGCGGGCGAACGTGCGGGCGCCGTCCCCGAGTCCGGCCGGGTCCTGCGGTTCGCGCTCGTCGAGGGTGGTGTCCAGGACGGCGTTGGACAGCTCGCTGTCGTGGGTCCAGGACCGCCGGTTCATGTTGTCGCTGCCCACCTCGGCCCACACGTCGTCGACGACGCAGACCTTGGCGTGCACGTAGACCGGGGTGCCCTCGTGGTTCTCGATGTCGAACACGTGCACCCGGCCGGGCGCGGCCTCCTGGAGCAACCGCATCGCCTGGGCCTGGCCGTGCTGCTGCGGGCGCTCGGAGAACGCGCCCTGCTGGTCGGGCACCCGGGGGACGACGACGACCAGCTGCAGCGTCTCGTGCTCGCGCAGCGAGGAGGCCAGGTGGTCGGCGATGTCGGTGGACCACAGGTACTGGTCCTCCAGGTAGACCAGCCGCCGGGCCCGGGTGAGCGCCTTGGTGTACCCCCGCGCGATCGACCGCTCGCCCTCGGGGGCGAAGTCGAAGGCCGGCCAGACCTTGGGGTAGGTGCGCAGCGTCTGCACCGTGTGCGGCCCGCACGTCGGGGGCGCCGGGGGCTGGTCGGGCAGCGGGGTGGGGTCCATCTGGTTGCGGCCCAGCCACTGCAGCGTCTTGTCGTGCAGCCAGGCGAACGGGCTCTCCGACGCCGGGCTCGTCGGGTCGTCCCACCGCTCGCGGAAGCAGTCGTCGAGCACACCCACGACCGGGCCGCGCAGCTGCAGCTGGACGTCGTGCCAGGGCGGGGTGTCCCCGTACGCGTCGGACATGTCCTGCGGCTGCGGGTCGCCGCGGTGCTCGGCGTCGTCCCGGCGGGTGTGCCCGAGGTCGATGCCGCCGGCGAAGGCCACGTCGCGGGAGGGGTCCTGCGGGTGCCGGCAGAGCACCAGCTTCTGGTGGTGGCTGCCCATCCGGCGCACCCGCTGGTCCCGGACGACGACCGCGCCGTCCTCCTCCAGCTCCCGGTCCAGCGAAGCGTTCTGCTCCTTGGAGAAGCTCAGCCCGTCCCAGTGCGACCGCCACACCAGCCCGCGGACGACGACCCCGCGCCGGGCGGCGCGGGAGAACAGCTCGTCGACGGTCGGGCCGTCGGGCCGCAGCTTCTGGCCCGGGTCGCCCCGCCAGTCGGTGAAGAAGAGGTGGTCGCCCTCGCCGAGGTCCTCGACGGCGTCGACCAGCCGGTCGAAGTAGGCGGCACCGTGCACCAGGGGCTCGGCGAGGTTGCCCGCCGTCCAGGCCGGGATCGCAGTCGCCGGGTTGTCGCGTTCTGCGGTGGTCAGCAGCCAGTCGCGGGCGTCGTCCTCGGTGTCGGGCACCGGGTGATCACACCACTGCCCTCCCGTGGGCGCTGGTCCGCGCCCCGCGCCGGTAGGCTGCGGCCCCGTGGCCCTGGTCGTGCAGAAGTACGGCGGTTCGTCCGTCGCCAACGCCGAGCGCGTGAAGCGCGTCGCCGAACGGGTCGTGGCGGCCAAGAAGCAGGGCCACGACGTGGTCGTCGTCGTCTCCGCGATGGGTGACACCACCGACGACCTGCTGGACCAGGCCAGCCAGATCACCGCCGACCCGCCCGGTCGCGAGCTGGACATGCTGCTCACCGCCGGCGAGCGCATCTCGATGGCGCTGCTGGCGATCGCGATCTCGGTGCACGGCTACCAGGCGCGGTCGTTCACCGGTTCGCAGGCCGGGGTGATCACGACGTCCAGCCACGGCAAGGCGCGGATCATCGACGTCACCCCGGGGCGGCTGCGCTCGGCGCTGGACGAGGGCTCGATCGTCATCGTCGCCGGGTTCCAGGGCGTCAGCCAGGACACCAAGGACATCACCACGCTGGGCCGCGGCGGCTCGGACACCACGGCCGTGGCCGTGGCGGCTGCGCTGCACGCCGACGTCTGCGAGATCTACACCGACGTGGACGGCGTCTTCACCGCCGACCCGCGGATCGTCCCCAACGCCCGACGGCTGGACACCGTCACCTACGAGGAGATGCTGGAGCTCGCCGCCTGCGGGGCGAAGGTCCTCATGCTGCGGTGCGTCGAGTACGCCCGTCGCTACGACATCCCGGTGCACGTCCGCAGCTCCTACTCACAGCTCCCCGGCACCACGGTGTCCGGTTCGATGGAGGACCTCACGGTGGAACAGGCCATCATCTCCGGCGTCGCGCACGACCGGAGCGAAGGCAAGATCACGGTCTACGGCGTCCCGGACCGGCCCGGTGAGGCCGCCCAGCTGTTCCGGGTGCTGGCCGACGCCGAGATCAACATCGACATGATCGTGCAGAACGTGTCGGCCTCGGCGACCAAGCTCGCCGACATCTCCTTCACCCTGCCCAAGAGCGACGGCCCCACCGCGCTGGCCGCCCTGGAGAAGGTCAAGCACACGGTCGGGTTCACCGACGTGGTCTTCGACCAGCACATCGGCAAGGTCTCCCTCGTCGGTGCGGGCATGCGCTCGCACCCGGGCGTCTCGGCCAAGTTCTTCGGCGCGCTCGCCGACGCCGGGGTCAACCTGGACCTGATCAGCACCTCGGAGATCCGCATCTCGGTCGTCTGCCGTGAGGAGGACGTCGACCTCGCCGTCCGCGCCGTGCACGACGCGTTCGAGCTGGGCTCCGACGTCGAGGCCGTCGTCTACGGCGGGACCGGGCGATGAGGCCGCTGCACCTGGGCGTCGTCGGCGCGACCGGTCAGGTCGGCGTCGCCATGCGGCAGATCCTGGCCGAGCGCGACTTCCCGCTGGCCTCCATCCGGTTCTTCGCCTCCGCACGCTCGGCCGGCAGCACGCTGCCCTGGGGCGACGGCGAGATCACCGTCGAGGACGCCTCGACGGCCGACCCCACCGGGCTGGACGTGGCGCTGTTCTCCGCCGGTGCCACCACCTCGCGCGCCCAGGCCCCCCGCTTCGCCGCGGCCGGGGTGACGGTCATCGACAACAGCTCGGCGTTCCGCAAGGACCCGTCGATCCCGCTGGTGTGCAGCGAGGTCAACCCCGCCGACATCGCGCTGGCCGGTGAGCAGCGCATCATCGCCAACCCCAACTGCACGACCATGGCCGCGATGCCGGTGCTCAAGCCGCTGCACGACGAGGCCGGGCTGACCCGGATCGTCGCCTCGACCTACCAGGCCGTCTCCGGCTCCGGCGTCGCCGGCGTCCGGGAGCTGCACGGGCAGGCGCTCGCCGTCGTGGCGGAGGCCGACCAGCTGGCCTACGACGGGTCGGCGCTGGCCTTTCCCGACCCGGCCGTCTACGTCGCGCCGATCGCGTTCAACGTGCTGCCGATGGCCGGCTCCGTCGTCGACGACGGGTCCTTCGAGACCGACGAGGAGCAGAAGCTCCGCAACGAGTCCCGCAAGATCCTCGGCATCCCCGAGCTCCGGGTCTCCGGCACCTGCGTCCGGGTTCCGGTCTTCACCGGGCACTCGCTGTCGCTGAACGTGGAGTTCGCGCGGGAGATCAGCGTCGAGCGCGCCCGCGAGCTGCTGGCCGGCGCCCCCGGGGTCGAGCTGGTCGACGTCCCCACGCCGTTGCAGGCCGCCGGCAAGGACCCCTCCTACGTCGGCCGGATCCGCCAGGACGGGCCCAACGGCCTGGCCCTGTTCGTCTCCAACGACAACCTGCGCAAGGGCGCCGCGCTGAACACCGTGCAGATCGCGGAGCTCATCGCCGCCCAGGGCTGACCTCCCCGCCCTGAGCGTTGATCAGGGTCCTGCACCGAAGTGCGTCCTCCCCCGGGAACGATCGCGGGGGAGGACGCACGGTGATCAGGGACCCTGATCAACGCTCCGGGGTCAGGGCTGCACGTGGCGCAGGGCGAAGTCCAGGGCGACCTCGACCTGGCGGATGGTCTCCTCGATGACCAGGGAGCCGTGGCCGGCGTCGAAGCGGTAGACCTCGTGCTCCTTGCCGCGCTCGGTCAGCGCGGCGAGGTAGTTGTCGATCTGGCGGATGGGGCAGCGCGGGTCGTTCGCGCCGGCGACCACGAGCACCGGGGCGACGACGGCGTCGACGTGGGTGAGCGGCGAGGACCGCCGGTACACGTCGGGCACCTCGTCGGGCGAGCCGCCGAACAGCGCCCGGTCGTAGGCCCGCAGGCCCTCCATCTCGTCCTCGTAGGCGGCCAGGTAGTCCGCCACCGGCACCTCGGCGATGCCGGCGGTCCAGCGCTCGGGCTGGGTGCCCAGGCCGAGCAGGGTGAGGAAGCCGCCCCACGAGCCGCCGGTGAGCAGCGTGCGGGTCGGGTCGACGACGCCCTCGGCGACGAGGGAGTCGTAGACGGCGGCGACGTCCTCGAGCTCGGTGGGGCCGGGGTTGCCGGTGAGGGCGTCCCGCCAGGTCGAGCCGTAGCCCGAGGAGCCCCGGTAGTTGACGTGGACGACGGCGTACCCGGCGTCGACGTAGGCCGCCCGGCGGGCGCGGTAGGAGTCGTCGTCGGCGGACTCCGGGCCACCGTGCACCAGGAACGCCGTCGCGTACGGAGCCTGCCCGGCCGGGCGCACCAGCAGGGCGTGCACGTCGCCGCCGGGGCCGGGCACCCAGCGGTCCTCGACCGGGTACGCGGCCGGGGGCTCGTCGCCGGGGGCGGCCAGCACGACCGGACCGTCGGCCCGGCGGATCACCGGCGGACGCTCCGAGGAGGACCAGGCCAGCTCCACCGAGCCGTCGGGGCGGGCGGTGGCGCCGCGGACGACGCCCGGCGGTGTCTCCAGCCGGGTCAGCTCACCGGTGGCCAGGTCGTACCGGTACAGCTCGCTGCGGGCGGCGTGGTCGTGGCCGACCAGCAGGGCCGAGCCGTCGGGGTACCAGCCGGCGGTCACGTCGCCGGGCAGGTCCAGCACGACCTCGGTCTCGGTGTCGGTGGCGACGTCCCAGATCAGCAGCTCCTCGCGGCCGCGGCGCTCGTGGCCGACCAGCAGGCGGCGGTCGCCGGGCACCGGGGCGAACCCGAGCGCGTGCAGGCCGCGGCCCTCGCCGTCCCACTTCTCGGCCACCACCCAGGGGCTGTCAGCGGTGGTCTGCCCGCCCCCGGCGGCCAGGAAGGCGGCCACGTCGAACACCCGCAGCGCGGGGTAGCGGGGGTCGCCGGGCTCGGAGTGGCTGATCACGACCAGGTCGTCGTCGTGGGAGAGGCCGTCGACAGCGGCGGTGTCGGGGGTGGAGTAGCAGACGGTGGGGGTGCCACCGACCGGTGCGACCCACAGCTCGCTGCCGTCGTCGGTCGACCGGCCCAGGGCCACCAGTCGACGGCCGATCTCCAGGCCCGAGGGGTAGGCCGGGCCCACCTCCGGGACGGCGACGACGTCCTCGCCGCCGGCGAACGGCTGCCGGCGCCACACGCCGAACTCGTCGCCGTCGGTGTCGGCGAACCACCAGATGCTCTCGCCGTCCGGGCTGATCGTGGCCGCCAGCGTGCCGTTGGCCCGGTCGGTGACCTGGCGCTGCTCACCGGTGTCGCGGTCCCAGGTGTACTGCTCCACCACGCCGGTGACGTCGGAGGCGAACAGGCAGCGCTGGGGGGCGTCCTCGGCCCAGTCGGGCAGGCTGACGCGGGGGGCGCGGAAGCGGGCCTGCCAACGGGCGGTCACCTCGGGCGACAGGGTCGCGATGGTCTCAGGGGGGAGGGCGTCCACGGCGCCCATCCTGCCCCGGGTGGTCAGCTGCGGCCGGAGGTGGTCGGCGCCCGGTCCTCGACCGAGGCGTCCCGCACGTCGCCGATCAGCTGCTCGAGCACGTCCTCCAGCGCCACGACGCCGAGCACGTCGCCGTCCTCGACCACCCGGCCCAGGTGCACCCCGGCCTCGCGCATCGCCTGCAGCACCTCGGGGAGCGGCTCGTCGGGGGAGAGCTCGACGAAGTGCTCCAGCGCCGCGTCGGGGAACGGGTCGTCCCGCTCGGTCACGCCCAGCACGTCCTTGACGTGCACGTAGCCCAGCCAGTCACCGGCGGCGTCGAGCACCGGGTAGCGGCTGAAGCCGTGCTCGCCGACCGCGCGTTCCAGGTCCCGCGGGGTGGCCTCGCGGGTCACGGTCACCAGCTCGTCGGTGGGCAGCAGCACCGACCGGGCGTCGTGGGTCTCGAAGCCCAGCGCCCCGGCCGCCAGCTCGCCGACCTCGTCGCCGAGCAGGCCCTGGCTGCGCGACTGGGTGATCATCGAGCGGATCTCCGAGCTGTCGAAGCTCGCGGCCACCTCGTCGGTGGGCTGCACCCCGAACAGGCGCACGAAGGCGTTGGCCAGGGTGTTGAAGAACCAGATCAGCGGCTTGAGCACCGTGACGACCCTCGCCATCGGCGGGCCCAGGGCGATCGCGGCGCGGTCCGGGCCGGCGATGGTGATGTTCTTGGGCACCATCTCCCCGAGCACCATGTGCAGCACCGTCACGATCGACAGGGCCACCACCAGCGCGATGGGGTGCAGCAGGCCCTCGGGCACGCCGGCGCTCTCCAGCGGCACCTCGATCAGGTGCGCCACCGCGGGTTCGCCGACCGCCCCCAGGCCCAGCGAGCACAGGGTGATGCCCAGCTGCGCTCCGGCCATCATCTGCGACACGTTCCGCATCGCGGTCAGCGTCTTCTGCGCCCGCGCCGAGCCCGCGGTGGCCCGGGGCTCGATCTGGTCGACCCGGGCCGAGACGAGCGCGAACTCCGCGGCCACGAAGAACGCGTTGCCCAGCAGCAGGGCGACCAGCACGAGCAGTGCCACGGCATCGCTCACGCCTGCGCCACCTCGTGCTGGCGGGCGGGCAGGTCGTCGTCCCCGGTGGGCACCGGGTCGGCGTGCAGGACCGCCACCCGACGGCCCTCGAGCCGGGCGACGGTGAGCCGGTGGCCGTCCAGCTCGACGGAGTCCCCGACGGCAGGCAGCCGGGCCAGCCGCTGGGTGACGAACCCGGCGACGGTCTCGTAGCGCCCCTCGGGGACGGCGACCCCGGTGCGCTCGCGCACCTCGTCGGGGCGCAGCAGCCCGGAGACCTCCCAGCCCTCCCCGCGGCGGCGCAGCTGGCGCAGCGGGCGGTCGGTCTCGTCGGCGATCTCCCCGACCAGCTCCTCGACGATGTCCTCCAGGGTCACGATGCCGTGCGTGGCGCCCCACTCGTCGACGACCAGGGCCAGCTGCAGGCCCTCCTCGCGGAGCAGGTCCAGCAACGGGTCCAGGTGCAGCGAGCTGGGGACGGCGAGCACCGGGCTGGCGAGCTCACCGGCGGTCCGGGTGGCCCGCTCGTCCTCGGGGACCGCGACGGCCTTCTTCACGTGCACCAGGCCCGTGACGTCGTCCAGGTTCGAGTGCCAGACCGGGAAGCGGCTGTTGCCCGAGGCGATGGCGGCGGCGATGACGTCGGCGGCGGTCGCGGTGTCGGGCAGGGTGACCAGCCGGGTCCGCGGGGTCATCACGTCGGTGGCGAGCTTCTCCCGCAGGCCCAGCGAGCGGTCCAGCAGGCGGGCCGCGGTGGGGGAGAGGTCGCCCTCCTCGGCCGAGCGGCGGGCCACCGAGGCCAGCTCACCGGCGCCGCGGGCGCTGTCGAGCTCCTCGCGCGGCTCGAAGCCCAGCTTGCGGACGATGGCGTTGGCCAGCCGCTGCAGCGCGCGGACCAGGAAGCCGAAGACGGTGGTGAACGCCCGCATCCCGGGGGCGACGAACCCGGCCACCGCGAGCGGACTGGCGATGGCCAGGTTCTTCGGGCCGAGCTCGCCGATGAGCATCTGCAGCGTGGTGGCCAGCGCGATGCCCAGGACGACGGCGACCGCGGTGACCGTGCCCTCGTTGAGCCCGAGGGCGCCCAGCGGCCCCTCGAGCAGCCCGCCGATCGCCGGCTCGGCCAGGTAGCCGACCAGCAGCGTGGTGATCGTGATGCCCAGCTGGGCGGCCGAGAGCTGGGTGGACAGGCCCTGCAGCGCGGTCACCGTGCCCGCGGCACCCCGGCGGCCCTCGGCGGCGGCCTGCTCGGCCTGCCCGCGGTCGACGGTGGTGAAGGAGAACTCGGCGGCGACGAAGAAGCCCGTCAACACGGTCAGCACGACCGCGGCGAGCAACAGCAGCCACTCGGTCATCGAGGCCCAGCGTGCGGGTTGCGCGCCGCAACCGCGCGTCGACCGGGTGTGGCGTTCAGGACAGCAGCTGCTCCACCCGCCGGGCCGCGGCGAGCAGGGCGCCGTCGGCACCGGGGAGGGACTCCAGCGACAGGCCCACCGGCAGGCCGGCCGACGTCGTCCCGCACGGCAGGCTCAGCGCGGGCATCCCGGCGGTCGACCCGGGGGCGGTGTTCTGCACGACGGTGGCGAAGACCGGCACGTCGCGGCCGGCCAGGTCGGTGGTCACGTCGTCGCCCACCGGCGGGGCGGGCAGCGGGACGGTCGGGTAGACCAGGGCGTCGAGCCGCCCGCCGTCCGCCGTCCTCAGGGCGTGGTCGTAGGCCTCGCGGAGCTGCTCGCGCAGCTGCAGGCACTCGGTGTACGCGTCCTCGGGCACCGGTGCGGCGAGGGCGTGCTCCAGCGCGCCGCGGACGTCGGGGGAGGCCACCTGGGCCAGCACCTCCTCCAGGGTCGGGCCCTCGGGCAGCGAGGCCAGGTAGCGGGGCAGCTCGCGGACCACCTCGTGGAAGACGATCGGGAACCCGCAGCGGGCGTCGAGCTCGTGCCCGCCGGCGACGTCGACCTCGACCAGCTCCACCCCGGCGTCGGCCAGCCGGTCCAGTGCCTCCCCGACCCGGTCGGAGACCTCCGGGTGCAGGCCGTCGAAGAAGCCGGGGAGCGGGACGCCCAGGCGCAGGGCCCGGGCCGTGGGCACCGTGGTCGGGCCGTCCCCGGTCACGACCTGGTCGAGCAGGACGACGTCGGCGACGGTGGTGGCCAGTGCACCGGCGGTGTCCCGGGTGCCCGAGAGCGGCACGGTGCGGCCGCTGCCCCACCGCCCGGTGGTGGGCCGGAACCCGACGATGCCGCAGAACGAGGCGGGGACCCGCAGCGACCCGCCGGTGTCGGTGCCCAGCGCGACGGCCGTGACCCCGGTGGCGACGGCGATCGCCGACCCCCCGGACGAGCCGCCGGCCACCCGGTCGGGGTCGTGCGGGTTGCGGGCCGGGCCGTAGGCGGCGTTGTTGCCGGTGATGCCGAAGGCCAGCTCGTGCAGGTTGGTCTTGCCGACGACGGTCGCACCGGCCTCCCGCAGCATCGCCACCGCGTGGTGGTCGCGCCCCGGCTGCGACTCGTGCAGCGCCGGGGTGCCGCCGGTGGTGGGCAGGTCGGCGGTGTCCAGGTTGTCCTTGACCGCGATCGGGACGCCGGCCAGCACGCCCTCGGGGTGGCCCGGGTCGGTCGAGTCGGGGTCGACCACGGTGATGAACGCCCCGAGGTGGCCCACCGCGTGGGCCCGGGCGGCGGCGGCGGAGAGCCGCTCGGCGGCGCTCCCGCCGCGGGACCGGGACAGGTCGAGACGGTCCAGGCGGGTCACCGGGGCACGGTACGACGGGTGGCGCCGTCCTGCCCCTGGAACGCCACAAGGCCCGCCGGTGAGGGCGGGCCTTGCGGTGGTGGTCGGGGTGACAGGATTTGAACCTGCGGCCTCGTCGTCCCGAACGACGCGCGCTACCAAGCTGCGCCACACCCCGAGGTCCTCCGACAGCCTAGCCGACGGCTGCCGGTGCGCCGACGGCGGTCCTCAGGGCTCCCGGGCGACCAGGGTCAGCAGCGTGGCCTCGGGCGGACAGGCGAAGCGGACCGGCGCGTACGGGCTGGTCCCGAGCCCGGCGGAGACGTGCAGCCACGTGCCGGTGGGGTGCGCGTCGGTCGGCTCGGCCCAGCGGTGCAGCCACCGGCAGCGGTCCCGGTCGATGCCGCAGTTGGTCACCAGCGCGCCGTAGAACGGCACCCGCAGCTGCCCGCCGTGGGTGTGCCCGCACAGCAGCAGGTCCCAGCCGTCGGCGGCGAAGCGGTCCAGCACCCGCGGCTCGGGGGCGTGCACCAGCCCGATGCGCAGGTCGGCGGTGGGGTCGGCCGGCCCGGCGACGTCGTCGTAGCGGTCGCGCTTGACGTGCGGGTCGTCCAGCCCGGCGAACACGATCCGGCGGCCGTCGACCGTCAGCTCGCCACGGGCGTTGTCCAGGTCCAGCCAGCCCCGGTCGGTCTTGCCGTCGCGCAGCGACTCCCACGGCAGCCACTCGCCGTGCACCCGCTTGTGGCCGGGGAAGAAGTACTTGAACGGGTTCTTCGGCCTGGGCGCGAAGTAGTCGTTGCTGGCCAGGACGAAGGCCCCCGGCTTGTCCAGCAGCGGGTCCAGCGCGCGCAGCGTGGGCCCGACGGCGTCGTGGCCGGCCAGGTTGTCCCCGGTGGTGACCACGAGGTCGGGGTCCAGGGCGGCGAGCCCGGCGATCCACTCCTGCTTGGACCGCTGACCGGCGGTCATGTGGATGTCGCTGATCTGCAGCACGGTCAGCGGCCGTTGGCCCGGGGGCAGCACGGGGACGTCGAAGCGACGCAGCGTCCAGTGGGTGCGCTCGATCAGCGACGCGTAGCCGACCGTGGCGGCACCGGTCGCCAGGACGGCCGCGGGGACGGCGAGAGCGGGGCGCATCGGGTCAGCCTATGTCGCGCGGGCGGTGCGACTGCGGTGCGGACGGCGTCGTCCGCGTGACAGGCTGGTGGGCGTGTCCGACCTCAAGCAGACCCTCCGCGACGACCTGACCACCGCCATGAAGGCCCGGGACGAGCTGCGCACCGCCACGCTGCGCATGGTGCTGTCCGCCGTCAGCGCCGAGGAGGTCTCCGGCAAGGCCGCGCGCGAGCTGTCCGACGACGAGGTGCAGGCGGTGCTGCGCCGCGAGGCGAAGAAGCGCAAGGAGGCCGCGGAGGCCTTCGGCGGCGCCGGCCGGGCCGAGCAGGCCGCCCGCGAGGAGGCCGAGGGCCAGGTGCTCGCCGGCTACCTGCCCACCCAGCTCTCCGACGAGGAGATCGCCGCCATCGTCACCGAGGTCGTCGCCGCGACCGGGGCGAGCGGGATGGGCGACATGGGGAAGGTCATGGGCCGGGCCAACGGCCAGGTCGCCGGGCGCGCCGAGGGTGGCCGGGTGGCCGCCGAGGTCCGCCGGCAGCTCGCCTCGTAGGACCCCGCAGACGCCGAGGGCCGGTCGACCACCTGGTCGACCGGCCCTCGGCCGTTCCTCGTGCCGCCGGGATCAGCCCGGCTGACCGTCCCCGTTGGTGTCCGGGGCGTTCGGGTCGGCCGGCGGCTGCTCGGCCGCCGGGGGAGCGACCTGCGAGCCGTTGCTCACCAGCACCGTGACGCGGGCGCCGGCCTGGATGCGGTTGCCCGCCGACGGGTTGAGCCCGACGACGGTGCCCGCGGGCTGGTCGGAGTCCACGCTCTGCTGGCCGCCGTAGGTCAGCTCCGCGCCGGTGATCGCCGACTGGCAGGCGCTGACCGAGGAGCAGGACGGCACCGCGCGGGTGTTGCCGTTCTGCACGCCCGCGTCGGCCTGCGGGAAGTCGACCGAGGGCTCGTTGGCCAGGATCGGCGCCATCGCGTCGTTGAAGATCTCGGCGGGCTTGTTGCCACCGAAGCCGCCGACGTTCTGGTTCCCGATCGGGTTGAAGACCATGACGCTGGCGGTGTACTGCGGGGTCGAGCCGATGAAGCTCACCGACACGTTGCCCTGCGCCGTCCCGGTCTTGCCGGCGATCTGGTGGCCGGGGACCGCGGCCCGACGGCCGGTGCCGTAGGAGGCCTGGGTGTCACCGATCATGATCTGGTTCATCGTGGTGGCGACACCGGACGGGATGGCCTCGGGGGTGCACCGGTCGGCGGTGTTGATCGGGGTGCCGTCGGGCAGCGTGGCCGGGGCGCCGGTCTGCGCGACCACGATCGAGGTGACCGGGTTGGGGTCGCACTGGGTGCCGTTGGCCGCCAGCGTGGAGTACGCCGACGCCAGGTCCAGCGGGCTGGTGGCGTAGGGCCCGAGGGTGAACGACCCCTGGTTCTCCGCGATGATCTGGTCGGCCGGGGTCTGGTTGGCCCGGTCGAAGTTCATCCCCATCCGCTCGGCCATCCGCACCGGGGCCTCGACCGAGCCCAGCCGGTCCTCGAGGGCCACGAAGTAGGTGTTGGAGGAGCGGACCAGGGCCTGCTCCAGGTCCAGCGTGCCCGGGTAGGTGCCGGCGTTCTGCACCGTGTAGGCCCGCCCGCCGTTGCGGTAGACGCTGGACACGTAGGGGTCGGAGGTGGTCAGCGAGTAGTACTGCGAGTAGCCCTGCTCCAGCGCGGCGGCGGCGGTGAAGACCTTGTAGGTCGAGCCCGCGCCCTTGCTGGCCACGGCGTTGAAGTTCACCGACTCGCAGGCGGCGTCGACGGCCTCGTCGCACCCGAACCGGCGGTTGTTGGCCATCGCCAGCAGGTGTCCGGTGCCCGGCTGGACGACGGTGAACGTGCCGACCAGCGGGTCGCCGAGGGCCACGGTGTTCAGCACGGCCTGCTCGCCGGAGGCCTGGATGTCCGGGCGCAGCGTCGACTGGATGACGAACCCGCCGTTGTCGATCTGGTCCTGCGTCATCCCGAGGGTGTTGATCAGGTAGCCCTCGAGGTAGTCGCAGAAGTACCCGCCCAGGGAGGCGTTCGCGCAGCCGTTGACGGGGGGCTGGCTCTCGGCGGTGACGACGGGGGAGGCGGTGGTGTCGGCCAGTTCCTGCTCGGTGATGTGGCCGAGGTCGAACATCCGGTTGAGCACCTGGTCGCGCCGGATCTGCGCGTTCTCCGGGTTGGCCAGCGGGTCGTCGGCGGTCGGGCTCTGCACCAGACCGGCGAGCACCGACGCCTGGGCCAGGTTCAGGTCGACCGCGTTGACCGAGAAGTAGCGCTGCGAGGCGGCCTGGATGCCGTAGGCGCCGGCGCCGAAGTAGGCGATGTTCAGGTAGCGGGTGAGGATCTCGTCCTTGGAGTAGGTCTCCTCCAGGGCGAGGGCCAGCCGGGCCTCGCGCAGCTTGCGGCCGACGGTCTGCTCGTCGGCGGCCTCGCGCTCCTCGACGGTGTCCGCGGTCTGCAGCAGGGTCTGCTTCACCAGCTGCTGGGTGAGGGTCGACCCGCCCTCGGCGACGCCACCGGCGGCGATGTTGGTCGCCAGCGCACGCAGCGTGCCCTGCACGTCCAGCCCGTTGTGGCTGTAGAAGCGGCTGTCCTCGATGTCGACGATCGCCTGCTTCATGATCGGCGAGATCTGCTCGGCGGTCACCGGGGTGCGGTTGTTCGTGTAGAAGTTCGTGATCGGCTGCCCGTCGGCGGCCAGCACCACGGTGTTGCCGTTGGGCGTCTGGTCGGTCAGCTCGACCGGCAGCGCGTCCAGCAGCGAGGCGGAGTTCCGGGCGACCAGCCCGGTCCCGCCGACGAACGGGAGCATCATCCCGGCGACCAGCGCTCCGGCCACGACGATCGTCGCGACGAGCTTGGCGAGGGCGCCGACCTTGGAAGCAGCGGTGTCAGACATCGCAGGCCAAGGTACCTGTCGGACGGGTCCGTCCGGTGTGTCGCGCACCGGACGCGCAGAGCCGTCCGGTGGGTTCGTTCCCACCCGTCACAGGCCCCGCACAGCAGCCTCAGCGGCGGGCCGGCAGCACCCTCGTCCGCGGCGTGCCGGTGCGGGTGTCCCCGTCGGGTGCGGTGAGCTCGCCGGCCATCACCCGGAGGTCGGCCAGGTCGTGCACGTCCCCGGCGGCTGCCGGCACGGTGCGGACGGCGACCTCGGGGTGCGCGTGGGTGAACCGGTCGGCCAGCCGCTGCTCCCGCACGGCGAGGGCCATCCGCTCGGCGTGCACCCGCAGCGCCCCGGCGGCCAGCTTCGCGCCCTTGCCCCCGCCCTCGGCGACGGCCTCTGCGGCGGCCTCCGCCCGGGTGGCCGACAGCGCCGTCGTCGCCGGCGGGTGGGTGCGGTTGAGCACCAGCCCGGCCAGCGGCATGCCCTCGGCGGACAACCGGTCGACGAAGTAGGAGGCCTCGCGCAGCGCGTCGGGCTCGGGGGAGGCGACGACGAGGAAGGAGGTGCCGGGCTGGCGGAGCAGCTCGTAGGTCGCCGTCGCCCGCTCGCGGAACCCGCCGAACATGGTGTCCAGCGCGGAGACGAACGAGGAGATGTCGTTGAGCAGCTGCCCGCCGAGGATCTTGGAGATGATCCGGCTGAAGAAGGAGAACCCGGCGCCGACGATCCGCAACCCGGCCTTGCCGCCGGCCCGGGCGGGGGCGGTGAGCAGCCGGATCATGGTGCCGTCGAGGAACCGGCTCATCCGGTTCGGGGCGTCCAGGAAGTCCAGCGCCGACCGGGACGGCGGGGTGTCCACGATGATCAGGTCCCACACGTCGCTGGCCCGCAGCTGGCCCAGCTTCTCCATCGCCATGTACTCCTGCGTGCCGGCGAAGGAGGAGGAGAGCGCCTGGTAGAAGGGGTTCTCGAAGATCGTGGCGGCCCGCTCGGGCGTGGAGTGAGCGGCGACGATGTCGTCGAAGGTCCGCTTCATGTCCAGCATCATCGCGTGCAGCTCGCCGCCCGCGGAGCCGTCCAGCTCGGGGACGACGACCCGCCGCGGCTCGTTGTCCAGCTCCTCCAGGCCCAGGCTCTGGGCCAGCCGGCGGGCCGGGTCGATGGTCAGCACGACCACCTTGCGGCCGGCCTCCGCGGCGGCCAGCGCGAGGGCGGCCGACGTCGTCGTCTTGCCCACCCCGCCGGCCCCGCAGCACACGACGATGCGGGTGGCCGGGTCGGCGACGATCGCGGCGAGGTCCATCGCCGGGGCCGTGCGGGGGGCGGTCACGCGGCGACGCCCTGGGCCAGGTGGGCCTTGAGGCGGTCGGCGAGCTCGTGCAGGGCGCCCAGGTCGATCGGCCCGACCAGCATCGGCAGCTCGACGGTGGGCCGGCCCATCTCCCCGACCCGGTCGCGCAGCGCGTCCTGGGACTGCCAGCGACGGGCGTGCTCGACGGCCTCGACGACCAGGCCCTCGGCGATCGCCGGATCGGCGGGCAGCCCGCCGGCGGCGAGCGCGGGGGCGAGCTCGGCGGCGGTGATCCGGCCCTCGGCGGCGCGTGCCAGCGACGAGGCCGGCAGCAGCGGCTCGGTGGCCATGTTGACCAGCACCGACCCGACGGGCAGGCCGGTCGCGGCGAGCTCGGTGATCGCGTCGGCGGTCTCCTGCACCGGCATCTCCTCCAGCAGCGTCACCAGGTGCACCGCCGTCTGGGGGGAGCGCAGCACGGCCATCACGCCGTCGCTCTGGGTCTTGATGGGCCCCGAGCGGGCCAGCCCGGCGACCTCGTCGGTGACGTTGAGGAACCGGGTGACGCGACCGGTCGGCGGGGCGTCGACGACGACGGCGTCGTAGACCTGCCTGCCGTCCACCCGGCGGGTGACGGCCTCCTTGACCTTGCCGGTCAGGAGCACGTCGCGCAGCCCCGGGGCGATGGTGGTCGCAAAGTCGATCGCGCCCATCTTGCGCAGCGCCCGCCCGGCCCGCTTCATCGAGTAGAAGAGCTCCAGGTACTCCAGGAGCGCCTCCTCGAGGTCGATGGCCAGCGCCTTGACCTCACCGCCCCCGCGGGCCACGGCGACCCGCCGCTCCTCGTAGGGCAGCGGCGGGGTGTCGAAGAGCTGGGCGATGCCCTGCCGCCCCTCGGTCTCCACCAGCAGGACGGAACGCCCGTCGGCGGCCAGCGCCAGGGCCAGGGCGGCCGCGACCGTCGTCTTCCCGGTCCCGCCCTTGCCGGTCACGACGTGGCAGCGCACGGGGAACGGCTCGAGGCTCACCGGACGAGCGTACGAGCGAGGACCGGGGTCCCGCCCGCTCGGACCGCCCCGCGCCCGGGCCGCGGGTCCGCCGCTGCGCTAGCGTCCGGCCCCATGACCGAGTCGACCCGACGGACGTGGGAGTACGCGACCATCCCGCTGCTCACCCACAACACCAAGGCCATCCTCGACTCCTGGGGGGTCGACGGCTGGGAGCTGGTCACCGTGCTCCCGGGTCCCGGTGGCGGCGACCAGCTGGTCGCCTACCTCAAGCGGCCCTCCGCCTGAGGCGCCGGCCGTGACAGAGAGCACGCCGCAGAGCTGGCACGCCCGCCTCGCCGAGCTGGGGCTGCGGCTCCCGCCGGTCGCCGCGCCGGTCGCCTCCTACGTGCCCGCCGTCCGCACCGGGCAGCTGGTGATGACCAGCGGCCAGCTGCCCTTCGTCGACGGCGGCCTGCGCCGCACCGGCAAGGTCGGCGGCTCGGTGGAGATCGAGGACGCCGCCCATGACGCGAAGGTCTGCGCGCTGAACGCGCTGGCCGCCGTCGACGACCTGGTCGGCCTCGACTCCGTCGCCCGCGTCGTCCGGGTCGTCGGGTACGTGGCCAGCGCCGAGGGCTTCACCGGCCAGCCCCGCGTCGTCAACGGCGCCAGCGAGCTGCTGGGCCGGGTCTTCGGCGAGGCCGGCAAGCACGCCCGCAGCGCCGTCGGGGTCGCCGAGCTGCCCCTGGGCTCCCCGGTCGAGGTCGAGCTCACCGTCGAACTCCGGTGACCCAGCCGATCCGCCAGGCCGCAACGGTGCTGCTGCTGCGGGACGGCGACACCGGGCTGGAGGTCCACCTCCAGCGACGCACGCGGGGGATGCCCTTCGCCGGCGGCATGACCGCCTACATCGGCGGCGGGGTCGACCCCCGGGACGCCGACACCGACGTCCCCTGGGTCGGCCCCAGCCCGGCCGAGTGGGCCACGACCTGGGGGTGCGACCCGTCCACGGCGCGCCAGCTGGTCTGCGCCGCCGTCCGGGAGACCTTCGAGGAGGCCGGCGTGCTGCTGGCCGGACCCGAGTCCGGCGGGGTGGTGCCCGACGTGTCGGGGGAGGAGTGGGAGGCCCAGCGGCAGGCCCTGCTCACCCGGGACATCGCGCTCTCGGAGCTGTTGAGCCGGCGGGGCCTGGCCCTGCGCTCGGACCTGCTGCGGCCCTACGCGCACTGGATCACCCCGCCGCAGGAGACCCGGCGCTACGACACCAAGTTCTTCGCCGCCCTCATGCCCGAGGGGCAGGAGGCGCGCGACGTGTCCGGGGAGGCCGACGAGGTGTCCTGGCTGACCGCCGACGCCGCTCTCGCCGAGCTCGCCGCCGGCACCCGGCCGATGCTGCCGCCGACGATCCACACCCTCACCCAGCTGCAGGCCTTCCCCGACGTCGCCGCCGCGCTGGCCGGCTGCCCCCCGGACCCGCTCGAACCGATCAGCCCCACCTTCGAGGACGACGACGAGGGCCAGCGCTGGGCCGTGCTCCCCGACGGCACCCGCATCCGTCTCGTGGTGCCGCTCCCGTCCTGACCCTGGACGACGACGGCCCCCGCTCCTGGTCGGAGCGGGGGCCGTCGTGTCGTGCGTGACTCAGCGGGCGCGGCGGCGGAGGCGCTCCTCGTCGAGGACGACGACGGACTTGCCCTGCAGCTGGATCCAGCCGCGGTGCACGAAGTCGGCCAGCGCCTTGTTCACCGTCTCGCGGGAGGCGCCGACGAGCTGGGCGAGCTCCTCCTGGGTCAGGTCGTGCTTGACGCGAAGGCCGTCGGACTCGCGGCTGCCGAACCGGTCGGCCATCTGCAGCAGCGCCTTGGCCACCCGGCCGGGGACGTCGGTGAAGATCAGGTCGGCGACGGAGTCGTTGGTGCGGCGCAGCCGGCGCGCGAGCACCTGCAGCAGCCGCTCACCCACCTCGGGGTGTGCCTCGATCCACGGGCGGAGCATCGCCTGCGGCATCTTGGCCAGCCGCACGTCGGTCACCGCGGTCGCGGTGGCCGTGCGGGGGCCGGGGTCGAAGACCGACAGCTCACCGAACTGGTCGGAGGGGCCCATCACGGCCAGCACGTTCTCCCGGCCGTCGGGCGAGCGACGGGAGAGCTTGATCTTCCCGGACAGCACCACGTACAGGCTGTCACCGGGCTCGCCCTCGTTGAACACGACCCGGCCGCGGGGCAGCGACACCGTCTCGAGCCCGCTCGCCGTGGGCTCGGAAGCCTCCTCCGACAGCCCCTGGAACAGACCGGACTGGGCAAGGACCTCGTCCACCAGCGCACCTCTCACCGACGTCGTCGTGGGTGCAGAGATCACCCACGTCCGCAGGCAGTCTAGGGCCTGTGGGCGCGCTCACCATGCGGAGCGTCACCACGGTGCCCACTCCGGGTGGGACCGGTCAGTCCGCCTCGGGTGCGGTGAGCGCGGTCTGACGGGCCTCGACGGTGCGCGCGGACCGGCGGCCACGCCACCGCTCCATGGCGCGCCGGATGCCCGAGTGGGCCAGTTCGTCGACGTCGGCGGGGGTCGCCGTGGCGAGGAACTCCTCCACCTGGCGCTGGGACGTCGGGCGCCGCAGCGGCTCCTCCACCCGCTCCATGACGAGCAGGAAGGCGATCACCAGCGGGGGGAACAGGATGACGATGAGGGCGACCACCAGCACCTCCTCGGCGTGCGTCTCCGGGGGCTGGGGCAGTCCCCGGGGGGAGAGACGGACGACGTCGGCGGGTCGGGAGGCGACACCGGTGTGACGGGTGGGCCTGCCGGGACGAGCATGACAGGTCCGTGCGTGTCGGCCCCCCGGCCTACGCTCGACCGCGTGTCCGTCCCCGCCGCCCCGACCCGCACCGAACCGCCGGCACCCCCGCGGCGGGCCGCCCGGGCCGCCCGCCTGGGTGTGTCCCCGTACGACCCGGGCGAGACGTCGCTGGGCCGCACCCGGAGGGCCCGTCGGATGGCCCGCGAGCTGGCGGTGATCCACCCCGACGCGCACTGCGAGCTGGACTTCACCACCCCGTTGGAGCTGCTGGTCGCCACCGTGCTGTCCGCCCAGACCACCGACCGCACGGTCAACACGGTCACCCCGACGCTGTTCGCCCGGTACCGCACGGCCGCCGACTACGCCGGGGCCGATCGCGAGGAGCTGGAGACCATCCTCAAGCCGACCGGCTTCTACCGGGCCAAGGCGAACTCGGTGCTGGGCCTGGGGCGGGCGCTCGTGGAGCAGTTCGACGGCGAGGTGCCCGGCCGGCTGGCCGACCTGGTGACGCTGCCCGGGGTCGGCCGCAAGACCGCGAACGTGGTGCTCGGCGATGCCTTCGGGGTCCCCGGTCTCACGGTGGACACCCACTTCGGCCGGCTGGTGCGCCGGTTCGGCTGGACCGCCGAGGAGGACCCGGTGAAGGTCGAGACCGGGGTCGCCGTGCTGGTGCCGAAGAAGGAGTGGACCGACTTCTCCCACCGGGTGATCTTCCACGGGCGCCGGGTCTGCCACGCCAAGAAGCCGGCCTGCGGCGCCTGCGGGCTGGCCCGCTGGTGTCCGTCCTACGGCACGGGGCCGATGGACCCCGAGACCGCGGGAAAGCTCGTGAAGAGCCCGGCCGCCTCGGACACGCTGTGAGGCGCCTGGCCGTCGGCCTGGTCGCCGCGCTGGGCCTGCTCTCCGGCTGCACGGGTGGGTCGGACGACGGTGCGACCGCACCCACCACGGCCGACCCCGGCATCCAGGCGGTGGACACCGCCCTGGAGCCCTGCCCCGAGCAGGACGGGCCGGACGTCACGACCGCCGACGCGCTCCCTCCGATGACCTTCGACTGCATCGGCGGCGGCACGCTGGACCTGGGCGTGGCGCCCGGGGTGCCCACGGTGGTCAACGTCTGGGGTTCCTGGTGCGGGCCGTGCCGCGAGGAGTTGCCGCTGGTGCAGGAGCTGGCCGACGCGGCCGGTGACCAGGTGCAGGTCCTCGGCATCGTCAGCCGCGACACCCTCACCGCCGCCGACTCCTTCGCCGCCGACGCCGGGGTGACGTTCCCCAACGCGTTCGACCAGCAGGCCGACCTCATGGCCGAGCAGGGCCTCCCCGGGGCGCCCTACACGTTCTTCCTCGCCGCCGACGGCACGCTGGCCTACACCCAGACCGGCCCGGTGGACTCGCTCGCTGAGTTCGAACAGCTCGTCTCCGACCACCTGGGCGTCACGCTGTGACCGAGCTGCTCGACCCCGATCTGACCGGCGTCCCCGAGCACGTCCGCCGGCTGGTCACCGGCGCGGCGGACCTCCCGCTGCGGCACCGGCGCGCCGACGCCACCGACAGCGCCCGCCGGTCGGCGGTGCTGATCCTCTTCGGCCACGGCCCGGCCGGGCCCGACGTGCTGCTGATCGAGAAGTCCGACCGGCTGCGCACCCACGCGGGCCAGCCGGCGTTCCCCGGCGGCGGCGTCGACCCCGGCGACGACTACCCGGTGGGGACGGCGCTGCGCGAGGCGCACGAGGAGGTCGGGGTGGACCCGGCCGACGTCCGGGTGCTGGCCACGCTGCCCGAGCTGTTCCTGGGGCCCTCGGACAACCTCGTCGTCCCGGTCGTGGGGTGGTGGGACGACCCCCGCGAGACGGTGACCGGCGACCCGTTCGAGGTCGCCCAGGTCGCCCGGGTGCCCCTGGCGGCGCTGGTCGACCCGGTGAACCGCTTCCGGGTGCGGCACCCGTCGGGCTACGTCGGGCCGGCCTTCGCCGTGGCCGGGATGGTCGTGTGGGGCTTCACCGCCGGCGTGCTCGACGCCGTCCTCACCGCCTGCGGGCTCGAGCGGCCCTGGGACGCGACCGACGTGCGGCCGCTCGCCGCCGAGCAGGAGCGGGTGCGCGGGGCGCACGCGCAGGTCACCGAGGAGCCCGCCGACCGCGCCGCGCCGACGGTCGCCGAGGCCCCCGGACGCACAGGTGCGCCGCGTACGGTCCGACGGCGATGACTGCTTCCCCGCGCTCCGCCCGCGCCGTGCTCGTGGCGCTGCTGCTCGCCCTCGGCCTGCTCGCCGGCTGCACCAACGAGACCCCGGCGACCCCGGACGCGACCCGCACCCCCGACGCCGGGGTCGGGGTCGTGACCACCGACGAGGCGGGCGTCCAGGAGATCACCCTGGAGACCGGCGACGACTACGTCTTCACCCCGAACACCTTCACCGTGGCCCCGGGGGTGGTGCGGCTGACCGTGACCAACACCGCCACCCAGCTGACCCACAACTTCCTCTTCACCGAGGGAGCTGGCGTGGAGGACATCAGCGAGCAGATCCCGCTCCTGGCCCCCGGCGACAGCCAGACGATCGAGTTCACCGTGACGACGCCGGGCGACCACCCCTTCGAGTGCAGCTTCCACACCGCTCTGGGCCAGGTCGGCACGATGACCGTCAGCGGCTGATCCCGCCGCCGTGTCCTTCGTCGACCTCGCGCTCATCGCGCTGGCCCTGCTGTTCGCGCTGTCGGGGTTCCGGCAGGGGCTGATCGTCTCGGCGGCGTCCTTCGTCGGGTTCTTCGGCGGGGCCGTGGCCGGTGCGCAGTTGTCGGGTCCGGTGGCCGACCAGGTCTCCGGGTCCAGCCTGGCCCGGGTGTTCGTGGCGCTGGTCGTCGTCCTCGCCGGGGCCCTGCTGGGCCAGCTGGTGTTCGGCGCGGTCGGGCGGGCCATCCGCAGGAAGGTCACCTGGGAACCGGCCAAGGTCGTCGACTCGGTGGCCGGGGCGTTCATCTCCGCCGTCGCCGTGCTGCTGGTCGCCTGGATGGTGGCCACCCCGCTGGCCAACTCGGCGTTCCCGGCGGTGGCCAGCCAGGTGCGCCAGTCGACGCTGGTGCAGGCCGTCGACCAGGGTGTGCCCGACGGCGTCCGGTCCCTCTACGACTCCCTGCGGGAGGCGATCGACCGCCGCGGCCTGCCCGACGTGCTCGACCCGCTCACCCCCACCCAGGTGCGCGACGTGCCCGCCCCCGACCAGGGCCTGCTCGCCAGCCCGGTGGTCACCCAGGTCCGCGGGTCGGTCGTCCAGATCAGCGGCATCGCCTCCTCCTGCTCCCGGCAGATCGACGGCTCGGGCTTCGTCTACGCCGACGAGCGGGTGATGACCAACGCCCACGTGCTGGCCGGCGTCACCTCGCCCACGGTCAACGCCGAGGGCGAGAGCTACGACGCGGTCCCGGTGTTCGTCGACGAGGAGACCGACGTCGCCGTGCTGGCCGTGCCCGGCCTGCCCCAGGTGCCGTTGACCTTCGCCGCGCAGCCGGCCGACTCCGGCGCCGACGCGATCATCATGGGCTACCCCGGTGGCGGCGGCCTCTACGTCGGCCCCGCCCGGGTGCGCGACCGCGGCGACATCAGCGGCCCGGACTTCCGCGCCTCGCAGACCGTCGTCCGCGACGTCTACGCGCTCTTCGGCCAGGTGCGCGCCGGCAACTCCGGTGGCCCGCTGCTGGCCACCGACGGCACCGTGCTGGGCGTCGTCTTCGCCTCGGCCATCGACGACCCGGACACCGGCTACGCCCTCACCGGCGCCCAGGTCGCCGAGGCCGCCGCCGCGGGCAGCACCGCGCGCACCCCCGTCGACACCGGCCCCTGCGAGTGACGGACCCCTCGCCCCGGCGTTGATCAGCTCCGACGACCACCGTGCGTCCTCCTCCACCGACATCGGCGGCTGAGGACGCACGCTGGTGGAGGAGGACGGGCGGGTCAGGCCGCGGCCGAGCTGGACGAGCCCGGGTCGGCGGTCCACGGCCGTGCTCGGGGCTCCCGGCGCACTCCGCCTCGCCACTGCTCGATGCGCACGCCGGGCGGGAGCACCAGCGGCTGGGTCAGGAGGCTGCGCAGTCGGTCGACCTTGGGAGCGAGACCTCGTCCCAGGTCCGGCTGGGCGAAGCGGACGCCGACCAGGCCGAGGTCCACGAGCGCGTCGTGCCGGCGCTTCTCCTCCCAGGCGACGTCCGCTGCTGACCGGCCCCGCCACGGGTCGGTCCACTTCACCCGGCCGTCGCACTCGCCGAACGCGGGCGTGCCCTCCCACCACATGTCCAGGACCGCCAGCAGCCGGTCGTGCTGGAGGACGGCGGCCTGCAGGACCGGCTCGGGGAGGCCGGCCGCGACCAGGTCGAGCCGGGTCCTGGTCTCCAGGGGGGAGTGGGCGCCGACGCGGGCCAGCCCGACCGCGCCCGCGGAGCTGCCCACCCCGACCCAGTGCGTCTGCTCGAGGACGCCGTCCACCAGGTCCTGCAGCGTGATCCGACCGTCGGCGAGAGCGTCGTCCAGGGCGGTCACGGTGTCGACGACGTCCCACTCGCGGCCCAGGTCGAGCAGGGTGCGCCGGACGCTGGTGAGTCGGAGTGGATCGCGGGTCCTGACGTCCCCGGTGGGCAGGCGCGCGGCGAGCACGCGGTAGCCGCGGCCGAGTCGGAAGCGCTCGGGATCGGTCAGGGTGACCCGGGTGTCGGCGTCCCGGGGGAGTACGAGGTCGTGCAGGCGGCCGGCCGTCGCGTGGCTCAGGACCGTGCTCGGACGGCCCAGTCGGGCCAGCACGGCGGCAGCAGCCAGCCAGTGCGGGCTCCCGGCGTCCGTGTGCCGACGTCGCACGTGATCGGTCGTGTAGACGCCGAAGCGCACGCCGTGCCACGCGCCCGACCGGACGAGGGCGGCGATGGAGTGGCGGGTGTGCCCGACGGCCACGGCGTCGGCGGTGGTGAAGACGCCTCCGCGTCGGAGCATCGCGGCCAGCAGCTGGGGGTGCATGTCGGCAGCGTGGCGTTCCGCACGGCACCGTGGAGGTTCACGTCGAGGTCTGGGGACGGGCCCCTCGGATGTGGACGGCGGTCAGCCGGCCCGGGCGGGAGTGGGGTAGCCGCGCGTCGTCCTCAGCCACCATCGTGCACCCTCCGCCGGCGACGTCGGTGGAGGAGGACGCACGGTGGTCGTCGGAGCTGATCGAAGCCGGGGGGAGGGGGGTCAGCGGGCCCAGGCGGCGATGGCGGCGCTGACCTCGTCGGGGGTCTCCTCGTGGGGGAAGTGGCCGATGCCGGGGAGCTCGCGCCACTCGTAGGCCCCGGCGACGTAGCGGCCGGACCCGTGGGCGGTGGCGGGCAGGATGCAGCGGTCGAGGGCGCCGTGCAGCTGCAGGGTGGGGGCGGTGACCGGGGCGGCCATCCGGCGGGCGTAGCGCAGACCGTCCGGACGCAGCTGGGAGCGGAACGCCCAGCGGTGGAACTCCATCGCGCCGTAGGCGGCCTGCGGGATCCGGGCGGCCTGCCGGTAGCGCTCCACGGCCTCGGCGAAGTCGGTGGTGTGCACCCACTCGGGGCCGGCCCAGCGGCGCAGCAGCTCGGCGACCGGGTCGTCGTCGTCCCGGGTCAGGCGGCGCTCGGGCAGTCGGGGCAGCTGGTAGCGCAGGGCGTACCGCGAGGCACGGCGCTGGGCGCCTGAGGCCATCGCCGAGCGGAGCTCGCGGGGGTGTGCGGAGGACACGACGACCAGCCCGCGGACCGTGCGGGGGTGCAGCGCGGCCATCGTCCAGCCCAGCAGCCCGCCCCAGTCGTGCCCGACGACGACGGCGTCGGACTCACCCAGCGCCCGGACGACGGCGGCCACGTCGGCGGACAGCGTGGGCAGGTCGTAGCCACGCGGGGGCTTGTCGCTGCCGCCGTAGCCGCGCAGGTCGACCGCGACGGCCCGGAACCCGGCGTCGGCCAGGGCCACCAGCTGGTGCCGCCAGGCCCACCAGAACTGCGGGTACCCGTGCAGCAGCAGGACCAGCGGGCCCTCTCCGGCCTCGGCGGCGTGCAACCGGACCCCGTTGGCGGAGATGTCACGGTGCCGCCAGGGCCCGGGCAGGAGCACGCTGGTCGCGTCGGGGGCGCCGTCCGGGACCCGCGGGGCCCCGGCGTCGGTCACCGGTCAGCCCAGGCGGGAGTGCGGGTCCTGCCGGGCGAACTGCCCGTCGCGCACCACGGGCAGGTCGCGCTGACGCTGGCCGGGGAGCTCGCGGCGCATGACGTCGGGCAGGTCCTTCAGCGTCTCGATCGTGCGCTCGGGCTTGCGCATCTTCTTGGTGAGCTTGACGCCGACCATGATCGCGAGCGCGGCGAAGAGCACCAGGGCGCCGAAGACGATGAAGTAGGAGACGAAGCGGGGCAGCCCCAGCCAGGTGATCAGCTCGGCCAGCCCGATGAACAGGAAGATCGAGGCGAAGGCCAGCATCACGGCGCCGGCCGCGATGAGCCCCCCGCCGATGCCGACCTTCTTCACCGACGAGCCGACCTCGGCCTTGGCCAGCTCGATCTCGCTGCGGATCAGGGTGGAGACGTCGGCCATGGCGCTCTGCGCGAGAGAGCCGATGGAGGGCTCCTGCGGGCCGGCCGGCTCTCCGGACAGTCGGGTCGTCGGCGCGCTGTGGGCCACGGGGTCCTCCTCGAGTACTGCGGGTGCTGCCGTGGGTCGGCCCCGGTCTGGTCATGATCGTGCCTCATCGGCCAGTGCGCCGCGCGCCCCGAGCCGCGGGGTCACCCCTGATGGAGTGCCAGGGACGCGAAAACCGCGCCCTGGCACTCCATCCGCGGGTCAGTCCTCCGTCGAGCTCGGCATCTTGGAGCCGATGAGCTCCATGACCGAGGAGTCGGTGAGCGTCGAGACGTCACCGAGCTCGCGGTTCTCGGCCACGTCGCGCAGCAGGCGGCGCATGATCTTGCCCGAGCGGGTCTTGGGCAGCTCGGCCACGACCATGATCTGCCGCGGCGAGGCGATCGGGCCGATCTCCTTGCGGACGTGCTGACGCAGGGTCTTCACCAGGTCCTCACCGGAGTCGGTGGCGTCCCCGCGCAGGATCACGAAGGCCACGATGCCTTGGCCGGTCTGCGGGTCGGTCGCCCCGACGACGGCGGCCTCGGCGACTGTCGGGTGGCTGACCAGGGCCGACTCGACCTCGGTGGTGGAGATGCGGTGCCCGGACACGTTCATCACGTCGTCCACCCGGCCGAGCAGCCAGATGTCGCCGTCCTCGTCGAGCTTGGCGCCGTCCCCGGCGAAGTAGACGTTGTTCCCGTAGCGCGACCAGTAGGTCTCCACGTAGCGCTCGTCGGAGCCCCAGATCGTGCGCAGCATCGCGGGCCACGGCTCGGTGAGCACCAGGTAGCCGGTGGCGCCGGGCTCGATCGGCTTGCCCTCCTCGTCGACCACGGCGGCCGAGATGCCGGGGATCGCGCGCTGCGCGGAGCCGGGCTTGGTGGCCACGACGCCGGGCATCGGGGCGATCATGTGCGCGCCGGTCTCGGTCTGCCACCAGGTGTCGACCACCGTCGCCGTCCCGCCGCCGACGTTCTTGCGGTACCAGAGCCACGCCTCGGGGTTGATCGGCTCACCGACCGAGCCGAGCACCCGCAGGGTGGACAGGTCGAAGGGCTCGAGCTCCTCGGCGCCCCACTTCATGAAGGTGCGGACGACGGTCGGGGCGGCGTAGAGGATCGAGACGCCGTACTCCTGCACGATCTCCCACCAGCGGCCGCGGTGCGGGGTCTCCGGGGTGCCCTCGTACATCACGGAGGTGGCGCCGTTGGAGAGTGGGCCGTAGACGATGTAGGAGTGGCCGGTCACCCAGGCCACGTCCGCGGCGCACCAGAAGACGTCGGTGTCGGCCTTGAGGTCGAAGGTCGCCCAGTGCGTCCAGGACACCTGGGTGAGGTAGCCGCCGGAGGTGTGCAGGATGCCCTTGGGCTTCGCCGTCGTCCCGGACGTGTACATGATGTAGAGCGGGTGCTCGGCGTCGAAGGCCTGCGCCGCGTGCTCGGTGGACTGGCCGTCGACGAGGTCGTGCCACCACTGGTCGCGGCCCTCGGTCCACTCCACGTCCTGCTCGGTGCGCTTGACCACCAGCACGTGCTCGACGCCGGCGACCTTGGTCAGGGCCTCGTCGACCGCGGGCTTGAGCGCCGAGGGCGCTCCCCGGCGGAAGCCGCCGTCGGCGGTGACGACGACCTTCGCGCCGGCGTCCTCGATGCGGGAGGCCAGGGCGTCGGGGGAGAAGCCGCCGAACACGACCATGTGGACGGCGCCGATGCGGGCGCAGGCCAGCATGGTGATCACGGCCTCGGGGATCATCGGCAGGTAGACCGCGACCCGGTCGCCGGGCTGCACGCCGAGCGCGGTGAGTGCGTTGGCGGCCTTCGAGACCTCGTCCTTGAGCTGGGCGTAGGTGATGGTGCGGGTGTCTCCGGGCTCACCGACCCAGTGGTAGGCCACCTTGTCGCCGTTGCCGGCGGTGACGTGCCGGTCGACGCAGTTGACCGCGACGTTGAGCTCGCCGCCGGTGAACCACTTCGCGAAGGGCGGGTTCGTCCAGTCCAGGACCTCCTCCCAGGGCGTCGACCACTCCAGGCGGCCGGCGGCGTCGGCCCAGAAGCCCAGCCGGTCCTCGGCGGCGCGGTCGTAGTCGGCCTGGGTGACGTTCGCGTGCTCGGCCAGCGCGGTGGGCGGGTCGAACACGCCGCTGGCCGGGATCTCGCTGGACAGGCCCTGGGTCTCGGTCTCGCTCACGGCGTCTCCTCGGGTCTCCGGCGTCGCGCGAGGGACCGGCGACGCTGCCTGGGGTCCGACCCTAGGGCGCCGGGGCGCCGACCGGCAGGTCGGCGGTCAGACTGGGCCGGTGACCCTGCCCGACGACGCCCAGACGGCCGTCGCGGCCCGGTTCCCCGGCGCCGCCACCCTCGGGCTGCTGGTGCCCCCTGGCTCGCGGCCGCTGGCCGGGACGGCGTTGGCCGACGTCGCGTGGACCACCGAGCACCTGGAGCTCCAGGCGGTGACCGGCCGGACCGCGGACCGGCGGGTGCTGGCCACGCTCTGGTGGTACTCGGCGTCCCTGGTGCTGCTGGGTCCGGCGCTGGCCGGGCTGGTGGCCGGCCGGGCGTTGTCGGCGCGGCTGGAGGACACCACGCTGCACGTGGTCGGGGACCTGCCGTGGGCGGCCACCGCGACGGCGGCCACCGGGGACGTGGTGGTGGAGCTGCGTGACTCCCTGGCCGCGGTCGTGGCCACCGTGGCCGAGGCCGGCGGCCTGCGGGAGGCGCCGCTGCGGGCGATCGCCACGGACGCGCTGGCCAACAAGCTGCTCGCGCTGGGCCGGTCCCGGCGGGACGTCGGCGCGGTCACCGCCCTGGCCGGGCCGCTGGCCCGGGAGGCGGGTCTGCCCGCCCCGAGGTTCGTCGAGGCGGGCGGCCGGCGGTTCACCCGGCGGGCGTCGTGCTGTCAGATCTGGCGGGTGCCGCACGAGGTGCTGTGCACGTCCTGCCCGCGCCGGGACGCCGCCGAGCGGCAGGTCCTGCTGGAGGACACCGCCGCCCGGATGGGGTGACCGGTCAGGGCTGGGTCTGGTCGGTGGGGCGCACGAGCACCTCGTTGACGGCGACCGCGGCCGGCTGGGTGACCACGTAGAGGATCGCCCGGGCGACGTCCTCGGCCTGCAGCGAGCGCATCGACGCGTAGTTCTCCTTCGACGTCTTCCGGGCCTGCTCGTTGGTGATCTGGTCGTTGAGCTCGGTGTCCACGGCGCCGGGCTCGACCAGGGAGATCCGCACGCCCTGGGCGGTGACCTCCTGGCGGAGGGACTCGGAGAAGGCGTTGACCGCCCACTTGCTGGCGTTGTAGACCCCGGCACCGGACCGGGCGACCCGCCCGGCGACGCTGCTGATGTTCACCACGTCGCCCGAGCCCTGGGCGACCAGGCCCTCGATCGCGGCGTGGGTGACGTACATGGTGCCCAGCACGTTGGTGGTGATCATCCGGCGCCAGTCCTCGGTGTCGGCCGACACGATCGGGCCCAGCAGCATGAGGCCGGCGGAGTTGACGACGACGTCGAGCCCACCGAGCTCGTCGCGGGTGCGCGCGACGGCGGCCGCGCAGGCCGCCTCGTCGGTGACGTCGAGGTCGACGGTGAGCACGGTGGCGCCCTCGGCGCGCAGCTCTCGGGCGAGGGCCTCGAGCCGGTCGGCACGACGGGCGCCGATGGCCACGGACGCCCCGGCGGCGGCCAGCGCGCGGGCCGTGGCCTCGCCGATGCCGGAGGAGGCGCCGGTGACCAGGGCGACCTTCCCGTCGAGGGGGGTGGTGGGGTCGGGCATGTCGAGCTCCTCGCGAAGTAGGTCGTGTACGACCTAACTGCCCGCGGCGCCCGGCTTCCATGCCTCGGTGGGCCGGACGAGCTCGCGGTAGGCGCCGGCGTAGGCCTTCAGGTCGGCGGCGACCCGGGCCGCCTCGTCGCCGATGCCGAGCGCGGCCGGCAGGGCGGTCGAGGCCCGGACGGCGGCGGTCACGTCGGCGACCACGGCGAGGTGGGCGCGGGCGGCCTCGTGGAGCTCGGTGGAGTGGTCGGAGGCCGTGGTGGTGACCAGGCGCAGGGCGCGGGACAGTGCAAAGCCCTCGTCGGCCAGCCGGGGGAGCACGGTGGGGACCTCGCCCAGGTGGGCTCCGGCCCGGCGGGCGACGGCCACCTCACGCTGGAGGGTCACCGACGCCGCGGTCACCCGGGCGGCCAGGACGCCGGCGGTTCGGTCGACCCGGGCGGGGTGTCGGGCGACCCCGACGGCGAGGGTGGCGTAGCCGCCCAGCTCGCCGGCCCGGCGCACCGTGCTGCTGGACCGCAGCGCCCGGACGGCGCGGCGGGTGCCCACCACGGTGCCGGTGACGACGGTGCCGGCCACGAGCAGCATCAGCAGGACCAGGAGCAGCACGGGTTCCACGGGACCTCCACAGGCCGGGCGGACGGACCCGCCGGTCCTCCCCGACGGTAGCCGACGCCGAACGCCCGGGACCGATCCGTCACGAGTCCCGGAGTTGTCCGTCACCCGCGGACACAGCTGTCGTTGTCCGGTCAGCCGGGGCCTGCTGCGGGCCCCTCCGCCCGTCCCGACCAACGGAGGTCGCCGCCGTGCCCCAGTCCCACCCCTCGTCCCGCACCGGACGGCGGCTGCTCACCACCGGCCTGCTGTCCGCCGTCGTCGTGCTGGGCACCCCGGCGATCGCGTCGGCCGCACCCGCGCTGCCCAGCCTGCCGAGCCTGCCGCTGCCCGGCCTGCCGCTGCCCACGGGAACGGCGACCCCGTCCCCGACGGTCTCGCCCGCCGTCCCCACGTCCGGCGCGGGTCTGCCCTCGCTCCCCGGCGCGGGCGCGCTCCCCGACCCGCTGGAGTCCGTCTCCGCCGGCGCTGCCTGCGTGGACGGCCTGGCCACCGGCATCCAGATGTCGGTCACCGACATCGTGGGCGGTCTGGCCGGCCTCGGCGGGCTGCTCGCCGGCCTGCCCGGCGGCGACCTGGTCCCGGTGCCGGGGACGTCGAGCACCTCGGCGGCGACCACCATCCCGCTGAGCATCGACGACCTGCGGGACCTCCTCGGTCCCGAGCGGCTGGCCGAGCTGCTGGCCGGTGGGCAGGAGGACGTGACCGCCCAGATCGAGGTCGTGATCGGCGGGGTGACCAGCCTGGTCCCCGTCGTCCTGGACTTCGTCTCCTGCCTGGCCGCGCTGGTCCCGACCGCCGCCCCGGCCGCGCCGACCACCACCGCGCCGGTCGCCCCGGCCGCACCGACCACCACGGCCCCGGCCCCGACGAGCGCCCCGGCCGCCGTCCAGCCGGTCGCCTACCCCGGCTACGCCCCCACCGGTGGCGCCCCGGGCGAGGAGAGCCACGCCCCGCTCGCGCTGGCCGGGCTGGGCGTGCTGAGCGCCGCGGGTGCGTCCGCGCTGTGGCTGCGGGGCCGTCGTGGCGTCACCGGCTGAGGACGGCGGCTCGACCTCGGGCCTGGCCGTCCTCGTCGTCCTGCTGACCCTGGTCGGCGGTGGGTTCTTCTACGGCTACGACGAGGTGACCGATCCGGCCGCCGACGCAGCGGTCGCGTCCACCCCGATCGTCCCGGCCTCGCTCAGCGTGCCGGCGATCGGCGTGGAGGCACCGGTGGAGTCCCGGGGCACCGTGGAGTACGAGAACCCGTTCACTGGGCAGCCGGTCACCGGTTACGGCGTGCCGGAGAGCATGGCCACCACGTCCTGGTGGTCCGACGGCCCGCAGCCCGGGTCCGGGCAGATGGCCGTGGTCCTGGGCCACGACGTGCCCGGGGACGAGGCCGGCGTGTTCGACGGGCTGGCCGACCTGGAGCCCGGGGACGCCGTCGTCCTCACCGATGCCGCCGGCACCCAGCTGCAGCTCCAGGTGATCCAGGACCCGCTGACCGGCCTCGACAAGGCCACCTCGGACCTCTCCGACGCCCTCAACGGCCACCCCGAGGGTGCCGACGTCGCCCTGGTCACCTGCGGCGGGGAGTACGACTCCTCGGCCGGTGCCAGCGAGGAGAACGTGGTGGTGTTCGCGTCCGTCGTCTGACGGACACCCACCCGCTCCTGCCCTGGTGTTGATCATGGGTTCGTTGCCGGTGGACACGCCGCACGTCGGCGCGCCCCCGGCAACAACCCCATGATCAACACCAGGGGGAGGGGAGGGGGGGAGGGGGGGGAAGAGGAGGTCAGGCGCCGAGGGCGACGACGTCGCCGACCACCCAGACGGCCGGCGGGCGGACGGCCTCGTCGGTGAGGGTCTGCCCCAGGTCAGCCAGTGTCGTGCGGAGCAGCCGCTGGGTGGGGCTGGCGCCGTCCACGACGACGGCGACCGGGGTGTCCGCGGCCCGGCCGTGCTCGACCAGGGACGCCGCGATGGCCGGTGCGGTGTCGACGCCCATGAGCACCACGAGGGTGCCGCGCAGCCGGCCCAGCGAGGGCCAGTCGACCAACGAGGCGGGGTGCCCGGGCGGGACGTGCCCGGAGACGACGACGAACTCGTGGGTCATCCCGCGGTGGGTGACCGGGATGCCGGCCAGCCCCGGGACGCCGATCGCGCTGGTCACCCCCGGCACGACCTCGACCGGGACACCGGCGGCCGCGCAGGCCTCGAGCTCCTCCCAGCCGCGGCCGAAGACGAACGGGTCGCCGCCCTTGAGCCGCACCACCCGCCTGCCGGCCAGCGCGTGCTCGACGAGCAGGGCGTTGATCTGCTCCTGGGCCATCGACCGGCCGCGGGGCAGCTTGGAGGCGTCGATGACCTCCACGTGCGCGGGCAGCGAGGACAGCAGCGACTGCGGGGCGAGGTGGTCGGCGAGCACGACGTCGGCGGTGGCCAGGGCCTGCCGGCCGCGGACGGTGACCAGGCCGGGGTCGCCGGGGCCGCCGCCGACCAGCACGACGCTGCCGCGGCCGTCGGCGGGGCGGGCGACGGTGTCGGCGATGGTGCCGTCGGTCAGGCCGGCCAGCACCGCGTCCCGGACGCCGACGGCCCGCTGCGGGTCGCCGCCGCCGTGCACGCCGACGACGAGGTCGCCCTGCCGGCCGACCGCGGGGGTCCAGGCGCTGGACTGCGAGCGGTCGTCGGCGCGGGCGCAGAACACCCGCATCCGGTCGGCCTCGGCGGTGACCGCGGCGTTGACCTCGGGGTCGTCGGTGGCGGCGACGGCGTACCAGGCGCCGTCCAGGTCTCCGTCGGCGTAGGGCCGGGCGTGCCAGGTCAGCGACCCGGGCTGCACGAGCGCCTCCAGGGCCGGGGTGACCTCGGGGCTGACCAGGACGACGTCGGCGTGCGCCTCGAGCAGCCCGGCGACCCGCCGGTGCGCGACCTGGCCGCCACCGACGACGACGACGCGCCGGCCGGCCAGCCGCAGCCCGACGGGGTAGACGACGCCCAGGCGGGGGTCGACGGGGGTGGCCGACATCAGGCCTTCTCGGTGACGCCGGCGGAGTCGAACGTGGCCACGTCCTGCAGCGCCCGGGCGGCACTGGCGACCAGCGGGTACGCCAGCAGCGCGCCGGTGCCCTCGCCCAGCCGCAGGTCCAGGCCGAGCAGCGGGCGCAGGCCCAGCGCGCGCAGGGCGTACGCGTGCCCGGGCTCGGCGGAGACGTGTCCGGCCAGCGCGTGCTCCACCGCCGTCGGGCACAGCGCGGCCGCGACCAGGGCGGCCGAGCCCGCGATGACACCGTCCAGCAGCACCGGCACCCGGGCGGCGGCCGCGCCCAGGACGAACCCGGCCAGCGCGGCGTGCTCGAGCCCGCCGACCTCGGCGAGCACGGTGAGCGGGTCGGCGTCGGCGTCCAGCCGGGTCAGGGCGCGGGTGACGACGTCGACCTTGCGGTCCAGCGTGGCGTCGTCGACCCCGGTGCCGCGGCCGGTGGCCTGGGCGGGGGTCGCGTCGGTGAACGCGCAGACCAGCGCGGCCGACGCGGTGGTGTTGGTGATGCCCATGTCGCCGGTGACCAGGCAGCCGTGGTCGGCGGCGAGCTCGGTGGCCACCGCGATGCCCACCTCGACGGCCCGGCGGGCCTCGTCCCGGGTCATCGCCGGGCCGACGGCGAGGTCGGCGGTGCCGCGGCGCACGTTGCGGTCCAGGAACCCCGGGGACGGCGCGGTGGGGGAGGCCACCCCGACGTCCACGACGACGACGTCGGCGCCCAACTGCGCGGCGAAGGCGTTGACCACGGCGCCGCCGGCGGCGAAGTTGGCCACCATCTGCGCGGTCACCTCCTGCGGCCAGGGGGTGACGCCCTGGGCGTGCACGCCGTGGTCACCGGCGAAGACGGCCACCGCGACCGGGGTGGGCAGCGGTGCGGGGCACACCCCGGCGGTGCCGGCCAGCTGGGCGGCGACGTCCTCGAGCACGCCCAGGGAGCCCGGGGGCTTGGTCATCCGGTCCAGGCGCTCGCGGGCGGCCCGCTCGGCGGCGGGGTCCCGGGGCGTGATCGCGGCGATCGTCTCGTCGAGCAGGCTCATGGTGACTCCAGGATCGCAGTGAGGGCGGCGGCGAAGGCAGCCGAGGTGTCGGGGTCGCGCACGGCGACCCGCAGGTGGTCGGGGGCCAGGCCCGGGAAGGTGTCGCCGCGGCGCACGGCCCAGCCGCGCCCGCGCAGCTCCCGGCGCACCCGGTCGGCCTCGGGGACGCCGAGCAGCACGTAGGAGGAGCGGGGCTCCCCGACCACGGTGACCCCCGGCGGGAGGAGGGCGAGCAGGGCGGCCCGGTGCGCCGTCAGCTCGACGGCGACCGCCTCGGCCTCGGCCCGGGCGCGCTCGGAGGTGCAGGCGACCAGCGCAGCGAGCGCGGGCGTGGAGACCGGCCAGTGCGGCTGCGCGGCGGCCAGCGTCGCGACCAGGTCGGGCGGGCCCAGGGCGTAGCCGACCCGCAGCCCGGCCAGCCCCCAGGTCTTGGTGAGGCTGCGGACGACGAGCAGCCCGGGCAGGTCCCGCCTGCCGGCCAGCGACCCCGGCTCCCCGGGCACGGTGTCGGCGAACGCCTCGTCGACCACGGTCACCCGGCCCGGGCGGCACAGCGCGGCGCCCGCGTCGGCGGGGTGCAGCACCGAGGTCGGGTTGGTCGGGTTGCCCAGCACGACGAGGTCGGCGGCGTCGTCGGGGGCGGTGAGCGCGTAGGACGGCGGCGCGAGCAGGTGCCGGTGCACCGCGTGGCCGGCGGCCCGCAGTGCGGCCTCGGGCTCGGTGAAGGAGGGGTGCACGACGACGGCGTGCCGCGGGGCGAGCGCCCGGGCCAGCAGGGTGAAGGTCTCCGCGGCGCCGGCGGTGAGCAGCACCTCGTCCTCGGGGCGCCCGTGCGCGGCGGCGACCGCGGCGCGGGCGGCGTCCTGCGACGGGTAGGCGGCGCTGTCCTCGACCGCGGCGTGCAGCACCGCGCGCAGCCAGGCCGGCGGGGCCCCGGCGCGGACGTTGACGGCGAGGTCGACCAGGCCCGGGGTGGCCTCGGCGTCCCCGTGGTGGTGCAGGTCGGTCACCGGAGCACGACCGCCACGGTGACCCGGCCGTGCACCGTGCGGGGGACGACGAGCTCGCCCCCGCCGACCAGTGCGGCCGCCTCGGCGACGCTCTCGGTGCCGACGGCGGCCCGCACCCGTGCCGAGGTGGTGGGGGTGGAGACGCCGTCCAGCTCGGTCGCGGCGTGCGCGGACAGCGTCCAACCGCGCAGCGCGACGGCGTCCCGCAGCCCTGGCTCGGCCGCCCGCCGGTCGAGCGTGGCCACCAGGTCGACCGGCCCGCCGACGGCGTCGACGGCGGCCAGCACCTCCTGGGCGCTCACCCCGCGGCGCGCCCCGATCCCGACGACCCTCACCGCCCCGCACCCCCCGACGAAGGAGGCTCTGCACCCCCGGACGAGCTGATCAGGGGGTGCAGAGCTTCCTTCGTCAGGGGGCCCAGGGCGGCGAGGAGGGCGGCGGTGTCGCGGGGGAGGACGCCCTCGGGCAGCAGGCCCAGCTCGCGGAGGCGGGCGCCGACGGTGAGGGTCCAGGGGCGGTCGAGGCGGGCGCGGGCGAGCAGGTCGTCGTCCCCGAGCACGACCTCGGGGCGGCCCTGCACGACCCGGCCGTCCACGACGACGGCGACCTCGTCGGCCCAGCCCAGCGCCAGGTCGACGTCGTGGGTGCTCATCACCACCGTGGAGCCGGACCCCTGCAGCCGGGAGAGCGCGGCCAGTGCCTCGGTGACGGCGGAGGGGTCCAGGCCGGCGGTGGGCTCGTCGAGCAGCAGCACGCAGGGCCGCATCGCGACCGCGCCGGCGATGGCGACCCGCTTGCGCTCGCCGAAGGACAGCTGGTGGGTGGGCCGGGCGGCCAGGCCGGTGACGGCGAGCAGCTCCAGGGCCTCGGCGACCCGGGCGCGCACCTCGTCGTCGGTGAGGCCCAGGTTGAGCGGGCCGAAGGACACGTCCTGGGCGACCGAGGCGCTGAACAGCTGGTCGTCGGGGTCCTGCAGCACGAGCTGGACCTCCTGGCGGTGCGCCTTGAGCCCGGCGCGGCTGTACCGCACGGGCGCCCCGTCGACGACGACCTGCCCGGAGGTGGGTTCCAGCGCCCCGGACAGGCAGCGCAGCAGCGTGGTCTTGCCCGATCCGTTGGCGCCCAGCAGGGCGAGCCGGCGGCCCTCGGGGATCGTCAGCGAGGCGCCGTCGAGCACCCGTCGGCCCCGGGTGTAGCCGACGACCAGGTCGAGGGCGGCGAGCTGCTGGTGGCTCACGCGAGCACCAGCGTGGTCGCGACCAGCGCGGCGAGGCCGAGGACGGTGGCGGTCAGGAACAGCCGGGACGACGGGAGGACCTCGGGCAGCACCCGCAGGTCGGTCTCCATCCCGCGGCCGGCCAGGCCCTCCTGCAGCCGCCGGGCCCGGTCCCAGGAGCGGGTGAGGACGGCGGCGGTCAGCATGCCGGCGGAGCGGTAGGAGCGGCGGAACCCGGTCCAGCCCATCCGGGCGGTCTGCGCCTCGCGGATGGTGCGCAGCGACTCCAGCAGCACGAACAGCAGCCGGTAGGTCACCGACGCGACCTCGACGACGGCGCCGGGCACCCGGGCCCGGCGCAACGCGGGCAGCAGGTCCGACACCGGTGTGGTGGTGGCCAGCAGCATCACCGCGGCACCGCCGGCCAGGGCGTGCCCGACCAGCCCGCCGCCGACGGCCAGCGCGTCCGGCGCCCAGCCGATCCCGTCGCCGGACACCGATACGACCGCCGTCACCGCCCCGATGGTCACGAACACCAACGGCAGCCGGACGGCGCGGCCGAACACCCGGGCGGGCACCCGGGCCGGGCCGAGCGCGAGGACGACGGCGGCCACCCCGACCAGCACCGAGCCCGGCCAGACCGGCAGCACCAGGGCACACAACACCAGCCCGAGGGAGAGCAGCACCTTGTCGCCGACCGCGCGCGGACGCCAGGCCGAGGCCCAGGCCGCGTCGTCGATGGCGAGACCGGTCACGGGGTGACGTCGTCCTTCGCGGTGGCCTCGCGCTGCGCCCGGCGGCCACGGAGGCGACCGAGCACGTAGCCCAGCACCCCGCCGCCGATGGCGGCCTGCAGCGCGAACAGGCCGGACTCGACCTCGGAGGAGCCGGGGGAGAAGACGTGGTCGAACCACGGCACGTAGTCGGGGTTGGACGCCTCGATGGCCTCGGTGGCCAGGCTGTCGGTGCCCGCGTAGTCGCTGGGGGCGCCGAAGAGCAGCGGCAGCGCGAACAGCGCCACCACCCCGAGCACCAGCGCGAGGGTGACCCAGTGCCGGCGGCTCATCGGGTGGCCTCCTCGGTGGGCTGGGGCTTCAGGACACCGAGGCGTTCCAGCTCGGGGCGGGCGTTGACCGTCAGCACCCGGAACAGCAGCACGCCGAGCAGGCCCTCGGCGATGGCCAGCGGCACCTGGGTGACGGCGAAGACGCCGAGGAACTTGACCGCGGCACCGAGGAAGCCGGTGGAGGCGTCGGGGAAGGCCAGCGCCAGCTGCAGCGAGGTGGTCACGTAGGTCGCCAGGTCGGCGATGGCCATGCCGGCGAACACCCCGACCAGCAGCTGCCCGGACGCCTTGCGGGCCAGCCGGTAGGCCCCGTACCCCGCCCACGGTCCGACGATGGCCATGGAGAACGCGTTGGCGCCCAGCGTGGTGAGCCCGCCGTGGGCCAGCAGCAGCGCCTGGAAGAGCAGCACCACGGTGCCGAGCAGGGCCATCACCGGTGGCCGGAAGAGGATCGCGCCCAGCCCGGTGCCGGTGGGGTGCGAGGAGGAGCCGGTGACCGAGGGCAGCTTGATCGCGCTGAGCACGAAGGTGAACGCCCCGGCCGCACCGAGCAGCAGGGTGGACTCGGGGTTCTCCCGGACCTCCTTGACCACCGCCCGCGCACCGTGGACGACGAAGGGCGCCGCGGCGATGGTCCAGCCGATCGCGTGGACGGGGGGCAGGAAACCCTCAGCGATGTGCACGGGCCACCTCCTGGACGCGGGCCGCCGCAGCGACGAAGCGGGTGGCCATGGTCGGTGACCCGGCCCAGTTCAGGTGCAGGTAGGAGGCGTGCACGGCGCCCTGCACGAACCCCTCGGGCCCGTCGGCGTTCCACTGCCAGGCGGGGGTGGCACCCGCGCCGGGGTCGGTGCGGGTGCGGTGGAACTCGTGCCCGCGCACCCGGGTGCCGGCCGGGGCCAGCACGCTGTCGGTCAGCGCGACCGCCGAGCGGTACCCCAGGGTGAGCCGGGGGTGCATCGCGGCGCCGGCGTCCAGGACGCCGCACATCGGTTCGCCGTCCAGCTCGCGGGCCAGGTACAGCAGCCCGGCGCACTCCGCGGCGATCGGGGCGCCCCGGTCGGCGAGCGCGGAGATCGCCGTCCGCAGCCCGACGTTGGCCGCCAGCGCCGAGGCGTGCACCTCGGGGAAGCCGCCGCCGACCACGAGGCCGCAGGTGCCCGGGGGCAGGTCGGCGTCCCGGAGCGGGTCGACGGTGACCACCTCGGCACCGGCGGCCGCCAACAGCTCGGCGGTCTCGGCGTAGCCGAAGGTGAACGCGGGTCCACCGGCCACGGCCACCACCGGACGGCCCTCGGCGCGGGTGACCTCGGCGGCCGGGTCCCACGGGTCGGCGTGCAGGTCGGGGGCGGTGCGGGCCAGCCGGAGGACGGCGTCGAGGTCGACGCTGGACTCCACCACGGCACCCAGCGCGCGCACGGTGTTGATCGCCTCGGCCGACCGCTCGGCGGCGGGCACCAGGCCCAGGTGCCGGGACGGCGTCTGGAGCGCCTCGATCCGGCGGACCGCCCCGAGCACCGGCACCCCGGCCGAGCCGAGGGCCTCGCGCAGGATCGCCTCGTGCCGGTCGGAACCGACCCGGTTGAGCACCACCCCGCCGAGCCGGACGGTCGGGTCGAAGGTGGCGAACCCGTGCACGACGGCGGCGACGCTGCGGGCCTGCGCGGAGGCGTCGACCACCAGCACGACCGGGGCCTGCAGCTGGGCGGCGACCTGTGCGGTCGACCCGTAGCCGGGCTCCACCGAGGGGTGGCTGGCGCCGTCGAACAGGCCCATCACGCCCTCGACGACGGCCACGTCGGCCGGGGTCGGGTGGGTCGCACCGCGCAGGAACAGCGGGACGATCCGGTCCTCGCCGACCAGCCAGTTGTCCAGGTTGCGACCCGGGCGGCCGGCGGCCAGGCCGTGGTAGCCGGGGTCGATGTAGTCCGGGCCCACCTTGTGCGGGGAGACGGTCAGCCCGCGGGCGGTGAAGGCGGCGATGAGGCCGGTGGCGATCGACGTCTTGCCCGAGGACGAGGACGGCGCGCCCAGGACGATCCGCGGGACGGTGGTCACCACTCGATCCCCCGCTGGCCCTTCTGCCCGGCGTCCATCGGGTGCTTGACCTTGGTCATCTCCACGACCAGGTCGGCGGCCTCGACGAGCGCCGGGTGCGCGGTGCGCCCGGTGATCACGACGTGCTGGTTCCCGGGGCGCGCGCGCATCGTCTCGACCACGTCCTCGACGTCCACCCAGCCCCACTTCATCGGGTAGGTGAACTCGTCGAGCACGTAGAACCGGTGCGCCTCGGCGGCCAGGTCGCGCTTGATCTGAGCCCAGCCCTCGGCGGCGTCGGCGGCGTGGTCGGTCTCCTCGCCGTGCTTGCGCGACCACGACCAGCCCGAGCCCATCTTGTGCCAGACGACCGGCCCACCCTCACCGGTCTCGGTGTGCAGCCGGCCCAGGGTGGTCAGCACGTTCTCCTCGCCGACCTTCCACTTGGCGCTCTTGACGAACTGGTAGACCGCGATCGACCAGCCCTGGTTCCAGGCGCGCATCGCCATCCCGAAGGCGGCGGTGGACTTGCCCTTCATCTCCCCGGTGTGCACGGCGAGCAGCGGCCGGTTGCGGCGCTGGCGGGTGGTGAGCCCGTCGACCGGCACGGCGGTGACCTGTCCCTGGGGCATCAGGCAGCGTCCTTCACGGTGCGGACGAGCTGTTCGGCGCCGAGCTCGTCGAGGCGGAGCGTGCGGGCACCCAGGTGCGCGCCCAGGTCGCCGGCCAGGCCGAGCCGGACGTGCCCGGCCTCGCAGTCCACGACCACGCCCGCGGTCCCCGCGGCACGCAGCAGGCCGGCGGCCCGGCGGGCCTCGCCGAGGTGGTCGACCCCGCGGGCGCCGGTGGCCCGGCCGTCGGTGACCAGCACCAGCAGCGGACGGCGCCGGGGGTCACGGACGGCCTCCACGCGCAGCGTCTCGTGCGCCCGCAGCAGCCCGGCGGCGACCGGCGAACGGCCGCCGGTCGGCAGGCCGGTCAGCCGGGCCGCGGCGGCCTCGACCGACCAGGTCGGCGGCAGGGCGAGCTCGGCGCCGGAGCCCCGGAAGGTCACCAGGCCGACCTTGTCCCGCCGCTGGTAGGCGTCCACGAGCAGGGAGAGGACGGCGCCCTTGACCGCGGCCATCCGGTCGGCGGAGCCCATCGAGCCCGAGGCGTCGACGACGAAGAGCACCAGGTTGCCCTCGCGGCCCTCCAGCGTCGCCTGCCGCAGGTCCTCCTTCTGCAGCCGCAGACCCGGTCCGCTGCGGCCCCGCGCCCGCTGGTGCGGGGCCGCAGCGACCACGGTGTCGACCAGGTGCAGCCGGGTCACCGCGCCCTCGGGACGCCGGGAGCCGACCACGCGGCCGCGGTCGCTGCGCGCCTTGGACCGTCGTCCGGCCACGCCCTCGCCGATCCCGGGCACCTCGAGGCGGCGGGCGCGGAACGCCTCGCCCGGGTCGACGGCGGCCCGCTCGGGGGCCGGGACGGGCAGCGCGGTGTCCCCGTCGGTGTCGTCGGCCTCGCCCCGCGGGGGCACGGGATCCCCTGCGGACGGCGGGGCCTCCGTGCTGTCCGCATCGGATCCCGTGCCCTCGCGGCCGGGTGGGGTCTCCCCGGCGCTCTCGCCGGTCTCCTCGGGCCGGCCGCCGCCGTCGCCCTCGGGCGGCGTCGGGTCGTCCTCGGGCTCCTCGGGGCGGGCGTCGTCCAGGGCCTGCTCGAGGGTGTCGGGGTCCAGGCCGGGGGCGTCGAAGGGGTTGCGCCGGCGGCGGTGCGGCAGCGCGAGGCGGGCAGCCACCCGGACGTCGTCCTCGGTGACGGTCTCCCGGCCCGACCAGGCGGCGTGCGCGATGGCGGCGCGGGCGGTGACGATGTCGGCGCGCAGGCCGTCGACCTCGAAGGCGGCGCAGACGGCGGTGACCTGGCGCAGCGCGTCGTCACCGAGCACCACGCGGGGCAGCCGCTCGCGGGCCTCGGCGATCCGGTCGGCGAGCGCGGTCTCCTCGACGTCCCAGCGGGCGGAGAAGCCGGCGGGGTCGGCGTCGGCGGCGAACCGGCGGCGGACCACCTCGGCGCGCAGCTCGGGCTCGCGCGGGGCGGCGACCTCGACGGTCAGCCCGAAGCGGTCCAGCAGCTGGGGGCGGAGCTCGCCCTCCTCGGGGTTCATGGTGCCGACCAGCAGGAACCGGGCGGCGTGCTGCACCGAGACGCCCTCGCGCTCGACGTAGGCCCGGCCGAGCGCGGCGGCGTCCAGCAGCAGGTCGACCAGGTGGTCGTGCAGCAGGTTGACCTCGTCGACGTAGAGCACGCCGCGGTGCGCGGCCGCCAGCAGCCCGGGCTCGAAGGACTTCACGCCCTCGGTGAGCGCCCGCTCGATGTCCAGCGAGCCGACCAGCCGGTCCTCCGAGGCACCGACCGGGAGCTCGACCAGCCGGGCCGGGCGCTGCGGGGCGGGGGAGTCGGTGAGGTGCGGGCCGTCGGGGCAGTCCGGGTCCGGAGCGGCCGGGTCGCAGCCGAAGCGGCAGCCGGCGACGACCGCGACCGGCGGCAGCACGGCGGCCAGGGCGCGGACGGCGGTCGACTTCGCCGTCCCCTTCTCCCCACGCACGAGCACGCCGCCGACGGCGGGGGAGACGGCGTTGAGCAGCAGGGCCAGACGCATGTCGTCCATCCCGACGACAGCACTGAACGGGTACACCACGGATGCGGTCCTCTCCCCGGGTGTCCGCGCCCGGAGATAGCAGGAGGCGACGGCTGGAGTTCCTGGCTCACCCCGGGGGGCTGACAGTGGCGGGACCGCGCCGGAGTCGCACCGGCTTCCTCCACTGCCGTCGCAGTTCGAAGGCCATCAGACCACGCGCCCCCCTCCGGGCGACAGGCCCGCACGACTTGACGGATCGGAAAGTCACGGAGGAGACTTTCCGACATGGAAAGCGACGAGGTGCACAGGGACCGTGCGGCGGCCGACCTGGCCGCCCTGCAGGCCGACCGGACGGCGATGGCCGACCGGCTGCGGCAACCCGGCTGGTACGACCCGGCCCTCGGCGTGCTGGTGGCCGGCTTCTTCGCGACCTACTCGTTCGGCTACCCGTGGGTGACGCTCGCGGCACTGCCCGTCTTCCTGGGTGGCATCGCGCTGCTCATGGCCGGTTACCGGCGGCACACGGGGACGTGGGTCAACGGGTTCCACGGGGGTCCGGCAACGACGAAGGTGGTCCGGGCCTGGCTGGTGGCGTGCGTGGTGGTCCTCGGCGCGGGGCTGCTCGCCGAGCTGGCCTTCGACGTCCGGTTCGCGATGGTCGTGGCCGGCGTCGTCCTGGGCGTCGGTGCCGCACTGCTCAGCCGCCGGTGGACGACGGTCTACCAGCGCGAGCTGCGGGGCGAGCTGTGAGCGCCGACCGCGAGCAGGCCGCCGCCGACCTCGCCGCGCTGGACCGCGACCGGGCCGCACTGGCCGAGCAGGTGCTGCAGCCCTGGTGGTTCGACGCCGCGCTCGGCCTGCTGCTCTTCGGCTTCCTCGCCGTCCAGGCGGTCGACGCGGCCTGGGTCACCGCGCCCGCGCTGCTCGTCTTCGCCGGGGGCCTCGCCCTGCTGGTGCGGGTCTACCGGGCCCGGTCCGGGGTCTGGGTGCACCCTCCGGCGCGGGTCGTGGCCGGGTGGGGCGCGCTGGTGCTCGTCGTCCTGGTGCCCGCCTACCTGCTGTCCTCCCAGGGCCACCGGTGGGCGCTGGTCGTCGCCGGTGCGGTGCTGGGGCTGGCCGTCGCGCTGCTCAGCCGGCACTGGGGCCGGGCCTGGCAGCGCGAGCTGCGGGAGGGCGTGTGACGGCCGTCGAGCCGCGCTTCGACCAGGTCGTGCACGCCCCGCCCCGGCTGCAGGTGTGCGGCCTGCTCGCCGCGGTGGACACCATGGAGTTCGCCGCCGTCCGCGACGCCGTCGGGGTGAGCGACTCCGTCCTCTCCAAGCACGTCAAGCAGCTCGAGGACGCCGGCTACGTCCGGGTCCGCAAGGCCACGATCGCCTCCCGGGTGCGCACCAGCCTGTCCCTCACCGCCGAGGGCCGGACGGCGTTCGGCGCGCACGTCGCCGAGCTGAAGCGGATCACCGGGGGCTGACCACCCCGAGGCCCCGCAGGGCACGGGTGTAGCGACGCCGGTACACCCGCTGCGCCACCAGCAGGACCGGGAAGACCACCCGCCAGGGCCCGCGGCCCGGCCCGGTGACCGAACGCAGGGTCAGCCGGACACGGCCGTCGGGGTCGCGGTGCAGCACGAAGGCCTCCTCGCCGGAGACCGGGTGGCCGGGTCGGGTGGCGTAGGCGAAGCCGCGGCGGTCGGGGGTGTCGACGACGGCGACCACGCGGACCGGCTCGTGCACCCGGAGCGGACCCACCACCACGGTGAGCCGGAGGTCCTGGCCCACCCGGACGGGCCCGGGCGGCTCGACCCGGAAGCCGCTGCGGGTCTTGACGCCCCAGGCCAGCAGCGCGGCCGAGGCCGCCGCCCAGTGCGCGTCACCCGAGCCGGTCACGGTGGTCTGCGCGTGGGTGCGGCCGGGTGGCCGAGTCCACTGCCGGGCGGCCGGAGCGGTCTGCACGGTGGCGTCGGCCGGGTCTGTGCGCACGGTGGGGATCCTGCCGGGCAGAGTGGGCACCCGTGGACGGGGGACGACGCACGCTGGTGCTCGACTGGGTCGCCGTCCTCGCCGTCGCCGGGGCGCTGACCGCTGCCTTCGAGCTGCTCGGGGTGCCCTCGGCGACCCTGTTCGCCGGCCTGCTCGCCGGGCTGGGACGGGCGCTGCTGGTCCGCCGCCGGCTCGGGCTGCCCAAGCAGGGGATGACCGCCGCGCAGGCCGTCGTCGGCGTCTCGATCGGGGCCCTGGTCTCGGTCTCCACGCTGCAGACCATCGCCACCGACTGGGCCCCGGTCCTGCTGGTCACGGTCGGCACGCTGCTGCTCAGCCTGGTCGCCGGCCAGGTGATGGCGCTGCGCAGGGACATCACCCGGGTGACCGGGGCGTTCTCGATGATCGCCGGTGGGGCCTCGGGCATCACGGTGATGGCCCGCGAGCTCGGTGCCGACGAGCGCATGGTCGCCGTCCTGCAGTACCTGCGGGTGCTGATCATCGTGTTCGCGATGCCGGTGGTCGCCGCCGTCGGCTTCGGTGCCTCCAGCGCGGACGCCGGTCCGGCCGCCGCCGACGGGCCCGGGTTCTGGGCCGGGGTGCTGTTCACCGTGGTCTGCATCGCCGTGGGCATCCCGTTGGGCCGGCTCACCCGGATCCCCGTGGCCTCGCTGCTCGGGCCGATGCTGGTGGCGGCCACCCTGGACCTGACCGGGCTCTCCCAGGGCGCGCAGGTCCCCGCCGCGCTCGAGGGCCTCGGCTTCGTCGTCATCGGCCTGCAGGTGGGGCTGTCGTTCACCCGGGACAGCCTGCGCACGGTCGGCCGGGCGCTGCCGCTCGCCCTGGTCACCATCGTCGCGGTCATCGGGGCCTGCGCCGGGCTGGGGGCGCTGCTGGCCGCGACCGCCGACGTCAGCCCGCTCACCGCCTACCTGGCCACGACCCCCGGCGGGCTCTACGCCGTGCTGGCCACCGCGACCGACAGCGATGCCGACGCGACGTTCGTGCTCGCCGTCCAGGTGTTGCGGCTGTTCGTCATGCTGCTCACCGCGCCGCTGGTGTCCAAGCTGCTCCTGCGGGGGCGCTGAGCGTGGACCCGGCCCGTGCCGACGAGGTCTTCGTCGCCGCCCTGGAGGCCCGGCCGGGCAGCCGCAACCGGCAGCGACTACGGGTGCTGGGTGCCTTCGTCGCCGAGCTCGCGTGGGGACTGCTGCCGCACCCCTCGGTCAGCGACCTCGTGGTCCGCCGGCGGGACAGCGGGGTGGAGGTGCTCCGGCTGGAGGCCGGCGACCCGCACACCAGCGGTGACCTGCTGCGCCAGGCCCGCGAGGCGATGGGCCGGCTCTCCCCGGCCGCCTTCGAGTACCAGTGGGGCCTCGACCGGCCCTGACCTCACCAGCCCAGGACGCGGCGGGCCTCGGTGGCGACGGCGTCGAAGCGGCGGCGGTCCAGGGTGGCGCCCTCGCGGCGGACGTCACCGGCGTCGATCTGCAGCACCCGGTCCACCCGGACCTCGCTGGGCCGACCCTGCCGGTCCCAGTCACCGCTGCCGATGTCCACCCAGTGCCGGCCGTGCCGGGCCTCGTCGGCGGCGTCGCGGTCGTGGTCCTTGCTGGTCAGCATGAAGCCGAGGAGGTCGGTGCCGGTGCGCCCGACGACGAGCACCGGTCGGTCCTTGCCGCGGCCGTCGCCCTCCTCGTAGGGCACCCAGGCCCAGACGATCTCGCCCGGGTCGGGGCGGCCGTCGTCCCGGGGGGCGTAGTCGATCTCGCCGCGGCCGCTGAACTCGCCCGCGCCCCGGGCCTGCGGGCGGGCCAGCGCATCGCGCGAGGGCCGGTCGGGGAGCTTCGCCGGGGCCCCCGCACCGGCAGACCGGCGGCGCAGTTCCTTCGACCCCTCCCGCACCACGGTCTGCACCACACGGGAGAGCACGGACTTCCAGCCGGTCGCCATGCCCCGCGACGCTAGGGGACGACGACGCCGCGCGCGCCCCCACCCCGGTCGGCCGACACACCCGGACGGGAGGGGCACGCGGGGCGGGTGTGGCCCGATGGGACGAACCGGTCACACCCCCGTTTGAGCTGGGCGTTCCCGGGTCATCCACCGAGTGGGCGGCGGTGCCGCTCCACCACGGGAGGCGGTCGTCATGACCAGCGCAGAACCGGTCCGGCCGGCCACCACCACGACGGGCCTCTTCGGCACCACGAAGATCCAGGCCTCCGTGCTCGCCTCCTACCAGCTCGTCGAGGACGCCCGGCAGCGCACGCCCGAGCACGTCCGCAAGCGCCAGCGCGCCCGGGCCCGCGCCGAGCAGGTCGTCGCCGTCCGCAAGGCCGCCCGCGAGTTCGAGCGGGCGGAGCGTCCCGTCGTCCCCACCGTGGTGGCCTCCGACTTGAGCTGAGGCCCTCAGCTGAGGCAGAGCTCGTTGCCCTCCGGGTCGGCGATCGTGATCCACGAGGACGGCCCCTGCCGGCCGCGGTGCAGCTCCCGGGCGCCCATGCCGAGCAGCCGGGCCAGCTCGGCCTCCTGCTGGTCGGCACCCACCCGCACGTCCAGGTGCACCCGGTTCTTCACCGTCTTGGGCTCGGGCACGAGCTGGAAGAGCACCCGGGGCGCGGCCGGCTCGTCGGGGTGCCGGATGGCCGCACCCTCCCGCCACACCAGCTCGCCCCGGTGCTCGGTGGTGTCGGACTCCTGGGCGTGACCGGCATCGACCATCCGGCGGATGAACGCCTCGTCGCTGGGTTCGCGGGTCCAGCCCAGCGCCTCGGCCCACCAGTCGGCGAGGTCGTGCGGGGTGGGGGAGTCGACGGTGACCTGGAAGACGTGTGCCATGCCGGCACGCTAGGACCACCCACCGACAGTCCTCGAGGGGCAGCGTCGCCCGGGCGACCGTAATCTCACCCGGTGCCGATCAGCTCGCCCGAGGGCAAGGACTGGACCCGTCAGAAGATCCGCGAGCTCGCGCCGGAGTCGCTGCTGGACGTGGGAGCCGGAGCCGGCACCTACGCCAAGCTCCTGGCCGAGGACAGGCCCGCGCGGCTGACCGCGCTGGAGGTCTTCGAGCCCTACGTGGAGAAGTACGGGCTGCGCGAGCTCTACGACGAGGTGGTGCTGGGCGACGCCCGCACCACCGAGCTGCCCGCCGCCGACGTCGTCGTCCTCGGTGACGTGGCCGAGCACATGACCGTCGAGGAGGCCCAGGACCTCTGGCGCCGGGCCGGCGAGGCCGCCGGGCGCGCGGTCTACATGAGCATCCCGATCGTGCACTACCCGCAGGGCGAGCTGGAGCACAACCACCACGAGGTGCACGTGGTCGACGACTGGGACCACGACAAGGTCATGGCCGCCTTCCCCGGGATCACCGACACCTTCCGCGGCGAGGTCGTCGGGGTCTACGAGCGCCGCACCGACTGATCGGAGGGTGGGGGCGCAGACTTCCTGCGCTCCCACCCTCCACTCAGAGCTCGAGGGCCAGTTCGGCGCGCATCTCGGTGTCGTCCTGGGCCGGGGTGGCGGCCTTGGTGTGCTCGCGCCAGACCTGGCCCATCGGCGGGAACACCGAGCGGTGCACCTGGGCGCCCGGGTCCCACAGCCTGGAGCGCATCACGGCCTTCGCGCAGTGGAAGTAGGCCCGCTCGACGTCGATCACGGTCACCGACAGCGGCTGCTTGCCGAACTCGGTCAGGTCGGCGTCGACCTCGGCCGGGGTGACCAGCCGGGCGCGGCCGTAGACCCGCAGCGTCTCCTCGATGCCGGGCACGAAGAACATCAGCGCCACCCGGGGGTTGCCGGCCAGGTTGCGCAGGCTGTCGACCCGGTTGTTGCCCTGGCGGTCGGGCAGCGCCAGCGTGTGCTCGTCGACCACCCGGACGAAGCCCGGACCGCCACCGCGGGGGGAGACGTCGGGGAAGCCGTCGGGGTCCACCGTCGCCAGCGTGGCGAACGGCGAGAGCTCGATGAACCGGGCGCAGTGGTGGTCGACGTGGTCGATCACCTTGTCCACGGCGCGGGTGGACGCAGCGGGGTAGCTGGAGACGACGGTGCTCACCTGCGCAGGAGAACACACCCCGGGTTGCGTCCGTGTTGCCCGGCCTACCGTCTGCAGCCGTGTCCCTCACCTGGAGCGCCCCGGTCCGGTACAGCGAGTGCGACGACCAGCGGGTGGTCTTCAACGCGAACTACCTCGTCTGGGCCGACGAGGCCTCCAACGCGTGGTGGCCCTCGGTCGGGCTGACCTGGGACCCCGACGGCGTCGCCGGCGTGCAGCCGATGGTGAAGGCCTCGACGTTGGAGTGGACCGCCAGCGCCCGCTGGGGGGACGTCGTCGACGTGGTCTGCGCGCTGGACTCCCTCGGCCGGACCAGCCTCACGCTGCGCTTCACCGTGTCGGTGGGCGGGCGGCTGTGCTGCGTCGTCCGGACGACCTACGTCGCCACGTCGGACGGCGCGGCGGTGCCCTGGCCGGACGTCGTCCGGGCCGCCGTCACAGCCGGCTGACGGTCTCCCGGTCCTCGACGCCGCGGTACCACTGGTCCAGCACCTGGCCGAAGAGCGGCTGGTCGGGGTCGGCCCGGCCGAAGAGCGTCATCGACGAGCGCAACTTGCGGTCGTCCGGGGAGTGCAGGACCTCGAGCGCCGTGCGGTCGGGGTGGGCGAGCAGCAGCTCGGTGACCTCGAGCAGCCTCGGGCCGAGGACCGGGTGGGCCAGGTACTCGCGCGCGGCGTCGAGGTCGGGGATCGCGTAGCGGCGGTTCATGTCCGAGGTGCCCAGGCCGGCGAGCTGGGGGAAGACGAACCACATCCAGTGCGTCCGCTTGTCCCCGGCGCGGAGCTCGGTGCGGACGTCGTCCCAGAGCGGGTCCTGGGCGTCGACGAAGCGCTGGGTGTCCATCAGGAGCCTCCGGGTGGGAGCAGGGGGAGACCGGACGGGGCGCCGGCCTCGATCAGGCGCCACAGCGCGTCGGTGTCGGCGTGGTCGGCGATCAGGTCGCCCAGGGCGTCCAGGCGGGTCTCCCGGACGGCGGCGAAGTCGGTGTCCGCGGCGACGACGAAGCGCCGGCCGGTGAGCCGGGCGACCTCGGTGAGGAAGGCCCGGCGGAAGCCGTCGTTCTCCAGCGCGCCGTGCCACGTCGTCCCGAAGACGGCCCCGACCCGGGTGCCGTCGAGGAACGGCTCGCCGCCCTCGACGGTCACCACGCCGTGGTGGATCTCGTACCCGCGCACCTCGTGGCCCAGCGCCTGTCCGACCGGGCGGCCCAGGGTCTTCTCCCGGGCGAAGACGACGTCGGTGGGCAGCAGCCCCAGCCCGTCGACGGCCCCGGCCCGGGACTCCACGTCGTCCACGATCGTGCGGGCCAGCATCTGGTGCCCGCCGCAGATGCCCAGCACCGGCTGGTCGGCAGCGGCCCGGCGGGCGAGTGCTGCGTCCAGCCCGCGCTCGCGCAGCCAGGCCAGGTCCGACACGGTCGAGCGGGTGCCGGGGAGCACCACCAGGTCGGCGTCGGCGAGCTCCTCGGGGCGGGTGGCGTAGCGCACCAGCACGCCGGGCTCGGCGGCCAGTGCGTCCAGGTCGGTGAAGTTCGACAGCCGCGGCAGCTGCACGACCGACACCCGCAGGACGTCGTCCCCGCGTGGCGGGAGGGAGGGGCCGCGGTCCCCGGCGAGGTCCAGGGAGTCCTCGACGTCGAGCCACAGGCCGGGCAACCAGGGCAGCACGCCGAACGTGGGCCGGCCGGTGAGCCGCTCGAGGGTCTCCAGGCCCGGCGCCAGCAGGCGGACGTCGCCGCGGAACTTGTTCACCAGGAACCCCGCCACCAGCGCCTGGTCGGCCGGTGGCATCAGCGCGACGGTGCCGTAGAGGGCGGGGAACACCCCGCCGCGGTCGATGTCGCCGACCACGAGCACCGGCAGGTCGGCCGCGGTGGCCAGGCCCATGTTGGCGATGTCGGTGTCGCGCAGGTTGATCTCGGTGGGGGAGCCGGCACCCTCGCAGACCACCACGTCGAACCGGCTGCGCAGGTCGGCGAGGCTGGCGAGCACCTGCTCCAGCAACGCGGCCTTCATCGGCCGGTAGCTGAGCGCGGTGACGTCGGCGACGGCCTTGCCCAGGACGACGACCTGGCTGGAGTTCTCGCCCCCGGGCTTGAGCAGCACCGGGTTCATCGCGGCCTCGGGCTCGACCCGCGCGGCGGCGGCCTGGAACACCTGGGCCCGGCCGATCTCCGCGCCGTCCGCGGTGACCCCGGAGTTGTTGCTCATGTTCTGCGCCTTGAACGGCGCCACCGAGACGCCCTGGCGGACCAGCCAGCGGCAGATCCCGGCCGTGACGACGGACTTGCCGGCGTCCGACGTCGTCCCGGCGACCAGCAGCGCGCCGCTCACCAGCCGGACTTCTCCTGTCCGGACAGCTCGGCGATGGCCTCCATGACCCGGTCGGTGACCACCCGGCGGGCCTTGCCGTTGCCGGCCAGCCCGCGCTGCTCGGGGAAGGTGATGGGCTCGCCGAAGGTGATCGTCACCTTGTGCGGACGCGGCCAGCGGGCGCCGACCGGCTGCACGTGCTCGGTGCCGTGCACGGCGACCGGGACGACGGGGCAGTCGGCGGTGAGCGCGAGCCAGGCGACCCCGGTCTTGCCGCGGGCCAGCCGGCCGTCGCGGGAGCGGGTGCCCTCGGGGTAGATGCCGAAGGCCTCGCCGGCCTCCAGGGCGTGCAGCACGGTGTCCAGCGCGGCCTGCGCGGCGCGGTGGGTCTGCCGCTCCACCGGCCGGGCGCCCAGCGCGGTGAACAGCGTCTTGGAGGCCCACCCGCTGATCCCGGTGCCGGTGAAGTACTCGGCCTTGGCGAGGTACCCGACCTTGCGCGGGGCCATCAGCGGGATGGCGATGGAGTCGATGAAGGACCGGTGGTTGCTGGCCAGCAGCAGCGGGCCGGTGAGCGGCAGCCGCTCCTTGCCGACCACGGTGGGCCGGCAGGTGAGGATGAACAGCGGTCTGAGCACGAACCGGGCGATGAAGTAGAACACCGCGCCTCCCTCCATCGCGTGCCCGACGACGGCGTCCGGGCAACCCCGGCAGTCTCCCCCACGCCCGGCGCCGACCGGGGGTGGGGCGGGTCACCTCAGACCACGGTGGACGACGGCGCCGGCCGCGGGGTGGCCTGCCCGCGCAGCTGCCGGTCCAGCCCGGCGAGCACCTCGACGGCGCTGCGCAGCTCTCCCGGGGGCCGGGTGAAGGGCAGCCGCAGCCGGTCGTCGAAGGCCGCGCCGGTGCCGAACACTCGGCCCTCAGCCAGCAGCAGCCCGGCCGGGGCCGCCGCTGCGGTGAGCGCCGCGGAGCTGAGCCCGGGCGGCAGCTGCGCCCACAGGCACAGCCCACCCGAGGGGATCGTGAGCGACCAGTCGGGCAGCTGCTCCCGCACCGCGGCCACGAGGGCGTCCCGCTGGGTGCGCAGCTGCTCCCGGCGGTGGGCCAGCACGGCGTCCAGGTCGCGGACCAGCGTGGTGGCGGCGAGCTGGTCGAGCAGGCCGACCGACAGCTGCCGGTGCCCCAGCACCGTGGCCAGCCGCTCCACCAGCGCCGCGTCGGTGCGCAGCCACCCCACCCGCAGTCCGCCCCAGACGGACTTGGAGAGCCCGCCGACGGTGATCATGGCGGCGTCGGGCAGCCCGGCGGCGACGTGCGGAGCGGGGTCGCCGTCGATGACGAGTTCGGCGGCGATCTCGTCGACGACGGTGAGCACGCCCTGCTGCCAGAGCGTCGCGGCCAGTCGGCGGCGGCCGGTGGCGCTCAGCGAGATGCCGGTCGGGTTGGCGTGGTCGGGCATCAGGTAGGCCATCCGCGGGGCGCTCTGCCGGGCGGCCAGCCGGGCCGCCTCGACCAGGGCGTCGGGGTCGGCGGCGTCGACCGGCACCGGGACGCAGCGCCCGCCGGCCAGCTCCACCGACCGGATCGCCCCGGGGTAGCTGGGGTGCTGCACCAGCACCCGGTCGCCGGGCTCCACCAGGGCACCCCAGACCAGGGCCGCAGCGTCACCGGCCCCGGAGGTGATCAGCACCTGGTCGGCCGTGGTCGGCAGGCCCTGGGCGGTGTACCGGTCGGCGACCGCTGCCCGCAGTTCGGGCAGGCCGACCGGCACGTAGCCGCTGCCCCGCGTGTACGCCTCCAGCCGGGTGAGGGCGTCGGCGTAGGCCGGAGCGAGCAGCGGGGACGCCGGGGACGCGCCGTGGGCCAGGTCCACCACGCCGGGGACGTCACCGGACCGCCAGTTCCAGGCCGGTCGGTCGTCGGGCAGCTCCAGCACGGTGCCCGAGCCGTGCCGGGTGTGTGCGAACCCGGCCTCGCGCAACGTCCGGTAGGCGCTGGCCACGGTCACCCGGCTGACCCCCAGGGCGGCGGCCAGGTCGCGCTCGGCCGGAAGTCGGGTGCCGACCGGCAGCTCACCGGTGACCACCAGCTCCCGCACCCGGCGGGCCAGCGCGGCGTACCGGGGCGATCCGTCCGTGTCCCCGAGCTGGGCGGCGAGCTCGTGCCCAGGAGTGGACTGCTCGGTGGCGACTGGCATGCGGACCACCATGCCGGACTGGACTGCTCGGCGCCAGTCCTCCGTGCGTCACGGTGGGTCCATGACCTCAGGTGGATTCCTCGCGCTGCTGTTTCTGCTCGGCTGTGGCTGGCTGTTGCTGGCCACCGTCCGGGCCGTCGTCCGCGGTGGCCTCGGCCCGGCCGACCCGCCGGCCAGCCACCCCCGCGTCGACCCGTCGGGTTTCCTCGTCTCGCGCTGACCGGGCCCGGGCGTCGATCAGCTCCGACGACCACCGTGCGTCCTGCGCCACCGGCGTCGGTGGAGGAGGACGCACGGTGGTCGTCTCAGCTGATCAACGCCGGGGGCGGGCCAGCAGGCGGGTGAGGACGGCGAGGGCGGCGGACGCCGTCCACACCGCGCGGGACAACGCCACCGCGCGGGCGACGTCGGCCCGGACCGGGGGAGCTCCGTCGCCCATCGTGGGGCGCTCCTCCACCCGGGTGCCGTAGACGTTGCGGCCGCCCAGCCGGATGCCCAGCGCACCGGCGGCAGCGGCCTCGCAGCGGCCGGAGTTCGGGCTGGGGTGCGCCGCGCCGTCCCGCCGCCAGATGCGCAGCGCCCCACCTGCCGAGCCGCCGACCAGCGGCGCGACGGCGACGGTGAGTGCCGCGGTGAGCCGGGCGGGCAGCCAGTTGGCGACGTCGTCCGCCCGGGCCGATGCCCAGCCGAACCGGAGGTACCGGTCGGACCGGTACCCGACCATCGCGTCCAGGGTGTTCACCGCGCGGTAGGCGACCAGCCCCGGCAGCCCGGCGACCGCACCCCACACCAGCGGGGCGACCGCGGCGTCGGAGGTGTTCTCCGCGACCGACTCCACCGTGGCGCGCACCAGCTCGGCCTCGCCCAGGGACGACGGGTCGCGGCCGGCGAGGGAGGACAGGTGCGCCCGCGCGGCGGGCAGGTCGTCGGCGGTCAGGTGCCCGGCCATTGTCGTCCCGGCCCGGCCCAGCGAGGTGCCGCCGAGCACCGACCAGGTGACGAGGGCGGTCAGCGCCGCGCGGGTGAGCGGCCGCGAGCGGGTGGACCGGTCGGCCGCCGTCCCCAGCGCGGTGACCGTGCCGACGCACACCGCCCAGTACGCGGCACCGGTCGCCCGGTCGTCGCGCCAGACGCGTCGTTCCAGCGGCGCGGCGGCCTGGCCGAAGCCGGCGACCGGGTGCCGGCGGCGCGGGTCGCCGAGCGCGGCGTCGGCCAGCGAGCCCAGGGCGAGGCCGGCGGCGGTCGGGAGGTCCACGAGGGGAGATGGTGCCAACTACGATCGGCCCCCATGCGCCTGCCCGGCCGTTACGACGGCGTCGCCCGGCCGATCGTCACCTACGGCAGCAACGAGGTCCTGCACCGTCCGTGCACGCCGGTGACCGAGTTCGGCCGCGACCTCAAGCGGCTGCTGCTGGACATGTTCGCCTCGATGGAGGCCGCCGACGGCGTGGGCCTGGCGGCCAACCAGATCGGCGTCGACGCCCGGGTGTTCGTCATCGACTGCCCGGACGCCGACGGCGAGGACGTCATCGGCTACGTGGTGAACCCGGTGCTCACCGTGCTCGAACCGCTGGACGGCGAGCCCGAGGTGGAGGTCACCGAGGAGGGCTGCCTGTCGGTCCCCGGCCCCTACGCCGAGCTCGAACGGCGCTTCCGCGCCCGGGTCGACGGCGTGGACGCCACCGGCCAGCCCACCTCCATCGAGGCCACCGGGATGGCCGCCCGCTGCCTGCAGCACGAGTGCGACCACCTCGACGGCACCGTCTACGTGGACCTGCTCCCCGAGGAGCTGCGCGAGCGGCTGCTCGCCGAGGCCGCCGGCCCCGGGGGCGAGCTCCCCGCGTGACCGTCGTCGTGGTCGGCATCGGCGCCGACGGCTGGGACGGGCTCGCGCCGCTGTCCCGGGCCGCCGTCGAGGCCGCCGAGGTGCTGCTCGGCTCGGACCGCCAGCTCGACCTCGTGCCCGCCTCGGTCACCGCGCACCGGCAGGCCTGGCCCTCCCCGATGGTCCCGGCGCTGCCCGGGCTGTTCGAGACGCACGCCGGCCGGGCCGTCGTCGTGCTGGCGTCCGGTGACCCGATGCTGTCCGGCGTCGGCACCACGCTGGTGCGGCTGCTCGGCCCGGGACAGGTGCGGGTGCTCCCGGCGCCGTCCTCGGTGTCGCTGGCCTGCGCCCGGCTGGGCTGGGCGGTCGAGGAGACCGAGGTGGTCTCGCTGGTCGGCCGGCCCCTGGAGCTGCTGCACCCGCGCGTGCAGCCCGGCCGCCGGCTGCTCGTCCTGGGCTCGGACGGCGACACCCCCGCCGCCGTCGCCGCCCTGCTCACCGCCCGCGGGTACGGGGAGTCCACGGTGACCGTGCTGTCGGAGCTGGGCGGTCCGGCCGAGGCCGTGCACACCGGCACCGCAGCAGCCTGGACGCCGACCGCCGACCCGCTGGTGGTCACCGCCGTGGAGTGCCGGGCCACCCGCGGCACCGCCCCGCTGCCCACCACCCCCGGCCTGCCCGACGGCGCCTACGAGAACGACGGGCAGCTGACCAAGAACGAGGTCCGCGCGGTCACGCTGTCCCGGCTGGCCGCCGTCCCCGGGCAGCTGCTCTGGGACGTCGGCGCGGGCGCCGGGTCGATCGGCATCGAGTGGATGCGCACGCACCCCTCCTGCCGGGCGGTCGCGGTGGAGTCGGTGCAGGAGCGGGCCGAGCGCATCGTCCGCAACGCCACCCGGCTCGGCGTCCCGCACCTGCGCGTGGTGCACGGCCGGGCGCCGGAGGTCTTCGGTCGGCTCGCACCGCCGGACGCCGTGTTCGTCGGTGGCGGGGCCACCACCCCGCTGTTGCTGGACGCCTGCTGGGACGCGCTGCGGGAGGGTGGCCGGATGGTGGTCAACGCGGTGACCGTGCAGAGCGAGGCCGTGCTGGCGGACTGGCACGCCCGGTTCGGCGGTGAGCTGGTGCGCATCTCGGTGCAGCGCGGCGAACCCGTCGGCGGCTTCACCGGCTGGAAGCCGGCCATGCCCGTGACGATCTGGAGCGGCACCCGATGACCGTGCACTTCATCGGCGCCGGCCCCGGTGCCGCCGACCTGGTCACCCTGCGCGCGGCCCGGCTGATCGCCGCCGCCCCGGTCTGCCTCTACGCCGGTGCCCTGGTGCCTCGCGAGCTGCTGGACACCGCGCCGGCCGACGCCCGGTTGGTCGACACCGCCGACCTGGACCTCGACCAGATCACCGCCGAGCTGGTCGCCGCGCACGAGGCCGGGCTCGACGTCGCCCGGCTGCACTCCGGCGACCCGTCGGTGTGGAGTGCGATGGCCGAGCAGATGCGCCGGCTGGACGCCGCCGGGGTGCCCTACGACGTCGTCCCCGGCGTGCCGGCGTTCGCCGCCGCGGCCGCCTCGCTCAAGCGCGAGCTGACCGTGCCCGGGGTGGGCCAGACGGTGGTGCTCACCCGCACCTCGGCCCGGTCGACCGCGATGCCGCCCGGGGAGCAGCTGTCGGCCTACGCCGCGACCGGGGCCACGCTGGTGCTGCACCTCGCCGTCCAGCGGATCGCGGAGCTGGCTCCCGAACTGGCCGAGCACTACGGCACCGACGGGCCGGTCGCCGTCGTTGCCCGGGCCAGCCGGGACGACGAGCTGGTGCTGCGCGGCACGCTGGGCGACATCGCCGAGAAGGTCGCGGCCGCGGGCGTCGTCCGGACCGCGGTGGTGGTGGTCGGCCCGGTGCTCACCGCCGGGGAGTTCCCGGACAGCCACCTCTACTCGACCTCCCGGACGCGCTAGTGGAGTGGCAGGGGCGCGGGATCCGCGCCCTGGCACTCCACCTACGCGCGCCCCACGATCGTCCCGCCGCGGTCGATCACCACGACGTCGACCTCGACCGGGGCGCCGGCCAGGGTGCGCAGGCAGGTCTCCCGGGCGCCGGCCGCGACCAGGTCGCCCAGCGGGAGGCCGGCGGCCTGGCACTGCTGCAGCGCGTCCAGCGCGGTGTTCGCCGCGCGCACGCCGGCGACCAGCTCGGCCGACCCGCCGGCGCCGGTGACCAGCTCGGCGAGGGCGTCGGTGGAGACCTGCGAGCGGGCCGAGTGCAGGTCGAGGTGGCCGTCGGCGAGCTTGGCCAGCTTGCCGATCCCGCCGGCGATGGTCAGCCGCGGCACCGGGTGGGTGCGCAGGTACTTCAGCACCGCGCCGGCGAAGTCGCCCATGTCCAGCAGCGCGTCCAAGGGCAGGCCGTGGAGCGCGGCGACGGTGTTCTCACTCGTCGAGCCGGTGCAGCCGGCCACGTGGGTGTGCCCGGCGGCCCGGGCGACGTCGATGCCCCGGCGGATCGAGTCGATCCACGACGCGCACGAGTAGGGGACGACGACGCCGGTCGTGCCCAGGATGCTCAGCCCGCCCAGGATGCCCAGCCGCGGGTTCCAGGTCTGCGCCGCGAGGTCCGCGCCGCCCTCCACGGACACGGTGAGGACGACGTCGCCGCTGCCGCCGTGCCGGGCCGCGACGGCCGCGACGTGCTCGCGCATCAGCCGGCGCGGCACCGGGTTGACCGCCGGCTCACCGACCGCCAGCGGCAGCCCGGGCTTGGTCACCGTGCCCACGCCCTCGCCGGCCACGAACACCACGCCGCTGCCGGGCTCGCCGTGGGTGACCGTGACGCCGATCAGCGCGCCGTGCGTGACGTCCGGGTCGTCGCCGGCGTCCTTGACGATGCTGGCGCTGGCGTGCGCCGGCCCCAGGTCCTCCCGGGCGAGGGCGAACGACGGGTGCCGGTCGCGGGGCAGGTCGATCTGCACCGGGTCGGGGAACGTGCCGGTGAGCAGCGCGGTGTAGGCCGCGGTGGTCGCCGCGGTCGCGCAGGCGCCGGTGGTCCAGCCGTGCCGCAGGCCCGTGCTCCCCTCGGTCCCGGCACTGGTCACGGCTCCATGGTGCCCGGTCGGTGACCGTCCTCGTGCTCGGTGGCACCGGCGAGGCCCGGGCGCTGGCCGCGGCCCTGGTCGCGGACGGCATCGACGTGCTGTCCTCGCTGGCCGGTCGGGTGGCCGAGCCGCTGCTGCCGGTGGGCGGGGTGCGGGTCGGCGGGTTCGGCGGCGCCGAGGGCCTGGCCGCGTGGATCACCGAGCACCGGCCGACCGCCGTCGTCGACGCCACGCACCCCTTCGCCGCCACCATCACCGCGAACGCCGCAGCCGCCTGCGCCGCCAGCGGCACGCCCCTGCTCCGGCTGCAACGCCCGGGGTGGACGGCCCAGCCCGGCGAGGACTGGCGGTGGGCCGACTCCCTCGCCGAGGCCGCCACGATGGTCGGCGGCACCGTCTTCCTGACCACCGGCCGGCAGGGGATCGGCGCGTTCGCCGCGCTGCCGGGCACCGTGCTGGTGCGCTCGGTCGACCCGCCCACCGAGCCGCTGCCCGCCGGGGCCACCCTGCTGCTGGCCCGCGGGCCGTTCACCCTGGACGACGAGCTGGCCCTGCTGCGGGAGCACGCCGTCGACGTCGTCGTCACCAAGGACTCCGGAGGGCACATGACCGAGGCCAAGCTGACCGCCGCCCGCACGCTCGGCATCCCGGTGGTGCTGGTCCGCCGGCCCGCGCTGCCCGCGGGGGTGGCGGTGGTCGACACCGTCGAGGCGGCCCTGGCGTGGCTCCGGTGAGGCTCGTCCTGTTCGACCTGGACGGGACGCTGGTCGACTCCTCGCCCGGCATCCACGCCAGCATCCGGGTCGCCGCCGACGCCCTCGGGCTGCCCGCACCCACCGCCGACCAGCTCACCGCGATGGTCGGCCCGCCGCTGCAGGACGGCTTCGCCGCGGCGTTCGGGCTCGCCGGCGCCGACGTCGACCGCGCGGTGGCCGCCTACCGGGCGCACTACGCGGCCGGCGCGATCCTCGACGCCCCGGTCTACCCGGGCATCGCCGAGCTGCTCGGCGTGCTCCGGGCCGACGGGGCGGTGCTCGCCGTCGCCACCAGCAAGCCCGAGGAGTTCGCCCGCCGGATCCTCGACCACGTCGGGCTCACCGACGCCGTCGCGAGCGTGCACGGCGCGACGATGGACGGCCGGGTGCGGCACAAGCAGCAGGTCGTCGGGCTGGCCCTGGCCGCCCACCCCGACGGCGAGCGGCCGGTGCTCGTCGGGGACCGCGCCCAGGACGTCGTCGGCGCCCGGGTGCACGGTCTGCCGTGCATCGGCGCCGGCTGGGGGCCCGCCCGACCGGGCGAGCTCGCCCAGGCCGGGGCCGCCGTCGTCTGCGCCGTCCCGGGAGACGTGCCGGCCGCGCTGGCGGACCTGTGACTCCCCTGGGTGATCACCCGTCCGGCGACTGTTCCGCGGGGCATCCGCAGCCGATGACCTGACCAGCGGGGCACTCCGGTCCCGACGTCGTCGGGAGGTGTGTGCGTGCTGCCGGGTGCCGAGCTGCCGCTGCCGCGTGCGCTCGTCGACGTCGTCGTCGGCGGGGTGGTCGTGACCGGTCGGGTCGAGCGGCTGCGCCCCACCGGCCTGGTCGTCGAGCTGCCCGGCGCGCTGCCCCCGGGCGACGGCGTGGAGCTGTACTGGAACGGGGCGGACGGCGTCCGCGTCGTCCCGGCCCGGGTGGTGCTGTGCTGGACCGTGCGCACCGGCGTGCGGGTGCAGCTGGTGCCCAGCGGCCCGGCCGAGGCCGGCAACCGGCGGGACGCCGTGCGCGCGGACCTGCGGCTGCGCGCCCAGCTCACCGAACGGGAGTCCGGCGCGGTGTTCCTCGGCCGCACCCGGGACGTCAGCGAGACCGGACTGCGCTGCCTGCTCTCCCCCGGCCCGCTGGCCCCGACGACCGGCGCCGAGGTCGACGTGGGCCTCACGCTCCGCGGCGCGGTGTTCCCGGTGCCCGGACGGCTGCACCGGGTGAGCCCGGACGAGGACGGCTGGGACGTCGTCGTCGCCTACGCCGGGCTGTGCGCGAGCATGGCCGACCTGCTGCGCGCCCAGGTGTTCGCGGCCCTGCGGGAGCAGCGGCGGCTCAGTCTGCGGTGACGAGCGCCCGGGCCGGTGCCCCGCGCTGGTGCACCAGGAGGCCGACCACGGCCGACAGCGCGAGCACGATCACCGCCACCCCGTAGACCTCCGCGGTGGTGGTCAGGCCGATGTGCGTGCTGGCCACCCCGGCCGCGATCGCCGGGATGCTGAACGCCAGGTAGCTGACGGTGAAGACCGCCGACAGCAGCCCGGCGCGCTGACCGGGGTCGACCCCGCGGGTGACGGTGGCCATCGCGCCCAGGAACGCCGACCCGAAGCCGAACCCCGACACCACCGCGGCCACGAAGAAGAAGGCCAGCGACCCCACCAGGAGCGCGGCCACCGTGCCCGCGACCCCGACGGCGAACACCAGCGCCCCGGTGATCATCCCGCGGGTGGGCTCGAGCCTCTGGGTGAGCAGTGAGCCGACCAGCCCGGTGCCGTTCAGCGCCAGGATCAGCAGGCTGCCCACCACGTGGTTCTCCACCCCGTAGACCCCGGCGACCAGCGAGGGCCCCAGCGAGGCGTACAGCCCGCCGAGCGCCCAGGTCGCGGCCAGGCACGGCAGCACGACCACGAACGCCCGCCGGTTCGCCCGCGGCACGTGCATGCTCGGCCGCAGCGACGCCCACGCCCCGGGGCGCCGCGGCGAGGACTCCGGCAGGCCCAGCCACACCGCGGCAGCCGCCACCAGGAACACCACGGTGAGGACGCCGAAGACCCACTCCGTCGGCGAGGGCACGAACTGCACCGCGATCCCCGCGCCGACCGCGCCCGCGCTGAGCCCGAAGCCCGGCGACGCGCTGTTGACCAGCGGGCCCAGTGGCTTCTCCGGCCGCTGAAGGTCCAGCAGCGCCGCCCCGAACGCCCCGGTCATCGCGCCGGTGGCCAGGCCCTGCACGACCCGGGCGGCCAGCAGCCAGCCCACGCCGTCCGCGACCAGGAACAGGCCCATCGCCGCGGCCTCGAGCACCAGCGCGACGGCCAGCACCGGGCGTCGTCCGACGTGGTCGCTGAGCCCGCCCACCACCAGCAACGCCCCCAGCAGGGCGAACGCGTAGACGGCGAACACCACGGTGATCACGCCCGAGGAGAAGCCGAACTCCTCGGCGTAGACCCGGTACAGCGGCGAGGGCACGTTACTGGCGGCGAGGACCAGCACCAACAGCACCGCGACCGACCAGAACGCCGCCGGCCGGGAGAGTGTGCGCACTCGTTGCGCAAGCCACCGGCCCCCCGGTCTGTTCCCGGCGCGCCGAGTGCACAACTGCGGTAGTCTCAGAGGCCGCGACACCACCGCAGTCGTGCACTCGACCAGGGGATCACCCCAGGGGAACGCCGAGCTCGGCCGCCCGGGCGTGCAGTGCGGCTCCGATGGAGGTCACCAGTCCCACCATGTCGTGGCCGTCGGGCGCGGTGACGTAGTGGATCCGCCACCCGAGTGCCTGTGCCTCGTTGAGGACGCGCCGGTCCTTCGGCAGGTGGAAGCCGACCTCGGCCCGGGTCGAGGTCGCGACGTGGGTCCACCCGTCGTACTCGACGGCGAAGCGCAGGTGCGGCCAGGCGAAGTCCAGCGTCTTCACCCGTCGTCCCCCCGGGGTGACCAGCCGGTACTGCGCCTGCGGCTGGGGCAGGTCGGCAGCGCGCAACCCCAGGCGCAGCCTCGTCTCCGGTGGAGAGCCCGCCAGCCCGTCCGCTGCCGCGAGTGCCCCGGTCAGCTGCGCGCGGCCGCGTCCGGCCCAGTCGGCGCCCGCTGCCCGCAGCCGGGCGAGGGTCACCGGTGCGGACTCGCAGAACTGGTCCAGGACCACGACGGCCTCGACGTGACCACGGGAGGGATCGGCAGCGAGCTCCAGGGCGGCGTGCTCGGCCCACAGGGTGGGCACGTCCCGGCTGCTCGGCACGCACCAGACCCACCCGGGGTCCAGCACGCGGCGGCGCACCCGGATGCCGGGGACGAGACGGTGCGCTCCCGGGGGGACGGTGACCTCCACGTGGGTGGCCCGCGCAGCACCGTGCGGACCGTCGACGTCCACGCCCCACAGCCACGCGGCGCTGCGCCCGGACACCACCGCGCCGGGCAGCACGAGCTGTGCTGCCCGGGCCCGGACGAGCTGGGTCACCGGGACCCCGGCGGCGACGTGGACGTCCCGGTGGATCCGTCGCCACGCGGGCCCACGCAGCTCGTTGGGGGTCAGCAGTCCGTTCGCCACGGCGGTCGACCCGCGGAACGGCCGGTCACCGAGGGCCAGCACGGCGCGGGGCTGACGAGGCACCCGCGCAGCCTGCCCGGGACAGCGCGTCCGCCGCTGGCGTCGTCCACAGGCTCGAGTGCACGACTGCGGTGGTGTCCGAGGCGTGGAGACCACCGCAGTCGTGCGGTCGGCGGGTCAGCCCGGGTAGTGGCGGCTGGTGTACACCTGGCCGGACGGGGTCACGCGCGTCTGGGTCGAGCCGATCATCACCAGGCAGCGCATGTCGACGGTGCCGGGGTCGAAGGCGCCCAGGGTGGTGACCACCAGCGACTCCTCGGGGCCGCCGACGTCCCGGCCGACGACGACCACGGTGTCGGGGGAGCGGACCTCGAGCAGGGCGTCGCGGGCCTCGAAGAGCTGTTGCGGGCGCGCCTTGGAGCGCGGGTTGTAGAGCGCGATGACCAGGTCGGCCTGCGCCGCGTGCCGCAGCCGGTCCAGGACGACGTCGAAGGGCTTGAGCACGTCCGACAGCGACAGGATGCAGAAGTCGTGGCCCAGCGGGGCGCCCACCCGGGAGGCGACGGCCTGGGCGGCGGTGATCCCGGGCAGCACCCGCACCGGGACGTCGGGGAAGTCGGCGGCGGCCACCTCGAGCACGGCCGCGGCCATGGCGAACACGCCGGGGTCACCGGAGGAGACGACTGCGACCCGGCGGCCCGAGCGGGCCATCTCCAGCGCTGCGGCCGCCCGGAGAGCCTCCACCCGGTTGTCGCTGGGGTGCTTGACCTGGCGCGGGTTGGCCGGCACCCGGTCCAGGTAGGGGCCGTAGCCGACCAGGTCGTCGGCCTCGGCGAGCGCGGCGGCGGCCTCGGGCGTGGTCCAGGCGCGGGAGCCCGGGCCCAGCCCGACCACGGTGACGCCGGGCTCGGTGGGCGGACCGGCGAAGGACTCGGGCGCGTTGCCCGGCCCGGTCAGCTCCGAGGGCAGCAGGGCCAGCGAGAAGTACGGCACGCTCTCCGGGTCGACCTCGGCCAGCGGCAGGACGCGCTGACGCGTGGTCGTGGCCCGCTCCACGTACCAGGCGCGGTCGAGTACGCCGGCGGCCTCGAAGGCGTCCCGGACGCCGGGGAAGGTGCGGCCCAGCTTCATCACCGCGGCCGAGTCGGTGGTGGCCAGCCACTCGGCGAGCTCGTCGGAGGGCAGCGTGCCGGGCAGCACGGTGAGCACCTCGTCGCGCTCGACGAGAGGCCGGCCGAGGACGGCCGAGGCGCCGCTGACGCTGGTCACCCCGGGCACGACCTCGGTCTCGTACCGGTGCGCGAGCCGCTTGTGCATGTGCATGTAGGAGCCGTAGAAGAACGGGTCGCCCTCGGCGAGGACGACGACGTCCCGGCCGGCGTCCAGGTGCGCGGCGAGCCTGGCGGCGGCGGTCTCGTAGAACTCGTCGATCGCGCCCTGGTAGCCGCCGGGGTGGTCGGTGGTCTCGGTGGTCACCGGGTAGACCAGCAGCTCCTCGACCTGGCCCGCGCGCAGGTACGGCTCGGCCAGCCCGCGGGCCACCGAGCGGCCGTGCCGGGCGGCGTGGAAGGCGACGACGTCGGCGGCACCGATCAGCCGGGCGGCCTTGACGGTGACGAGCTCGGGGTCGCCGGGGCCCAGGCCGACGCCGTAGAGGCGGCCGGTCACTCCGCGGTGCTCGCCAGCGCGTTGACCGCGGCGGCGGTCATCGCCGAGCCACCCCGGCGGCCGCGGACGACGAGGAAGTCCAGGTCGGAGGCGGCCAGGGCCTCCTTGCTCTCCACCGCGCCGATGAAGCCGACCGGGATGCCGACGACGGCGGCCGGGCGCGGGCCACCGGCGGCGACCATCTCCAGCAGGTGGAACAGCGCGGTGGGGGCGTTGCCGATCGCGACGACGGCGCCCTCGAGCTTCTCGCCCCACAGGTGCAGGGCCGCCGCGGTGCGGGTGGTGCCCATCTCGCGGGCCAGGTCCGGGGTGCGCGGGTCGTTGAGCGTGCACACCACCTCGTTGAAGGCCGGCAGCCGCTTGCGGGTCACCCCGGCGGCCACCATCTGCGCATCGCACAGCACGGGGGCACCGAGCTCCAGTGCGGCCCGCGCCTTCCCGACCACGCCGTCGGACCAGGCGACGTCGGAGACCAGGTCGACCTGTCCGCAGGCGTGGATCATCCGCACCGTCACCTGGGCGACGTCGGCGGGCAGCCGGTCCAGCGCCGCCTCCCGGCGGATGGTCGCGAAGGACTGCCGGTAGATCTCGGCGCCGTCGTGCTCGTACTCGTACTGCGCGCTCACACCGCTCCGATCGAGTAGCCGTCACCGGTGGCGACCACGTCCAGGGCCCCGGCAGGGCGGCCGCAGCGTCTCCCGCAGCCGGCCCAGTGCTGCCGGGCGCCGTCTGCAGGCAGTCTGCCCGTCGTCACCGCGGCCACTGCATCCGCCCGGACGTCGGACAGGGACTTGGCGCACCCGGGCCGGCCGGCGCAGGTGGTGACCTGCAGCCACGGGCTCGCCTCGTCGAAGACGAACCCGGTGCGGAACAGGTCGACGGCGGCGTCGTCCACGGCCTCCTCGGCCAGGTCCGGGACGACGACGGTGCGCCACGGGGTGATCCGCACGCCGTCGGCCAGCTCGGCGAGCAGCTCGGCCTGGTCGGCGCTCAGCCGGCCGAGGGGGACGACGCCGACCAGCGCGGTACGCCCGTCGGGCTGGGCGACGGCGCCCACCTGGCCCACCAGCGGCGCGGCCGGCATCTCGACCGGGGTGCCGCGGCGGGCGGTGAGCCGGGCGGCGACCCGGGCCGGTCCGTCGTCCAGCTCGGCCAGCCGCCAGGCCTGCGAGTCCTGGGCGGCGCGTTCGGCGAGCAGGGCGCGGGCGGCGTCGAGCGCGAGGTCGACGGCGCCGCCAGGGTCGGTGCGCAGCCCGGAGTCGACCCCGCCGAGCACCAGCGCGACCTCGGTGGCCGACAGCGCCAGCAGGCCGACGTCGGCACCGAGGCCGATCACGTCGCCGCGGCCGTCGTCCAGGGCGGCCAGGAAGCGGCCGGGCAGCTCGGCGAGGGCGGGGTCGGCGACCAGACCGGCGTCCAGGGCCCGCACCCAGGGGGAGGCGTTGACGTGCCCCTCGTCGTCCAGGCCGGTGAGCGCGCTGGCCAGCACGTTGCGGACCCGCTCGTGGGTGGCGCTGGGCAGCAGGCCGGCGTCGGCCAGCCGGTCGCCGAGGTCGTGGACCACCGGGAGACCACGCAGCTGCAGGTTGCCGCGGCTGGTCATCTCCAGGTGGCCGTCGCCGAGCTCGCGGGACGCGAGCGCCAGCACCCGCAGCTGGTGGGCGCTCAGCGACCCGCCGGGCACCCGCACGCGGGCGAGCTCGCCGTCGGCGGCGGTGTGCGTCTGCAGGGCGCCGGGGCAGGCGTCGACGCGGTCGCGGGGTGAGGTCATGACCCGGGCGAGGTTACGTGCGCGCCCTTCAGCAGCAGCACGGCCAGCGGGACCAGCAGCACCCCGGCGGCGACGGCGACCGTGCCGTAGCCACCGGCCGACAGCACCGGTCCGGCCAGCGCGCCGGCGGTGGCCCCGGCCAGGCCCATCACCAGGTCCGAGCTGCCCTGCACCGGGGTGCGTACCTCGGCGGGGACGGACTCCGAGAGCAGCGTGGAGCCGGCGACCAGCCCGGCCGACCAGCCGAGCCCCAGCAGCAGCATCGAGACGGTCACCCAGCCGTGGGCCTCGGCCGGGGCGAGCCCGCCGACCAGCAGCGCCACGGCGAGCAGGCCCACCCCGAGCCCGAGGGTGGGCACCCGGCCGAACCGGTCGGCCAGCCAGCCCATCACCGGGGAGGCGGCGTACATGCCGGCCACGTGCACGCTGATCACCAGCCCGACCAGCTGCAGCGAGGCGCCGCCGTGGCCCAGGTGGACCGGCGTCATCACCATCACCCCGACCATCACCGCGTGCGACGTGGCGATCGCGACCAGCCCGAGCCGGGCGGCCGGCAGGCCCCACACCACGCCGAGCGTGGTCCGCAGCGAGGGCCGTGGACCGGTCGGCGCGCCGGGCCCGGCGACCACCAGCGGGTCGGGCCGCAGCAGCACCCAGACCAGCACCGCACCGGCGGCGAAGGCGGCCCCGGCGAGCAGGAACGGCCCGGCCAGCGGGGTCACCCCGACCGCCTCGCCCAGCCGGCCGCCGACGCCGGACAGGTTGGGGCCGAGCACTGCGCCGGCCGTGGTCGCCCACACCACGGTGGACAGCGACCGGCCGCGGGTCGCCGGCGTCGCTGCGTCGGTGGCGGCGTAGCGGGCCTGCAGCCCCGACGCCGTGGCCCCGCCGACCAGCAGCAGACCGGCGACCAGGAGCACGAACGACCCGAGGACGGCGGCCAGCACGACCAGCCCGGCGCCGGCCAGGCCGAGGGCGTACCCGGTCGCCAGCGCCGGACGTCGTCCGCGGGCGGCGGCCAGCCGGGCCATCGGCACCGCGAGCCCGGCCGCGCCCAGCACGGTGGCGGTCTGCGCCAGACCGGACAGCGCCGTCGACCCCGACACCTGCTCGGCCAGCAGCCCGCCGACGGCGATCCCGCTGGCCACCCCGACGCCGCCGAGCACCTGGCTGCCCACCAGCACCGGGACCGCCCGCCGGCGGGCCTGCTCACGGCTCGCGGTCGGGGTCTCGACGGCACGGGTCACCCGGAGGATCCTGCCCCGTGGACGGCGGGAAGGGCAGCGGCCCGTGGCGCGTTGTGCCCCCGCCTGAGAGGAGGCCCCCCATGACCGACATCGACCTGCACTCCGAGTTCCTCCGCGCCGAGCTGTTCCTGACCAGCGGGCAGCCGACCGAGGCGGTGGCGATCCTGGCCCCGGTCGTGGCGGCCGAGCCGACCAACGTCGCCGTCCTCGAGCTGCTGGGCCGGGCCTGCTTCGAGTCCGCGCAGCTGGTCCGGGCCGAGCAGGCGTTCGAGGCCCTGGTGGGCCTGGCGCCGGCCGACGGCTGGGCCCGCCGGGCCCTGGCCCGCACGCTGGAGCGCCAGCACCGGGCCGACGAGGCCGCGCTGCACCACCGGCTGGCCGACGCCCTCGGCGCCGCGAGCTGAGGTGGAGGGCCGGGGCGCAGAAGGGCTGCGCTCCGGCCCTCCGCCTACGCGGTGCGGCCCAGGCGGGCGAGCACCCGGGTCTGCCGGTCGGCGCCGTCCGGGGCCGGGACGGCGGGGGCACAGATGCCCTCCATGTGCAGCGCCTCGCCGAAGCCGTCCGCGCCGGCCTCGGTGCGCGCCAGCTCGGCGTCGGTGAGCGTCTCGTCCCCGCCGGTGGCGCGGGCGACGTCCCAGCGGTGCACGACCATGTCCCAGACGTAGAACTGCTCGAGCGTGGCGCCCACGGTGGTGGGGCCGAAGAACCCGTCGTAGGTCCGGTCGGCCAGCTCGCCGACCAGGCCGAGCACCTCGGTGCTGTGCGCGCGGAAGGCCGCGGCGGGGTCGGTGAGGTCCGGCGTCGGGCCCAGCTCCGCGCCGTGCGTGGTCAGCAGCTCGCGCTGGGTGGAGACCACGTGGGCGACGACGTCGCGGGCCGACCACCCGTCGCACGGGGACGGCGCGTCCCAGGCGGTGGCCGGGACGGCGTCGAGGACGGCGGACAGGGGTCGGGCGGCGGCCTCGTAGGCGGCGGTGGCGTTCACGCCACGGACCCTCCCGCGTGCGGCAGGGTGGCGTCTTGATGGAACCCGACACCCCGCGCCGCTCGGTGGACGCCGTGGAGCGCGCCCACCTGCGGGCGCCCGGCGACCGCTCGCACGTGATGCACCGCTACCCGCCGCCGCCCGGGCTGGAGCCGCTGGTGCAGCGGTTCTGGGTGCCGGTCTGGTCGGTGCCGGCCGGGGAGGAGTCGGTGCAGCGGGTGCTCCAGTACCCGGTGTCGCTGCTGGTCGTCGCGCACGACTACGCCCGGTTCTACGGCGTCCGCACCGGGCTGTCGGCGACCACGCTGGCCGGCGACGGCTGGGCGGTGGGCGTCATGTGCACGCCGGCCGCCGGGTCGCTGGTGGCCGGCGGGTCGATGGCCGCGTTCACCGACCGGCACGTGGACCTGGGTGAGGTGCTCGACTCGGCTGAGCTCGTCGACAGGGTGCGGACGGCGATGGCCGGCGACCCGCTGTCCGCGACCGCCCACGAGGCCTCCATCGCGGCGTTCGCCGACGCGCTGACCCCGCTGCTGCCGGTCGACGCCGAGGGCGAGCTGGTCGACCGGGTGGTCGCGCTGGTGGAGAGCCGGCCCGACCTGCTGCGGGTGGCCCAGCTGTGCGAGGAGACCGGGCTGGGCGAGCGGGCCCTGCAACGGCTGCTGCAGCGGCGGCTGGGGCTGACCCCGAAGTGGCTGGTCCAGCGGCGGCGGCTGCAGGAGGCCGCCGACCGGCTGCGGCACGACGGCGCCCCGCTCGCCGAGACCGCCGCGGTGCTGGGCTACGCCGACCAGGCGCACTTCGTCCGCGACTTCTCCCGGGTCACCGGCACCACGCCCGGCCGCTTCGCAGCCTCACACCGTGAGGCGCAGCGGTAGCGAGTCCCAGGCGCGCAGGGTGTTGTTGAGGTGCCGTACCGGCTCGCCGGTGAGCTCCAGCCGGGTGACCCGGGCCAGCAGCGCGGTGAGCAGCGACTCGGCCTCCAGCCGGGCGACGTGCTGGCCGACGCACTGGTGGATGCCCATCCCGAAGCCGACGTGGCCGGAGGGGTCACGGGTCAGGTCGAAGGCGTCCGGGTCGGCCCAGTACCGGGGGTCGCGGTTGGCGGCGGCGAAGAACACCAGCAGTTTGGCCCCGGCCGGGACGACCGCGTCGGCGACCGGGACGTCGCGCACCGTCGTCCGGAAGAACGCCTGGACCGGGGACTCCCACCGGACGGCCTCGTCGAAGGCCACCCGCACCAGCTCGGGGCGGGCGCGCAGCAGGTCCCAGGCGCCGGGGGTGGCGGCCAGGGCGTGCAGCACCGCGCCGATGCCGTGCACGGTGGTGTCGACCCCCGCGGTGAGCAGCGAGCGGACGACGAGCGGGGCCTGGGCGTGGGTGAGGTCGCCGCGGTCGGCGGCGGCCCAGATGTCGGCGCCGAAGCCGACCGGGGCCAGGTTCTCCCGCAGGCACTGTTGCCCGACCCAGCCGGCGTGCTCGGCCATGTGCTCGTTGCCGGCCAGCACCAGCGGGTTGTCGGTCGGCCCGAAGGCGTTGAACGCGTGGTCGCCGTAGGGGAGCAGGTGCTCCCGGCCGTCGGCCCGCAGGCCCACCGCGTCGGGGAACACCCGCAGCGGGAAGGCCGCGGCCAGCGTCGGGACGGCGTCCACCTCGACCTCGGACCGGCCGCCCAGCAGGTCGTCGACCAGGGACACGGCGTCGGCGGCCCAGTCCTCCCGCAGCCGGCGCAGTGCCCGCGGCCCCAGGATCTTCGCCAGCACGGTGCGCGGGGCGTCGTGCGCGGGCGGGTCGGCCTCCAGCAGCAGGGACGGCGGGCGCCACGGCGTCTCGGTGCGGAAGTTCGTCAGCCCCACCCCGGCCGAGGACTCGAAGGACTGCCAGTCGCTCAGCGCCGCCCGGACGTCGGCGTACCGGGCGATCGCGTACGTGTCGTACCGCGCGAGGCGGACCAGGGGGCCGGCGTCGCGCAGCGCGGCGTGGGCGGGCAGCGGGTCGCGCAGCACCTCGGGGTCGAAGGGGTCCAGGTCCAGGGCCGGCAGGGCGCTCACAGGTCCAGCACCAGACGGTCGCCGCGGGAGCGGGAGACGCAGACGAACAGGCAGTCCCCGGCGGCACGTTCGGCCTCGTCGAGCACCGAGTCTCGGTGGTCGGGCTCCCCGGCGAGCACCGTCGTCTCGCAGGTGCCGCAGGTGCCCTCCCGGCAGGAGGACAGCACGTCCACCCCGACCGACCGGACCGCCTCCAGCACGCTGACGTCGGGGGTGACCACCACCTCGACGCCGGTGCGGTCGAGCACCACGGTGAACGGGGTGTCCCGGGCCGGGGCGCCCTGCTCCTGCGCGGCGAACCGCTCGGTACGCAGCACCCGCGGGGGGAGGTCGAGGCCGGCGACGGCGTCCAGCAACGGGGCGGGGCCGCAGCAGTAGACCCGGGTGTCGGCGTCGCCCCCGGCGAACAGCTCGGCCAGCGGCAGGTGCCCGTGTTCGTCCTGGGGCAGCACGGTCACCCGGTCGCCGTGCACCGCGAGCTCGTCCAGGAAGGCCATCGAGTCGCGGGTGCGGCCGCCGTAGACCAGCCGCCAGTCCGCGCCGAGCCGACGGGCGGCGTCGATCATCGGCAGCAACGGGGTGATCCCGATGCCGCCGGCGATGAAGAGGTAGCGCGGCGCGGGGACCAGCCGGAACTGGTTGCGCGGGCCGCCGACGCCCACCAGGTCGCCGACCGCGAGCTCGTCGTGCACCCAGGCCGAGCCGCCGCGTCCGATCGGCTCGCGGAGCACCGCGACCCGGTAGGTCGAGGCGTCCCAGCGGTCCCCGCACAGCGAGTACTGCCGGGTCAGCCCGGTGGGCAGCACCAGGTCGACGTGCGAGCCGGGCGTCCAGTCGGGCAGCCGGGCCCCGGCCGGGTCGGCCAGGGTGAGCGCGACGACGCCGTCGGCCACCGTCTCCCTGGCGGTCACCCGCAGCGTGGCCTGCCGCGGCGCTGCGGCGGTCGGTGTCATGCCGCGGAGCATCTCCGGAGGCACGTGACGGCGGCCATGGCGTTCTCGCTCAGTGAGAGACGAGCTGCCGGCCGATCCCGCGGGCCGCCGCCCGCAGCGCCGGGACCTGGGTCCGGGCATCGGCGTCGTTGGGCACGATCACCGCCAGCGCGGCGACGACGGCACCGGCCGGGTCGCGCACCGGGACGGCGATCCCGCAGGCGTCGGCGTGGATGTGCCCGGGGCAGAACGCCACGCCCTCCCGGCGCACGTGGTCCAGTGCCGCCCGCAGCCGTGCCGGGGTGCCGATCGTGGCCGGGGTGAAGGTGCGCAGCGGCCCGGCCAGGGTGCGTTCCTGCAGGTCGGGGCCCGCATGGGCGAGCAGCACCAGCCCGGAGGACGAGGCGTGCAGCGGCAGCCGACCGGCGATGCGGGTGTAGTTCACGACCGCGCCCGGGGCGGACAGCCTCTCCAGGAACAGCACCTCGGCGCCGTCGAGCACGCCCAGCTGGGTGTGCTGGCCGACCACGGCGTGCAGGTCCTCCATCAGCGGCATGGCCACCTCACGCAGCGACAACGCCGGCGAGGCCCGGGCGCCCAGCTCCCACAGCCGCAGGCCCAGCCCGACCCTGCGGTCGGTGTCCCGCCGGAGCAGCCCCAGCTCGACGAGCTCGGCGACCAGCCGGGACGTCGTCGCCACGTGCAGGCCCGACCGGCGGGCGATCTCGGAGACCCCGAGCGTGGTCTCGCCGGGCCGGAAGGCGTCGACCACCCGCACCGCCCGGCTGACCACCGACTCGCTCACCGGCTGAACAGGTCCGCGCCCTCGCGGGTCACCGTGCCCGGCACCCCGTCGGCGGAGACCTCGGTGAACGCGTCGGCGTCGGCGACGACGAAGCCCCACCCGCGGTCGAGCCCGGGTGTGACGGTCGTGCCGCCCGCAGCGGTGCCGAGCACCACCGGCACCCCGGGCGGGGCGGCGACCAGCAGCGTCACCCCGAACGTGGAGCCGTCGCCGGCGTAGGAGCCGCAACGGGCGGCCACGGTCAGCGAGGCCGGGTCGGTGCCCGCCGGGTGCCCGGTGCTGCCGCAGCTGCCCCAGCTGGTGGTCTGGGTGCCCACGCTCGCCCAGGCCGTCGTCGTCACGAGGCCGCCGTCGGGCAGCACTGCAGCGACGGAGACGGCGTCGGCGTCGGTGCCCCCGGGCAGCGGGAACGTGCCGGCGCCGAGCACGGTGACGTCGAGCTGCTCGGGGGCCCAGCCGGTGGCGTCGCCGATGGTCGACAGCGCGACGGCCAGCGCCCGCGCGGAGCTGGTCGCCGCCCCGGACCGGGACGACGGGCCGTTCGGGACCGGCGGCTCGGCGCCGTCGCCCAGGTCGGCCACGACGGCGGGACCACCGGTCCCCAGGGGCACCTCGGCGGGGAGCACCTCGTCGTCCCGGACGACCTGGAACCGCACCGCGGCGCCGACCGCCCGGACCGTGGTGGTGGCGACCCCGTCGGAGGAGACCGGGACGTCGGTGAACGTGGCGCTGCTCGTGCCGTCGGGACCGACGTCCAGCCCCGGGGAGACCCGGAGCTCGTCCCCGGGGTCCCCCACGACGACCAGCGTGGGGTCGGCGACGCCCTCGTCGGGCCCGACCACCACTCCCGCGGCGGTCGGTGCGCGGCCCTGGGAGGCCGTGGTCCAGGACAGGTCGCCGGCCGCAGTGCCGGCCGGACCGGTCAGCCAGGTCTGCTCGGTCACGTCCCCGCCGCCTCGGGTGAGCAGCACGGCGCGCACCCCGGACAGGTCCCCGGCGAACTCCACGGTCCAGCCGTCGGCGCCGGTGCTGCGCCAGCCCGGGTCCAGGGCGGTGCGGACGTCGCGGAGGAACCCGTCGTCCGCGGCCAGCGACCCGCGGGTCGGCGAGGCCGTGGGGGTCGCCGAGGGTGCCGCCGCCGTCGGGGCGTCCCGCGTCGTGAGGCCGGGCGCCAGCACCGCGCCCACGGCCAGGACGGCGACGGCACCGACGGCCAGCGCGACCCGGCGACGCCGGTCGGTGGTCACCCCGCGGACGCCCAGCACCACGGTCTCGTCGGTGAGCGTCCCCGCGTCCGACAGCGCGGCCAGCCCGTCGAGCCGGGCCGGGAGGTCGGCGGCGTCGGGCACCTCGTCGGCGAGCAGGGCAGCGGCGGCGACCGGGTCGGTGTCGGGCACCAGGGCGGTGGTGTCGGGCACGCCCTCGTGGAAGCGCAGCACCACCGCGGCCCGCTGGGCCGGGGTGAGCCGGTCCAGGGCCGCGGCCAGCCGCCCCGCGGACGCCGCGTCGGCGGGGGAGACCCAGAACGGCGGGGTCGGGGTGCCGACGAGCGCACCCGACCCGCGGAACCGGCGTCGCAGGTGCGCCCGGACCAACCCGCGCAGCGCGGCGTCCCGGTCGTCGCCGTCCCGCACGGCGGCCAGCCCGCGCAGCAGCAGGTCGCGGGCCTCGGCGTCGGAGCCGGTGAGCAGGTACGCGGTGGGGAGCAGGGCACGCCACTGCGCCGTGACCACCCGCCCGGACCCCCGCACGCCGCCAGTGAACCCGGTCACCGGCAGCGCGTCACCTCACGACGTCGCGTGGATGGCCTCGATCGCCGCGAGGGCCTCCTCGCGCAGCGCGTCGGAGATCGGCGCCGACCCGGCCACCTCGGCGGCGGCGTCCTGACCCTCCTCGCTGACGACGTGGGAGAGGAACGCCTGCAGCAGCTCGACGGTCTCCGCGTCGTCGTACGCCAGGCACCCGACGTGGTAGCTGACCAGCACGATCGGGTACTGGTCGCCCGTCGTGGTCTCCCGGGCCAGCTCGATCGCGCGGTCGTGCTCGCCGCGGCCGGGCAGCAGCTCGGACTCCTCGACGACGGCCGCGGCGGTCTCCGCCGACGGCGCCACGAAGGTCTCGCCCACCCCGATCGAGGCCACGCCCAGCTCGCCGACCTGGCTGAGGTCGGCGTACCCGACGGTGCCGCTGCCTCCGCGCACGGCGGCGACCACCCCGGAGTTGCCCTGGGCGGCCTCCCCGCCGCTCAACGGCCACTCGCCGGAGGCCTCGGCCGGCCAGGCGTCGCCGGCCGCGGCCACCAGGTAGTCGGTGAAGTTCTCCGTCGTCCCCGAGTCGTCGCTGCGGTGCACCGGGGCGACGGCGAGGTCGGGCAGGGCCACACCGGGGTTGTCGGCAGCCACGGCCGGGTCGTCCCAGCGGGTGATCGCGCCGGAGAACAGCCCGGCCAGCGTGGCCGGCGCCAGCTGCAGGTCCGGCACGTCCAGGCTGTGCACCACGGCGATCGGGGCGATGTAGTCGGGCAGCTCGAACACCCCGGCCGGCCCGCAGCGCTCGGTGGCCTCGGCCAGCTCGGCGTCGTCCAGGGCGGCGTCGGAGCCGGCGAAGACGATGCCACCGGCCAGGAACTGCTCGCGGCCACCGCCGGACCCCACCGGGTCGTAGTCGACGGAGACGCCGGGCTGCAGCGCGGAGAAACCCGCCGTCCAGCCCTGCATGGCCGCCTGCTGGGCGCTGGACCCCGCGCCGACCAGCGACCCGGTCAGCTGGGGTCCCTCAGCGGTGCCGGTCCGCCGTTCGTTGACCGGGGTGAAGGTCGCCGCGAAGGCGACGAACCCGCCGAGGGCCAGCACCACCGCGCCGGCGCCGAGCTTCCTGCCGAGAGTCACCCGGCCCAGTGTGCCCGAGGCCGGCCGGGGTCAGGCCGACCAGTCGGGGTCGGTGTCCGCGCGGTGCAACGGGTCGGCCGAGGCCCAGACGCCCACCGCCACCCCGCCGGTGCGGGCCCGGTGCAGGGCGTCCCGGACCGTGACCGGTCCGCCCGGGGGGTCGGGCACGAAGTCGGTGATCCGGTGGTCGTGCGAGGCCATGCTGTTGGGCAGGCTCATGATCAGGTCGGCGGCCAGCTCGTGCGGCAGCGGGGTGAGCCGGGACGCGATGGCCGCGACCAGGCGGGCGGGGACCGGGGGCATCGGCACCCAGAGCCGGCGCAGCCCGGCGTCCGCGGCGTAGGCCTTGATCAGGTCGGCGTAGGAGGGGTCCTCGCCGTTGGACACGTCGTAGGCCCCGGCCGGCAGCACGTCCCGCTCGGCGGCGGCGACCAGGTGGCGCAGCACGTCGGAGACCGCGATCGGGGAGACCGGGTGGCGCATCCAGGTCGGCAACGGCACCACCGGCACCCGGTCGGCGATGTGCCGGACCAGCTCGTAGGACGTCGAGCCGCCACCGAGCACGATCGCCGCACGCAGCCAGACCAGCTCGACGCCGGCCTCGCCCAGGGCGTCGCCGACGTCGGCGCGGCTCTCCAGGTGCTCGGACAGCTCCTCCTGCTGCGGCACGAACCCGCCCAGGTAGACCAGCCGGCGCACCCCGGCACGGTGGGCGGCCGCGGCGAACTGCCGGGCGCTCTCCAGGTCGTGCTCGGCGAAGTCGCCCTCGCCGATGGAGTGCACCAGGAAGTAGGCGACCTCGACCGGGCCGGCCTCGGCGAACGCCCGGTCGCAGGAGGCCGGGTCGGACACGTCGAGCTCCACGGCCGGGACGTCGTCGGGCCAGTCGAAGGCGGCCAGCTTGTCGACGTCACGGGCGGAGGCGGCGACCTCGTGCCCGGCCCGGACGAGCTGGACCACCAGCCGGGATCCGATGTAGCCCGTCGAACCGGTCACCAGGCAGCGCGTCACCGGTGGGTCCTGTCCGGGGCGGGGGGAGGTGGAAACGGCGCGGGCGACACTGGCGACGTGATCCTCGACCTGCGCACGCGCACCGTGACCCGGCTGCGGGCGGCCGGTTGCGTCTTCGCCGAGGACGAGGCCGAGCTGCTGCTGGAGGCCGCCGAGGGCGCCGCGCTGGACGCGCTGGTGGCCCGCCGGGTCGCCGGCGAGCCGCTGGAGCACCTGCTCGGCTGGGTCGAGTTCGCCGGGCAGCGGGTGCCCGTCGACCCCGGCGTCTTCACCCCCCGCCGGCGCACCGAGCTGCTGGTGGAGCTGGCCGTGGCCCACGGGGGCGCCGTGGTGGTCGACCTGTGCTGTGGCGCCGGCGCGGTCGGGGCCGCCGTGCACCGCCAGCTCGGTGGCGGGGAGCTGGTCGCCGTCGACGTCGAGCCGGCCGCCGTCGCCTGCGCCCGCCGCGCGGTCGAGCCCCTCGGTGGCCGGGTGGTGGCCGGCGATCTGTACGCCGCCCTGCCCGCCGACCTGCGCGGCAGGGTGGACCTGCTGTGCGTGAACGCGCCCTACGTGCCGAGCGCGGCCGTCGCGGACATGCCGCCCGAGGCCCGTGACCACGAGCCGCTCGTCGCCCTGGACGGCGGGGACGACGGCCTGGACCTGCACCGCCGGGTCGCGGCCGGCGCGGCCGAGTGGCTGGCCGAGGGCGGGTTGCTGCTGCTGGAGACCAGCCGCGGCCAGGCCGACCGGACCGCCGCCCTGGTCCGGGAGGGCGGGCTGACCGCCGAGGTGGTCACCGACCCCGACGAGGACCGCGGCGGCACCGTCGTGGCCGGGCGGTCAGCGCGCCGGTGACCCGGTGTCGTTGACCGCGCCGCACCGCGGGCAGCGCAGCAGGCCCTCCCCGGCCGGCCGCGGGCGACGGGCCAGGGCCAGCACCTGCCCGCACTTCCCGCAGACCAGCTGGTCGGCGGTGTCGGACCCGCGGGGGAGCGAGGTGCGGACGCCCTCGCCCGGGTCGGGGACGACGGTGAGCCGGTGGTCGGTGGGCACGGGGCTCCAGGTCTGACACGGGCGTTCCGGCCGGGCGACCGATCGAGCCGATCCTCCCTGCTCAGGCTCGGGCGCGCGCGGCAGCCACCAACGCCCGGGTCTCCTCGGCGACCAGGTCGGCGTTCACCATCGCGCCGGCCTGCAGCCCCGAGGCCATCGAGGAGACCACCTGGGCCATCGGGTCGGTGGTGTTCCCGGCCACCCAGACCCCGGGCACGCTGGTCCTGCCGGTCGGGTCCGCGGCGATCTTGGTGCCCAGCACCGCCCCGGCGTGCACCAGGTCCTCGGCGACGAGCCCGAGCGAGGCCAGGTGGGTGTCGCGGGCCCGGAACTGCGGGGCGACCACGAGCGCGGCCCGGGGGACGACCTCCCCCGACGCCAGCCGCACACCGCTGAGCCGGTCGTCGGTCACCTCGACACCGACCACCTCGCCCTCGACCACCCGCACCCCGCGGGCGGCGAGGGCCTCGGCGTCCTCGGCCGACAGCGCCGGCCCGGTGTGTGCGAAGTAGACGACGTCGGCGGTGAGCTGGGAGAACAGCATCGTGCCGTGCACCGCCATGGGGGTCGTGGCCAGCACGCCGACAGGGGTGTCCCGCACCTCCCAGCCGTGGCAGTACGGGCAGTGCAGGACGTCGCGGCCCCACCGCTCGCCCAGCCCCTCGACGTCGGGCAGCACGTCCTGCAACCCGGAGGCGATCAGCAGCCGTCGGGCACCCAGCGAGGTGCCGTCGGCCAGGTCGACCCGGAAGCCGCCGTCGGGCAGGGCGACGGCGTCGGTGACCCGACCGGAGCGGACCTGCCCGCCGTAGGCCGCGAGCTCGGCCCGCCCGGCGGCCAGCAGCTCGCGCGGGGCGATGCCCTCGTTGCCCAGCACGTTGTGCGCCCCGTCCGCGGTGGCGTTGCGCGGTCGGTCGTCGTCCACGACCACCACCGACCGCTTCGACCGCGCCACCGCCTTGGCCCCGCTCAGCCCGGCGGGGCCGCCCCCGACCACCACGACGTCGACCTGCTCCAGTGCTGCGTCCACGGTTCCGTCCTCTCCTCCGTCGGTCACTCCGACCGACCACCTCACCGTCCGCTGCCCACGCCCCACCGGCAACACCCCTTGCGCATTCGGCAAGAAGCTGACGACAAGCGCCCTTCTCGTCGGCTCCCCGGACGAGAAGGGCGCTTCTCGTCAGGGGTCTGGGAGGATGTGGGACGTGCGTCCACATTTTCTCTGGCTGCTGGGCGGGGCGGTGGCCACCGAGGTCGTCGGCACCCTGGCGTTGCGGGTGTCCGACGGGTTCACCCGCCCGCTGCCCACCCTCGGCACGCTGCTCGGCTACGGCGTCTCGCTCTGGCTGTTCTCGCTGCTGCTGGACCGCGGGGGCATCGGGCTCGGCGCGGCGTACGCGACGCTGACCGGGGCCGGGCTGGTGGCGGCGACGGCGGCCAGCGTGCTGCTGTTCGGTGACCCGCTGACCGCGGTGCAGGCCCTCGGGCTGCTGCTGCTCGCGGCCGGGGTGGTCGTCGTCCAGACCGCGCGTCCGCCGGTGGCGCCGTGACCGGGGTGGGGCTGGCCTGGCTCGCCGGGGCGGTCGTGGCGCAGGTGGTGGGCATCGCGGCGCTGCGGGTCAGTGCGGGCTTCCGGCGTCCGGGCATGGCGCTGCTGACCCTGGCCGGCATCGGGGGGTCGGTGACCCTGATGGCGCAGGCCCTGGTCAACGGGGTGTCCCTCGCCGTCGGCTACGGCATCTGGACCGGCTCGGGGATCGCGTTGGCCACCCTCGGGGGTGCGGTCTTCTCCGGCGACCGGCTCGGCGGACGGCAGCTGGTCGGGGTGGGGCTGATCGTGCTGGGCGTCGTCGTCGTGCACGCGGGCTCGTGACCACCCCCGACGGACGGCGCGCCCGGGGGGAGGAGACCCGCGGGGAGCTGCTGGACGCCGTCCGCCGGCTGGTCGCCCGCGAGGGGGTCGACGCCGTCACGCACCGCACGGTCGCGGCCGAGGCGGGGGTGGCCAAGACGTCGGTGGCCTACCACTTCGCGACCCTCGACGGGCTGCTCGCCGCCGCGCTCGCCCAGCAGACCGACGAGCTGGTGGCCGCCGTCCCGGCCGTGGGTTCCGACCTGCACTGGCTCGCCGGGCGGCTGGTGGACGCCTTCGCGGCCGACCCGGAAGCGGTGCGCGCGGGCTACACGCTGTACCTGGCGGCCGGGCACCGGCCGGCGCTGCGGGAGTCGGCGCAGCGCTGGGTGCGGCTGCTCACCGACCTGGCCGCTGCGCACACGCCCGACCCGGACCGGGCCCGGGCGGCCGTGGCCGTCGTCGACGGGTGGGCGGTGCAGTCCCTGGTGACCGGGACGACGCCGGACCGGGGCGTGCTCGGCCGGTCGTTGACCGTCCTGCTGGGGGAGTGAGCTCAGCCCCAGGCGCGCTGGTGGACGTCGTCCCGGTCGGCCAGCTGGACGACCGCCCGCGAACCGTGTGCCTCGGTGTAGACGTCGATCAGCTGGGCGCGGCGCAGCTCACCGACGGCGTCCAGCAGGGCCCGGTGCCGCGAGGACCACTCCTCCCGGTCGCCCTGGGCCGGTCGCGGGTTGAGCCGGGCGAGCAGCTCGCGCAGCTCGACCGGCCGGCCCAGGTCGGCCAGGGCCCGCAGGCAGGTGGTCGCCAGCCGGGACGCACCCACCGGATCGGTCGGCGACGGGTGCGGGTCGACCTCGGGGCGGCGCATCGGCCCAGCCTGACCCCTACCGACCGTCCCCGTCCAGTCTCGTTCCGTAGTCGTGACTCAACTCGTCAGCTCCAGGTAGAGGTCCCGGATCTTGTGCTTCTGCAGCTTCCCGGTCAGCGTCCGCGGCAGTTCCTCGACGAACAGGACGCTGCGCGGCACCTTGTAGTGGGCGATCCGGGCCCGCAGGAAGTCCAACAGCTCGCGCTCCAGCTCCGGTCCCGGGGTCGCCTCCGGCGCGGCCTGGACGACGGCCCGCACCGACTCGCCCATCTCCTCGTCCGGCACGCCCAGCACGGCCAGGTCGGTGACCGCCGGGTGCAGGGTGAGGGCGTTCTCGACCTCCTGCGGGTAGATGTTCACCCCACCGCTGATGATCATGAACGCCTTGCGGTCGGTCAGGTAGAGGAAGCCGTCCTCGTCGACGTGCCCCACGTCGCCCGTCGTGCCCCAGTTGTCGTGCTGCGGGTGCTGCGCGCGGCGGGTCTTCTCCGGGTCGTTGTGGTAGCTGAAGGGCAGCACCTCGCGCTCGAAGTACACGAGCCCGGTCTCCCCGACGGGCAGCTCGGTGCCGTCGTCGGCGCAGACGTGCAGGACGCCGAGCCCGGCGCGGCCCACCGAGCCCTGGTGGGTCAGCCAGGTCGGGCTGTCGATGAAGGTGACCCCGACGGCCTCGGTGGCCGCGTAGTACTCGTTCAGGATCGGGCCCCACCACTCGATCATCGCGGCCTTGACCTCGGCCGGAGCCGGGGCCGCCGCGTGGATCGCGACCCGGTGCGAGCCCAGGTCGTGGCGGGTGCGCTCCTCGGCGGGCAGCTTGAGCATCCGCACGAACATCGTGGGCACCCACTGGCTGTGCGTCACCCGGTACCGCTCGATGGCCGCCAGTGCGGCGACGGGCTCGAACCTCGGCATGACGACGACGGTGCCGCCGACCATGTGCACCATCCCGCCGAAGCGCAGCGGGGCTGCGTGGTACAGCGGGGCGGGGGAGAGGTAGACGGTGTCGGCGTCGAAGCCGTACATCGGGCCGAAGACGTTCAGCAGCGGCTCGCCGCCCTCGGTGACCTGCACCCCGGGCAGCGGCGGCTTCACGCCCTTGGGCAGCCCCGTCGTCCCGGAGCTGTAGAGCATGTCCCGGCCGCGCGGCTGGTCCGCCGGCGGCTCCGGGGACGCCGCGGCCAGGGCCCCCTCGTAGTCGCCGTGGCCCTCGACGGCCCCGCCCAGGGCCAGCCGCAGCGTGATGCCGGGGGTCTCGGGGACCACGGCGCGGGCCAGCTCGCTCAGCGCGGCCGAGACGATCAGCGCCTTCGCCCCGCAGTCGCCGAGCACGTAGGTCACCTCGCCCGGCGCCAGGTGCTGGTTGATCGCGGTCAGGTACAGCCCGCTGCGCATCGCGGCCCAGAAGACCTCGTAGGTGTGCAGCCCGTTCTCGGCCAGCAGCGCGACGTCGTCCCCGGGGCGCAGGCCGGCGTCGTGCAGGGCGTGGGCCAGCCGGACCGACCGCTCCTCCAGCTCGCCGTACGTGAGCGTCGCGCCGGTGTCGCTCATGACGACGGCGGGGTGGTCGGGGGCGTGGGCGCCTGGGTACACGTGCGGTCCTCCACGGTCAGGGCTGACGGTTCCGGCCGCAGCATGCCCGGTGGGTGTGACGGGGACAACACCACGACACCTCGGCCTGTCGACACGCCGGACACGCCGGGCTGTTGCACAGTGGTGGCAACAAGGCCCCTGGCCCACGCGAACGAGTGACGCGTGTGAAGGGTGTGGCCTGCATGTGACGAGCACCCCACTCCCGGTGCACACAAGCTGTCGAACTCACAGCGAGTTCCGAGTCTTCTCGCCCCGTAAGCCCAGAATCCGCTGGCAGCTGCCTAGGTTGTGCACGTCGCAGCAGGAACACGGGGTACCACCAGTCCTGCCGCTCCACCGCTCAGCCGTCCGGGGAACCCACAGCTCACCGGCTGCTGCGACACCCTCATCGGTGATCTCCCGTCCACACGGACGGCCTGGGAAGGACGCGCATGTCCGAGCACGACCACATCCTCCAGCGGCGCAGCACGCGTGCAGCCGCACTGTTGACCGCGGGCGGGGTGCTCGCCGGCTCGGCCGTGATCGGGCTGCTCCCGACCGTGGCCGGCGCCTCCAGCCACCGCGAGGCCCCGCTGATCGCGGCGGACCCCGCGGTGGACAACACCGACGTCTACGCGTTCGTCGACCCGACGGACCCGACGCTGGTCAACCTGATCGGCAACTGGATCCCGTTCGAGGAGCCCAACGGCGGCCCGAACTTCTACCCGTGGGCGACCGGCGCTGCCTACGACTTCAACATCGACAACGACGGCGACGCCGTGGCCGACCTGATCTACCGGTGGGAGTTCTCCACCCAGGACACCCGTGGCACGGACACGTTCCTGTACAACAACGGTCCGGTCACCACCCTGGACGACGAGAACCTGCTCTTCCAGCAGACCTACGACCTGACGCTGTCCGAGGACAACGGGACGACGTTCACCACCGTCCTGGACGACGCCCCGGTCGTGCCGTCCTTCACCGGCAACGCCGGGATGCCGGACTACGAGTCGCTGCGCACCGCAGGCATCACCGCTCTCCCCGACGGTGGGCAGACCGTGGCCACCCAGGCGGACGACTCGTTCTTCCTGGACCTCCGCGTCTTCGACCTGCTCTACGGCGGTGACCTGTCCGAGGTCGGCCAGGACACCCTCGCCGGGTACAACGTCAACACCCTCGCCCTGCAGCTGCCCGCCGACGCCCTCGCCCTGAACGGCGACGCCGAGGCCAACCCGCACTTCGGTGTGTGGAGCACGACGTCGCGCGACTCGATCACCACCCGCAACGTCGACGGCACCGTGACCACCGGTGGTCCCCTGCAGCAGGTCTCCCGCCTGGGTCAGCCGCTGGTGAACGAGGTCGTCATCCCCGCCGGCCTGAAGGACGCGTTCAACGCGATCACCCCGGCCGACGACGCCGGCATCCCCGCCGTCGTGGACCGGGTCCTGAACCCGGAGCTGCCCGCGCTGATCGAGGGCATCTACGGCGTCACCGCGCCGGCCACGCCCCGCAACGACATCGCCCAGGTCTTCCTCACCGGCATCACCACGGCGTTCCCGGCCCTCGCGCCCGGTGGCACCGCGCCGCTGCCGATCGACCTGAACTCGCAGGCACTGAACACCGACTACGTCGACGGGACCTTCGTCCCCTCGGAGATGCTCCGTCTGAACATGTCCATCCCGCCGACCCCGGCTGCGCAGCAGAGCCGGCTGGGCGTCGTGGGCGGTGACCTGCAGGGCTTCCCGAACGGTCGTCGCCTCGGTGACGACGTCCTGGACATCGAGGTCCTCGCTCTCGAGGGCGTCTACGACGTCACCGACTTCCCGAACAACGTCCCGGCCGACCGGGTCGCTGCCGGAGTCGCGGCCCTCGCTGCCGGTGACGCCGTCGACGTCAACGACAACGACTTCTCCAACGTGTTCCCGTACGTCTCGCTGCCCAACACCGAGGCCGTCAACGGCGGCGGCGGCACCGGTGGTGGCGGGCTCTCCCCGGTTCCCCCGGCTCCGGCCCCGACCCCCGGTGGCGGCGCGGCGACGCCGTCCACCACCCCCGTCGCCTCCGCCCCGGGTCAGTACCCGGTCGGTGGCGTCGACACCGGTGCCGGTGGCTGGGACGAGACCCTGATGCCGGCGCTGACCGGTGGGGCCGCGCTCCTGCTCCTCGGTGCCGGAGCGGGTTCGCTCATCCGCGGTCGTAACCTCCGCTCCAAGGCCGCGGGCACGCCCCAGGTCTGACCTCGCACGACGGTGCCGGGGTGTGGTGGCAGCTGCCACCACACCCCGGCACCACCCCCTCACGGACGAACCCTCACGCCGCCGGCACCCCTGACCCGGGCCCGTCGGGAGGCAGCAGACCGAAGGAACGGACTCCCATGGCTGACCACTCCGCCCCGTACGGCTCCGACCACGGCAACGGTGACGACACCCCGTTCCTCGAGTCCGAGATGACCACCGACGAGCCCGCTCCCACGAAGCGCCGTCGGCTCCCCACCTGGCTGATCCCCACCGTCGCCGCGCTCGCCGTCGGCGTCCTGGTGGGCGCCCTGTTCTTCGGCGGCTCCGACGCCCCCGCCGCCACCCCGTCGGCCACCGCCCCCACCAACTCCGCGGGCGAGCCGATCCCGCACCTGACGACCGCGCTGACCCGCTCCGAGCCGGTCCAGGTCGACATCCCCGCCATCGAGGTCAGCTCGTCGCTCGTCGACCTCGGGCTCAACAGCGACGGCACCCTCGAGGTGCCGGTGGACTTCTCCCGGGCCGGCTGGTTCACCGGCGGCAACTACCCCGGTGACCCGCAGGGCCCGCCCGGGCTGATCGCCGGCCACGTCGACGACTACACCGGCCCGGCCGTGTTCTACCGGCTGCGCGACCTGGCCGTCGGTGACGAGGTGATGATCACCCGTGCGGACAACACCGTCGCCGTCTTCACCGTCACCGAGAGCCAGGAGTACGCGAAGGACGCCTTCCCCGCCGACGAGGTCTACGCCCCGGTCGGTGACAGCGAGATCGTGCTGATCACCTGCACCGGTGCCTTCGACCAGGGGGCTCGCTCCTACGACGACAACCTCGTCGTCCGCGCCACCCTCGACCTGGACCGCTCGCTCGAGGAGAGCGACGCCCGGATCGCCGCCGGCACCCCGGCCCCCGCCGGCGACCAGCCGAACGTCTGATCGTGCGTCGTCGCAACGCGGTGGCCGCCGTCGCCGCCGGGGGTCTGCTCCTGGTGGCGTCGGTGGCCGGGTTCGCCAGTGCCCAGCAGGACCGGCAGACCACCGAGGCGGCCGCCGCCGAACAGGCTGCCGTCGTCGACCCGCTGACCGCCGCGATCGCCGCGGCCCAGACGCGGCTGGAGACCGTGCCCGGGGACTACACGACCTGGGCGCAGCTGGGCTCGGCCTACGTCGAGCAGGCCCGGGTCACCGCGGACCCGAGCTACTACGACCTCGCCGACGGCGCCCTGGCACAGTCGCTGACCCTCCGGCCCGACGCCAACGACGCCGCGCTGACCGGGCAGGGTGCGCTCGCCAACGCCCGCCACGACTTCGCCGCAGCGCGCGACGCCGCGGACGCCGCCCTCGCGATCAACCCCTACAGCGCGACCGCCTGGGGGGTGCTCACCGACGCCCGCACCCAGCTGGGCGACTACCCGGGTGCCACCGAGGCGCTGGACCGGATGCTCGAGCTGCGCCCGGGCCTGGCGTCCTTCACGCGCGCCTCCTACGACGCCGAGCTGCACGGCGACCTCGCCAACGCCCGGTCGGCGCTGGAGCAGGCGCTGGAGACCGCCACCGGCGACCCGGCCAGCGAGGCATTCTGCCGCACCTACCTCGGGCAGCTCGCCCTGAACCAGGGCGACCTGGACGAGGCCGGCGCCCAGTTCTCCGCCGGGCTGGTCGACCTGCCCGACGACGCGTCCCTGCTCCTGGGCCGCGCCCGGGTCGACGCGGCCCGGGGCAACGAGGACGCCGCGGTGGCCGGTTTCCAGCGGGTCGTGGACGCCAGCCCCCTGCCCGAGCACTTCGTCGAGTTCGGCGAGTACCTGGAGTCCCTCGGTCGGGACGACGAGGCCCAGCAGCAGTTCGCCCTGGTCGACACCGTGCGCCAGCTCTTCGCCGCCGGCGGGGTCACCGACGACCTGTCCGCCGCGCTGTTCGCCGCCGACCACGGTGACCCCGCCACAGCGCTCACCGCCGCGCAGGCCGAGTACGACCGCCGGGTCAACATCGACAGCCAGGACGCCCTGGCCTGGGCGCTGCACGCCGCCGGCCGGGACGCCGAGGCGCTCCCGCTCGCCCAGCAGGCCACCTCCCTGGGCGGGGCCAGTGCGCTGTTCCTCTACCACCGCGGGGCCATCGAGGCCGGGCTCGGGATGACCGAGCAGGCGCGCGCGACCCTGACCCAGGCGCTGGACACCAACCCGTACTTCTCCCCGCTGCTCGCGCCGCGGGCCACCGAGCTGCTGGAGTCCCTCGGCGGACCGGCATGAGGTCCCGGCGGGCAGCCGCCGTCGTCCTGGGCGCCGGCCTGTTCTGGGCGGTCGTCCCGGCCGGGGCGGCCCAGGCGCACCCGCTGGGCAACTTCACGGTCAACCACTCCGACGCCTTCGTGCTGACCCCGGACCAGGTCGCGCTGACCGCCGTCGTCGACCGGGCCGAGATCCCCACCGCGCAGCTGCTGCAGACGATCGCCCCGGACGGCTCGCCGACCGACGACCAGCTGTCCTCGGCCGCTGCCGACGAGTGCACAGACGTCGCCTCGGCCGTGCGTGCCTCGGTGGACGGCGAGCAGCTGACCTGGGCCGGCCAGGGGTCGTCGATGACGACGGTGCCCGGGGCCGGCGGTCTGCCCACCCTGCGGCTGACCTGCGACCTCACGGCACCGGCCGACCTGGGTGGCGACGCGGCGTTCGAGGTCGAGGACACGTACCTCGCCGACCGGGTCGGCTGGCGGGAGATGACCGCCGTCGGTGACGGGGTCGCCCTGCTCGATCCCCCGGTGCCCAGCGAGAGCATCACCGACGCCCTGCGCGAGTACCCCGTGGACCTGCTGGCCTCCCCGCAGGACGTCCGCGGCTTCTCCGTGGACACCCGGCCGGGCGAGGGCTCGGGCTCCGCACCGACGATCAGCACCGGGGGAGGGGACCCGTTCACCAACGCCGTCGCCGCCCTCGACCGCCGCTTCGAGGACATGATCGGTGGCCGTGAGCTGACCCCGCTGGTGGGCACGCTGGCAGTGCTGCTCGCGGTGCTGCTGGGCTGCGGCCATGCGCTGCTGCCCGGTCACGGCAAGAGCGTGATGGCCGCCTACCTGGCCGGCCGGCGGGGTCGCAGCCGGGACGCCGTCCTCGTCGGGGCCACCGTCACCGGCACCCACACCGTGGGCGTCCTCGTGCTGGGCGCGGCCATCACGATCTCCAGCTCGCTGGCCGGGGACCAGGTGCTCCGCTGGCTCGGCGTGGCCAGCGGCCTGCTCGTCGCGGGCATCGGCGTGGCCATGCTGCGCGGCGCCGTCCCCCGCTGGCGGGCCGCCCGCGCCCTGCAGATCCCGCCCGAGGCCGCCCTCCCCGAGCCGGCGCTGGCAGGCGCGGTGAGCGCCCTCGCCGGTCACCAGCACGCGGTGCACGGGCACGACCACGGCGCCGGGCACGACCACCCGCACCCGCACCCGCACGAGCACGACCACCCGCACGACCACGACCACCCGCACGACCACGACCACCCGCACGACCACGACCACGACCACCCGCACGACCACCCGCACGACCACAGCCACGGCGAGCACGACCACGACCACGACGAGCACAGCCACGACGACCACGAGCACGGCAGCTGGTGGAGCGGTGGCCACAGCCACGGTCCCGGCGGTCACTCGCACGGTCCCGGGGTGGGCCGCGGCGGGTTGATCGGGATGGGCGTCGCAGGCGGTCTGGTGCCCAGCCCGTCGGCCCTGATCGTCCTGCTGGCCAGCATCGGCCTGGGGCGCACGGCCTTCGGCGTCGTCCTCGTGGTCGCCTACGGCCTGGGCATGGCCGCCACCCTCACCGCCGTCGGCCTGCTGCTGGTCAAGCTGCGCGGCCGGCTGGAGCGCCGGGTGGCCGACCTGCGCCGTGCCCGGCTGCTGTCCCGCGTCGTGCTGGCCCTGCCGGTCCTCACCGCGGTGCTGGTGCTGGTGGTCGGGCTGTCGCTGGTCCTGCGCGGGGTCGTGCTCGGCGCCTGAGGTCCTGGACGCCGGTCAGCCGGCGTGGGCATTGCCAGGGGGCCCGGCATCGCGTAGGACCTCCCCATGAGCACCCCGGAGCCCCAGCACGCCGACCACGAGCACACCCACCCCGAGGGCGCCCACGCCCACCCGCACGGGGAGGGGCACCACGAGGGCGCCGCGGTCGTGGAGCACCACGAGCACGAGCACGGCCACCCCGAGGACCCCGAGCACGCCGACCACCAGCACCCGCACGCCCACGAGCACGGGCCAGAGCACCACCACTGACCTAGACGGTCACCCGCGGCAGCGGCACGACCGGTGTCCGGCCCAGCTCGGCCTTGGCCAGGCTGCGCAGGTGCACCTCGTCGGGGCCGTCGAACAGCCGCATCGCCCGGTGCCAGCCGTACATGGCGGCCAACGGGGTCACGTCGGTGACCCCGGCGCCGCCGTGCACCTGGATCGCCCGGTCGATCACCGCGGTGGCCGCCCGGGGGACGGCGACCTTGGCCATCGCCACCAGGTCCTTGGCGGCCTTGTTGCCCTCGCTGTCGATGACGTGGCTGGCCTGGTGGCAGATGGCGCGGGCCTGCTCGATCTCCAGGCGGGACTCCGCGATCTGCTGCTGCACCACGCCCTGCTCGGCGAGCGGCTTGCCGAACGCGACCCGTTCCTGCACCCGGGCGACCATCATCGCCAGCGCCCGCTCGGCCGCACCCAGGGCACGCATGCAGTGGTGGATCCGGCCGGGGCCCAGCCGGGCCTGGGCGGCGGCGAACCCGCCGCCCTCCTCGCCGACCACGTTGGTCACCGGCACCCGGACGTCGTCGAAGCGGACGACGGCGTGCCCGTGCTGGTCGTGGTGGCCGAACACCGGCAGGTCGCGCTCGACGGTGATGCCCGGGGTGTCCATCGGCACCAGCACCATCGTCTGCTGGCGGTGCTTGGGGGCGTCGGGGTCGGTCTTGCCCATCAGCACGAGGACGGCGCAGCGCGGGTCGAGCGCCCCGGAGGTCCACCACTTCCGCCCGTCGATCACGTAGTCGCCGCCGTCCCGGGTGATCCGGGTGGCGATGTTGGTGGCGTCGCTGCTGGCCACCGCGGGCTCGGTCATCGCGAACGCCGACCGGATCTCCCCGGCCAGCAGCGGCTCGAGCCAGCGCTGCTGCTGCTCGGGTGACCCCAGCAGGTGCAGCAGCTCCATGTTGCCGGTGTCCGGGGCGGCGCAGTTGGTGGCCTCCGGGGCCAGCTCCAGGCTCCAGCCGGTGAGCTCGGCGATCGGTGCGTACTCCAGCTGCGTCAGCCCGGACTCACTCGGCAGGAACAGGTTCCACAGACCGGCGGCCTGCGCGCTCTTCTTCAACCGCTCGACCACCGGGGGCGGTTCGTGCCCGTCCGGGCCCGCCGCGCGACGGTCGCGCTCGTACTCGGCCTCGGCCGGCAGCACCTCGTCGCGGAGGAAGTCCCGCATCCGTCCGTGCAGGGCGACGGCGTGCTCGGAGGGGGCCGGCAGCGAGACGGTCATGGGGGCGACTCCGGTGTGTGCACGAGCGGCTGTGACCTGCATCATGCACATGACCACCGACCGTGCGAGTGCCCGGCCAGCTCTGGGCGCCGCGAGAGACCGGAGACGACGATGTCCGACGTTCCTGCCATGCGCGAGGTCCTGGGCGACGACGCCCCTTCCAACTGGGGCAAGTGGGGTCCCGACGACGAGCTCGGCTCGCTGAACTACCTCGACGCCGCCGAGGTGCTGCGCGGCGCCCAGCACATCCAGAGCGGTGAGACCTTCACCCTGCAGATCCAGATGGGCCGCGCCGAGGCCCCCGGCGACCCGCTCTGGCCCGGCCGCCGCGGCATCGAGCGCAAGAACGAGCTCGACGAGTCCACCTGGGACACCGACGCCGCCCCGCAGTTCCCCGGCGGTCTGCACTACGCCGACGACACCGCGCTGATGTTCCTGCAGGGCTCCACGCAGTACGACGCGCTGGGCCACGTCTGGTACGACGGCAAGCTCTGGAACGGCTACGACGCCCGCTCCACCGTCGGCGGCATGGACAAGGCCTCGGTGCTGCCGATCGCGGAGAAGGGCATCGTCGGGCGCGGCGTGCTCATCGACATGGCCCGCCACCGCGGCAAGCAGTGGCTGGACAAGGGCGAGACCTTCGACCACACCGACCTCGAGGCCGCCGCGGCCGCCCAGGGCGTGGAGATCCAGCCGCACGACATCCTGGTGATCCGGACCGGCTGGATGAAGTACTGGTACGACCTCAACGACCCGGAGACCTTCTACGACGGGTTCGCCGAGCCCGGCCTGACCTACTCCCGCGAGCTGGTCGAGTGGTTCCAGCGCACCGAGATCCCCAACCTGGTCACCGACACGATCGCCAACGAGGTCACCTACGACCCGGTGTCCGGCGTCGCCCTGCCGCTGCACTGCGCCCTGATGCGCAACCTGGGCGTCACGCTGACCGAGATCGCCTGGCTCGACGACCTGGCCGACGCGTGTGCTGCGGACAACCGGTGGACGTTCCTCTACGTCGCCGCACCGCTCAAGGTCGTCAACGGCACCGGCGCCCCGGTCAACCCGGTCGCGATCCGCTGACCCGGGCATGAGCGTCTACACCGACAAGCCCTGGCTGGCCCTCTACGGCGAGGGCCAGCCGGCCTCGATCACCCCCGAGCACGACACCCTGCTCGCGGTCTTCGAGGCCACCCTTGCGGCCACCCCCGACGCGGTGGCGATCCGCTACTTCGACGGCACCCTGACCTTCGCCGACCTCGACGTCGCCTCCGACGCCCTCGCGGTCGGACTGCTCGGCGCGGGCTTCGCGCACGGCGACCGGATGGGCCTCTACGTCCAGAACGACCCGGCGTTCGTGATCGGGCTGCTCGGGGCGTGGAAGGCCGGGGGGTCCGCGGTCGCGATCAACCCGATGAACAAGTCCGCCGAGCTGACGTACCTGCTCGCCGACTCCGGCGCCACCGCGCTGCTGTGCCTGGACGAGCTGTACGACACGGTCGCGAAGGGGGTGATCGAGGCCGGGGAGACGAAGGTGCAGACCGTCGTCACCTGCTCCGGTCTGGACCACCAGACCCGCGGCGACCAGCGATTGTTCGAGGGCACGGTCAAGGCCCACCCCGAGGGGACCCTGGACCTGGGGGAGCTCGTGGCGACCCACGCCGGCGAGCAGCCGCCGCCGGTGCAGCTGACCGGCGACGACATCGGCGTGCTGACCTACACGTCGGGGACGACGGGGCGGCCGAAGGGGGCGATGAACACCCACTCCACGATGGTGTTCAACGCCTGCACCTACCGGGAGTGGATGAGCCTGGGCCCGCAGGACTCGGTGCTCGGGGTGGCGCCGTTGTTCCACATCACCGGGCTGATCGGGCACGTCGCGATCGCGATGCTGGTCGGCTGTCCGCTGGTGCTGGCCCACCGGTTCCACCCCGACGTGGTGCTGGAGGCCATCCGGGAGCACCGGCCGACGTTCACCGTCGGGGCCATCGCGGTGTTCATCGCCCTGGGCAACGCCACCGGGGCCGGCCGGGAGGACTTCACCTCCCTGCGGGCCGTCTACTCCGGGGGTGCCCCGATCGCCCCGGCGGTCACCGACCAGCTGGAGGAGAAGCTGGGCGTCTACGTGCACAACATCTACGGGCTGACCGAGACCAACAGCCCGTCGCACGGGGTCCCGTTCGGGGTCAAGGCGCCGGTGGACGAGAACTCCGGGGCGTTGAGCGTCGGCGTCCCGGTCTACGACACCGTCGTCCGGGTGCTGGGTGAGGACGGCGAGGAGGTGCCCGTCGGCGAGGTCGGGGAGTTCGCCACCTCCGGGCCGCAGGTCGTGCCCGGGTACTGGGAGCGCCCGGACGCCACCGCGGAGTCCATCCCGGGCGGGGAGCTGCGCACCGGTGATGTCGGGTTCATGGACGCCTCGGGCTGGTTCTTCCTGGTCGACCGCAAGAAGGACATGATCAACGCGGCCGGCTACAAGGTCTGGCCTCGCGAGGTGGAGGACGTGCTCTACGGCCACCCCGCGGTGCGCGAGGCAGCGGTCGTGGGCATCCCCGACGAGAAGCGCGGCGAGACGGTGAAGGCCTACGTCTCGCTCAAGCCGGGTGCCTCGGTCACCCCCGAGGAGGTCATCGCCTGGTCCAAGGAGCGGATGGCGGCCTACAAGTACCCGAGATACGTGGAGGTCGTCGACGAGCTGCCGAAGACCACGACGGGCAAGATCCTGCGCCGCGAGCTGCGGGCGAGGAACTGAGTGCGCAGTTGCGGTCGTCGACACGCCCCGGCGCGCCGGGGCCGGCGGCCGCAACTGCACTCTCGACAGGGGAGGGGCGCCGGGTAGCGTCCGGGGCCACGGCAGTGCAGCGAGGAAACCGGTGAGATCCCGGTGCGGTCCCGCCACTGTGACCCCCACCCGGGGGTGAGCCAGACACTCCGGCTGCCGTGCCCGACGAACTCCGGGCGCGGACCCGGGGGAAGGCGACACCCCTCATGCGCACCTTCACGCTGCTCTCCACCGGCGACACCGACCTGCTCTCGGCCAAGGCCGGCGCCTCGGACTGGAAGCTGGGCAACCCCTACCGGGTCGGCCCCGGCGAGCTGGCCGAGTTCGCCGCCGGCACCGACCTCGTCGTGTTCCGGATCCTCGGCGCCCGCCGGAAGTACGAGGACATGATCCAGCCGCTGCTGGACAGCGGGCTGCCCGTCGTCGTCCTCGGCGGGGAGCAGCTGCCCGACGCCGAGCTCATGGAGCTGTCCACGGTGCCCATGGGCGTGGCCACCGAGGCGCACGCCTACCTCGCGCAGGGCGGGCCGGACAACATCGACCAGCTGCACCGCTTCCTGGCCGACACCGTGCTGCTGGACGGCGAGGGCTTCCAGGCCCCGGCCGTGGCGCCGGACTGGGGACTGCTCGACCGGCCGACCCAGGCCACCGGTCCCCGGGTCGCCGTCCTCTACTACCGGGCGCACCACCTGGCCGGCAACACCGCCTTCGTGCACTCCCTCAGCGCGGCGATCGAGACCGCCGGCGCCGTCCCGGTCCCGGTCTACTGCTCCTCGCTGCGCTCGGTCGCCCCCGAGATGCTCGACGTGCTGCGCACCTGCGACGCCCTGGTGGTCACCGTGCTGGCGGCCGGCGGCTCGAAGCCGGCCACCGCCCAGGCCGGGGGGGACGACGGCGCGTGGGACGTCGGCGAGCTCGCCCGCCTCGACGTGCCGGTGATCCAGGGCCTCGTGCTGGGCACCCCCCGCGAGGTCTGGGCGGCCAACGACGACGGGCTGTCCCCGCTCGACGTGGGCAACCAGGTCGCGATCCCGGAGTTCGACGGCCGGATCATCACCGTGCCGTTCTCCTTCAAGGAGGTCGACGACGAGGGCCTGACCTCCTACGTCGCCGACCTCGAGCGCTGCGCCCGGGTCGCCGGCATCGCCGTCGCGCACGCCCGGCTGCGGCACACCGCACCGGCCGACCGCAAGATCGTGGTGATGCTGTCGGCCTACCCGACCAAGCACTCCCGGATCGGCAACGCGGTCGGCCTGGACACCCCCGCCTCGGTGGTGCGGCTGCTGGCCGCGATGGCCGGCCAGGGCTACGACATCGGCCCGTTCGACGGCCCCGGGTCCCTGCCCGGCGTGGCCGACCTGGACGGCGACGCCCTCGTGCACGCCCTCATCGCCGCCGGCGGGCAGGACCCCGACTGGCTCACCGAGGAGCAGCTCAGCGGCAACCCGGTGCGCATCGCCGCGGCGGACTACCGCGCCTTCTTCGACACGCTGCCCGCCGAGCTCACCGACCGGATGGTCGAGCACTGGGGCCCGCCGCCCGGGGAGCTGTTCGTCGACCGCAGCCACGACCCCGACGGCGAGATCGTCTTCGCCGCGCTGCGCGCCGGCAACCTCGTGGTGATGGTCCAGCCGCCCCGCGGGTTCGGGGAGAACCCGATCGCGATCTACCACGACCCCGACCTGCCGCCCTCCCACCACTACCTGGCCGCCTACCACTGGCTGCGCACCTCGTTCGGCGCGCACGCGGTGGTGCACGTGGGCAAGCACGGCAACCTGGAGTGGATGCCGGGCAAGACCGTCGGGCTGTCCGCGGCCTGCGCCCCCGACGCCGCCCTGGGCGACCTGCCGATGGTCTACCCGTTCCTGGTCAACGACCCCGGCGAGGGCAGCCAGGCCAAGCGCCGTGCGCACGCCGTGCTGGTCGACCACATGGTGCCGCCGATGGCCCGCGCGGACACCTACGGCGACATCGCCCGGCTGGAGCAGTTGCTCGACGAGCACGCCAACATCGCCGCGATGGACCCGCCGAAGCTGCCCGCCGTCCGGCAGCAGATCTGGACGCTCATCCAGGCCGCCAAGCTCGACCACGACCTCGGCCTGGACGACCGCCCGCACGACGCCGAGTTCGACGAGATGATCCTCAACGTCGACGGCTGGCTGTGCGCGATCAAGGACAGCCAGATCCGCGACGGGCTGCACGTGTTCGGCTCCCCGCCCGAGGGCGACGCCCGGGTCGGGCTGGTGCTGGCGATCCTGCGGGCCCGCCAGATCTGGGGCGGCTCGGTCGCCATGCCGGGCCTGCGTGAGGCGCTGGGTCTGGTCGAGGACGGCTCGGCCGGGCTCCACGAGACCGACGACGTCGAGGCCCGCGCGCTGGCCCTGGTCACCGGGATGGAGGAGGCCGGCTGGACGTCGGCCGCCGTCCCCACCGTGATCGAGGCCGTGCTGGGCGAGCCGCACGCCGACGTCGAGCGGGTGCTGCGCTTCGCCGTGGAGGAGGTCGTGCCCCGGCTGGCCAAGACCACCGACGAGCTGGACATGGCGCTGCACGCCCTCGAGGGCGGCTACGTGCCGGCGGGGCCGTCGGGCTCGCCGCTGCGCGGCCTGGTCAACGTGCTGCCGACCGGGCGGAACTTCTACTCCGTCGACCCCCGCGCCGTCCCCTCCCGGCTGGCCTGGGAGACCGGTCAGGGCCTGGCCGAGTCCCTGGTCGAGCGGTACGTCAGCGAGACCGGGGAGCACCCGCGTTCGGTCGGGCTCTCGGTGTGGGGCACCTCGGCGATGCGCACCTCCGGCGACGACGTCGCCCAGGTGCTCGCGCTGCTCGGCGTCCGGCCGGTCTGGGACGAGGCGTCCCGCCGGGTCACCACGCTCGAGGCCATCCCGCTGGCCGAGCTGGAGCGCCCGCGGATCGACGTCACCGTGCGCATCTCCGGGTTCTTCCGGGACGCGTTCCCGCACGTCGTCACGATGCTGGACGACGCGGTGACCCTGGCCGCGGGCCTGGACGAGACGCCCGAGCAGAACTTCGTCAAGGCGCACGTGGACGCCGACGTGGCCGAGCACGGGGACCGCCGTCGGGCCACCACCCGGGTGTTCGGCTCCAAGCCCGGGGCCTACGGCGCCGGTCTGCTGTCGCTGATCGACAGTCGGGACTGGCGCACCGACGCCGACCTGGCCGAGGTCTACGCGGTGTGGGGCGGCTACGCCTACGGCCGGGACCTGGACGGCGTCGCCGCCCGGTCGGACATGGAGACCTCCTACCGGCGGATCGCGGTCGCGGCGAAGAACATCGACACCCGCGAGCACGACATCGCCGACTCCGACGACTACTTCCAGTACCACGGCGGGATGGTCGCGACCGTCCGCGCGCTGACCGGCAGTTCGCCCAAGGCCTACGTCGGGGACTCGACCCGGCCCGAGCACGTGCGCACCCGCTCGCTGGTCGAGGAGACCTCCCGGGTGTTCCGCGCCCGGGTGGTCAACCCCAAGTGGCTGGCCGCGATGCGCCGGCACGGCTACAAGGGCGCCTTCGAGATGGCCGCCACCGTGGACTACCTGTTCGGCTACGACGCCACCACCGGCGTCGTCGCCGACTGGATGTACGAGAAGCTCACCCAGACCTACGTGCTCGACCCGGAGAACCGGGCGTTCATGGAGGAGTCCAACCCCTGGGCGCTGCACGGCATCGCCGAGCGGCTGCTCGAGGCCGCCGACCGCGGGCTGTGGGCCGAGCCCGACCCGCAGCTGATGGCCGACCTCAAGCAGGCCTACCTGGACACCGAGGGCGACATCGAGGGCGGGGAGACCCCCGCGCAGACCTCCACCCAGCCCACCCCCGAGAGGACCCCGTGACCCGCCGTCCCACCCTGCTCCTGACCACCCTCTCCGCCGCCGCGCTGGTGCTCACCGCCTGCGGCTCGGACCCCGAGCCGGAGGCCTCCGCCGAGCCGACCGCGACCTGCGAGAGCGTCCCCGCGACGGCGGAGGCACCGTCGTCGGTGTCCACCGACCTGGCCGTGGCCCCCGAGGTGCCGGCCTCGGACGGCCTGCCGCCGTGCGGGCTGGTGGTCAGCGACGTGGTGGTCGGCGACGGCGCGGTCGCCGAGCAGGGCGACCCGGTCGAGGTCAAGTACGTGGGGGCCTTCTACGACACCGGCGAGCAGTTCGACTCCTCCTGGAGCCGGGGGGACACCGAGACGCTGCCCTTCACCGCCGGTGGCGGCCAGGTGATCGAGGGCTTCGACGAGGGCACCCTCGGGATGGCCGTGGGTGGTCGCCGCTACGTCACCATCCCCAGCGACCTGGGCTACGGCCCGGCCGGCCAGGGGCCGATCCCCGGCGGGGCGACGCTGGTCTTCGTCGTCGACCTGGTGTCGGTGGGCTGACCTCAGCCCAGCAGGACGGCGGCGGCCAGCAGGGTCGCCGCCGTCGTCACCTCGCCGGCGGCGCCCATCACGTCGCCGTTCACCCCGCCGAGCCGGGCGCGGGCCCGGCGGTGCAGCAGCTCGCCGGCGGCCAGGCCGAGCACGCCGGCGGCCACCAGGCGGGCCCCCTGCGCGACGTCGCCCAGCCACGTCGCGGTGGCCAGCACGCAGGCCACCGCGACGACGGTGCAGCCGGCCAGCCACACCCGGGAGACGGTGCCGGCGACCGCGGCGCCCAGCGACGAGCCCTCGGCCACCGGCACCCCGGGCAGGCCGGTGCGGGCCATCGCCAGCCGGGCCGCGACGACGGCGGTCCACAGCGCGAGCCAACCGCCCTCGACCGTGAACAGCTGGGCCAGTGCCGCCACCTGCAGCAGCAGCGTCAGGACGAGCGTGGCGACGCCGAAGGGCCCCACGTCGCCGGCCCGCATGACCTGCAGTGCGCGTTCCCGACCGCGCAGCGGGCCCAGCCCGTCGGCGGTGTCAGCCAGCCCGTCCAGGTGCAGCCCGCGGGTCAGCCAGGCCAGCAGCGCCACCCCGAGCACCGCGCCGACCAGGGGCGAGGCGTACCGGGCGCCCAGCCAGCCGGTGAGCGAGGCCAGGTCGCCGAGCACCAGCCCGACCAGCGGTGCCCAGGGCAGCACGCCCCGCGGCGAGGGGTTGCCGCCGACCCGCAGGACCGTCAGCCAGCCGAACGCCGCCCTCATCGCAGGCGCTGGGGCAGCCCCGCGACGACGAACCACACCTCGTCGGCGGTGGCCGCCAGCCGCTGGTTGACCGTGCCCAGGGTGTCCCGGAACAGCCGGCCCGACCGGGTCTCCGGCACGATGCCCAGCCCCACCTCGTCGCTGACCGCGACCACGTGCGCCGGGGTCATCACCCAGGCCTCGAGCAGCTCGTCGACCCGGCGGGAGAGCCGGTCGGTGGCCCGTTGACCGCCGTCCCAGACCCCGCTGGCGTCCATCATCGCGGTGACCCAGGTGGTGATCGAGTCGACCAGGTAGGTGCCCGGGAGCACGAGCTCGCCGGGGTTCGTCGTCTCCTTCGTGCGCCAGGTGCTCGGCCGGCGGGCCCGGTGGGCGGCGATGCGCTCGGCCCACTCGGCGTCGTCCGGGCGCGGGTCCGACGTCGCCAGGTAGGTGACGTCGTCCCGGCCCTCGAGCAGGAGCTCGGCGTGGGCGGACTTCCCCGACCGGGAGCCGCCGAGGACCAGCGTCCGGCTCACAGTTCGAGCCGGGTCACGGTGCCGTTGTGCGGGGTCACGTGCGGCATGGCCTCGGGGCCGTCCCCGGCGACGACGGCCTGCACGGCCCGGATGGTGTCGCCGTGGGTGACCAGGGCGACGACGTCGGCCGGCGGGGCGTCACGCAGCGTCTGCAGGTAGGCGGCCACCCGGGCGTGCAGCTGGGCCAGGGACTCCCCGCCCTCGGCCGACCAGTGCACGTCGGTCCAGTCGACGAGGTCCCACAACTCACGGGAGGGCCGGCCCTCCAGCACGCCGTAGCCCTGCTCGCGCAGCGCCGGGGTGGTGGTGAACCGGCGACCGGTGGCGGCCATGCAGTGCTCGGCGGTCTGCACCGCGCGGCGCAGGTCGCTGGAGACCATCGCGCCGGGGGCCAGCGCCGCCAGCTCCGCGGCGGCGGAGCGGGCCTGCTCGTGGCCGAGCTCGGTCAGCGGGACGTGCGCCGTCTGGCCCTGCATCAGGCCGCTGGCGTTCCAGGTGCTCTGTCCGTGCCGGACGAGCAGGAGCGTGGTCATCGAGGGGGAGCCTAGGTGGCGGGCGGGCGCGGCTACCGTCGTCGCCGTGACGATCCCGATGCGGCCCCCGACGGACGGTCCCGGCGCCTCCGGCCTGGGCGTCCGGCGGGCCGCCCCGCGCCCGACCCGGCCGGCCGGGCCCGACCCGCTGGCCCCGCTGCTGGAGCTGCCCGGCGTCCGGGACGCCGCCGACGGCGCCCGCACCGCGATCGACCGGCTGCTCGGGCACAAGGTGCTGCGCCGCGAGTCCGCCGGGGTGAGCTCGGAGTCCGCGCTGCGTGGCGCCCGGGCCTCGGCCGCGCTGGAGGGCGTCGACGTCCCGCTGACCCAGGTGCGCTCCGGTGACGTCAGCGAGCCGACCCTGCAGGGCGCCCTGCGGGTGTCGGTCGCGCTGGGTTCGATGGTGGAGACCTGGGACCGGGCGCCGGGCCAGGTGCTCGCCCGGATGCACGTGCTGGCCGCCGCCGACCTCGCCGCCCCGGCCGACCTGGGCCGCCCCGAGGTGCGGGCCGGAGGACGGCTGGGCGGGGTGTTCTCCCTGGTCACCGGTGCGACCACTGCCCCGGCGGTGCTCATCGCCGCCGTCGTGCACGGCGAGCTGGCCGCGATCGCGCCCTTCACCGTCGGCAACGGCGTGGTCGCCCGGGCCGCCGGCCGGCTCACCGGGATCGCCCGCGGGCTGGACCCCAAGGCCGTCTCGGTGCCCGAGGTGGGCTTCGCCGAGTTGGGCGCCCCTGCCTACGCCGCCGCCCTGGACGGCTACACCGCCGGCACGATGGACGGCGTCGCCGGCTGGCTGGTGCACTGCGCCCGCGCCACCGAGCTCGGTGCCGTCGAGGGCCTGGCGATCTGCGAGTCGCTGCTGCGCGGCTGAGCCGGCGCCGGAGCGTGGGCCGCGGGCCCAGGCCGCCGAGTGCGGAGCCACGCCGGTCACCTGCGCCGATGGGGCGGCCTCACTCCGCACTCGACGCCGAGGGCGCGGGCGATGGCGGCTACCAGGCGGACCGGGTCGCGGAGGTCGTCGGCGGTCACGAAGAGGACCCGCCACCCCGCATCGGCCAGCCGGTTCATCCGTCGTCGGTCCGGGCCCAGCGTCCGGAGGTGGCCCTGGCCGTCGTACTCGACGGCCAGCCGGTGCTCGGGCCAGCCGAAGTCCACGCGTGCGCACTCCCGGCCCCGGTCGTCCCGGACGCGGTACTGGGCCTCGGGTCGGGGCAGGTCGGAGCGGTGCAGGAGCAGGCGGAGCTGGGTCTCCCTGGGTGATCCCGCCAGGCCGTCGGCGTCCCCGGCGGCGGCGCGGGCACGTCGGCACCCACGCCCGGTACGCGCATCGGCCAGTCCCCGCAGCGCGACCAGGGTGGTGAGCCGCCGGCCGGCGGCGTTCTGGGCGCAGAACTGGTCGAGCACCGCAACGGCCTCGTCGTGGGGCAGCTCACCAGCCAGGTCCAGCGCGGTGACCGGCGGGAGGGTCACCCGCACCCCGTCCACCACGCCCAGGTCCGCGGCGAGGACGGCTCGACGTCGGACCCGGATGCCGGGCACCCGTTGTTGCCCGGCGTACCGACGCACGCCGTCGGGACCCGCGGCGCGGCGGGGTAGGACCACCTCGACGTCCGCACCGTCGGGGTCGCCGGCCGGGCCGTCGACGTCGATCCCCCACAGCCTGGCCGCGCTCCGCCCGCAGACGACCGCACCGGGGAGCAGGACCACCGCCGCGCGCACCCGGACCTCGTGGGTGAGGGGGACGTCTGCGGACACGTACACGTCGGGGAAGACCCGCACCCACCGCCGGTGGGCGAGCTGGTGCCGGGTCAGCAGACCCCGGGCGACGGCAGCGGAGCCGCGGAAGGGAGCGGACCCGAGCCCGCGCACGGGACGAGGTGGTCGGGACACGGCCCGGGACCCTGCCGGACCCGGACGGATCCGCGATGATCTTGTCCACAGCCCGGGCGTCGTGGTCGCGAATGCGGAACCACACAGGTCATCGGCCGTCTCCGAGCGGTTTCCCTCCGCAGTCGGTGCGTCGGCGCAATCCCGGGGAGGAGTGGGTGTGCGGACTGCGGGGCACGGAGCGAACATGCGCTTCATCGAGGTCGACGGATTGGGTCCGGTCAGCCGGATCGGGCTGGGCACCTGGCAGTTCGGGTCCCGTGAGTGGGGCTACGGCTCGGACTACGCCGGGGGTGGTGCCGGGGCGATCGTCCGGCGGGCCCGCGAGCTGGGCGTGACCCTCTTCGACACCGCGGAGGTCTACGGGTTCGGCACGAGCGAGCGGATCCTCACCGAGGCCCTCGGGGACGAGCGCGCGGACGTCGTCGTCGCCAGCAAGGTCTTCCCCGTCGCGCCGTTCGCGCCGATCGTCCGCAACCGGTTCGAGGGCTCGGCGAAGCGCCTGCAGCTGGGGAAGATCCCGCTGTACCAGGTGCACCAGGCCAACCCCGTCGTCCCCGACTCGATCGTCATGCAGGGCATGGGCGAACTGCTGGACGCCGGGAAGATCGGCGCCGTCGGCGTCTCGAACTACTCGCTGGACCGCTGGCGCGCCGCGGACACCGCGCTGGGTCGCCCGGTGGTCAGCAACCAGGTGCAGTTCTCCCTGGCGACCGCGGGCCCGCTCGAGGACCTGGTGCCCTTCGCCGAGCGCGAGAACCGGATCGTGATGGCCTACAGCCCGCTCGCCCAGGGCCTGCTCGGCGGGAAGTACGGCGTCGACCACCGCCCCGGCGGGGTGCGGGCGATGAACCCGCTGTTCGGCACGGAGAACCTGCGGCGCATCGAGCCGCTGCTGGCCGTGCTCCGCGAGGTCGCCGACGCCCACGACGTGAAGCCCGCGCAGGCCGCGCTGGCCTGGCTGCTGGGGCTGCCGCAGGTCGTGGCGATCCCGGGGGCCTCCAGCGTGGAGCAGCTGGAGTTCAACGTGGCCGCGGCCGACCTCGACCTCGCCGCCGACGAGCAGGCCGCGCTCACCGCCGCGGCCCGCGCCTTCACCCCGCAGGGCGTCGTCCCCACGCTGGTCGAGCGGGTGCGGGAGAAGCTCGGGCGTTAGTCCGAGCCGGACTCCATGGCCGCCCGGTCGAGCATCTCCTCGTCGGCGGAGACCGTGCCGCGGGAGGCGATCGCCTGGGCGCCACCGGCGGCCATGTCCCCGACCAGCGCGGTCTGGGCGCCGCCGACCATGCCCAGCCCGGCGTACTGCTCGAGCTTGGCGCGGGAGTCGGCGATGTCCAGGTTGCGCATGGTCAGCTGGCCGATCCGGTCGACCGGGCCGAACGCGGAGTCCGTGGTGCGCTCCATCGACAGCTTGTCCGGGTGGTAGCTGAACGCCGGGCCGGTGGTGTCGAGGATCGAGAAGTCCTCGCCGCGCCGCAGCCGCAGGGTGACCTCACCGGTGACGGCGGCACCCACCCAGCGCTGCAGCGACTCGCGGACCATCAGCGCCTGCGGGTCCAGCCAGCGGCCCTCGTACATGAGCCGGCCGAGGCGGCGACCCTCGCGGTGGTAGGTGGCGAGGGTGTCCTCGTTGTGGATGGCGTTGACCAGCCGCTCGTAGGCCACGTGCAGCAGGGCCATGCCCGGGGCCTCGTAGACCCCGCGGCTCTTGGCCTCGATGATCCGGTTCTCGATCTGGTCGCTCATGCCCAGGCCGTGCCGGCCGCCGATGGCGTTGGCCTCCAGCACGAGGTCGACGTCGGAGTCGAAGCGGGCGCCGTTGATCGTCACCGGGCGGCCCTGCTCGAAGCCCACGGTGACGTCCTCGGTGGCGATCTCGACCTCGGGGTCCCAGAACCGGACGCCCATGATCGGCTGCACGGCCTCCAGCGACACGTCGAGGTGCTCCAGCGACTTCGCCTCGTGGGTGGCGCCCCAGATGTTGGCGTCGGTGGAGTACGCCTTCTCCGTGCTGTCCCGGTAGGGCAGGTCGTGCGCGACGAGCCACTCGCTCATCTCGGTGCGGCCGCCCAGCTCGGTGACGAACGCGGCGTCCAGCCAGGGCTTGTAGATGCGCAGCTCGGGGTTGGCCAGCAGGCCGTACCGGTAGAACCGCTCGATGTCGTTGCCCTTGAAGGTCGAGCCGTCGCCCCAGATCTGGACGCCGTCCTCGAGCATCGCGCGCACCAGCAGGGTGCCGGTGACGGCGCGGCCGAGCGGGGTGGTGTTGAAGTAGGTGCGGCCGCCGGACTTGATGTGGAAGGCGCCGCAGGTCAGCGCGGCCAGACCCTCCTCGACCAGCGCGGCCCGGCAGTCGACGAGCCGGGCGACCTCGGCGCCGTAGCTGGTGGCCCGACCGGGGACCGACCCGATGTCGGGCTCGTCGGCCTGGCCGATGTCGGCGGTGTAGGTGCAGGGCACCGCGCCCTTGTCGCGCATCCACGCGACGGCCACGGAGGTGTCGAGGCCTCCGGAGAAGGCGATGCCGACACGTTCGCCGACGGGCAGGGAGGTCAGTACCTTGGACACCGGAACATCATGCACCACACTGCATCACTATGCAGAGTCAGGGGTCGGTGAGGCCCTGCTCGATGGCGTACCGGGTGAGCTCGACCCGGTTGTGCAGCTGCAGCTTGCGCAGCGTGTTCTGCACGTGGTTCTCCACCGTGCGGTGCGAGAGCACCAGCCGCTCGGCGATCTGTCGGGCCGACAACCCCCGGCTGACCAGCTTGAGCACCTCGGTCTCCCGGTCGGTCAGCCGCGGGGCGCCGTCGTCGGGACCCGAGCGCAGCCGCCGGTACTCACCGAGCAGCAGACCGGCGAGGCCCGCGGAGAAGACCGCGTCGCCGGCGGCCGTGCGGGTGACGGCGTCGGCCAGCTCGTCGGCGGAGGAGGACTTGACCAGGTAGCCCGACGCGCCGGCCTTCACCGCCTCGAGGACGTCGACCTGCTCGGCGCTGGCCGAGAGCACCAGCACCCGGGTGGCCGGCAGCGCGGCCACGACGTCGCGGGTGGCGTCCACCCCGGACCCCTCGCCCAGCTGCAGGTCCATCACCACCACGTCCGGCCGGACGGCGAGCGCCCGGCGGACGGCGGCCCCGACGTCCCCGGCGGTCGCCAGCACCTCGAACCCACGTGCTGTCAGGTCGCGTTCGACCGCCTCGCGCCACATCGGGTGGTCGTCGACCACCATCACCGTCGTCATCGGGTGGCTCCCTCTCTCGGCACGGTCAGTTCCCACTCGGTGCCCTGGCCCGGCCCGGTGTGCAGCTGCGCGGTGCCGCCCAGGTCGGCCAGCCTGCCGCAGATCGAGGACCGCACGCCGTGGTGCCCGGCCGCGACGGCCGCGGGCAGGCGACCGTCGGGGATGCCCGGCCCGTCGTCCCGGACGACCACGAGCACCACGTCGTCCTCGGGCTCGACGCTGACCCAGGCCCGGGCGGCCGGTGCGTGCTCGGAGGTGTTGGCGAGCGCCTCGCGCACCGCCGCGGTCAGCTCGTCGGCCACCGGGGCGGGCAGCAGCACCGGCTCGGCCGGCGAGGAGACCTCGACGTCGGGGGTGGACAGCAGGCGCAGTGCGGCCCCCAGGTCAGCCACGCCGCCGTCCCGGGCCGAGGGAGCGGAGGAGAGCAGCCCGCGCAGGGCGACCTCCTGCTCGGCGGCCAGCCGGGCGAGGTCCGCGGCGTCCCCGCCGAGCTCCTCACCCCGGCGGCGGACGGCGGCGAGCACCTGCAGCACCCCGTCGTGCACCGCGCGGCCCAGCCGCTCCCGCTCCGCGGCCGCGGCGGCGGTCGCCGCGGCCTGCTGCACCGCCAGGGTCGCCGCCCGGGTGGTGGTCGCTGCGTACCCCAGCAGCACCGCGGACAGCGCGAAGAGCACCAGGTTGAACAGCTCCTCGTCCCCGACCCGGCCGCGAACGGCGGACACCGCGGCCCAGACGACGACGCCGCCGGCCAGCCCGCCGTCCCGGCCCCGGGCCACCGCCAGGGCGTAGGCGGGACCGGCCACCCACAGCGAGGTGAGGATGGGGGCGTCGGCGGCCAGGGCGTCCCGGCTCTGCGTGGTGAGCACGGCGGCCAGCAGGGCCAGGGTCACCGCCAGGTCGACCAGCGCGGTGCGGGTGCGTCGCCCCTCGGCCCGGGAGTAGGCGACGGTGACGACCACCGTCCACACCGCCATCGCGGCCAGCAGGAGCACCGGGGCCAGGAGGCCGGGGTACTCCTCCCGCCCGCCCACGAACCCGACCACGGCGACCACCCACGCCAGCGGCCGGAAGACCACGACCGCCCGCCACAGCGGGGCGAGCAGGTCCCGGCGGCGGGTGCTCGCGGGGGCGGTCATGCCGGGATGGTGCCAGGCCGGGGCGTCCGCCGGGCGGGCCTGTGGACAGCGGTCACGCGCGGGCGCGGGGCCGTCGCCGGTGCTGGGGGGCTTCCTCCAGCAGCCGCAGGGCCCGCCGCCGGGCGTACCAGGCGAGCCCGACGACGGCGGCGCCGACGCCGACCGCGGCGCCGGTGACCAGGGGCGCGCGGCGCTGGGCGGACCGGGCGCTCAGCGGCACCGGGCGGGCGAACTCCAGCACCGGCCAGCCCCGCTCGGCCGCGGCCCTCCGCAGGCCCCGGTCGGGGTTGACCGCGGTCGGGTGGCCCACGGCGGCGAGCATCGGGAGGTCGGTGACGGAGTCGGAGTAGGCGTGGCAGTCGGCCAGGTCGTAGCCCATCTCGGCGGCCACCTCGCGCATCGCGGCGGCCTTGTTCTCCCCGTAGGCGTAGTACTCGATCTCCCCGGTGTACCGGCCGTCCACCACGACCATCCGGGTGGCGACGACCCGGTCGACGCCGAGCATCTCCCCGATAGGGGTGACCACCTCGGACCCGCTGCTGGACACGATGACCACCTCCCGGCCGGCGGCCCGGTGGGCCTCGATCAGGTCGGCGGCCTCGGCGTAGACCAGCGGGTCGACGATCGAGTGCAGGGTCTCCCGGACGATGTCGTGCACGACGCCGACGTCCCACCCGGTGCACATCGCGGTGATCTGGTCGCGCATCCGGTCCATCTGCGCGGCGTCCGCACCGGCCAGGGAGAACACGAACTGGGCGTAGGCGCCCTTCAGCACGGTGCGGCGGTTCATCAGGCCGCCCTCGAAGAACGGCCGGCCGAAGGCCAGCGCGCTGGACTTCGCGATCACCGTCTTGTCCAGGTCGAAGAACGCCGCTGCGCGTCCCACCTCGCCGGTCATGGCGCGAGGCTAGGGCCAGCACACCCCGGGGGCACCCGGCGCGCCGTCGTCCACACCCGGAGGGGTCGTCCACAGATGCGCCGGACGTCTTCCCGGCGCCGGGTCCCCGCGGCTGACTCGACCCGTGGACGAACACACCCCCGACCTGCCCCGACCCCTGGTGGTCAGCTCCGACGACCAGCTCGTCGACGAGCTGCTCCGGCTGCTCGCCGCCGCCGGCACGACCCCGGAGCTGACCCACGGCTCGGGGGCGCTGCGCCGGGCCCACCGGGGCGCGCCGCTCGTCGTGCTGGGCGCCGACGTGCTGACCAGCCCCGCGGTCCGGGCTCTCCCACGCCGTCCGGGCGTGGTGGTCGCGACCCGCACGGAGCTGTCGGGGGAGGGGTTCGAGGCCGCCTTCGGCGTCGGCGCCGAGCGGGTGGTGGTGCTGCCCCGCGACGAGGGCTGGCTGGTGGAGCGGGCCGCGTCGGCCGTGCGCGACCCCGTGGAGCCCGGGGCGCTCGTCGTGGTGGGGGGCTGTTGCGGCGGCGCCGGGGCCAGCACGCTGGCGACCGCCCTCGCACTCACCCTGGGCGGCACCCGCGCCCCGTTGCTGGTGGACGCCGACGGCACCGGTGGCGGCCTGGACCTGCTGCTGGGGGCGGAGTGGGTCTCCGGCCTGCGGTGGCCCGACCTGGCCGGGCTGCGCGGACGCGTGGCCGGGGAGCAGGTGGTGGCCGCGCTGCCCGAGGCGCACCGGGTCCGCGTGCTGGCCCCGAGTCGGGACGCCCCGTCCCCGGTGGTCCCCGAGGTGCTGGCCGCCGTGGTCGCCGCGGCGCGGGCCGACGGGCACCCGGTGGTGGTCGACCTGCCCACCCGCGCCGAGCCCCAGCTGGCCGAGGCGGTGCTGCCCGAGGCCGACGTGGCGGTGCTGGTGGTGCCGTCGCGGGTCAGGGCCCTCGCGGTCGCCGGCAGCTTGGTGTCCGGTCCGGCCTGGGGCCGTGCCCTGGTGGTCACCCGGGCCGTCCCCGGCGGGGTGCCGTCGGCCGAGGTGGGGTCGGTGCTGGGCCGGCCGGTGGTCGCCGAGCTCGGCCACGACCGGTCCGCCGTCGCCCGGGGCGAACGCGGCGAACCGCCGCTGACCGGTGCGCGCGCTCCGCTGGGCCAGGTGTCGCGGCAGCTGCTGGCCCGACTGCGGGCCCGGGAGACCGCCCGTGCGTGAGTCGACGCCCCTGGTCGACCGGGTCCGGGCCCGGCTGGCGGCGGACCCCGCGATGACGAGCCAGGCGGCCGTCGCCGCGCTCGTCCGGCAGGAGGCCGGCGGGCTGGTGGGGGACGGCGACGTGCTCGACGCCGTCCGGGCCACCGTCGACGAGCTGTCCGGGGCAGGGGTGCTCGAGCCGCTGCTGCGACTGCCCGGGGTGACCGACGTGCTGGTGGTCGGCGCGGACCGGGTGTGGGTCGACCGCGGGGCGGGGCTGGAGGAGACCGGTGTCCGGTTTGCCGACGACGAGGCGGTGCGTCGGCTGGCGGTGCGGCTCGCGGCCTCGGCCGGGCGGCGGCTGGACGACGCCGCCCCCTGGGCCGACGTCGGGCTGCCCGACGGCACCCGGCTGCACGCGGTGCTGCCACCGGTGTCCGGATCGGGCACCTGCCTGTCGCTGCGGGTGCTCCGCCGGGCCCGGCTGGACCTCACCGACCTGGCCGCGGCCGGTGCCCTGCCCGGTGCGGCCGAGCACCTGCTGCGCGCCCTGGTCGCCCGGCGCTGCGCGTTCCTGGTCACCGGCGGCACCGGGACGGGCAAGACCACCCTCCTCTCGGCGCTGCTGGGTCTGGTCCCGCCTGCCGAGCGGGTGCTCGTCTGCGAGGACGCCGCGGAGCTCGACCCCCAGCACCCGCACGTGGTCCGGCTGCTCACCCGGCCGCCCAACGTGGAGTCCGTCGGCGCGGTGACGCTGCGCGACCTGGTCCGGCAGGCCCTGCGGATGCGCCCGGACCGGCTCGTGGTGGGGGAGGTGCGCGGGGCAGAGGTGGTCGACCTGCTGGCCGCGCTCAACACCGGGCACGACGGTGGCTGCGGCACGCTGCACGTCAACCGGGCCGCCGAGGTGCCTGCCCGGCTCGAGGCCCTCGGCGTGGCCGCCGGCCTGGACCGGGCGGCGGTGCACAGCCAGGCCGCGGCGGCGCTGTCGGTCGTGGTGCACCTGCGCCGCGCAGCCGGGGGCCGCCGGGTCGAGGAGCTGGGCGTCGTGCGCCGGCGCGGCGAGCTGATCGAGGTCGTGTCCGGGTGGCGCGCGGACGGTGCTGAGGCACCGGCGGGGGCGGAGCTGGCGGCCCTGCTCGGGGTGCGCGCGTGAGCGCCGTCGTGCTGGGCCTGCTGGGTGCGGCGGTCGTGACGTGGCCCCGTGGCTCGGACCCGCTCGTGCGCCGCGCCCGCAGGCTCCAGCCCCGGGGCCGTCCCGGTCCCCCGACCGTGCTGCCCGTGGCGGTCCTCGTCGTCGGTGCGGCCGTGACGACCGCGGCGCTGTTCTCGACCCCGGTCGTCGCTGCCCTGGTCGGCGGCGCGGCCGTCGCGGGGGTCCGGGCCTGGCGACGGCGGGCCGCCGAGCGGGACACCGAGGCCCGCGACCGGGCCCTGGCCGAGGCGCTCGGGGTGCTCGCCGCCGAGCTCCGGGCCGGCCGACCGCTGGCGGACGCCACCACGACCGCGGTCGGGGGCTGCCCGCACCCGGCCGTCGCCGCAGCCCTCGGCCCGGTGCTGTGCACCGGCACCGCGGAACCCGGCGAGGGCGGGGCGCTGGCCCGACTGGCTGCGGCGGTGACCGTGAGCGCCCGCACCGGCTGCTCGCTGGCGGCGGTCGTGGCCGCCGCCGAGGACGACGTGCGGGCCCGGCTGCGCACCCAGGCCGAACTGCGGGCGGCGGTCTCCGGGCCACGGGCCTCGGGGGTGGTGTTGGCCGGGCTGCCGGTGCTCGGGCTGCTGATGGGCGCCGGTGTGGGAGCGGACCCGTGGCAGGTGCTGACCGGCACCCCGGTCGGCACGGCGCTGCTCGTCGGGGGCGTCGGCCTGGAGGCCCTCGGTCTGTCCTGGACGGCCCGGCTGGTGCGCCGGGCAGCAGCCCGGTGACCGGCCCGGCGCTCGCCCTGCTCGCCGTCGCCCTGCTCGCGTGGCCGCGGCCGGTCGGGATGGCCGGTGAGCGGCTCGGGAGCCGGCAGCCGGCGGGGTCACAGGAGGACGCACCCCCGGGCGCGGTGCGCCGGTGGGCGGTCGCCGCCCTGGCCGGGCTCGTCGTCCCGCTGCTCGTGGGGCTCGGACCCGGTTCGCTGCTGTGCGCCGTGGGCGTGGCGGTCGGCGTCGAGCGGGTCACCCGCCGCGCCGGAGCCCCGCCCGACCCGGCGGGCCCCGTGCGGGCCGACCTCCCGGTGGCCTGCGAGCTGCTCGCGGTCTGTCTGGCCGGCGGGACCCCGGTCGCGGGCGCGGTGGGCGCGGTCGGCACCGCCCTGGGCGGACCGCTGGGCACGGCGATGCAGACCGTCGCCGCCCGCTTCCGGCTCGGCGCCTCCCCACGAGCCGCCTGGTCCGACGTGCCCCCGACCGCCGCTGTCCTGGCCCGCACGGTGGTGCGGGCCGGGGAGTCCGGATCGGCGGTGGTGCCCGCGCTGCGCCGGCTCGCCGACGACGCCCGGGTCACCGAGCGGGCCGACACCGCGGCCGCGGTGCAGCGCGCCGGGGTGTGGGTGCTGGCGCCCCTGGGGCTGTGCTTCCTGCCCGCGTTCCTCTGCCTCGGCGTCGCCCCGCTCGTGCTCGGCATCGCCGCGGACGTCTTTGGGTGAGCACGGACCGGGCCCGGTGTGCCGGCCGCCGTCCCCAACCGGGGTGGCTGTCCACAGATCGCGGGGACGGGGCCTGCCCGGGGCCACGCCGCCGGAGTCTCGGGACGGGTCCGACGGACGGACCCGGGAGAGGAGTCGACATGACGACACGACGACACGAGCGGGGAACGGTTCGTGAGGCGCGGGTGCACCCGGTGGTGGTCTCGGCCTGGCCCGCCCGGGTCCGGGCCCGGTTGACCGCGGACCCCGAGGCGGGGATGAGCACCGCGGAGTACGCGGTCGGCACGGTGGCGGCCTGCGCCTTCGCCGCCGTCCTCTACTCGGTGGTGACCGGTGCCTCGGTGGTCACCGCGATGAGCGGGCTGGTGGCCGACGCGCTGGCCACGCTGTCCTGAGGTGTCCCGACGACGAGCACGGTGGCGGGACGACCGGGGGATGGTGACCGCCGAGACGGCGGTGGTGCTGCCGGTGCTGCTCCTGGTGCTGGCCGGTGCGGTGGCCGCCGTGGTCGTCGTCGGGGCCCAGCTCCGCTGTGTGGACGCCGCCCGGGAGGGCGCCCGGGCGGCGGCCCGGGGCGAGTCGGCCGCGACGGTGGCATCGCTGGCCGGCCAGGCCGCCCCCGACGGGGCCCGGGTGGCGACGGCGACCGACGGCGACCGGGTGACCGTCACCGTCTCGGTCCGCGTGCAGCCGCTGGGTCCGCTCCCACTCGCGGTCACGGTGTCCTCGGCCGCCACCGGCTTGACCGAACCGGCTGCCGGGGCGCTGCCGTGAGGGACGAGGAGGGGTCGGCCACCGTGTGGGTGGTCGCGCTGGCCGGCCTGCTCGCGGCCCTCGGCGCGGTCACCGTGCTGGTCGGGTCGGCGGTGGTGGCGCGGCACCGGGCGACCACCGCCGCCGACCTGACCGCGTTGGCGGTGGCCGGCCGGGCGGTGCTGGCGGACCCGGCGGCCTGCGCGGTGGGGGAGGGGGTGGCCGCGGCCAACGGTGCCGGCCTGGTGTCCTGCCGGGTCGACGCCGGCGCGGTGGTCGTCGTCGAGGTGACCGTGCCGGTCCGTCTCGGGCCGCTCGGGGTGACCGCAGCCCGGGCGCACGCGCGGGCCGGCCCGGTGCCGCCGTGACCGGCCTAGAAGACGACGTCGTCCACCGGTCGGGTCCGACGATCGGGGGCGGCGTCGGTGTCGGCGTGGTCCTCGACGTCGCTCCACTCGGCCTCGGTCCCGGGTGCCACCTCGTCCGGGACCGCCACCGGCGTGCGCGAGCCCCGCATCGGACGGGCCGCCGGTGCCGAGCCCAGCCGCTGGCGCCGGCGCAGTGCCCGCGAGTGCGCCGCGGACGTCGCCGCCCGCGCCTGCGCGAACGGCCCGCCGAGCCCGAGCGGGTCGGGCTCCTCGACGGCCGCGTCCTCCGCCGCCTCGGTGTCCCCGGCCGCCGCGAGCTCGTCGAGGACCACGTCGAGCACCCGGACCGCCCCGGCCTTGTCCAGCGGGTCGTTGCCGTTGCCGCACTTGGGCGACTGGACGCACGACGGGCAGCCCGAGTCGCACTCGCAGCTGGCCACCGTCGCCCGGGTGGCGGTGAGCCAGCGGCGGAGCACCGCGTGCCCGCGCTCGGCGAAGCCCGCGCCGCCGGGGTGCCCGTCGTAGACCACGATCGTGGCCGCGCCGGTGTCCGGGTGCAGCGCGGTCGAGATGCCGCCCAGGTCCCACCGGTCGCAGGTCGCCAGCAGCGGCAGGATCCCGATCGCGGCGTGCTCGGCGGCGTGCAGCGAGCCCGGCACGGCCAGGTCGTCGAGCTCGGCGCGCTGCAGGGCCCGCTCGTCGAGGGTCAGCCAGACCGCCCGGGTGCGCAGCTGCCGGGCCGGCAGGTCCAGCGGGAACTCCGCCAGCACCTCACCGGAGCCGACCCGACGCCGCTGGTAGGCCACCACCTGGTTGGTCACGTCGACCGTCCCGGTGTGCGCGGTGACCGTGCCCAGCCGACGGGTGGTGCTCACGTCCACGATCGACAGGTCGGTGACGTCGCGGGCCACCGTCGTCCACTCCGGGCTCTCCGGGTGCACCGCGGCGCAGGCGTCCTCGACGTCCAGGGAGTCCACGACGAAGGTCTCCCCGCGGTGCACGTACAGCGCGCCCTCGTGCACGGCGGAGTGCGCCGCGTCGCCGTCCACCGTGCCCAGCAGCCGGCCGGTGGAGCCCTCGATGATCGACACCGGCTCGGCCCCGGAGCCCCGGATGTCGACGTCGGGCCGGCCGCGCCCGGCCCAGTACCAGCCGGTGGGCCGCCGCCGCAGCTGCCCCGTGGCGACCAGGTCCTCCAACGCGGCCCGGGCTGCGTCGCCGCCGAACTCCTCGAGCTCGTCGTCGGTCAGCGGCAGCTCGGCCGCGGCGCAGCACAGCTGGGGGCCCAGGACGTAGGGGTTGGTGGGGTCGGTGACGGTGGCCTCCACCGGCCGGCCGAACACCGCGCGCGGGTGGTGGGCCAGGTAGTGGTCCAGCGGGTCGTCGCGGGCGACGAAGACGACCAGGGACTCCCGTTCCGCGCGTCCGGCCCGCCCGGCCTGCTGCCAGAGCGAGGCCAGCGTGCCGGGGTAGCCGGCGAGCACGACGGCGTCCAGGCCGGCGATGTCGATGCCCAGCTCCAGGGCGTTCGTCGTCGCCACCCCGAGCAGGTCGCCCGCCGACAGCGAGCGCTCGAGCTCGCGGCGCTCCTCGGGCAGGTAGCCGCCCCGGTAGGAGTCCACCCGGCGGACCAGGTCCGGGCGCCCCCGGTCGGTGAGGATCCGGCGGGCCTGGTCGGCGACGGACTCCGCGGAGCGCCGGGACCGGACGAACGCCAGCGTCCGGGCGCCTTGCTCGACCAGGTCGGCGAGCAGCCCGGCGGCGTCCGCGGCGGCCGAGCGGCGCAGCGGAGCCCCGTGCTCCCCGGTCTTCTCGGTCAGCGGCGGCTCCCACAGCGCGAAGGTGGCGCCCGGCCGGGGTGAGCCGTCCTCGGTGACCGCGGTGACTGGTGCCCCCACCAGCCGGGTCGCGGCTGCTGCCGGGTCGGCGACGGTGGCCGAGGCCAGCACGAACACGGGGTCGGCGCCGTAGCGGCGGCAGATCCGCCGCAGCCGACGGAGCACGTGCCCGACGTGGGAGCCGAAGACCCCCCGGTAGGCGTGGCACTCGTCGACCACCACGTAGGCCACCCGGCGCAGCGTGGACGCCCAGCGCTGGTGCCCCGGCAGGATCCCGCGGTGCACCATGTCCGGGTTGGTGACGATCCACCGGGAGTGCCGGCGCACCCAGTCCCGCTCCTCCTGCGGGGTGTCCCCGTCGTAGGCGGCCGGGCGCACCGAGGGCCCGGCGATCGCGCTCACCGCGGCCAGCTGGTCACGGGCCAGCGCCTTGGTGGGCGCCAGGTACAGCACGCAGGCCCGGTCGTCCTCGGCGAGGGTGGACAGCGCGGGCAGCTGGTAGGCCAGCGACTTGCCCGACGCCGTGCCGGTGGCGACCACGACGTGCTGCCCGGCGTGCGCCAGTTCGGCGGCGGCGACCTGGTGGCTGAACGGGGCACGGACGCCGCGGGACACCAGCCGCTCCCGCAGGTCGGTCGGCACCCAGGTCGGCCAGACGCCGTGACTGCTCTCCCGCACCGGCAGTCGGTGGACGTGGGTGACCGGGGAGTCCTCCTCGGGGGTGCCGACCAGCAGCGCGTCGAGCAGCTCGTCCCCGGGCAGGGCGGACGGCGGCACCGGGACCGCTGCGGAGGACGTCACCCCACCACTGTCCCTCGTGCCACCGACAGTCCGGTGCACACACCCCGGCCGTCCGCACCAGCAGTCCGGCCCGGCTGTGGACGGGGCCCCGCCTGTGGACGACGGGCCCCGGACCGTCGCTGGCGGAGCCGAGGGTCGCCGTCGTCGGCCCCACCCGGGGGCCGCGACCGACAGGAGCCCCCCGTGCCCGACCTCGTGACCGTCCAGCTGGACGCCGTCGACGCGCTGGCCGCACGGCTGGCCGGGCTGGGCGGTGAGCTGACCGCCGACGCCGAGCTCACCCGGGTGAGCGCGCCGGCTGCGGCCGCCGCCCTCCCCGGGCCGGCCGGCGCGGAGCTGGCGGGCACCGGCACGGCCTGGTCGGCGCTGCTCGACGTGCTGGCCGAGAGCACGTCGGCGATCGCGGCCACGCTGGTCGCCTCGGTGGCCGCCTACCGGGCCCTGGACGCGTCGCTGGACGCAGCGATCACCCAGCGGATCAGCGGCCGGTACGGCCTGACGGCGGTGGCCGCGTGAGCGCCGCGGACCTGTACGCCATTGCCGGCTGGGACGTCGCCGCCCTGCGCGGGTCGGCCGGGACCTTGGGTGACGTCGCCGAGCGGGTCGGCCCGTGGGCGGTCCGGGTCGACGGCCTGGCCGTGGCGCTGTCGGCCGCCGACTGCTGGTCCGGTCCCGCGGGCACCGTCGCCGCCGCTGCACTCACCGAGCTCACCCGGGCCGCCGGCGGTGTGCACGTGGCCCTGGTGGCCGCCGGCGAGCAGCTCCTCGTGGTGGCCGGGGAGGCCGACACCGCCCGGACCGCGGCCGAGACGGCACTGGCGGTCGCGGCCACCGGTCCGGTGGAGCTCGCCGCGGACGGCACCCTGGTCGGACCGCCGCCCGCGGCCTCGGCGATCCCGGAGCTGGACCAGGTCGGGGTGGTGGAGGACCGGCAGCGCGCCGCGGACCTGGCGGTGCGGTGGGCGCGCGATGCGCTGGCCGCGGCCGGCGCCACCCACCTCGCCGCGGTCGCCGTCGGCACGGCGCTGGCCGAGGTGGGGGTGCTCGACGCCGTCGCGCCCGCCGACCTCGCCGGCCTGGTGGGCGCCGTGGACAGCCACCCCGTCGCCGCGCCCCGGGTGCCGCCGCCCGGTGACCCGACAGAGGCCGGGGCCTGGTGGACCGGGCTCACCCTGGTCGAGCAGCAGGCCGTGGTCGCCGCCGACCCGGAGGCGATCGGCGGGCTGGACGGCGTCCCGGCGGCCGCCCGGGACGAGGCCAACCGGGCGCTGCTGGCCCGTGCCCTGGCCGACCCGCAGGCGGACGGCTTCGGGACGGCCGTGGCCGTGCAGGACCAGCTCACCCGGCTGGCCGCCGACGGGCGGACCGCGCAGCTGGTGCTCTTCGACCCCGGCGAGGACCTCGTCGCCCTGGGCGTCGGTGACCTGGACACCGCAGGGGCGGTCGGGGTGCTCGTCCCGGGGATGATGACCGCCCCGGTCGGTGACCTGGGGGCGATGACCACCGACGCGGTGCACGTGCAGGACCTGGCCGAGGCGGCAGCGCCCGGCCTGGCGGTGGCCACCCTGGTCTGGATGGGCTACCAGACCCCGGGGGTCGGCTCCTTCTTCCTCCCGGTCAACGCGCGGGCGGCCGGTCCGGTGCTGGACCGCACCCTCGACGGGCTCGCGGTGGCCAGGTCCGGGCCGGCGGCGGCCGGGGGAGCACCGCTCCCGCGGACGACGCTGGTCGCGCACAGCTACGGCACGGTCGTGGCCGGGGAGGCGGCCCGCGCCGAGGGCGAGCTGGCCGCCGACGCCGTCGTGGTGCTCGGCAGCCCGGGCATGCGGGTGGCCGACGCGAGCGGGCTCGAGGCCGACGAGGTGTACGGCGCCTGGAACATCGAGGACCCGGTGTCCTGGTCGGGCTACTACGGTCCCGGGCCGTCCACGCCGTTCTTCGGTGCGGTCCCGTTGCCCACCGATCCCGACCAGGGACACACCTCTTACTACGACCCCGAGCGGCCCACCCTGCAGGCGATCGCCGAGGTCGTGGCGGGCACCCGGGAGCCGTCCTGACCGGGGCCCTGGCCGAGCCCCCGGCGCGCCCGTGCCACCTCGTCGCACGGACGGCCTGCTCCGCCGTGGCCTACCGTGGCGCTGCCGGGCGGGTGCTGCGCCGCCGCTCCCCTCGGCACCCGGGTGCGTCCCGGCGCTCGCGCACAGCACCACCGACAGGAGCCCCGTTGCCCCCCACCAAGACCGCGAAGCCCACCACCGACGACGTCGAGGCCACGGCCGAGACCGCCGCCGGTGGCACCGCCACGCCGCCGCGCAAGCGTGCTGCCGCGGCGTCGGGGGGCAAGCCCTTGGTCATCGTGGAGTCGCCGTCCAAGGCCAAGACGATCGCCGGCTACCTGGGCAGCGGGTACGTCGTGGAGTCCTCCATCGGGCACATCCGGGACCTCCCGCGCAACGCCGCCGACGTGCCGGCCGCGCACAAGGGCGAGTCGTGGGCCCGGCTCGGCGTCGACGTGGACAACGGCTTCCACCCGCTGTACGTGATCAGCCCCGAGCGCAAGCAGCAGGTCAGCCGGCTCAAGTCGCTGGTGAAGGACGCCTCCGAGGTCTTCCTCGCCACCGATGAGGACCGCGAGGGCGAGGCCATCGCCTGGCACCTGATCGACACCCTCAAGCCCAAGGTCCCGGCCCGGCGGATGGTCTTCCACGAGATCACCCCGGAGGCCATCGCCCGCGCCCTGGCCAACCCGCGTGAGCTGGACACCGCGCTGGTCGACGCCCAGGAGACCCGGCGCATCCTCGACCGCCTCTACGGCTACGAGGTCTCCCCGGTGCTGTGGAAGAAGGTGCTGCCCAAGCTGTCGGCCGGCCGGGTGCAGTCCGTCGCCACCCGGATCGTCGTGGAGCGCGAGCGGGCCCGGATGCGCTTCACCGCCGCCGACTACTGGAGCCTGACCGGCGTCTTCGACGTCCAGCAGGGCGCGCAGGCCGCCGACGAGGGCGAGCCGACCAGCCTGACCGCCAAGCTGGTCAGCGTGGACGACCGGCGGGTCGCCACCGGCCGGGACTTCGAGCCCGACACCGGCACCGTGGCCAGCGACGTGGTGCACCTGGACGAGGCCGGTGCCCGCGGCCTGGCCGCCCGGCTGGAGTCCCGCCCGGTCGAGGTCGTGCGGGTGGACCAGAAGGACTACCGGCGCCGCCCGTACGCCCCGTTCACCACGTCCTCGCTGCAGCAGGAGGCCGGCCGGAAGTTCGGCTGGTCCTCCCAGCAGGTCATGCGCACCGCGCAGCGGCTGTACGAGAACGGCTTCATCACCTACATGCGCACCGACTCGACGAACCTGTCGGAGACGGCGCTGCGCGCGGCCCGCACCCAGGCCCGCGAGCTGTACGGCGACGCCTACGTGCCGGCCGAGGCGCGGCGGTACTCCAAGAAGGCCAAGGGCGCCCAGGAGGCGCACGAGGCCATCCGCCCGGCCGGGGACGCCTTCCGCACCCCCGGGCAGCTCGCCGGCCAGCTGGCCCGTGAGGAGTTCCGGCTCTACGAGCTGATCTGGCAGCGCACGGTCGCCTCCCAGATGTCCGACGCGGTGGGCAACACCGTGAGCATCCGGCTGGCCGGCACCTCGACCACCGACGAGGCCGTGACGTTCACCGCCAGCGGTCGCACGATCACCTTCCCCGGCTTCCTGCGCGCCTACGTGGAGAGCCGGGAGGACCACGAGGTCGGGGACGCCGACGACGCGGAGAACCGGCTGCCCCGGGTCGAGCGCGGCCAGCAGCTGGACACCCGGTCGCTGGACGCCAAGGGGCACACCACCACCCCGCCGGCCCGCTACACCGAGCCCTCGCTGACCAAGGCCCTGGAGGAGCTCGGCATCGGCCGGCCCTCCACCTACGCCTCGATCATGCAGACCATCCAGGACCGCGGGTACGTCTGGAAGAAGGGCTCGGCCCTCATCCCGACGTTCGTGGCCTTCGCGGTGGTCAACCTGCTCGAGCAGCACTTCGCCGCGCTCGTCGACTACGACTTCACCGCCTCCCTCGAGGGGGAGCTCGACGAGATCGCCGGCGGCACGCTGCGCCGGGTCGACTGGCTCACCGAGTTCTACTTCGGCGGCGGGGGTGGGCACGCCGGGGGCATCGCGGCCTCCGGCGGGCTCAAGCAGGTCGTCGGCCAGCGGTTGGAGGAGATCGACGCCCGCGGGGTCAACTCGATCCCGCTGCGCGCCACCGGCCCCGACGGCCAGCCGGTGCTCGTGCGGGTCGGGCGCTACGGCCCCTACCTGCAGGCCGGCGGCGAGGAGGGCACCCGCGTCTCCATCGCCGACGACATCGCCCCCGACGAGCTCACCCCCGAGCGCGTCGAGGAGCTGCTGAACGCCCCCTCCGGTGACCGTGAGCTCGGGGTCCACCCCGAGTCGGGCCACCAGGTGCTGGTCAAGGCCGGCCGCTACGGGCCCTACGTCACCACCGTGGTGCCCGAGGACAGCAAGGAGTCCCCGCGCACCGGGAGCCTGTTCGCCTCCATGACCCCGGAGACGCTCACCCTCGACGAGGCGCTGAAGCTGCTGACGCTGCCGCGCACCGTGGGCACCGCCCCGGACGGCGAGGAGATCCAGGCCCTCAACGGCCGCTACGGCCCGTACCTGAAGAAGGGCACCGACTCCCGCTCGATCGACAGCGAGGAGAAGCTCTTCACCACCACGCTGGAGGAGGCCCTCGCCGTCTTCGCCCAGCCCAAGCAGCGCGGTCGGGCCGCGGCCAAGCCCCCGCTGAAGGAGCTGGGCCCCGACCCGGTCACCCAGGGCCAGGTCACCGTGCGGGAGGGCCGCTTCGGGCCCTACGTCACCGACGGGGAGTCCAACGCCAGCCTCCGCAAGGGCGACGACCCGGCGACCATCACCCTCGAGCGGGCGGCCGAGCTGCTGGTCGAGCGTCGGGAGCGGGCGCCGGTGAAGAAGAAGGCCGTCCGCAAGACCGCGGCCAAGAAGACCACCGCGAAGAAGACGACGGCGGCGAAGAAGACCACCGCGGCCAAGAAGACGACCACGGCGGCGAAGAAGACCACGACCGCGAAGAAGACGGCCGCGAAGAAGACCGCTGCCCGGACGACGACCGGCGACGGGGTCGTCCCGGCCGGGAGCTGACGGTGACCGGGCGGGCGTGGGACGCCCGGCGGACCTCCTTCGGGTCCGTCGCGGCCGACTACGCCGCGCTCCGGCCCGGGTACCCCGCCGACGCGGTGTCCTTCCTCCTGGGAGAGCGGCCGCTGCGGGTGCTGGACCTGGGTGCGGGCACCGGGCTGCTCTCCGACCAGCTGCTGGCGGCCGGGCACGAGGTGCTCGCCGTCGACCCCTCGGCCGGGATGCTCGACCAGCTCACCGCCAGGCTGCCGCAGGTGCGGGCCGCGGTCGGGGACGCCGAGTCCCTGCCCGTCCCCGACGGTGACGTGGACGCCGTCGTCGCCGGTCAGGCCGCGCACTGGTTCGACCCCGAGCGTGCCGCGCCCGAGCTCCGTCGGGTGCTGCGCCCCGGTGGCGTGCTCGGCTTCGTCTGGAACACCCGCGACGAGCGGGTGCCGTGGGTGGGCGCGCTCGGGGCGGCGCTGGCGGCCGAGGCCCGCGACCACGAGGCCGACCAGACCGTCGTGGCCCGGTTCGCCGCCGAGCTGCCCGCGACGGTCACCGAGCACCTCTCGACCGTGGTGCAGCGGCTGACCCCGGAGCAGGTGGTGGGCACCATCGGCACCCGCAGCTACGTCGCGACCATGACCCCCGACGAGCGGACGACGTTCCTCGACCGGTTGCGCGCCCTGCTCGCCGAGCACCCCGACACCGCGGGCCGCACCGAGCTCGAGCTGCCGTACGTGACCCGCAGCTACCGGCTGGTCCCGGCCTGACCGACGGCGAACACCCGCCGGAAGGGCAGCAGGGTCGTCCCGTCGGCGCGCTCCGGGTAGGCCTGCCGCAGGGCCTCGGCGTACGTGCTCTCGAACGTCCCGGCGTCGTCCCCCAGCCGGGCCAGCACCGGCCGCAACACCGAGCCCCGCACCCAGCCCAGCACGGCGTCCGGCCCGCGCAGCACGTGCAGGTACGTCGTCTCCCACGCCTCGGCGCGCAGTCCGGCCGACTCCAGCACGCCGAGGTACCCGGCGGGGTCGTCCACGGCGGACGTCGAGGGCGCCAGGTCGTCCACCCGGTCGGCCCACCGCCGGTCGCGGCACAGCGCCGCCAGCAGCGCGTGCGTGGGCGCCGCGTGGTTGCCCGGCACCTGGAACCCCAGCCACCCACCCGGCGTCAGCGCACCGGCCCACTCCACGACGCGTCGCCGGTGCTCGGGCACCCACTGCAGGGCGGCGTTGGAGACGAGCACGTCCACCGGGCCCTCGGGCTCCCAGGTCTCCAGGTCGCCCGGGATGAACGACACCCGGCCCGGGACGGCGTGCGCGGCCGCGGCGGCGAGCATCGCGGGGGAGGAGTCCACCCCGGTGACCCGGGCGCCCGGCCAGCGGCGGGCGAGGGACGCGGTGAGCTCGCCCTCCCCGCAGCCCAGGTCGACCACGACGCCCGGGTCGACCGCGTCGACCCGGGCCAGCAGGTCGACGAACGGGCGGGACCGCTCGTCGGCGAAGCGCAGGTACTGGGACGGCGACCAGTCGGCAGGCACACCCCACCCTGGCAGCCCGAGGACTGTCGGTGCCCGCCGGTACCGTCGCCAGCGTGACGAGCCAGGAGGACCGCCCGGCCGGGGTGTTCCTCGCCTTCGAGGGCGGCGAGGGGGCGGGCAAGTCCACCCAGGTCGCCCGGCTCGAGGCCTGGCTGACCGCGCAGGGCCGCACGGTCCGCACCACCCGGGAGCCCGGCGCGACCGTCATCGGCGGCACCGTCCGACAGCTGCTGCTCGACCCGTCGACGGTCGGGCTGTCCTCCCGCGCGGAGGCGCTGCTCTACGCCGCCGACCGCGCCCAGCACGTGCACGAGGTGGTCCGCCCGGCGCTGGAGGCCGGCGACGTCGTCGTCACCGACCGGTTCGTGGACAGCTCGCTGGCCTACCAGGGCGCCGGCCGCACCATCCCGCTGGAGGACGTGCGCTCGATCAGCAGCTGGGCCACCGGCGGCCTGCTGCCCGACCTGACCGTGCTGCTCGACCTGCCCCCGGAGACCGGGCTGGCCCGCGCCCGGGGCCGGGCCACCGCAGACCGGCTGGAGGCCGAGTCCCTGGAGTTCCACCTGCGGGTGCGGCAGACCTTCCTGGAGCTCGCCGCGGCCGAGCCGGCCCGCTACCTCGTCCTGGACGCCACCGCCGCCCCCGACGAGGTCGCCGAGGGCATCCGCACCCGGGTCACGGAGCTGCTCGCGTGAGCGTCTGGACCGACGTCGTCGGCCAGCCCGCCGCGGTCGCCGAGCTGGAGCGAGCCGTCGCCGACCCCTCCGCGATGACGCACGCCTGGCTGTTCACCGGCCCGCCCGGGTCGGGCCGGTCCACCGCCGCCCGGGCCTTCGCCGCGGCGCTGCAGTGCCCGGCCGGCGGCGACGGCACCTGCCACGCCTGCCACACGGCGCTGGGCGGCACGCACGCCGACGTCCGGGTCGTCGCCCCCGAGGGGCTGTCGATCGGGGTCGCGGAGGTGCGCGAGATCGTCCGGATGGCCGGTCGGGCGCCGTCCCAGGGCCGGTTCCAGGTGGTCATCGTCGAGGACGCCGACCGGATGACCGAGCAGGCCACCAACACCGTGCTGAAGATGCTCGAGGAGCCACCCGCCCGGACGGTGTTCCTGCTCTGCGCGCCCTCGCTGCACCCCGACGACGTGCCGGTGACCATCCGGTCGCGGTGCCGGGTGGTCGCGCTGCGCACCCCGCCGGTCGAGGCCGTCGCCGAGGTGCTGGTGCGGCGTGACGGCATCGACCCGGCGCTCGCGGCGTGGTCGGCCGCCGCGGCCGGGGGGCACGTGGGCCGGGCCCGGCACCTGGCCCGCGACGAGGGTGCCCGGATGGCCCGCAAGGCCGTGCTCGACGTCCCGCTGTCGCTGGTCAGTCTCGCGGCCTGCCTGAACGCCGCGGACGACCTGGTGTCGGCGGCCAAGGAGGAGTCCGACCGGACGACGGCGGTGGTCGACGGCGCCGAGACCGAGGCGGTGAAGGCCAGCCTGGGCGTCGGTGCCCGCGGCCCGGGAGTCGCTGCGGCCAGCCGCGGCGCCGGTCAGCTCAAGGAGCTGGAGAAGAAGCAGAAGTCCCGGGCCACCCGGCTGGGCCGGGACTCCCTGGACCGGGCGCTGGTCGACCTGGCGTCGATGTACCGGGACGCGCTGGTGATCCACACCGTCCGCGGCGACCTGTCCCGGGTGCCGCAGCTGGCCCACCCCGACCGCAAGGCCGACAGCCTGGAGCTGGCGAAGAAGATCGGTGCCGAGGGGGCGCTGCGCCGGATCGACGCGGTGCTCGCCGCCCGCACCGCGCTGGAGCAGGCGGTCAAGCCGCAGATCGCCATCGAGGCGCTCTGCGTGGCACTCCGGCTCCCGGCCTGAGCGCGGGGTGGCACACCCGGTCCCGTAAGCTCTCGCAGGCACGCCCGCCGCCTTAGCTCAGTCGGTAGAGCATCTCACTCGTAATGAGAAGGTCGTCGGTTCGATTCCGACAGGCGGCTCCACGCACCACCCGGCACGGCGGTTACGTTCACCGCCGTGGACATGGTCTTCCCGGCGCCGGGACGTCAGCTGGCCGGCGACGAGCTGCTGGAGGCCTACCCGTGGCCCGACGAGGGCCGCTGGGTCCGGGCGATGATGGTCACGACGCTGGACGGCGCGGCAGCCGGGCCGGACGGGCTCAGCGGCTCGATCTCCTCCTCGGTCGACAGCGACGTGTTCACCGCCGTGCGCCGGATGGCCGACGCCGTCCTGGTGGGTGCGGGCACGCTGCGGGCCGAGGAGTACGGCCCGATGCAGGCAGCGGAGGCAGACGGCGCCCGTCGCAACGCCGCCGGACAGGCGCCGGCGCCGCAGCTGGCGGTCGTGTCCGGGTCGCTGGACCTGCCGTGGGCGCTGCCGGTGTGGGCGGAGTCCACGCTCACCCCGCTGGTGCTGACCGGGCCGATGCCGGACGCCGAGGCGCTGGCCGCCGCCCGGGAGCACGCCGAGGTGCTGCAGCTGGCCGACCTGGAGCCCGCGTCGCTGCTCACCGCGCTCACCGACCGCGGCCTGCGCCGGATCGTGTGCGAGGGCGGGCCGAGCCTGCTGGAGGCCGTGGTCGCCGCCGACCTGCTCGACGAGGCCGACATCACGCTCGCGCCGGTCTTCGCCGGCACCGCGCAGACCCCCCGCACCGACGGGCTCGCCGAGATCGCCCGGTTCGATCTCGTGCACCTGCTCACCGCCGAGGGGTACGTCATGGCCCGCTACGTGCGCCCGGGACACCGGTGATCAGCCTCCGCGAACTCGCCCGGCTGGCCACGGAGCACGCCGCGGACCTCGAGCACCCGGTGGCTCCGTTCCGGGTGGGGGAGCGGGTGCTGGACACCGACGCCCGCCCAGCGCTCATGGGCGTGGTCAACCTGTCCCAGGACTCCTGGTACCGGGAGAGCGTCGCGCCCTCCGCTGCCGCCGCCGTCCGGCGCGGGATCGTGCTGGCCGCGCAGGGTGCCGACGTCGTGGACCTCGGGGCCGAGTCGGTGGTGGCCGGCAGCACCCGCGTGGGCCCCCAGGACCAGATCAGGGCCCTGGTGCCCGTGGTGGAGGAGCTCGCCGCCGCCGGGGTCGCCGTGTCGGTGGAGAGCTACCACCCGGAGGTGGTGCGGGCCGTGCTCGCCGCCGGCGCGCAGGTGCTCAACCTGACCGGCTCGGCCGACGACGGCGCGATGTTCGACCTGGCCGCCGAGTTCGACGCCGCCCTGGTCCTCTGCCACGTCCTGGGGGACAACCCCCGGGAGCTCACCGACACCGCCGTCGACCGGGACCCCTACCCCGCGATGGCCGCGGCGCTCGGCGCCCGGGTCGACCTCGCCCGGGCCCGGGGCGTGCGTGCCGGCATCTGCGTCGACCCGGGCGCGGGCTTCGGCATGGCGCGACTGACCGACCCGCTCGAGCGGCTGCGGCACCAGTCGGTGCTGCTGCTGCACGCCTTCCGGCTGCGCAGCCTGGGCCTGCCGGTGTGCCACGCGCTGCCGGCCGGGTTCCCGTACTTCGAGGACGAGGTGCGGACGGCGGAGGGGTTCTTCGCCGTCCTCGCCGGGCTGGGCGGCACCGGGGTGTACCGCACCCACGAGGTCCCGCGCGTGCGGGCCGTGCTGCGGGCGATGGCGGACCTGCCCGTCGACTGAGCGCCGCGGCCCGGGTGTCGAGCAGTCAGTGCTGACCGGGCAGACTCGGCTGTGTCAGCGCCCGACCCGGGGCGCCCACAGAGAGGTGGACCTGCCCCGATGACCCTGCCCGACGTCCTCCGCGGTCGGCTGAGCCTGCCGGTGATCGCCTCGCCGATGTTCATCGTCAGCGGACCCGACCTCGTCGTCGCCCAGTGCACGGCCGGCGTCGTCGGCTCCTTCCCGGCGCTCAACGCCCGGCCCGCGGCGCAGCTGGGCGACTGGCTGACCGAGATCGACGAGCGGCTCGCCGCGGCGGCCGCCACCGGGGCGACCGTGGCCCCCTACGCGGTGAACCAGATCGTGCACCGCTCCAACGACCGTCTCGAGGCCGACGTCGCACTGTGCGTGGAGCACGAGGTGCCGATCGTGATCACCTCGCTGGGCGCCCGGGCCGACGTCTACGACGCGGTGCACTCCTACGGCGGCATCGTGCTGCACGACGTCATCAACGACCGGTTCGCGCACAAGGCGGTCGAGAAGGGCGCCGACGGGCTCATCGCGGTGGCCGCCGGTGCCGGTGGCCACGCGGGGACGACGTCGCCGTTCGCCCTGGTGCGCGAGATCCGCCAGTGGTTCGACGGCCCGCTGGCGTTGTCCGGGGCGATCGCGCACGGCAGCTCGGTGCTGGCCGCCCAGGCCGCCGGTGCCGACCTGGCCTACGTCGGGTCGGCGTTCCTGGCCACCGAGGAGGCCCGGGCCGAGCAGGGCTACAAGCAGATGGTCGTGGACAGCCGCGCCGACGACATCGTCTACAGCAACCTGTTCACCGGGGTGCACGGCAACTACCTGTCCGGCTCGATCGTCGCCGCCGGCCTGGACCCGGCCGACCTGCCCACCTCGGACCCCAGCGCGATGAGCTTCGGCAGCGACGGCGGGGCCAAGGCCTGGCGCGACGTGTGGGGCTCGGGCCAGGGCATCGGCGTCGTCGACGGGATCGTGCCGGCCGCCGAGCTGGTGGCCCGGCTGGCCCGGGAGTACGCCGAGGCGAAGTCGGCGCTGGACCGCGCCTACGTGCCGGCCTGAGAGACGACCGCCCCAGACGCGACTGCCCGAGACACGACGACGGGCGCCGCACCCGGTGGGGTGCGGCGCCCGTCGGTCGTCCGGGTGCGCTCGGCGGCCGTGAGGTGACCGGCCAGTCAGGAGGGGGTCAGTGCTTGTTCGAGGCCTGCTTGGCGCGCTCGAAGGACGCGGTGATCTCGGCTTCCGCCTCGACGATGCCGACCCAGTCGGCGCCCTCGACGCTCTTGCCGGGCTCGAGGTCCTTGTAGGTCTCGAAGAAGTGCTGGATCTCCAGCCGGTCGAACTCCGACACGTCGGTGATGTCCTTGAGGTGGGCCATCCGGGGGTCGGTGGCCGGCACGGTGAGGACCTTGTCGTCCCCACCCGCCTCGTCGGTCATCCGGAACATGCCGATGGCACGACAGGTGATGAGGCACCCGGGGAAGGTCGGCTCCTCCAGGAGCACGAGGGCGTCGAGGGGGTCACCGTCCTGCCCGAGGGTCGCCTCGATGTACCCGTAGTCCGCCGGGTACCGCGTCGAGGTGAACAACATCCGGTCCAGCCGGATGCGTCCAGTGGCGTGGTCCAGCTCGTACTTGTTCCGCTGGCCCTTGGGGATCTCTACCGTCACGTCGAACTGCACCGACGTAGTGTGGCCCACGCCGGCCGGACGTGGGTCGCCGGAGGTCCGAATCTGCCCGGGAGGGGTCATCGCGCGCACTCCCCGAGGCCCCGGGAAGACCCCTCCGCGCTGGCGCCGCCGGCTCTGGCAGGCCCTCGTGGCGGTGTGCCTGGCCCTCGTCGTGGTCGCCGGTGCGGTGCTGGTGGCGATCAACGTGGGCTCCGACGCCGACCCCGACACGGTGGCCGCCGTCCCCTCCGACGCGCAGGCCGTGCCCGACGCCGTCCTGCCCGACCTGGGCGAGCCGGCCCCGGTGCTGGCCGCGCTCACCGGCCCCGCCCCCGACCCGGCGGCGGTGGCGGCCGTCCTGGCGCCGCTGCTGGCCGCGCCGGCCCTGGGCGCCGGGCTGTCCGCCGAGGTCGTCGACGCCGCCACCGGGCAGGTGCTGCTCGACGTCGATGCCGCCGCCCCCGGGACACCGGCGTCCACGGCGAAGCTGCTCACCGGGCTGGCCGCGCTCACCACCCTGGGCCCGGGGGCCACCGTGCCCACCACCGTCGTCGCCGGCGCCGTCCCGGGGCAGGTGGTGCTGGTCGGCGGTGGTGACCCGACGCTGTCCACCACCGCCCCGTCGCTGAGCTACCCGGGCGCACCCACCGTCGCCGACCTCGCCGGGCAGGTGCAGGCCGCGCTGGCCGGGGTCCCGGTGACCTCGGTCGTCGTGGACAACTCGCTGTTCGTCGGGCCGCTCACCGCGAGCGGCTGGGGCAGCGAGGACGCGCCCTCGACCTACGCCGCGCCGGTCACCGCCACTGCCGTGGACGGCGCCCGGCGCACTCCCGGGCAGTCCCCGCGCAGCGGCCAGCCCGGCACCGACGCCGGCACGGCGCTGGCCGCGGCACTCGGCGCACCCGGCGCCACGGTCACGCTGGGGACGGCGCCGGCCGGTGCCGCGGTGCTCGGCCAGGTGCGGTCCGCCCCGGTCGAGCAGCTGGTCGAGCAGGCGCTCACCGCCTCGGACAACCTGCTCGCCGACACCCTCGCCCGGCAGGTCGCGCTGGCCACCGGCGCCGAGGCCAGCTTCACCGGCGCCGCCCAGGCCGTGGCGGACGCCGTCGCCGCGGCCGGGTTCGACACCACGGGGTTGTCCCTGTCCGACGGCAGCGGGCTCTCGGGGGAGGACCTGGTGCCGGCGCGCCTGCTGGTCGACGTGCTGGAGGCCGGGGCAGACGGGTCGGTGCCGGGGGCCGCGACGCTGCTGTCCGGGCTCCCGATCGCGGGCTACACCGGCACGCTCGCCGACCGCGCGGACGCCGACCCGGCCACCGAGCCCGGCGCGGTCCGGGCCAAGACCGGCACGCTGTCCACCACGAGCGCGCTGGCCGGCACCGTGGTCACCCTCGACGGGCGGCTGCTGGTCTTCGCCGTCCTGGCCGACGGCACCCCGGGCAACGTCATCGCTGCCGAGGCAGCCCTGGATGCCGTCGCCGGCGCCCTCGCCTCGTGCGGCTGCTGAGACCCCTCCCTCCCGCCTGCGGCGTCGATCAGCTCCGACGACGACCGTGCGTCCTCCTCCACCGACGTCGGTGGAGGAGGACGCACGGTGGTCGTCCCAGCTGATCGACGCCGGGGCGGGGGGCGGGTCTCGCCGTACATTCGGGCGATGAGCAGCTCCCTGGTCGACTGGGCCCTGGCCAACCGGACCGCGAAGCGGCTGGTCAGCGCCGGTCCGGTCACCACCCGTGAGGAGGCTGCCGCGGTGGTCGCCGAGCTGCACGAGTGCGCCGCGGCCGCCGTCGCGCACGTGCAGGCGCTCACCGGGCTCAGCCCGGCCCCCGGGGCCCCGACGCCGACGGTCGCCGTGGTCGACCGGCCGGGCTGGGTGCGGGCGAACACCGCGGGCATGTCGGCGCTGCTCGACCCGCTGACCGAGGCACTGCAGGAGAAGACCGGCTCGAAGCCCGGTGCGATCGCCCAGGCCGTGGGCAGCCGGGCCACCGGCCTGCAGGCAGGCGGGGTGCTGGCGTTCGTGTCCTCGAAGGTGTTGGGCCAGTACGAGGTGTTCGGCTCCGGCGGTCGGCTCCTGCTGGTGGCGCCGAACATCGTCGAGGCCGAGCGCAAGCTGCGGGTCGACCCCTACGACTTCCGCCTGTGGGTCTGCCTGCACGAGGTCACCCACCAGCTGCAGTTCACCGCCGTCCCCTGGTTGACCCCGTACCTGGAGAGCCAGATCGAGGCCTTCGTCGAGGTCAGCGACCTCGACCCGACCGTGCTGCGCGAGCGGCTGCGGGACGTGGTGTCCAGCCTGTCCGACGCGGTGCGCGGCAAGCCGGTGGAGGGCGACGCCCCCGGCGGGCTGATGGCGCTGATCGCCGACCCCGCGCAGCAGGAGGTCATGGACCGGGTCACCGCGGTGATGAGCCTGGTCGAGGGGCACGCCGAGTTCGTGATGGACGGCGTCGGCCCCGACGTGCTGCCCACCGTGGCCACCCTGCGCAAGCGGTTCAGCCAGCGCCGCAAGGGCACCGGCCCGGTCGACCGCGTGCTGCGCCGGCTGCTGGGTCTGGAGCAGAAGATGCAGCAGTACGCCGACGGCCGGCACTTCGTCGCCGGGGTGGTCGACCTGGTCGGCATGGAGGCCTTCAACACCGTCTGGACCGGGCCGGAGACGCTCCCGCTCAAGGACGAGCTGACCCACCCCGAGCGCTGGGTCGAGCGCGTGCTGCACCGCCCCGCCGTCACCGTCTGACACGCCGGTGGGTCCCGACCCGGCGGTCGCCGCGGTCCGCAGCGCGGTGCGCCCCGGGCTGGCCGACGGTCCGGTGCTGGTGGCCTGCAGCGGGGGAGCGGACTCCCTCGCGCTGGCCGCGGCGGTGGCGTTCGAGGCGCCGCGGGCCGGGTGTGCGGCCGGGGCGGTCACCGTCGACCACGGGCTGCAGCCGGGGTCGGCCGACCAGGCGGCCCGGACGGCGGAGCAGCTGCGCGCCCTGGGTCTGACCCCGGTGCACGTCGCCCGGGTCGAGGTCGGCACGGACGGCGGCCCGGAGGGTGCGGCCCGGGACGCCCGGTACGCCGCACTGCGCGCGGTGGCCGCCGGGCACGGTGCCCGGATCGCGCTGGGCCACACCCGCGACGACCAGGCCGAGACCGTGCTGCTCGGGCTGGGCCGGGGGAGCGGTCCGCGGTCGCTGGCCGGGATGACCGAACGCCGGGACGTGTTCTGGCGCCCGCTGCTGGGGGTCGACCGGGCCACCACGGTGCGGGCCTGCGCCGCCCAGGGGCTCACCGTGTGGGAGGACCCGTGGAACACCGACCCGGCCTACACCCGGGTCCGGCTGCGCACCGAGGTGCTGCCGCTGCTGGAGGAGGTGCTCGGCGGCGGGGTGGCCGCCGCACTGGCCCGCACCGCCGCGATGGTGCGGGAGGACGTCGACGCCCTCGACGCGCTGGCCGCCGCCGTCCCGGACCCCACCGACTGCACCGCGCTCGCCGCGCTGCCGGCTGCGCTGCGCCGCCGGGCCCTGCGCGACTGGCTGCTCGGAGCCGGGACCGGGGACCTGCAGGCGGTGCACCTGCACGCCGTGGAGAGCCTGGTCACCCGGTGGCGCGGGCAGGGTCGGGTGGACCTCCCCGGCGGTGCGGGCGTCGTCCGGGTGTCTGGCAGGCTGGTCCTGCAGCCCGGTCCCCCCGTCGTCGCGACGCCCGGGCCGGCACCCGAACCCCGCACCGAGGAGCCAGCACCGTGAGCGAGTCCGCCACCCCCACCGGAGCTCTGGGCCCCGACCACGGCTACGGGCCGGACATCGACCACGTGCTGCTCAGCGAGGCCCAGATCCAGGAGAAGATCGGCGAGCTCACCGCCACGGTCTGCGAGGACTACGCGGGCAAGGAGGTGCTCCTCGTCGGCGTGCTCAAGGGCGCGGTGCTCTTCATGAGCGACTTCGCGCGGGCGCTGCAGCTGCCCACCCAGATGGAGTTCATGGCCGTCTCCTCCTACGGGTCGGCCACCAGCTCCTCCGGCGTCGTCCGGATCCTCAAGGACCTCGACCGGGACATCACCGACATGCACGTGCTGGTCCTCGAGGACATCATCGACTCCGGCCTGACGCTGTCCTGGCTGTTGAAGAACCTGGGCAGCCGCCGCCCGGCGTCCCTCGAGGTCTGCGCCCTGCTGCGCAAGCCCGACGCGGTCCAGGTCGACGTCCCGGTGAAGTACGTCGGCTTCGACATCCCCAACGAGTTCGTGGTCGGCTACGGCCTGGACTACGCCGAGCGCTACCGCGACCTGCCCTACATCGCGACCCTCAAGCCCGAGGTCTACAGCTCCTAGCAGCGCCTCCTCCCTCCAGGGGACGGCGGTCGTCTGAGCAGCTGACGCACAGCGTCGTCCGTGTACCGTCGGTCCAACGACGTCGCCCCTCGCGACGCAGGTGCCCACCTCGGGTCGCGCGGCGTCCCCGGACGATCAGGAGGGTCGACGGGCACCCCCGGGTACGTCACCGGGAGCCCGGCATCGGTGTATGGAACGCAAGAAGATCTTCCGCTCCGTCTGGTTCTGGGTCGCCCTCGTCGTCCTGCTGGTGGCCATCGTGCTGCCCTCCTTCCGCGGCAACAGCGGTGGTGAGGAGGTCCCGACCTCGACGGCCCTGGCCCAGTTCGCCGACGGCAACGTCGACCGCGTCACGATCAACGACCGGGAACAGACCCTCGACATCGAGCTGTCGTCCCCGGTAGACGGCAACGACGAGATCACCACGTCCTACCCGGCGGGTGCCTCCAGCCAGATCTACGACCTGGTCCGCGGCACCGACGGCAGCGGGTCGGACAACCCGGTCCGCTTCGACACCAACGTCACCCAGGACAACCTCCTGGTGTCGATCCTGGTCAGCTTCCTGCCGTTCCTGATCATCCTCGGTCTGCTGTTCTGGCTGTTCAGCTCGATGCAGGGCGGTGGCCGCGGGGTCATGGCCTTCGGCAAGAGCAAGGCCAAGGTGGTCAGCAAGGACACCCCGAAGACGACGTTCGCCGACGTCGCGGGGGCCGACGAGGCCATCGAGGAACTGCACGAGATCAAGGACTTCCTGCAGAACCCGGTCAAGTACCAGGCGATCGGCGCGAAGATCCCCAAGGGCGTGCTGCTGTTCGGCCCTCCCGGCACCGGCAAGACGCTGCTGGCCCGCGCCGTGGCGGGCGAGGCCGGCGTGCCGTTCTACTCGATCTCCGGCTCGGACTTCGTCGAGATGTTCGTCGGCGTCGGCGCCAGCCGGGTCCGTGACCTGTTCGAGCAGGCCAAGACCAACGCCCCGGCGATCATCTTCATCGACGAGATCGACGCCGTGGGCCGGCACCGCGGTGCCGGCATGGGCGGCGGCCACGACGAGCGCGAGCAGACCCTCAACCAGATGCTGGTCGAGATGGACGGCTTCGACGTCAAGGGCGGCGTCATCATGATCGCCGCGACCAACCGGCCCGACATCCTCGACCCGGCGCTGCTGCGCCCGGGCCGCTTCGACCGGCAGATCGCCGTCGACCGTCCCGACCTGCTGGGCCGCGTCGCCGTTCTCAAGGTGCACGCCACCGGCAAGCCGCTGGCCGACGACGTCGACCTCGAGACCCTGGCCCGTCGTACGCCCGGCTTCACCGGCGCCGACCTCGCCAACGTGCTCAACGAGGCCGCGCTGCTCACCGCCCGGCACGGCGGCACGCTCGTCACCGACGCCACCCTCGAGGAGGCGATCGACCGCGTGCTCGCCGGCCCCGAGCGCAAGACCCGGGCGATGAGCGAGAAGGAGAAGAAGGTCACCGCCTACCACGAGGGCGGGCACGCGCTGGTCGCGCACGCCCTGCCCAACCTGGACCCGGTGCACAAGGTGACGATCCTGCCGCGCGGCCGCTCGCTGGGGCACACCCTCGTGCTGCCGACCGAGGACAAGTACACCCAGACCCGCTCGGAGATGATCGACACCCTGGCCTACGCCCTGGGTGGCCGGGCCGCCGAGGAGCTGGTCTTCCACGAGCCGACCACCGGTGCCGGCAACGACATCGAGAAGGCCACCGCGATGGCGAAGTCGATGGTCACCGAGTACGGCATGAGCGCCAAGCTCGGGGCGGTCAAGTACGGCAGCACCGACGCCCAGCCGTTCATGGGCCGCGACATGGGCTCGCGCTCGGACTACTCCGAGGCCGTCGCCGCCGACATCGACTCCGAGGTGCGTGCGCTGATCGAGGCCGCGCACGACGAGGCCTGGGAGATCCTGGTCGAGTACCGGCACGTCCTGGACGACCTGGTGCTCGAGCTCATGGAGAAGGAGACGCTGACCAAGGACGACATGGCGCGCATCTGCGCCGGTGTCTCCAAGCGGCCGAACCTGGCTCCCTACAGCGGCTTCGGCAAGCGCACGCCGTCCGCCGAGCCGCCGGTGCTCACCCCGGCCGAGCGGGCCCGCGGCAACGGGGCCCTGAACGGCCACGGCGGTGGGGACGTCGAGAAGCCCCTCCCCGTGGGCGACGCCGGCGCCCCGCAGCACTGGTGAGCACGCACGTCGACCACTCCGTCGACCCTCGGCCCGTGCCGCACTCCGCCGATCAGGTGGACCACGCGCGGGCCGAGGCCGCGGTGCGGGAGCTGTTGATCGCGGTGGGGGAGGACCCCGACCGCCCCGGGCTCCGGGAGACCCCGGCCCGGGTCGCCCGGGCCTACGCCGAGACCTTCGCCGGGTTGCACCAGGACCCGGCGGAGGTGCTGTCGACGACCTTCGACGAGGATCACGACGAGCTCGTGCTGGTCAAGGACATCGCGCTGTACTCGACCTGCGAGCACCACCTGGTGCCCTTCCACGGGGTCGCGCACATCGGCTACATCCCCGGCGAGGACGGCCGGGTGACCGGCCTGAGCAAGCTGGCCCGGCTGGTCGAGGTGTACGCCCGCCGCCCCCAGGTGCAGGAGCGGATGACCAAGCAGATCGCCGACGCGATGATGTCGGCCCTGCACCCCCGCGGCGTGATCGTGGTCGTGGAGGCCGAGCACCTGTGCATGGCGATGCGCGGGGTCCGCAAGCCCGGCACCCGCACGATGACCTCGGCGGTGCGCGGCATCTTCAAGGAGAACGCCTCCACCCGGTCCGAGGCGATGGGCCTGGTGCTCGCGAGGTGAGCCTGCCCGTCACCGACCGCTGTCAGGTGATGGGCGTCCTGAACGTCACGCCCGACTCCTTCTCCGACGGCGGCTGCTTCGCCGACACGCCCAGCGCGGTCGCCCACGGGCTGGCCATGCACGCCGCGGGTGCCGACTGGGTCGACGTCGGCGGGGAGTCCACCCGCCCCGGTGCCGACCGGGTGGAGGCAGCCGAGGAGTGCGCCCGGGTCGTGCCCGTGGTGCGGGAGCTGGCCGCGGCCGGCATCCGGGTCAGCATCGACACCACGCGGGCCGAGGTGGCCGCCGCCGCCCTGGACGCCGGTGCGCAGCTGGTCAACGACGTCAGCGGCGGGCTGGCCGACGCCGGGATGGCGCCGCTGGTCGCCGAGCGTGGCGTGCCCTGGGTGCTCATGCACTGGCGCGGCCACAGCCGGGAGATGTACGCCGCGGCCCGCTACGGCGACGTCGTCACCGAGGTCTGCGCCGAGCTCACCGCCCGGGTCGAGGACGTCGTGGCCGGCGGCGTCGACCCGTCCCAGCTGGTGCTGGACCCCGGGCTGGGCTTCGCCAAGAACGCCGAGCACAACTGGTCCCTGCTGGCCGGGCTCAACCGGCTGGTCGGCATCGGACTGCCCCTGCTGGTCGGGGCCTCCCGCAAGAGCTTCCTGGGTCGGTTGCTGGCCGACGAGGACGGTGTCGTCCGGCCGGCCGAGCAGCGGGACGCCGCCAGCCTGGCCACGACGGTGCTCGCCGCCCAGGCCGGTGCCTGGGGGGTGCGGGTGCACGACGCGGGACCGTCGGTGGACGCCGTCCGTACCGTGGCCGCGGTCCGCGCCGCCCGACCGAGGAGCTCCCGTGCCTGACCAGATCGCCGTCCGTGGCCTGACCGCGCACGCGAACCACGGCGTCTACGCCGTGGAGCGCGAGCAGGGCCAGACGTTCACCGTCGACGCCGTGCTGGACGTGGACACCGCCCCGGCGGCCGCCGGGGACGACCTGGCCAGGACGGTGAACTACGCCGAGCTGGCCCAGCAGCTGCACGCGGTGCTCACCGGTGAGCCGGTCGACCTGCTGGAGACCCTGGCGCAGCGGCTGGCCGACGTCTGCCTGGCGAACGCCCTGGTCGACGCGGTCGAGATCACCGTGCACAAGCCCGAGGCGGACCTGGGCGTGCCCTTCGACGACGTCACCGTGCGCATCCGCAGGACGCGATGACCCGCGCCGTCCTGTCCCTCGGCGCCAACCTGGGCGACCGGGCCGGCACGCTGCGCACCGCCCTCCGGGCGCTCACCGGCGAGGGGCTGGTGGCCCGGTCGGTGCTCTACGAGACCCTGCCGTGGGGCCCGGTCGAGCAGCCGCCGTTCCTCAACGCCGCCGCCGTCGTGCGCGGTGAGCGGGACGCCGCCGGCTGGCTGGCACTGTGCCACGAGCTCGAGGAGGCCGCCGGGCGCACCCGTGGGGTCCGCTTCGGCCCCCGCACCCTGGACGTCGACGTCATCACGGTCACCGGGGACGACGGCACCCCCGTGCTGTCCGAGGACCCCGAGCTGACGCTGCCGCACCCCCGGGCGCACCAACGGGCCTTCGTGCTGGTCCCGTGGCTGGCCCTGGACCCCCGGGCCGAGCTGCCGGGCCACGGGCGGGTCTCCGACGTGCTGGCCGGGCTGCCCACCGAGGACGTCGAGGGCGTCGTCCGCTGGGAGCAGCTGGCGTGAAGCCGGTTTCCCGGCGCGACCTCGCCGTGTTGGCCGTGGGGGCCGCCGTCATCGGCTGGCTGGTCGTGGGCACGTTCTACGGCGATCTGCCGGCGCTGCGCTGGTGGCAGCCGCTGCCGATCGGCCTGCTCGCCGCCGCCGAGGGCCTCGGGGCCCGCACGCTGCGGGCCCGCCTCGCCGCCGAGCGCGACCGCCGTCCGGCCCCCGGCCGCTCCGGCGCCGCCGCGGCACGCCCGGTCGAGCCGATGCTGGTCGCCCGGCTGGCCGTCCTCGCCCAGGCCAGCGCCTGGGCGGGCGCGGCCTTCACCGGCCTGTGGGCCGGCGCCCTGGTCCACGCCCTCACCGAGGTCGGCCGCCTCGCCGCCGCCCCCTCGGACGCACTCGCAGCGGGTGTGGGCGTCGCCATGTCCACGGCCCTGGTCGCCGCAGCCCTCTTCCTGGAACACACCTGCAAGGTCCCCGAGGGCCCGGAGGAGTCGGCCTAGCTGCTGCTCCTGGATCAGCTCCGACGACGGACGTGCGTCCTCATCCACCGACGTCGGTGGACGAGGACGCACAGTGGTCGTCCCACCTGATCGACGAGGGGGTCAGACGGCTCCGGCGGTCTCGGGGACCTGGCCCTCCACGCTGCGGCGCAGGGCGCGGTGCAGGGACTCGGGGGTGAGGACGCCGAGGAAGCGGCCGCCGTCCAGCACGGCCACCCAGCCGGCCTCCATCCGCAGCATGATGGCGAAGGCGTTCTTGAGCGTGGAGTCCACCGGGACCCAGGCCTCCATCCGCCGGCTGGCGTCGTAGACGCTGCCGTCGCCGGCGGCGCGGTCGGTGGAGATCCAGCCGTGCAGGTCCTCCCGGTCGTCGAGGACGACGGCCCAGCGGGCGCCGGCCCGCTCGAGCACCTCGCGGACCTGCGCCCGGCTGTCGTCGACGTGGACGACGGGCGGGTGCTCGAGGTCCTCGACGGCGATGCCGGTGACGGCCAGCCGCTTGAGCGCGCGGTCCGAGCCCACGAAGTCGGCCACGAACGGGCTGGCCGGACGACCCAGCAGCTCGGCGGGGGTGGCGTACTGCTCGACCTTGCCGCCCTCGCTCATCACCGCGATCCGGTCACCGAGGCGCACGGCCTCCTCGATGTCGTGGGTGACGAAGACGATCGTCTTGCGGACGGTCTCCTGGAGGCGGAGGAACTCACCCTGCAGGCGCTCGCGCACCACCGGGTCGACGGCGGAGAACGGCTCGTCCATCAGCAGGACGGAGGGGTCGGCGGCCAGGGCGCGGGCGACGCCGGCGCGCTGACGCTGGCCACCGGAGAGCTGGTGGGGGTAGCGGTCACCGAAGGTGGCGGGGTCCAGGCCGACGGTGGTGAGCAGCTCCTCGACGCGGTCGCGGGTGCGCTTCTTGTCCCAGCCCAGGAGCTTGGGGACGGTGCCGACGTTGGTCCGGATGGACTGGTGCGGGAAGAGCCCGACGTTCTGGATGACGTAGCCGATCCGGCGGCGCAGCTGGACCGGGTCGACCCGGGTCACGTCGTCGTCACCGACCAGGATCCGGCCCGTGCTGGGCTCGATGATCCGGTTGATCATCTTCATCGTGGTGGTCTTCCCGCAGCCCGAGGGGCCGACCAGCACGGTCAGCTCACCGGCGGCGAAGTCCAGGTCGAGCTCCTGCACGCCGACCGTGCCGTCGGCGTAGACCTTGCTGACCCCCTCGAGGCGGATGTGCTCGGCGCCCCCCTGACCTGCGTCAGCGGTGGTGGGTGCGGTGGAGGTGGCAGTAGCGTCCACGCGGTGGCCTTCCTGGTGAGCACTCGGTGAGCGCAGCGAGCGAGATGACGGTGCTCGCGGTGGACGCGGCGCCGAACCCCTGGTTCAGCCCCTCGTGGGTGGTCGACAACTGGGGCACCATCATGCCGTTGTTGGCCCAGCACGTCAGGTTGACCGTCGTCTCGGTGCTGATCGGGGCGGTGATCGCGTTCCCGCTGGCCCTGCTCGCCCGGCGCAGCCGGTACCTCACCGGGCCCGTCCTCGGCGTCTCGACGCTGGTCTACACGATCCCGTCGCTGGCCATGTTCGCCTTCCTGGCGCCCTTCACCGGGCTGTCGGAGACGACGGTCGCGGTCGGCCTGGTGCTCTACTCGCTGGTCATCCTGGTGCGGAACTTCCTGGCCGGGCTGCAGGCGGTGCCCGCCGACGCCGTCGAGGCGGCGCGGGGCATGGGCTACGGCCCGGGCCGGCTGCTGCTGAAGGTGGAGATCCCGCTGGCGCTGCCCTCGATCATGGCCGGGCTCCGGATCGCCACGGTCTCCACCGTGGCGCTGGTGACCGTCGGGGTCGTCGTGGGCCAGGGCGGGCTGGGCCAGATCATCATCGTCAACGGCTTCAGCGCGAACTACTACCGGCCGCCGATCGTCTTCGGCACCCTGGCCTGCGTCGTGCTGGCCCTCATCGCCGACCAGCTGCTGGCCCTGCTCGAGCGGGTGCTCACGCCCTGGACCCGCACACCCACCCGGGCGGTCACCTCGTCCACCGGGACGCCCGCCCAGACCGTGGAGGCCGCCGCGTGAGCGTCGTCGGGGACGCGTTCCTCTACCTCAACGACCCGGTCAACTGGACCCGCCCGCGCGGCATCCTCGACCTGGCCGGCCAGCACCTGCAGATCGCCGGGCTGTCGCTGGGGATCGCCCTGGTCGTCGCCGTCCCTCTGGCGGTCGTCCTCGGGCACACCGGCCGCGGCGGTGCGCTGACCGTCGGCCTGGCCAACGTGTCCCGCGCCGTCCCCACGCTGGCGATCCTGACGATCTTCGCGGTGACGCCGATCGGGTTCACGATCTGGGCGCCGGTGATCGCCCTGACGGTCTTCGCGATCCCGCCGATCCTGGCCAACACCTACGTCGGCTTCCGTGAGGTCGACCGGGACGTCGTGGAGTCCGCGCGGGCGATGGGCATGAGCGAGAAGCAGGTGGTCTTCCGCGCCGAGCTGCCGCTGGCGGTGCCGCTGATGATGACCGGCATCCGGACGGCGGCCGTGCAGGTCGTCGCCACCGCGACGCTGGCCGCACTGCTCGGTGGCGGCACGCTCGGCTCGGTCATCCGCACCGGCTTCGCCCGGCAGGACAACGGCGTGGTGATGGCCGGGGCCCTGCTCGTGGCGCTGCTGGCCCTCATCACCGAGGTCCTGCTGGCCCTGGTCAGCTTCGCCGTCACCCCCGGTCAGAAGACCCTGCCGTTCAGCCGGGCCAGGAACCGCCGGCCGGTCGACGAGCCCGTCGACCTGCCGGCCGCCGACGACCGGGACGACCTCGTCGGAGCCGGTTCCTCCCCCCGGTAGGTCACGGGACGGCAACGACCGATTGCACAGGTCGGTGGTGCGGCGCAGAGTCGTGTGCTGCGGGAGTCCTCCCGCCAGACACGCGTCGCCCCCGGAGCCCGGGGGCGCGGGACACAGAAGGCGGACCCATGCGCAGCAGCGCCCGCATCCTCACCACCACGTTCGCCCTCGCCACCGTGCTCGCCGCGGCTGCCTGTGGTGAGTCCGGTTCCTCGGGCACCAGCGCCGGCGGCGGCGGGGAGGCCTCCGGCGACGCCTGCGCGCCGATCCCCGGCGACCAGCTCGTCGTCCTCGAGGACGACAAGGGCCTGCAGGCCGTCGACAACATCATCCCGGCGATCAACACCGCGTTCTCCGAGGCGAACCCCGGGGTGCTCGAGGTGCTCAGCTCCATCTCCACGGTGCTCACCACCGAGGACCTGGTCGCGATGAACTCCGGGGTGGACATCGAGCGGCAGTCCGCCGAGGACGTCGCCGCGGCCTACGTCAGCGACAACGACCTGGGCGCCGACGCGACCGCCGGGAGCGGTGCCGTCGTCGTCGGCGCCGCCAGCTTCACCGAGAGCCAGATCCTGGCCAACGTCTACGCCGACACCCTGAACGCCGCGGGCTACACCGCGAGCGTGCAGACCGTCGGCCAGCGCGAGACCTACCTGCCCGCGCTCGAGGCCGGGGACTTCGACGTCTTCCCCGAGTACGTCGGGACGCTCACCGAGTACCTGGACGGCAACCCCGACGAGGCGGTCGCCAGCTCCGACCTCGACGCGACCGTCGAGGTGCTGCGCCCCCTGGGTGAGGCCGTCGGCCTGACCTTCGGCGAGCCGGCCGAGGCCGCCGACGAGAACGCCTTCGCCATCACCACCACGCTGCAGGACGAGCTCGGCGGGGTCACCACCCTGTCCGAGCTGGCCGAGGCCTGCTCCGACGGGTCCCTGGTCCTCGGTGGCACGCCCGAGTGCCCGACCCGGCCCTTCTGCCAGCCCGGCCTCGAGGAGACCTACGGCTTCACCTTCGCCCAGGTGAACGACTACGACCTCGGTGCCCCCACCAACCAGGCGCTCATCCAGGGCGAGATCTCCCTGGCCCTGGCCCTGTCGACGGACCCGGTCTTCGCGCAGTAACGCGAGGACGACGACGGACGGGCACCCCCACGGGGGTGCCCGTCTGTCGTTCGGCAACGAATCGGTCACGGTGCACCCGAGGGTTTGCGCTGGTGAGGGCACACCGGGTTCTCTCAAGGGCCGCGGGACACCTCCCGCCAGACACGCGTCGTCCCCGGGACCGGGGACGCGGGACACAGAAGGCGGACCACATGCGCATGCGCGCCCGCGTACTCACTCCGTTCGCCATCGCCGCGGTGCTGGCCACCGCCGCCTGCGGCGAGTCCGGCTCCTCGGGCAACGGCTCCGGCGGCAGCGACGGCGGCCAGGCCTCCGGCAGCGCCTGCGCGCCGATCGCCGACGACAACCTCGTGGTGATGGAGGACGACAAGGAGCTCCAGGCCGTCGACAACATCATCCCGGCCCTGGAGACCACGTACTCCGAGGCCAACCCCACCGCGATCGACGCCCTGAACACCGTCTCGGAGGTGCTCACCACCGAGGACCTGGTCGGCCTGAACGCCGCCGTGGACGTCGAGCGGCAGAGCGTCACCGACGCCGCGGCCGCCTACGTCGAGGAGAACGACCTCGGCTCGGGCGTCACCGGCAGCGGCTCGGTCACCGTCGGGGCGGCCAGCTTCACCGAGAGCCAGATCCTGGCCAACGTCTACGCCGGGGCGCTGAACAACGCCGGCTTCACCGCCACCGTGCAGACCGTCGGTCAGCGCGAGGCCTACCTGCCCGCCCTGCAGGCCGGCCAGTTCCAGGTCTTCCCCGAGTACGTCGGCACGGTCGCCGAGTACCTGGACGGCAACCCCGACGAGGCCGTGGTCTCCGGTGACCTGGACTCCAGCGTCGAGGTCCTGCGCGGCCTGGGCACCCCGGCCGGGCTGACCTTCGGCGAGCCCGCCGAGGCCGAGGACAGCAACGCCTTCGCGATCACCGTCGCGCTGCAGGAGGAACTGGGCGGCATCACCACGATGTCCGAGCTCGCCGAGGCCTGCTCGGACGGCTCGCTGATCCTGGGCGCCACCCCCGAGTGCCCGACCCGGCCCTTCTGCCAGATCGGGCTTGAGGACGTCTACGGCTTCCAGTTCGCCTCGCTGGGCGACTACGACCTGGGCGCGGCCACCAACCAGGCCCTGATCCAGGGCGAGATCTCGATGGCCCAGGTCCTCAGCACGGACCCGATCCTCGCCAACTGAGGAAGGTCGCCCTCGCCCCCGGGACGGGGCCGTGACCACGTGACGCCCAGAGGCGGGCACCCCACCCGGGTGCCCGCCTCTCGGCGTCAGTACCAGCCGTTCTCGGGGAGCTGCTCGCCAACCGGGACGACGGCATCGAGCTGGTTGCCGGCCTGGGGCAGGGGGCAGGACCAGCGCGGGTCGTAGGTGCACGAGGGGTGGTAGGCGAAGTTCAGGTCGACGACGAGGTGCCCGTCGTCCCCGCCGAGGTCGGCGCCCTTGACGGTGTCGAGCAGGTAGCGCCCCCCGCCGTACGTCGTCTGGCCCGCGCTGCCGTCGCGCAAGGGCAGGAAGACGCCCCCGCCGTAACCCCCGAGCCACCACACGTCGAGCCGGCCCAGGTCGCCCAGGGTGACCCGGCCCAGCAGGTCGAGGTCGACGACGCCGTCGTCGGCGGTGGGCAGCGCCAGGTGCTGGGGCTCGACGTTGGTGTCCAGCCGGGCCCGGAAACGGAAGGCCGGGTCGTGGTCGGCGACGGGCAGCCCGGTGAAGGCGGCCCGGGCGTCGGGGCCCAGCGGGGAGTCCGGGTGGTCGGCGAACAGCGCGTCGCGGCCGGCCCGCCAGGCGGCCCACCCGGCGGCGGGGTCGGGCTCGGCCCGCACGGCGGCGTAGAGGGCGTGCACCTGTCGGCGCCAGTCGAGGAGGGTGAGGCTCACCGGGACGACTGTGGCACCGCCGGCGCGGACCGGCGCGTCCGACAGCGGGGCAGGTCACGGCCGAGGGGGGTCCGGGAGCCCGTAAGGTCACGGATGTGGCAGGTGAGCCGGACGAGACGGGACCGCGGGTCCCCGGCACGTCCCGGCCCGGCCTGAACCCCGTCGTCCGGGTCGTCGGACTGGTGCTCGGGTTCGCCCTGGCCATCGCTGCCACGCTGGCCGTCTTCCTCACCGAGGACGCGCTCTACCTCCGCCTGGCCGTCATCGCCGTCGCCTGGGCGTTCGTCATCGCCGCGTTCGCCGCCGGCCGACGGTCCACCGACCAGGCCGTCGCCGCCGGGCGGGAGGCCGAGCTGCGGCAGGCCTACGAGCTCGAGCTGGAGCGTGAGGTCGCCGCCCGCCGGGAGTTCGAGCTGACGCTGGAGAACCAGCTGCGCCGCGAGGCGCAGGAGGCCATGCGCGCCGAGCTAGACCAGATGCGCGCGGACCTCGCCTCGGTGGCCCAGCTGCGCGACCAGCTGGCCGGGCTCGGTGAGCTGCGCGCCGACATGGGCCGGTTGCGGCGGGAGCTCACCGAGCAGCTGTCGGGGGAGATGCTGGTCGAGCGGATCGTGATGCGCACCCAGTCCATCCGGATGCCGGCCGACCGCCCGCTGCTGGACGGCTCCGACGCGCGGCTGCTGGAGGGAACCCCGGCGTTCCCGGAGCCGGTCGTGGAACAGCCGCGGCGCGCGGTCCCGCCCCCGGTGCCGGCGCCGCCGCGTCCGGCTGAGTCCACCCAGGCCCTGCCGAGGGTCGTCGAGCCGGAGCCGGAACCCGAGCCGGCACCCGCCCCGGGTCCCTCCACCGGTTCGCACGCCGCGCTCTGGGACGCCCCGGCCGCGGTCGCGCGGACCTCCGACGACGGTCCCGCACCCCGCCGGCACCGGCGCGCGGCCCCGGAGGAGGAGGTCGTCGCAGTCCCCCAGGAGCCCGAGCACGAACCCGACGTCTACGAGACCGCCGGCCACCAGCGGCTGACCCAGATCCTCGCGGAGTCCGGGGCCTCCGCCGGGGCCGGCGGCCGCCGTCGCCGCCGCGCCGCCGAGGACGACGACGGCGGGGACGACGTCCTCGCGCGCGTGTTGGGGCGACCCTCCTAGATCGGGCCCTGGCTCAGCGCGCCGCCGTCGAGCACCAGGGTCTGACCGGTCACCCAGCCCGCGCCGTCGGACAGCAGGTAGGCCGCGGCCTCGCCGATGTCCTCGGGCACGCCGAGCCGGCCGACCGGGTACTGACCGGAGACCTCGTCCTCCCGGCCGGTGAACAGCGCCTCGGCGAACTTGGTCTTGACCACGGCCGGGGCGACGGCGTTGACCCGGATGCGCTGCGGGCCGAGCTCGACGGCCAGCTGGGTGGTCAGGTTGACCAGCGCGGCCTTGCTGACCCCGTAGGCGGCGATCCCCGCGCTGGACTTGAGCCCGGCGACCGAGGCCACGATGAGCACCGAGCCGCCGTGCTCGCCCATCCAGGCCCGGTGCGCCTCCTGGACCAGGCCCAGGGTGCCCACGACGTTGGTGTCCAGGATCTTGCGGAAGACGTCGAGCGGGGCGTCGATGAGCGGCCCGTAGTACGGGTTGATGCCGACGTTGCCGACGAGGCAGTCCAGGCTGCCGAAGGTGTCGATCGCGGTGCGGACCGCCTCGGCACGGTGCTCGGGGTCCCCGGCGTTGCCGGCCACCGCGACGGCGACCTCCGGGCCACCGAGGGCCTCGACCGCCTCGGCGAGTGCCTCGGGCTTGCGGGCGGTCAGGACCACCCGGGCGCCGCGGTCGACCAGGCTGCGGGCGATGGCCAGGCCGATGCCCCGGCTGCCGCCGGTGACCAGGGCGGTGCGTCCTGCGTAGGAGTCGGACGTGCTCAGGGGGTGCTCCTCGGGGGTGCTGGCCGGCCGCGTCGCCGACGGCGCCGAACCTACCGAGGACGTCGGGTGAGTCAGCACACAGCCGTCGTGCGTTGCCGAGCGGCCCACGGGGTAACACACTCGCCGACGACGCGACACCTGCGTGACACACACCGGTCGCAGCAGGGCCCGCGTCGCTGCTCCACCCAGCGCCACCCGCGGCTCCCCGACGACGAGGGGCCGCACCCGCCGAAAGTCCGGTACCCGCGAGGGACTGGAACGAGAGGTGCACCCGTGACCCGTGCCCGCCGCTCTCCCGCAGGACCCGTCCCGCCCCCCGCCCGCCTCCGCGTGGGCGTCGTCGGCGCCGGCCGGGTCGGTTCCGTCCTCGGTGCGGCCCTCGCCGCTGCCGGTCACGACGTCGTCGCCGCGTCGGGGGTGTCCACCGCGTCCGCCGAGCGCGCCGCCCGGCTGCTGCCCGGGGTCCCGCTGCTGCCCGCCGACGAGGTGGTCGCCGCCAGCGACCTCGTGGTGCTCGCCGTCCCCGACGACACCCTGCCCGGCCTGGTCGCCGGTCTGGCCGGCACCGGTGCCTGGCGCCGCGGCCAGCTGGCCTTCCACACCTCCGGCGCCCACGGCCTGGCCGTGCTGGCGCCCGCGGAGGAACGCGGCGTGCTCAGCCTGGCGCTGCATCCGGCCATGACCTTCTCCGGCGGGCCCGAGGACGTCGCCCGGCTCAGCGGCACCGCGTTCGGCGTGACCAGCCGTCCCGAGCACCGTGCAGTGGCCGAGACGCTGTCGCTGGAGATGGGCGGCGAGCCCTTCTGGGTCGCCGAGGACGACCGGGCGCTCTACCACGCAGCGCTGGTCACCGGCGCGAACCACCTGGTCACGCTGGTCGCCGAGGCCGCGGACCTGCTCCGCGCCGCCGGCGTGGACAGCCCGGCCCGGGTGCTGGGCCCGCTGCTGACCGCCGCCCTGGACAACGGGCTGCGCCGCGGGGACGCCGGGCTCACCGGCCCGGTCAGCCGGGGGGACGTCGGCACCGTCGCCGGGCACCTGGCCACCCTCGCCGAGCGGGCCCCCGACGCCGTCGGCGCCTACGTGGCGATGGCCCGCCGCACCACCGAGCGGGCCGCGGCCGCCGGGCGGCTCAAGCCGCACGAGGCAGCCCCGCTCACCGAGCTGCTCGACGCCGCCGGACAGGACGTGCCGCGATGACCGCGAACACCGCGCTGCGGCTGCCCGTGGTCGCCGAGACCGTCGGCGAGCTGCGCGAGGTGCTGGCCACGCTCCCCGCCCCGGTCGTGCTGGTGCCCACCATGGGCGCCCTGCACGAGGGGCACCGCACACTGGTGCGGGCCGCCCGCGGGCTCGGCGGCAGCGTCGTCGTCTCCGTCTTCGTCAACCCGACCCAGTTCGGGCCGGGGGAGGACTTCGACCGCTACCCCCGCACCTGGGACGCCGACCTCGCTGCCCTGGCCGAGGAGGGCGCCGACGTGGTCTTCCACCCCGGTGTCACCGACGTCTACCCCGAGCCGGCGACCGGGGTGACCGTGCAGCCCGGCCCGGCGGGTGACGTGCTGGAGGGCGCCGTCCGCCCCGGGCACTTCGCCGGGGTGCTGACCGTCGTCGCCAAGCTCTTCGGCCTGGTGCGCCCGGACGTCGCGGTCTTCGGGGAGAAGGACTGGCAGCAGCTCACCCTGGTCCGCGGCATGGCCCGCGAGCTCGCCCTCGGCGTCGAGGTCGTGGGCGTCCCCACGGTCCGTGAGGACGACGGGATGGCGCTGAGCTCCCGCAACCGGTTCCTCGACGGCGACCAGCGCACCGCGGCGGCCGCCCTGTCCGCGGCCCTGCGTGCGGGGTCCGCTGCCGGGTCCGACGGGGCCGACGCGGTGCTCGCCGCCGCGCACGCCGTGCTGGACACCGCACCCGGCTTGGTGCTCGACTACCTCGCCCTGACCGCTCCCGACCTCGGCCCCGCGCCGGCGGAGGGCCCGGGCCGCCTGCTCGTCGCTGCCCGCGCCGGCAGCACCCGACTGATCGACAACACCGCCGTCCACCTGGGGGTATCCCGATGATGCGCACCATGCTCAAGTCCAAGATCCACCGGGCCACCGTGACCCAGGCCGACCTGCACTACGTGGGCTCGGTGACCGTCGACGAGGACCTGATGGACGCCGCGGACCTGCTGGCCGGCGAGCAGGTCGCCATCGTCGACGTCACCAACGGCGCCCGGCTGGAGACCTACGTGATCCCGGGCCGGCGCGGTTCGGGCGTGCTCGGCATCAACGGCGCGGCCGCGCACCTGGTGCACCCCGAGGACCTGGTGATCCTGATCAGCTACGGGCTGGTGGACGACGCCGAGGCCAAGGCGCACATCCCGACCGTCGTGCACGTCGACGGGCAGAACCGGGTGGTGGAGCTGGGCACCGACCCGGCCACCCCGCCGCCGGGGGTCGCCGGCAACGGGCTCGTGCGCGGGGACGTCGTCGAGCCCGGCCGGTGACCACCACCGCGGTCCACCCCAGCGCCACCCCGGTCGCCGGGCCCCCGCTGCCCACCGGCCTGCCCCTGCGGCTGGCCGCCCCGGTGCCGGGCTGGGAGCTGACCGCGGACGTCTGCGTCGTCGGGTCCGGCGTCGCCGGGCTGTGCGTGGCGCTGCACGCCCGGGCCGCGGGCCTGTCGGTCGCCGTCGTCACCAAGGTCGAGGTGGACGACGGGTCGACCCGGTGGGCGCAGGGCGGCATCGCCGCGGTGCTCGCCGACACCGACTCCCCGGCCGACCACGCCGCCGACACCGAGGTGGCCGGCGTGGGGCTGTGCGACCCGGCGGCCGTCGCCGCGCTGGTCACCGAGGGCCCCGACCGGCTGCGCCAGCTGATCAGCTGGGGCGCTGCCTTCGACCGCGGCCCCGACGGGCACCTGCTGCTCACCCGTGAGGGCGGTCACCACGCCGACCGGATCGTGCACGCCGGCGGCGACGCCACCGGCGCCGAGGTGCAGCGCGCGCTGCACGCCGCGGTCACCGCCGACCCGGGGATCACCCTCGTCGAGCACGCCATGGTGCTGGACCTGGTCACCGATGCCGCCGGGCGGGCCGCCGGGGTCACCCTGCACGTGCTGGGGGAGGGCAGCTCCGACGGCGTCGGTGCCGTCCGGGCGCGGGCGGTCGTGCTGGCCACCGGCGGGATGGGCCAGGTCTACGCGGCCACCACCAACCCGGCCGTGTCCACCGGCGACGGTGTCGCGCTGGGCCTGCGCGCCGGGGCGGTCGCCACCGACCTGGAGTTCGTCCAGTTCCACCCCACCGCGCTGTACCTGGGCCCGGACTCCCGCGGTCAGCAGCCGCTGGTGTCCGAGGCGCTGCGCGGGGAAGGCGCACTGCTGCGCGACGGGGCGGGCGAGCGGTTCATGGTCGGCGTGCACCCGCTGGCCGAACTGGCCCCCCGCGACGTCGTCGCCAAGGCGATCACCCGGGTGCAGCTGCGCGACGGGGTGGACCACGTCTTCCTCGACGCCCGGCACGTCGAGGGCCTGGCCGACCGGTTCCCGACCATCGTGGCCCGCTGCCGGGAGGCCGGTGTCGACCCGGTCACCGAGCTGGTGCCGGTCACCCCGGCCGCGCACTACGCCTCCGGCGGCCTGGCCACCGACCTCACCGGCCGGACGACGGTGCCCGGGCTCTACGCCTGCGGCGAGGTCGCCTGCACCGGCGTGCACGGGGCCAACCGGCTGGCCTCGAACTCGCTGCTGGAGGGCCTGGTGTTCGCCGGCCGGATCGGTGCGGCGCTGGCCGTCGAGCTGCCGGTGCCCGAGGCGGTCCCGCCGCACGCGGCCCACGCCGACGGGCTCCTCGACCCGGCCGCCCGCACCGAGCTCACCACCACCATGTCCGCCCGGGTCGGCGCGCTGCGCAGCGGGGCCGGGCTGACCGAGGCCGCCGGCACGCTCGCCGGGCTGGCCGCCCGCCTGGGGGACGCCGAACCCGGCGTCGCCGGCTGGGAGGCCACCGACCTGCTGACCGTGGCCACCGCGCTGACCGCTGCCGCCGGCGCCCGCGAGGAGACCCGCGGCTGCCACTGGCGGGAGGACCACCCCGACGCCGAGGACGCCTGGCTGGTGCACTTGGACCTGCGACTGGGGCACGACGGCGCGCTGCAGCTGACCCCCCGCCCTGTGGGCACCCCCGTGGCGGTGACCTGGTGAGCGAGGTCGCCACCCCCCGCGACGCCCGGGACCTGACCGGCACCGGCCTCACCGAGGCCTGGGTGGCCGAGCTGGTCGAGCGCACCCTGGCCGAGGACCTCACCGGCGGCTCCCCGCTGCCACACGCCCCCGACCAGGCGGTGGCGCACGACGTCACCAGCGCGGCCACGGTGCCGGCCACCCAGCGGGGCACCGCCGACCTCGTCGCCCGGGCCGACGGCGTCGTCGCCGGTCTGCCGGTGGCCGCCCGGGTCTTCGGTCGGCTCTCGCCCTCGGCCACCATCACCGCCTCGGCGGCCGACGGCGACGCCGTCCGCCGCGGCGACGTGCTGCTGACGGTCTCCGGGCACGTCCGGGCGCTGCTGGCCGCCGAGCGCAGCGCGCTCAACATCGCCAGCCGGGCCAGCGGCATCGCCACCGCCACCCGCGCCTGGGTGGACGCCGTGGCCGGCACCGGTGCCGTCGTGCTGGACACCCGCAAGACGACCCCCGGGCTGCGCGCCCTGGAGAAGTACGCGGTGCGCTGCGGCGGGGGCTCCAACAAGCGGATGGGGCTCTACGACGTCGCGATGATCAAGGACAACCACGTCGCTGCTGCCGGGTCGGTGGCCGCCGCCGTGGCCGCCGTCCGCGAGCGGGCGCCGCGGGTGACCGTGCAGGTGGAGGCGGACACCGTCGCGCAGGCCGTGGAGGCCGTCGAGGCGGGGGCGGACTTCCTGCTGCTGGACAACATGAGCCCCGCGGTGCTGCGCGAGGCCGTCGCCGCGGTGGCCGGGCGGGCCGAGACCGAGGCCACCGGGGGGCTCACCCTCGCCGTGGCCCGCGAGGTCGCCGAGACCGGGGTGGACTACCTGTCGGTCGGGGCGCTCACGCACAGCTCGCCGATCCTGGACCTGGCCCTCGACCTGCGGACCGGCTGATGCTGCTGGCCGTGGACGTCGGCAACAGCCACACCGTGCTCGCCGTGTTCGACGGCGACCGGGTGGCCGGCTGCTGGCGGGTGCGCACCCAGCCCCGGGCCACCGCCGACGAGCTCCAGCTGCTCTGGCGCGGGCTGCTGCGCGACACCGAGGTCACCGGGGTCGCCGCCTGCTCCACGGTGCCCCAGCTGCTGCCCACCCTGCGGCAGCTGCTCGACCGGCTCGAGGTGCCGGTCACCCTCATCGGTCCCGGCGTGCGCACCGGGGTGCCGCTGCACGTGGACAACCCCCGCGAGGTCGGCGCCGACCGGGTGGTCACCGCCCTCGCCGCGCACGAGCTGTTCGGACGACGCCCCGACGGCACCGGCCGGCCCGTGGTCGTCGTGGACTTCGGCACCTCCACCACCGTGGACGCCGTCGGCCCGACCGGTGCGTTCCTCGGCGGCGCCCTGGCCCCCGGCGTCGAGGTGTCCCTGGACGCCCTCGCCGCCCGCGCGGCCCAGCTGCGCTCGGTGGAGCTGACCGTGCCCACCCAGGCGATCGGCAAGAACACCGTGGCCGCCCTGCAGTCCGGGGTGGTGCTCGGGTTCGCCGGGCTCGTCGACGGGCTGGTCACCCGGATCGCCGCCGAGCTGATCGCCCAGTTCGGCGTCGGCCCGGTCGTCGTCGCCACCGGGGGACTGCACCCGCTGGTCGTGGACAGCTGCCGGTCGATCGGGGAGCGCGAGCCCGACCTCACCGTGCACGGCCTGCGGCTGGCCCACCAGCGGCACCAGGCCGGTGGGCGCTGACGGAGACACGTGAGCGGGGCCACCGGGCCCGGACTCCGTAGGCTCGCGGGGTGACCGTCGAACCACCCGAACAGCCCGACGACGAGCTCCCCGAGCAGCTGCGCGTCCGCCGCGCCAAGCTCGACCGGCTCCGGGAGTCCGGTGTCGACCCCTACCCGGTGGGCGTGGCCCGCACGACGTCGCTGGCCGACGTCCGCGCCGCCCACCCCGACCTGGACGCCGACCAGACGACCGGCCAGGTCGTCGGGGTCACCGGCCGGGTCATCTTCAGCCGCAACACCGGCAAGCTGTGCTTCGCGACGCTGCGCGAGGGCGGCACCGAGCTGCAGGTCATGCTCTCCCGCGACCGGGTCGGCGAGGAGGCCCTGGCCGCCTGGAAGTCCGACGTCGACCTGGGCGACCACGTGCTGGTCACCGGCGAGGTGGGCACCTCCCGCCGCGGGGAGCTCTCGGTGTTCGCCGACTCCTGGCAGCTGGCCGCCAAGGCGCTGCGCCCGCTGCCGGTCGCGCACAAGCCGATGAGCGAGGAGCTGCGGGTCCGCCGCCGCTACGTCGACCTCATCGTCCGCGACGAGGCCCGCCGGGTCGTGCACCAGCGTTCGGCTGTCAACGCCGCCGTCCGCGCCGGGCTCACCACCCGCGGCTACCTCGAGGTCGAGACCCCGATGCTGCAGGTCGTGCACGGCGGGGCCACCGCCCGGCCCTTCCGCACGCACATGAACGCCTTCGACCTCGACCTGTACCTGCGCATCGCGCCCGAGCTGTTCCTCAAGCGGTGCATCGTCGGCGGACTGGACCGGGTGTTCGAGATCAACCGGAACTTCCGCAACGAGGGCGCCGACAGCTCGCACTCCCCGGAGTTCGCGATGCTGGAGTTCTACGAGGCGCACGCGGACTACCAGCAGATGGCGACGACGACGCGCGAACTGGTGCAGGAGAGCTGTGCCGCGCTCTTCGGCGACCACGTCGCCCGGCACCACGACGGCACCGAGGTCGACCTCTCCGGCGTCTGGCCGCAGGTGTCGCTGTACGGGGTCACCTCCGAGGCGCTGGGGGAGGAGATCACCCCGGCCACCCCGGTGGAGACGCTGCGAGCGCACGCCGAGCGGGTGGACGTCGGCGTCGACCCGGCCTGGGGTGCCGGCAAGCTCGTGGAGGAGCTCTTCGAGGCCCTGGTCCAGGACTCCTTGCAGGACCCCACCTTCGTCATCGACTACCCGACCGAGACCTCCCCGCTCACCCGCGCGCACCGCTCGGTCGAGGGCGTCGCGGAGAAGTGGGACCTCTACATCGGGGGCATCGAGCGGGGCACCGGGTACTCCGAGCTCGTCGACCCGGTCGTGCAGCGCGAGCGCTTCACCGCCCAGGCGCTGCTGGCCGCTGCCGGTGACCCCGAGGCGATGGTGCTCGACGAGGACTTCCTCGAGGCACTCGAGTACGGGATGCCGCCGACCGGTGGTGTGGGAATGGGGATGGACCGGTTGATGATGACGCTGACCGGTCTCGGAATCCGCGAGACCATCCTCTTCCCGCTGGTGCGCCCGATCACTTCCTAGACCATTCTGACCCGATCGGGGCTCTTTTCCTGAGAATGGCCACGCGGATTCGTCGGGTGCGCGGGCGTCGTGGTGCAATGAATGCGTCGCCGAAATGGCGACGAGTTCCACGGCCGCACGGGGGCCAGCAACGGAAAAGGGAAACAAGATGGCTCGCAAGGTCCAGGTGATCCTCAGTGACGACCTCGATGACGACGTCTCGGCGGACGAGACCGTGACGTTCTCCCTCGACGGGACCACGTACGAGATCGACCTGTCGGACAAGAACGCCGGCGAGATGCGCGACGTGTTCAGCAAGTACGTCAACGCCGCCCGCAAGGTCAGCAGCCGCGGCACCCGCGCCTCCGGCGCCGGCCGTTCCAAGGCCACCGGCGGCGGCGCCGGCCGGATGGACCGCGAGCAGGCCGGTGCCATCCGCGACTGGGCCCGCAAGAACGGCCACGACGTCAGCGACCGGGGCCGCATCCCCGCCACCGTCGTCGACGCCTACGAAGCAGCTCACTGAAGAAGGACCCCGTCTCCCCCCACGACACGCTCCGCGCGCCGCGGGTCCCTGAGACGGGGCCGTTCCAGCACGTCACGAGGCCCGACCCCGTTCCCGGGGTCGGGCCTCGGTCCGTTGCGCTGAGGGCGTAACCGGGGCGGAACACCGGTCCGGGACCGTCAGTTGTGCAGGGCAGACGCAGGAGCGGAGGGTGTGCACGCACGCTCCCGACCCCGCGTCGGTGACTACAGTGGAACGACCGGTGCCCCGTCCTCGGACGGACAACAGTCGACGACGTCGGCAGCACCACCCCGCGAGGGGAGCAGCACCGCACGTCCGAGCCGGTCAGAGGGGAAGCAGCAGATGTTCGAACGGTTCACCGACCGAGCCCGTCGGGTCGTCGTCCTGGCTCAAGAAGAAGCCCGGATGCTCAACCACAACTACATCGGCACCGAGCACATCCTCCTGGGTCTGATCCACGAGGGTGAGGGTGTCGCCGCGAAGGCGCTGGAGTCCCTGGGCATCTCGCTCGAGGGCGTGCGCCAGCAGGTCGAGGAGATCATCGGACAGGGCCAGCAGGCCCCCTCCGGTCACATCCCCTTCACCCCGCGGGCCAAGAAGGTCCTGGAGCTCTCGCTGCGCGAGGCCCTCCAGCTCGGCCACAACTACATCGGCACCGAGCACATCCTGCTCGGCCTCATCCGCGAGGGCGAGGGCGTCGCCGCCCAGGTGCTGGTCAAGCTCGGCGCCGACCTGAACCGGGTCCGCCAGCAGGTCATCCAGCTGCTCTCGGGCTACCAGGGCAAGGAGCCGGCCGCTGCCGGCGGCCCCGCCGAGGGCACCCCGTCGACCTCGCTGGTCCTCGACCAGTTCGGCCGCAACCTGACCCAGGCCGCCCGCGACGGCAAGCTGGACCCGGTCATCGGCCGGGCCAAGGAGATCGAGCGGGTCATGCAGGTGCTCTCCCGTCGCACCAAGAACAACCCGGTGCTGATCGGTGAGCCCGGCGTCGGCAAGACCGCCGCCGTCGAGGGCCTGGCCCAGGCCATCGTCAAGGGCGAGGTGCCCGAGACGCTGAAGGACAAGCAGCTCTACACCCTCGACCTCGGCGCTCTGGTCGCCGGTTCCCGCTACCGCGGTGACTTCGAGGAGCGGCTGAAGAAGGTCCTCAAGGAGATCCGCACCCGCGGCGACATCATCCTGTTCATCGACGAGATCCACACCCTCGTCGGGGCCGGTGCCGCCGAGGGCGCGATCGACGCCGCCAGCATCCTCAAGCCCATGCTGGCCCGTGGTGAGCTGCAGACCATCGGTGCCACCACGCTGGACGAGTACCGCAAGCACCTGGAGAAGGACGCCGCGCTCGAGCGTCGCTTCCAGCCCATCCAGGTCGCCGAGCCGACGCTCGCCCACACGATCGAGATCCTCAAGGGCCTGCGCGACCGCTACGAGGCGCACCACCGGATCAGCATCACCGACAGCGCACTCGTGGCTGCCGCGACGCTGGCCGACCGGTACATCTCCGACCGGTTCCTGCCCGACAAGGCGATCGACCTGATCGACGAGGCCGGCGCCCGCATGCGCATCAAGCGGATGACCGCCCCGCCGGACCTGCGCGAGTTCGACGACCGGATCTCGGCCATCCGCCGGGAGAAGGAGTCGGCGATCGACGCCCAGGACTTCGAGAAGGCGGCGAACCTCCGCGACAAGGAGAAGCAGCTGCTGGGCGAGAAGGCCGAGCGCGAGAAGCAGTGGAAGGCCGGCGACATGGACGTCGTCGCCGAGGTCGACGACGAGCAGATCGCCGAGGTCCTCGCCAACTGGACCGGGATCCCCGTCTTCAAGCTCACCGAGGAGGAGACCACGCGTCTGCTCCGCATGGAGGACGAGCTCCACAAGCGGATCATCGGCCAGGAAGAGGCCATCAAGAGCGTCAGCCAGGCCATCCGGCGCACGCGTGCGGGTCTCAAGGACCCGCGTCGTCCGGGCGGTTCGTTCATCTTCGCCGGCCCCTCGGGTGTCGGTAAGACCGAGCTGGCCAAGACGCTGGCGAACTTCCTCTTCGGCGACGACGACGCGCTCATCCAGATCGACATGAGCGAGTACCACGACAAGTTCACCGTGTCGCGGCTCGTCGGTGCCCCTCCCGGCTACGTCGGTTACGACGAGGGCGGCCAGCTGACCGAGAAGGTGCGGCGCAAGCCGTTCTCGGTGGTCCTCTTCGACGAGATCGAGAAGGCCCACGCCGATGTCTTCAACACGCTGCTGCAGGTGCTGGAGGACGGGCGGCTGACCGACGGTCAGGGCCGGATCGTGGACTTCAAGAACACGATCCTGATCCTCACCACGAACCTCGGCACCCGGGACATCTCCAAGGCCGTGGGTCTGGGCTTCCAGGTCGGCAACGACGACCAGAGCAACTACGAGCGGATGAAGCTCAAGGTCAACGAGGAGCTCAAGCAGCACTTCCGGCCCGAGTTCCTCAACCGCATCGACGACATCGTCGTGTTCCACCAGCTGACCGAGAACGAGATCGTGCACATCGTCGATCTCATGCTCAACCGGGTCGAGACCCAGCTGTCGAACAAGGACATGTCGCTGGAGGTGACCCCCGCGGCCAAGAAGCTGCTGGGCTCCCGTGGCTTCGACCCCGTGCTCGGTGCGCGACCGCTGCGTCGAACCATCCAGCGCGAGATCGAGGACACGCTCTCGGAGAAGATCCTCTTCGGCGAGATCGCCCCCGGGCAGATCATCGTCGTCGACGTGGAGGAGAACGCCGACCCCACCAAGTCGACGTTCACCTTCCGCGGTGAGGCCAAGCCGATCGACCTGCCCGACACCCCGCCGGTCGCCCTCTCGGGCGCCGACGGCGACGAGGACAGCGCACCCAGCGCGTGATCTGAGCACCACCTGACGAGGGCCGTCACCTGCACACGCGGGTGGCGGCCCTCGCCGCGTCTCAGGAGGGGAGGGCGAACCTGTCGTCGTCGGTCTGCACGACCAGGCCGTCCACCAGCAGCGAGTCCAGGCAGCGGGAGCGCTGGACGGCGTCGGACCACACCGCGTCCAGTTGCGTCGCCTCCACCGGGCCGGGGGCCGCCCGCAGGACGTCCAGGAGCCGCCCGCGCACCTGGCGGTCGGTGCCGGCGAACTTCTGCACCTTCTTGGGCGGCCCGTCGTACGGCGGGGAGCCGGCCAGCCGCCAGGTGCACACCGTCCGCACCGGACAGACCCCGCAGCGCGGCGTGCCGGCCACGCACACCAGGGCGCCGAGTTCCATGACGGCCACCGAGAACCGGACCGCGCGGTCGTGGTCGGCCGGGGCCAGGGACGCGATGTCGTCCAGGTCGGTGGCGCGGGCCGGGGCGGCCTCGGCCCGGCCGTGCACCAGGCGGGCGACCACCCGCCGCACGTTGGTGTCCACCACCGGCTGGCGTTGCCCGTAGCCGAAGCAGGCCACCGCCCGGGCGGTGTAGGTGCCGATCCCGGGCAGCGACTCCAGCACCGCCACGTCGTCGGGGACGACGTTGCCGTGCTCGGCGGCGATCGCCGCAGCAGCCGCCTGCAGACGCATCGCCCGGCGCGGGTAGCCGAGCTTGCCCCAGGCGCGGATGACGTCGCCGGGGGAGGCGGCGGCGAGGTCGGCCGGGGTGGGCCAGCGGTGCAGCCACTCGCGCCACAGCGGCTCGACTCGGGCGACGGGGGTCTGCTGGAGCATCACCTCGCTGACCAGCACCGCCCAGGCGTCCACCCCGGCGACCCGCCAGGGCAGGTCCCGGGCCGCCCAGGCGTACCAGTCGACGACCAGGTCGCCGGGGGAGCTGTCGGTCGTGGGGGAGGAGCTCACGGACAGCCAGTCTCCCAGCCGCCCCTGAGGCCCGTCAGCCGCCGTAGGGCGCGGTGGCCGACACCTCGTGCACGGTGATGGTGGGCTCGGCGGTGACCAGCGGCGGCAGGGCCGCCAGCAGCGCGGCCAGGCCGGGGGTGCCCATGTGCCTGTCCAGGTCCTCCCGGGTCTCCCACTCCTCGACCGAGACCAACGCGTTGGGGTCCTCCAGGTCGGCGTGGAAGGCGTAGGAGAGGTTGCCCTGCTCCTGGCGGGAGGCGCGGGCGGCCTCGACGAGCAGGGCGACGAGGTCGGCCCGTCCGTCGGGGCGGGCGAGGGCACGGGCGACGACGAGGATCACGGGCGGAGCGTGGCACGCGGCCGTGGTCGGCGCCAGGCGCCGCGGCGAGCCGTCCGCGCCGGTCGGCGTCGGACGGTTAGCGTCACAGGGTGCTGCATCCGGTCGGCGAGCTGCCTCCCGCCGTCTACTGGCGGCGGCGTGCGCTGCTGCTCGGTCTGCTGGTCGCCCTCGTCGTCGGGGGCGGGTGGGCCGTGGTGTCCGCCGTGGCCGGTGGCACCGACACCGCGGCCGTCGCCGAGGACACCGGCGCCGACTCCCCGGTGCTCCCCGCGCCGTCCCTGGAGCAGGTCGTGCCCTCGTTGGCCGCCGGGGAGACGCCCACCGCGCCGGCCCCCACGACGACCGAGCCGGCCCCGGTGGAGCCCGCGCCGGCCCCGGAGACGCCCGCCGGACCCGTCTACACCGAGGGCCAGGCCTGCGGCGACGACATGATCGCCGTCGGGGTCTCCGCCGACCCGGCGCAGGCTGCCGTGGGCAGCAAGCCGACGTTCACGCTGACGGTCACCAACACCTCGCCGGTGTCCTGCACGCGCAGCCTGGACGCCGGGCTGCGCGAGATCGTGCTGCTCGACGGTGCCGGCACCCGGCTCTGGGGCAGCCAGGACTGCTTCCCCGAGGCCAGCAGCGAGCCCCGCACGCTGGCCGCGGGCGAGGTGCTCGCCTACCCGCTGGTCTGGGGCGGGCTCACCAGTTCGCCCGGCTGCGCCACCGACCGGGTCACCCCGGCGCCGGGCGCGTACCAGCTGCAGGCCCGGCTGGACACCGCGGTCGGCCCCGCGGTCCCGTTCAGCCTGGTCTGAGCCCGGTCAGCTGTAGCGGTCGAGGATCGAGGTCTCGGCCAGCCGGGACAGCCCCTCGCGGATGCCGCGGGCCCGGGCCTCCCCGACGCCCTCGACGGACAGCAGGTCCTCGATGGTCGCGGCCAGCAGCTTCTGCAGTCCCCCGAAGTGGACGACCAGCTTGTCGATGATCCCGGCGGGCAGCCGGGGCACCCGGGCCAGCAGCCGGTAGCCACGTGGGCTGACCGGGGAGTCCAGCGCGTCGGGTGAGGTGGGGAGCCCGTAGCAGCGCGCCACCGCGGAGAGGTCGAGCAGCTCGGTGGCGGTGAGGGCGCGCAGGTCGGTGAGGACCTCCTCGCCCGCCGGCGTGCGGCGCCCGTCGGTGGGCAGGTAGTCCCGGACCAGCAGGCCCCGGTCCTCCTCGACGCCGGCCAGCATCTCGTCCAGCTGCAGGGCCAGGAGCCGCCCGTCGGTGCCCAGCTCGACGACGAAGCCCTCGATCTCGTCGGCGATCCGGCGGACCATCTCCAGCCGCTGGCTCACGCTCATCGCGTCGCGGACGGTGACGAGGTCCTCGATCTCCAGCGCGGACAGCGTGGAGGCCACCTCGTCGAGCCGGAGCTTGTACCGCTCGAGGGCGGCGAGGGCCTGGTTGGCGCGGGCCAGGATCGTCGTGGGGTGCTCGAGGGTGTAGCGGCGGCCGGCGACGTAGACGCTGATGATGTGCATCGACTGGCTCACCGACAGCACCGGGAAGTCGGTCTGCAGGGCGACCCGCTCGGCGGTGCGGTGCCGGGTGCCCGACTCCTCGGTGGGGATGGTCGGGTCGGGCATGAGGTGCACGCCGGCGCGGACGATCCGGGTGCCGTCGTAGGAGACGATCACCGCGCCGTCCATCTTGGCCAGCTCGCGCAGCCGGGTGGCCGACAGCGCGACGTCCAGGGCGAACCCGCCGGTGCACAGGGACTCCACGACCCGGTCGTAGCCCAGCACGATGAGCGCGCCGGTGCGGCCGGCCAGGATCCGTTCCAGTCCGTCCCGCAACGCCGTCCCCGGCGCGATCCGTCCCAGGAGCTCGCGGAGGGCGACCTCGGGGTCCACTGCGGGGGGCACTCGCGCTCCTGACGTATGCGGGTGGTGCGAGGGCTGAGTCTAGGTGACGCCCTGGCCGGGGGCCTGGGCTCCGGTGCGCCGGGACCGCGGGGGGCTCAGAACAGCTTGTGGAACAGCGCGCCCAGGTCGGCGACCTCGACCAGGCGCATCCCGGGCGGGGCCTGTCCGGCGTCCGGGGGGACGAGCGCCACGGTGTAGCCCTGGCGGGCGGCCTCGGCCAGCCGCCGGCCGGTCCCGCCGACCCGTCGGATCTCACCCGAGAGCCCGACCTCGCCCAGGGCGATGACGTTGCCCGGGACCGCGCGGTCCTTGCTGGCCGAGGCGATCGCCAGCGCCAGGGCCATGTCGGCCGCCGGCTCGGTGATCTTCACCCCGCCGACCGAGGCGGCGAACACGTCGGCGTCGGCCAGCCGCACCCCGCCGCGCCGCTCGACCACGGCGTTGATCATCGCCACCCGCTGGGGGTCCAGGCCGCTGACCGCGCGGCGCGGTGACCCGCCGCCGGACGGGGCAACCAGCGCCTGCACCTCGGCCAGCAGCGGTCGGCTGCCCTCCATGGTCACGGTCACGGCGCTGCCGGCCACCGGGGAGGTGCGGCGGGAGACGAACAGGTGGGAGGGGTCGGGGACGCCGATGACGCCGCCGTCACCGATCTCGAAGCAGCCGATCTCGTCGGCCGGGCCGAACCGGTTCTTGGTGGCCCGGACCATGCGCAGGGTCGAGTGCCGCTCGCCGTCGAAGCTGATCACCACGTCGACCAGGTGCTCCAGTGCGCGGGGCCCGGCGATCGCGCCGTCCTTGGTGACGTGCCCGACCAGGATCACCGTCATCCCGCGCGCCTTGGCGATCCCGGTCAGCGCACTGGCCACGGCGCGGACCTGGGTGGCGCCGCCGTCGGTGCCGTCGACGGCGGGGGAGCGGACGGTCTGCACGCTGTCGAGCACGAGCAGGGTGGGGTTGACGTCCTCGATGTGCGAGAGCACCGCGGACAGCTCGGTCTCCGCGGCCAGGAACAGCTCGTCGTGCAGGGCGCCGATCCGCTCGGCGCGCAGCCGCACCTGGGCCGCGGACTCCTCCCCGGACACCACCAGGGTGGGCCCGTTGCTGGCCGCCACCCGGTGGGCGACCTCGAGCAGCAGCGTGGACTTGCCGACCCCGGGCTCACCGGCCACCAGCAGCACCGCGCCGGGCACCAGGCCGCCGCCCAGCACCCGGTCGAACTCCTCGATGCCGGTGGGCACCGCGCGGGCACCGGCCAGCTCGACCTGGGCGATCGGACGGGCCCGGCCGGTGGTGGGGCCGGCCTGGACCGAGCGGAGGCCGCCGCTGGCGGTGGCGCCGACCTCGGCGATCGTGCCCCAGGCCTGGCACTCGGGGCAGCGACCGACCCACTTGGCGGAGGCGTAGCCGCACTCGGTGCAGCGGTGGCCGGGGCGGGACTTCAGGCTGGTCGGTGGCACGGCTCCATCGTGCCCGGTGGGTACGACAGAACCGTGCGGCTACTCCTCGCCGTGGAAGTCGAAGCCCTCGCCGCGCGGGAGGTCCAGCGCCGGGGTGCCGACCAGCACCGGGAGGGTGACCTCGCCGGCGTTCTCGAAGGTCATCGTGACCTGCAGCGCCGTGCCGGGGGTGAGCTCCTCGGTCAGCCCGACGAGGGTGACCGCCGGGCCGCCGTCGCCGACGTAGACGTTGCCGCCGGCCGGGATGGTCAGCTCGGTGGTGGGCTCGGTCGCCTCGGGGTCGGCCTCGGGGTCGACGATCTCCACGGACTCGAAGCCGTCGCCGGAGATGTCGGTGAGCACGTCGGCGGTGGGCCCGGAGTTGGCGATGGCCACCAGCAGGCGGGCGTCGTCCCCGGCCTCGTACAGCCCGTTGGTCGGGTAGGCGGTGGTCGCGGTGCGCAGGTGGATGTCGCCGAGGTCGGCCTGCCCGCCGCGGATGTCGCGGTCCTGGGTGGCGGTCTGGGCGATCTGACCGGCGCTGCAGGAGGTCAGGAGCACCGGGGACAGCAGCAGCGCGCCGACGGTGGCGGTGCGCAGGACGCGGTTCACGGCGGGGGACCTCCAGGAGCAGCACGGCCACCGGACGTCGGTGGCTCGAGTCGCGCTGAGCCTAACGGTCTGCCCACCATGCGCGCGGGGAGGTGAGGCACGTGGCCGCACACAGCACGCAGGAGCACGCCGTGGACGCCGAGGACGACGGGCGGGCACCGGACGACCCGGCCCTCGCCGACTTCCCGGAACGCGCGCCGGACACCCGGCGCTGGTGCTTCGCCGACCAGCTCGGCCCGCACTTCCTGGACGACCCGCACCAGGAGGTGCTGCTGGTCGAGTCCCGTGCGGTCTTCCGCCGCCGCCGGTTCCACCGGCAGAAGGCCCACCTGGTGCTGTCCGCGCTGCGGCACCGCGCCGCCGAGCTCGGCGACCAGGCGGTGTTCCTGCAGACCGACACCTACGGCGAGGCGCTCGACCGGGTCGAGGGCCCGGTGAGCGTGTGCGCACCGACCACCTGGGGCGGCCGGGACTTCGTGCTGGCCCGCGACGGGCTGCAGGTGCTCGCCGCCCGCGGCTTCGTGACCAGCCAGGCCGACTTCGCGACCTGGGCGGGCGGTCGGTCGAACGGCCGGCGCGGCCGGGCGCTGCTGATGGAGGACTTCTACCGCGACGCCCGCCGCCGGCACGAGGTGCTGATGGACGGCGCCGAGCCCGTGGGCGGGCGGTGGAACCTGGACGCCGACAACCGCGAGCCCCCGCCCAAGGACGGCCGCTCCCCGGCGCCGGAGCCCTGGATGCCGGCCGAGGACGAGATCGACGAGCAGGTGCGCGCCGACCTGGACCGGTGGGAGGCCGACGGCGACGTCTCCTTCGTCGGGGACGACGGTCCGCGGCTGTTCCCGGTCACCCGCCGGGAGACGCTGCACCGACTGCGTGACTTCCTGGACCACCGGCTGGCCGCCTTCGGCCCGCACGAGGACGCGATGCTGGCGGGCGAGCCGTGGCTGGCGCACTCGCTGCTGTCCGCGCCGATGAACCTGGGCCTGGTCGACCCGGTCGAGGTCGTGCACCGCGCCGAGGCGGCCTACCGCGACTCGGTGGGCGACGGTGCCGGGCTGCCGCTGAACTCCGTCGAGGGCTTCGTCCGCCAGGTCATGGGCTGGCGCGACTACATCTGGCACCTCTACTGGTTCCTGGGTCGCGACTACCGGGAGGGCAACGCCCTCGAGGCGCACGCCGCCGTCCCCGACTGGCTGGCCGACCTGGACACCAGCCAGGTCGACGCCGCGTGCCTGGCCGGGGTGGTCGGCGACCTGCGGGCCCGCGGCTGGGTGCACCACATCCCGCGGCTGATGGTGCTGGGCAACTACGCCCTGCAGCGGGGCATCGCCCCGCAGGCCATGACGGACTGGTTCCACCGGCTGTTCGTCGACGGCTACGACTGGGTGATGGTGCCCAACGTGGTCGGCATGAGCCAGCACGCCGACGGCGGGGTGCTCGCCACCAAGCCCTACGCCTCGGGCGGGGCCTACATCGACCGGATGAGCGACTACTGCGGTGGCTGCCGGTACGACCCCAAGAAGCGGATCGGGGAGGACGCCTGCCCGTTCACCGCCGGCTACTGGGGGTTCCTGGACCGGACGCGGGAGAAGCTCGCCGGCAACCACCGGATGTCGCGCCCCCTGGCCGGGCTGGAGCGGCTGAAGGACCGCGCCGAGGTCGTCGACCAGGAGCGCCGGAGGGGGACCGACCCCTTCTAGCGGAGCGAGCCGCCGCCGGCGAGCAGCAGGACGACGTCGACGACGGTGAGCAGCATGACCGCCGGGAAGGCGGCCCGGCGGAAGCGCTCGGTGCCGGCGAGGGCGGCCACCACCAGCGCCGGGACGGCGACGACCACGGCCACCCAGCCCAGCGGGGTGGGCGGGCCGGCGGGGCCGAGCACCAGGACGAGGGACGCCCCGCCCAGCAGCAGTGCCGCGACGAGTGCCGACGCCGTGGCGCCCAGCCGGTGGGGGAGCCCGCGCACCCCGGTGGCGGCGTCGTCCTCCAGGTCGGGGGCCACGTTGGCCAGGTGCGCGGCCCCGCCCAGTGCGGCACCGGCGGCGACCAGCCACCACGGGGCGGCCGGGGTGCCGGGGGCCGCGGCCACCACGCCGGCCGGGAGCAGGCCGAAGGCCACCAGGTAGGGCACCAGCGAGGCCGCGGTCCGCTTGAGCCCGGCGTTGTAGGCCCAGCCGCCGGCGACGACGCCCAGCAGCAGCACGCCGGGCGCGGGGCCGAGGGCCAGGGAGAGCACCACCGCGAGCGCGAGGGCCACCAGCGCCGCCGCACGCAGCCGGGCCGGGGTCACCAGACCCTGCACGGTCGGCTTGTCCGCGCGGGCGACGGCGGCGTCCCGGTCGGCGTCCAGCCAGTCGTTGCTCCACCCGATGGAGGCCTGCCCGGCGAGCACCGCGAGGGTCACCAGCACCGTCCGGGCGGGCCCGACCCCGGCGGTGACGGCCAGCAGCGCGCCCACCGCGGTGACCGCCACGGTGGGTCCCAGATGGGTCGCCAGGGCCATCGCGAGCACCACCCGACCGGCCCCCGGACGGTCCCCGTCACCCGCTGCAGGCACACCCACCATCCCCTGTCAACCCCACTCTGACCAGCAACAAGCCTCTGACCTGCACGTTTGGCAGGACCAACCAGATCCGTAGCACCCGTCCCGTGGTATTCTGGGGTCCAGCGAAAGGGGCTACACACACATGGGCTTCACCGTCGGCGAGACCGTCGTCTACCCGCACCACGGAGCAGCGCTCATCGAGGCGATCGAGCAGCGCACCGTCAAGGGAGTCGAGAAGGCCTACCTCGTGCTCAAGGTCGCCCAGGGCGACCTCACCGTACGAGTACCAGCAGACAACGCCGAGATCGTGGGCGTTCGTGACGTGGTCGGGCAGGAGGGCCTGGACAAGGTCTTCGAGGTCCTGCGCGCCCCGCACACCGAGGAACCGACCAACTGGTCGCGTCGCTACAAGGCCAACCTCGAGAAGCTGGCCTCCGGTGACGTGAACAAGGTCGCCGAGGTCGTGCGCGACCTGTGGCGTCGCGACAAGGACCGCGGCCTGTCGGCCGGGGAGAAGCGGATGCTCTCCAAGGCCCGCCAGATCCTGGTCAGCGAGCTCGCGCTCGCCGAGGGCACCAACGAGGACAAGGCCGAGATCCTGCTCGACGAGGTCCTCGCCAGCTGAGCACCGCGCCCCACCAGAACCACACCCGGACCACTCCCGTGCACGCTGTCGGCATCGTCGCAGCGGCCGGGAGTGGTCTGCGTCTGGGCCACGAACGCCCCAAGGCCCTCGTCGAGCTCGCCGGCCGGCCCCTGGTCGCCTGGGCGGTGCAGACCCTGCTCGAGGGCGGGGTGCAGCGCGTCGTCGTCGCCGTCCCGGCCGCCGACCGGGCCGCCTTCGCCGCAGCGCTCGGGCCCGACGTCGAGTTGGTCGAGGGCGGGGACACCCGCACCGCCTCGGTCCGCGCCGCACTGGCTCTCGCCCGCGAGGACGTCGACGCCGTCCTGGTGCACGACGCCGCCCGCCCGCTGACCCCGCCGGACGTCGTCGCCCGGGTGCTCGCGGCGCTGGCCGCCGGTGCCCCGGCCGTCGTCCCCGTGCTGCCAGTCGTCGACACCACGGTGTCCGTGGCCGCCGACGGGTCGGTGACCACCGAGGTCGCCCGGGCCGCGCTGCGCCGGGTGCAGACCCCGCAGGGCTTCCACCGGCAGGCCCTGGTCGCCGCCTACGCCGCCGCGCACGGCAGCGCCGCGGAGTTCACCGACGACGCCTCCGTCGTCCGCGCCTCGGGCGTGCCGGTCACCACCGTGGACGGCGACGAGCGGGCCGCCAAGATCACCGTCCCCCACGACCTCCGTCTCGCCGAGCTCCAGGTGGCCGCCCCGTGACCCAGCCCGTCCTGCCCCGCGTGGGCACCGGCACCGACGTGCACCCGGTCGAGGCCGGGCGCACCTGCTGGCTGGCCGGTCTCGAGTGGCCCGGCGTGGACGGCTGCGCCGGGCACTCCGACGGCGACGTCGTGGCCCACGCCCTCACCGACGCGGTGCTGGCGGCCGCCGGTCTCGGTGACATCGGCGGGCTGCTGGGCACCGACGACCCGCGCTGGGCCGGGGCCCGGGGCGCCGACGTCCTGGTGCACGTGCGGGAGACCCTGGCCGCCGCCGGGTGGGTCGTCGGCAACGCCACGGTGCAGCTGGTCGGCAACACCCCGAAGGTCGGCCCGCGTCGCGCCGAGGCCGAACGGGTGCTCACCGCGGCCCTCGGTGCCCCGGTCGGGCTGACCGCCACCACCACCGACGGGCTCGGGCTCACCGGTCGCGGCGAGGGACGGGCGGCGATCGCCACCGCGCTCGTGGTCCGGACCGGTGGCGGGGCCTCCGTAGACTCCGCCCGGTGAGCCTCCGCCTGTACGACACGGCCGCGCGTGCCGTGCGCGACTTCACGCCCCTGCGTGCCGGGCGGGCCTCCATGTACGTCTGCGGTCTCACCGTCCAGGGCCCGCCGCACATCGGGCACGTGCGGGCCGCGCTGGCCTTCGACGTGCTGCGCCGCTGGCTCACCCACGACGGCCTCGACGTCACCTTCGTGCGCAACGTGACCGACGTCGACGACAAGATCCTCGCCAAGGCCGAGACCGCCGGTGTGGAGTGGTGGGACTGGGCCTACCGCAACGAGCTGGCCTGCACCCGGGCCTACGACCTGCTGGGCACGCTGCCGCCCACCTACGAGCCGCGGGCGACCGGCCACGTGCCGGAGATGATCGAGATGATCGCCCGGCTGGTCGAGCGTGGGCACGCCTACCCGGCCGGTGGTGACGTGTACTTCGACGTCCGGTCCTGGCCGGCGTACGGCGAGCTGACCGGGCAGAAGCTCGAGGACCTGCAGCCGGCCGCCGACAGCGACACCGACGACCTCAAGCGCGACCCCCGGGACTTCGCGCTGTGGAAGGCGCACAAGGCGACCGACCCGGCGACCGCGTCCTGGGACACCCCCTGGGGTCGGGGCCGGCCGGGCTGGCACCTGGAGTGCTCGGCGATGGCGCACAAGTACCTGGGTGCGGAGTTCGACCTGCACGGCGGCGGGCTGGACCTGCGCTTCCCGCACCACGAGAACGAGCAGGCGCAGTCGCGCGCCGCCGGCGACCCGTTCACCCGGTACTGGCTGCACAACGGCTGGGTCACCCTGGGCGGGGAGAAGATGAGCAAGTCGATGGGCAACACCGCCCTGGTCGACGACGTCGTCACCCGGGTCCGGCCGGTCGAGCTGCGCTACTACCTCATCGCCCCGCACTACCGCTCCACCATCGAGTTCACCGAGGACGCCCTGGCCGAGGCCGGTCAGGCCTACCGGCGGCTGGAGTCGTTCGTGCGGCGGGCGGCCGAGCGGGTCGGTGCCGACGCCGGGGAGCCGGTGCTGGCACCGGAGTTCACCGCCGCGCTGGACGACGACCTGGCCACCCCCGCCGCGGTCGCCGCCGTGCACGAGGCCGTCCGGGTCGGCAACACCGCGCTGGCCGACGGCGACGGGACCGCGGTCGCCGCGGCCCTGGGCTCGGTGCGGGCCATGCTCGCCGTGCTCGGGCTGGACCCGCTGGACCCGCACTGGGCCGGGTCCAGCGGCAGCGACCCGCGGCTCGCCGAGGTCACCGACGGTCTGGTCCGGCTCGCCCTGGACCAGCGTGCGGCGGCCCGGGCCCGCAAGGACTTCGCGGCGGCCGACGCCGTCCGCGACCAGTTGACCACCCTCGGCGTCAGCGTCGAGGACACCCCGTCCGGCCCCCGCTGGGAGCTCTCCCGGTGAGCCGGACGGCAGCAGCACGGAGAGAGGTGACCCGCTGATGGCGGGCAACAGCCAACGACGCGGACGGTCGGCAGGCGCCGGCAAGAAGACGGCGACCGGGGGCACCGGCGGGAAGAACCGCCGGTCCCTGGCCGGCCGGGGGGCCACCCCCAAGGCCGAGGACCGGCCCTACCACCCGGCGCACAAGCGGGCCAAGCAGGTGCAGGTCCGCCGCGAGGGCCGGGCCCGGGTGCAGCGCCGCAACGAGGAGACCCCCGAGCTGCTGCTCGGGCGCAACCCCGTCGTGGAGGCGTTGCGCGCCAGGATCCCGGCGACCGCGCTCTACGTGGTCACCGGCGACACCAGCCGCGGCGGCACCGACGAGCGGATCGCCGAGGCCGTGCAGCTCTCGGCCGACCGCGGGCTGCCGCTGCTCGAGGTGGGCAAGGCCGAGTTCGACCGGATGAGCGACGGCGCGCTGCACCAGGGCATCGGGCTGATGGTCCCGCCCTACGAGTACGCCCACCCCGAGGACCTGCTCGACATCGCCCGGGACAGCCAGCGGCCGCCGCTGATCGTCGCCCTGGACGGGATCACCGACCCGCGCAACCTGGGTGCCGTCGTCCGGTCGGCCGCGGCCTTCGGCTCGCACGGCGTCGTCGTCCCGCAGCGTCGCGCGGTCGGCATGACCGCCTCGGCCTGGCGCACCAGCGCCGGTGCCGCGGCCCGGATCCGGGTCGCCCGCGCGGTGAACCTCGCCCGCGCGGTGCAGGGGTACCAGGAGGCCGGGTTGCAGACCGTCGGGCTGGCTGCCGACGGCGACATGAGCCTGCACGACTACGACGGTCTGGCCGACCCGATCGCGCTGGTCGTCGGCGCCGAGGGCGCGGGCCTCTCCCGGCTGGTGCGCGAGCGCTGCGACGTCGTGCTGAGCATCCCGATCTCCAAGGACACCGAGTCGCTGAACGTCAGCGTCGCGGCCGGCATCGCGCTCTACGCGGCGGCCTCGGCCCGCCGCTGATGCCGGGCACGGCGGAACGGCTCGGACTCGAGCCCCACCCCGAGGGTGGCTCGTTCCGCCGCACCTGGACCGCGCCCGCGGCCGACGACGGTCGGCCGCGGGCCACGGCGATCCTGTTCCTGCTGGCCACCGGGGAGTCCTCGGCCTGGCACACCGTCGACGCCGACGAGCTGTGGCTCTGGCACGGCCCCGGCCGGCTGCGGCTGCAGGTCGGGGACGACGTCGTCGAGCTCGGCCCGGAGCACGTCCAGGCACTCGTGCCGGCGGGCGTGCGTCAGCGGGCAGAGCCGGTGGACGGCGAGGTGCTGGTCAGCTGTGTGGTGAGCCCCGGCTTCGAGTGGGCCGGGTTCACCCTCGACGGACCGCCGGCCTGATCAGGTGGCGAGCCGCCGGCCGTCCTCCGGGTGGAACAGGTGCTGCTCGCCGGGGCGGACCGACAGGTCGACCGTCGAGCCCATGACCGGGGGCGTGCGCCCGTCGACCCGCACGACCATCTGCTGGGCCTCGCCGCCGTGCCGCACGGTGCCGTGCAGGTAGGCGTCGGCGCCGAGCTCCTCGACCAGCCGGACGTCGAGCTGCAGGCCGGTGGGGGAGCTCGACAGCTCGAAGGACTCCGGCCGGATGCCGATGGTGACGGTGTCGGTGACCCCGGTGAGGGCCTCGCGGGGGACCGGGACGGTCAGCCCGCCGACGGTGACGCCGTCGGCGGTGACCGGGGCGGTGAGGATGTTCATCGCGGGGGAGCCGATGAACCCGGCGACGAACACGTTGGCCGGGGTGTCGTAGAGCTCGCGCGGGGTGGCCACCTGCTGGAGCAGCCCGTCCTTCAGCACCGCCACCCGGTGGCCCATGGTCATGGCCTCGGTCTGGTCGTGGGTGACGTAGAGCGTGGTGGTGTTCAGCTCGCGCTGCAGGTTCGCGATCTCCGATCGGGTCTGCACGCGCAGCTTGGCGTCGAGGTTCGACAGCGGCTCGTCCATGAGGAACACCCGGGGCGAGCGGACGATGGCCCGGCCCATCGCGACGCGCTGCCGCTGGCCACCGGAGAGCGCCTTGGGCTTGCGGTCGAGGTAGGCGGTGAGGTCGAGCATCCCGGCGGCCTTGGCCACCCGGTCCTTGATCTCGGCCTTGGGGGTCCCGGCCAGCTTGAGCGCGAAGCCCATGTTCTCCCCGACCGTCATGTGCGGGTAGAGCGCGTAGTTCTGGAAGACCATGGCGATGTCGCGGTCCTTGGGGGCGGCGTCGGAGACGTCGCGGCCGTCGATCCGGATCTCGCCGGCGTCGACGTCCTCCAGCCCGGCCAGCATCCGCAGCGCGGTGGACTTCCCCGAGCCGGACGGGCCGACGAGGACGAGGAACTCCCCGTCGGCGACCTCGAGGTCCAGCGCGTCCACCGCGGGGGTGTCGGAGCCGGGGTAGATGCGGGATGCCTGCACGTAGGCGACCTGAGCCATGCCCGCGACAGTAACCGGGGTCACCCGGCGTCGCAGCCGGGGTCGGTGCAGGTCAGCCCAGCAGTTGGGCCACCGAGTAGATGACCAGCCCGGCCAGGCCGCCCACCACGGTGCCGTTCACCCGGATCCACTGCAGGTCCCGACCGACCTGCAGCTCGATCCGGCGGCTGGTCTCCTCGGTGTCCCAGCGGGCCACGGTGCTGCTGACCAGCTCGGCGAGGTCCCCGGCGAACCGGTCGACGACGTAGCCGGCGGCCCGCCGGGTCTGGGTCTGCACCAGGTCGCGGGTGGTGGGGTCGGTCTGCAGGAGCACCGCACCCTGCCGGATGAGCCCGGCGATCCGGACGCGCAACTCGGAGTCGGGGTCGGCGGCCGCGGCGAGCACGGCGTTCTTCGCGGTGGTCCACAGCGACCCCGACCAGGTGCGGACGGCGGGGTGGTCGACCAGCTCGGCCTTGAGCTCCTCGACCCGGGCGGCGGTGGCCGGGTCGGTGCGCAGGTCGTGCACGTAGGTGCGCAGCCGCTGGTCGTAGGAGCGACGCAGCTCGTGCCGGGGGTCCTCGCCCACCTCGGCGAAGAAGCCCTGGAGCAGGGTGAACACCTTGTCGAAGAGCCGGTCGTCGACCCAGATCGGCACCCAGCTGGGCGAGGCGTCCCCGAGCTGGGCGCGGAACACCGCCTGGTTCTCCTCGAGGAAGGCGGCCAGCGCCTTCAGCCCGGCGCTGAGCACCTCCTGGTGCCGGTCGCCCTCGATGACCAGCTCGATCGCCCGAGCCAGCGCCGGGGCGGCCGGGGTGTCCCGGAGCTTGCGGTCGACCAGCGCGGCGACGGCGGGCTGCAGGTCGTCGTCCTTCAGGAGGTCGCCCAGTGCCCCGAGCGCGACGCCGGCGTCCCCGGCCAGGCGTTCGGCCCGGCCCGGAGCCGCCAGGAAGTCCCCGATCCTCCCGGGCACGTCGACGGCGGCGAGCCGCTCGTCGACCACCGCGCGGGTCAGGAAGTTCTCCTGGACGAAGGCGCCGAGGCTCTCCCCGATCTGGTCCTTCTTGCGCGGGATGATCGCGGTGTGCGGGATCGGCAGCCGCAGCGGGTGCCGGAAGAGCGCGGTGACGGCGAACCAGTCGGCCAGCGCCCCGACCATGGACGCCTCGGCGGTGGCCCGGACGTAGCCGACCCAGGTGCGGTCGCCCCCGAACAGCACGCAGACCAGGAAGACCACCGCGGCGAGCACGAAGAGCCCGGTCGCCAGCCGCTTCATCTTCTGCAGGTCGCGGGCCCGGGCGGGGTCGTCGAGCGCCCCGGTCAGGGGGAGGGACGTCCGGGGTGCCGACACCGGACCAGCCTAGGAGGGCCCGGACGTGCGACGACCCGGCACTCCGGGTGGAGTGCCGGGTCGTCCGTCGTCGGCCTCAGCTGGTGGCGGTGCCCAACGTGACGTCGACGGTGCTGGTGCTGTCCCCGCGGCGGACGGTCAGGGTGACCTTCTCGCCGGGCGAGGAGCTGCGCACCGCGGCGGTGAGCTCGGTGGAGGTGGTGATCGCCCGGTCACCGACCGCGGTGATCACGTCCCCGGCCTGGAGACCGGCCGCGGCGGCCGGGCCGCCGGACTGCACCTGGGAGACCTGGGCGCCCTCGCCGACCTGGGAGTCCCCGGAGGCGGTCTGGGCGCTGACCCCGAGCAGCGCGTGGCTGGCGCTGCCGTTCTCGACGATCTCCTCGGCCACCCGCTTGGCGGTGTTGGAGGGGATGGCGAACCCGACGCCGATGTTGCCGCTCTGGCCGGCCTCCTGCCCCGGCACCGAGGCGGCGGCGACCGAGGCGATCGCGGTGTTGATGCCGACCACCTCGCCGGCGGCGTCCACCAGCGCGCCGCCGGAGTTGCCCGGGTTGATCGCGGCGTCGGTCTGCAGGGCGTCGATGACCGTCTGCTCGGTGTCCGACCCGGTGGCGACGGCCCGGTCGGTGGCGCTGATGATGCCGTCGGTGACGGTGTTGGACAGGCCCAGCGGTGCACCGATCGCCACCGCGAGGTCACCGACCTGGACGTCGTCGGAGTCGGCGAACGTGGCCGGGGTCAGACCGCTGGCGTCGGACAGCTTGACCACCGCGAGGTCGGAGCTGGGGTCGGTGCCCACGACGGAGGCGTCGTAGAGGGTGCCGTCCGCCGTCCGCACCTGGACCGTGGCGGTGGAGGTGCTGCTGTCCAGCGTCACCACGTGGTTGTTGGTCAGCACGTAGCCGTCCTTCGTCAGGACGACGCCCGAGCCGGATCCGGACTCGCTGCTGCCCGAGACGTAGATCGTCACCACGCTGGGGGCGGCCTTGGCCGCTGCCGCGGTGGCCGACGTCGCGTCCTGCGGGTCGGTGATCACCACGCTCTGCGCCGAGGCGGCCGGGGTGGTGGCCGAGGAGTCCGAGCCGACCAGGCTGACCACCCCGGCCCCGGCGCCGCCACCGATCAGCGCGCCGGCGACGAGCCCGGCGACCCCGATCCGCCAGCGCCCGGTGCGCCGGGCCGGCTGCGGGGGCACGAAGACCGGGGGGAGGCCCGGGCCCGCGGTCGCGTACGAGGGGACGGCGGGCTGCGGCTGCCCGGTCCACCCCTGGTGCGGTGGCACGTGCGGCGAGGGGGCGCCGTAGGGCTGCTGGGGCGGCAGGCCCTGCGTCGGGTACCGGCCGGTGTTCTGCCCGGTCTCGTCGGCCGGGCGGTTCTGCTCGTTCACTGCTGTCCTCCCACCGTCGCGGAGGTGTTCTCCGCTCGTGGTGACGACGGTGCCCGGGCCGACTCTGCGCGCGCTGCACGTGGGCTGTGAGGTCCCTGCACGCCGGACATCCGACCGGGGCCCCCGGTGCGAACGCCGCACGTCCCGCTCCACCCCGACCGTGCACCAGGAGGCGTCGTGTCCGCCCGTGGTCTCGTGGGTCGTGGGCCGGGTGCCCCGGGTGTGGTGGTCCTGGCGGCCCTGTCGCTGGTCGTCGCGGTGCTGGTGGGGGGCCTGGCCGGGGTGCTGGTGGCGGTCGCGCTGGCCGGCCTGACGACCTTCGCCCTGCGGACCCGAGGGGGTCGGGCTGTGCCCGGCCCCGCGGTGCCGGGGTCCCCGGTGCTGGCCCCGGTGGCCGAGCTCAGCACCGACGCCCTGGGCCGGGAGTGGCTGCGCACCGCGGGCGCACTGGGTGCCGAGCTGGAGCCGGGGACGCGCCAGCACGTCGTCCGACGGCGGCAGGACACCCTCGACGAGCTGGAACGACGTGACCCCGCCGGCTTCGCCCGCTGGCTGGCCGACGGGGCCCGGGTGGACAGCGACCCCGCGTCCTGGGTGCGGGGCGACGCGCCTCAGCCCTGAGTCGTGAGCCCTGCGTACAGCGCGCCCATGTCGACGCCGGAGGGGTCGCCCACGCGGTCGGCCGCGACGGTCATGGTCTCCAGCACCGCTGCGGCCAGCCGGTCGCTCACCCCGGCCGAGCGCAGCGCCTCGACGATGAGACCGGCGTCCTTGATGGCCCCGGCCAGCGCAAAGCTCACCGGGAACTCCCCGGCCACCATCTGCGGGGCCTTCATCCGGGCGTAGGGGGTGTCCATCGCACCGCCGTCGATCGCGGCCAGGAAGTCCTCGGCGTCCAGACCCAGCCCCTCGGCCAGTGCGACCGACTGCGCGATGCCGGCGATCACCGAGAGCACCCAGGCGTTGGCGACCAGCTTCAGCGCGCTGCCGCGGCCGGCCTCGCCGACCCACTGCGTGCGGCTGCCGACCGCGTCCAGCACCGGGGCGAGGAGCGGCTCCACCTGCTCGCGCGGTCCGCTGGCCAGCATCACCAGGGCGCCGTCCTCCGCGGGCTTGCGGGTGCCGAGCACGGGGGAGTCGACGAGCACCAGGCCGAGCTCGTCGGCCAGCGCGATCGTGCGCGCCGCGCCCTCGACGCCGACGGTGGTGGTCTGCAGCCAGACGGTGCCGGCCGGGGGTGCGGCCTCGCGCACGACGGCCAGGGTGGAGTCGGCGTCGAAGAGCATGGTGAGGACGACGTCGGCACCGGCGACGGCCTCGGCCGGGGTGTCCAGGGCGAGGGCGCCGGAGTCGGTGAGCGCGCGGGCCTTGGCGGCATCGCGGTTCCAGGCGCGCACCGGGAGGCCGGCCCGGCGCAGCGACCGGACCATGCCGGCCCCCATCACGCCGGTGCCCAGCACCGCCACGGTCGGGTGTGTCGTCGGCTCGGTGGGTGTGTCGGTGGCGGTCATGCCGGGGATGCTGCCCCGGTAACCTGCTCGGCGCAGCACGCCCCGTTAGCTCAGTGGTAGAGCACCCGCCTTGTAAGCGGAAGGTCGTCCGTTCAATCCGGACACGGGGCTCCCTCCCCACCCGGCGGACCCCCGGGTCCCGTGCCAGGGTCGTGCCCAGTCCCGCCGGGTCCCCGGCGGCCCTGAGCGAGGAGACCGTCGTGAGCGACCACGTGTACCGGCTGAGCGAGATCGTCGGCAGCAGCACCACCAGCGTCGACGACGCCATCCGCACGGCGGTGGCCAAGGCCTCGGAGACCGTCCGCAACATCGAGTGGTTCCAGACCTCGGAGATCCGCGGCATGGTGTCCGAGGGTCAGGTGCAGTACTTCCAGGTGACGATGAAGATCGGCTTCCGCGTCGAGGACTGATCCTCAGCCGAGGACGACGTCCGAGCCCCGGACGGCCAGCGCCACCGGGGTGAGGCCCTCCTCGGCCGGGCCGTCCAGCACGTCCCCGGTCGCCGGGTCGAAGGCCGAGCCGTGGCACGGACAGCCCAGACCGCCGTCGGCGAGTGCCCGCACCGCGCAGCCCTGGTGCGGGCACTCGGCGTCCCACCCCCGGACGTCGTCCTCGGCCGGCCGGGTGACCAGCGTCCGCCGGCCGTCGACGTCCAGCTCGACGGCGCCGCCCACCGGGAGGTCGGCGACCGGCAGGACGACGTCCCCCGGTGCCGTGGCGTCGGAGGTGCGCACGGGCTCACCGGCGCAGGCGGTGAGCGACACCAGCGCGGCCGCCGAACCGGTGGCGGCGAACAGGGCGCGGCGGGACAGGCAGGTCACGGGGTCTCCGGGGGTCGTGCGGACCGGTCAGTCGTAGCTGCCGGCGCCGTCGCGGCGGTAGCGGGCGTGCCGTTCGACCTCATCACGGGCGGCCCGCTCGGCGCGGACCCGGGCCGTCGTCCCGGGCGGCCAGCCGGCCTTCACCGCACGGTGCTCGGTGGTCTCGGTCATGTAGGCCGCGGAGAACAGCAGGCCCAGGAACACCCCGCCGCCGGCCGCGGCGGCGCGGAACGCGAAGGGCACCACGGGCACGGCGACCAGGCACACCAGCAGCACCGGGCTCATCTGGACCAGGGCGCGCGCCAGGTGCCGGACCGGCCAGCTGCGGCGGGTCGTGTCCTCGAGCACCCAGCGGGAGTACGCCCGCGGGAGGCCACCGCCCATGGCGTACCAGAGCCACCGCAGCACGGGGGGACGGCGGTTCGGCACGCGCCCACGGTAGGCGTCTGTGCGCCGCCCGGGGCGGTGCTGTGCGGACGACGGCAGCGGGGCCGCCCCGGTCTCCCGGAACGGCCCCGCCTCCCGTGCGGTGGTGCGGTGGTGCGGTGGTGCGGTGAGTCCTCCGGGGTCAGGCGGAGGGGGTGCTGTTCATCCGGCGACGCAGCGGGCCGGCGCCCAGGGCGGCGCCACCGACGGCCAGCAGACCCAGGCCGAGGCCCAGCATCGGCAGGGGCTCCGCGCCGGTGTTGGCCAGCGCGGCCGGGCGGGCGGGGCCGCCGGCGATCGGGTTCACGACCGGGGTCGTGGTGCCGGGGGGCGTGACCGGCGGGGTGACCGGGGGCGTGCCGCAGGTGATGCCGCCGGCGATGTTCGTCGCGTCGACCCCGAGGGCGCCGATGCCCAGGTCCACGAGGTCCACCGGGGCCGTGACGGCTCCGGTGCCGTCCAGGTCCACGGCCAGGGTCAGGCCCAGGATCGAGGCGTCGACGACACCGGCCTGGACGTCGGCGTCGGTGATGGTGTTGAAGACGTAGGTCAGCGCCAGGCTGGGTCCGGTCTCCCCGGCCGGGGTCAGCGGCAGGTAGACGGTGTCGCTGCTGCCCTCGGGGAGGGCGACCGCGCCGCCACCGCCGGGGGTGGTGATGGTGCCCGTGGGGGCGGTGTAGTCGAGGACGGCTGCTCCGGTGGCGTCCGGCACCAGGGCGGTCAGCTGCCCGCCGGTCAGGTCGATGACCGTCTCGGCGTCGGTGCCGCCGAACAGGGTCAGCCCGGCGACGTCCAGGGTGGCGGTCGACTGCGTGCTCAGGCCCGGCTGGCCGGCCGCGACGAGGGCCACCGACGAGGTGGAGGTGACCTCGTCGGTCGTGACGAGGCCGGTGCCGGCGAAGTCCAGCAGGGAGACGTCGGTCAGCACGCTGCTGCCGAGCCCGAGGGGGGCGTCGGCGACCGGGCAGTTGTCCGCGCCGAGCGCCCGGGCGCCGGCGGTGTTGGTCACCAGGCCGGCGGTCAGGACCGGGCCGAGGTCGACCGTGGCGCTGGCGGTGTCGGGGGCGGCGTTGTCGGGGGGAGCGACCTGGCCGGCGTCCAGGGCGGTGAGGCCGGTGCTGGCCTGGTCGAGCTCCAGGGCGGCCGCGAGGTTGCTGGCCGTCGCGCTGGCGGTCTGCGGGTCGACCTCGGGGGCGTTGGCCGCTGCCGTGGCGTTGCCCAGCTCGACACCGGCGGCCAGGCCGACCGAGTCGACCAGGTCGGCGACGGTCCCGGTGAGGGTGCCGGTCGGGTCGGCGACGGTGAGGGCCGCGAGGAGCTCGGTGATGCCCGCGGTCGGGGCGGCGCCGACGGCCAGGAAGTTGGAGGACGCGGTGCCGCTGAAGGTCTGCCCGGGGGCGGCCATCGCGGGGGTGGCGAAGACGAAGGGGAGGGCGATGGAGCCGGCTGCCAGCAGGCCGGCCGTTGCTGCTGCGCGCTGACGCGCCATGGGAGCTCCCGGGGAGTGGGGTGTGCGTGGAGTGCGGATGTGGAAAAGCTAGGAGCAGGAACTGCTCGTTCCGGATCGCGTAGAGCCGTGTCCCTGCCGTTTCGGAACGAACACGGACGCGGGTGACTGTGCAGAGTTGTCCAGGTCGCGCCTCAGTGGTCCCAGGGCCCACGACAGCCCCATCACCCACTCCGTCGCGCACGACCGACCTGTGCCCCGGGGTCCCCGGCGGCCACCTCACGAGGGCGATGACCGTTTCGCTCCGGTCACGCTTGACCTCGCCCGCTTGGGACACGTAGACAGGTCCCCCACAGCAGAGTGAGGGGCGTCACGTGTACGCGGAGGAACGGCAGGAGCACATCCTGCGGGCGGCCCGGTCGGTCGGACGGGTCGAGGTGGCCGAGCTGGCCGCAGAACTGGACGTGGCACCGGAGACCATCCGCAAGGACCTGACGGCGCTGGAGCGGGTCGGCGTCCTCCGGCGGGTGCACGGTGGCGCGATCCCGGTCGAGCGTCTCGGCTTCGAACCCGCGGTGGCCGCCCGCGACGTCGTCCTGACCGCGGAGAAGGAGCGGATCGCCAAGGCCGCGATCGCCGAGCTCCCCGACGAGGGCGCCGTCCTCATCGACGCGGGCACCACCACGGCGCGGCTGGCCGACCACATGCCGACCGACCGCGAGCTCACCGTCGTCACCAACTCGCTGCAACTGGCCGGGAAGCTGGCGGCCTTCCCGGCCCTGAACGTGCTGCTGCTCGGTGGGCGGGTCCGGTCCCGCACGCTGGCCAGCGTGGACGCGTGGGCGCTGTCGGCCCTGGCCGGCGTCTACGTCGACCTCGCCCTGCTGGCCACCAACGGCGTCTCGGTCGAGCGCGGCCTCACCACCCCCGATCCCGCCGAGGCCGCGATCAAGACCGCAATGATCGGGGCGTCCCGCCGGGTGGTGCTGCTCGCCGACCACAGCAAGGTCGGGCACGACCACTTCGCCCACTTCGGCGACCTGGACGCCGTCGACCTGCTCATCACCGACACCGGTCTGGACGAGCGCACCGCTGCCGAGCTCGCCGATGCCGGCCCCCGGGTGCACAGGGTCTGACTCCCGGGCGGCCACCGACCCGTCGGCGGTGGCAGGCTCGCCCTCACCGTCCCGCACCGCCCCCTACCGCAGGAGCGCGAACACCATGGCGAGCATCGAAGGCAAGGACGTCCGCAAGCTGGTCATCGCGTGCGACGCGGGGATGGGCAGCAGCGTGCTGCTGGCCAACCAGCTGAAGAAGCGCCTCAAGAGCGACGACGTCACGGTCGTGCACAGCCCGGTCGACGCGATCCCCACCGACGCCGACGTCGTGCTCACCCACGCCAAGCTCGTGGACCGTGCCCGTCGCTACGCCGGCGACAAGCCGGTCGTCCCCTTCACCCTGTTCGTGGGCGACCCCGCCGTGGACGGTCTGGTCGAGGCCATCCAGGGCGGGTCGACCATCGATGGCTGACGGTCTGGTCGCCGGCCTCCTGGACCCGAGCCGGATCGTGCTCGACGGGGTGGCGGCCGACAAGACCGAGGCCGTCCGGCAGGCCGGTGAGCTCCTGGTCGCCGCCGGCGCGGTCACCGCCGACTACGTCGCCTCCATGCTCGAGCGGGAGGAGTCGATCTCGACGTACATGGGCGAGGGGGTGGCCATCCCGCACGGCACGAACGCCGGCCGGGAGTCGGTGCTCGGCGACGCGCTCACCGTCACCCGCTACCCGGCCGGGGTCGACTGGGGCAACGGGCGGGCCGAGGTGGTCATCGGCATCGCCGCCGTCGGCGACGGGCACCTGCCGGTGCTGGCCGCGCTGGCCCAGGTGCTGGTCGACCCGGAGAAGGCCGCCGAGCTGCGCGCGGTCACCTCGGTCGAGCAGGTGCTGGCCCTGCTCACCGCCGACGTCGAGGACTGAGCAGCCCCGGGCCGTCGCCTCGCGCGCCACGGCCCGACCGCCCCGCCGGCGGGTGCCAGGATGCCCGCGTGCAGCCCCCACACCAGCCCCCGTACCCGCAGCAGCCGCCCGCCGGCCTGGTCGCCCCGCTGGGTCCGCCGCACCGGGTGGACCCCACGCTGCGCACCGTCGTGCTGGCCGCCCTGGGCGTCTTGGTGCTCGTGTTCTCGGTGTTCGGCGGGTACGAGACGGCCCTGCACGACAGCGACCGGCTGGGCACCATCGGCTGGTTCCTGCCGACCATCGCGGTGTTCGTGGCGATGATCGTCCTCTGGCAGGACAGCGCCTTCTCCCTGCGCAGCGACGGCCGGGTGCTCGAGGGCACCGGGCTGCTCGGCAGGCACGGCATCGACCTGGCCCGGCTGACCTCGGTCACCTCCGCGGCCGCCCGCGGGTCGGTCTCGCTGACCCTCAGGGACGACGTCGCCGCGATGACCGTGGACTCCAAGGCGCTGGTCAAGGCCGGACCGGCGGTGCTCGACGCCGTCGGGCGGGCGGTGTGGACCGGTCAGGAGCAGCGGCGCTTCGTCGTCCCGGTGGGTGCGGCCGGCGTGTGGGGGATGCCGACCCTGCCCGGAGCACCCGCGCACGGGACGAGCGGGGTGACCGGGCGCGCCCTGCTCGCGGTGGCGCTGCTGGTCGTCGGCGTCGCCGTGGGCGTGGTGCTCGGCAGGGCGGCGTGACGGGCCTGGCGCCCCCGCTGGGGGAGCCGCGCCGGATCGACCCGCGCCGGCGCACCGTCGTGGTGTGGGTGCTGAGCGTCGTCATGGTCGTGTCGGGAGCCGTCGGGGGCTTCCGGGCCACCCGCGCCGACGGTGACCCCGCCGTCCCCGCCCCGTGGTTCCTGCTCGCGCTCGTCACGTTCACCGCGCTGTTCCTGGTCTGGCCCGAGATCAGCTTCCGGGTGCGCAGCGACGGACGGGTGCTGGAGGGCCGCGGGCTGCTGGGCCGCAACGGCATCGACCTGACCCGGCTGACGTACGTGGGGTCCGCGGCCACCGGTCGGTCGGTGTTCCTCGCCCTGAGCGACGACGTCGGCACGCTCAAGATCGACTCGCGGCTGCTCCGCCAGGCCGGCCGCCCGGTCGTCGACGTCGTCGGACGGGCGGTCTGGCAGGGCCAGCAGGAGGGGCGGTACGTGGTCCCGCGGAGCGCGGCGCAGCTGTGGGGCATGCCGGCACGGCTCGACGCCCCTGGGGGCAGCACGACCGGGACGACGGGGAAGCAGCTGGTGGTCGTCGCGGTGGTCGCGGCCGCGATCGGCGGGGGTGTGCTCCTGGGTCAGCTCGTCTAGAGCCGACCCACCCAGGAGCTCGCCGACGCGGCCTCCTCGTAGTCCAGCTCCTGGAGCACCGCGCGCATGACCTCGTCGTCCAGGTGGCCCTCGTCCCGCTCCTCCATGAGCACCCGGCGCTGCACCTCGATGATCTCCTGGCGCACCCGGTGGAAGACCTGGGCGCGCTTCCGGTTGCGGTCGGCGTCCTCCTGCTCCTCCGCACGCACCGAGGCGGCCATCGACTGCGCCCGGCCCTTCAGCGGCCCCCGGATCCGGTCGGCGACCGCCTTCGCCCGTTCCGGGCCCACCCGCGCGGCGATGTCCCGCTCGAGCTCGGCGACCCGCTCCAGGGCGGCGGCGGTGGCCCGCTCCACCAGGTGCACCTCGGCCTCGGCGTCGCGCTGGGCCTGGCCGGCGTCGTGCACGTCGAGCCGGCGGATCAGCCACGGGAGGCTCAGCCCCTGGAGCAGCAGGGTGCCGATGGCCGCGGTGAACGCCAGCAGCTGGAGCACGTCACGGTCGGGGAAGTCCGCCGGCACCGCAGCGGCGGCGGCGAGGGTGACCACCCCGCGCATCCCGGTCCAGGAGATGACCGCCTGCTGCTGCCAGGTGGGCCGGTGCGAGCGGGACCTGCGCGCCGACCACGGGCGGGGTGCCCGGCGCAGCGCCTCCACGGCGAACACGAACAGCGGCCGGACGACGATCACGGTGAGCAGCACGGCGGCCGCGGCGCCGACCAGCGCGACGTTCGACCGTTGGGACTCCACCACCGACTCGGCGACGTAGCGCAGCTGCAGCCCGATGAGCGCGAAGACCACCGCCTGCAGCAGCAGGTCCAGCGAGGACCACAGCGGGCGCTCCTGGAGCCGGCTGGCGTACCCGGCCTCGGGCGAGCGGTGGCCCAGGTAGAGCCCGGCCGCGACCACGGCCAGCACCCCCGAGCCCTCCAGCTCCTCGGCGAGCAGGTAGGCCGCGAAGGGGACGACGAGACCCATCACCGAGGTGACCACCGGGTCGTCCAGCCGCACCCGGACCACGTGCACCACGACGCCGATCGCCAGCCCCAGGAGCACGCCGACGCCCACGGCCAGCCCGAAGGTGCCCGCCGCGACGCCCCAGTCGAGCCCGAGCACCCCGCCGCCGACGCCGAACACCGCGGCCAGAGCCACCTTGTAGAAGGTGAGGGAGGCCGCGTCGTTGATCAGGCTCTCGCCCGACAGCACGGTCATCACCGGGCGGGGCAGGCCCAGCTGGCGGCCGATCGCGGCGGCGGACACCGCGTCCGGTGGGGCCACCACGGCACCGAGCACCAGGGCGGCGGGCAGGGGGAGACCGGGCACCACCCAGTGGGCGACCAGGGCCACCACCACCGCGGTGACGACGACGAGCACCACCCCCAGCTGCACGATCGGCCGCAGCAGGGCGCGGAAGTCGGCGTAGGAGACCTCGACGGCCGCGGAGTAGAGCAGCGGGGGGAGGACGACGGCCAGCAGCAGGTCGCCGTCGATGGCGAACTCGGGCACGCCGGGCACGAAGCTGACGACGAACCCGACCAGCACCAGCAGCAGCGGCGTCTGCCAGCCGAACCGGCGGGCCACCGCCGCGACCGTCACCGCCCCGACCGCGAGGGCCAGCAGGGCAGGACCCTCCACGTGTCCGTCCTCTCCCGCGCCAGCTGCGCCACCGGGGTTTACCCGGGGCCCTCGCGGGTGCATCCCCAGGGGACTGCTCGTCCCCGCCTCGTCTGGAGTCCACCATGCGCATCCCCCTGCGAGCCGCCCCGTGAGCCCGAAGGTGGTCGTCGTCACCGGTGCGAGCGGCGGGGTGGGGCGGGCCACCGCCGTGGAGTTCGCCCGCCGGGGCGACCGGGTGGCGCTCCTGGCCCGCGGGGAGGTCGGGCTGGCCGCGGCGGCCGAGGAGGTCCGGGCCGCCGGGGGCACCGCGCTGGTGGTGCCCGTCGACGTCGCGGACGCCGCCGCCGTCGAGGCCGCCGCGGACCGCGTGGAGGCCGAGCTGGGGGAGATCGACGTCTGGGTCAACGTGGCCTTCACCGCGGTCTTCGCGCCCTTCCACGAGCTGACCGCCGAGGAGTACGCCCGGGTCACCGAGGTCAGCTACCTCGGCTTCGTGCACGGCACGATGGCCGCGCTGCGCCGGATGCGACCGCGCGACCGGGGTGTGGTCGTGCAGACCGGGTCGGCACTGGGCCGCCGCGGCATCCCGCTGCAGAGCGCCTACTGCGGGGCCAAGCACGCGGTGAAGGGGTTCACCGAGTCGGTGCTCACCGAGCTCAGGGCCGAGGGCAGCAACGTGCACGTCACCCGGGTGGACCTCCCCGGGGTGAACACCCCGCAGTTCAGCTGGGTGCTGAACAAGATGCCGAAGCGTCCGCAGCCGGTCGCGCCGATCTACTCCCCGGAGCTGATGGGCCGGGTCATGGTGCACGCCAGCGAGCACCCCCGCCGCCGGGCCTGGTGGATCGGGACGCCGACGGTCTACACGGTGCTGGGCGCCGAGGTGTGGCCGCAGTTCATGGACTGGTACCTGGCCCGCGGCGGCATCGAGGGCCAGCTGACCGACGTCGACGCGAGCCCGGACGACCCGGTGAACCTGTTCGAGCCGGCCGACGGCGAGGGCGGCCGGGACTTCGGCGCCGAGGGACGGTTCTCCGACCAGCAGTGGGGCTGGGACGCCCAGATCTGGGCCAGCCGGTACCACGGCACGGTCGCCGCGGTCGCCGGCGCCGGGCTGCTCGCCGGGGCCGGCGCGCTGGTCCGCCGGAGCCGGTCGTGAGCACCCGGGCCACCCGGGTGGTCGCCGTCGTCGCCGCCCTCGAGGGCCTGGCGCTGCTGGCCCGGCCCGTGCAGGCGACCGCCGCACTCGGGCTGGGGGAGACGCCCCCGCCGACGTGGGTGGTGCGGGTGCTCGGGGCCCGGCGGCTGGTCCAGCACGTCGCGCTGGCCGCGGCACCGGGCCGGGGAGCCGCCCGGCTCACCGTGGTCACCGAGCTGGCCCACGCGGCGAGCATGCTCCCCGCGGCGCTGGTGTGGCCCCGGCACCGGCGGGCCGCGCTGACCAGTGCCGCGGGTGCCACCGCCGCCGCGCTCGCGGTCGGCGTCGCGCAGGCCGGGGAGGACGCCGCGACCGGGGAGCTCTGGGCAGACCCCACCCGCTGAGCCCGGCGTACGGTCCGGCCGTGGCTGAGCGGCGGACCGGGGTCCTGATGGGCCTGGCGGCCTACGCGGTGTGGGGGCTGTTCCCGCTCTACTTCCCGCTGCTGGAGCCCGCCGGTGGCGTGGAGATCGTCGCCCACCGCATCGTGTGGTCGCTGCTGTTCATCGCCGTCCTGCTCACCGTGCTGCGCCGTTGGTCGCACGTGCGCGCTGCGGTGCGCGACAGGCGCACCATGCTCGTGCTGGCCGTGGCCGCCGTGCTCATCGCGGCCAACTGGCTGACGTTCGTCTACGGGGTCAACTCCGGGCACGTGGTGGAGACCTCGCTGGGCTACTTCGTCAACCCGCTGGTCAGCGTGCTCCTGGGCGTCGTGGTCTTCCACGAGCGGCTGCGCCGGCTGCAGTGGGTCGCGGTGGGCATCGCGGCGCTGGCGGTCGTGGTGCTCACCGTCGACTACGGCCGGCCGCCGTGGATCGCGCTGACCCTGGCGCTGACGTTCGGCCTCTACGGACTGATGAAGAAGCTCGTCCGGGTCGAGGCCGCCCCGGGGTTGTTCCTGGAGACCCTGGTGGTCGTCGTCCCCGCGCTGGTCGTGCTCGGGGTGCTGCAGGGCAACGGGCAGGGCACGTTCGGCAGCGCCGGGACCGGGCACGTCCTGCTGCTGGTCAGCTCGGGTGTCGCCACGGCGATCCCGCTGCTGCTGTTCGCGGCCTCCACCCGTCGGGTGCCGCTGTCGACCATCGGGCTGCTGCAGTACCTGACCCCGCTCATGCAGCTGGCCATCGGCGTCTTCGTCTACGACGAGCCGATGCCCGCCGCCCGGTTGGCCGGTTTCGTGGTCGTGTGGGTGGCGCTGGCGGTGTTCACCGTGGACAGCCTGCGCGCTGCGCGCACCGCCCGGCGGGCCGTTCCGGAGCCCGTCCCGGCCGGGCTCTGACGCAACCGGTCGGTCGCTGCGGGTGACGCCACTGGGGCGCCGTGGCCGCGCGGGTCGGGTGGGGCGGACGCGCACCGACGGCGTCCCGGCAGCCCGTGCGCGAGGGGGTTAGCGTCGGGACGCACGCCCGCTGCGCGACCCGCGCGGGCCCCGATCGACGACCCGGAGGACCACCCCCGCATGAGCAGCGACGCCGCCACCGCACCCCAGGACCCGCAGGACGCCGCGGGCCCCGACGGGACGCCCGGTGACGTGTCGGGACTGCCCCGCCGGGAGCGTGACGTGCTGGCCTTCGAGCGGCAGTGGTGGCGCTACGCCGGGGCCAAGGAGGCCGCCATCCGCGAGCAGTTCGGGCTCTCGGCGACGCGGTACTACCAGGTGCTCAACGCCGTGATCGACCGTCCGGAGGCGCTGGCCGCCGACCCGCTGCTGGTGCGCCGGCTGCGTCGGATGCGGGCCACCCGGCAGCGCCAGCGCTCGGCCCGCACCCTGGGCATCGACCTCACCTGACCACTAGGGTCGGTCACCGTGGGGAGGCATGGGGGACCGGGCGGTGACGAGGGCCCGTCGGACGGCGAGCGCCCGGCAGGGGGCCGGCGCCGCGCGCCGGAGCCCACGGCCACCCCGCCCGACGCACCCCGCCCGGACGACGACGAGCTGACGACCCTGGGCCGGCGCACCCGGGCCGAGCGGCGCCGCGAGGGTTCGCTCCCGCCGGGGGAGGACCCCATGTCCGGCAGGCCGGTCCGCAGCATCCGGCCGACCCCGCCGCCGCCGGGCCCGCCGGCCCGACCGGTCGAGTCCGCGCGCACACCTCCGCCGGGTCGTGCCGACGGCGAGGTCGCCCCGCGCGACGGTGCACCCCCGCCGGTTTCCGGCCCCCGGACCACGTCGGACCCGCTGACCACCACCCGGCCACCGGTGCCACGCACGCCTGCGCTGCGGGCCCCCTCCACGACGAACCTGCCGGTCCCCGCGGGTCCGCCGCCGGCCCCGCCGCACGAGGCCCCGCCGGCCGGGGCCACGACGTCGGCAGCGGGCGCGACGACCGAGGCCCCTCGCGACCGGGTGCCCGAGGTCCCGGCGACGCCCGCCCCCTCGCCGTCCTCCGCCCCGGTGCCTCCTCCGCCCGGGACTCCGCGTCTGGAGGCGACCCCGTCGGCGACGACGCAGACGCCCGGTGACCGACGGCCCGGGACACCGGGTCCGGCCACCGGCCCGCAGGGCGGTCGTGCCGCGTTCCGGGCCGAGCGCCAGGCCGCGGACGCCGCGCGGCGCAAGGACGACCGTCGCCGGGGGACGCCCCCGGAGCCCACGCCCCTCGAGGAGCCCCGGCGCGGATCCCGCTCCCTGGTGATCGGCCTGGTCGCGGTCGTGGTCGTCGCGCTGGTGCTGCTGAGCGTCTGGTCCTTCCAGCGCACCGACACCGACGAGGCGGCCCGGTCGCAGCCGGTGGCCCCCACCACCGCCGCCACGACCCAGGCGCCGGCCCCGACGACCACGGCGGCGCCCGGCGGGACCCCGGCCGCCCCCGCACCCACCGGGCCGGTCTTCGCCCCGGTGTCGGTGCTCAACAGCGCAGGCATCTCCGGGCTGGCCGCCGACATCGGCGACCAGCTGGTGGCCGGTGGCTGGGAGATCCGCACCCTGGGCACCTACGGCTCCGACGACGTCGCCACCACGACGGTCTTCTACACCGAGGGCGACACCACCCAGCAGCAGGCCGCGGAGAGCCTCGTGGCCCAGTTCCCCGAGGTCAGCGGCCCGGCCGTCCGGTTCTTCGAGATCCCGGACCTGCCCGACCCGGGCATCGTGGTCATCGCCGACGGCAGCTGGCGGCCCTGACCCGCGAGGGTCCCCCGCACAGCTCCGGCACAGCCTCGTCGCCGGCGGAACACAGTCCCGTCGTCGTCCGTTCAGGTCCCGTGCGTCCCACCCGCGGGCTCGTGCGTCCCAGCCCGCGCCCCGGCGCCCGTGCGACGCTCCGTGCCCTCCCCGCCGTCCTGGTCACCGCGCTCCTCGGCGCGCTGGTGCTCGCCGTCCCCACCGCGACCCCGGCGCGCGCCGTTGAGGACGTCGCCACCGAGGACGCCACCGTCGCCTCGGGCAGCGGGGCCGACGCCGTCGAGCTGGACACCACCGTCTACGTGCCGGCCTCGGCCACGGCCGACACCCCGGCCGCCGCCGTCGTCCTCGCGCACGGGTTCGGCGGCAGCAAGGACTCCACCGCCGACGACGCCCGCGACCTCGCCGGCCGCGGCTACGTCGTGCTCACCTACTCCGCCCGCGGGTTCGGGGAGAGCACCGGGCAGATCGGCCTGGACGACCCGCGGTACGAGGTCGCGGACCTCTCCACGCTGATCGACCGGCTGGCCGAGCGGGACGACGTGCTCCTCGACGGCGAGGGCGACCCCCGGGTGGGGGTCTCGGGGGCCAGCTACGGCGGGGCGCTCTCGCTGCTGGGCGCCGCCTACGACGAGCGGGTCGACGCGATCGCCCCGCAGATCACCTGGAACTCCCTGACCAGCGCTCTCTTCCCGTCCCAGGCCGGCACCGTGGACGCCGACACCGTCGCGGCCACCCCCACCACCGGGGACACCGGGGTGTTCAAGCGGCTGTGGGCCGGGCTGTTCTTCGCGACCGGCTCGGTGCCCACCGGGGACGGGCTGCTCGCCTCGATCACCGGTGGGGGCTCGACCGGCGCCGGAGCCGGGGGCCTGCCCGACGTCGACCCCTCGACCCTGGACTCCGCGGCCGTCGAGCAGGCCCTGACCTGCGGCCGGTTCCGGCCCGAGGTGTGCGCGGCCTACCAGTCCGCGGCCTCCACGGGCACGCTCACCCCGGAGATCGCCGAGGTCCTCGACCGCTCCAGCCCCGCCGCCGTGCTCGACCGGATCACCGCGCCGACCCTGCTGGTCCAGGGCACCCAGGACTCGCTGTTCGGCCTGGGCCAGGCCGACGCCAACGCCGCCGGGATCGCCGCGAACGGCACGCCGGTCAAGGTGGTCTGGTACGAGGGCGGCCACGACTCCTCGGCCGACGAGGGCACCACCGCCGACCTGCGCGACCTGGTCGCCGGCTGGTTCGACGACCACCTGCGCGGGGAGGGCGACGCCGGCACCGGCTTCACCTACCCGGTGCCCACCGGCGTCGGTGCGGCCACCGGCAGCGTGCAGGGCGGCGGCCAGACCGAGCAGGCCGCGGCCTACCCCGGCACCGGCGACGCGGCCCCGGCGCAGCGGGCCGACGTGGCGCTGTCCGGGACCACCTTCCCGGTCGTCACCCCGCCCGGGGGCAACCCGGCCGCGATCACCACCGTGCCCGGCCTGGGTGCGGTCACCGCGGCCCTCGGCGGGACGACGGTGGAGATCCCCGGACAGTTCGCCGCCTTCGACTCCGAGCCGCTGACCACCGCCACCGACGTGGTCGGCGCCTCCACGGTGACGCTCGCGGTCTCCTCGCCGACCGGCACCGCGACGCTGTTCGCCAAGCTCTACGACGTCTCACCCGACGGCGGCCAGTTCCTGCCCTCGGGCCTGGTCGCACCGATCTCGCTGACCGGCATCTCCACCGACCCGACCGCCCCCACCGAGGTCGAGGTCGCCCTGCCCGGCATCGTGCACCGGTTCGAGACCGGCCACACCATGCGGGTGCTCGTCTCCTCCACCGACCAGGCGTTCGCCGCGCCGGCCGAGGCCGGGGTGTACTCCGTCGCCCTCGCCGGGGACGGCGCGCTGGCCGCGCCCACCGTCGACGGCACCGTGCAGGGCGAGTCCGGCGCCACCCGGTGGTGGGTGCTGCTGGCCGTCCTGGTCGGTCTCGGGGTGCTCGGTGTCGTCGTCGCCAAGCTCTGGGGCGCCCGTCGCCGGAAGCAGCTGTCGGTCGTGGAGCCCGACGGCGAGGACGTGCCGCTGCGCTTCGAGGGCGTCACCAAGTCCTACAAGGACGGGTTCACCGCCGTCCGCGACCTGTCCTTCGAGGTCCGCCGCGGCCAGGTGCTCGGCCTGCTGGGGCCCAACGGGGCGGGCAAGACCACCTCGTTGCGGATGCTGATGGGGCTGATCCAGCCCTCGGAGGGCACCATCTCCGTCTTCGGGCACCCGGCGTCCCCCGGCGCCCCGGTGCTCTCCCGGCTCGGCTCCTTCGTCGAGGGCACCGGCCTGCAGCCGCACCTGTCCGGCCGGGACAACCTGGAGCTCTACTGGGCCGCCACCGGCCGGCCCGCCGAGGACGCGCACCTGGAGGAGGCGATCGAGATCGCCGGCCTCGGGACGGCGCTGGACAAGCGGGTGCGCTCCTACTCCCAGGGCATGCGCCAGCGGGTGGCCATCGCCCAGGCCATGCTCGGCCTGCCCGACCTGCTGGTGCTCGACGAGCCGACCAACGGGCTGGACCCGCCGCAGATCCACGCCATGCGCGAGGTGCTGCAGGACTACGCGAAGACCGGTCGCACGGTCATCGTGAGCAGCCACCTGCTGGCCGAGATCGAGCAGACCTGCTCCCACGTCGTCGTGATGGCCAAGGGCCAGAAGGTCGCCGAGGGCACGGTCGAGGAGATCATCGGCACCGGTGGTGCCGTGCTGGTCGTGCTCGCCGACGACGCCGACACCGACCGGGCGGTCACCGTCCTGGAGTCCCTGGACGGTGCCTCGGTCGAGCGGGCCGACGAGGGGCTGGTCGTCGACCTCGGCGGAACCAGCCGGGCGGCCGCCGTCGCCGCCCTGGTCGGAGCCGGCATCGGCGTCGACCAGGTCACCCCGCGTCGTCGCCTCGAGGACGCGTTCCTGTCGCTGGTGGGGGAGTCATGAGCAGCACGACCGGGTCCACCGTCCAGTCCACCGGCGCCGTCGCCGGGTACCGCCCCGAACGCACCCTGCGGCTCTCGGTGGAGCTGCGCCGGCAGTTCAAGCGGCGGCGCACCATCGGGGTCTTCGCCCTGATGGTCGCCCTGCCGCTGGTGCTCATCGCCGCCCTGCAGCTCGGTGCCAGCGAGGACGCGCAGGCCAACAGCCGGCTCAACCTGGTCGACGTCGCCACGTCGTCCGGGCTGAACTTCACGCTCTTCGTGCTGTTCGCGACCACGTCGTTCTTCCTGGTCGTGGTGTACGCGCTGTTCTTCGGCGACACCGTGGCCAGCGAGGCCCAGTGGGGCTCGCTGCGGTACGCCCTGGCGACGCCGGTGCCCCGGATGCGGCTGCTCCGGCAGAAGTGGCTGGCCGCCCTGGTGCTCTCGGTGTCCGCGCTGCTGACCGTCACGGTGGTCGCCGTCGTCGCCGGCGGGATCGCGTTCGGGTTCTCCGACATCCAGACCCCGATCGGGATCAGCATCGGGCAGGCCGACGGGCTGCTGCGGCTGGCCGGGATGGTCGGCTACCTCGCCGTCCACCTGCTCGTCGTCGGCACCCTGGCGTTCTGGCTGTCCACGGTCACCGACGCGCCCCTGGCCGCCGTCGGTGGCTCGGTGTTCACCATGTTCGTCTTCGCGATCCTCGACCAGGTCGAGCAGCTCGGCGCCGTCCGCGACTACTTCCCGACCGCCGAGGAGTTCGCCTGGACCGACCTGCTGCAGACCCCGATCGACAGCGGCGACCTCTACCGCGGCGTCGTCCAGTCGCTGCTCTACGCCGCCGTCTTCACCGCCCTGGCCTTCCGGCACTTCTCCCGGCGCGACGTCACCTCGTAGCCGCGCGCGTCAGAGGGAGGCGCGGACGGCCTGGGCCCAGCCCTCGCCCATCGGGGCGTCGGTCACGGTGACGTTCGCGAGGGCGGCGGTGGCCTCGGTCATGCCCGGGACGGCGGCGCCGTTGGCGGTGATCCACAGGCGGCCGACCGCGGGTGCCATCTCCAGGTCGCTGACGGAGTCCCCGACGGCGACGGCGTCGACCGGGTCGATGCCGCGGCGCGCGAGGTCCCAGGTGATGGCGGCGCCCTTGTCGATCCCCCGCGGCATCAGGTGGTAGACGTGCGGGTCGCCCTCGTGGTCGGCCAGCGTCATCCGCGAGGTGCGCGGCACCCTCCCGTTGTCCTTGACGGTCAGCCACCCCCAGCCCCGCTCGGCCAACCAGCCGTCGACGGCGACGGTGTCCACCCAGCCGCGCAGCAGCGCGTCGGCGGCGTGCGTCGCGTGCCAGGGCGCGTGCCACTCCAGCCGGCCGGGGTGCTCGGCGACCAGGGCGTCGACCACGCCGAGGCCGGCCAGGACGTCCATCGGCGTCCGGCCCTCGTGCTCGTCGGGCAGTGCGCCGGTGAGCAGGTGCGTCTCCCGGCCGCCGTCCCAGCTGACCAGCGAGCCGAGCTCGGCGACGTGCCCGTCGACGGCGAAGACCCGGCCGGCCTCCAGCAGCTGCGCGTGGGTGCGCCCGGAGACCAGCACCAGCGGGATGCCGGACCGGTGCAGGTCCAGCAGGGCGCCGGCGGGGGAGTCGGTGAGCTCGCGTCCGGCGGTGTGGAAGAAGGAGCCGCGCGGTCCCACCATCGTGCCGTCGAGGTCGGTGTAGACGATCGCAGCGGCCATGCAGGTCATCCTGCCGGAGCCCCGGTTCCGGTACGGTGGCGCCGTTCCACTCATCCAGAGGGGCAGAGGGACACGGCCCGCTGAAGCCCCGGCAACCACCGTGCGCACTCGTGCGCGCAGCAGGTGCCCCTTCCGTCCTGCGCGGCTCGACGGCCCGACGCGGGGAAGATGAGGAGGTAGTCGTCGTATGACCATGACCGCTCCTGTTGCTGGAGTCGCTGCCCAGCGCTCCACCCAGCCCATCCCGACCAACCCCGCCCGCGGCCTGGTGTGCCGCAACTGCGGGGCCACGTTCGGCCTGATCGCCGAGCACGCCTGCGCCGAGTGCTTCGGCCCGCTCGAGGTCGACTACGACCCCGAGCTCATGCGCGCGGTGACCCGCGAGCAGATCGAGGCCGGCCCGCAGAACATCTGGCGCTACTCCGCGCTGCTGCCCACCGGTCAGGACCCCGAGTCCCGGGTCAGCCTCGACCCCGGCATGACCCCGCTCGTGCGCGCCCAGCGCCTCGGTGACGAGCTGGGCTTCACCGCCCCGCTGTGGGTCAAGGACGACTCGGCCAACCCGACGCACTCCTTCAAGGACCGCGTCGTCAGCCTGGCCGCCACCGCGGCCAGGGGCTTCGGCTACGCGAAGATCGCCTGCGCCTCCACCGGCAACCTGGCCAACTCCGTCGCCGCGCACGCCGCCCGCACCGGGCTGCCCTCCTTCGTGTTCGTGCCCAGCGACCTCGAGCCGGGCAAGATCGTCCAGTCCGCGGTCTACGGCCAGACGCTGGTCGCCGTCGACGGCTCCTACGACGACGTCAACCGGCTCACCAGCGAGCTCGCCGAGACCGACGAGTTCGAGGACTGCGCGTTCGTCAACCAGAACGTGCGGCCCTACTACGCCGAGGGCTCCAAGACCGTCGGGTACGAGATCGCCGAGCAGCTCGGCTGGCGCATCCCGGCCCAGGTGGTCATCCCGATGGCCTCGGGGTCGCTGCTCACCAAGGTGGACAAGGCCTGGCGCGAGCTGGTCGCCGCCGGCATCGTCGCCGACACCGAGTGGACCGTCTACGGCGCCCAGTCGGCCGGCTGCGACCCGATCGCCACCGCCTTCGAGAACGGCTGGGACGTCGTCAAGCCGGTCAAGCCCACCGGGATCGCCAAGTCGCTGAACATCGGCAACCCCGCCGACGGCCCCTACGCCCTGGACGCCATCCGGCGCACCGGCGGCTCGGTCGGCCGGGTCGGGGACGCCGAGATCGTCCAGGGCATCCGCGACCTGGCCCGCACCACCGGCGTGTTCGCCGAGACCGCGGGCGGGGTGACCACGGCGGTGCTGCGCCAGCTCGTCGAGCGCGGGGTGCTCGACCCGGCGAAGGAGACCGTGGTGCTCAACACCGGCGAGGGCCTGAAGACCCTGGACCCGCTCGCCCCGGTCGTCGGGCCCACCCACCGGGTGGACCCCTCGCTGAAGTCGGTCCGGGCGGCCGGGCTCATCAGCTGACCCCCGTGGACGGCCCCGGCACGCCTCCCCGGGTGCCGGGCCGATCCTGGGCTCCGGCCCTGCTCGCCGGGCACGGGGCGCTGGCCGTCGTCCTGCTCCTGGTCACCCTGGTGACCGCGCTGGTCGGCGGCCGGCTGGACGCCACCCCGGGGCCCGACGACGTCGTCCGTGCCGCGGTCCTGGTGCTCGCGCTGGCCGTGGTCGTCGGCACCGCGCTGCGGGTCGGACGGCGACGCCCCGGTGTCGAGGCGCGCTGGTCCGCCGTCGTCGCGCTGTGGGTGGTGGTGCCCTGGGCGTGGGCCGGGCTGTGGGTCGGCGGGTCGTCCCCGGCCGCGCTCTCGGTCGGCGTCCCGCTGCTGGGCTTCTTCTGGTGGCCGTTCATCCTGGTCGCGGGGCTGCTCGGGGCCGTCGTCGCCACCGTGCTGGCAGCCGTCGCCGCCCGCCGGGCGGACTGAGCCCGGACCCCCACTCCTTGCACTCGCAGGGGTCGAGTGCCAGACTCGGGCTGGCACTCGGAGCACCTGAGTGCCAACCAGGTCGGACCGGTGAGGCACCGGCACGTGAGCCGCAGGAGGCGCACGGTGCAGGTGTCGTCCGTCGCGGGCACCGCCCGACCAGCAGCGAGCCACGCATGGAGGACACCACCACATGGCCAAGATGATCGCCTTCGACGAAGAGGCCCGCCGCGGCCTCGAGCGGGGCATGAACACCCTCGCCGACGCCGTCAAGGTCACCCTCGGCCCCAAGGGCCGCAACGTCGTGCTGGAGAAGAAGTGGGGCGCCCCCACGATCACCAACGACGGTGTGAGCATCGCCAAGGAGATCGAGCTCGAGGACCCGTACGAGAAGATCGGGGCCGAGCTCGTCAAGGAGGTCGCCAAGAAGACCGACGACGTCGCGGGTGACGGCACCACCACCGCCACCGTGCTCGCCCAGGCCCTCGTCCGCGAGGGGCTGCGCAACGTCGCCGCCGGCGCCAACCCGATGGCCCTCAAGAAGGGCATCGAGAAGGCCGTCGCCTCGGTCTCGGAGTACCTCCTCTCGACCGCCAAGGACGTGGAGACCAAGGAGCAGATCGCTGCCACCGCCTCCATCTCCGCCGCTGACCCGGCCATCGGCGAGCTCATCGCCGAGGCGATGGACAAGGTCGGCAAGGAAGGCGTCATCACCGTCGAGGAGAGCAACACCTTCGGTCTCGAGCTCGAGCTCACCGAGGGCATGCGCTTCGACAAGGGCTACACCTCGCCCTACTTCGTGACCGACACCGAGCGCATGGAGGCCGTCCTCGACGACCCGTACGTGCTCGTCGTCAACAGCAAGATCAGCTCGGTCAAGGACCTGCTGCCGCTGCTGGAGAAGGTCATGCAGTCCGGCAAGGCCCTCATGATCATCTCCGAGGACGTCGAGGGCGAGGCCCTCGCGACCCTGGTGGTCAACAAGATCCGTGGCACCTTCAAGTCCGTCGCCGTCAAGGCCCCGGGCTTCGGTGACCGCCGCAAGGCCATGCTCGGCGACATCGCCATCCTCACCGGTGGCCAGGTCGTGTCCGAGGAGGTCGGCCTCAAGCTGGAGAACGCCGGTCTCGACCTGCTCGGCCGCGCACGCAAGGTCGTCGTCACCAAGGACGAGACCACCATCGTCGAGGGCGCCGGCGACACCGACCAGATCGCCGGTCGGGTCAACCAGATCCGCGCCGAGATCGAGAAGTCGGACTCCGACTACGACCGCGAGAAGCTCCAGGAGCGTCTGGCCAAGCTCGCCGGTGGCGTCGCCGTCATCAAGGCCGGTGCCGCGACCGAGGTCGAGCTCAAGGAGCGCAAGCACCGCATCGAGGACGCGGTGCGCAACGCCAAGGCCGCCGTTGAGGAGGGCATCGTCGCCGGAGGTGGCGTCGCGCTCGCGCAGGCCACCACCATCGCGTTCGAGAAGCTCGACCTCGAGGGTGACGAGGCCACCGGGGCGAACATCGTCCGCGTGGCGCTCGAGGCCCCGCTGAAGCAGATCGCCATCAACGCCGGCCTCGAGGGTGGCGTCGTGGCGGAGAAGGTCCGCAACAGCGACATCGGCTGGGGCCTCAACGCCGCCACCGGTGAGTACGTCGACCTGGTCGCCGCCGGCATCATCGACCCGGCCAAGGTCACCCGCTCCGCCCTGCAGAACGCCGCCTCCATCGCGGCTCTGTTCCTCACCACCGAGGCCGTCATCGCCGACAAGCCGGAGAAGTCCGCGCCGGCGATGCCGGGTGGCGACGGCGGCATGGGCGGCATGGACTTCTAAGAAGGACCGCGTCGCCCCCCAGGACACGCTCCGCGCGCCCCGGGACCCTGCGACGCAGCCGTTCCAGAACGTCTCGTTCGTCCCTGACGGGGCGGTCCTCCTCGGAGGGCCGCCCCGTTCGGCGTTCCGGGACGGTCGTGATCTCGCCGAGACAAGGGCAGGCTAACCTCACCGGGCCGCACTCGTCCGATCTTGGAGAACCATGACCCGCCGCCCCCTGGCCGCCCTCGCGGCCGCCGCGACCGCCCTCACCCTCGCCGCCTGCGGCAGCGGTGACGACAGCGCCGACACCGCCGAGGCCACCGGCGGCGCGTCCTCCGACAGCGCCTTCCCGGTCACCATCGAGAACAAGTTCGGCACGACCGAGATCCCCGCCGAGCCCGAGCGCATCATCACCATCGGCTTCAACGACCAGGACTTCGTGCTCGCCCTCGGCGGCACCCTGGTCGGCGAGCGCGAGCTGATCGGCGACTACGACGCCACGCAGCGCCCGTGGGCGCAGGACCTGCTGCCCGACGACGCCGTCCCCACCGTCGGCAGTGACGAGCTCAACCTGGAGGAGATCGCGGCGCTGCAGCCCGACCTCATCGTGGGCGTCTACTCCTTCATCGACCAGAGCGTGTACGACCAGCTGTCCGAGATCGCCCCGACGCTGGCCCAGACCGACGAGTACGCCGACGGGGCCACCCCGTGGCAGGAGCAGACCCTGCTCACCGGCCGCGCCCTGGGCGTCGAGGACGAGGCGCAGGAGCTGGTCGACGAGGTCGAGGGCCGGTTCGAGCAGGCCGTCACCGACAACCCGGACTTCGCCGGTCAGGACATCGCCGTGGACCTGACCGGTCTCGGCGGGTCGGGCCACTACCTGCTGGGCCAGGACGACCTCCGCACCCAGTTCTTCTCCGACCTCGGCTTCACCGTGCCCGAGGCGAGCACCGAGCTGAGCGCCGAGCGGCTGGACCTCCTCGACGCCGACGTCCTGGTGATGAACGGCTACGACCAGGCCGCGCTGGACGCCGACACCCTGGTCGCGCCCCTGGGAGCCGTCACCGAGGACCGCACCGTGCTCATCGGCCAGTACTCCAGCCCGGTCTCCGCCGCGCTGGGCTTCGGCAGCCCGCTGTCGCTGCCCTACCTGCTCGACCAGCTGGTCGACCCGCTGGCCGCCGCGGCCGACGGCGACCCGGCCACGACGGTGGAGCAGCCCACCTCCTGACCTCCCGCACCCCCGGCAGGGGAAGCCCTGCACCCACCATCGCACCTCCGGAGTGGGTGCAGGGCTTCCCCTGCCGGGGGGTCAGCGGGCTTCGGTGAACGCCACGCCGAGCTGGCCGGCGGCCTCCTCCAGCACCCGCATGACCGCGACCGTGTCGGCCAGCGGCATGACGGCGGACTCGGTGCGCCCGGCCAGCACGCCCTCGTGCACCTCGGCGACCTCGTGGCTGTACCCGGTGCCGGTGGCCGGCAGGGTGGTGGTCTCGGCGTCCGCGCCGGCCCGGTGCAGCACGATCGTGGCCGGGTGGTGGAAGCGGGGGAGGACGTCGATCCAGCCCTCGGTGCCGAACACCCGGGCCTGGCCGGGCAGGGCGTTGCGCAGCGAGGTGGTCAGCGTCGCGCTGCGGCCGTCCTCCCAGCCCAGCAGCAGGGCGGCCTCGGCGTCCACCCCGGTCGGGAACGTCGAGCCCGTCGCGCGCACCGTGTCCGGCGTGCCCAGCAGCATCTGGGCGAACGACACCACGTAGACGCCCAGGTCGAGCAGGGCCCCGCCGCCGAGGTCCTGGGCGAAGAGCCGGTCGGCGGGGTCGAACTCCCGGGCCACGCCCAGGTCGGCCTGCACCGAACGGACCTCCCCGATCGCGCCCTCGGCGATCAGCTCCCGCAGCCGGACGACGGCGGGCTGGAAGCGGGTCCACATCGCCTCCATGACGAAGACCCCTGCGGCCCGGGCCGCGTCGACGACCTCGACGGTGCCGGCCACGGTGGCGGTGAACGACTTCTCCACCAGCAGCGCCTTGCCCGCGGCGATGGCCTGCAGGGCGACCGCGTGGTGCTGGGGGTGCGGGGTGGCCAGGTAGAGCACGTCGACGTCGGGGTCGGCGACCAGCTCGGCGTAGGAGCCGTACGCGGTGGCGATGCCATGCCGGCCGGCGAAGTCCCGGGCCCGGTCGATGGACCGGGAGGCCACGGCGGTCACCGTCGCGCCGTCCACGTGCGGGAAGTCCCGGACGACGTTCTCCGCGATCCGGCCCGGTCCGACGATGCCCCAGCGGGTCCCTGTGCTCACGCCTGCGACGGTAGCGGGGGAGACTCCCACCCGTGGCGCTGCTGATCGACACCCCCGTGTGGCCCTGGCGGGGGCGGCTGTGGTCGCACCTGGTCAGCGACACCGACTACGACGAGCTGCACGCCTTCGTCGAGGCCGAGCTGGGCATCCCGCGGCGGGCCTTCCAGGGCGACCACTACGACGTGCCCGAGGAGCTGCACGCCACCGCGGTGGCCGCCGGCGCGGAGTCGGTGTCCTGCCGCGAGCTGCTGGCCCGGCTGCTCGCCGCCGGGTTGCGGGTCAGGAAGCCGCGCGCGAGCGCAGCAGGGTGAGCTCGGCGGTCAGGTTCGCCCGGGCCGGCCCGGTCCACAGCGCGGCGGTCCGGGGCAGGCGGTAGAGCGCCGGCAGCGCGAGCAGCTGCTCCAGGACGGCGGTGCGCCCGGCGGTGAACGTCTCGTCGTCCAGGTGGCCGTACTCCTCGCGCACCGCCGAGGCGTAGGCCGCGTAGCTCGCCGGCGGGCCGGCCAGCACGGCGAGGTCGGCGTCGCACAGGACGGCGCCGTTCGCGTCGTCCTCGGCCGGGTCGTGGGTGGTGGTCAGCAGGACCAGCCGCACCACCTCCGCGACGACGTCGTCGGGCACCAGCCCGAGCAGCCCGATCCGCGCCCGCTGGGCACTGACCTGCTCGTTGTCGCTGCGCTGCGGGTCGTAGGCGACGTCGTGGTACCAGGCGGCCAGGGCCACCGCGGTGGGGTCCGCGGCATCCGCGGCGAGCTCGTCGACCAGGCCCAGCACGGCGGCCAGGTGGGTGAGCGAGTGGTAGGCACGGTGCGGCTCGGACCAGGCGCCGACGACCGCGGCCCACTCGGTGCGGGAGGTCTCGGACTCCCCGGCCAGTGCCGCCCAGTCCTCGAAGGTCACGCCCACGAGTGCACCCCGCACTGCCGCAGCGCCGTCAGGGCGAGCACCCGGGCCACGTGCACGACGTCGTCCACCGGCACCTGTTCCTGGGGGGCGTGGGCCAGGGCGAGGTCGCCGGGGCCGTAGTGCAGGGTCGGGATGCCGGCGGCTGCGTAGAGCCGCAGGTCGGTGCCGGCGGGCAGCGCCCGTTCGACCGGACGCGCCCGACCGGCGTCCTCGGCGGCCCGGGTGACCGCCGGCAGGAGCGCGGACCCCTGGGCGAGCTGGCCGCTGGCGAAGCTGCCGCCGACCCACTCCACCCGCACCGGGTGCTCGGCCAGCCAGCCGTGCCCGGCGCAGAACCGGGCCAGGTGCGCCTCGAAGACGGTGCGTGCGGTCTCCACCGGCTCGCCGACCCGCACCCCGTACCGGCCCTCGGCCACCAGCCGGTCGGGCACGGTGGAGGACCAGTCGCCGGCGTGCACGGTGCCGACCGAGATGCCGTACGGCAGCCGGGTGCCCAGGAACCTGTCGACGTCGTCCTGCCGGCCGGCCTCCAGCTCGCGCAGCGCGGCGTGCACCAGACCGAACAGCTCCACCGCACTGACCCCGGCGTCCCGCATCGCGCCGTGCGCGGCCAGCCCGGTGACGGTCAGCCGGAAGGTGAGCGCGCCGGCGCTGGCGGTCATCACCGCACCGGCGGTCGGCTCGGGGATCACACAGGCGGCGCCGCGGTGCCCACGGTTCAGGGCCGCCCACGCGCCGAGCCCGCCGTCCTCCTCGCCCACCACGCTGTGCACGGCGAGGGGGCGGACCAGCTGGACCCCCGCGGTGTGCACCGCGCGGGCGGCGGCCAGCGCGGCCACCAGGCCGCCCTTCATGTCGCAGGTCCCGCGACCGTGCAGCACGCCGTCGACCAGTCGCGGTGCGAACGGGTCGCCCGACCACAGCGCCGGGTCACCGGCCGGGACGACGTCGGTGTGCCCGCACAGCACCAGGCCGGGTTCGCCGTCCTCGTGCCCGGGCAGCGTGCCCACCACGCCCCACGCCTCGTCGCGGACCACCTCCTGGCCGGGGGCGTCCTCCGCGGTCGCCGCGGCGACCAGGTCCAGCGGCCAGCAGTCGACGTCCGCGCCCTGGGCCGCGAGCCACCCGGCCACCAGGTGCTGCGCCTCGGACTCCGCCGCACTGCCACCGACCGAGGGGACGGCGACCAGCTCCCGCAGCCTGTCGAGCAGCCACACCTCGTCCAGGGCGTCGAGCACCCGCGTCTCCGCCTCGCTGAGCCTGCTCACGGGGACCAGTCTGGCGCACTACGGTGCACGCCATGTCCTCTCCGCCGCCCCCGCCGGGCTGGTACCCCGACCCGTCCGGCACCCCCGGGAACCGCTGGTGGGACGGGCAGCGGTGGACCGAGCACGTGCAGCAGGCGCAGCCAGCGCCGGTGCAGGTGCAGCAGGCCCCGCCGCAGCCCCAGCCGGGCCAGTACGGCGGCCCGCCGCCCCGGTCGGTGCTGTTCGAGCAGCCCACGCTGGTGGTGAACCAGAAGACCAAGCTGATCGAGCTGACCAACGAGTACGCCGTCTACGACGCGAACGGCCAGCAGCTGGGCGCCGTCGTCCAGGTCGGGCAGAGCACCGCCCGCAAGGCGCTGCGGTTCGTCTCCCAGCTCGACCAGTACCTGACGCACCGGCTGGAGGTGCGCGACGCGAACGGGGTGGTGCTGAACCTGGTGCGCCCGGCCAAGCTGGTGAAGTCCCGGGTGGAGGTGACCCGGGCCGACGGGTCGCCGGTCGGGGAGATCGTGCAGGCCAACGTCTTCGGCAAGATCCGCTTCGACCTGGTGGTGCAGGGTCAGCTGGCCGGGGCGATCCAGGCGGAGAACTGGCGGGCGTGGGACTTCTCGATCTCCGACCACTCCGGCCAGGAGGTCGCCCGGATCACCAAGAAGTGGGAGGGCTTCGCGCGCACGGTGTTCACCACGGCGGACAACTACGTCGTCCAGGTGCACCGCCGGCTGGAGGACCCGCTGGCCAGCCTCGTGGTGGCGGCCGCACTGACCGTGGACACCGCCCTCAAGCAGGACGAGCGCGGCTTCAACTGACGCCGGGAGGCGTACCGTTCACGGGGTCCGGGCCGGGCGACCTGTGTCCCCGGGCTCCACTGGATAACTGCCGCTGGGGAATACCGCTCTCACGAGGCTGGAGCCCCAGATGCGCAACTCGCCGCGAGGCGACCAGCGTCCGGCTCGGACCTGAACGACGACGAAGGCCCCCTCCCGCGCGGGAGGGGGCCTTCGGTCACTCGTCGGTCTGGCCCAGCAGCCAGCCGCACGGGGCGGCCAGGTCGTTGGCCGCCGTCGGACCCCAGGAGCCGGGCTCGTAGGGCTGCACCTCGGGCCGGTCCTTGAGCAGCGGCTCGACCGAGGCCCACGCCTTGGACAGCCCGGCGCTGGTGGTGAACAGCGACCGGTCACCGGTGACCACGTCGTGGATCAGCGAGACGTAGGGCGGCAACGGGGTGCCGCCCTCGATGTCGGCGAGGTCCAGCGACGTGGTGGCCTGGGTGAGCTCCAGCGACGGGCCGGGCTTCTTCGCCACGAACTGCAGGTCCAGTGAGCCGGCCCCCGACAGCGACAGCGAGACGACGTTGCCGTGCCCGGGCACCTGGGTGACCGGGCCGTCGGGCTTGCGCAGCAGCAGGGAGACCCGCTGCTGGGACTCGGCGAGCTTCTTGCCGGTGCGCAGCAGGAAGGGCACGCCGTGCCAGCGGTCGGTGTCCACCCACAGGCGGGCGGCGACGAAGGTGTCGGTGGTCGAGTCGTCGGGGACGCCCTCGATGTCGGTGTAGCCCTCGAACTGCCCGAGGACGACGTCCTCCTTGGCCAGCGGCCGGAACGCGGCGAGCACGGACTCGCGGGCGTCCTGCAGGGACTCCGGGGACAGGTCGACCGGGGGCTCCATGGCGACCTCGGCCGCGACCTGGAACAGGTGGGTGACCAGCATGTCCAGGGTGGCGCCGGTGGCGTCGTAGAACTCGGCGCGCTGGCTGACGTCGAGGGTCTCCGGGACGTCGATCTGCACCTGCTGCACGTGCTCGCGGTCCCAGACGTGCTCGAACAGCCCGTTGGCGAAGCGCAGGACGTGCAGGTCCTGGGTGCCCTCCTTGCCCAGGAAGTGGTCGATCCGGAAGACCTGCTCCTCGTCGAGCACCGAGAGCACCAGCTCGTCGAGCTCGCGGAAGGACTGCGGGTCGGTGCCGTAGGGCTTCTCGTAGACCACCCGCGAGCCCTCGGTCAGGCCGTGCTCCTGCAGGCCCTTCGTCAGCTTCTCGAACGCGGTCGGGGGGACGGCCAGGTAGTGCACGTGCTGGGGGTCCCCGCCCATCTCGGCCTTGGTGTCCTCCAGGACGTCGAGCAGGCTGCCGGGGTCGGTCTCGTCGAAGCCGCCGCCGGCGAAGCGCAGGTTCTTCGAGAACTCCTCCCACGGGCCCTCCTCGGGCTGCGGGCCGAACTCGGTGAGCGCGTCCTTGACCCGACCCTGGAAGTCCTCGTGGGACACGTCGCCGCGGCCGTTGCCGACCAGCCGCCACTCCGACGGCAGCAGGCCGTACTGGGCGAGCTGGAAGAACGCCGGCAGCACCATGCGGCGGGCGAGGTCACCGGTGGCGCCGTAGAGCACGAAGATGGTGGGGGGAAGGTCGCTGTCGGTCGTCCCGTTCTCGGGCACGGTGCTCCTCTCGCAGGGGTGCGCCACCGGGTCCGCCCGGCGTCGCCAGCCCGTGCCATGCCCGTACCCACCTGCGGCTACGCCTGCCCGGCTGCATGAGACGGCTCTCATCGTCTCCTCATGCGGACCTCGTGGTCCGTGGGCAGCATCCTGCCCATGACCTCACGCCGACTGCTCCTCGCCCTCCCCGCCGCCGCCGGCCTCGTCGTCCTCTCCGCCTGCGGTTCCGACGACGTCCAGGGCGCCGCCGAGGCGGGCGCCAGCAGCGTCTCCTCCGCCGCCTCCTCCGCCGGGTCTGCCGCCTCCTCCGCTGCGTCCTCGGCCACCTCCTCCGGCTCGTCCTCCGGGGGCAGCAGTGCCGCCGCCGAGATCGACTTCGAGGACCAGTCCGGGGGTGGCGACGTCGCCACGGTCGCCCGGGTCAGTGCGCCCGAGGCCGGCTTCGTGGTCGTGACCGTGGACGACGACGACCGCAGCGACGACGGCGCCGTCCTCGGCTCCACCGCGGTGGACGCCGGCACCTCCACCGACGTACAGGTCCCGCTCGACCCGCCGCTGTACGGCGACGCCGACCTCGAGGCGACCCTGTTCGCCGACACCGACGGCGACGGCAGCTTCGACGCCTCGGTCGACCAGCCGGTCGCCGAGCCCGAGGACAGCGACGACGGCGACGACACCGACGTGGTCGACGACGGCGCGGAGTACGCCGTCAACTGACCCTGTGCCCTGCCGGTGGGCGCGCTGAGTCCTGGGTCACTACCCTCGCCCGAGACCCAGCCGCCCACCGACGGGAGTCCCCGTGGCCAGCACCGTGCAGCAGCAGGGCACCGAGACCGAGCAGCACAAGCTGCCGATCAAGACACTGGTCTCGGCCAGCATCGGCAACGCCGTGGAGTGGTTCGACTGGACCGTCTACGCCACCTTCGTCGTCTACTTCGCCGGGCAGTTCTTCCCGGCCGAGAACGAGGCGCTGGCGCTGATCGGGGCCACCTCCACCTACGCCCTGGCCTTCTTCTTCCGCCCGCTGGGCGGGTACGTGCTGGGCCGCTTCGCCGACCTCAAGGGCCGCAAGGCCGGCATGCTCGTGACGATCCTGCTGATGGCCGGCGGGTCGCTGGTGATCGCCGTCCTGCCCACCTACGAGCAGGTCGGCTGGTTCGCGCCGATCCTGCTGCTGCTCGCCCGGATCGCCCAGGGCATGAGCCTGGGCGGTGAGGTCTCCAACGCCTCGGCCTACCTGGCCGAGATCGCCCCGCCATCGCGCCGCGGCCGCTACTCGGCGTTCTTCTACGTCTCCACCGGCACCGCGCTGCTGCTGGCCTCGCTGCTGGGCGTGCTGCTCACCAGCGTGCTGACCGACGACCAGCTGCAGGCCTACGGCTGGCGGATCGCCTTCGGCATCGGCGGCGTGCTCGGCTTCGTGGGCATGTACCTGCGGCGCTCGCTGGTCGAGACCGACCAGTTCGAGGAGAACGCGGAGAAGGCCCGGGCCACCAAGAACCCGCTCATGCAGACCATCAAGCACCACCCGCGGGCCGTCGTGCAGCTGTGCGCGTTCACGCTGCTCTCGACCCTGAGCTACTACACGTTCTTCTCCGCGCTCACCCCGTTCGCGATCAACTTCCGGGGCGCCGACGGCAACGAGGTCTTCATCGCCCTCTCGATCGGCACCGCGATCTTCGTCGCGCTCTGCTACCCGTTCGGCGCGCTGTCGGACCGGATCGGGCGCAAGCCGCAGATGCTCTTCTGGTCCGGGGCGATGGCGGTGCTGATCATCCCGCTGTCGTTCCTGGTCCAGGACGACCTGTTCTCCCTCATCGTCGTCTTCTCGGTGGGCCTGACGCTCTACGCGATGATGGCCTCGCTGGCCCCGGCGGTGATGAGCGAGCTGTTCCCGACCGAGCTGCGGGCCACCGGGATCGGCTCCTGGTACAACCTCACGGTCGCGCTCTTCGGGGGCACCGCGCCGCTGGTGATCACCGCGCTGTCCGGGGCCGGGCACCCGGTGTTCTTCTTCGTCTACGTCGCGGTCGCCGCGGCCGTGGCCTTCGGCGTCATCCTCACCCTGAAGGAGACCAGGGGCACCGAGCTGCGCTGAGGCCCCTCAGGGCCGGACCGGCCGGCGGACGACGTGACCGCCCCCTGCCGGCCGGCCCCCCTCAGGGCGAGCGTCCTCGTCATCGCACCCGATGACAGAGGAGGACACCCGTGGACGCCGTCTGGGGACCCGGAGCCGAGGCCGAACTGGCCTACCGCCGTGAGCAGCTGAGCCTGGCCCGGGGGGTGGGACGGCAGCCCGCCCTGCCGCGGTGGCCGTTCCGCCGGCGCTGACCCGGACGTGTCGGAGGGGCGTGCCACGATCGGTCACGTGCCGCAGTGGGTGGAGGGTCCGCTGGTCGGGCGGGCCGAGGAGCTGGCCCGACTGACCGGGCACGTCGCACGGGCCCGGGCAGGTCGGCCCTCGGCGGTGCTGCTGGCCGGGGACGCCGGGGTCGGCAAGAGCCGGTTGCTCGGGGAGCTGGCCACCGTGGCCCGGACCGCGGGCCTGCGGGTGCTGACCGGCCACTGTCTGGACCTCGGCGACGTCGGCCTGCCCTACCTCCCCTTCGTCGACCTGCTCCGCCCGCTGCGCGAGGAGCCGCCCCCGGCCGCACGCCGCCCGGCGGTCGCCCCGCTCCTGGGCGGACCCGCGGCGTCCGCGGCCGACGAGGACGCCCGGCTCCAGCTCTTCGAGGGGGTGGCCGCGCTGCTGGGGGAACTCGCCACGGAGCAGCCCCTGCTGCTGGTGCTGGAGGACCTGCACTGGGCCGACCGGTCCAGCCGTGACCTGCTGCGCTACCTGCTCACCCGGCTGGTCGAGGAGCCGGTGCTGCTGGTGGCCAGCTACCGCAGCGACGACCTGCACCGTCGGCACCCGCTGCGTCCGGTCCTGGCCGAGCTCGTCCGGCTGCCCGGGGTCGAGCGGGTGGACCTCGCCCCGCTCCCCGACGTCGAGGTGGCAGCCCTGGTGCGGGCCGCGGCGGCCGGCGACGGCGGGGTCGACGAGCAGGTGGTGGCCGACGTGGTCGCCCGGGCGGAGGGCAACGCGTTCTACGCCGAGGAGCTGCTGGCGGCCGGGGCGGGCGGCGCGCAGCTGCCGGCCGGGCTCACCGAGGTGCTGCTGACCCGGGTCGAGGAGCTGGGGGCCGACGCCCAGCAGCTCCTGCGGGTCACCGCGGTCGCCGGCCGCCGGGTGCGGCACGACCTGCTGGCCGCGGTCGCCGGGCTGCCCGGCCGGGAGCTCGACGCCGCCCTCACCGAGACGGTGCAGCGACACCTGCTGGTGGTCGACCCCGACGGCAGCTTCCGGTTCCGGCACGCGCTGCTCCGCGAGGCGGTGCTGGCCGACCTGCTGCCGGGGGAGCGCACCCGGGTGCACGCCGCCGTCGCCGCCCGGTTGCGGGTCGACGGCACGGGGACCGCGGCCGAGCTCGCCCACCACGCCCGGGAGAGCAACGACCTGCCGGCCGCGTTCACCGCCGCCCGGCAGGCGGCCGAGGAGGCCCGCGCGGTCGGTGCGCCCGCCGAGGCGCTGCAGCACCTGGAGGCGGCGCTCACCCTGTGGCCGGCGGTGCCCGACCTGCACGCGGGCGTCCCGGACGGCGAGGTCGGTCTGCTGTTGTCGGCCGCGGCCGCCGCGCGGGCGGCCGGTGAGCTGCACCGCGGGGTGGCGCTGCTGCGCGCGGCCCGGGACGCGGTGTCCGAGACCGCCGACCCCCGACTGGCCGCCCGGGTGCTCTCCACCCTGGCCCAGGCGCTCACCCGGGTCGACGACCTGGCCGGCGCGGTGGTCGCCAGCAGCCGGGCGATGGAGCTGGTGCCCGCCGAGCCGGTGACCCCCGAGCGGGTCTGGGCGGCCGCCACCCGGGCGCGCACCGCCTGGGCGACCGGCGGTGCCGACGCCGAGGCCCAGGCGGTGGCCCGGGAGGCGCTGGCCGGCGCCGAGCAGCTGGGCCTGGAGGACGCGTGGTCCGACGTGGTCATCTCGCTGGCCCGGATGACCGAGAGCGGCGACCCGGTGGCCCGCACCGCCGCGCTCACCGACGCACTGGAGCGCGCCCGGCGTGCCGGGGACGTCGACGTCGAGCTGCGCGCCGCCTACAACCTGTCCAGCATCGCCTACGAGGACGGCGACCTGGGGGCCGCTGCGGGCTGGATCGACCCGGCGGTGGCCCGCAGCGTCGCGCTCGGGGTGGAGTGGAGCTTCTACGCCGCCGAGCTGCGCTTCCTGCAGGTCCTGGTGCGGCTGGCGCGCGGTGACTGGGCCGGCGCCCAGGCCACCGCCGAGGAGCTCGCCCGGGTCCCCGACACCGCCGCCCACGTCCGGGTGGCCGGGCTGCACGTGGCCGTGGCGCGCGGCGCCGAGGGGGTGCGCGAACAGGTCGACCGGGCCGCGGCCACCGCCGACCGGCTGGGGCACGCCACGCTGCTGCTGACCGCGGGGAGCGCCGCGATCGAGCTGGCGGTCTGGGGACAGGACGCCTCGGCCGCGGTGGCCGTCGCCGAGCGCACCGTCCGCCGGCTGCGGGAGATCTGGCCGCTGGACTTCCTGGTCGCCGTCCGGCTGGTGGCCGTGGCGCTGGGGCCGGTCGCCGACGCCGCTGTGGTGGCCCGGGAGGCGCGGGACGCCGACACCGCGGCCCGGTGGGTGGCGGCCGGCCAGCGGCTGGTCGCCCAGGCCCGGGACGCCCAGGCGCTGTTCGCCGAGCACCTCGGGGAGATCTCCCGGGAGGGTCGAGCGTGGGGGCTGCGGCTGGACGCCGAGCTGGGCCGGCTGCTCGGCGCGGCCGACCCCGCGGCCTGGGCCGCCGCCGGCGCCGCCTTCGGCGACGAGCAGGTCTACGAGCTGGCCCGCTGCCGGTGGCGGGAGGCCGAGGCGCTGCTCGCGGCCGGGGACCGCACGTCGGCGGCCACGGTGCTGCGGGCTGCCCACGACGCGGCCGTCGCGCTCGGGGCCGCCCCGCTGCAGGCCCGGCTGGCGGCCCTCGCCCGGCGGGGCCGGCTGGACGCCGGGATCCCCGGGGCGCGCCCGGTCGACCCCGCCGCGGTGTTCACCCCGCGGGAGGCCGAGGTGCTCGGGCTGGTGGCCCAGGGCCGCACCAACCGGGAGATCGGTGCGCAGCTGTTCATCAGCGAGAAGACGGCCTCGGTGCACCTGTCCCGGGTGCTCGCCAAGCTCGGCGTCTCCGGGCGCACCGAGGCGGTCGCGGTCGCCGCAGCCCGCGGCCTGCTGCCCTGAGGCCCCCCGGGGGTGATCATGGACCGATGACGTCCCGGTCGGCGGTGTGGGCCGGCACCCTCGCCTCGGCGCCGCTGTGGGCGGTGGTGCAGCGTGCCGAGGCCGGTCCGTACCTGCGCCGGGACGCCGACCGGTTCGCCGAGTGCCTGCGCCGTCCGGACGTGGCCGCGTTGTCGCCCCGGGCCCGGTTCGGCTGGCTGGTGGCCCGGCACCCGGAGTTCCGCTCGCTGGTGCACTTCCGGCTCACGCCGCTGCCCTGGGCCCTGCGCGCCCTGCTCAGGGCCCTGTGGCGGCCGCTGCCCACGCTGCACCTGAACGCCGCGGTCATCGGGCCCGGGCTGTTCATCGAGCACGGGTTCGCCACCACCCTCACCGCAGCCACGGTGGGGGAGGACTGCTGGGTCAACCAGCAGGTCACCGTGGGCCACACCGGCCGCGGTCAACCCGTGATCGGCGACCGGGTGCGCATCGGGGCCGGCGCCGTCGTCGTCGGGCCGGTGCACGTGGGCGACGACGCGGTGATCGGCGCCAACGCCACCGTCGTCCGCGACGTCCCCGCCGGCGCCGTCATGCTCGCCCCCGAGGCGGTCCGGCGCTGAGCGCGGCGACCGGGGTCAGAGCATCGTGCGCAGGCGCTCCCGGCGCATGCGCAGCACATCCACCGACGCCGAGGCCGACGGCGGGCCGGGGACGGACTGGCGCAGCTGGGTGTGCACCACCGCGTGCGGGGTGGACGTCTTGGCCGAGACGCGGGAGACCAGCCGGTTGATCTCCCGGCGGAGGTCCGCTGCGTCCCGCCAGCCGGCGGCCTCCTCCTCGGGGGGCTCGTCGACGAGCATGAAGTCCTCGGCGTCCCCGGCCCGGTGGCTGGCCGCGATGCGCAGCCGCAGGTCGTCGTCCCGCTTGGAGAGCAGCTCGGCGGTCTGCTCGGGGGTGAGCAGGCCCGGGATGCCGATGAAGTCCTCGGCGTCGCCGTCGACCAGCGCCGGGCGGTTGCCGGCGCCGGTGTGCGCGGTGCCCCCGTGCAGCACGTGCGCGAAGCGGGCGTCGGCCTCCAGGGCCTCCCACTTCTGCAGCTCGCCCTCGCGGGGCTCGCGCTCGGGCAGGTCCAGGGCCTCGAGGTCCTCGTCCTCCACCCGCTTGGGCGGGGGCATGACGTGGTTGCGCTCGGTCTCCATCGCCGCGGCCAGCGCCAGCAGCGGCCGGACGGCGGGCAGGAACACCGTCGCGGACTCCCGCGGGTCCCGGGCCCGGACCACGCGCCCGACGGCCTGGGCGAAGAACAGCGGGGTCCGGTAGGAGGTCATCCAGGCCAGGACGGCGGCCCGCGGGATGTCCACGCCCTCGGACACCATCCGCACGCAGACGGCGATCCGGGCCGAGCCGGTGGCGAACCGCTCGATCTTCTTCGACGCCTTGGGGTCGTCGGAGAGGATCAGCTCCGGCGCCTTGCCGGTGATCCGGCGGACGATCTTGGCGTAGGCGCGGGCGTCGTCCTGGTCCGAGGCCAGCACCAGGCCGGCGGCGTCGGGGATGCCGTGCTCGCGGAGGTGGGTGATCCGCTCGTCCATCGCGGCGATGACGTGCGGCACCCACTGACCCTTGGGGTCGAGCACCGTGCGCCAGGCGGCCATCTCCACGCTCTTGGTGCCGGCCTCGGTGAGCGAGGCGGCGACCACCTCGCCGGCGGAGTTCCGCCAGCGTGCGGTGCCGGTGTAGGCGGCGAACACCACCGGCCGGACGACGCTGTCGGCCAGCGCCTCCTTGTAGCCGTAGGTGTAGTCCGCCCGGGAGGCCAGCCCGACGCCGCGCTCGCCGTCGTCGGCCTCGAACACGTCCTCCTCGTAGCGCACGAAGGGGATCCGCTCGTCGGCCTTGGTGCGGAACGGGGTCCCGGTCAGGCAGACCCGGCGGCGGGCGCTGCCGAAGGCCTCGGCGACCGCCTCGCCCCAGGACAGGCCGTCCCCGGCGTGGTGGATCTCGTCCAGGATCACCAGCGTCTTCACCGAGGTGGAGCGGGCGGCGTGCAGCATCGGCTTGCCGGCGACCTGGGCGTAGGTGGTCACGTAGCCCGAGGTGCCGGCCCGGACCGGACCGACGGCGTTGGTCAGGCCGGGGTCCAGCACGATGCCCGCCCGGTCGGCGGCGTCGGCCCACTGCAGGCGCAGGTGGTCGGTCGGGGCGACGACGACGACGCGGGCGATCTCGCGGCGCTGGAGCAGCCGGGAGGCCAGCGTCAGGGCGAAGGTGGTCTTCCCGGCACCGGGGGTCGCGGTGACCAGGAAGTCCTTCGGCGACTCGGTCTCGTAGCGCTCGAGGGCCTCCTGCTGCCAGGCGCGGAGGGGGCGTGCGCCGGCGGCGTAGACGGGTGCGGGGGAGGCCATGACGCCGTCCACTATGCCCAGCGACGAGAGGACACGCCCAGGCCGGGTTGCTCTTCGCGTCCCGCTCGTCGTCATGTAGTGACCGCCGCCCCGGCGTGCTGACCTGCTCGTTCGCCGGGGGCGATCGAACGGGTGTGGGCCACGTCTCGCCGGCGGGGAGCGTCACCTGCTACCGATGGCCTCGATGGAGCCCGGAGGTACGGCGTCGCCTCGCGCTCATCGTGGCCGTGGCCCGGGTTCGTCGTGCCCGGGCTCGTCGTCCCCGGGGTCGTCGTCGGCCCACCGGTCCTCCGGGAGGAGGGGCGGGACGGCGAGCGCGGCGTGCAGACCGGAGCGGTCCAGGGCCTCAGTCCGACCGGCCGGCAACAGCAGGCGGCCGTCGGGCAGGGCGAGGACCGTGGTGTCGCCGAGTGCGGAGCCGCCCCGGACGCGCAGGTCTGCACCCGCACCTGCGGCGAAAGCGGCCGCGGTGCCCACCGGCAACGGCGTCACCAGCGGCACGGCCGTCGCGGTCCCGTCGCTGCGGACCAGCACCACCAGCGGCGCACCGGTCGGGTTGGCGGTCAGCACCCCCGCCGCGGGCACGGCCGGCACGACGGCGGCCCGGTGGACGGCGACCGCCTGCCGCCAGGTGGCAAGCGCGCGCGGCAGCGCCCACGCAGTGGCCCCGCCGGACAGCAACAGACCCCCGACGACCAGCGCGGTGGAGCCGCTGATGGCCGATGCCAGCGCCACCCCGGCCCCGAGGCCCGTCACCGGCGTCCACAGGGTCTGAGCGACGCGGACGGGCACCCCGGGCACCTGCGCACCGTCCGGCCGGCGTGTGGACTCCCACCCGTCGGGCGGGACGCGGCGCAGCCCGTGGGGCGACAACCGGCGGGCCACGTCGGAGGGACTCTCCCCGGGCCCGGCGGCTAGGTCGGCGCCCCCCAGCTCCCGCAGGTCCACCCGGAGTGCCTCCCAGGGCACCGGACCTGGGGCAGCGGGGCCCCGGCGGACAGCGCGACGCCCCACGTGCACCAGCGCGGGCAGGGCGACCACACCGCCGACCAGGACGACCCCGAGGGTGTTGTAGAAGGGGTCGACCGCCTCGCCGACGAAGGGCGGCCCGACCGCCCAGACCGTCACCCGGCTGCCGACGGGCGGGTCGTCGCAGTCGACCTCGGCGCTGTCATCGCCGCCGCCGGGGGCGGGCCAGCGCACCTGGCACAACCCGGGGCTGCTGCCCGGGGCGGAGACGGTGGCCTGCACCGTCTCGCCGCTCGCCACCAGCCAGCCCCAAGCCGCGAACCACAGGCCGACCACCGCCAGCAGCCCGACCGCCCACCGGCGCACCCCCCACCCCGTGGGGCGCAGCGCCGGGAGGCCGTCCCGGGCGTCGGAGGCAAGGGCCGTAGCCACGGTGGGGACGTCGCGGGTCCGCAGACGCAGAGTCGCCGTCCGGCCGTCGGGCAGCGCCAGGTGCAGCAGGCCCTCGTCGTCGACGTCCTGCCAGCGCCGCGGTGTGGCGTCCGGGGTGTGCGCGAGCACGACGGCGCCGGTCAGCACGACCGGAGGGTCGACCGGGCCGCCGGTCCACCGCACCCCTGAGCCGGCCAGCTGGAGACGGCCCCGCCGCGGGCGGGCACCGCCGACACCCAGTCGGCCGGGGCACCGCACCGCCCCGCCGGCCTGGTGCCGGCGGTGCCGCGACCGTCCGATCGCGTCACGGGCCACCAGCACGGCACCGCCGACCAGCATGCTGCCGACCACGTGCCAGACGTACTCCACGGCAGTGCTCTCGGCAGTCGCCTCTGCCGGGTGGACCTCAGTCGGTGGACTCGTCGACCCAGTCGGGGCCGTTGACCTCGCCGCGGCCGGCGAGGTCGGCGGCGTCGACGATCGTGTACGCGTAGCCCTGTTCGGCGAGGAAGCGCTGGCGGTGTGCGGAGTACTCGCTGTCCAGGGTGTCCCGGCTGACCACGGTGTAGAAGTGCGCCGTCCGGCCGTCGGCCTTGGGGCGCAGCACCCGGCCCAGCCGCTGGGCCTCCTCCTGCCGTGAGCCGAAGGTCCCCGACACCTGGACGGCGACGGCTGCCTCGGGCAGGTCGATGGAGAAGTTCGCGACCTTGGAGACGACGAGGGTCTTGATCTCACCCGTGCGGAACGCCGCGAACAGCCGCTCCCGCTCCTTGTTGGTCGTCGAGCCCTGGATCACCGGGGCGTCCAGGGCGACACCGAGCTCCTCGAGCTGCTCGAGGTAGGCGCCGATGACCAGCTTCTGCTCGTCGGGGTGTCGCTCCAGGATGCGGCGGATGACCGGCATCTTGGACTGCGCGGTCGCCGCGATCTTGTACCGCTCCTCGGGCTCGGCGACCGCGTAGGTCATCCGCTCCTCGTCGTCCAGGGAGACCCGCACCTCGATGCACTCGGCCGGGGCGATGTAGCCCTGGGCCTCGATGTCGCGCCACGGGGCGTCGTACCGCTTGGGCCCGATGAGGGAGAACACGTCGTCCTCCCGGCCGTCCTCGCGCACCAGCGTGGCGGTGAGGCCGAGCCGGCGGCGGGACTGGAGGTCGGCGGTCAGCCGGAAGATCGGCGCGGGGAGCAGGTGCACCTCGTCGTAGACGATCAGGCCCCAGTCCTGGGCGTCGAAGAGGTCCAGGTGCCGGTACTCGCCCTTCCGGCGGGTGGTGATCACCTGGTAGGTCGCGATGGTGACGGGGCGGATCTCCTTGCGCTCCCCGGAGTACTCGCCGATCTCGTCCTCGGTCAGCGAGGTGCGGGCGATGAGCTCACGCTTCCACTGCCGGCCGGCGACCGTGTTGGTCACCAGGATCAGCGTCGTGGCCTTCGCCTCGGCCATGGCCGCGGCGCCGACCAGGGTCTTCCCGGCCCCACAGGGCAGGACGACGACGCCCGAACCGCCGGCCCAGAACCCGTCGACGGCCTCCTGCTGGTAGTCGCGCAGGTGCCAGTCGGCCTGGTCGAGCTCGATCGGGTGCGCCTGCCCGTCGACGTAGCCGGCGAGGTCCTCGGCCGGCCAGCCGATCTTGAGCAGCGCCTGCTTGAGCCGGCCGCGCTCGGAGGGGTTCACCACGAAGGTGTCCTCGTCGATGCGGGAGGACAGCATCGGGGCGACCTTCTTGCTGCGCGAGACCTCGGTGAGCACTGCGCGGTCGGTCGTGGTGAGGACCAGGCCGTGCACCGGGTTCGTGGACAGCGTGAGGCGGCCGTAGCGGTCCATCGTGTCGGCGACGTCGACCAGCAGCGCGTGCGGCACCGGGTAACGGCTGAACCGCACCAGGGCGTCGACCACCTGCTCGGCGTCGTGCCCCGCGGCGCGCGCGTTCCACAGCGCCAGGGGGGTCACCCGGTAGGTGTGCACGTGCTCGGGGGAGCGCTCCAGCTCCGCGAACGGGGCGATCGCGGCCCGGCACTCCTTGGACCGGGGGTGGTCGACCTCCAGCAGCAGGGTCTTGTCGGACTGGACGATCAGGGGTCCGTCGGTCACAGGTGTCCTTCGGTCAGGAGCAGGTCCTCCACGGTAACCACGCGCACGCCCCCGGGCTTCCGGGTCAGACCCAGTCGGTCCGGCGCAGCGGGGGCTGCTCGCCGCCGGGCTTGACCGCCAGCACCTGGTCCACGCCCATCGCGCCGCTCTCGAAGGCCAGCGCGCAGGCGGCCATGTAGAGCCGCCACACCCGGGCGCGGCCCTCGGTGGTGGTCGCGACGGCGGCGTCCCAGTTCTCCTCCAGCCGCTGGACCCAGGCGCGCAGGGTGAGCGCGTAGTGCCGGCGCAGCGCCTCGACGTCGACGACCTCGAGGCCACCGGCCTCCACGGCGCCGACCATCTCGCCCAGCCCCAGCAGCTCCCCGTCGGGGAAGACGTAGCGGGCGATGAAGGTGTCCTCGCTCCAGGACGCCTCACCGGCGTTCCAGGCGATGGCGTGGTTGAGCAGCCGACCGCCCGGGCGCAGCAGACCCGACAGCTGGGCGACGTACTCCGGCAGCCGGGCCCGGCCCACGTGCTCGGCCATCCCGATCGAGCTGATCGCGTCGTAGGGGCCGTCGGCGGTCTCCCGGTAGTCCTGCACCCGGATCTCGATCCTGTCGGTCAGGCCGGCCTCGGCCACCCGCTTGCGGGCCAGCGTGGCCTGCTCCTCGGAGATGGTGATGCCGACGACGGTCGCGCCGTACCGGCCGGCGGCGTGGATCGCCATTGAGCCCCAGCCGCAGCCGACGTCCAGCAACCGGGAGTCCTCGGTCAGCCCGAGCTTGCGGCAGACCAGGTCGAGCTTGGCCTCCTGCGCTGCGTCCAGGCCGACGTCGGGGGAGTCCCAGACGGCGCAGGAGTAGACCATCGAGTCGCCGAGCACGAGCTCGTAGAAGTCGTTGCCGACGTCGTAGTGGTGCGCGATCGCGGCGGCGTCGCGGCGGCGGGAGTGCCGCAGCCCGTGCCCGCCCAGGTCGGCCTCCTCGGCCGGCGGCGCGGGGTCCGGGCCGATCGCCCCGAGGCTCGCGGTGGTGCGCACCAGGGTCAGCCGGTCGGCCAGCGTGGGCGGGCGCATCGGGCCGGTCTCGGACAGCTTGCCGACGGAGCTGAGCGCGGAGAAGGTGTCGAAGACGTCGTCCTCGATGTCGATCTCGCCGCTGACGTAGGCCCGGCCGAGGCCGAGCTGGCCCGGGGACCACAGCAGCCGGCGCAGCGCCCGGCGGTCGCGGACGGCTAGCACCGGTGCGTCGGGCGGGCCGGCGATCGAGCCGTCCCAGCCGCGCAGGCGGACGGGGAGCTCCGCGCTGCCCAGGACGGTGCCGAGCACCGTGGTGAGTCGGTCTGCGACGGTCGTGCGCTGGGCCATGCCGGTGTCCTTCGTCCTGACGCCCTGCTGGTTGCAGGGACCAACGACCTCGACAAGGCGTCCGGGGGTCAGCTCATTCCGGCCCGTCGGCGAGCGTGACCGAGGTGATCCGGTGCACCGCGAACGTCCGGCTCTCCCCGCGGCCCTCGTCCCAGCCCTGCAGGAACCCCCCGACCAGCGACGCCGGGCGGACCAGCCGCTGGCTGCCGGTGCCCTGCGCGTCGACGTAGCCCAGCTGGACCGACAGCTGCTCGCGGACCGCCCGGGACAGCAGCTCCAACGTGCTGGCCGTCGTCACGCCCGGGACCTGCCTCGCGGGGTCGGTGCGCCGGGCGGCCAGTGCGGCGTCGCCGGCCCGGATCTCCCGCACGGTGGCCTCGACGTCCCCCGCTGCCAGCGGCCGCGGGCCGGTCGGACCGGCCGTGCTGCCCGGTCGCCGTCCGGCGGCCCGGGGCTTGGCGGGCGGCCGGGTGAGGACGGCGCCCCCGGCGGACTCCCCGGCCGGGGCGTAGCCGCAGGACCGCAGCACCGAGAGCACCTCGTCGGCCGCCAGCCCGCTGACCAGCACGCCCGGGGCCAGCCGGCGGAGCTCGGCTCCGGCGGTGCGCCGGTCGGACAGCACCTGGGACAGCAGCCCGTGGTCGTCGCTGCGCACGTAGGACTCGATCGCCCCGACCCGGAGCCGGCCGTGCTGGCGGGCCACGTCGTCGACCAGGAAGTCCAGTGCCTGCGGCACCGGGGTGCGGGAGGCGCGGGCGAAGAAGTCGTGCAGCTCGGCCGCGGACCACCCGCCGTCCAGGGCGCGCCGGATGCTGGCGTCGCTGACCCGGAAGACCGTGGCCCCGCCGGAGGACTCCACGTCGGCGACCGCACCGAGGGTCTGGGCGAGCTCGGCGACCAGGGGGCCGGGGGCGACCAGGGACAGGTCGGGCTGGGCCAGCACGTGGTCCACCGGGTCGGGCAGCAGGCCGCGCATGCCGTCGCTGGCGCCGTCCTCGCCGTCGGCCAGCACGCCCCGTCCCCCGCGGGACAGCACCCCGCCGACCACGATGCCCAGCCGGCCGGCCTCGGCGAGCAGCGCGGGCACCGGGGCGAGCCGGTCGGCCCGCCGGGGGGTGCGCCAGCGCAGCACCGACACCAGGTCGTCGGGGGCCAGGCCCCGGCCGGGCGGGTGCTCGGCGAGGGCGACGAGCGCCGAGCGGCGGATCGCCGGGGCGGTCTGCCGGACGACGTCGGGGGACAGCACGTTCACCGCCTTGCCGGCGAGGTCGCGCTGCCCGACCAGGGCGATGAGCCGGGTGGAGTCCAGCCAGCCCGCGGCGAGCACCGACCAGCGGTCGGGCAGGTCGAGCTCGCGCCAGGTGTCGTAGGCCCGGGTGGGCAGCCACTCGTCGCGCTGGGCGCCGCCGACGTCCAGCAGCCCGGCGGCGTGCGCGAGCTCCACGTAGAAGGCGGCCTCGGGCTCGCCCACGCCCAGCAGCTTGGCCAGCCGCTTGTGGTCGCGCACGCTCATCCCGCCGCTGCGCAGCAGCCCGGCCGGCTCCTCCTCCAGGGCGACCAGCAGCTCGCCGACCCGGCCGATGACCTCCATCGCGGCACCGGCGGACTGCCGGTCGACCACGGCGGGGTCGCGCTGGACCTCGGTGACGTCCGGGCGCACCCGGGCCGGGCCGAAGGGCCGGTCCCCGCGCAGCGCGAGGCCGATCTCCCGGGGCAGCTCGACGTTGACCGCGTCCACCCGGGCGAGCAGCCCGCGGCGCAGCAGGCGTCGGGCGGGGGAGTCGGTGGCCGGTCCGCGGTCGTCGGGCAGGTGCCCCACGGGACGGTCCCCGGCGAGGCGCTCGAGCACCGCCCGCTCGTCGTCGTCGAGCTCGGCGAGGACCTCGGCGACGTCGGCCGGGGGAGGGACCCGCAGGTCGGCCCCCCGTCGGCCCAGGCCCGCGGGGTGCCGGACGGCGCGGCGCACCGGCTCGGGGGCGTGCAGGTCGTCGTCCCCCCAGAGCAGCGCGCGGGTGGTGAGGGTCGTCAGCGCCGCCTCGACGGTGGCGGCCGGGACGGCGGGGAGCGCCGCGGCGATGTCGGCGCGGGCCACCCCGTCGGTGGCGGCCAGCAGCACGACGTCGAGCACCTGCAGGGTCGAGGCGTCCAGGTCGTCCAGCGCCCGGTCGACCGACACCGGGACGGCGAGCCGGGTGGCCAGGCCCACCACGTCGGCCGGCGCCGGGCGGGCCACGTCGGGCCGGACGGCGAGGAGCGCGCCCAGATGCTCGTCGGAGCGGGTGCGCAGCCAGGCGGCGAGCGTGGCTGGTCGGTCTGGCTCCGCGGCTCTGGACATCGGGACGACGCTACGTGCCGGTCGGGGTGGCAGCATCGTCGAGCGTGCCGAGTGCCCTGGACCACCCGCAGACCCGCACCGACCTGGCCGCGACCCGGGCCGGGGCGCTGCGCTGGATCGGCGGCGGCGCGGTCGCCCTGGTGCTGGCCGTGCTGCTGGGCGTCGCGACCACCCGGGTGACCGAGGACGGCGGGCAGCGCGTCCCGTTCGCCGGTCTGCTCGTCGTCGCGCTGGTGCTGCTGGGGGTGGCCGGTCTGGTCGCCGGGGTCGGCTCGTGGCTGCGGGTGCGGGCCTGGACCCGGGCGCTGGGCGAGACCGGGTGGCGCACCGGCCGGCTGCGGATCGCCGGGCCCGCGCTGATGCGGATCAGCCCCGACGACAGCGCCGAGGACGTCGACCTGCGGCTGCTGTCCACCGCGACCTGGCGCACCCGGGCCGTGCAGCGCCTGGACGGCGGGGAGGTCCGCTTCGCCCCGGTCTCCCCGGGCCGCTGGGTGCTCACCGCCGACGGCACGGGCACCCTGTACGGGGCCAAGTCGTGAGCTGGTTCCGGCGCGGCCCCCGCCCGCCGCTGGAGCTGCCCGAGCTGTCCCCGCCGTGGCAGACCTGGGCCGCCCGGCTGCGCGACGCCCTCGTCGTCGTGGAGACGCACGGCTCCGACGCCTGGCTGGTGTTCTCCGCCGACCCGCACGTGGGGGTCGCCCGGCTCGGCGACGGGTTCGCCGTGTCCTCGGGGAAGGTGCCCGTGCCCCCGGAGCACCTGCGGTTCTTCCCGCCGTCCGCCGGTGCCTGGCAGTCCCCGCACGACCTGACCACCGCCGAGGCCGCGCACGCCTGCGCCGCGCTGCTCTCCTACGTCCTCCCCGACCCCTCGGGGGTGACCGTGGCCTTCGAGACCACCGACGCACCGCTGGACCCGGCCACCGCCGACGCCGTCCGACGCTCCCTCACCGCCCGCTGACCCCCTCCCGGGCGTCGATCAGCTCCGACGACCGGCGTGCGTCCTCCTCCACCGACGTCGGTGGCTCAGGACGCACGCAGGTGGCTGAGGACCGGTCAGCGGCGCACCCGGAAGCGCAGCATCGTCACCGGGCCCGACGTCTGGACCTCGACGGGCTCCAGGTCGACCCGGCCCAGCGCCGAGGTGGAGAACCGGACGCCGTCACCCAGCAGGACCGGCAGCACGTAGACGAGCACCTCGTCGACCAGCCCCTGCTGCAGGCACTGGCTGGCCAGGTCGGCGCCCAGGACCTCGAGGGCCTTCCCGCCGGCGGCGGCACGAGCGGTGGCGACGGCGTCCGCGAGCGCGCCGGTCAGGAAGGTGACGCCGGGGTGGGCGCCCTCGGGCGGGCGGTGGGTGAGCACGAAGACCGGGCCGCCGTCGTACTCGGTGTCCTCGGGCGCCATCGCACAGCTCACGTCGTGGGTGCGCCGCCCGATCAGCATCGCGCCGGTCCGTGCCTCCACCTCCGGGAACCGGTCCTCGTGCATGAACCGGATCGCCCAGCTCATGTCGTCGCCGGGGCCGGCGATGAAGCCGTCCACCGAGACCGACCGGTTGACCACGACCGCGCCGAGACCTGCCTGCGTTGTGCTCACGTCGAGCAGACTCCGCCCGCTCGGCGGACTCATCGGTGCCTCGGCGCGCGACGGTCGAACAGCGCGAGACCGGCTGGACTCGGTACGGTGGCCCACCGAGCAGAGGAGCTCCCGTGGCGTGGTTGGTCTGGTCCGTCGCAGGCGTCCTGGTGCTGGCGCTGGCGACCTCGTGGTGGTTCGACCGGGACGCCCGGCGGCGGGGCGCGAACCCCCGGTCGGCGGCCGGGATGGCGTCCTCCGCCCGGTCGCACCGCTGGGAGACCGTCCGGCGGGAGAGCCAGATGGTGCAGGGCGGCGCCACCCCGGGCACCGCGGACGCGCACGCCGCCACGTGGAAGGGCAAGCAGGAACCGCGCTGAGTCAGCTCTCGTCGGCGTGCGCCACGTGCCGCAGCGGACGCCAGATGGCGACGACGAACACCGACGACCCCACGAACGCGAACCAGAACGGCGCGGTCACCCCGTAGCGCTGGGCCAGCACCCCGCCCAGCAGCGAGCCGATGACCAGCCCACCGGTCGTGCCCACCATGTTCACGCTGCCCACCCGGCCCTGCAGGTGTCGCGGCACGGCGCGCTGCCGGATGGTGATCGAGGTCGTCCCCCAGACGAAGGCGTGCACGCCGAAGACGAAGAACACCGGCATCGCCACCCACGGGCTGCGGGTGAGCGCCAGCGCGAGGTGGGTCAGGGTCTCGATGACCAGCCCGACGCGCAGCAGGTCGCTGAGGCTCACCCGCTTGGTGATCCAGCCGTAGGCCGTCGTCCCCAGCAGGCCGCCGGCGGCGATCACGGTGGTCACCAGGCCGTAGCCGATCTCGCCGAGGTCCAGCCGTTGCGTGGCGTAGAGGACCAGCACCGCCCAGGCCGCGCCGAAGGTCAGGTTGAAGACGAAGATCGTGATCACCAGCGTCCGGACGGCGGGGTGGTGCCGCACCCAGCGGGCGCCCTCCGCGATGTCGGCGCGCAGCCGGGCGGGGCGGTCGGTGTCCCGGCCCGTGACGGGCAGCGAGATGCGCGAGACCAGAACCGCAGCCAGTGCCACCAGCACCGCGGTCGCGCCGAACGCCCAGGCCGCGCCCACGGTGAACAGCGCCGCGCCCACCGGCGGACCGGCCAGCTGGTTCATCGTGATCAGCCCGGTCTGCACCCGGGCGTTGCCGACCGCGAGGTCGTCGCGCACCACCAGCGTGGGCAGCAGGGTCGAGGTCGCGTTGTCGGCGAACACCTCGGCCGTGCCCAGCAGGAACAGCGCCCCGAGGACGGCGGCGATCGGCACCGCGGTGGTCGCCAGCGCGGCGGTCAGCACTGCCAGGACGACGACCCGCACCCCGTTCACCGCGACCACCAGCAGCCGCCGGTCCACACGGTCGGTGACCGCCCCGGCGAACAGGCCGAAGAGCATCGGCGGCAGCCACTGCACGGTCGCGGCCAACGACACCAGGAACGCGTCCCGGGTCAGCGCGGCGACCAGCAGCGGACCGGCGGCCAGCGCGATCCCGTCGCCCAGGTTCGACGTCCACGACGACGCCAGCAGCCAGCGGAAGCTGCGACCCAGCCGCGCCGGCGCCACGGCTTCGCTGATCACCCCCACGAGGAGTGGACCCTAGGCCCGTCACCCCTCCGCCCGACCTGCCCCGGGAGTCCCCGTGTTCATCGCCACCGTCGCCGTCAGCGTCCTGCTGTCCCTCGCCCTGCTCGCCTCCGCCGTCGGCAAGCTGACCAAGAACCCCGGCGCCACGGCGGCGGTCACCGGCGTGGGGGTGCCGGCCGAGCGGATCCCGGTGCTCGCCGCCCTGGAGATCGCCGGTGCGGCCGGCCTGCTCGTCGGCCTGGCCTGGGCTCCGCTGGGCATCGCCGCCGCGGTCGGCGTCGTCCTCTACTTCCTGGGTGCGGTCGTCGCCCACCTGCGCGTCAAGGACGGCGGGTACGGCCCGGCCGCCGGGCTGCTCGTGTTCGCTGTCGTCGCGCTGGTGCTGCGCAGCCTCACCGCCTGACCCGGGGGTCTCCAGCGGGACCTCCGGCTCGTCCGTGGCGCCGTCCGCACCACCTCCGGCACCCCACCCCTGAGCGGGGGTGGCGTGGGGTGTCGCGGCCGGGGTGGGATGCACGGGAAGATGACCCTCGAGCGGCCCGCACCCACGAGCGGGCTCGAGCACCGGAGGCGACCGTGGCCAAGAAGAACGAGAAGCACGCCCACCTGGTGGAGCCCACCTGGGGCCAGTCCGAGGACGGTGGCCCGCCGCTGACCGAGCTGGTCAGCGAGATGACCGGGTCCCTGTCGCCGTTCGGTGAGGACCACGCGTTCCCGCTGCCCGCCGACCGGCTGCGCTACGCCCACCCGACCGACAAGCCCAACCGCGCCGGCGTCCAGCTCCGTCCGGGCGAGAAGGCATGACCGCCCCCGCGCTGCCGTCCTACAGCAGCGGCACCTCCTCGGTGCCCCTGCTCGGCGACACCATCGGGGCCAACCTCGACCGGACGGCGGCGCGGGTCGGCGACCACGAGGCACTCGTCGAGTGCGCGACCGGTCGCCGCTGGAGCTACCCGCAGCTCGTCGACGACGTCGACGCCTGCGCGCTCGGCCTGGACGCCCTCGGCGTGCAGAAGGGCGACCGGGTCGGCATCTGGGCGCCCAACTGCGCCGAGTGGGTCTTCGTCCAGTACGGCACCGCCAAGCTCGGCGTCGTCCTGGTCAACATCAACCCGGCCTACCGCACCCACGAGCTGTCCTACGTGTTGAAGCAGGCCGGCATCTCGGTGCTGGTCGCGGCCCCGGAGTTCAAGACCAGCGACTACCGGGCGATGGTCGCCGACGTGCGCGGTGACTGCCCGGACCTGCGCGAGGTCGTCTTCCTCGGCGACCCGGAGTGGGAGCAGCTGATGGCCACCGGCCGGGCCGCCGACCGGTCGCTGCTGGCCCGCCGCGAGGCCGAGCTGTCCCCGGACGACGCCATCAACATCCAGTACACCTCGGGGACGACCGGCTTCCCGAAGGGCGCCACCCTCACCCACCACAACCTGCTCAACAACGGGTTCTTCGTGGGGGAGGGCTGCAGCTACACCGAGGCCGACCGGGTGTGCATCCCGGTGCCCTACTACCACTGCTTCGGCATGGGGATGGGCAACCTGGGCTGCACCTCGCACGGCTCCACGATGGTCATCCCGGCGCCCGGGTTCGACCCCGCGCTGACCCTGCAGGCCGTCATGGACGAGGGGTGCACCTCGCTGTACGGCGTCCCCACGATGTTCATCGCCGAGCTCGCGCTGCCGGACTTCGCCTCCTACGACCTGTCCAGCCTGCGCACCGGGATCATGGCCGGCTCGCCGTGCCCGGTCGAGGTGATGAAGCGCGTGGTCGCCGAGATGCACATGGAGCAGGTGACCATCGCCTACGGGATGACCGAGACGTCCCCGGTGTCCACCCAGACCGGCGCGGACGACGACCTCGACCGCCGCACCGCCACGGTCGGGCGCACCCACCCGCACCTGGAGAGCAAGGTCGTCGACCCCGAGACCGGTCTGACCGTGCCCCGCGGGACCACCGGTGAGCTCTGCACCCGCGGCTACTCGGTGATGCTGGGCTACTGGGACGAGCCCGCCAAGACCGCCGAGGTGCTCGACGCCGCCCGCTGGATGCACACCGGTGACCTCGCGGTGATGGACGAGGCCGGCTACGTCAACATCGTCGGCCGGATCAAGGACATGGTGATCCGCGGCGGGGAGAACGTGTACCCGCGCGAGATCGAGGAGTTCCTCTACGCCCACCCCGACATCACCGACGTGCAGGTCATCGGCGTCCCGGACCAGAAGTACGGCGAGGAGCTGATGGCCTGGGTGCAGCTGCGCCCGGGCGCCGAGCCGATGACCGCCGAGGCGCTGAAGGCCTACTGCACCGGCAAGCTCGCGCACTACAAGGTGCCCCGCTACGTCAAGGTCGTCGAGGCGTTCCCCATGACGGTGACCGGCAAGGTGCGCAAGGTCGAGATGCGCCAGGTCTCCAGCGAGGAGCTCGGCCTCACCGAGGTCGCGACCGCCTAGCGGGCGAGGCGGGTGATCGCCTTGGACAGCAGGTTGCCCACGACGACCCACACGATCGCGGCGATGAGCGCGTTCACCGTCTCGGCGATCTTCGGGTCCTCGGGGTTGAACAGGTCGACGGTGAACCACCCCAGGTCGTCGCGCACGCCCGCGGTGAACTGCACCAGCGGGTTGGCCGGGTTCGCCTCGAAGAGGGTGAACACCGCGTAGAGCACGATCAGCCCGCCCACCACCGAGGTGACCAGGCGGATCGCCGCGGCCAGGGTGGTCACGACGCGGGACGCAGCGGTGCGGACAGCCATGCCGGGCATCGTCGCATCCGGCGGCCCCCGGGAGCTACCGGCCGGTAACGTCCCCGGTCCGCCCGGCCAGGTCGACGGCCAAGGCGGCGACGGCGGTGAGGACGACCAGACCGGTCGCCCACCGCACCGAGGTCCGGTCGGCACCGGGTCCCGCGGTCTCCGCGGCCTGCCGCACGCTGCGGGCCCGCCGGGGGGCGAGCACCCCGAGCAGGGTGAGCCCGACCAGGGCGACGAGCCCGGCGGGCAGTGCCAGCAGCGGCTGGTCGCGCACCACCGCCGTCCGCACCAGCAGCGCGGCCACCACCAGCGCGGCCAGCCCGGTCCGTTGCCAGGCCAGCGCGGTGCGGGCCGGCTGGGTCTCCCCGGCGCGGCGCACGTCGGTCAGCGGACCGCCTCCACGACCACCAGCACGAGCACCAGGACGACGAGGGCCGCCAGCGCGCCGGTCACCCAGCCGGCGATCGCGCTCACCGGCAGCGGCTCGTCCGCGGCGATCGCCGCCTCGGCCTGCGACCATCGGCGGTACCCCAGCAGCGCGGTCAGCAGGCCGCCGGCCATGAGCCCCACCGACACTGCCAGGCTGCCTCCCGGGACACCGAGCTCGGGCACGAACTGGGCCACCGCGACCCCGCCGGCGACCAGCGCGAGAGCGGTCCGCAGCCAGGCCAGCAGGGTGCGCTCGTTGGCCAGGCTGAACCGGTAGTCCGGGTGGGGCGCGGGCACGCGGCCAGGGTAGGGCGGGGGGCGCAGAACCCGCGGGCCCGGCGGGTCGGCGCCGACTACGGTGGGACGACGGCGGCCCGGAACCGGGCCGCCGTCCTGCGTCCGGCCCCGGCCGGCAACGACCCAGAGCGAGTGAGGGACCCGGCGTGCCCAGCGGCAAGGTGAAGTGGTTCAACCCGGAGAAGGGGTTCGGGTTCCTGTCCCAGGAGGGCGGGGGTCCCGACGTGTTCGTGCACCGGGACTCGCTGCCCGAGGGCACCACCGAGCTCAAGCCGGGCCAGCGGGTCGAGTACGGCATCGTCCAGGGCCGCCGCGGCGACCAGGCGCTGCAGGTGCAGGTGCTCGACCCGCTGCCCTCGGCGGTGGCGGCCACCCGGAAGAAGCCCGACGACCTGGTCCCGATCATCGAGGACCTCATCCGGCTGCTGGACACCGTCGGCAACGGCCTGCGGCACGGCCGGCACCCGGACAAGGCCTCGGCGGGGAAGATCGCCTCGGTGCTCCGCGCGGTGGCCTCGGACCTGGAAGGCTGAGGTCAGCCGGCGGGGGCCGTGAGGTCCCCGCCGGCCCGCACGAAGCCGATCGGCCAGGCGCCGGACAACCCGTCGCACTGGTCGTCCACGGAGTCCTCGACGAGCACCAGGTAGAACGCCGCCGGGACGACGTCGGAACTGTTGATGCCGGTGAACGTCGTGGTGTCGGCCTCGACGTCGACGGTGCCGATCGTCTCCTCCAGCTGGTCGTCGAAGACCTGCACGCTCCAGCCCCGTTCTGCGACGGCGGGGTCCACGCGCAGGGTGATGGTGCTGTCGGCCTCCACCTCCACGATGGGCGGGGTGACCTGGTAGCGCTGGCCCTCCCCGCCCAGGCAGTACTGGGTCGGCTGGACCTCGACGGTCTGGTTGCCGGCCTGCACCCGGGCGGTGGGTGCGGTGTCGGGGGTGTCGTCGCCACAGCCGGTCAGCACGACCGCCCCACCGGTCAGCGTCGCCAGCAGCAGCGCGCGTGCCCTCATCGTGTCCACTCCTGGTCTGGGGTCGCGGGCCCGTCGACCCGTCCGGTGCCGCCGCCCCGACGTCCGCGTCGGAGCAGGCCGCGACCGCCGGGCGCCCGGTCGACCCGGGGTGCCGGACGGGGCGGGCGCTGCCCGCGCAGCTGCCCCCAGAGAACCAGGCCCACCGCGAGCACCAGCAGGGAGGCCGCGACGGTGAAGCCCAGCCAGCCGATCGTGGGCAGCGCGATGCCCAGCGCACCACCGAACACCCAGGCCAGCTGCAGCAGCGTCTCCGACCGGGCGAACGCCGAGGCCCGCAGCGACTCCGGCACCTCGCGCTGGACGATCGCGTCGAGGGCGACCTTGCCCAGCCCGTTGGCGATCGCGGCCACCAGCGCGACCAGCCCGGCCATCGGCAGGCTGTAGAACACCGCGGCGCCCACCGTCACCACCGCCGCGACCGAGGCGGCGACCAGCACCAGCCGGTCGGGGCTGGTGGCCTGCAGCCGGGAGCCGATCGCCGTGCCGATGAAGCTGCCGATCCCGGCGGCCGCGGCGATGCCGCCCAGGGCCAGCGTGGCGTCCCAGGCGTCGTCGACGGTGGCCTGCACCAGGAACGCGGAGAAGATGGTGAGGAACCCGGCCAGCCCGCGCAGCGCCGCGGTGGCCCGCAACGCGGTGACCACGTAGGAGCCCAGCGCCCGGCGGCGGCGCTCGCCGGTGGCGTCGTCCCCGCTGGTGAGCACGTCGGCGGGCAGCCCGGGCAGGGCGACGTCGACCCGGTGCGGCAGCGCCACGGCCAGCAGCCCGGCGATCACGAAGACCGTGGCGGTGGCGTAGAGCAGCCAGTCGAACCCGGCGTACCGGGCGATCCCGGCCCCGATGCCGCCGAGCACCCCGGCGGTCAGCAGCCCGAACACCGAGAGCCGCGCGTTGGCCGAGGTCAGCGACATCTGCTCGGGCAGCACGCGGGGGACGACGGCGGCGCGCAGCACGTTGAGGCCCTTGGAGAGCACCAGCACCCCGAGGGCGGCCGGGTAGAGCCAGATCCCGTCGTAGTTGGCGGCCATCACCACCGCCAGCACGGCGCGACCGACCAGGCTCCCGGCCAGCGCCCACCGGCGGCCGCGCTGCAACCGGTCCAGCATCGGCCCGATCACCGGTGCGACCACCGCGAACGGCGCCATCGTCACCAGCAGGTAGAGCGCCACGTTGCCGCGCTGGGCGTCGGTGGAGGCCGCGAAGAACAGCGTGCCGGCCAGCGAGACGGCGATCATCGCGTCCCCGGCCATGTGCAGGGCGTTGACCCACAGCAGCCCGGCCAGCCCGCTGTCCCCGGCGCCGTCGGCCCGGCTGGCGGCGTTCACCCGACGCACCGCGGCCCCGGTGAGCTGCCTGGTGCGGCGGGCGGCGACCCGGGTGACGGTCACCTTCTGCGGCCGGGCGCCGAGCACCGTGGTCGGCTGGGTGGCCTCGACGGGGTCCGTCGGCGGCCGCCAGGTCTGCGGCGCGACGACGGGGGTGGTCACCGTGGGGGAGTCGTCACCGGGGCGGGCGGACGGCGCCACCGGCATCGGCCGGGTCTGGGAGCGGGGCACCTCGACCGGGGCGGTGTCGTGCCGGACCGCCGGGGACCCCGGGGCGCGCCGCAGGGCCCACCGCCGTCGTCGCGGGGGAGTGGAGGCGGACGGCACCGGTCCATGGTGCCCCACCCGGACGACGCTCCCGGTCACCTCGCCGCCCCCGCCCGGCCCCTGGTGGGGCACCATGGGGTGCGTGTCCGAGCCCGTGCCCACCCCTGTGCCCGCCTCCTCCTCCCTCGACGTGCTGACCGCCGCCGTCGAGGAGGCCCGGGCCGCTGCGGTCGAGGTGGCCGGCGCCGAGGTCGAGGTCGGGGACCACGTGGGCACCTCCCGCGAGGCCGAGGGCGACCCGGACGCGCTGGGCGAGGTGCTCACACACACCTTCGAGGCAGCCCTGCCCGGCTACGTCGGCTGGCACTGGGCGGTCACGGTCGCCCACGTCCCCGGTGACGCCGAGGTGACCGTGGACGAGGTCGTGCTGCTGCCCGGCGACTCGGCCCTGCTGGCCCCGGCCTGGGTGCCGTGGCACGAGCGGCTGCGCCCCGGTGACCTGTCCGTCGGCGACGTGCTGCCCTCCACCGAGGACGACCCGCGGCTGGTACCGGCCTACCTGGCCGAGGACGACGCCGCGTCCGACCCCGCCGCGATGGCGGTGGCCGAGGAGCTCGGCATCGGCCGCGAGCGGGTGCTGTCGGTCGAGGGTCGGCTCCTGGCGCTGACCCGCTGGACCGAGGGCGAGTTCGGCTCCTCGTCGTCCATGGCCCGGCACGCCCCCGGCCCCTGCGGCAGCTGCGGGTTCCTGATGCCGCTGGCCGGCTCGCTGCGCGGGGCCCTCGGGGTCTGTGCGAACGCCTACGCCCCGGCCGACGGCCGCGTCGTCCCGGTCGGCTACGGCTGCGGCGCGCACAGCCAGGCCACCCTGGAGGTCCAGGACGGCCCCCCGGCCGAGATCGTCACGTCCTCGCGCTACGACACCAACCAGTACGACCAGCTCTGACGTCTAGCGCTGGCCCTGCCAGCGCATGATCCCGAGGCCGCCGACGGCCAGTGCGATCGCGCACAGGCAGGTCCAGGTCCACACCCGGTCGACCCGGTCGCCGAGCAGCAGCACCACCACGAGCGCCACGACCCACAGGGCGATGCCCACGAGCACCACGCGGGCGGTGTCCACCCGCAGCGGGGGCGGTGAGGGACGGGTCGGGCGGGGCACGGTGCGAACAGTAGGGGGAGCGGCCCCGCGGTGTGGCACGCTGTCGCCGCTCGTCGTCCGACGCGCCGGGTGTCGACCCGGTGCCGCACCCGGGGGTCACCATGGCCGAGAAGTCGCGTCCCAGCACGAGCACACCCGCCGGGGACGACGCCGCAGCCGCGCGACCGGCCGGCAGCACCCGCCGGGGCACCGGCCCGAAGGTGCGCCCCAAGAACGGCCTCGACCGGTACTTCTCGATCACCGAGCGGCGCTCCACGGTCACCCGGGAGCTGCGCGGCGGCCTGGTCACCTTCTTCACGATGGCCTACATCGTGGTGCTCAACCCGATCATCCTGTCCGGCGCCGACATCGACGGCACGACGCTGCCCTTCGTCTCGGTCGCCGCCGTCACCGCGCTGGTCGCCGGGGTGCTGACGATCCTGATGGGCGTCGTCGGCCGCTACCCGTTCGCGCTGGCCGCGGGCCTGGGCATCAACGCCATCGTCGCGGTGTACGCGGCCACCCAGCTGACCTGGCCGGAGATCATGGGCCTGGTCGTGCTGGAGGGCCTGCTGATCACGGTGCTGGTGCTCACCGGCTTCCGCCGGGCGGTCTTCGAGGCCATCCCCGGCCAGCTCAAGACGGCGATCGCGGTCGGCATCGGCTTCTTCCTCACCATCATCGGCCTGGTCGACGCCGGCTTCGTCCGCCGCGCGCAGTCCGGCAGCGTGCCGCTGAGCTTCGGCATCGACGGGTCGCTGGCCGGCTGGCCGTTGCTGACCTTCGTCGTGGGCCTGGCGCTGACCAGCGTGCTCGTCGTCCGCAGGGTCCGGGGCGGTCTGCTGATCGGCATCGTGGCCACCACGGTCTTCGCCATCGTCGTCGAGGCGATCGCGAACGTCGGCTCGAGCAACGGCGGCACCAACCCGCGCGGCTGGGCGCTGCAGGTGCCCACGCTGCCGGAGAACATCGTCGAGCTGCCCGACTTCTCGGTGGTCGGCAACGTGTCGCTGTTCGGCGGGTTCTCCCGGATCGGCGTCGTCGCCGCGCTGCTCATCGTCTTCGCGATCATGATCGCCGACTTCTTCGACACCGTCGGCACGGTCACCGCCGTCGGTGCCGAGGGCGACATGCTCGACGAGGACCGCAACCTGCCCCGCTCCCAGCCCGTGCTGCTGGTCGACTCCCTGGCCGCCGCGGCCGGCGGGGCGGCGAGCGTCAGCTCGAACACCACCTACGTGGAGAGCACCGCCGGGGTCGCCGACGGCGCCCGCACGGGCCTGGCCAGCGTGGCCACCGGGGTGCTGTTCCTGGTGGCGGTGTTCTTCACCCCGCTGGTCCAGGTGGTGCCCTCGGAGGCAGCCGCCCCGGTGCTGGTGATCGTCGGTGCGCTGCTGATCAGCCAGATCCGCGACCTCGAGTGGGGCGACCTGTCGCTGGTCATCCCGGCGTTCCTCACCATCACGCTGATGCCCTTCACCTACTCGATCACCAACGGCATCGGCGCCGGCGTCCTGAGCTACGTGCTGCTGCGGGTCGCGACCGGCCGGCGACGCGACGTGCACCTGCTGATGTGGGTGATCGCGGTGCTGTTCCTGGTGTACTTCGCCCTCGAGCCGCTGCAGCAGCTGTTCTGAACCCGCTTTCCTTACCCGCCCTAAGTAGATAGGCTCCGCCCGTGGCTCGGACGACGCTGGACACCGCGGCGCTGGCCCACGACCTGCGACTGGCGGTCATGCGGTTCTCCCGCCGGCTGCGCAACCAGCGGGTCGACACCTCCGTCACCCTCACCCACCTCGCGGCGCTGTCGACCCTGAAGCGGCACGGGGCGATGAGCCCGGGCGAGCTGGCCGGGCACGAGCGGGTGCAGCCGCCGTCGATGACCCGGGTGGTCGTCGCACTGGAGGGCAAGGGCCTGGTCACCCGCACCCCGCACCCCACCGACGGCCGGCAGGTGGTCATCGACCTGACCCCCGCCGCCGAGTCGCTGCTGACCGAGGAGGCCCGGGCCCGCGAGGCGTGGCTGTCGGGCCGGTTGCACGAGCTGTCCGCCGAGGACCGAGCGACGTTGCGGGAGGCCGCCCGGATCATGGACGACCTCGCCAGCGGCTGAGCGGAGCGCACGACGCCTGACACCCCGACCGCACCACCCGCGCGACGCGCGGGGATGTTCCGCGCGCTGCGGGTGCACAACTTCCGGCTCTACGTCTCGGCCAACCTGGTCTCCCAGACCGGCACCTGGATGCAGCGGATCGGCCAGGACTGGCTGGTGCTCCAGCTCTCCGGCGGCAGCGGCGTCGCCCTGGGCGTGGTGACCGCGCTGCAGTTCGCCCCCACGCTGCTCTTCAGCTTCTACGGCGGGGTGCTGGCCGACCGGTTCGACAAGCGCCGGCTGCTGATGGTCACCCAGGCGCTGATGGGCGGGGTCGCCCTCGTGCTGGCGGTGCTGGTGGCCACCGGCGGCATCCAGCTCTGGCAGGTGTTCGCCCTGGCCGCGGCCCTGGGGGTGGTCAGCTCGCTGGACACCCCGTCCCGGCAGGCCTTCGTCTCGGAGATGGTCGGCCGGGAGTACCTGGTGAACGCGGTCAGCCTGAACTCCACCGTCTTCAACGGCGCGCGACTGGTCGGTCCCGCGGTGGCCGGCGGGCTGATCGCGTTCGCCGGCGGCAACACCGCACCGGCGTTCTTCGTCAACGCGGCCAGCTTCGGGGCGACGATCGTCGCGCTGTCGCTGATGCGCGACGCCGAGCTGCAGCACAGCACCCCGGTGGCCCGGGCCCGCGGCCAGCTGCGGACGACGCTGGCCTACACCCGGGCGCACCCGGACCTGCAGCTGGCGATGCTGCTGGCCTTCGTCGTCGGCACCTTCGGGTTCAACTCCCAGATCACCATCGCGCTGATGGCCCGCGAGGTCTTCGGCCTGGGTGCGGGCGCGTTCGGGCTGCTGTCCACCGCCTACGCGGTCGGGTCGCTGTCCGGCGCGCTGCTGTCCACCCGCCGCGAGGCGCGGCCGCTGCAGCGCTTCCTGCTGCTGGCCGCCGGCGGCTTCGGGGTGCTGCTGGTGGTCAGCGGGCTGATGCCGACCTATTGGAGCTTCGCCGCGTTGCTGGTGCCCACCGGGGCGGCGGCGCTGGTGTTCAGCGTGGCCTGCAACTCCTTCGTCCAGCTGGGCGTGGACCCGCAGATGCGCGGGCGGGTGCTGGCGCTCTACTTCATGTGCTTCATGGGCGGGACGCCGGTCGGGGCCCCGTTGATCGGCTGGGTCTCGGAGACCTTCGGCGCGCCCTGGGGGCTGATCTCCGGCGGCGTGGTCGTGGTGGTCGCCGCCGTCGTCGCCGGGGCGCTGCTGTCCCGGGGCAGGCACGTGCGGCTCGAGGCGCACGTGACCCCGCCGAGCCTGCAGCTGCACGTCGACGCGCTGCCGCCGCTCGCCGCCGGGCTCGCGGACGAGGCCGACGGGGAGGTGCCTGGCGAGCAGCCCGTCCGCCGCTGATTGTGGGCCGGCCCACCGGGGCCTACCGTGCGGACGTGCCCTCGTTCACCACCGTCGCCGGCTCGTGGCCGGTGCAGCTGGGGCTCACCGTCGTCATGGTGCTGGTGGCCTGCTGGCTGATGGACCTGTCGATGCGCGGCTTCACCGGGCAGTGGCGGCGGGAGCGTCGCCGCCGGCCGGTGCGCTTCCGGGCGCCGCTGTCACGCACCCCGCCGGCCGAGCCCCGCCGCCGCGCGCTGCAGGCCGTCGCGGCCGACCTCCGGCGGCTGCGCCGGGAGCTCGCGCTGGTGTCCACCGGCGCGTCGGCCGCGCACCGGGCCGGGCTGCAGGCCGCCTACGACGACCTGCTGGTCGAGGCCGCCGAGGCCCTCGACGTGCCGCACCGGCTGCGCCAGACCGTCCCCGGCGAGGCCCGGGAGATGGAGCGGCTCCGGCTGGGCACCGCGCTGACCGATGCCGGGCTGGTGCTCGGCGACCCCGGGGCCCGCGGCTGAGCGTCGGCCGGCTCTTCGTCGCGGTCAGCCCGCCGGCACCGGTCGTCACCGCGCTGACCCGTGCCGTCGACGCCGTGCGGGACGCACCGGGCGCCCCGCGCTGGGTGAGCCCGGAGAGCTTCCACGTCACGCTGGCCTTCCTGGGCGACGTCCCCCGGGCGAGGTTCGCCGGGCTGATCGGTGCGCTGGGCCCGGTGGTCGCCGGGGCGCCGCCGATGACCCTGCAGCTCGACGGCGCGGGGCGATTCGGGCGTCGTCGTCCGCGCGTGCTGTGGGCCGGGGTGGTCGGCGACGTCGACGCGCTCTCGGTCGTCGCCGACCGGCTGGCCGCGGCGGCCCGGCACGCCGGGGTGCCGGTGGAGGACCGGCCGTTGGTCCCGCACCTGACCCTGGGGCGGTGGCCGGGGACGGCGCAGGCCGACCCGCAGCTCACCGACGCGCTGGTCGGGGAGCACGGGCCGGCCTGGGCGGTCAGCGAGGTCGTGCTGTGGCGGTCACCGCTGGGCCGCCCCTACGAGCGGGTCACCAGCTGGGCGACTCACCAGGCGTAGTCCTCCGGGGCGGTCTTGTGACCGGGGAAGACGTCGTCGAGGGCGGCGAGCTGGGCGTCGTCCAGGGTGATCTCGACCGCGGACAGCGAGGACTCGAACTGCTCCATCGTGCGCGGGCCGATGATCGGCGCGGTCACCGCGGGGCGGCTCAGCAGCCAGGCGATCCCGACGTCGGCCGGGGCCAGGCCCCACTCGGCGCACAGGTCCTCGTAGCGCTGCAGCTGCGGGCGGACCTCCTCGATCCGGGCCTGGTTGCGCTCGCTGGTGCGCCGGTTGCCCTCCTGCTTGGCCAGCACCCCGGCGAGCAGCCCGCCCTGCAGCGGGCTCCACGGGATGATGCCGATGCCGTAGTGCTCGGCGGCCGGCACGACCTCGCGCTCGATGTCGCGGACCAGCAGGTTGTAGATCGACTGCTCGCTGACCAGGCCGGTGAAGTTCCGGTTGCGGGCGGCCTCCTGCGCGGCGGCGAGCTGCCAGCCGGCGTGGTTGGACGACCCGACGTAGAGCACCTTGCCCTGCGCGACGAGGGTCTCGCAGGCCTGCCAGATCTCCTCCCACGGGGTCCTCAGGTCGACGTGGTGGAACTGGTAGAGGTCGATCCAGTCGGTCTGCATCCGCTTCAGCGAGGCGTCGCAGGCCCGCACGAGGTTGCGGGCGGACAGGAAGGTGTCGTTGGGCCAGTCGGTCATGGAGCCGTAGACCTTGGTGGCCAGCACCGTCTTCTCCCGGCGCTCGCCGCCCTGGGCGAACCAGGTGCCGAGGATCTCCTCGGTGCGGCCCTTGCCGGCGGCGAAGCCGTAGACGTTGGCGGTGTCGAAGAAGTTCACGCCCTCCGCGTGGGCACGGTCCATGATCGCGTGCGCGTCGGGCTCGGAGGTCTCGGGACCGAAGTTCATCGTGCCCAGGCAGAGTCGGGAGACCGACAGTCCGCTGCGGCCGAGGTGGGTCTGTTCCATGACCTCCACACTGGCACCCTGTCGGCCGTGCCGCAGAGCTTCGAGACCGCCACCGCGCTGACCCGCACCGACGCCGGCTTCACCGCCTCCCTGGACCCGGGGTGGGACGTCGGGGGCGGGGTGCTCAACGGCGGCTACCTGCTCGCCGTCGCCGCCCGGGCCGCCGTCGAGGTGTCCCCGCACGAGCACCCGGTGGCGCTGTCGGCCAGCTACCTGCGCGCCGCCGCCCCCGGGGCCGCGACGCTCACCGTCACCGCCGGTCCGGCCGGCCGGACGCTGCAGCACGCCGTCGTCGTCCTCTCCGACGCCACCGGCCCCGCGGTCTCGGTGCAGACGACGACGGCGACCCTGGTGCCGGGGGAGTCCTCCTACGCCGTCCCGATGCCGGCGGCGACGCCGGTGGAGGACTGCCTCTCCATCGCCGAGCACGCCCACCTCGCCCCGCCCGGGATGCCCGTGCCCGGGCTGTCCGAACGGGTGGACACCCGGCTCGACCCGGTCACCGCCGGCTGGGCACTGGGTGAGTTCTCCGCCAAGCCGGTGATCCGGGCGTGGGTGCGCTTCGCCGACGGCCGCGAGCCCGACCCGCTCGGCCTGGTCGCCTTCACCGACGCGCTGCCGCCCACCTCCTGGGCGATCGGGCAGCTCGGCTGGGCTCCCACCGTCCAGCTGCAGACCCTCGTCCGCGCCCTCCCGGCACCCGGCTGGTGCCTGGTCGAGGCCCGCGCCAACGAGATCGCCGGCGGCTGGATCGACGAGGACTACTGCATCTGGGACTCGACCGGCCGCCTGGTCGCCCAGTCCCGCCAGCTGGCCCGCTCGCCCCGGCCCAGCGTGGATCAGGTGACCTGATCCAAGACTGGCCGCCCTGTGCAACGTTGGTGAGGGCGGCCAGCTTTTGATCAGGTCACCTGATCGAAGCTGGGTGCTCAGGCGTCCTCGCGGAGGACGGTGGCCGGGTCGGCGCGGTCGGCCGCGCGCTGGGCGTAGAGGGCGGCGAGGCCGGCGACGGCCACGGTGACGACGACGGTGGCGGCGAGCGCGGTCCAGGGGACGTCGAGCAGCGGCGTCGGCGGCCGCACGAGGTCGACGTCCAGCCGGCGGTAGACGACCGCGACCGCACCGGCGGCCAGCACCCCGCCGAGGACGATGCCGGCGACCGCGACGCCGCCGAGCTCGACCAGCAGCGACGTCAGGTGCGCGCGCCGGGAGAGCCCGAGGCGGCGGGCCATCACGTAGCCGGAGACCCGGGTGCGGGAGCGGGCCTCCAGGTACAGCAGCAGGCCGCCGAGAGCGATGACGCCGACGAAGACCGCCAGCGCGGAGAGGTAGCCGAAGGTCCAGGTGATGCCCAGGAAGTTGGCCGTCGTCTGCACGTCGGCGGGCTCGACGGTCCGGTTGCGGTCGCTCCCGGCGGCGGTGAACGCCTCCTGGGCGGCGGAGGTGTCGCCGTCGGTCCACAGCTCGGCGGTGCGGTCGGCGCCGGCGGTGCGGGGGACGTCGGGCAGCCGGTCGGCGGCGACCAGCAGCACCGGGTCGGCGGTGCGCCGCCCGGGGAGCACCTCGGCGGTGGCCACCACGTCGACGGGCACGTCCTGCGTGCCGAGCCGGAGGTCGGTCTCCCCGGTCGGCAGCCCGGCGGCCACCACGGGCAGACGGCCGTCGACGGCGGGGCCGTCGAGGCGGGCCAGCAGGTCCGGCAGCGACTCGGCGGCGAAGGAGTCCACCCAGAACGCGGTGCCGGCGAAGTCGGCAGGGTCGACCGCCAGCACCTGGACGTCGGCGCGACCACGGCTGTCTCCGGCGCCCTCGGCCGCGGTGACGCTGGCGTCGCCGTAGCGCACCACGTACGTGCCGGCCGCGGCGATCTCCGGGGTGGGGTCGAAGCGGGACACCGACAGCACGGCCGCTCCGGCGCCGATCTGCACGCCCACCTTGGCGTCCAGGGTGGCCTGCGAGCTGGCGGTGAGCGTCGCGGTGTAGCCGAGCACCGCGACCGGCAGGGCGACGGCGACCAGCAGGGTGGCGGTGGCCAGTCGCGCCGCGGCCAGCCGGTTCACCGCCAGGAACACCGCCGGACGACGGCGCGCGGCCCACCGCCGCACCCGGGGCAGCAGTGCGGTGAGCACCCGGGCGAGCAGCACCGCGGCACCGGCCAGGCCCAGCAGCGGGAAGGCGACGAGCAGCCCGTCGACCTGCGCGACGTTGCCCTCGCTGACCACGCCGGGTCGGCCCTGCAGCGCCACCCAGCAGGCACCCGCGGCGATCAGCAGCGTGAGCTCCCACGGCACGCGCGAGGGCCAGCGGGGTGCGGCGCCCAGCGGGCGTTCGGCCGACCCCCGGGCGCGCAGCCCGGCAACCAGTGCGGCGGCACCCAGGCCGACCACGAACGCGGCGACCCCGGCCCACAGCGCGGCCGTGGTCGCACCGGGGTCCAGGTCGTCGGCCGGGCCCAGCGCGGCGATCAGCGTCCGGGAGGCGCCCCAGCCCAGCGCGGCACCGACCAGCGCGGGAAGCCCCAGCTCCAGCGCCGCCTTGCCGGCCAGTGGCACGGGGCCCACGCCGCGGGCGGCCAGCAGCCGGACCTCGGTGGCCCGGCGGTCGGCCCAGAAGCTCCCGGCCGCCGCGACCAGCACCAGCGCCAGCAGGGCGCCGGCCACGGCCACCGGGACGACGGGTCCGCGCAGCCCGGACTCCACCAGCTCGGCCCGGTCGATCGCCTCGATGAGTCGGGTGTTGGGCACCCCGTACACCTCGGTGAGACCCAGCCGGTCCAGGGTGTCCGCCTGGGCCCGGGCCTGCCGGTCCAGCAGCGCCCGCGCCTCGCTCACCGTGGTGTCCTCCGCCCGCACCGGGACCTCACGCCGGAGTTCGGTGTAGGCCGTCCCGGGTGAGACGGCGTCCAGGGTCGCCGCGTCCGCAGTGAGGAGCAGCGCCGGCGGAGGGGTGTTGGCGTTGCTGTCGTTGGCGTACAGCAGGCGGTAGTCGCACCAGTAGTCGTCGGCGTCGTAGGCGAACAGGTCGGTGTAGACCCCGGCGACGGTCACCGGGGCGGACCCGACCGTGATCGTGTCGCCGGCGGCGATGCCGGCCTGCTCGGCCCAGCTCGCCGGCACGGCCACCCCGGTGGTGTCCGTCGTGGGCGGTTCCACCCACCGGACGTGGTCGAACGAGGCCGGCCGGAAGAGGAGCTGGGCGGGCAGGGACACCGGCGCCCCGTCCGCGGTCCGCACGCCACCGGCCGAGGCGTAGCCGACCGGGTCGCTGGCGGGGTCACCGACCGCCTCCCACGCCGCGGCCAGCGCCTCGTCGGTCGACCGGTCCGGGGGCTGCTGCCCGGTGGGGTCGCCGTTCTGGTCCAGCAGGCCGACCCCGACCCCGGTCTGCCCCCACCCGACCTCCGCGCACCCCGCGGCCAGCTGCTGCTGCAGCGCCGCCGACCGCGCCGAGGACAGGAACAGCGGAGCCGAGGCCACGGCGCAGGCGAGGATCGCCGTCGTCACCAGCACGGCGATCACGGCAGCCGGCTGTCGCAGGCCCAGCAGGGGAGCGCGGGTCCACGGGGTCAGCCGCCAGAGCGGGGGCCGGCTCACGACGGGGCCCCCTCGGTCAGCCGGCCGTCGCGCATCGACAGCACCCGGTCGGCCCGGGCCCAGGCCAGCTCGTCGTGGGTGGCCAGCAGCACCGCGGCCCCGTCGTCGGCCCGCTGCCGGACGGCGTCGAGCAACCGGTCGGCGTGCCCGCGGTCCTGGTGGGCGGTGGGTTCGTCGGCCAGCAGCACCGCCGGGCGCAGCAGCAGCGCCCGGGCGACGGCGACCCGCTGCTGCTCACCGAGCGAGGCCTGGTGCGGGTACCGGTCGGCCAGGTGGGCCAGGCCGAAGCCGGCGAGCAGCTCGCCGGCCCGGTCGTGCTCGTCGACGCCCCGCAGCCGGGCCGGCAGCAGCACGTTGTCGGCCAGGCTCAGGTCGGCGACCAGGCCCAGTGCCTGGGGCACCAGCGCGAGCTCGGCCCAGCCCAGGGCATCGGGACGACGTCCGGCGAGGTCCCCGTCCAGGGTCAGCGCGCCCTCGTCGGGGGTCTCCCAGCCGCAGAGCACCGCCAGCAGGGTCGACTTCCCCGAGCCGGACGGGCCCACCAGCGCCACGAACTCCCCGGGTGCCACGGCGAGGTCGACACCGTCCAGCGCGGTGACCGTCTCCACCCCGCGGGCGAACCGCTTGACCAGGCCGGTGGTGCGGAACCCGCTCACGGGACCCGCTGCCCGCGGTCCAGGTGCACGAACCCGTCGGCGGCGGCCATCACCCGCGGGTCGTGGCTGGAGACGAGGAAGGCCACGCCGTCGGCGGCCAGCTCGGTCATCGCGGCGAGCACCCGCTCGGCCGCGGCGGTGTCCAGCTCGGCGGTCGGCTCGTCGGCCACCACGAGGGCCGGCCCGCCCACCACGCCACAGGCGACCGCGAGCCGCTGCTGCTCCCCGCCGGACAGCTGGGCGGGTCGGTGGTCGGCGCGGTCGCCCAGACCGAGACGCGCCAGCAGGTCGTGCACCCCGTCGTCGTCGACCGGCGCCCCCCGCAGCTGGGCCGCCAGCCGCACCTGCGCGGCGGCGTCCAGGTAGGGCAGCAGGTTCTCCCCGGGGCGCTGGAACAGGTAGGCGACCTGCCGCTGGCGCAGCCGCCGGCGCCCCCGGGCGCCGAGGGTGTCCACCCGCGCACCACCGACCGTCACCGCGCCGGAGTCGGGGGAGTCGATGCAGGCCAGCAGCCGCAGCAGCGAGGACTTGCCCGACCCGGACGGCCCCACGACGACGGTCACCTGCGCGCGAGGCACCTCCAGCGACACCCCGGCCAGCGCGGTGACCGTCTCTGTCGCCGTCCGGTAGGTCTTGACCACGTCGGTGCAGACCGCGGCCGGGGCGGGCGTCTCCCGGAAGACGTCGGCGGTGAACGGGTCCGCGTCGAAGCGGAACGCCCCCGGCCCGGTCATCGTGAGGCAGCCTAAGGGTCCCCCCGGTGTCAGCCCACCAGCCGGCGGGCGAGTTCGAGGCCGAGCTGGTGCCCCGAGGTCCAGGCGCTCTCCACCTTGGACGGCGCCGCCCAGCCGTCGCCGCACAGCCCGATGCCGTCGGCCAGGTGGAACGGTGCCTCCCGAGGGTCGGTCGGCTTGGCGAACGTCCAGCGGTGCACGTACGTCCACTCCGGCTCCACGTCGATGCCCAGGGCCCTCCGGACGGCGGCGGCGACGGCAGGTCCGGCCTGGGCGGGGTCGTCGAGGTGCCCGGCGGCGAACTCCGCGGTGGTGTGCGCGACCAGCACGGGGGCGCCGTCCCCGCGGCGGTCCCCGTCGTCGGCGATCCACTCGACGGTCGGGTCGTCGTGGACGAACGCGCCGTGCAGGTCGGCGGCCCACTGGCGCTGCGACCAGCCCAGCGCGACGGCCAGGGTCGGCTGCCAGCCGCGCGGGTCGAGCACGGTCTCGGCCGGGGACCCGACGGCGAGCAGTCGTCGGGCCTGGGGGTCTGGCAGGGCCAGGACGACGGCGGCTGCTGGCTCGCCGTCCACGGTCGGACCGTCGTCGACGCGGACCTGGGCCACCGTGCGTTCGGTGACGAGGTCCAGGCCCGTGGCGAGGTCGACGACCAGCGAGCGCAGCCCGCGGACGGCGCCGTAGCGCATCGGGCCGGTCTTGGACTCGCCGATCCCGTCGGGGCCGGCGACGGAGAACGTGTCGGTCCACTCCCGGGCCAGGCCGCGCTCGACCCAGTCGGCGACGACCGGCGCGAAGTCCCCGTCGTCGGCGACGGTGAGGTAGGAGGCACCGAGGTCGACGGCGCGGCCGTGCAGGGTGCGCCCGGCCATCCGCCCACCGGGGGCGCGACCCCGGTCCAGCACGCGGACCGGGAGGCCGGCGTCGGTGAGCGCTCGGGCGCAGGCGATGCCGGAGATGCCGGCGCCGATGACGGTCGTGGGGGAGGGGCTCACCCGTCGATCCTGCTCGCAGTGCCGCCGACCTGCAGTCCGACACCGTCCGGGAGGATCTGCGGTCGTGCCCCAGCTGATCACCGACCCACGCGACGAGCGGGTCGCCGACTTCCACGACCTCTTCGCCGGCGACCGCCGTCCGGGCACCGAGCGCGGCACCGGCCCGGTGATCGTGGAGGGCGTCACCGCGGTCGAGCGGCTGCTGGAGACCGGCCTCCCGCTGCGGGCGGTGTACGGTGTCGCCGGCCGGTTGGCCGCCCTCGACCTGCCCGACGGGGTGCCCGCCTACGAGGCCGACAAGTGGGTGGTCTCGGAGACCATCGGCTTCCGGCTCACCCGGGGCGTGCTGGCCTCGGCCGAGCGGCCGGAGACCCCGGACCTCGATGCTCTGCTGGCCGGGCCGGACCCCACCGCACCGCGCCGGATCGCGGTGCTCGAGGGGCTCAACGACCACGAGAACATAGGCTCGATCGGCCGCTCCGCCGTCGCCCTCGGGGTGGACGCGCTGCTGCTGGACCCGACCTGCGCCGACCCGTACTACCGGCGGTCGGTCCGGGTCTCGATGGGCCACCTGCTCACCCTGCCGGTGCGGGTGCTCACCGACTGGCCCGGCGACCTCGACCGGGTGCGAGCTGCGGGCTACACCACCGTGGCACTCACCCCGGCCGCCGACGCCGTCGACCTGAGCGCGCTGGACCCCACCGCCCACCCGCGGACGGCGCTCCTGCTCGGCGCCGAGGGCCCCGGTCTGTCCGCCGCCGCCCAGGCCGCCGTCGACGTCCGCGCCCGCATCCCGATGCGCTCGGGTGTGGACTCCCTCGGCGTCGCGGCAGCAGCCGCCGTCGCCTTCGCCACCCTCCGCTCCTGACGAGAAGCGCCCTTCTCGTCAGAGGTTCCGAGGCGCTAGCGTCTCGACATGACGTTCTGGATCGTGGTCGGGGTGGTGCTCGTCGTCGGGCTGGGTGCGGCCCTGATGCACGACCGGCGGGCGAAGGCCCGCGGGGCGCGGCTGAACCCCGACGCCGGGGCGCAGTCGGGGTTGCGCGGCACCAACGGCACCGGCAACCCCGACGCCTACCGCGGGTCGTCCGGGACGACGTTCTCCGGCGGGGGAGGGCTCTGAGAGCCGGTCAGCCGCGCAGCGAGAGCCGGGCCAGCAGCTCGCGGGCCTGCTCGGCGGCCTGCGGCTGGCACAGCACGTCGTAGCGGCCGGCGACGATGCGCTGCGGAGCGGCAGCGAAGTCCCGGCGGCCACGGGTGGCCGCGAAGCTGGCAGCGCCGAAGAGGGCACCGAAGACCAGTCCGATGACCAGGCCGGTGAGCACCGAGCTGATCCAGCTCGAGCCGTCCGGGGCGAAGATGCCCAGCAGCAGGCCCACGAAGAGGCCGAACCAGGCGCCCGAGGCGGCCCCGGCCATCGCGGCGCGGGCCAGCGTGAGCCGGCCGACGACCTGCTCCACCGTGCGGAGGTCGGTGCCCACGATCTGGACGTTCTCCACCGGGAACTGCTCGTCGGAGAGGAAGTCGACCGCCCGCTGGGCCTGGGCGTAGTCCCCGTAGGAACCGACCTGCACGCCGCCGACGGGCATCGAGACCGATGCAGCCATGTCCGTTCTCCGTTCTGTGTGCGGTCGGGGGTGACGCGAGGAAGACCCTCCGGGTGCGTCGAGCTCCCCGTCCAGGGCCGAACTACCCTTCCTGCGCAGGTCAGACACGTGATCCGGACCTCTCAGACGAGGCTGTCGGCCCAGGCGCGGTGCAGGTCGGCGAACCGGCCGGTGCCCCCGACCAGCTCCGCCGGAGCGCCGTCCTCGACCAGCCGGCCGGCGTCCATGACGAGCACCCGGTCGGCGATCTCCACGGTGGACAGCCGGTGGGCGATGATCACCGCGGTCCGGTCCGCCAGCAGCGTCTGGAGCGCCTGCTGCACGAGCTGCTCGCTGGGCACGTCGAGGGAGCTGGTGGCCTCGTCGAGCACGAGCACCGCGGGGTCGGCCAGGAACGCCCGGGCGAAGCTGACCAGCTGGCGCTGCCCGGCCGACAGGCGCCCGCCCCGTTTGCGGACGTCGGTGTCGTAGCCGTCGGGGAGCGCGGCGATGAACCCGTGCGCCCCGATCGCCGCGCAGGCCGCCTCGATCTCGGCGCGGGTCGCCGAGGGACGCCCGAAGGACACGTTGTCGGCGATCGACCCGGAGAACAGGTGGCTCTCCTGAGTCACCATGACCACCGCCCGGCGCAGGTCGTCGTCGGCCAGCCGGTCGAGCGGGACGCCGTCGAGCCGGACCTGCCCCTCCTGCGGGTCGTAGAAGCGGGCGGCCAGCCGGGCCAGGGTGGACTTGCCCGCCCCGGTGGCCCCGACGAGGGCCACGGTCTGCCCGGCCGGGATCGTCAGGTCCAGCCCGGGCAGGACGGTCGAGGCGCCGTACCCGAACCGGACGCCGTCGAAGACCAGCTCACCGGCGGCGTGCGGCAGCGGGGTGGGGTCGGCGGCCTCGGCCACCGTGGCCGGCTCCTCGAGCACCCCGGACAGCTTCTCCAGCGCCGCCGACGCCGACTGGTAGCTGTTGTAGAACATCGCGATGTCCTGCAGCGGGTCGAAGAAGCGGCGCAGGTACAGCAGGAAGGACACCAGGGTGCCGACGGCCAGCCCGCCGTCCATCACCCGCAGCGCGCCGTACCCGAGCACCACGACGACCACCAGGTTGCCGATCAGGGTGACCGCCGGGACGAAGACCGCGATCAGCCAGTAGGCCCGGTCGGTGGCGTCCCGGTTGACCTCGTTCAGCTCGGCGTGCAGTTGGTCGTTGCGGCCCTCGCGGCGGAAGGCCTGCACCGCGCGGATGCCGCCGAAGGTCTCGGTGAACTGGACGATCAGCGCCGCGATGGTCTCCCGGGTGCGCCTGTAGGCGACCACCGAGTTGCGTTGGAACCACCGGGCGACCCAGAACAGGAACGGGAACCCGGCCAGCGCGACCAGCCCCAGCGGCAGGTCCAGCACCAGCAGCACGACCCCGATGGAGAGCACGCTGAACAGCGCGGACAGCAGACCGTCCAGGCCCTCGTCGAGCAGCTCGGCGAGGGCCTCGACGTCACTGGTCAGCCGGCTGATCGTCTTGCCCGACGTGTAGCGCTCGTGGAAGGCCAGCGGCAGGGACTGCACGTGCCGGAAGACCCGCCGGCGCAGCGTGAGCAGCACCGCCTGCCCGACCCGGCCGGAGCCCAGCAGGAAGCGGTACCGGAGCCCGGCGTCGGCGCAGGCTGCCGCGACCATCGCGAGCGTGACCCAGACCAGCGGCCACGGGTCACCGGCCAGCAGGGCGGGGACGGCGACGTCGATCCCGACCCCGATGAGGAACGGCCCGGCCAGCCACGCCGCGTTCTGCAGCAGGAGCACACCCAGCAGCAGCCAGAGGGCGCGGCGGTGCGGGGACAGCAGCTCGCCCAGCAGCCGGCGGGACCGGTCGCGGAGGAACAGCCCGGCCGAGGTCGACAGGTCCTCGTCGCCCTCGGTGGCCACCCCACGCCAGGACGCGGAGGCGTCCGGCGCGGACGGCGGCGGGGGAGCGGTGGCGGTCATCGGGGAGCCGCCGAGGAGAGCTCGGACCCGCTGGAGAGCAGGTCGCGGTAGGCCGGCACCTCGGCGAGCAGGTCGGTGTGCCGGCCCACGGCGGTGATCCGGCCGTCCTCCAGCAGCGCGACCCGGTCGGCGAGCAGCACCGTGGAGGCCCGGTGGGCGACCACCAGTGCGGTGGTCGCGGCCAGCACCTCCCGCAACGCGGACTCGACCAGGGCCTCGGTGTGCACGTCGAGGGCGGACAACGGGTCGTCCAGCACCAGCACCGAGGGGCGGCCCAGCACGGCCCGCGCCAGCGCGAGGCGCTGTCGCTGCCCGCCGGACAGGGACAGGCCCTGCTCGCCGATCCGGGTGTCCAGGCCCCAGGGCAGGTCGTGCACGAAGCCGGCCTGGGCGACGGCGAGGGCCTCGGTGACGTCGGCGTCGGTGGCCTCGGGCCGGCCCAGGGTGAGGTTCTCCCGGACGCTCATCGAGAACAGCGTGGCGTCCTCGAACGCGGTGGCGACGACGGTGCGCAGCTGGGCCAGGGGCAGGTCGCGGACGTCGTGCCCGTCGAGGGTGACCCGCCCGGAGGTGACGTCGTAGAGCCGGCCGACCAGGGCCGTCACGGTGGTCTTGCCCGACCCGGTGGCCCCGACGAGCGCGACGGTCTCGCCCGGTGCGACGTCGAGGTCCACCCCGCGGAGCACCGCCTCCCCGGCGCCGGGGTGGGCGAACCCGACGTCCTCGAAGCGCAGCCGGGCGGGTCGGGCGACCGGGCGGTCGGTGACGCCGGGGGTGTCGGCGACGGTCAGCGGGGCGTCGAGCAGCTCGCCGATCCGGTCGCAGGCGCTGGCGGTCTCCTGGGCCTGGGCGAGCAGCCAGCCCAGCGACAGGATGGGCCACTGCAGCACCGTGAACAGGGTGACGAAGCCGACCAGCCCGCCCACGGTGAGCGCCCCGGTGGAGACGCCGACCGCCCCGCCGACCAGGACCAGGGCCAGGGTGATCTGCGGGTGGAACTCGAAGACCACCCAGAGCTTGGCCAGCGTGCGGACCTTGCGCAGCTGCAGGCCCCGCAGCGACACGGCGGTGCGGTCGTAGCGGTCGAAGACCAGCCGGCTGCGGCCCAGGGACTTGACCACCCGGATGCCCTGGACGGCCTCCTCCACGTCGGTGGCCAGCTCGCCCTGCTCGTCCTGGACGGCCCGGGACTCGGTGTTGTACCGACTCTCCAGCCGGAGCCCGACCGCCACCAGCGGGACCGTGGTCACCAGCACGGCGACGCCCAGCGGCCACCAGGTGGCGATCAGCAACCCGCCGACGACGACGCAGGTGATCAGGTTGACCACCAGGAACACCGCGCCGAACCCGACGAACCGGCGGACGGTCGCGATGTCGGTGGTGGCCCGGGAGAGCAGCTGCCCCGAGGACCAGCGGTCGTGGAACTCCACGGGCAGGCGCTGCAGCCGCTGGTAGAGGGTGTCGCGGAGGTCGCGCTCGATCTGCAGGCTGGAGGAGTTCATCGCCCAGCGGCGCAGGAAGAACAGGAACGCCTCGGCGACGCCGAAGGCCAGCGCGAGGCCGAGCAGCGGGACCAGCCCGCTGCGGTCGTCGTCGGCGATCGGACCGTCGACGACGGCCTGCACCACCAGGGGCACGACCAGCTGGGTGAGCGTGGCCAGCAGGGCCGCGACGAACGTCAGCACCAGCAGCCCGGTGTAGGGCCGGGCGAAGGGCCACAGCCGCCACAGCGCCGAGAGCCGCCCCCGCTCGGGGGACGGCGCGGGCGGGGCGGCGGCGGTCACCCCCCGAGGCTAGGTGCGACCTCCGACAGTTCCGAACGCTTTACCGGTGGCGGCGGACGCCGAAGACGATGTCCTCCCAGGCCGGGATGGCCGCGCGCGGGTCCTCCGCCTCGCCGTCCACCCGGTCGAAGACGACGGTGTCGTGGGTGTCGGGCCCGCCGTCGCCGGAGAGGAGCACGTCGACCGGGTTGCCGTCGGTGGGGACGACGTTGCGCACGTCGGCGTCGAGGTCCTCGTCGGGGGCGAGGTCGGCCTCGTCGGCGCGGTCGCCGGCCAGGTCACCGGCCCACTCGTCGTCGTCGGCCTCCTCGCGCACCACGGCGATCGAGCGGCGCGGGGCGGGTGCGGCGGGCAGACCGGCCGGCACGTCGGGGACGACCCGGACCAGCCGGGTGCCCTCGGCGAAGTCCATCGTGGTGGCGTCGACCGGGGTGACGGTCTTGGTGGCGGTGTCGTAGCTCCACTTGGTGACCCCGGACTTGTGCCCGGCCCGCCAGGCGGCCCGGACCTGCCAGGTGCCGTCCTCGGTGCGGTGGGAGTCCCAGCGGACGGCGTCGAGGTCGGCGCCGAGCAGTCGCAGGCGCTCGGACATGAACTGCTCCAGCGGCACGCTGGGGGTGCCCTCGGAGAGCCGGACCCGGGCGGTCTGCGCCTGCTGGGCGACCCGCTCCCGCTCCTGGAGCACCGGGTGGGCGAAGCGCATGATCCGCTCGACCGACGTGCCGGAGGCGTGCGCGACCTGCTCGGGGGTCTCGCCGGCGCGGATGCGGGCCTGGATGACCCGCGGGGGCAGGGCGTTGCCCTGGTCGAGCTCGATCTGGCCCATCCGCTGGGCGTCGCCGCGGACGGCGGCCTTGAGCCGGTCGTCGATGGGCAGGTGGAACCGCTCACCGTTGTCGATGGAGTCCGGGACGTCGGCGGCGAGGACCAGGCTGCGTCCGTCGTCGGAGAGCGCCACGAGGCGCAGGGTGCGCATGGGGGCGACCTCCAGGGGAGCCGTCGGGACGGTCCCCGGACGAGGACCAGCGCCGAGGTTATCCGGGCAGGTGGGGACCCTCCGGTCGACACGCCACACCCCGCGGGTCTGCCCGACGGGGGGCACCCAGGGTCACTGTCCGGACGCTGTGAGTGTCTCCCGCGCGGCGCCCGCAGGTCGTCGTGACATGCCGTGGCAACACGGACGGGGGAGGGTGGGCGCTCGACGTCACCGGCCCCGCGCCGGTGGGAGGAGGCGCTCGTGTGCGGCATCTCGGCCGAGATCCGGTTCGACGGCGGGGTCGCCGACGTCGGCGCGGTCGCCGCGATGTGCGACGAGCTGGCCGCCCGCGGCCCGGACGGGTCGGGGGTCTGGCAGTCCGGCCCGGTCGCCCTCGGTCACCGGAGGCTGAAGATCATCGACCTCACCGAGGCCGGGGCCCAGCCGATGGTCGACATCGAGCTCGGGCTCACCTGCGTGTTCAACGGGATCGTCTACAACTACCGCGAGCTGCGCGAGGAGCTGCGGTCGGCGGGCTACCGGTTCGCCTCCACCAGCGACACCGAGGTGGTGCTCAAGGCCTACCACCGATGGGGCGCGGCCTGCGTGGAGAAGTTCCTCGGCATGTTCGCCTTCGTCGTGGTCGAGCGCGGGTCGGGTCGCGTCGTCGTCGCCCGGGACCGGCTCGGCATCAAGCCGGTGTACCTCAGCCGCGGGCCGGGCCGGGTGCGGATCGCCTCCAGCCTGCCGGCGCTGGTCCGCGCCGGGGGTGTGGACACCTCCATCGACCCGGTCGCCCTGCACCACTACATGTCCTTCCACTCCGTCGTCCCGGCGCCGCGGACGATCCTGGCCGGCGTCGGCAAGCTGCCCCCGGCCACGGTGCGCACCTACGAGGCCGACGGCCGGGAGTCCGACTGGACGTACTGGTCCCCGGTGCACGAGCGGCGGGCCGACCTCGTCGACCTGGACCCGGTGCAGTGGCAGGAGCGGGTGCTGGAGCAGCTGCGGCTGGCCGTGCGGCGCCGGATGGTCGCCGACGTCCCGGTCGGGGTGCTGCTGTCGGGCGGACTGGACTCCAGCCTGATCGTCGGGCTGCTGGCCGAGGAGGGCCAGCGCGACCTGGCCACCTTCTCCATCGGCTTCGAGGCCGTCGGCGGCCGGCAGGGCGACGAGTTCGCCTACTCCGACGTCATCGCCGAGCACTTCTCCACCGACCACCACCGGCTGCTGGTGCCCACCGCCGAGGTGCACGCCGGCCTGGACGGCGCGGTCGCGGCGATGAGCGAGCCGATGGTCAGCCACGACTGCGTGGCCTTCTACCTGCTCGCCCAGCAGGTCAGCCAGCACGTGAAGGTGGTGCAGAGCGGACAGGGCGCCGACGAGGTGCTGGCCGGCTACGACTGGTACCCGCCGCTGGACGGCGTCCCGACCGACCGGGCCGTGGACGCCTACGCCTCGGTGTTCGTCGACCGCCCGCACGCCGAGGTGGCCGGCATCCTGAGCGACCGCTGGCTGGTCACCGACGACGTCAGCCGGGCCTTCGTCGCCGACCACTTCGCCCGCGCGGGCGCGGACACCACGCTCGACCGGGCGCTGCGGCTGGACTCCACGATCATGCTGGTCGACGACCCGGTCAAGCGGGTCGACACCATGACGATGGCCTGGGGCCTGGAGGCACGCGTGCCGTTCCTGGACCACGAGTTCGTCGAGCTCGCCGCCGCCGTCCCGCCGGAGCTGAAGCTGGCCCAGGGCGGCAAGGGCGTGCTCAAGGAGGCCGCCCGCGCCGTCATCCCGGCGCACGTGATCGACCGGCCCAAGGGCTACTTCCCGGTGCCGGCGATCATCCACCTCGAGGGCGAGTACCTGGCCAGCGTGCGGGAGGCCCTGCAGTCGCCGGAGGCCCGCGAGCGTGGGCTCTTCCGCACCGACTACACCGAGCGGTTGCTGGCCGAGCCGAACACCCACCGCACGACGCTGGGCAGCAACCAGCTGTGGCAGGTGGGGTTGCTGGAGCTCTGGCTGCAGCGCCACGGCATCCGCTGACGGGCAGCGGAACACCCGACGGCCGTCGTCTGCTGCACTGGCCCGACGTGTCCGCGATCCACCGAGGAGGTGGCATGACCCGCACCATCGAGGACTCCCACGGCCTCGGCACCGACGTCCGGCTCGCCGTCACCGAGATCGCCGCGGCCGCCGGGGCCTGGTGCCCCGCGCTGGCCCCGACCGGCGACCGGGTCGCCTACGTCAGCGACCGCTCCGGCCGACCGCGGCTGGAGGTGGCGACGCTGGACCAGCAGACCCCGCCGGCGGTGGTCTCCGGCCCCGACCAGGAGGTCGTGTCGGTCGCCTGGTCGCCCGACGGCGAGTGGCTGGCCTTCCTGATCAGCCCCGGCGGCTCCATCTGCGCCCAGCTCTGGGTCGCCCACGCCGACGGCTCCGAGCCCCGGCTGGTCGCCGGGGAGGACCCCCGCTGCACCGTCTTCGCCGGGGGCTGGACCGCCCGGCCCGGCCACTACGCGTGCACGATCGCCGACGGCCCCGGTGCCGACGTCGTCCTGGTCGACGTGGTCAGCGGGGCGCACCGCACGCTGGCCACCGGCGGCTTCCTGGCCGTCACGGCGGTCGCCCCCGACGAGGGCCGGCTGCTGGCCCGCCGCGGTCCGCGCGGGCACCGGCACGTCGTGCTCGTCGACGTCCCCACCGGGCAGCAGACCCGGGTCGTGCCGACCGGCTCGCCGGGGTGGCAGCAGAGCGAGGACGGCCGGTTCGGCCCCGACGGCCACTCGGTCTACCTGCGGGCGGCGCTGCCCGGGCCGCCGGGGGAGGACCGCACCGGGCTGCTCGTCGTCCCCCTGTCCGCGGACGGCGTGCCCGGCGTCGCCGAGGTGCTGGTCAGCCGGCCGGACGCCGACCTGGACGGCTACGCCGTGCGCGCCGACGGGTCGGTGCTGTGCCTGTGGAACGTCGGCGGGGTGAGCGAGCTGGAGCTCCGCCGGGTCGACGACGGCGCCCTGGTGCGGGCGGTCGAGCTCCCGCTGCCGGTGATGCCCGGCTGGTCGCTGGCCGCCGACGGCGGGTCGCTGGTCGCCGAGCTGACCGGCCCGGGTGCCCCCCGCGGGCTGTGGGTCGTGGACCTGGCCGACGGCACCTCGCGTCCGCTGCCCAGCGCCCCGCGACTGCCGAACCCCGACCTGCTGGTCACCCCCGTCCGGCACCCCTACCGGGCCGCCGACGGGCTGGCGCTGGAGGGCTGGCTCTACACCCCGCCCGACGTGCACGGCCCCAACCGCACGGTGGTCGTCTTCCACGGCGGGCCCGAGGGGCAGGAGCGGCCCTCCTGGTCGCCGGTGGCCCAGGCGCTGGTGGCGGCCGGGCTGACCGTCTTCGCGCCCAACGTGCGCGGCTCGGGCGGACGGGGAGCGGCGTTCATGGCCGCCGACGACGTCGACGCCCGCGAGGCCTCCTTCGCCGACGTGCCCGCGACAGTCGAGCACCTGGTGCAGGCCGGCATCGCGACCCCGGGCCGGGTGGGGGCGCACGGCTGGTCCTACGGCGGGTACCTGACGCTGGTCGCGCTGACCCGGTGGCCCGACCTCTTCGCCGCCGGGGTCTCGCTGGCCGGGATGAGCGACCTGCGCAGCTTCTTCGCCGGCACCGAACCGTGGATGGCCGCGGCGTCGACCACCGAGTACGGCGACCCCGTCACCGACCGTGAGATGCTCGCCACGATCAGTCCGATGACGGCACTGGAGGCCTTGCGGTCACCGGTCCTGCTGGCGCACGGTGACCGGGACACGAACGTCCCCGTCGCGGAGTCGGTCCAGGCCCACCAGGCGCTGACCGCCCTCGGCGCCCCCACCGAGCTCCTGCTCCTGCCCGGTGAGGGCCACACCGTGGTGGGCCGGGAGAACCTCGTCGAACTGACCGAACGGACCACCGCGTGGTTCGACCGCTGGCTGTGAGGGACACGTGACCGAGGCGACCGGGGTCTTCGCGCGGTACCCGAGCACACCGGCCGACGAGGCCGTGGGCCCGGACGGGACGCTGGCCCCGGGTTACGTCCCCGTGGCCCCGGCGCTGGAGGAGCTCGGCGGCGTGGGCCTGGCCTCCGCCGTGGACGAGATGGGCCGCGAGCGGCGGGCGCGCGGCGTCGTCTTCGGCGCCTTCGTGGACGGCGAGATGCGCGAGCACCCCTTCCCGCTGGACCCGGTCCCCCGTCTGGTGCCGGCCGCGGACTGGGCGCACGTGGCTGCCGGCGTCGAGCAGCGCACCCGCGCGCTCAACGCCTTCCTCACCGACGTCTACCGCCCGGTCGGCCGGCGCCGCTCGGACTCCGCGGCGCAGCTGCCGGAGTCCGTCCGCGCCGGGGTCGTCCCCGAGTGGCTCGTCACCCGCAGCCCCGGCTTCCGACCCGGCGCGGTCGGCCTGGCCGCCCCCGGGCAGCAGCGGGTGACCGTGGCCGGCCTGGACCTGCTGCACGGCCCCGACGGCTGGGTGGTGCTGGAGGACAACCTCCGGGTGCCCTCGGGCATCGGCTACGCCATCGTCAACCGGGACAGCAGCCGGGCCGCGCTGCCCGGGCTCTTCGCCGGGGTCGGCGGGCTCGCCGAACCGCACGGGGCCGTCGACGTCCTCAGGGCCGCCCTGGCCGACGCCGCGCCCCCCGCCTGCACCGGGGTCCCGCAGATCGCGCTGTTGAGCGACGGCCCGCTGAACACCGCGTGGTTCGAGCACCGGCTCCTCGCCGAGGCGATGGGCGTGCCGATCGCGACCCCGGACACGCTCTGGTCGACCCCCGCCGGCGGGGTCGCCGTGGAGGTGGACGGCGAGCGGGTCGCCGTCGACGTGCTCTACCGCCGTTTCGACGAGGACGACCTCGCCGCGCACCTCAACGCCCACGGCACCCCGCTGGACGTGCTGCTCGGCGAGGCGGTGCGGGCCGGGAAGCTGGCCATCGGCAACGTGCCGGGCAACGGGGTGGCCGACGACAAGGCCACCTACTGCCACGTGCCGGCGATGATCCGGTTCTACCTGGGCGAGGAGCCGGTGCTGGCCACCGTGCCCACCTGGGTGCTCGCCGACGCGGGCGACTACGCGGCGGTGCGCGACCGGCTGCACGAGCTGGTGGTCAAGCCGGTCGACGGCTACGGCGGGCGGGGCGTCGTCTTCGGCCCGACCTGCTCGGCGGCGGAGTTGGCGCAGCTGCAGGCCGAGGTCGCGCTCACCCCGCACCGCTTCGTCGCCCAGGAGCCGGTCGACTTCTCCACCGTGCCCACGCTGGTGGACGGCGTCGTCGTGCCCCGGCACGCCGACCTGCGGGTCTTCGCCGTCGCCGGCTCCTCGACCCGGGTCGTCCCCGCCCCGCTCACCCGGGTGGCCCTCGAGGAGGGCTCGCTGCTGGTCAACTCCAGCCGCGGCGGCGGCAGCAAGGACACCTGGCTGCTACCGGCCTGACGGTCTACCAACCGGATGGTTGTCATTGTGACGTGTCATGGGGGGTGAAATGAAACCCTGAGACGTATAGAGTTACATTGTGCGGGCCGAACTCTTCCAGAACAGTCCTTCAGGTTCACTCGTACCCATCAGCGGTACAGATCCGCGTTTCGGTCCATGGCAGCACGTGGCCTTCGTGCCGCTGCCGCTAGAGCGAGTCACACCCCCTTTGAGCGCGACGACGTTCAACGCGGTCGCCAGAGCGAGGGCGGCGCTCGCCTCTTTGGACAGTTCTGCGAAGCGGTTGCCGAACCCGGCGCTGCTCCGGCGGTCGTCTCTGTCCCGTGAGGCGCAGAGCACGTCTGCACTTGAGGGCACCTACGCCCCCCTCCAGGAGGTCCTCGCGGCTGATGAGGACGAGGACCAGTCGGACGAGGAACTCCGAGAAGTCCTCAACTACCTCCGGGCGGCTGAGCACGCCTTCGCGTGGGTTGGCGAGGGGCGCCCACTCACTTTGGGGCTGTTGATCGAGCTTCAGGCGCGGTTGGTCAGGGGGACGACAGCAGAGACGGTGAGCTCCGGCCGGGTGCGGGACATTCAGGTGGTCATCGGGGCCCGACGAGGTGCGAGAGTCCAGGATGCTCGGTTCATCCCCCGGCCGCCGGGGCCGGAACTCGAGGCCCAGGTCCGGGACTGGCTCGACTGGGTGGGCGCGGACCACGGAAACGAGATCGACCCGGTCGTTGCCGCAGCGATGGGCCACTACCAGTTCGAGACCCTCCACCCGTTCAACGACGGCAACGGGCGTATCGGTCGTCTCTTCATCGTCCTGCAGCTGCTCCACGAAGGTGTGTTGACCGAACCGACCCTCACGGTGTCCCCGTGGTTCGAGGCTCGCCGAGCGGACTACTTCGATCGGCTCCTTGGAGTGAGTTCGGCTGGCAACTGGAACGACTGGGTGCGGTTCTTCGCCGATGGCCTCACAGCCTCAGCGGTCGAGACAGCCGCGCAGCTGGAGGACCTGTTGTCGGTGCAGGCGGATCTGAAGGACCGGGTGAAGGCGGCGGGCCTACGCGCCGACACCGCGATGTCCCTTGTCGACTTCGCGCTGGCCCGGCCCATCTTCACAGTGCGGCAGGTAGAGCGTCGCCTGGGTGTCACCTACGCACGAGCCAATGGTCTCGTCGCGCAGCTGGTCGAAGCCGGGGTGCTCGCCCCCCACGACGAGGCTCGGTACAACCGGACGTTCTCAGCGCCCGACGTGCTGGCGGTTCTTCTGCGCTGACCGCTCGCCACGGTCAGCCCCCGGCTGCTACCGGCCTGAGCGGAGGGTGGAACGCAGTCCTCCTGCGCTCCCACCCTCCGCTCAGAGCTGGCCGACGACGTGGTCGATGCAGGCGGTCAGTGCGGTGACGTCGTCGGGGTCGACGGCGGGGAAGCAGCCCACCCGCAGCTGGTTGCGGCCCAGCTTGCGGTAGGGCTCGGTGTCCACGACGCCGTGGGCGCGCAGCGCCGCGGCGATCGCGGCGGCGTCCACCGACTCGTCGAAGTCGATCGTGGCGACGACGAGGGACCGCTCGGCCGGCTCGGTCACGAACGGGGTGGCAAAGGAGGAGGCCTGCGCCCACTCGTAGAGCCGACCCGAGGAGTCCGAGGTGCGGGCCACGGCGCCGGACAGCCCACCGAGGCCGTTGAGCCAGTCGAGCTGGTCGGCCAGCAGGAACAGCGTGGCGACCGACGGGGTGTTGTAGGTCTGGTCCTTGCTGGAGTTGTCGACGGCGATCGACAGGTCCAGGAAGCCGGGGATCCAGCGGCCGGAGGCCTTGATCTCGGCGACGCGGGCCAGCGCCCTCGGGCTCATCAGCGCGATCCACAGACCGCCGTCGGAGGCGAAGCACTTCTGCGGGGCGAAGTAGTAGACGTCGGTCTCGGCGACGTCGACCGGGAGCCCGCCGGCGCCGGAGGTGGCGTCCACCAGCACGAGGGAGTCCTCGTCGGCCCCCTCGGGGCGGACGACGGGGGCCATCACGCCGGTGCTGGTCTCGTTGTGCGCCCAGCCGTAGGCGTCGACGCCGGCCACCGCGGTGGGCAGCGCGAGCGACCCCGGTGCGGCCTTGGTGATCACCGGGTCGGCCAGGAACGGGGCCTCGGCCACGCCGGAGGCGAACTTGGCGGAGAACTCGCCGTAGGTGCCGAACGCCGAGCGGTCGCGGATGAGACCGATGGCCGCGGCGTCCCAGAAGGCCGTCGTCCCGCCGTTGCCGAGCACGACCTCGTACCCCTCGGGCAGGTCGAAGAGCTGCGAGATCCCCTCGCGCACCCGGCCGACGAGGTTCTTGACCGGCGCCTGACGGTGCGAGGTGCCCATCAGCCCGGCGCCCTCGGACGCGAGTGCGGCCAGGGCCTCCGGACGGACCTTGGACGGACCGCAGCCGAAGCGGCCGTCGGCGGGCAGCAGCCCGGTCGGGATCGTGATGGCCATCAGGCGGGCTCGCCGATCTCCTTGGTCGAGATGGAGTCCCAGCCCTCGACGTCCTCGGGCTTGCGCGGGTCGGGCCCGATGTAGCGGGCCGACGGGCGCACGAGCCGGCCGGTCTGCTTCTGCTCGAGGATGTGGGCACACCAGCCCGCGGTGCGGGCGCAGGTGAACATCGAGGTGAACATGTGGCTGGGCACCTCGGCGAAGTCCAGCACGATCGCGGCCCAGAACTCGACGTTGGTCTCGACCGGCCGGTCGGGACGGCGCTCGCGGAGCTCCTTCAGCGCGGCGTTCTCCAGGGCGAGAGCGGCGTCGAAGCGGGGGGCGCCGAGCTCCTGGGCGGCGCGGCGCAGCACGCGGGCGCGGGGGTCCTCGGCGCGGTAGACCCGGTGGCCGAAGCCCATCAACCGCTCCTTGCGGTCGAGGAGGTCCTTGACGTACTTCTCCGCGTCGCCGGTGCCCTCGACCTCGTCGAGCATGTGCAGCACCCGGGAGGGGGCACCACCGTGCAGCGGGCCGCTCATCGCGCCGATGGCGCCGGAGAGGGAGGCCGCGACGTCGGCACCGGTGGAGGCGATGACCCGGGCGGTGAAGGTGGAGGCGTTCATGCCGTGCTCGGCGGCCGAGGTCCAGTAGGCGTCGACGGCGGCGACGTGGCGGGGGTCGGGCTCGCCGCGCCAGCGGACCATGAAGCGCTCGACGATGGAGGACGCCTCGTCCACGCGCTTCTGCGGGACGGCCGGGATGCCGATGCCGCGGGCGGACTGGGCCACGTAGGACAGCGCCATGACGGCGGCCCGGGCGAGCTCGTCGCGGGCCTCCTCGTCGGTGATGTCCAGCAGCGGGCGGTAGCCCCAGATCGGGGTCAGCATGGCCAGCGCGGCCTGGACGTCGACCCGGACGTCGCCGGTGTGCACCGGGATCGGGAACGGCTCGGCGGGCGGGAGGCCCTCGCCGAACTTGCCGTCGACCAGCAGGCCCCAGACGTTGCCGAAGGTGACCTTGCCGACGAGGTCCTCGATGTCCACGCCCCGGTACCGGAGTGCGCCACCGTCCTTGTCGGGCTCGGCGATGGTGGTCTCGAAGGCGATGACGCCCTCGAGGCCGGGTACGAAGTCGCTGGACATCCTGCAGGCTCCTCTGCGCGCGGGACCCGTGGCTGGTGGGCGCACGGCTGCGGCACAACCTAGGCGGTCACCTGCGGTGGAGCCCAACCGGACCGTCCCGCCCAGCGGGACCTGCGACCGGCGTCACACCGGGCAGGGTGGTTGCGGGGTGGGAGCATGACGGCGTGCCCGACCTGACCACCATGCGCCGCGACTACGACGACTCCGTCTTCTCCGAGGCGTCCCTGGCCCCCACCTGGCACGAGCAGCTCGAGCGGTGGTTCGCCGAGGCCGTCGCCGCCGAGCTGGTGGAGCCCAACGCGATGGTCGTGGCCACCGCCGACGCCGACGGCGCCCCGGACGCCCGCATCGTGCTGATGAAGGGCCTGGACGCCGACGGGATCGTCTTCGTGAGCAACCACGCCTCGGCCAAGGGCGCCCAGCTGGCCGCCGACGACCGGGTCGCGCTGGTGTTCCCGTGGCACGCCCAGCAGCGGCAGGTGCGGGTCACCGGCACCGCCGCCCGACTGGACGACGCCGCCTCCGACGCGCTGTGGGACGCCCGCCCCCGCGGTGCCCAGCTCGCGGCCGCCGCCACCCCGCAGTCCTCGGTCGTGGCCTCCCGCGAGGCCCTGGTGGACGCCTTCCGCGAGCTGGGGGAGCAGACCGAGGGCAAGCTGCCCCGCCCGGCGTCCTGGGGCGGCTACCGGGTGACGCCGCAGACCGTGGAGTTCTGGCAGGGCGGGCACGACCGGCTGCACGACCGGCTGCGGTTCTCCCGGGACGACGCCGGCACCTGGGCCCTCACCCGACTCGCCCCGTGAGCTCGCCGATCGACGGGCCGGCACCGGAGGAGGCGCCACCGAGGTCGAGGCGCCGCGGGTTCGCCATCGACACCACCCCGCTGCGCAACCCTGCCTACCGGCGGCTCTTCGGCGGCATCACCGTCACCATGCTCGGCCAGCAGATGACGCTGGTCGCCGTCCCGTTCCAGGTCTACGCGATGACCGGCTCGTCGCTGCTGGTCGGCGTCACCTCGGTGGTCGCCCTGGTGCCGCTGGTGGTGTTCGGCCTGCTGGGCGGGGCCATCGCCGACGCGATGGACCGCCGCAAGCTGATGCTGGTCACCTCGATCGGTGCCGCGGTCACCAGCGCCCTGCTGGCGGTCCAGGCGGGCCTCGGGATGGACTCCCTGGCCGTGCTGTGGGTGCTCACCGCCCTGGTCTCGGCGTTCTCCGCGGTGAACCAGCCCACCCGCAGCGCCGCCATCCCGGCGATCGTCGGGGCCGACCTGGTGCCCGCGGCGAACGCGCTGGCCATGACCGTGCGCCAGGTCGGGGTCATCGCCGGGCCGCTGCTGGCCGGGGTGCTCATCGGCCAGGGCGAGCTGTTCCTGACCTACGTGGTCGACGCCGTCGGCTTCGCCGTCGCGGTCCTGCTGGTGCGCGGGCTGCCGCCGCTGCCCGTCGCCGGTGCCGCCGACCGGCTCCGGCTGGGGGCCGCGGTGCGCGGGGTGGGGGAGGGCTTCGTCTTCCTGCGCACCCAGCCCGTGCTCCTGATGACCTTCGTCGTCGACGTGATCGCGATGCTCTTCGCCTGGCCGCAGGCGGTCTTCCCGCAGCTGGCCGCCACCGCCTACAGCGGTGACGCGAACAGCCTGGGTTGGCTGTACGCGGGCATCTCGATCGGCTCGCTGGTGATGGGGCTGACCTCGGGCTGGGTCAGCCGGGTCGACCGGCAGGGCGCCGTCGTCCTCGGCGCGATCGCGGTGTGGGGCGTGGCGATCGTCGGGTTCGGCCTCGCCGGGTCGCTGTGGGTCGCCGTCCTCTGCCTGGCCGTGGCCGGTGCCGGGGACATGGTCAGCGCGGTGCTCCGCTCCTCGATGCTGCAGCTGGCCGCCCCCGACGACATGCGCGGCCGGATGCAGGGCGTGTTCATCGTCGTCGTCGCCGGGGGCCCGCGGCTGGGCGACCTGCGCGCCGGGGCCGTCGCCAGCGCGTTCGGGGTCTCGATCGCGATGTGGACCGGTGGGGTGGTCATCGTCGTCGCGATGGCGGTCGTCGCGGTCGCCGTCCCGTCGTTCTGGGCCTTCCGGGCCTCGCGGGTCACGCTTCACCCGTGACCGACCGGGGCACAGCTGGCTCATGGCCCTCCCCAAGATCCTCGTGCTCGTCCTGGCCGGTGGTGCCGGCAACCGGCTGGAGCTGCTGACCGAGAACCGGGCCAAGCCGGCCGTGCCGTTCGCCGGTGCCTACCGGCTGATCGACTTCCCGCTGTCGAACTGCCAGCACTCGAAGATCGCCGACGTGTGGGTGTCGGTGCAGTTCCACCCGGCGTCCCTGTCGGACCACCTGGCCAACGGCCGACCCTGGGACCTGGACCGGACCTACGGCGGGCTGATGACCCTCCCGCCCTTCCGCGGCACCGACCGGGGCGGCTGGAACACCGGGACCGCCGACTCGCTGTGGCGCCAGGCCGACCTGATCCGCGGCTTCGACGCCGACGCCCTCGTCGTGGTCAGCTCCGACGCGGTCTACAAGCTGGACTACCGGGAGGTCGCCGAGGCCCACCTGGACTCCTCCGCGGAGGTCACCATGGTCACCACCGAGGTCGCCGCGGACGACGCCTCCCGCTACGGCATCGTGTCGACCGACGGCGAGAAGGTCACCGACTACGCCTACAAGCCCGACGACCCGGCGACGACGACGGCGACCAACGAGGTGTTCGTCTTCACCCCCGGCGCCACGCTGGACCGCCTCGAGGCCCTCGCCGACGAGGCAGGGGAGGACGGGCTGGAGGACCTGGGCAGCCACCTGCTCCCCGCCCAGACCCGCGACGGACTGGCCCGCGCGCACCGGCTCGAGGGGTACTGGCGCGACGTGGGCACCGTGGACGCCTACTGGCAGGCCCACGAGGACTTCCTGGACGACGAACCGCCGCTGGACCTGGACGACGCCCGCTGGCCGGTCCACTCCCGGGGTGGCCGGATGAGCGCGGCCCGGTTGATGAGCGGTGCCTCGGCGGAGCGCAGCCTCGTCTCCGGCGGCACCCACGTGGCCGGTCGGGTCTCGGGCTCGGTGCTCAGCCCGGGCGTCGTCGTGGAGGCCGGCGCCGAGGTCACCGACTCGGTGCTCCTGCCCGGCGCGGTCGTGCGGGCCGGCGCGCGGGTGCACCGCGCCGTGCTGGACGACGGCGTGACGGTGGGCGAGCGCGCCACGGTCGGTGGGGACGGCGACGTCACACTGGTGGGCCGCCGGGCGCAGGTCGAGCCCGGTGCCACCCTGGCCGCCGGCGCCCGGTTCCCGGAGACCGACTGAGCGCTCAGGCCAGGGCGGTGGCGACCACCCGGAGGTCGGCGACCATCGCGTCGAAGGCGGCCGGGCGCTCCTCCTCGGGGGTGCGGAGGACGGCGGAGGGGTGCGTCGTGGCGATCACCCAGGTCTGCGCGGGGGCGCCGTCCTCGTCGTCCTCGTGCCAGGTGGCACCCGGGGGTGTCCACGGCAGCAGCTGCCCGCGCTCCCGGGTGATCCGGAACGACGGCGAGATCAGCGCCTTGGCCGCCACCGCACCCAGGCAGACCACCACCTCGGGCTGGAGGACGGCGAACTCAGCGGCCAGCCACGGACGGCAGGCCTGCAGGTGCTCGGCGTTCGGCGACTGGTGGATCCGGCGCTTGCCGCGCGGCTCGAAGCGGAAGTGCTTGACCGCGTTGGTGACGTAGGCGTCCCGGCGGTCGATGGCCGCGGCCTCCAGGGCACGGTCCAGCAGCTTGCCGCTGGGGCCGACGAACGGCTCGCCGGCGCGGTCCTCCTGGTCACCGGGCTGCTCGCCGACGAAGACCACCCGCGCGGTCTCCGGGCCCTCGCCGAAGACGGTCTGGGTGGCCGGCTCCCACAGCTCGCACGCCTGGCACCCGCCGGCAGCGTGGCGCAGCTGGGACAGCCCGGCGTCGGTGGGCACGGGGGCGGTGGAGGTCATGGTGCGATGACACCCCAGTGACGCGGGCTGCGCCGGGTGAGGCCCCACTCGATACGGTCTCGGCCAGGAACAGCCGCGAGGAAGAGGTGTCGTGCTCGAGTTCGACGGACTGGTCAAGGCCTACGGCGACAACCGGGTGCTGGACGGCGTGGGCTTCACCGTCGCCCCCGGCCAGATGTTCGGCTTCTGCGGGTCCAACGGGGCCGGGAAGACGACGACGATGCGGATCGCGATGGGCCTGGCCCGTGCCGACGCCGGGCAGGTGCGCTGGCAGGGCACCGCGCTGACCGAGGCCACCCGCCGACGGATCGGCTACATGCCCGAGGAGCGCGGCCTCTACCCGAAGATGAAGGTGGTCGAGCAGCTCGTCTACTTCGCGCGGCTGCACGGGCTGGGCAGCGCCGAGGCCAAGGCCGCCGCCGAGCACTGGACCGAGCGGCTGGGCCTGGCCGAGAAGCGTGACCAGCGGGTGGAGAAGCTGTCGCTGGGCAATCAGCAGCGCGTGCAGCTGGCCGCCGCCCTGGTCAGCCGGCCCGACGTGCTCATCCTCGACGAGCCGTTCTCCGGCCTGGACCCGGTCGGCGTGGACTCCCTGGCCGACGCGCTGCTCGAGCAGTGCCACCGCGGCGTCCCCGTCGTGTTCTCCAGCCACCAGCTCGACCTCGTCGAGCGGCTCTGCGACGCCGTCGGCATCCTCGCCCGCGGCCGGATAGTGGCCAGCGGCACGGTGTCCGAGCTGCGTGCGGCCGAGGCCGGCCGGCAGCTGCGGGTCGTGGTCCCCGACGCCCCGGCCGGCTGGGCCGGCGCCGTCCCCGGCGTGCGGGTGGTCAGCGAGCAGCGCGGGGACACCGTGCTGGAGCTGGCCCCCGGCACCGACGACCAGGCCGTGCTCGCCGCGGCCCTGGCCACCGGCCGGGTGACCCACTTCGCCTGGCGCGAACCCACGCTGGTCGAGCTGTTCCGCGGGGCCGTGTCGGACCGGGCGGTGGCGGCGTGAGCGCGTTCGGGCAGGTGAAGCTGGTCGCCGGCCGGGAGATGTCGACCCGGGTCCGGGACAAGGGCTTCATCGTCAGCTCGGTGGTCATCGTGCTGCTGGTCCTCGGGCTGATGGTGTTCCAGCTGGTCAGCGGCTCGCAGACCAGCACCAGCACGATCGGCGTCGTCGGCGGGACCCCGCAGGTCGAGCAGGCGCTGGTGCGCTCGGGGGAGACCGTCGGCGTGCAGGTGGAGGTCACCGAGCTCGCCGACGAGGCCGCCGCCCGCCAGGCCGTCGACGACGGGGACGTCGACGCCGCCCTGCTCGGGGCGGCCGGTGACAGCCCGCAGGTCGTCGTCCAGGACAGCTCGGACGACGGCGCCAGCGCCATCGCCGAGTCGGCCGTCGGTGCCCTCTCGGTGGCCACCCAGCTCGGGCAGCAGGGCGTGGACCTGCAGCCGGCGCCGGCGATCGACTTCGTCGTCCTGGACCCCGAGGCCGACGGCGACACCACCGCCGTCCTCGTCGCCCTGCTCGGCGTGGTGGTGCTCTACGGGCTGCTCATCCTGTTCGGCCAGTTCGTGGCCCAGGGCGTGGTGGAGGAGAAGTCCTCCCGGGTCGTGGAGATCCTGCTGTCGACGATGCGGCCCTGGCAGCTGCTCACCGGCAAGATCGTCGGCCTGGGCCTGCTCGGGCTCGCACAGCTGGTCACCATCGCGGTGATCGGCGTGGTGGGAGCGCTGGCCCTGGACGTGGTGTCGGTGCCCAGCGCGGTCGTCCCGACCGTCGTCTCGGTCGTGGCCTGGTTCGTGCTCGGCTACACCTTCTACGCCGCGGTCTTCGCCGTCGCGGCCTCGCTGGTCAGCCGGCAGGAGGACCTGGGCAGCGTGCTCACCCCGACCACCCTGCTGCTGGTCGTCGGCTTCATCGTCTCGCTGCAGGCCGCCCAGGACCCGGGCTCGACCCTGGCCACGGTGACCTCGTTCGTCCCCGGTCTCTCCCCGCTGGTGATGCCGGTGCGGATGGCCGCGGGGGAGGCCGCCGTGTGGGAGATCGTCGCCGCGGTGCTGGTCAACCTGGCGGCCATCGCGGTCGTCGTCCGGATCGGCGGCCGGGTCTACTCCGGCGCCCTGCTGCGCACCAGCGGCAAGACCAAGCTGCGGGAGGCCCTGGCCGCCGAGCGCGGTTGAGGGGGGCCGCCCCGGGGGTAGCCGGGGCGGCATGAGCATGCAGCTGGGCTACACGATGATGACCGAGCAGGCGGGCCCCAAGGACCTCGTCGCGCACGTGGTGGGGGCCGAGCGGGTCGGGTTCGACTTCGCGGTCAGCAGCGACCACTTCTTCCCCTGGCTGGACTCGATGGGCCACGCGCCCAACGCCTGGGTGACCCTGGGTGCCGCGGCGCAGGCCACGTCCACGATCGACCTGATGACCTACGTGACCTGCCCGACCTTCCGGTACCACCCGACCGTGGTGGCCCAGCAGGCCGCGACCCTGCAGATCCTCGCCGACGGGCGCTTCACCCTCGGTCTGGGCACGGGGGAGAACCTCAACGAGCACGTCGTCGGGGAGGGCTGGCCGGCGGTCGCCGTGCGGCAGGAGATGTTCGCCGAGGCGGTCCAGATCATCAAGGAGCTGCTCGCCGGGGACGACTACACGACCTTCCACGGGGAGTTCTTCGAGGTCGACGGCGCCAAGATCTGGGACCTGCCCGAGGGCGGGGTGCCCATCGGCATCGCCGTGTCGGGCAAGAAGAGCTGCGAGCTGGCCGGTGAGTACGCCGACGTCATGATCGGCACCGAGCCCAAGCCCGAGCTCGGCGAGATGTTCGACGCCGCGGGCGGGGCCGGGAAGAACCGGGTCGGCCAGATGCCGATCAGCTTCGGCACCGACAAGGCCGCCGCGGTCACCCGCGCCCACGAGCTGTTCCGCTGGTTCGGTCTGGGCTGGAAGGTCAACGCCGACCTGCCGGGGACGGCGGGCTTCGAGGCCGCCAGCGCCTTCGTCCGGGAGTCCGACGTCGAGGAGTCGATCCCCTGTGGGGACGACGTCGACGCCGTGATCGAGGCGGCGAAGGAGTACGCGGACGCCGGCTACACCCACCTCGCCCTGGTGCAGATCGGCGGCGACCAGCAGCAGCCCTACCTGGAGTGGACCGAGCGCGAGTTGATGCCGGCCTGGCGATCCGCCTTCGGTTCCTGAGACCTGGAGACCACGAGATGACCCTGATCGACCCGCGCACCAAGCACCCCACGTCCACCGCCATCCCCGGCCTGCAGATCGAGCACCCGGGCGGGACGGCGGAGCTCACCCCGGCGCCCGACCACGGTGAGGAGTCCTACCGCGGCTCCGGCCGGCTCGCGGGGCGTCGCGCGCTGATCACCGGCGCCGACTCCGGGATCGGCCGCGCCGTGGCGATCGCCTACGCCCGGGAGGGCGCCGACGTCGCCATCTCCTACCTGTCCGAGGACGCCGACGCCGAGGAGACCGCGCGGCTGGTCCGCGAGGCCGGCCGCACCGCGCTGCTGCTGCCCGGTGACATCTCCGACGAGACCGTCGCCAAGGGCCTGGTCGCCCAGACCGTCGAGGGCCTGGGCGGGCTGGACCTGCTGGTGCACAACGCCGCGTTCCAGAACGTGGTCACCGACGTCCTGGAGTTCTCCACCGCGGAGATCGACCGCACCTTCCGGACGAACGTCTATGCGTTCTTCTGGCTGCTGCAGGCCGCCAAGCCCGAGCTGGCCCCCGGCTCGTCGGTGATCGTGACCAGCTCGGTGCAGGCCTTCACGCCGTCCCCGAACCTGGCCGCCTACGCCGCGACCAAGGCCGCGCTGGTGAACATGACGACGTCCATGGCCGAGGAGTTCGCGCAGGTCGGGGTGCGGGTCAACTGCGTCGCCCCCGGCCCGGTCTGGACCCCGCTCATCCCGGCGACGATGCCCGAGGACATGGTCGAGGGCTTCGGTGAGCAGTCCCAGCTCAAGCGCGCCGCCCAGCCCGCCGAGCTCGCCGGCGCCTACGTGTACCTGGCCAGCGAGGACGCCAGCTTCACCAGCGGAGAGGTCATCGGCGTCACCGGCGGCTCGCCCATCAACTGACGAAGGAGGCTCTGCACCCCCATCCGGCCGGGGACGGGGTGCAGAGCCTCCTTCGTCAGGCCTGGTGGAGGGCGTCGACGGGGCCGCGGTAGACGCCGGCGGGGGTGCCGGTGACGCCGGGGCGGACGACGAAGAGCCGCCCGGCGTCGGGCTGGGCGGCCCTCGCCTCGTCGGACAGGCCCTGGGTCGAGGTGCTGATCACCAGGTGGTCCAGCTCCGGGCCGGCGAAGGCGCAGCTCGAGGTGTTCTCGGTGGGCACCCGCACCACGGTGAGCAGCTCGCCGGTGGGGGAGTAGCGGCGCACCTGGCCCCCGCCCCAGACGGCGACCCACAGGTGGTCCTCGTCGTCGATGGCCATCCCGTCGGGGGCGCCGGCGTCGTCGTCGGAGAGGTCGACGACCACCCGGCTGGCGCCGAAGGAACCGGTCTCCACGTCGTAGTCGTAGGCCCGCACGGTGGCCGCGCCGGAGTCGGCCAGGTAGACGGTGCGGCCGTCGGCGGTCCACTCGATGCCGTTGCTGATCGTCAGGTCGGTGAGCACGGTGTGCACCGACCCGTCCAGGTCGACGCGGTACAGCGAGCCCGCGCCGGTCCGTTCGTCGAAGGCCATCGTCCCGCCGAACAGCCGGCCGACCGGGTCGACCGCGCCGTCGTTCATCCGGGTGCCGTCGGGGGCGGTGCCGCCCTCCCGGTCCAGGGCCACCAGCACGCGGGGCTCGCCCTCGGGGTCCAGGTGGGTGAACCCGCCGTCGGCACCCAGCAGCCAGCCGCCGTCGGCAGCCGGGACGACGAAGCCGACCGTGGCCCCACCGCGGTGCACGCCGACCTCGGCGACCACCCCGGCCGGGGACACGGTGGCCCGCCGGACCTCGCCGGCGTCGATGTCCACCCAGACCAGCTCGCGGCGGGTGGCGTCCCAGGTCGGTCCCTCCCCGTGGACGGCGGGGCGGACGTCGGTCACGGGAGTCGCGGTGAGGGTGTCCACCGGGTCATCCTCCCCGCGTCACGGAGACGTCACACGTGCTCGGCATGATGCGCACGTGTCTGAAGCCACCGTCGACGTCACCGACCTCCGCCCGACCGGGGGCCCCGACGACCCGGAGGACGAGCGGTCCGGCGACGCCCCGCTGCGCGAGGACATCCGGCTGCTGGGCCGGGTGCTGGGCGAGGTCGTGCGCGAGCAGGCCGGCCAGGAGGTGTTCGACGTCGTCGAGGCCGCCCGGGTCGAGGCGTTCCGGATCCGCCGCTCCGAGGTCGACCGGACCGGGCTGGCCGACATGCTGGCCGGGCTCGACGAGCGCAGCGCCAACCACGTGATCCGCGCGTTCAGCCACTTCTCCCTGCTGGCGAACCTGGCCGAGGACGTGCACCACGAGCGCCGCCGCCGCTTCCACCGCCGGGAGGGCTCCCCGCCGCAGAAGGGGACGCTGGACGCGACCTTCGACCTGCTGGACGCCGCGGACCTCGACCCCGCCGTCGTCGCGCACGAGCTGGCCGGCGCGCTGGTCTCCCCGGTGGTCACCGCGCACCCCACCGAGGTCCGCCGGCGCACCGTCTCGCAGGTGCAGCGGCACGTCACCGAGCTGATGCGCACCCGGGAGACCGCCGAGGACGAGCGGGTCTGGTCGGCGCACCTGTGGCGGGAGGTGCTGACCCTCTGGCAGACGGCGCTGCTGCGGTTGTCCCGGCTGCGGCTGGAGGACGAGATCGACGAGGCGCTGCGCTACTACGACCTGTCGCTGTTCGCCGTCGTCCCGGCGATCAACACCGAGCTGCGGACGGCGCTGCGGCAGCGCTGGCCCGGGGCGGACCTGCTGGCCACCCCCATGCTGCTGCCCGGCTCCTGGATCGGCGGGGACCGCGACGGCAACCCCTTCGTCACCGCCGACGCCGTCCGTCGCGCCACCACCCGGGCCGCGGAGACCGCGTTGGGCCACCACCTCGGCGAGCTGGTGTGCCTGGCCGACGAGCTGTCCATGTCGGCGCGGCTGGTCACCCCCACCGAGGAGCTGCAGGCCCTCGCCGACGCGGCCCGCGACGACTCGCCCTTCCGGGCCGACGAGCCCTACCGGCGGGCGCTGCGCGGGGTCTACCGGCGGCTGGCCGCCACCGCCGTCCGCGCGGTGGGACACGTGCCCGGTCCACTGCCGGACGTCGAGCTGGAGCCCTACGACGAGCCGGCCGAGCTGATCGCCGACCTCGACGTCGTCGACGCGTCGCTGCGCACCCACGGCGCCGGCGCACTCGCCGACGAGCGGCTGGCCGCGCTGCGCGCCTCGGTGGAGGTGTTCGGGTTCCACCTCTCGGGGCTGGACATGCGGCAGAACAGCTCGGTGCACGAGGAGGTGCTGACCGAGGTCCTCGCCTGGGCCGGCGTCTGCCCGGACTACTCCGCGCTGGACGAGACCGCCCGGCGCGAGCTGCTGACCGGTGAGCTCCGGTTGCGGCGTCCGCTGGTGCGGGCCGACGCCGACCTCTCCGAGCTGGCCCGGGGCGAGCTGGACCTGCTGGCCGCGGCGGCCGAGCAGGTGCGCGTGCTGGGGCCGCGGGCGATCCCGAACTACGTGATCAGCATGTGCGAGTCGGTCTCGGACGTGCTGGAGGTCGCCGTCCTGCTCAAGGAGGTCGGCCTGGTCACCCTGGACGACGCCGGGCTGCCCGCGTCGCCGATCATGATCGCCCCGCTGTTCGAGACGATCGGCGACCTGCAGGGCGGTGGCGAGACCCTGGCCGCGATGCTCGCCGAGCCGCTGTACCGGTCGATGGTCGACGGCCGGGGCGGCACGCAGGAGGTCATGCTCGGCTACTCCGACAGCAACAAGGACGGCGGGTACCTCGCCGCGAACTGGGCGCTGTACCGGGCCGAGCTGGCGCTGGTGGAGGTGGCCCGCGAGGCCGGGGTGCGGCTGCGGCTCTTCCACGGCCGCGGCGGGACGGTCGGCCGTGGTGGTGGCCCCTCCTACGAGGCGGTCCGGGCGCAGCCGCCGGGGTCGGTGGCCGGGCAGCTGCGGATCACCGAGCAGGGCGAGGTGATCTCCGCCAAGTACGCCGAGCCGCACCTGGCCCGGCGCAACCTGGAGGCGCTGGTCGCCGCGACCTTGGAGTCCACGCTGCTCTCGCTGGAGGGCCTGGACGGCGACGCCGAGGACGTCTACGCGCTCTTCGACGACCTGGCCGCCCGCGCGCAGGGCGCCTACCGGGCGCTGGTGCACGACACCCCGGGCTTCGTGGAGTGGTTCCGCGCAGCCACGCCGGTGCGCGAGCTCGCCGAGCTCAACATCGGGTCCCGGCCGCCCTCGCGGAAGGCCGGGGACAAGATCAGCGACCTGCGGGCCATCCCGTGGGTGTTCAGCTGGTCGCAGGCCCGGATCATGCTGCCGGGCTGGTTCGGCACCGGGACGGCGCTGGAGTCGTGGGTGGACGGCGACCCGGCCCGGCTCGCCCGGCTGCAGGAGCTGCACGGCCGCTGGCCGTTCTTCCGCACCGTGCTGTCCAACATGGGGATGGTGCTGGCCAAGACCGACCTGGAGCTGGCCGCCCGCTACGCCTCGCTGGTGCCCGACGAGGAACTGCGGCACCGGGTGTTCGACGTGATCACCGCTGAGCACGAACGGACCGTGCGGATGCTGCTGGCGATCACCGGCGATGACCACCTGCTGGCCGACAACCCCTCGCTGGCGCGTTCGATCCGCAACCGCTTCCCCTACCTGGAGCCCTTGCACCACCTGCAGGTGGAGATGCTGCGCCGGCGCCGCTCGGGCAACGACGACGAGCTGGTCAAGCGCTGCATCCAGCTGGCGATCAACGGGGTGGCGACGGCGCTGCGCAACAGCGGCTGACCGCCCCTCGCACCACCCGGGAGCCCCCCGTCGACATGGTCGACGGGGGGCTCCTGTGCGTCCGGAGCGACCACGACCGGTGACGGCGCGAGCGGTCGGGTGAGCACCGTCGAACTCATTCACCCCATCGAACGCATGTGTCCCACCCGTCTCCACGAACGGGCGGTCTTGTTCCGGATCCCTTCCGTCCCGACCGATGGTCTTACCGAAACGGACTGAGCCGTATTCGTGCTGCCCCGGACGGGGCGGTGGGACCGGCTGGACGACGGAGGACCTCTGTGACGTGGAAGACCTGGTCGCGCACCGGCGCGGCCGTGCTCGTGGGAGCGGTGGTGGCGCTGACGGCGACCCCCGCGTACGCCGCTCCCGGTGACGCCCGCGCGCAGGCGTTGGACATCGACCTGAACGCCACCGTGACCGTCCCGGGCATCCCCCCGTTGACCCCGGCCCTCGTGGTGCCGGTGCTCAACGCGAACGTCGACCTCGTGCAGTCCGCGGCGCCCCCCGGCGGCCAGGCAGCCGTCGTGGACCTCGCGGCCGGCCTGGGTGCCGGCCTGCTCGGCGTGGCAGCGAGCGACGGGACGCTGACGGCGTCCTCGTCCTCGAACCAGGGTGGTTCGACCTCCGCCTCCGGCGTGGAGGACCTGGCCCTCTCCGTCCTCGGCCTCCCCATCCGGGCGGGCGCCCTGAGCGGAACGGTGTCCTGCCCCGCGGGCGGCACGCCGACCGCGGACACCGTGGTCGCCGGGCTCAGCGTCTTCGGCACCACGGTCTCGGCCACGGCCGGGGCGGTCGTGTCCGTCCCGGTGAGCGTCGCCGGCCTCCCGGCGGCGACCCTCGTCGCCACGGTGACGCCCTCCACCGAGACGGTCTCGGCCAGCGCCGCGTCGGCGACCGCGCTGACCATCGCCCTCCGACTCGACGTCCTGGGGCTGACCTCGGTCAACGCCGGGTCCATCGTCATCGGCGCAGCGACCTGCGAGTCGCCCGCTGCGGTCGCACCCACGGCCACCAGCCTGACCCCGGGCTCCGGGCCGGAGGAGGGTGGCACGTCGGTCACCGTCACCGGGTCCGGCTTCTTCCAGGGCCTGACCTCCGTCACCGTCGGGGGCACCGTCGTCCCCGCCGACCAGGTCGTCGTCACCAGCCCGACCTCGCTGGTCTTCGCCACCCCCGGCGGACCTGCGGGCCCGACCACGGTGAGCGTGACCAACACCCCCGGCGGCACCTCGACCCCCGGGCTGCCCTTCACCTACCTCGCGGTGCCCGGCCTGACCGGCATCGACCCGGCCGTCGGACCCGTCGCCGGCGGCACGACGGTGACGCTGACCGGTGACGACTTCGTCACCGGAGCCACCACGGTGACCATCGGGACCGACACGGTCCCGGCGACGGTCGTCAGCCCCACCCAGCTGACCTTCGTCACCCCGGGTGACCCCGCCGGTCTGGTGGCCGTGCGGGTGACGACGCCGGACGGCGTGTCCGGCCCGCTGGGCTTCACCTACCAGGCGCCGGACGCCCCGACCCTCGTCACCATCGACCCGACGTCGGGGCCCGTGGGCGGGGGCACCCCGGTGACCCTCACGGGGACCGGCTTCGTCGCGGGCCAGACCACGGTGAGCATCGGCACCGACACGGTGGCCGCCGGAGACGTCACGGTCCTCTCCGCCACCAGCCTCTCCTTCCTGACCCCCGGTGACCCCGCCGGGCTCGTCCAGGTCGCCGTGACCACCCCGGCGGGGACCTCCGCGCCGCTGGGCTTCACCTACCAGGCGCCCGTCGTGGTGGCCCCCACCGTCACCGGGATCGACCCGTCGTCGGGACCGGTCGCCGGCGGGACGCAGGTGACCCTGACGGGCACCGGGTTCGTCGCCGGCGGCACCTCGGTGGCGATCGGGACCGACACGGTCCCGGCGACCGCGGTGACCTTCGTGTCGTCGACCGAGGTGTCGTTCCTGACCCCCGGTGACCCGGCCGGCCTGGTCGACGTCTCGGTGACCACCCCCTCGGGGACCTCGGTCCCGGTGGGCTTCACCTACGTGGCCCCGGTCGTCCCGGCCGGGCCGACCCTCGCCGACATCGACCCCGACTCGGGCCCGGCTGCGGGCGGCACGTCGGTGACCCTCACGGGCACCGGGTTCGTCGCCGGCGCGACGTCGGTGACGATCGGGACCGACACGGTCGCCGCGGCGGACGTCACGTTCGTGTCCCCGACCGAGGTGTCGTTCCTGACCCCGGGTGACCCGGTCGGACTCGTCCAGGTCACCGTCTCCACCCCCGACGGCACGTCCGGGCCGGCCGGCTTCACCTACCTCGCGCCCCCTGCCCCCACCGTCGTGACCCTGGCCCCCTCCTCGGGTCCGGACGCGGGCGGGACGTCGGTCCTCGTGACCGGCAGCGGCTTCGTCGACGGCGCGACGTCGGTGACGATCGGGACCGACACGGTCCCGGCCGGTGACGTGACGTTCGTGTCCCCGACCCAGATCTCCTTCTCCACGCCCGGTGACCCGGCCGGCCTGGTGCAGGTCACGGTGACCACGCCGAACGGCACGTCGGCCCCGGCCGGGTTCACCTACCTGGCCCCGGTCGTGGTCGCCCCCACCGTGGTCGGGATCGACCCGGTGTCCGGCCCGGCCGTCGGCGGGACGACGGTGACCCTGACGGGCACCGGGTTCGTCGCCGGAACGACGTCGGTGACCATCGGGACCGACACGGTCCCGGCCGCCGCGGTGACCTTCGTGTCCTCGACGGAGGTCTCGTTCACGACCCCGGGTGACCCGCCCGGCCTGGTGGCCGTCACGGTGACGACCCCTGCGGGCACCTCCGGGCCCGTCGGCTTCACCTACGTCGCGCCCGTCGTCCCGACCGTCACCGCCGTCTCGCCGACCTCGGGCCCGGTGGCCGGCGGTACGCCGGTGACCCTCACCGGCTCGGGCTTCGTCGACGGTGGCACCACGGTGACGATCGGGACCGACACGGTCCTGGCGGCCGACGTGACGTTCGTGTCCCCGACCGAGGTCTCGTTCACGACCCCCGGTGACCCGGCCGGTCTGGTCCAGGTCACGGTCACCACCGTCAACGGCACGTCGGCCCCGGTGGGCTTCACCTACGTCGCACCTGCCGCCCCGTCGGTCACGGGCATCGACCCGTCGTCCGGTCCGGTCGTCGGTGGCACGCCGGTGACGCTCACGGGCACCGGGTTCGTGGACGGGGCCACGTCGGTGACGATCGGGACCGACACGGTCCTGGCGGCCGACGTGACGTTCGTGTCCCCGACCGAGGTCTCGTTCACGACCCCGGGTGACCCGGCCGGTCTGGTCGACGTCACGGTCACGACCGGTGCAGGCACGTCGGCTCCGGTGGGCTTCACCTACGTCGCACCCGCCGCCCCCACGGTCACGGGCATCGCGCCCTCGTCCGGTCCGGTCGCGGGCGGTACGCCGGTGACCCTGACGGGCACCGGGTTCGTCGCCGGGGGCACCTCGGTGACGATCGGGACCGACGTGGTCCCGGCCACCGCGGTGACCTTCGTGTCGTCGACCGAGGTCTCGTTCACGACCCCGGGTGACCCGGCCGGTCTGGTCCAGGTCACGGCCACGACGCCGGCGGGCACCTCGGCGCCGGTGGGCTTCACCTACGTCGCCCCGGCCGTGGTCGCTCCGACGGTCACGGGCATCGACCCCGTGTCGGGTCCGGTCGCCGGCGGGACGCAGGTGACCCTGACGGGCACCGGGTTCGTCGCCGGTGGCACCTCGGTGACGATCGGGACCGACACGGTCCCGGCCGGGGACGTGACGTTCGTGTCCGCCACCGAGGTCTCCTTCCTGACCCCCGGTGACCCGGCCGGGCTGGTCGAGGTGACCGTCACGACGACGGCAGGCACCTCGGCGCCGGTGGGCTTCACCTACGAGGCGCCCGTCGTCCCGGGTGCCCCCACCGTCGCGGACATCGACCCGGTGTCGGGTCCGGTGGCCGGCGGCACGACGGTGACCCTCACGGGCACCGGGTTCGTCGACGGGGACACCTCGGTGACCATCGGGACCGACACGGTCCCGGCCGAGGACGTGACCTTCGTGTCCGCCACCGAGGTCTCCTTCCTGACGCCGGGTGACCCGGCCGGCCTGGTCGAGGTCACGGTGACCACGCCTGCGGGGGTGTCGGCTCCGGTCGGCTTCACCTACCTGGCTCCGGTCGTGGTGGCCCCGACGGTCACGGGCATCGACCCGTCGTCCGGTCCGGTGGCCGGCGGTACGACGGTGACGTTGACCGGCACCGGGTTCGTCGACGGCGGCACCTCGGTGACCATCGGGACCGACACGGTCCCGGCAGGGGACGTGACGTTCGTGTCCGCCACGGAGGTCTCGTTCCTGGCCCCGGGTGACCCGGCCGGTCTGGTCGACGTGACGGTCACGACCGGTGCGGGCACGTCGGTCCCGGTGGGCTTCACCTACGTCGCACCCGCCGTCCCCACGGTCACGGGCATCGCCCCGTCGTCCGGTCCGGTCGCGGGCGGTACGCCGGTGACGCTCACGGGCTCGGGCTTCCTGGACGGTGCGACCACGGTGACCATCGGCGCCGACACGGTCCTGGCGGGCGACGTGACGTTCGTGTCCGCCACGGAGGTCTCGTTCCTGACCCCGGGTGACCCCGCGGGTCTGGTCGATGTGACGGTCACGACCGGTGCGGGCACGTCGGCCCCGGTGGGCTTCACCTACCTGGCGCCGGCGGTGGTCGCCCCGACGGTCACCGGCATCGACCCGGTGTCCGGTCCCGTGGCCGGCGGTACGCCGGTGACCCTCACGGGCACCGGGTTCGTCGACGGCGGCACCTCGGTGACCATCGGGACCGACACGGTCCCGGCCGGGGACGTGACGGTCGTGTCCGCCACCGAGATCTCGTTCTCGACCCCCGGTGACCCCGCGGGTCTGGTCCAGGTCACGGTGACCACGCCGTCGGGCACGTCCACCCCGGTCGGGTTCACCTACGTCGCACCCGCCGTCCCCACGGTCACGACCATCACCCCGGCCTCCGGTCCGGTCGCCGGCGGTACGCCGGTGACGCTGACCGGCACCGGGTTCGTGGCCGGGGCGACGTCGGTGACGATCGGGACCGACACGGTCCTGGCCGAGGACGTGACGGTCGTGTCGGCCGCGGAGATCTCGTTCCTGACCCCGGGTGACCCGGCCGGTCTGGTCGAGGTGCGGGCGGTCACGGCCGCAGGCACCTCCGGCGCGGTGGGCTTCACCTACCAGGCCCCGGCAGTCGTGGCCCCCACGGTCACCACGATCACGCCGACCTCCGGTCCGGCCGCGGGCGGTACGCCGGTGACCCTCACGGGCACCGGGTTCGTGGACGGGGCCACCTCGGTGACCATCGGGACCGACACGGTCCTGGCCGAGGACGTCACGGTCGTGTCGGCCACGGAGATCTCGTTCTCGACCCCGGGTGACCCCGCGGGCCTGGTCGAGGTCACGGTGACGACGCCGTCGGGGACGTCGGCGCCGGTCGGGTTCAGCTACCTGGCCCCGGTCGTGGTGGCCCCGACGGTCACGGGCATCGCCCCGTCCTCGGGTCCTGCCGCGGGCGGTACGCCGGTGACGCTGACCGGCACCGGGTTCGTCGACGGCGCGACGTCGGTGACGATCGGGACCGACGTGGTCCCGGCCACCGCGGTGACGTTCGTGTCGGCCACGGAGATCTCGTTCTCGACCCCGGGTGANGACGGCGCGACGTCGGTGACGATCGGGACCGACGTGGTCCCGGCCACCGCGGTGACGTTCGTGTCGGCCACGGAGATCTCGTTCTCGACCCCGGGTGATCCCGCGGGTCTGGTCGAGGTCACGGTGACGACGCCGTCGGGGCCGTCGGCGCCGGTCGGGTTCAGCTACCTGGCTCCGGTCGTGGTGGCCCCGACGGTCACGGGCATCGCCCCCTCCTCGGGGCCGGTGGCCGGCGGGACGCCGGTGACGCTGACCGGCACCGGGTTCGTCGACGGCGCGACGTCGGTGACGATCGGGACCGACGTGGTCCCGGCCACCGCGGTGACGTTCGTGTCGGCCACGGAGATCTCGTTCTCGACCCCGGGTGATNGACGCCGGTGACGCTGACCGGCACCGGGTTCGTCGACGGCGCGACGTCGGTGACGATCGGGACCGACGTGGTCCCGGCCACCGCGGTGACGTTCGTGTCGGCCACGGAGATCTCGTTCTCGACCCCGGGTGACCCCGCGGGCCTGGTCGAGGTCACGGTGACGACGCCGTCGGGCACGTCGGCGCCGGTCGGGTTCAGCTACCTGGCCCCGGTCGTGGTGGCCCCGACGGTCATCGGCATCGCCCCCTCCTCGGGGCCGGTGGCCGGCGGTACGCCGGTGACCCTCACGGGCACCGGGTTCGTCGACGGGGCCACCTCGGTGACCATCGGGACCGACACGGTCCTGGCCGAGGACGTCACGGTCGTGTCGGCCACGGAGATCTCGTTCCTGACCCCGGGTGACCCCGCGGGCCTGGTCGAGGTCACGGTGACGACGCCGTCGGGCACGTCGGGTCCGGTGGGCTTCTCCTACGTGGCGCCCGCACTGCCCACGGTGGGCGGCATCACCCCGGCGAGCGGTCCCACCGCGGGCGGTACGCCCGTGACCCTGACCGGTACCGGGTTCGTGGCGGGGACGACGGTCGTCATCGGCGGGACCACCGTCCCGGCCGCCGACGTCGAGGTGGTCTCCGACACCGAGCTGACCTTCCTCACCCCGCCCGGCACGGCGGGACTGGCGCAGGTCACGGTCACCACGCCGACGGGCACGTCGGCGCCGGTGGGCTTCACCTACGTGGCCCCGGTGGTCGTGCCCGTCGCCCCGACGGCCACGTCCCTCACCCCCGCCACCGGGCCGCTGGTCGGCGGCACCACGGTGACCGTCGCGGGCACGGGCTTCGTCCCGGGTCAGACCACGGTCACCGTCGGGGGCACCCCCGTCCCGTCCACCGTGCTCAGCCCGACCGAGCTCACCCTCGTCACCCCGCCCGGGCTCGTCCCCGGCACGGTCGAGGTGGTGGTCACCACGGTGGGCGGGACGACGGCTCCGCTCGGGTTCACCTACCTCGAGCCGGTCGTCGTCCCCGGTGCCCCGACGGCCGACTCGCTGACCCCGGCGACCGGCCCGGTGGGCGGGGGCACGACGGTGACCGTGACCGGGACGGGCTTCGTGCCCGGCCAGACCACGGTGACCGTCGGCGGTGTCGACGTGCCGGTGACGGTGGTCAGCCCGACCGAGCTGACCTTCGTGACGCCTCCGGGCGTCGCAGGCCTGGTCGACGTGGTCGTGACCACGCCGGGCGGTTCGGCCACCCTCGGCTTCACCTACCTCGCCGACGCCCCGGGTGGCCCCGGGACCGGTGTCGTGGGTGCGGGTGGTCCGGGCTCCGGGACCCCGGTCACGGGCAGCGGCCCGCGCACCGGGGGCGGTTACCTCGCCTACACCGGTGTGGACACCCTGGTCCCGCTCGTCGGCGGGTTCCTCGTCCTCCTGGTCGGCACCGCGCTGGTGCTGGTCGGCCGACGTCGGCGCACCGAGGGGTGACCCACCCGCCGGCTCACCCCGGCACCTGACGACGGCGCCGTCCGACCCACCCCGGGTCGGGCGGCGCCGTCGTGCGTGGTCGCCCCGGCGTTGATCAGGTGGGACGACCGATGTGCGTCCTCAGCCACCGACGCCGGTGGAGGAGGACGCACTCTGGTCGTCGGAGCTGATCAACGCCGAGGGGTGGCGTGCGCGTGGGCGAGGAGGGCAGCGCGGTCGTGGATCGTCGTCCGGGCGCGGCCCTGGGTGGCTCCCAGCGCGGTCTCGGCGTCGTCGATCGCCCGCCAGTGGTCGAGCAGGACCGGGTGGGCGCCGCGGGCGAGGAGGGTGTCGACCAGGTCGTCCTCGGGGCCGCCGGCGCCCAGTCGACCCGCCGCGGCGTCCTCGAGCAGCGCCGCGACGGTCTCCCGGGCGTCGTGCTTGTTGGTGCCGACCACCCCGGTCGGCCCGCGCTTGATCCAGCCGGCCACGTACTCCCCGGGGCTGGCCACCCCGTCGCGCAGCACCCGGCCGGCCTCGTTGGCCACCACGCCGGTCCGGTCGTCGACCGGGAGCCCGGGCAGGCTGCGGCCCTGGTAGCCGATGGAGCGCACGACCAGGTCGGCCGGGACGGTGTCGATCTCCCGGGTGCCGGTCAGCCGGTCCGCGGCGTCCACGGTGGTCCGCTCGACGACGACGCCGGTGACGCGGTCGGTGCCCTCCAGGCGGACCGGCCGGGCGAAGAACCGCAGCCGCACGCTCACGCTCCCGGCGAGGGGCTCGTGGTCGGCCCACTCGCGGAGGGTGGCCAGGTTCCGGGCGACGGCACGCACCGCGCTCTCGTCGTCGAGCCCGGCGGTGTCGACCAGCGCGACCGCGGCCTCCAGGTGGCCCAGTTCGCGCAGCTCCTGGGTGGTGAACGTGGCCTGCGCCGGTCCGCGCCGGCCGAGCACGGTGATCCGCTCGACCGGGGCGGCGGCGAGGGCGTCGAGCACGTGCTGGGGCATGTCGGTGTCGGCGAGCTCGCCGGGGGAGCGGGCCAGCACCCGGGCGACGTCGAGGGCCACGTTCCCCACCCCGACGACGACGACGTCGTGCGCCCGGGCCAGCGCGGTCTCCACGAGCTCCCGGTCGGCGTCGGGGTGCCCGGTGTACCAGGCCACGAGGTCGGTGGCGGCGATGCTCCCGGGCAGGTCCTCCCCGTCGATGCCCAGCCGGCGGTCGCCGGAGGCCCCGTGGGTGTAGACGACGGCGTCGGTGTGCGCCCGCAGGTCGGCGACGGTGAGGTCGGAGCCCAGCTCGGCGTTGCCGACGAAGCGGACCCGGTCGTGGTCCAGGGTCCGGCGCAGGGTGTCGGCCAGCGCGCGCATCTTGTGGTGGTCGGGGGCGATGCCGTGCCGGACCAGCCCGAACGGCGTGGGGAGCCGGTCCACCAGGTCCACCGCCACCGGGACGTCGTCCTGGTCGGCGAGGGCCTCCGCGGCGTAGATGCCGGCCGGGCCCGCACCGACCACCGCCACGCGGAGCGGACGGGAGCGGTGGGCAGGACCTGCGGCGTCGGTCACACCTGGCATCCTGACCCCGCCGGTGCGGTCTGCACCAGGCCAGCACCCCCGTCTCCTGGAGGACCACCCGTGTCGGTCACCGTCATCGCCACCATCACGCCGAGGCCCGAGCGGTTCGACGCCGTGCGGGAGGCCTTCGAGCAGGTGGTCCCGCTGGTGCACGAGGAGCCGGGGTGCGAGCTCTACGCGCTGTACGCCAGCAAGACCGTGCTCGTCATGGTCGAGCGCTGGGCCGACGCCGCGGCGCTGAACGCCCACGGGGGCGGCGCGACCTTCACCGGGCTGGCCGCGCGGGTCCAGGACGACCTGGCCGCGCCCTTCGACGTGCAGGTGGTGCGCCCGGTCCCCGCCGGCGATCCCGCCAAGGGCCGGCTGGCCTGAGGGCTCAGACCGCCTGACAGGTCGGGCACCAGAACAGGTTGCGGCCGACCATCACCTCGGTCGCGATCGGTGTCCCGCACCAGCGGCAGGGCTGGCCGGTGCGCCGGTAAACGTAGGAGGCGTCCCCCCGGGTCGGGGTGCCGCGCTTCTTCGTCCGGTCCTCCGGGCGGGTCGTGACGATGCGGCCCGAGCGCACGCCGGCCTTCATCAGCGTGACCAGGTCGGCCCACATCGCCGTCCAGGTCTCGTGGTCGAGCTGCTTGCCCGGCCGGAACGGCGACACGTGGTGCCGGAAGAGCAGCTCGGCCCGGTAGACGTTGCCGACACCGGCGAGCACGGCCTGGTCCATCAGCAGCGCGCCGATGGTCACCCGGCTGCGCGAGATGCGGGCGTACGCCTTCTCCGGGTCGGACCTGCGCAGCGGGTCCGGACCCAGCCGGTCCAGGATCAGCTGCACCTCGCCGTCGGTGATGAGCTCGCAGGCGGTCGCCCCGCGCAGGTCGGTCCAGACGCCCTCGCCGTCGTCCCCGGGGCCCTCCCAGCGCATCCGGAGCGCGCCGCGCGGCTCGGGCGGCAGGCCGGTGCCGGTCGTGTACTTGCCGTACAGACCCAGGTGCACGTGGACGACGTCGGGGCCGAACGCGGCGAACAGGTGCTTGCCCCAGCTGGTCACCTCGTCGAGCACCCGCCCGTCGACCAGCTCGGCCTCGGAGGCGAAGCGGCCCTGCGGGCTGGTGACGTGCACCTCGCGCCCGGCGAAGGCGCGGTGCTGGTCCCGGGCCAGGCGGAACAGGGTGTGGCCCTCAGGCACGTGCGCTCACACCTCCCAGTCTGAGGGTTCTGCCGGGCCGGGGCAGGATCGGGGCATGACCGTCACCCCCGCCCTCGCCCGCCGCGCCTGGGGCTCGCTGGAGACCCTGCACGTGGTCGGCTTCTTCGCCCCCGAGGTGAACGAGGCCTACGACCGGTTCGGTGTCCCCGCGACCCGGGCCGGCTACTTCGCCGCCCGCGGCTCGGCCTTCGGCCCCTGCGGCCCCGAGCTCGTCGTCGCCACCTTCTACGTGTTCGCCCCGTCGCTGGTGTCCGCCGCCGTCCCGGCCGTGTGGGAGGCCGGCACGCCCGAGCAGTGGGCCGCGGCCCGGGCCGACGGCGTCGCCACCCGGCTGCACGACGTGCTCGGCGAGCCCGACGTCGCCGAGGCCGTCGAGCTGGCCCGGGAGGCCTGCGCGGGGCTGTCCGCCGCCGGGCGCCCGGTCTACGGGGCGTGGTCGGCCCAGCCGTGGCCGGAGGACCCGCTCATGCAGCTCTGGCACGCCGGGCTGCTGCTGCGTGAGCACCGCGGCGACGGGCACGTCACCGCGCTGCTGTCCTCGGGTCTGGACCCGGTCGAGGCGCTGGTCACCGGCGGGCTGGCCTCGAACTCGCTGGAGTTCGTCCGCACCACCCGCGGCTGGAGCGACGAGGAGTGGACCGCCGGCACCGAGCGGCTGCGGGCCCGCGGCCTGGTCGGGGACGACGGCCTGACCGACGCCGGGAAGGCCCTGCGGGACGACGTCGAGACCGTCACCGACTTCCTCGCCGTGGACGGCTGGGCGCACCTGGGCGCGGAGGGGACGGAGCGGCTGGTCGAGCTGGTCACCCCGCTGCGCGAGCGGGTGCTCGACGCCGGCGTCCTGCCCGACTGGATCCGCTCCCGCGGCTGAGGCCCGGGCCCCGGGTGTGCCGAGCGACAAGGGCACGGCACGCAGGGCCAAGACCGCCGCCGCCCCGCCGGGCAGGCTCGCCGTGAGGACAGCGTGGAGGGAGGGGGCGCCGTGACCGGACCGTGCCGGGGGACGACGACGCACGGCGTGCCCGTGTCGGAGGCGGCGCTGTCCGCACCCCGCACCAGCCCCCCGGACACCACCGTGGGTCAGGCGCGGGCCCTCTTCGACGACGACCACCTGCACGCCCTGCTCGTCGTCGACGGGGGCCGGCTGCTCGCCGTCGTCGAGCGCGAGGACCTCGTCGGTGCCGCGGCGGACACCCCGGTCGGCGGGCTGGGCCGCCTCCGGGGACGCACGGTGGGCCCGGCCGCCGACCTCGGGCGCACCCACGCGCACCTGCTGGCCCAGGGCCGCCGCCGGCTCGCCGTCGTCGACGCCGAGGGCCGGCTGGTGGGCCTGCTGTGCCTCAAGCGCAGCGGCCTCGGGTTCTGCAGCGACGCCGACGTCCGGGCCCGGGCCGAGGAGCGGGAGGTGCTGGCGCTGGCCTCGTGAGACGCCGGACACGTCCGCGTAGTGACAGCGTGATGTTCGTGGGCCACGATCGGGCATGGCCATCACCACCATCGACACGTCGACGGTGGTCGGCCCGGACCGGGCGGAGTTCTGGCGCGAGGCGGTCTGCGACCAGTTCGTGACCCTCGACGTCCGCCCGCTGGAGGACGTGCCCAGCCGGGGGCGGGTGACGGCGGCGGACGTGGGGGACACCCTGGTCCGCAAGATCGAGGCCGGTCCGCACCGCTTCGCCCGCACCGAGAACCTGGTCCGGCGGGCCGACGAGGACTACCTGCAGATCGCGCTGGCCCGGCAGGGCACCACGCTGGTCGTCCAGGACGGCCGGGAGGCGGTCATCGGGCCCGGGGACTTCGTGCTCTACGACAGCAGCCGGCCCTTCGTCTTCGAGACCACCGGCTCGTTCGCCTACTCGGTGTGCCTGCACCCCAAGCGGCTGCTGCCGCTGTCGGCCGCCGAGATGGCCCGGGCCACCGCCGTCCGGTTCGACGGCCGCTTCGGCGTCGCCGCCACCGTCCCGCCCTTCCTCTCCGCGCTGCACCGGCTGGACGGCGACGAGCTGGCCGGGCCGGTCGCGGCGGCGATGGCGCAGACCGTGGGCGACCTGATCGTGGCGCTGGTGCGCAGCGAGGCACCGGCCGCCCGCAGCACCGACCTGCACCTGCACCGGGCCGAGCGGTTCGTCGAGGAGCACCTCGGGGAGGCCGAGCTGACCCCCCAGGACATCGCCGACGCCTGCGCCATCTCGCTGAGCTACCTCAACCGGGTCTTCCGGGCCTCGGGGACGACGGTGGTCGAGCACCTGCGGGAGCAGCGGCTGCAGCGCTGCTGGCGCGCCCTGGTCGACCCCGCCGCAGCGGCGTTGCCGATCGGGGCGGTCGCCGCCCGGCACGGGCTGCCCGACCACGCGCACTTCTGCCGGGTGTTCCGCGCCCGGTTCGGCATGACGCCCAGCGCCCGCCGGGCCCAGCTCGGCGGCTGAGCCCGGCGGTCTCCTCAGCCGCGCAGGTCGGGGAAGTCGGTGTCGCTGAACTCCGTGGACCCGCCGTCGCCGGCCTCCTCGCGCTGCCGCAGCTCGACCCGGCGGATCTTCCCGCTGATGGTCTTGGGCAGCTCGTAGAACTCGATCTTGCGGACCCGCAGGAACGGGGCCAGGTTCGCCCGGGCGTGCGCCAGGATCGACCGGGCGGTCTCCGCGGTCGGTTCGTGCCCGGCCGCCAGCGCGACGTAGGCCTTGGGGACCGCGGCGCGCACCGGGTCCGGGGCCGGGACGACGGCGGCCTCGGCGACGGCGGGGTGCTCGATGAGCACGCTCTCCAGCTCGAACGGGCTGATCTTGTAGTCGCTGGCCTTGAACACGTCGTCGGTGCGCCCGACGTAGGTGATGTACCCCTCGGCGTCCCGGGTCGCCACGTCCCCGGTGTGGTAGTAACCGCCGGCCATCGCCTCGGCGTTGCGCTGCGGGTCGCCGGCGTACCCGGTCATCAGCGGGAGCGGGTGTGCGGCGAGGTCCAGGCAGATCTCGCCCTCGTCCCCGACCTCCCCGGTGACCGGGTCGACCAGCACCACCGGGCAGCCCGGCAGCGGCCGGCCCATCGAGCCGGGCTTGACCGGCGCGCCGGGGGTGTTGCCGACCACGGCGGTCATCTCGGTCTGCCCGAACCCGTCGCGCAGGGTCAGTCCCCAGGCCTTCTCCACCTGGGAGATCACCTCGGGGTTGAGCGGTTCACCGGCCGCGATGACCTCGCGCAGCGACCCGGGGCCGCCGGAGAGGTCGGCCTGGATGAGCATCCGCCACACCGTGGGCGGGGCGCAGAACGTGGTGATGCCGGCCGAGCGGATCCGCTCCAGCAGCGCGGGGGCGTCGAAGCGGGCGTAGTTGTAGAGGTAGATCGTGGCGCCGGTGATCCACGGGGCGAAGAAGCAGGACCAGGCGTGCTTGGCCCAGCCCGGTGAGCTGATGTTGAGGTGCACGTCGCCGGGCTGCAGGCCCAGCCAGTACACCGTCGACAGGTGCCCGAGCGGGTAGCTGACCTGGGTGTGCTCGACCAGCTTGGGCCGCGACGTCGTCCCCGAGGTGAAGTACAGCAGCAGCGGGTCGCCCGGGGCCGTCCCCGGGTGCTCGACCGGGCCGTCGTCGGCACCGTCGGCCTCGGCGTAGGACAGCCAGCCCTCCACCGGGTCGCCGACCGCGATGCGGGTGTAGTCGCCCGGGACGTCGGCGAACTTGGCGGCGTCGGCGGCGTTGGCGACCACGTGCGCGGCACCCCCGCGCTCGATCCGGTCGACCAGGTCTGCCGGGCCCAGCGCCGTCGTCGTCGGCATGATCACCGCGCCGAGCTTCATCACCGCCAGCATCGACTCCCACAGCTGCACCTGGTTGCCCAGCATGAGCACCACCCGGTCACCCCGGCCGACGCCCACCGAGGAGAGCCAGCGGGCCACCTGGTCCGAGCGGCGGACCATCTCGGCGAAGGACCACCGCGCCTCGCTGCCGTCGGCCTCGGCGATCCACAGCGCGGTGCCCTGGTCCTCGCGGGCGTAGGCGTCGAACCAGTCGTGCGCCCAGTTGAAGCGCTCGCCCAGATCGGGCCAGGCGAACTCCTCGACGGCGCGCGCGTGCTCACCCCGCAACGCCAGCAGCTGGTCCCGGGCGGCCCGGTAGGTCTCGGTGGCCGTGCTCGTCATGCGGCTCCTCCTCGGTGAGGTGCGTCGGTCAGGGGCCCATCGTGCACCGCGCCCCACCCGGCGGCTCAGGCGATCTCGACCTCCACCAGGGTGTCGGAGAACGTCGGGGCGTTGCCCAGGTCGGCGAACGCGGTCGGGTTCACCGCGGCGAGCGTGGCGCCGGCCCGGCTGTGCTTGCGCCACGAGCCCATCGCGCTGACCACCACCCCGGGCAGCAGGGTGCGGTCGAGCTTGGCGACGACGGTGAACCGGCCGCGGTCGTTGAACACCTGCACCTGGGCGCCGTCGGTGATGCCGCGGGCGGCCGCGTCGTCGGGGTGCAGGACGAGCGTGGCCTCCTTCTGCACCTTGCGGTGGAACTCGTGGTTGCCGAAGCTGGAGTTCAGGTAGGCGTGCGACTTGGGCGTCAGCAGGTTCAGCGGGTACCTGGTCGACAGCGACGGGTCGCCGGCGGCGTTCTCCCGCGGCGGGATGTAGTGCGGCAACGGGTCGACGGCCTGCCCGGGCTGGTGGTCGTTCGAGCCCTGCCGGAACAGCGGGACGACGAAGTTCCCGCCGGCCGCCGCGGAGGCGAGGAACTCGACCTTGCCCGACGCGGTCGGGAAGCCGCCCTGGGCGTGCGGGGCGTACTCGTCGGGCGAGGGCACGTTGAGCCGCATCCAGCCGAGCTCCTGCAGCTTCTCGACGGTGATGCCCTGCATGTGCGGGTGCGACCAGTCGAAGGCCTCGGCGATCATCTCGGCGTCGGTGCGCCGGAAGACCGGGTCGTCGAAGCCCATCGCCGCGGCCAGCCGCCGGAACACCTCGGTGTTGGGCACCGCCTCGCCCAGCGGCTCGATCGAGCGGTGGTTGTAGGTCACGAACAGGTGGCCCCAGCTGAACATGACGTCGTCCTGCTCGAGCTGGGTGGTCGCCGGCAGCACGATGTCGGCGTAGTCCGCGGTGTCGGTCATGAACTGCTCGCTGACCACGGTGAAGAGGTCCTCGCGCTGCAGCCCGGCGATCAGCTTGTCCTGGTCGGGGCAGACCACGACCGGGTTGGAGTTGTAGACGAACAACGCCTTCAGCGGTGGTCCGTCCAGCTCGCCGGCCAGGGCCGAGCCCAGCCGGAACTGGTTCACCACCCGGGTGCCGGGGGTGAGCATCTCCGGGTGCATGAACGCACCCCAGTTGACCGGGAAGGCCCACAGCGGGAGCTGCAGGATGCCGCCGCCGGGCTTGCGCCACGCGCCGACCAGGCCGGGCAGACAGGACAGGGCGCGGACCGCCTGGCCGCCGCCGGCGTGCCGCTCGACGGCGACCCCGATCCGGATGACCGAGGGCTGGGCGGTCGCGTACTCCCGGGCCAGGGTGCGGATGGTCTCGGCCGGGACGCCGGTCTCGCCCTCGGCCCACTCCGGGGTGTACTGCTCGACCCGCTCGGCGAACTCGGGGTAGCCGACGGTGAAGTGCTCGACGTAGTCGTCGTCGGTCAGCCCCTCGGCGATGACCACGTGCGCCATGGCCAGCGCGAGGGCGCCGTCGGTGCCCGGGCGCAGCGCGATGTGCTGGTCGGCGGCGGCCGCCGTCCGGGTCTTCACCGGGTCGACCACGACGACCTTGGCGCCGCGCTTGCGCGCCTCGGTGATGTAGGGCCACAGGTGCAGGTTCGTGCTCTGCACGTTGCAGGCCCAGATCAGGATGAACCGGGAGTGCACCAGGCTCTCCGGGTCCACCCCGGCGGTGTCGCCGATGGTCATCGCGTAGGCGGTGCAGGAGCCGGAGTCGCAGTAGGTGCGCTCGGCGACCGTGGCACCGAGCTTCGCGAAGAACGGGTCGCCCACGTTGAGCCCGTTGAGGATGCCCTGGGTGCCGAGGTAGCTGACCGGCATGACCGACTCGGGCCCGAACTCGGCGACGGTGTCCGCGAGCCGGGTGGCGATCTCGGCGATCGCGTCGTCCCAGCTGATCCGCTCGAACTGGCCGCTGCCCTTCGGGCCGGTGCGGCGCATCGGGAACAGCACGCGGCCGGGGTCGTACACCCGGTCCAGGTAGTTGTTGACCTTCACGCACAGACCGCCGGCGGTGTACGGGTGGTCGGGGTCGCCGGCCACCTTGACGGCGCGGCCGTCCTCGACGGTCACCAGCATCGCGCAGGTGTCGGGGCAGTCGTGCGGACAGGCACCCCGGACGACGGACCTCGTGCCCGGCGTCGTCGTGGTGGGGTCTGGCGGCGCGATCGTCATGGGGCCTCCGAGCGTGGGCGGACCGTCGTGTCGTCGTCCACCCTGTCGCCGGGCACCGCCCGGGTCTTGGCTCAGCTGACCCGCTCGTTGTCGCAGCGGGCACAGCCCCCGGCGCTACTTCCCGCGGGCCTTCGCGTAGCGGTCCAGGGCGACCTCGCGCTCGTGCTTGTGGTCCACCATGACCTCGGGGTAGCCCTCCGGGACGCCGTCCGGGGCCTTCCACGGCTCGTGCACGTGCTTGGCGTCCAGGTCGCGCAGCTCGGGCACCCAGCGGCGCACGTACTCGCCGTCCGGGTCGAACTTCTTGCCCTGGGTGACCGGGTTGAAGACCCGGAAGTAGGGCGCGGCGTCGGTGCCGGTGCCGGCGACCCACTGCCAGCCGTGGTTGTTGCTGGCCAGGTCGCCGTCGACCAGGTGCTGCATGAAGTACCGCGCGCCGCGGGTCCACTCCTGGTGCAGGTCCTTCACCAGGAAGCTGGCGGTGATCATCCGCATCCGGTTGTGCATCCAGCCCTGCGCCAGCAGCTGGCGCATCGCGGCGTCGACGGCGGGGAAGCCGGTGTGGCCGGTGGCCCAGGCCTCGAAGTCCTCGTCGGCGGCCTTCCCCGTCGCGTACGTCATGCCGGCGAGCTCGTCGTTGTAGTACTCGCGGGCGGTCTCGGGCCGGTGCCACAGCACGTCGGCGTAGAACTCCCGCCAGCACAGCTCGGTGACGTAGGTGTCGACCCCGGCACCCTTCTGCCCGGACTCCGCGATGTCGTGCAGCAGGGTGCGCGGGTGGACGGTGCCGAAGTGCAGGTGCGCCGACATCCGGCTGGTGGTGTCCAGGTCGGGGCGGTCGCGCTGGTCGTCGTAGTCGGCGATCCGCTCGTCGAGGAACCGCTTCCACTGCTTTCGGGCCGCCTTCTCACCGGCCTCCAGCACCTCGGTGTCACCCAGGTCGGGGGCCTCGGGGAGGTCCTCGCTCTCGGCGTGCGCCCAGCTGACCTTCGTGGGCCGGGGCGCGGGGTCGGGCCAGCCGTGCTCGCGCCAGCGCCGGGAGAACGGGGTGAACACCTTGAAGGGGGTGTCGTCGTCCTTGGTGATCGTGCCCGGGGCGACGGCGTAGGCCGAGCCGGTGCGCACCAGCTCGACGTCACCGAGGGCCTTCTCCACGGCCCGGTCCCGCTTGCGGCCGTACGGGCCGGTGTCGCCGGCGACGTGCACGCTCTGCGCCCCGACCTCACGGGCCACGGCGGGGACGACGTCCTCGGGCTTGCCGCGCCGGATCACCAGGCGCCCGTCGGTGGCCTCGTGCAGCTCGGCCAGGCAGCCGGCCAGGAAGTGCCGCCGCGGGTCGCCGGACTTCTCCCAGATCGCCGGGTCGAGGACGAACAGCGGGAGCACGTCGCCGACGTCGCGGGCGGCGAGGAGGGCGGGGTTGTCGGCGAGGCGGAGGTCGCGGCGGAACCAGGAGACGGCAGTCGGCACCGGTCGACGGTAAACGGCGGTTCCGGGCCCTGCCCGCTCAGTTGGAGGTGAGCTCCAGGCCGAAGTGCGGGCGGTCGGCCTCGGCCACCAGGTCGACGTCGGCCGGGTGCTCGTGGAGGTAGTGCCGCACGAAGGAGCAGTAGGGGAGCACGGTCAGGTGCCGCTCACGGGCACTGGCGAGGACGGCGGCCACCAGCGTGGTGCCCAGGCCCTGACCGGCCACGGCCGGCGAGACCTCGGTGTGCGGGAGCGTCATGACGTCGCCCTCGACGTGGTAGCTGGCCAGCCCGACGACCTGGTCGTCGACGCTGACCTCGAAACGGTTCCGGGCCGGGGCGTCCTCGACCCGGATCTCGCGGGTGCTGCTCGTCATGCGTTCCACCTCCTGCCGGCGTCGTCGCCGGAACGTGCACCGGACAGAAAAGGTAACCGTTGGACCCGGATCCCGCCCCTGTCCGTTCTGACGATCATGGTCGGCCAGACGTTCCCCGGCGCGGCGCGACGCGCCCGGTAGCCTCTGCCGGTACTCCCCGGGCCCCCATAGCTCAGGGGATAGAGCATCGGTTTCCTAAACCGTGTGTCGCAGGTTCGAATCCTGCTGGGGGCACCCAGCTCCGATGAGTCCTCCCGCCCGGCTCGGTCTCCACCGCAGAGACCACCGAGACACCGGGAGCCGGCCGTGGGCACCATCCAGATCGAGCTGTTCGCCACCCTCGACCTCGTCGCGCAGGCGCCGGGCGGCCCCGAGGAGGACACCGACGGCGGCTTCCGCTTCGGCGGCTGGCAGGCGCCGTTGGTCGACGAGGTCGCGGGCGCACAGGTCGCTGCTGCCTACGAGGGGTGCGACGCGCTGCTGCTGGGCCGGCGCACGCACGCGATCTTCAGCGCGTACTGGCCGCACCAGGACGACGGGTTCGCGCAGCTGTTCAACCGCATCCCCAAGTACGTCGCCTCCCGCGGCACGCCCGACCTCTCCTGGGGCGGGTCGCAGCACCTGGGCCCGGACCTGCCGGCCGCCGTCCGCGAGGTCCGGGACCGGCACGAGAAGGTGGTGGTCGTCGGCAGCGTGGACCTGGTGCAGACCCTGCTCCGCGAGCAGCTGTTCGACCGGCTCGACCTCTGGCTGCACCCGATCGTGCTCGGCACCGGCAAGACGGTGTTCAGCGGCGGTGCGGTGCCGACGAACCTCACGCTCCTGGCCCCGCCGGTGGCCAGCCCGAAGGGGAGCGTCCACCTGCAGTACGGCCTGGCCACAGGGGTCCCGGCGACCGGGGACATGACGACGGCCGGCTGACCCCTCGGCGTTGATCAGCTGGGACGACCAGAGTGCGTCCTCCTCCACCGACGCCGGTGGCTGAGGACGCACGGTGGTCGTCGGAGCTGATCAACGCCGGCCGCGGGCGCTCGGTACCGTCGACCACGTCACCGACCCCCGCTCGCCGGTGCTCCCGCGCATCGAGAGCACGGCCCGAGGGAGCCTGACCGTGGCCCGCAGCGTCTACGTCGCCTCCGTCGAGGGGCACTCCGGCAAGTCGATCGTCGCCCTGGGTCTGCTGACCACGCTGGCCCGCGAGGTCGGCCGGGTCGGGGTCTTCCGGCCGATCGCCCGCAGCACCACCGAGCCCGACCACGTGCTGGACCTGCTGCTGCAGCACGCCACCGCCGAGGTCGACCCGGCCGACGCCGTCGGGGTGGGCTACGACGACGTGCACACCGACGGCGACGCCGCCCTCGCCCGGGTCGTCGAGCGGTTCAAGGCCGTGGAGGCCCGCTGCGACGCGGTCGTCGTCGTCGGCTCGGACTTCACCGACGTCAGCTCCCCGACCGAGCTGTCCTACAACGCCCGGATCGCGGCGAACCTGGGCACCCCGGTGGTGCTCGTGCTGGGCGGGCGGGACGCCGCCGGCGCCGAGCACCTCGGCCAGGCGCCCGCGCGCCCCCCGGCCGACCTCGCCGCCGTCGCCGAGCCCGCCCTGCGCGAGCTGGCCGCCGAGCACGCCGGGGTGCTCGCGGTGGTGCTCAACCGGGCCGACCCCGAGCGGCTCGAGGAGGGGCTGGCCGCCGTCCGCGGCGTCACCGACCTGCCGGTCTGGGGCATCCCGGAGGAGGCGTTCCTCATCGCCCCGACGTTCGCCTCGGTCGCCGCGGCGGTCGACGGCGAGCTGGTCGCCGGTGACCCCGAGCTGATGAGCCGGGAGGCGATGGCCGTCGTCGTCGCTGCGATGTCGATGGTCAACGTGCTGCCCCGGATCACCGAGGGGTCGGTCGTCGTCGTCCCCGGGGATCGGCCCGACGTCGTGCTGGCGGTGATGACGGCGCACGCCTCGGGCACCTACCCCTCGCCGACCGGCATCCTGCTCAACGGCGGCATCGACCTGCCCGAGCCCTTCGTGCGGCTGATCGCGGGCATCGGCTCCTCGTTGCCGATCGTGCGCACCGCGCTGGGCACGTTCGACACCACCGCCCGGGTCATCCGCACCCGCGGGCTGATGGCCGCGGACTCCCCGCGCAAGACCGAGACGTCGATCGCGATGTTCGACGAGGCGGTCGACACCCGGGAGCTGCTCGACCGGCTGGCCGTCGTCCCCTCTGACGTGGTGACGCCGCTGATGTTCGAGCACGTGCTCACCGAGCGCAGCCGTGCGGCCCAGCAGCACGTCGTGCTCCCCGAGGGGGACGACGACCGGGTGCTGCGCGCCGCGGCCATCGTGCTGTCCCGCCGGATCGCTCGGCTGACCCTGCTCGGCGAGGAGAGCAAGGTGCGGGGCCGGGCCTCCGAGCTGGGCCTCGACATCGCCGACGCCGCGGTGGTCGACCCCTTCGACGAGGAGCTGCGCGGACGCTTCGCCGAGGAGTACGCCCGACTGCGCGCGCACCGCGGAATGACCGTGGAGGCCGCCCGCGACGTCGTCCCGGACGTGTCGTACTTCGGCACGATGATGGTCCAGCTCGGCCTGGTCGACGGGATGGTGTCCGGCGCCGCGCACACCACCGCGCACACCATCCGGCCGGCGTTCGAGGTCATCCGCACCCGGCCCGGGGTGTCCGTGGTGTCCAGCGTCTTCCTCATGGCGCTGGCCGACCGGGTGCTGGTCTACGGCGACTGCGCGGTCAACCCCGAGCCCGACGCCGCCCAGCTGGCCGACATCGCGATCAGCTCGGCCGCCACGGCCACCCGGTTCGGCATCGAGCCGCGGATCGCGATGCTGTCCTACTCGACCGGGGACAGCGGGTCCGGTGCCGACGTGGAGAAGGTGCGGGCCGCCACCGCACTGGTCCGCGAGCGCGCCCCGGAGCTCGTCGTCGACGGGCCCATGCAGTACGACGCCGCGGCCGACCCGACGGTGGGTGCGTCGAAGATGCCGGGCTCGGCCGTCGCCGGGCGGGCCACCGTGTTCGTCTTCCCCGACCTGAACACCGGCAACAACACCTACAAGGCGGTCCAGCGCTCGGCCGGTGCGGTCGCCATGGGCCCGGTGCTGCAGGGCCTGAACAAGCCGGTCAACGACCTGTCCCGAGGGGCCACCGTGCGCGACATCGTCAACACCATCGCCATCACCGCGGTGCAGGCGGCCGGATCGTGAGCGTCGTCCTGGTGCTCAACAGCGGCTCCTCCTCGCTGAAGTACCGGCTGCTGGACATGGCCGACGAGCGGGTGCTCGCCCACGGCCTCGTCGAGCGGATCGGCGCCGGCGGCTCGATCCGGCACCGCACGGACGACGTCGACGTGACCGTGCAGACCGCGCTGGCCGACCACGCCGCCGCGCTGGAGCTGATGACCGCGACCTTCGCCGAACACGGGCCGGACCTCGCCCCCGGCGTGGTGGGTCACCGGGTGGTGCACGGCGGGTCCCGCTTCAGCGCCCCGGTGGTGGTCGACGACGACGTCGAGGCCGCCGTCGACGAGCTGTCCTCGCTGGCGCCGCTGCACAACCCGCCCGGCCTGCTGGGCATCCGGGCCGCCCGCGCGGCCTTCCCCGCCGTCCCGCAGGTGGCCGTGTTCGACACCGCCTTCCACGCCACGATGCCGGCGGAGGCCTCGACCTACGCGATCGACGTCGACGTCGCCGCCCGGTTCGGGGTGCGCCGCTACGGCTTCCACGGCAGCTCGCACGAGTACGTCTCCCAGGTCGCGGCCGGGCTGCTGGGTCGGCCCGACGCCAAGCTGGTCGTGCTGCACCTGGGCAACGGCGCGTCGGCCTGCGCGGTCGACGCCGGCCGGTCGGTCGCCACCTCCATGGGGCTCACCCCGCTGGAGGGCCTGGTCATGGGCACCCGCGGCGGCGACCTGGACCCCGGCGCCCTGCTGCACCTGATGCGCAACGGCCTGGACGCCGACGACCTGGACACGCTGCTGAACCGCCGCAGCGGGCTGACCGGGCTGACCGGCAGCGGCGACCTGCGCGACGTGCTGGGCGCAGCCGCGGACGGCGACGACCGGGCCGAGGCCGCGCTGCGCGTCTACGCACACCGCATCCGCGGCTACGTGGGCGCCTACCTGGCCCACCTCGGGGGACTCGACGGGCTGGTCTTCACCGCGGGCGTGGGGGAGAACAGCCCCGAGGTGCGCGCCCGGGTGCTCGACGGGCTCGGGCACCTGGGGCTGGCCCTCGACCCGGCCCGCAACACCGCGGCCGACCGGGGACCCCGGGTGGTCAGCCCGGACGGCACGGCGGTGCACGTCCTGGTGGTGCCCACCGACGAGGAGCTGCAGATCGCCCGGCACGCGGTGGCACTCGCCGGCTGAGGGCGCCTGTGGACGGCGGGCCGGGCTGTGGACGACGGCCCGCTCCCGTCGGTGGGCGGTGGTCGGCTCGGCCTCCCACACCCCAGGAGGCACCGATGACCCACACCCCCGCGACCGAGGCCGAGGAGTTCGTCGCCGAGCTCGCCGAGGCCCTCACCGCACCCGACCCCGGCGAGTGCGTCTTCTGCTACCTGGCCCGGATGACCGGCCAGTTCGGTTGCGACACCACGCCGCGCTGGGCCCGGCGCTGGCGCGAGCGCTGCGCACCGCGGGCCACCGCGCTGCTGCGCCGGCTGGCGGCCCGCGGCGGGTTCTGCGACTGCGAGGTGTTCCTGAACGGCTGGTCGTACCGGGCCGACCTGCTGGTGCTCGACCCCGACAGCGGCCTGCTCGACTGGCCGCTGGAGGACCCGGCCTGCGAGGGGGTGCGGGCCGGGTCGACGCAGGGGTGCGCGCTCTGGGTGCCCCGTCGGCGGGACCGGTGACCCGCGCGGGAGACTGGGCGCATGGGTCAGGTCGTCGCCACCGCAGAACGAGTCGTGCACGCTCCCGCCGAGCGGGTGCACGCCGCCCTCGCCGACTACGCGGGCACCCGCCAGCGCATCGCCGGCCCGCAGTTCAGCGAGTACCGGGTCGAGTCGGGCGGGCAGGGCGCCGGCACCCGGGTGCACTGGAAGCTCGCCGCGACCGAGAAGCGGGTGCGCGACCAGGTGATCTCGGTGTCCGAGCTCCCCGACGCCGGTGGCCTCGTGGAGAGCGACGCCAACTCCTCCATGGTCACCACCTGGACGGTGCGCCCGGCCGGGCCGGACAGCTCGACCGTGGGGGTGCGCACCACGTGGCAGGGCGCCGGCGGGATCGGTGGCTTCTTCGAGCGCACGTTCGCGCCGAAGGGCCTGCGCCGGCTCTACGACGGGATGCTCGAGAGGCTGGACGCCGACCTGACCTGATGGCGCGCGGTCTGCGCACCGGGGACGATGGGCCGCGTGGGTGCTCCGCTGACCGATGCCGGTCCCGTCGTCGCCGGGCTGGACGACCTCGCCGCGCTGGTCGGCAACGGCAACGCCGTGGTGCTGTCCGGGGCGGGGCTGTCCACCGACTCGGGCATCCCGGACTACCGGGGCGCCACCGGTTCGCTGCGTCGGCACACCCCGATGACCTGGCAGACCTTCACCCGCGACCCGGCCGGTCGGCACCGGTACTGGGCGCGCAGCTTCGTCGGCTGGCGGCAGATCGCGCACGCCCGCCCCAACGACGGGCATCGCGCGGTCGCGGCCCTGCAGCACGCCGGGCTGCTCGGCGGGATCGTCACCCAGAACGTCGACGGCCTGCACCAGGCCGGGGGCGCCTCGGACGTGCTGGAGCTGCACGGCGGGTTGGACCGCACGGTCTGCCTGCAGTGCGGGGACGTCGCCGACCGGGCCGCCCTCGACGTCCGGCTGCGGGAGGCCAACCCCGGCTTCCGGCCCGAGCCGGTGGAGGGCGAGGTCAACCCCGACGGCGACGTCGAGCTGCCCGAGGAGGCCCTCGACGGCTTCGTGATGGTCGACTGCCTCGTCTGCGGCGGGGGACCGCTCAAGCCCGACGTCGTCTTCTTCGGCGAGACCGTGCCGCGCGAGCGGGTCGACACCGCCTTCGACCTGGTCACCTGCGCCCGCTCGCTGGTCGTGCTGGGCTCGTCGTTGACCGTGATGAGCGGCTACCGCTTCGTGCTGCGCGCGGCCAAGGAGGGCATCCCGGTCGCGATCGTCAACTCCGGGCCCACCCGGGGTGACGAGAAGGCCGACGTGCGCGTCGACGCGCCCCTGGGCCGGGTGCTGCCCGAGCTGGCCCGCCGGCTCGCCCGGTGACCCGCGAGGTCGAGCACACCGCCGACGGTCGCTGGATCGTCGTGGACGGTCGCCGGTGGCGCACCCAGGACCCCCAGCTGCCCGATGACGTGCGCGAGCAGCTGCTGCACCACCTGGGCGTGGGGCGCAGCGGGGTGCGGACGGCGAAGAAGGCCGGCGACGACGACGCGGTGCGTGCGGCGCGGGCCCGGGTGCAGGCGGCCAAGACCGGGCTGGGGGAGCGCGGCACGGCGTGGTGGGAGCAGTCCGACGACGAGCGCCGGACCCGCTGGGAGGACGCGCTCACCGAGCTGGCCGCGCTGGACTGACCCAGACTGGACCCGGTGCAGACCTTCCTCCCGGTGGCCGACTTCGCCGCCAGCGCACGCCTGCTGGACGCGCCCCGGTTGGGCAAGCAGCGCGTGGAGACCCTGCAGGTGCTCCGGGCGCTCGAGCTGCCCGACTACGGGTGGGCCACCCACCCGGCGGTACGGATGTGGCGCGGGCACACCCCGGCGCTCGTGCGGTACGGCCTCGACGTGGCGGCTGAGTGGGCTGCCCGGGGCTTCGCCGACAGCACCGCCGCCCAGATCGAGGAGTTCGCTCCCGGCGTGGGCAGCCAGGCCGAGCTGGCTGCCGCCGGCCGGCTGCCGGCCTGGGTGGGTGACGAGGCGGTGCACCGGTCACACCGGTCGAAGCTGGTGGCCAAGGAGCCGGGCACCTACCGACCGCTGTTCCCGGACGACCCGGACGACCTCGAGTACGTCTGGCCCGACCCGGGGGACGTGCCGCGGTCCCCGGCGCCGGAGGGCACCGCGGTGTGGGTGGTCCGTCCCCGGGCGCACCCCGAGCTGGGTGCCGCGATGGCCACCGGGGTCGTCGGCCTGGGCACCCAGTCCGGGGTCGACGTGGACGCCACCGGCCTCGACCCCGCCGCGCTGCGGTCACTGGCCCACGAGCTGACCGGGAGACGCCCGGCCAAGGACCTGCGGCAGCTCAGCGCCCTCCTCGACGACGTGGCCGTCGGCGACCACGTCGCCCTCCCGCTGGCCGGCGGGAGCGATCTGCTGCTGGGCCGGGTCACCGGTGAGTACGCCTTCGCCGGGCGCGAGCTGCTCCCGCACCGGAGGCCGGCCCGCTTCGCCGCCGTCGTCCCCCGCGGGGCGGTGCGCCCTCCGGCGGCGATGCAGGACCCGCGGGCGCTCTTCCGCGTCGTGGTCGACCCCGCGGTGGTCAGCCGCGCACCGACCGGCTGACCTCGGCCACGGCCGCGGCCAGCCGCTCGTCGGCCTGTCGGCGGTACCCGGGGTCCCGGGACGCCACGACCTGGGACCAGGCCGCCCCGTGCAGCAGGCGCAGCAGCAGGAGCGGTTCGAGGTCGGCGTCCGACAGCGGGTGCGGGGTGGCGTCCACCGCGGCCCGGCCGTCCAGCCGGCCGGTGGAACGCAGGCAGGCCAGGTCCCAGCCGACCGGCCCCGGTGAGGTGTCCTCCAGGTCGGTCCACCGCCAACCCGTCGTGGTGCCCAGCAGGTTCCCGGGGTGCGCGTCCCCGTGCAGCGCCCCCGACGGTCCGGTCAGCCGGGGGCGCACCGCCTCCAGCAGTGCACCGACCCGCTCCACGTGGTCCGGCCGTGCCCCGAGGTCCGCGCCGGTGGCGGCGAAGACCGCGACGTCCTCGAGCGGGGTGTCCAGGAAGGCGCCCGCCGGCGCGGGCAGGCTCGCGAGCACCTCGTGCAGCTCACCGAGGGCCCGGCCGGCCACCTGCGCGGTCGGCTGCTCACCGGTCAGCTCGGCGAACCGCCAGAAGGACAGCACCAGGCCGTCCTGCACGTGGGGGCCGGGCGGGAGCAGGTCCGACGGGGGGACGACGGCGGCGCCCGCGGCGGTGAGCGCCGTCGCCAGCGCCACCTCCCGGCCGAACGTGCGCGAGACGTCGGGTCGGAGCAGTCGGGTCGCCGTCGCCACCCGGGCGACCACCGGGGCCGGCGCCAGGTGGACCACCGCGTTGACACCGTCGGAGAGCAGCCGGGGGTCCGCGCAGGTCAGTCCGAGGCGCCCGGCGCAGGCGACCGCAGCCGCGACCGCCGCGCCGGCCGGGGTGCTCACGCGCCGGGCAGCGGGACGTTCTGCAGCCGCACCTGGCCGCGGGCCACGGTCTTGCCGTCCTCGGCGCGGGTGAGCGTGACCAGCCACAGCTGCAGGGTGCGACCCTGCTGCACCGGTTCGGCCAGCACGTCGAGCCGGCCCTCGGTCGCCGGGCGGAGGAAATCGGTGGAGTTGTTCACCCCGACGGCGAACTGGCCCCGGTCGGCGACCGCGGCGCTGGCCCCGATGCTGGCCGCGGACTCGATCACGGCCGCGTAGACGCCGCCGTGCACCACGCCCCAGGGGGTGTGCTGGTCCGGGCCGAGCTCCACCGTGCCGGTGACCCGGGTGCCGGTCATCTCGGCGGGGGTGAAGCCGGTGGCGGTGACGAAGGCACTGGCCTGCGCCAGGTCTGGCCGGGTCATCGGGTCTCCTCGGGTGCGGGCGGCGGGAGCGGGGCGTCCCAGACCAGGCAGAAGGGGTGTCCGACCGGGTCGGCGTAGACCCGGAAGTCGCCGCCGGCGCCGGGGAGCCGGGTGGCGCCCAGGGCGAGCACGGCGGGCTCGGCGGTGTCGATGTCGGCCACCCGGACGTCCAGGTGCGCCTGCTGCGGGCGGGCCGGGTCGGGCCAGTCCGGGGGCTGCAGGTCCGGGGCCTGCTGGAAGGCCAGCCGGTAGCCCGCGCCGGTGACCACCACCCAGTCGTCGCCGGGCTCGCCGCGCACCTCCATCCCGAGCAGCTCGGCGTAGAAGCCGGCCAACGTGTGCGCGTCGGGGGCGTCGATGACGTAGGAGTGCAGCTGGCCGATCACGACCGTCATCCTGGCCCGGCCGGCCGCTCCCGGACAGTCGGGGGCACGATCAGGCCATGACCGCACCGCAGCTCGGGAGCCTCACCTGGGTCCCCGCCGCCGACCGCCCCGACCTGCTCGGCGCCCCGGTGGCCGCCGCCCTCGCCGGACTCACCGGTCCGGCGTGGGTGGCCGAGATCGACGACGACCTGGCCGACACCGCCGCGTTCAGCGACGCCTACGCCGTGCCGTTGGCGGCCTCGGCCAACTGCGTCGTGGTCGCCGCCCGGCGCGGTGCGGGGACGACGCTGGCCGCCTGCCTGGTGCGGGCCGACACCCGCGCCGACGTCAACGGCCTCGTCCGCCGCCACCTGGGTGCCCGCAAGGCCTCCTTCGCCCCGCAGGACGTCGCCGTCGCCGAGTCGGGGATGACGTACGGCGGCATCACCCCGGTCGGGCTGCCGGGGGACTGGCCCGTGCTGGTCGACGCCGCCGTGGCCGCCGGCGAGCTGCTGGTCGTCGGCTCGGGCACCCGGGGCAGCAAGCTCGCCGTCCCCGGGGCGGTGCTGGCCGCGCTGCCGGGCGCGGTCGTGCTGGAGGGCCTCGGGCAGCCGGTGACCCCGCCCGCTGCGGCGGCACCGGTTCGCGAGCGGGCGCCGGACGACAGCGACGTCGGCTGGGGGGAGCGGCCCGAGGAGCACGACCGGGACGCCCGGTACCTGGAGGACCGGCCCCCGCACTGGGGCAGCGACTGAAGGAAGGACCTGGTCGCCCACGGCACGCTCCGCGCGCCACGGGGCCCTGCGACCGGGCCGACCAGCCGCCAGACCAGAGGGCTGCACCAGAACGGCCCCCGCGCTGCGCCGCGTGGGGGCCGTCGGTGGTGCTGGGGGTGCTGGGGTCAGAGCTGGCCGGGCAGGGCCGTGGTCCCGGGGCCGATCGGGTTCTCCTTCTGGCTCATGCCTTGCTGCGAGCGGAGCAGGTCGCGGATCTCGACGAGCAGCTCGACCTGGGTCGGGCCGACCGGGCCGGCCTCCTCGCCGGACTTGCGGCGCTCGAGGATCTTCTTCATCGGGAGCACCACGACGAAGTAGACGACCGCCGCGGTGAGCGCGAACGTGATGACCTGGTTGATGAAGGCGCCCCAGGCGAACTCCTGGCCGTCCACGAAGAACGAGCCGCCGTCGACGCCGCCCCCGCCGATGAGCCCGATGAGGGGCTCCAGGAACGCGGTGGTGAACGAGGTGACGACCGCGGTGAACGCGGCACCGATGACGACGGCGACCGCGAGGTCGACGATGTTCCCGCGGAGCAGGAAGTCCTTGAAGCCCTTGAGCATGGAGTGGTGTCCTCAGTCGACGCAGGGTGACCGGTGGACCACCGGGGGTGGGCCGGTCATGGCGGGCCGAGGGTAACGGTCAGTGTCGCTTCGGTCGACGCCGCGGCCAGCCGCCCCGCGTCACCCTCGGCGACGGCCAGGACCAGCAGTCCGGCCCCGTCGGACACCGTGCTGTCGGCGGAGGCGGGGGTGGGGACGGCGAGCACCACCGCGTCGTCGACCACCACCTCGGTGGGGAGCCCGGGGCGGGACGCCAGCACGTCGACCCGGTCCCCGCTGCGCAGCAGCGCGGCGACGGCCAGGTCGGCCAGCCGCACGGGCGCTGCCACGTGCCCGGCCGGCACCTGCGACCACAGGCCCGCCCCGACCAGCCGGGCGTCGGTCAGCACCTCACCGGCCCGCACCGCCGAGGCGAGGGCGACCCCGTCGACCGTCCCCGGGTCGGGCACGGCTCCGCCGGGCACCAGGTCGGCCGGGAGCTGCCGCACGGTCACGTCGTCCGGGCCCAGGACGGTGCCCGCCGGCAGGTCGCCCGCGGCGACCACCACCGGGTCGGTGACGGTCTCCGGCGGTGCAGACCCGGCCGAGGTCGGCACCGGGCGCAGGGCCAGGACGAGCGCCGCCACCGCCAGCAGCCCGGCCAGCACCCGGCGCAGCTGGTGCACCGGGTGCCGTGGCCGACGGCGCCACCAGGCGACCACCGACGCACGACCGGGCGGTGGGGCGTCCCGGCGGCGGGACCTCGAGTCGGACACGGACCCAGCCTGGGCCCGCGAGGCGCCCGTCGGCGCCGGCCGGGCTCGGCTGTGGACGGGTGGGTCGGTTGTGGACGGCCGCGAGCGCGGCCGGCCCGGTTCGTGCTGGGGTCAGGCGGGCTTGGCCGGCGAGCTGCTGCTGGAGCCGCTGGAGGAAGAGCTCGACCCGGAGGTGCTCGAGGAGGTGCTCGAGGACGAGGAGTCCTTCGACGGCGACGAGCTGGACGATGAGTCCGAGCTCGTGGAGGACGAGGACTCCTTGCTCCCGGAGTCCTTGCTGCCCGAGGAGGAGGTGGCCTTCTTGCCCGACTCACGGCTGTCGGTGCGGTAGAAGCCCGAGCCCTTGAAGACCACGCCCACCGAGCCGTAGACCTTGCGCACCGGGGCGCCGCACTCGGGGCAGGTCGCGACCGCCGGGTCGGTGAACGACTGGACCACCTCGAACTCGTGCTTGGTCTCGGGGTTGGTGCAGGCGTACTGGTACGTGGGCACGGCGGTGTTCACTCCTCGTCGCGGGTGGTGGCCGGGCTGGCACTCTCACCCGGCGACTGCCAATCATGCGCCTCGGTCGATCCGTCGTCCACGACGGGCCGGTCCCGGGTCGGTGCCGTTACCGTCCGCGGCGTGGCATCACCGTGGCTCGACGAGGAGCAGCAGCAGACCTGGCGGGCGTGGCTGGCCGTGGCCGAGCTGCTGCCCCGCTCGCTGGACGCGCAGCTCCAACGCGACGCCGGGCTCACCCACGCCGCCTACGTCGTGCTCGCGATGCTGTCGGAGGCACCCGGCCGGAGCCGGCGGATGAGCGAGCTGGCCCGGGCGGCCAACCAGTCGCAGAGCCGGCTCTCGCACACCGTCGCCCGGTTGGAGGACCGGGGCTGGGTGCGCCGGGAGCGGGCCACCGACGACGGCCGGGGCAACGTCGCGGTGCTCACCGAGGAGGGGTGGGACGTCGTCCGCACCGTTGCCCCGGGCCACGTCGACGCCGTCCGGGAGGGCCTGTTCGCCGCGCTCACCCCGGAGCAGACCACCCACCTGCACGACGCGCTGACCGCCGTCCTGGAGCGCCTGGACCCCGACGCCAGCCGCCGCGCCACCGGCTGACCCCTCAGGTCAGGTGCCGCAGGAACGACTGAGGGTCGCCGAGGAACTGCCGCCACGAGGCGGTGAGCTCCAGCTCCTCCCACACCGCCGGGCGGAGGCCCCACGGGCCGACCTCGAGCAGCGTCGCGCCGGGGAGCGCGGCGACGACGGGGGAGTGGGTGGCCACCACGAGCTGTGCGCCGACGGCGACCAGGTCGAGCACCCGTGCGACGAGGGAGAGCGACCCGGTGAACGACAGGGCGGCGTCGGGTTCGTCCAGCAGGTAGAGACCGGGCTCGGCCACCCGTTCGGCGAGCAGGGTGAGGAAGGCCTCGCCGTGGCTGAGCTAGTGGAACACCGGCTCCGGCGGCCCGAACGGGTTCGTGTTCTGCTCCAGGTGGCTGTAGAGGCCGTGCAGCGTCTCGTCGCGGAGGAAGTACGACCAGCGCGGGGCGCCGGGGCTGCGCTCCACGACGAGGCCCAGCGGTGGGGGCTCGCTGGGGCGGGTCCGCATCCGGGAGCCCACCGACCCGCCCTCGGGGTTGAGCCCCAGCGTGACGGCCAGTGCCTCGACCAGCGTCGACTTCCCGGAGCCGTTCTCGCCGACCAGGACCAGTGCCCCCGCCGGCAGCTAGAGGCCCTCGGTGAGCAGCTGCTCGACCGCGGGGACGGTCCGCGGCCAGACCCCGGTCGGCAGCGGAGGTGCACCCGGGTCCGGGCGCACCCGCCGCACCGGCCGGCGGTCCGGCCGCGGACGGGCCCTCACCGGCGGCCGAGCTCCCGGTAGCGGGCCATCCGGCTGCGGCGTCGTTCGGTGTCGTCCCGGCCGAGCAGCCCGGCGAGTTCCTCGGCGAGCACCCGGCCCAACCGCAGGCAGAACTCGGTGGGCTCGTCGGCGGCGTCGGGTCGCTCGGGCACCACCCGGTCGACGATGCCCGCCCGCCACAGGTCGGTGGCCCGCACGCCCTGCGCGGCGGCCATCTCCCCGGCGTGCTCGGTGTCCCGGTGCACGATCGCCGAGGCGCCCTCCGGGGGGAGCGGCCCGAGCCACCCGTTGGCCGCGGCCAGCACCCGGTCGGCCGGCACGAGCGCCAGCGCGCCACCGCCGGTGCCCTGGCCGAGCAGCACCGCCAGCGTGGGGGCGCGCAGCATCACCAGGTCGGACAGGCAGCGGGCGATCTCCGCGGCCAGGCCGCCCTCCTCGGCCTCCACCGACAGCGCCGCGCCGGGGGTGTCGATGAGGGTGAGCAGCGGCAGCCGCAGCTCCGCCGCCAGCCGCATCCCGCGTCGGGCCTCGCGCAGCGCGGCCGGGCCGAGGGGGGCCGACAGCGACTGGCCGCGCCGGTCCTGCCCGAGGACGACGCAGGGCGCGCCGCCGAACCGGGCCAGCGCCAGCAGCAGCCCGGGGTCGGACTCCCCGGCCCCGGTGCCGTTGAGCGCCACGACGTCGGTGGCCGCGGTGCGCAGCAGCCGGCGCACGCCGGGCCGGTCGGTGCGGCGCGAGGCGGTGACGACGTCCCAGGCGGAGCGGCCGTCCTCGGGGTCGTCGGCGTCCGTGCCGTCACCGTCGACCGGGCCCTCGACCTGTCCGTCGCGGTGCCAGGTGGCCCGGGCGGCGAGCACCCGCAGCGCCCGGTCGGCGACGTCGGCGACCTGCTCGGCCGGGACGACGGCGTCGATCAGCCCACGCTCGGCCAGGTGCTCGGCGGTCTGCACGTCGGCCGGGAAGGGCTCGCCGTAGAGCTGCTCGTAGACCCGCGGGCCCAGGAAGCCGATGGCCGCCCCGGGCTCGGCGATGGTCACGTGGCCCAGCGAGCCCCAGGAGGCCAGCACCCCGCCGAACGTCGGGCCCCGCAGGTAGACGAGGTAGGGCAGCCCGGCCTCCTTGTGCCGGGCGATGGCCGCGGTGATGCCGATCATCTGGAGGAAGGCGACCGTGCCCTCCTGCATGCGGGTGCCCCCGGAGACGGGGGAGGCCAGCAGGGGCAGGCCCAGCGAGGTGGCCCGCTCGACCGCGGACATCAGCCGCTCGGCCGTGGCCACCCCGATCGAGCCGGCCAGGAAGCCGAACTCCCCGGCGACGACGGCGACCCGTCGACCGCGCAGCAGTCCCTCTCCGGTGACCACGGCCTCGTCCTGGCCGGTCTTCTCCCGGGCCCGGGCGAGCTCCCGGGCGTAGTCGTCGTCCTCGGTGCGCGGGGACACCGGGGTGTCCCAGCTGGTCCAGGAACCCGGGTCCAGGACCAGGTCGCGCAACGAGCGGGCGTCCAGCCGCTTCGGCTTCTGCGGCGCGGTCACGTGGCGTGCCCGTCCTCGACGTCGTCCTCGGCGGGCTGGGCGACACCGGCGGACGACGACGCGAGCCAGGCCCGGATGGCGTCGCCGTCGGCGCCGAGCACCGGGGGAGCGGTGTGCTCCCGGCGGGTGGTCTCGGTCTCGCCCTCGGCGGAGGGGGCGAAGAACCGCAGCGGCGGCCCGGGCAGCTGCACCGCGCCCAGGGTCTGGTGCTCGACGTCGACCAGCAGGCCCTGGGACAGCGCCTGGTCCCAGCCGTAGACCTCGTCGATCGTGCGCACCTTGCCCGCGGGCACCCCGGCGGCGGACAACCGGGCGAGCAGCGCCTCGGCCTCGATGCCGGCGAAGGCACCCTCGAGCAGCTCGATCACCCGCTGCCGGTTGCCCACGCGCTCGCCGTTGGTGGCCAGCCCGTCGGCCTCGGCGTCGAGCCCGAACTCCGTGCAGAGCCGGCGCCACAGCGACTCCGACCCGCAGGACAGCTGGACCGACCCGCCGTCGGCGCAGTGGAACAGCCCGTACGGCGCGATCGAGGGGTGGTGGTTGCCCTGGGCGTGCCCGACCTTCCCGGCGACGGTCCAGGCAGTGCCTTGGAAGGCGTGCACACCCACGACGGCGGCCAGCAGCGAGGTGCGCACGACCTGCCCGCGGCCGGTCCGCTCCCGCTCCAGCAGCGCGGCCAGCACCCCGTAGGCGCCGTACATCCCGGCCAGCAGGTCACCGATCGGGACACCGACCCGCTGCGGGTCGTCGGGGCCGGACCCGGTCAGCGACATCAGCCCGGCCTCGCCCTGGGCGATCTGGTCGTACCCGGCGCGGCCGCCCTCGGGACCGTCGTGGCCGAACCCGCTGATCGCCAGCGTCACCAGCCGGGGGTTGAGCTCGGCGAGCACGTCGGTGCCGAAGCCGAGGCGGGCCAGGGTGCCGGGGCGGAAGTTCTCCAGCAGCACGTCGGCCCGGCGCAGCAGCTCGGTCAACGTGGCCTTGTCCGCCTCGTCCTTGAGGTCGAGGGTGATCGACTCCTTGTTCTTGTTCGTCGACAGGAAGTAGGTGGACTCCCGGCCGCCCTCGGGCGGGTCGACGAAGGGCGGACCCCAGCCGCGGGTGTCGTCCCCGCTGCCGGGGTTCTCCACCTTGATCACGCGGGCGCCCAGGTCGCCGAGCATCATCCCGGCGTGCGGGCCGGCGAGCGCCCGGGTGAGGTCGACGACGAGGGTGCCGTCGAGGGGGCCGGTCATGGGGTCTCCGTTCATCAGAGCCACCCGGGGACGACGAAGACCAGCCAGGCGATGAGCGGCCCGACCAGCACGACGACCCCGGAGTAGCCGAGGATCTGCTTGTAGAAGCGGTCGCGGTCGACGTCCTGGGCGTTGGCCAGCACCAGGGCACCGTTGGTGGAGAACGGGCTGACGTCGACGATCGTGGCCGACACGGCCAGCGCGACGACGACGCCGACGGCGCCGATCTCCCCGGCCAGCAGGAACGGCACGGCCAGCGAGATGGCCACCCCGATGATCGCCGTGGAGCTGGCGAACGCGCTGACCACGGCGCCGATGTAGGCCAGCAGCAGGGCCACGAGCAGCGGGGCGCCGATGGAGGTGACGCTCTCCCCGACGTACTCGATGGTGCCCGCGGCCTGCAGCACCGAGACGTAGGTGAGCACGCCGGCGATCAGCAGCACCGTGGTCCAGCTGATCTGCATGACCGCGCCCTTGTGCCGGGCGGCGGAGAACAGCGCCAGCACGGTGGCGATGGTGATGGAGACGAAGCCGATGTCCAGGTCGAAGACCAGGGCGAGGAGCACCAGCGCGGCCAGCCCGACCAGGGTCAGGACCTGCTCGACGGTGACCTTCGCCGTCGCCGTCAGGGTGTCCACCCCGCTGCCCGCGGACGCGCCGTGGCCGCTGACCGCGACCGACGTGTCCGGCCCGGTGGCCTCGGTGGCCTCGGTGGCCTCGGTGGCCTCGGGGGCCACGTCGTCGGTGACCTTGCGGCCCACCAGCTTCCGTCCGCCCAGGACGACGAAGAGGATCGCGCCGATCGCCAGGTTGAAGAACAGGCTGCCCAGGAACACCGTGACCGGCGAGGAGGGCAGGTCGTTGTCGGCGACGATCGTGTTGACCGTGACGCCGTAGACGCTGATCGGGGAGAACCCGCCGGCCTGCGCGCCGTGCACGACCATCATGCCCATCAGCAGCGGGCTGATCCGGTACCGCGCGGCGAAGCCCAGCGCGATCGGGGCGATGATCGCCACGGCCGCCGGGCCGAGCGCGCCGATGGCGGTCAGCACGCCGGTGACGGCGAACATGATCCACGGGATGAAGGCGACCCGGCCGGCCACGAGCTTGACCGCGCCGCGGACCAGCAGGTCGACGGTGCCGTTGTTCTGGGCGATGGCGAACAGGTAGGTGACCCCGATGAGGGTCAGCACCAGCTCCCCGGGGAAGCCGGCGATGATGTCGTCGGTGGTCATCCCGACGGCGAGGGTGCCGACCAGGAAGGCCGCCACGAAGGCCAGGGCGCCCATGTTGATCGGCAGGAAGGTGGCGATCGCGAAGATCGCCACCAACGCCAGGATCGAGATGATCTCGGGTGACACGAGGTGCTCCCACGTCGTCGGAGGGCTGGGGGGGTCTGGATCAGTGGCCTAGCCTCTCGACCAGTGGCTAGTGTGTCAACCGTCACGGCGCGTCGACACGGGAGGTACCGGTGAGCACTGGTCCGGGCCCGCTGCGCCGCAACCGGCTCTACGAGCAGGTGGTCCGGCAGGTCGTCGGCTGGGCCGCCGAGGCCGGGCTGGCCGCCGGTGACCGGCTGCCCCCCGAGCGCGAGCTGGCCGCCTCCCTCGGCGTCAGCCGGGCCACCGTCGCCCAGGCGCTGGTGGCCCTGGAGGTCACCGGGGTCGTCGACGTGCGGCACGGCGACGGCACGGTGCTGCTGGTCGCGCCCCGGTCGGAGGCGGTGCTGGCGGCGCTGGACGCCCGCCGCGAGGACCTCGGCGACGTGATCGAGGCGCGGGAGGCCCTCGAGGTCCACCTCGCCGCCCTGGCCGCGCGCCGGCGCACCGAGGCCGACCTCGCCGAGATCGACGCGGCGCTGGCTGCGATGGCAGCCGACCTCGCCGCCGGTGGCCGCGGCGTCGACGGCGACGAGCGGTTCCACGCCGCCGTCACCGCCGCGGGGCACTCGGCCCTGCTGGCCCGCTTCATGGCCGAGATCGCCGACCGGGTGCGGGAGAGCCGGATCGAGTCCCTCGCCCAGGAGGGCCGGCCGCACCGGTCGCTGCACGGGCACCGGGCGATCGCCGAGGCCGTCCGCGCCGGCGACCCCGAGGCGGCCGCGGCCGCGATGGCCGCGCACATCCGGATGGTCTCCGACGTCCCGCTGCTCGGCGGCGGCTAGCCCAGCTCCAGCCAGCCGCCCGACGGGGTGACGACGGCGTGCAGCCCGACGTCGTGCGCCTCGGTGGGGACGGCGTCCACCAGCTCCTCGTCGAACACCACGCCCACCAGCACCGCGTCCGGGCGGGCGTGCGCCAGGGCCCGGTCGTAGTACCCGCCGCCGCGGCCCAGTCGCGAGCCGTCGCGCCCCACCGCCAGTGCCGGGACGACGACGACGTCGGCCAGCCCCAGCTCCGACGCCGGCCACCGCGGGCCCACCGGCTCCAGCAACCCGTACCGGCCCGGTGCCAGGTCCGCGCTCCGGTCGGCCCAGGACAGCACCCGACCCGACGCGGGCACGACCGGCAGCAGCACCCGCACCCCGGGGAGCGCCGCGGGCAGCTCGCCGTGGCCGGGCTCCTCGGCGGTGGGCACGAAACCGGCCACCACCCCCGTGTCGGACAGCCGGGCGCGCAGGTGGGCGGCCAGTGACCGGGCCGCCGTCGTCCGCACCTCGAGAGGCCGGTCGCGGCGGGCAGCGAGCAGCGCTGTGCGCCGGACCACCTTGCTGTTCACCACGACGGGGGAGTCTGACACCGGCCGGTGCTGGATACGCTCCCCGGCATGTCGAGCCCGTCCCGCCCTGCCCGCAAGGCCGTCATCCCCGTCGCCGGGATGGGCACGCGCTTCCTGCCGGCCACCAAGGCCGTGCCCAAGGAGCTGCTGCCGGTCGTGGACCGCCCGGCCCTGCAGTACATCGTCGAGGAGGCCGCCCGCGCCGGTCTCGGCGAGGTGCTTATGGTCACCGGCCGCAACAAGAACGCCATCGAGGACTTCTTCGACCGCGCCCCGGAGCTGGAGGCGGCGCTGGAGAAGAAGGGCGACCAGTCCCGGCTGGACGCCGTGCACGAGTCCACCGACGTCGCCCAGGTGCACTTCGTGCGCCAGGGCGAGGCCAAGGGCCTGGGTCACGCGGTCCTGCAGGCCGCGGCCTTCGTCGGGGACGAGCCCTTCGCGGTCATGCTCGGCGACGACCTCATCGACGCCCGCGACCTGCTGCTCGAGCAGATGCTCGCCGTGCAGGCCGAGCACGGCGGCTGCGTCATCGCGCTGCTGGACGTGGGTGCGGAGAACATCGACAAGTACGGCGCCGTGGCCATCGAGGAGGCTCCGCAGACCTCCGCCGGCGACGGCGACCAGGTCGTGCGGATCACCGGCATGGTCGAGAAGCCCCCGAAGGAGGAGGCGCCCTCCTCCCTGGCCATCATCGGCCGCTACGTGCTGGCGCCGGAGGTCTTCGACGCCATCCGGGCCACCCCGCCCGGCCGCGGTGGGGAGATCCAGCTGACCGACGCGCTGCTCAAGCTGGTCGAGGACGGCGTCCCGGTGCACGGCGTGGTGTTCTCCGGCCGCCGGTACGACACCGGGGACAAGCTGGACTACCTCAAGGCCGTCGTCCGGCTGGCCGTGGAGCGCGACGACCTCGGGCCCGCGCTGCGCCCCTGGTTGCGTGACTTCGTCGCCGACCTGCCCGCCGAGGGCGCGTCGCCGGCCTGACCCGGCGCCCGAGAGGGCACCATCGAGGGCCGGTGCGGTCGGTCAGGACCCACTCCGCGGGCGCGAGGCGCCCCGGCGACGGAAGTCCGCAGAGCTCGCAGACGGTGGTGGGGATGTCCGAGGACAAGACACGTGGGTGGTTCCGGGGGTCCCGGGACACCACCCAGATCGACCTCGGCACGGGTGCGGCCGTCGGTGTGCAGCACACCCAGCAGATCGCCCGGGGTCCGGCGGCACCGGTGCACCACGAGACGGTGCAGGTCGACCTGGAGCGGGTGCCCGCCCCGGCGGTGTCCTCCGGTGACCGCGACCCCGACCCGGCGGCCGACACCGGGTCCATCGCGCTGGAGGACGTCCGGGTGCGCTCGGTCGAGGAGCACCTCGACCTCATCCTCGCCGCCGCGCCGACCCCCGACCCCATCGAGCTCGCGGTCCTGGACGCCCAGGGCCTGCTGTGCGCCGAGCACGTGGTCGCCGTCCGCGACCTGCCCGCCTTCGACCAGGCCGGGCTCGACGGCTACGCCGCCCGCTCGGTCGACCTGTTCGGGGCCTCCCTCGAGCAGCCGGTGCCGCTGGCCGTCGTGGGGGAGTCCGTCGCCGGTCCCGCCGAGCCCACCTCCATCGCCGCGGGCCTGACCCAGAAGGTCGCCGTCGGCTCGATGCTGCCCACCGGTGCCGACGTCGTCGTCCCCGCCGTGTGGACCGACCAGGGCCAGGCCCGGGTCGGCGTGCACGCCGAGCTCGCGCCGGGCAGCTACGTGCGCCTGGCCGGGGACGACGTCCGCGCCGGGGACACCGCCGTCGGTGTGGGCACCCCGATCGGCCCGGCCCAGATCAGCCTGCTCGCCGCCGTCGGCCGCGAGCGCGTGCTGGTCCGGCCGCGCCCCCGGGTGGCCGTGCTCTGCGCCGGCAGCGAGCTGGTCGACGTGGGCGTCGTCCCGGTGCCCGGGCAGGTCGTCGACGTCAACAGCTACGCCCTGGCCGCCGCCGCCCGGGACGCCGGCGCGGAGGCCTACCGCTCGGGCATCGTGCCGCGCGACCGCCGCCGGCTGGTCGAGCTGCTGGAGAGCCAGCTGCTGCGCAGCGACGTGGTGCTCATCGCCGGCACGTTCGCCGGCGGCGGCTTCGACCTGGTCCAGGAGGCCCTCGCCGAGCTCGGCCAGGTGCACTTCACCCAGGTCGCCATGCACCCGGGCCCGGTGCAGGCCTTCGGTCGGCTGGGCCGGGACGGCGTGCCGGTCATCTGCGTGCCGGGGGAGCCGGTCGCCGCGCTGGTCGCCTTCGAGGTCTTCGTCCGGCCGGCGATCCGGCTGATGCTCGGCAAGCGGCAGCTGTTCCGCCGCACCGTGCAGGCGGTGTCGGCCCAGCACCTGGTCTCCCCGCTGGGCTACCGGCAGTACGTGCACGGCCAGGTCATGCGGCACCCCGACGGCGGCTACGTCGTCGAGCCGGTCGGTGGTGGCGACCCCGGTGGCGACGCCGTGCTGGCCCGGATGGCGCGCGCGAACTGCCTGATCGTGGTCGACGAGGACGTCACCGAGGTCGAGCCCGGCGGGCTGGTCACCGTCATGCCCATGCTGCTCGGCGGCTGAGCCGGCTGGTGTCCGCGTTGTGGGACGACCCGGCCCAGCACCCCGGGTGGCCGGCGACGCTGCAGCACGGGGACGTCGAGCTGCACCCGCTGCGCCGCTCGGACGCCGAGGCCTGGTCCCGGCTGCGCCGGGAGAACGAGGCCTGGTTGGCGCCCTGGGAGCCGACCGCCCCGGCCGGGTGGGCCGCCCGGCACACGCCGCAGGTCTACCGGGCGATGCGGCGCGCCGCCGCCCGGCGGGCCCGACTGGGCAGCGCGCTGCCCTTCGCCGTCCGGCACCGGGGGCGCCTGGTGGGCCAGGTGACCGTGGACAACGTCGTGCGCGGCGCGCTCCGCTCGGCACACCTGGGCTACTGGATCGACCGGGGGGCAGCCGGGCAGGGCGTGGCGTCGCTGGCCGTGGCCCTGGTGTGCGACCACGCCTTCGGCCCGGTCGGGCTGCACCGGCTGCAGGCCGACGTCCGGCCCGAGAACGGCCCGAGCCGCCGGCTGGTGCAGCGCCTGGGCTTCCGCGAGGAGGGCCTGTTTCGCGGATACCTGGACATCGACGGCGACTGGCGGGACCACATCGGTCACGCGCTGTTGTCGACCGACCTGCCGGGCAGCGTGGTCGCCCGGTGGCAGCGGTCCGCGCCGTCCTGACCGCGGCCGGCGACACGCCGGTGGGGCGACACGCCGCCGCCACGCGACACGACACGACAGAACTGCTGCGCGCCTCCCCCGTCGGGGGGGAGGGGCCCCCTACCGTGCAAGGCGAGTGACCCGTGTGACTCGTGTGACGCCAGGGATCGGCGTTGCACACGCGGGTGCCAAGGACGGATGCGGGGTGGGTGCGATGGGTTCGGGTGTTCTGCTGGCCGCTCTGGTCGTGTTGTGGTTCGTGGTGCTGGTGCCGATGGTCGTCACTCGGGGTGACGCGACACCGGCCCGCACGGGCGCGGTCGGCGCGGGCCGCACGTTGCAGCGACGACGGGTCGTGGACCCGGTGGTCCACGCCGGCACCGAGCGGGTCGAGATCGACCGTGCGGCGCTGCTGGCCACCGGTGAGCTCACCGTCGACGTCCACGCGCTGCGTCGGCGCACGCTGGCCGGCCTGGTCGGGCTCGCACTGCTGACCCTGGTCGGCGCGCTGGTCTACCGGCCCTGGCTGTGGGCCCCGCACCTGCTGCTCGACGTCGCCACGGTCGGCTACCTGATGGTCGTGCGGGCCGCCGCCGAGCGCGAGCGCCGCACCGCCGCCCGTCGCCAGTACCGGGCCGCCGCCCGGCCTGCGGCAGCCCGTCCGGCCGCGCGGCCCGCGCCGCGTCCGGCCCCGGCTCCCGAGCCGGTCGCCGTCCCCGCCGCCCGGGTCCCGCACCCCAGCCTCCCGCTGGCCCCGGTGCACCCCATCCGGCCCGCCCGGGTGCCCGCCGCCCGCACCGCGGGCAGTGCCGCGTGGCAGCACAGCGCGGTCGTGGGTCTGGACGACGACGACATCGGCTTCGCCGACATCGACGTCTACGCCCCCCGCGCCGCGACCGGCTGATCTGTCCGGCCCCCCTGCGGGGCCGGGGCCGGTGGGCGGTAGGCTCACCGGCGAAGGGGCTGTGGCGCAGTCCGGTAGCGCACCTCGTTCGCATCGAGGGGGTCAGGGGTTCAATTCCCCTCAGCTCCACCCCGACACCACCCAGGCCGGGTCCCGCGAGGGGCCCGGCCTGGGTCGTTCTCAGCCCGCGCTGCGGAAGTCCGCCGGGCGCTTGGCGCGGAACGCCCCGACGCCCTCGACCGCTTCGGCGTCGGCCGCGGACTCCACGATCAGCCGGGCCTCCTCGTCGAGCTGGGCGTCCAGCGTGGTGGTGGCGGCCCGGCGGACCAGCCCGCGGGTGCGCACCATGGCCCGGATCGGACCGGCCGCCACCTGGTGGGCCAGCGCGACCGCTGCCGAGGTCAGCTCCTCGTCGTCCACCAGCCGACCGACGAGGCCGTACAGGTGGGCGTCGGCGGCGCTCAGCGTGCCGTTGGTGAGCATCAGGTCCAGCGCCCGCGGCGCGCCCAGGGTGCGGGCCAGCGCCCACGAGCTCCCGCCGTCGGGGGAGAGCCCGATCGCGCCGTACGCGGGGCGGATCTTCGTCGAGCGGGCGGCGAGCACCAGGTCGCAGGCCCCGAGGAGCCCCACGCCGGCCCCGGCCACCGCGCCCTGCACGCCGGCGACCACGGGGACCGGGCAGCTCACCACCCGCCGGACGACGTCGTGCCAGCGGTCGGCCAGCGTGCCGATGAACGCAGCCATGTCCGCCGCGGCCGACATGCCGGCGATGTCCCCGCCCACGCAGAACCGGGTGCCGGCGCCCAGGAGCAGGACGGTCCGGGTGTCGGCGGGGCGGTCGTCGAAGGCGGCCACCAGGGCGTCGGCCATCGGGACGTCGATCGCGTTGCCGGCGTCGGCCCGGTCCAGGGTCACCCGCCAGACGTCGCCGTCGACCTCGGTGCTGACTCGTCGCTGAGTGCTGTCCATGGTGGGGACGGTAGGGGAGCTCAGCGGCGCCGGGCGAGGTCGGCCTCGACCTCGCCGTCGATCGCCGCCGGCGCGCCGCCGAACTCGTCGGCCACCTCGCCCGCGACGTCGTCCGGACCGCCGTGGTCGGTGCTCGGGTGGCCGTCCTCGTCCATGCCGGCGTCGGCCTGGGTCAGCATCCGGTGTCCGGTCGACAGCACCGCGACCCCGGCCAGGACGGCGACGGCGGCCACGTAGAACGGCACGTGCACGTCGAAGGCCTCGACGAGCTTGCCTGCGGCGAAGGGTGCGAGGCCACCGCCCAGGAACCGGACGAAGCCGTAGGCCGCCGACGCGACCGGGCGCTCGACGGGGGAGACCAGCATGACGGCCTGGGTGGTGAGGGTGTTGTTGATGCCGATGAAGGCCCCGGCCACGACCACGCAGGTGATGAGCGCCCACTTCGTGTCGGTGAAGACGGCGATCAGCAGCAGGTCGACGGCGAAGAGCCCGAGCGCGCCGTACAGGCTGCGGGCGGTGCCGAAGCGGGCCTGCAGACGCGGGGCGCCGACGACGGAGAAGAACGCGACGAGCAGGCCCCAGCCGAAGAACACGAAGCCCAGCTGGATCGCCGACAGCTCCATCGGGAACGGTGCGTAGCCCAGCATGGTGAAGAAGCCCCAGTTGTAGAGCAGGGCGGTGATCGCCATGATCAGCAGCCCGCGGTGCCGCAGCGCCTTGAGCGGGGCCGACAGCGGGGTCTTGTGGGCCGGCTTGGGGGTCGTGTCCAGCAGCACCACGGTGGCCAGCAGGGCGATCGCCATCAGCACCGCGACGCCGAAGAACGGGCCCCGCCAGCTGATGCTGCCCAGCAGCCCACCGACCAGCGGGCCGGCCGCGATGCCCAGGCCGAGCGCGGCCTCGTAGAGCACGATCGCCCCGGCGAACCCGCCGGACGCGCTCGCCACGATGACCGCGAGCGAGGTGGCGATGAACAGCGCGTTGCCCAGGCCCCAGCCGGCGCGGAACCCGACGATCCCGCCGATGGAGTCGCTGAGCCCGGCCAGTGCGGAGAACACCACGATGATCGCCAGGCCGGTGACCAGGGTCTGCTTGGCCCCGATCCGGCTGGACACCCAGTTCGTGCCGAGCATGGCGACGGCGGTGACCACCAGGTAGCTGGTGAACAGCAGGGTCACCTGGCTCTCGCTGGCGCCGAGCTGGGTCTTCAGCGAGGGCAGGATCGGGTCGACGAGGCCGATGCCCATGAAGCTCACGACACAGGCGAAGGCGACGGCGTACACCGCCTTCGGCTGGCCGAGCATGCTGCTCTTCTGGTGCGTGCTCACGGGTTCACTCCGGTTCGGTGGGTGGGTCAGGGCTGCAGCGCCGCGGTCAGGCGGGCCAGCGCGGGGAGGGCTGCGGTGATCGAGGCGACCTCGTCGTCGTCGAGGTGTGCCAGCGGCTCGGCGAGCCGGGCCGCCCGGGTCTGCCGGCGGCGGTCGAGCAGGGCGGCGCCCTCGTCGGTCAGGGACAGCACGACGACCCGCCGGTCGGTGGGGTCGCCGGAGCGGGCCACCAGTCCGGCGGTGGTCAGCCGGGCGACCAGCGCGGTCATCGAGGGCTGGCTGACGCCCTCGGTCGCCGCCAGGTCGGTCAGTCGTGCGGGCCCGGTCTGGCGCAGGGTCGACAGGGTCGCCGCCGCGGTGAGGCTGAGCTCGGTACGGGTGCTGGTCAGCTGCCGCAGGCCGACGACGACGTCGTCGAGCTGCTCGGCCAGGTCCGTCCGGTCAGTGGGCACCCATCAGTTGTACAACGCAACTATGGATCGCGCCATCAGAACCAGGAGGGGAACCACATCCGCTGGACCCACTCGGCGTAGGACAGCGGCTGCCCGGTGAGGACCGGGTAGAAGAAGACGAAGGTCATCGCGACCACGGCCAGGTAGAGGCTGACCGCGCCGAGCCCCAGCCAGCGGCGGAACTGGGTCGCGCGCGGGGAGCCGAGCACGTCCTGCAGCACGAGCACGACGGCGAGGATGAAGAACGGCACGACCGGGGCCATGTAGAAGACGAACATCGTGCGTTCGAGGTTGACGAACCAGGTCAGCCACCCGGCGGCGATGCCCACGGCGATGGTGGTCGCGGCCGGATCGCGGCGGGCGACGATCCGCCACAGCAACCAGAGCATCGCGGGGGCGAAGGCGAACCAGAGCGTGGGCGTGCCGACCATCAGGATGTAGCGCACCACCTGGTCACCGGCGGAGTCGGTGAGCCCCTGCGGGTTCCACAGCAGGATGGGGCGGCCGTCGACCAGCCAGGACCAGGGCCCGGACTCCCACGGGTGCGGGGTGGACAGCCCGCTGTGGAACGTCAGCCACTCCCCGTGCATGTGCCACAGCGACCGCAACGCACCCGGCACGAAGCCGAACGACGTGTCCGGGTTCTGCTCGGCCCAGTGCCGGCCCTGCGCGTTCTCGGCCAGGAACCACTGCGTGAAGCTGGCCAGGTAGGTCAGCACCGGGACGACGGCCAGGGCCCACAGCGCCCCGGGCAGGCCGCGGCGGAGCACCGTGCGGGTGGGGCTGGCGACACCGGCCTCCCGCCAGGCCGCCCGGTCCCAGAACAGGGTCAGGACGGCGAAGAACGCCAGGAAGTAGACCCCGGACCACTTCACCGACGCGGCGCAGCCGAAGAGCACCCCCGCCGCGATCCGCCAGCCCCGCGGACCCAGCGCGAACTCCCGGACCGGCCTGGTCAGCCCCGCCGTGCGCTCGCGCACCCGCTGTCGGGTGCGGTCGCGGTCGACCACCAGGCAGGCCACCGCGCAGACGACGAAGACCTGCAGGAAGACGTCGAGCAGCCCGATCCGGCCGAGGGTGAAGGAGAACCCGTCCAGCGCCAGCAGCAGGCCGGCGATCAGGCCCAGCAGTGTCGACCCGGTGAGCCGGCGGGCCAGCCGCACGAGCACGACGACCGCGATCGTCCCGGCTATCACGCTCGGGATGCGCCAGCCGAAGGAGTCGTAGCCGAAGAGCCGGATGCCCCCGGAGATGAGGATCTTGCCCAACGGCGGGTGGACGATGAACGTGTAGCCGCGGTTGTACTCGTAGCCCCACTCGATCATCTCGTTCGCCTCGGGCGGGTAGTACGCCTCGTCGAAGAGCAGGTCGCCGGGATAGCTGAGGTCCCACAGTCGGGCCACGAACGTCGCGATGCCGAGCACCGCGGTCAGCACCCAGGACAGCAACCGGTCGGTGGGCAGCGGTGGGGTCCACTGCCGGGCCGGACGGCGCGGGGCCCGCCGGTGCGACGGCGGTGGCGGCGCCCCGTCGTCCACCCGTTCCGGGGCCAGCACCGCCATGCGGCCAGGGTAGGTGGCGGGTACGACACGGCCGCCGTGACAGGCTCCTGAGGTGGCAGGACGACTGGTGCTCGGTGGCGCCCCTCTGGGTCAGCCCGGCGACGTCGGACCCCGGCTGCGCCAGGCGATGGCCGACGCCGACGTGCTGGCCTGCGAGGACACCCGCCGCCTGCACCGGTTGGCCCAGGACCTCGAGGTGCGTTTCAACGGTCGCGTCGTCACCTTCCACGAGACTGTCGAGACCTCCCGGCTGCCCGGGCTGGTCGCCGCGATGGAGGCCGGCCAGACCGTCCTGCTGGTCACCGACGCCGGCATGCCCTCGGTCTCAGACCCCGGCTACACCCTGGTGCGCGCCGCCGTCGACGCCGGCATCGAGGTCACCTCGGTGCCCGGCCCGTCCGCCGTCACCACCGCGCTGGCGGTCTCCGGGCTGCCCTGCGACCGGTTCTGCTTCGAGGGCTTCCTGCCCCGCCGCGGCCGCCGCACCGCCTTCACCGCGTTGCTCACCGAGCCCCGCACGATGGTCTTCTTCGAGTCCCCGCACCGGCTGGCCGACGCGCTGGCCGACGCCGCCGCCGTGCTGGGGCAGGACCGGCCCGCCGTCGTCTGCCGCGAGCTGACCAAGACCCACGAGGAGGTCGTCCGCGGCACCCTGGGCTCGCTGGCCGCCTGGGCCGCCGAGGGCGTGCGCGGGGAGATCACCCTCGTCGTCGCCGGCGCCCCCGCGGGCCCGGTCGACCTCACCCCCGCCGAGCTCGCCGCCGAGGTCGCCCGCGAGGAGGCCGCCGGCGAGACCCGCAAGGACGCCATCCGCGCCGTCGTCACCCGCACCGGCCTCCCCAAGCGCGTCGTCTTCGACGCCGTCGTCGCCGCGAAGCCCCCACCCCCCACCCGCGGCTGACCCTGTTCGCGGCACGGCGCCGCAGCCGTGGGCAGGGGAAGCCCCGCACACACCTCGGGTGCCCTTGCCTGTGTGCAGGGCTTCCCCTGCCTGGGGGCGGCGGGAGGGAGCGCTCCGGCCGGCGGTTCACGCGGCGGACAGCTGCGCGAGACGCGTCCGGTAGACGGCGAGCACCGTGGCCCGGACGCCCTCGGGGTCCCGCACCACCTCGGCGTAGGTGAACCGCAGCACCAGCCAGCCGAGTGAGGCGAGGACGGCGTCGCGGTGCAGGTCGCCCTGCCTGTCGGCCGGGGAGGTGTGGAAGGCGGCCCCGTCGAGCTCGACGGCGAGCAGCACCTCCTCCCAGGCCCGGTCGAGGTGCCTGGTGACGCCGTCCGGGCAGACCACCCGGACCTGGCCTCGGCTGCGGGGCAGTGACCGGTGGCGGAACACGCCCAGGACGCCCATGGCCTCCAGCTCGCTCTGCACCCCGTCGGCGATCAACGCGATCGTCTCGGCGAGAGCCCGGTGTCCACCGATGTTCGGTCGTCGGTCCAGAGCCGCCCGGAGGAGGTGCGCGTCGAGCCGGGTCCGCCGGACGGCGTCGATGACCATCGGCCGGCGTTCGCCCCGCGGGACCAGGGGCCAGCTGTCGACGAGGCTCACCGCGAGGGGCGTCACGGGCAGACCACGCACGACGTCCGTCAGGTGGGGCGAGTCCGAGAGGCCGCGTCGGCGGTGCACCTGCAGGTCAGGAGCTCCGGCGTGCCGGCGTGAGTGGTCGATGACGACGTGGACCGGGCCCGCGTGTTCCCGCAGCCCGACCACGGCCAGCGCGGTCAGGTGGCTGAGGGTCGCGCCCGGACCGGCGCACATCAGCGCGGCGCGCAGTCGCCGGTCGCCGGTGGCGGGGTCACCGCGCGGTGCGTAGACGCGTGGGAACACGCGCCTCAGGTGACCGCGGCCGACGAAGCTGTCGACGACGGTCCTGGGCACACGTCGGAGCAGGTCGTCGCGGGTCGCCAATCCGTGATGGGTGCGGAGGACGTCCGCGATCACGGCGCGCCATGGCTCGTCCATGCCAGGAGGGTGCTGGCTCGAATGGACTCGGCGACGTCCGTCGCGAGATCTGTGGACACGACGTCGTCCTGTGGACCGACGGAACGGCCTCGCGTCCCTCGCCCCAGGCAGGGGAAGCCCCGCACACAGGTGTGGACCCCGAGGCTGTGTGCAGGGCTTCCCCCGCCTCGGGTGGGGCGGCGGGTGGGGGCGGGGCGCTACAGCCAGCCGCTGCGCTTGAAGCCGCGCCAGAGCAGGGTGCAGGCGCCCAGCATCACGAGGAGGACCAGCGGGTAGCCGAAGGTCCAGTGCAGCTCGGGCATGTGGTCGAAGTTCATCCCGTAGATCCCGGCGATCGCGGTGGGGACGGCGATGATGCCGGCCCAGGCGGAGATCTTGCGCATGTCCTCGTTGTCGGCCAGCGAGGTGCGGGCCAGCGACGCCTGGAGGATCGAGGTGAGCAGCTCGTCGAGGGCCGAGATCTGGTCGCGCACCCGGATGGTGTGGTCGTGCACGTCGCGGAAGTACGAGCGCATCTCGTCCGGGACGACGTCGCCGGTGCGCTCGGACAGCGCGTGCAGCGGGAGGTCCAGCGGGGTGACCGCCCGGCGCAGCTGCATCAGCTCGCGCTTGAGCTGGTAGAGCCGCGGGATGTCGTCGGTGCGCTGGGGGGAGAAGACCGAGGCCTCGAGCTCGTCGACGTCCTCCTCGACGGCGGCCGCGACCTCCACGTAGTGGTCCACGACGAGGTCGGCGACGGCGTAGAGCACCGCCGACGGGCCGTGGCAGAGCAGGTCGGGCTGCTCCTCCAGCCGCTTGCGCAGCTCGGCCAGCCCGCCGTGCTGCCCGTGCCGGACGGTGATCACGTGGTGCTCGCCGAGGAACACCATGACCTCGCCGGTGTCCACCACCTCGCTGGTCGACGTCAGCTCCTCGTGCTCCACGTAGGCCGCGGTCTTCAGCACCATGAACAGGCCGTCGTCGTACCGGTCGAGCTTGGGGCGTTGGTGGGCGTAGACGGCGTCCTCGACGGCCAGCGGGTGCAGGCCGTACTGCGCGGCGATCGACTCGAACTCGGCCTCGCTGGGCTCGGCCAGCCCCAGCCAGACGAAGCCGTCCCGCTCGGTGGCCACCCGCAGCGCGTCCTCCACCGGGACGTCGGGCACGCGCGCGCCGTCGACGTAGACGCCGCAGCCGACGACGGGTCCGCCGGACTCGCGCAGCGGGGCCGCGTGCAGGGGCTGTCCGGCGGGCCGCGGGACGTGCCGGGGACGCGGGCGGGGGGCCCGCGCGTCGGTGCTGGTCATCGTTCTCCTCCGACTGCGGGACGACGGCGAGCGTAGGCGTGCGGGGTGGGGTGACGCATGGCACTCTCCCGTTGCACCGATCAACCACGGGTCCGAGGGGGAGTCACATGGCCGTCGCCAACGGCAGGCGGGTCAAGAGCGTCGAGGACTCGATCGCCGACACCGAAGAGCCTGAACACCAGCTCAAGAAGAACCTGTCCGGTCTGGACCTCACGGTCTTCGGCGTGGGCGTGATCATCGGCACCGGCATCTTCGTGCTCACCGGCGAGGTCGCCCAGACGACGACGGGGCCCGCGGTCGCGATCTCCTTCGTCATCGCCGGGATCGTCTGCGGGCTGGCCGCCCTCTGCTACGCCGAGTTCGCCTCGACGGTGCCGGTCGCGGGCTCGGCCTACACGTTCTCCTACGCCACGTTCGGCGAGCTGATCGCCTGGATCATCGGCTGGGACCTGGTCCTGGAGCTCGCGCTGGGTGCGGCCACGGTCAGCGTGGGCTGGTCGGGGTACCTCAACCAGCTGCTGTCCGACATCGGCATCGGCCTGCCGGAGACCATCGCGGGGGAGACCGCCCGCTTCAACATCCCGGCCATGTTCATCGCGCTGCTGATGACCGGTGTGCTGATCCTGGGGATCAAGCTGTCCTCGCGGATCACCTCGATCATCGTGGCGATCAAGGTCGCGATCGTGCTGCTGGTGATCGTGGTGGGCGTCTTCTACGTCAAGGCCGCCAACTACACGCCCTTCGTCCCGCCGGCCGCTCCCGGTGAGGGCGAGACCGGGTTGACGCAGCCGTTCATCCAGCTGCTGTCCGGGTTCACCCCGAGCACCTTCGGTGTCGGCGGCATCATCGCCGGTGCGGCCATCGTGTTCTTCGCCTTCATCGGCTTCGACATCGTCGCGACCGCCGCCGAGGAGACCAAGGACCCGGCCAAGGACCTGCCCCGCGGCATCTTCGGCTCCCTCGCCGTCTGCACCGTGCTCTACGTCCTGGTCAGCCTGGTCGTCGTGGGCATGCAGAACTACACCGAGCTCAACGCCGAGGCCCCGCTGGCCGGCGCCTTCTCCAGCGTCGGACTGCCCTTCTTCGCCGGCATCATCAGCGTCGGGGCCCTGGCGGGGCTGACCAGCGTCGTGATGATCCTGATGCTGGGTCAGTCGCGGGTGCTGTTCGCGATGAGCCGCGACCACCTGCTGCCCCCGAGCCTGGCGAAGGTGCACCCCACGTACGGCACGCCCTACAAGATCACCCTGATCACCGGTGTCATCGTGGCGATCATGGCCGGGCTCATCCCGCTGGGCACGCTGGCCGAGCTGGTGAACATCGGCACGCTCTTCGCCTTCGTGCTCGTGTCGGTCGGGGTCATCGTGCTGCGCCGCACCCGGCCCGACCTGCCCCGGTCGTTCAAGGTCCCGCTCATGCCGGTCATCCCGATCGTGGCGGCACTGGCCAGCTTCTACCTGATGCTGAACCTGCCCACCGACACCTGGATCCGGTTCGCCGTCTGGATGGCGCTGGGCGTGGCCGTCTACTACCTCTACGGCCGCAAGCACAGCCGGCTGGCCAAGGGCGGCGACCACGACCACAGCGTGGCCACCGGCGACGGCACCGCCGGGCAGGGCCACCAGCGCTGACGTCGCAGGACCCCCGACGGGGCCGTCTCACCCAGCCGGGTGAGGCGGCCCCGTCGTCGTCTCCGGACCCGCCCCGGGTGTGACGACCTCACCGGTGACCGCCCGTCACCGGCCAGGGAGTCCCGTTGTCCAGCACCGTCGCCCTCGACGACACCGTCGCGTTCGCGCGCGTGCTGGTCTCCGGCCGGGGACGGCGACGCCCGCCGGTCACCGCCGTCGCCGCGGGGTCCCTCGCGGTGCTGGAGGCCGTCGGGCTGCTCGCGGTGGGGCTCACCTCGCTGGACGGGCTGTGGGGCAGCGGACTGCGGCCCCCGGTCGGACTGGTCGTGGTCACCCTCGTGGCCCTGGCCGGCTGGGTCGTGCTGGCCGCCGGCGGTGGCGCCGGGCTGGTCGACGGCAGCGGCGGCCGGTTGCTGGTCGCGGTGGCGCTCGGCGAGCTGGGCGTGCTGGTGGTCGGGGGACTGACCCTCGGGTTCGACGGGGACGGCGTCCGGCACGTGCCGGCCGGGGCGTTCGCCGTCCCGGTACCGGCCCTGGTGCTGCTCGCCCTCGCCGTCCCGCTGGGCAAGCTGCTGCTGGCGACGACGCCGTCCGCCCAGGCCTGGAGCGGGGCCGCCGCCCGTCGTCCACAGGCCGTGCGCACGCCGGCGGCGCACCCGCGGGTGCGGGTCGCGACCCTGCTGGCGATCGCCGCGGTGCTCACCGCGGTCGCGCTGACCGGTCCGCCGACGGCCGACGGGACGGCGACGATCACGGTGGACAGCGCTCCGTAGTCTCGTGCCGTGAGTGATCGGCACATCCTGACCGCAGTCGCCTGGCCCTACGCGAACGGCCCGAGACACATCGGGCACGTCTCGGGCTTCGGCGTCCCCTCCGACGTCTTCAGCCGGTACCACCGGATGGCCGGGGACCGGGTGCTGATGGTCAGCGGCACCGACGAGCACGGCACCCCGATCACGGTCGCCGCCGACGCCGAGGGGGTCACCCCGCGGGAGATCGCCGACCGGAACAACCGGGTCATCGTCGGTGACCTGACCGGCCTGGGGCTGAGCTACGACCTCTTCACCCGGACGACGACGGCCAACCACGCCGCCGTCAGCCAGGAGATCTTCACCGGCCTGCTGAAGAACGGCTACGTCTTCCCGCAGACCACGCTGGGCGCGATCAGCCCGTCGACCGGGCGCACGCTGCCCGACCGCTACATCGAGGGCACCTGCCCGATCTGCGGCTACGACGGCGCCCGCGGGGACCAGTGCGACAACTGCGGCAACCAGCTCGACCCGATCGACCTGGTGAACCCGGTCAGCAAGATCAACGGCGAGACGCCGAGGTTCGTGGAGAGCGAGCACTGGTTCCTCGACCTGCCGGCCTTCGCCAAGGCCCTCGGCGACTGGCTCGGAACCCGCAAGAGCTGGCGCCCGAACGTGCTGAACTTCAGCGTCAACCTGCTCGAGGACCTCAAGCCGCGCAGCTACACCCGCGACATCGACTGGGGTGTGCGCGTCCCCCTCGACGACTGGCGCGACCGCGACGACAAGCGGATCTACGTCTGGTTCGACGCCGTCGTGGGTTACCTGTCGGCGTCCATCGAGTGGGCCCGCCGCTCGGGTGACCCCGAGGCGTGGCGCCAGTGGTGGCAGACCCCGGACTCCGACGCCTACTACTTCATGGGCAAGGACAACATCGTCTTCCACTCCGAGATCTGGCCAGCCCAGCTCCTGGGGTACAACGGCGAGGCCGCCAAGGGCGGGACGCCGGGCTCCTACGGTCGGCTGAACCTGCCCACCGAGGTGGTGTCGAGCGAGTTCCTGACCATGGAGGGCAAGAAGTTCTCCTCCTCGCGCCGCGTCGTCATCTACGTGAGGGACTTCCTGGCCCGCTACGACCCCGACGCGTTGCGCTACTTCATCGCCGTCGCCGGTCCGGAGAACCAGGACACCGACTTCACCTGGGCGGAGTTCCTGCGCCGCAACAACGACGAGCTCGTCGCCGGCTGGGGCAACCTGGTCAACCGGTCGATCTCGATGGCGGCCAAGAACGTCGGGGCCGTGCCGCAGCCGGGCGAGCTCACCGACGCCGACCGGGCGCTGCTGGCCACCACGTCCGGGGCGTTCGGCCCGGTCGGTGAGCTGCTGGCGCGCAACCGGCAGAAGGCCGCCGTCAACGAGGCGATGCGGGTGGTCGGCGAGGCCAACAAGTACCTGTCCGACCAGGCGCCGTGGAAGCTCAAGGAGGACCCGGCCCGCCGGGACTCGGTGCTGTTCACCGCCCTCCAGGCGATCAAGGACTGCAACGCGCTGCTGTCGCCGTTCCTGCCGCACTCGGCCCAGCAGGTGCACGAGCTGCTCGGTGGCGAGGGCACCTGGTCGGTGCAGCCGCGCATCGAGGAGGTCACCGACCTCGACGACGGGTCGCCGTACCCGATCATCACCGGCGACTACGACCAGGGGCAGGCCGTCTGGGCGTCCACCCCGGTCGTGCCGGGGACCCCGCTGGCGCCGCCGAAGCCGGTCTTCGCCAAGCTCGACCCCTCCATCGTGGAGGAGGAGCTGGCCCGGTTCGAGGCGGGGGAGTGAGCCGCTCGGCGTCCTCGCGGGCGAACAGGCGCGGTGAGCCGCCGCCGTCGCCGGAGGCGTTGCCCTCCCCGGCGCTGGACAGCCACACCCACCTCGACATCGCCGTCGGCGGGGAGGAGCGGCTGCCCACCGAGGCCGAGGTGGACGCCGAGATCGCCGCCGCGGCCGCCGTCGGCATCCCGAAGCTGGTGCAGGTCGGGGTGGACGTGGCCAGCTCGCAGTGGTCGGCCGCGCTGGCCGCCCGGCACCCTTCGGTGCTGGCCGCCGTCGCGCTGCACCCCAACGAGGCCGGGGCCGGCGCCGCCACCGACGAGGCGCTGGCCGAGATCGACCGGCTGGCCGCGCTGCCCCGGGTGCGGGCGGTGGGGGAGACCGGCCTGGACCGGTTCCGCACCGGACCCGAGGGGTGGGCGGCGCAGGAGGCCTCGTTCCGGGCGCACATCGGGATCGCCAAGCGGCACGGCATCGCGCTGGTCATCCACGACCGGGACGCCCACGCCGAGGTGCTCCGGGTGCTCGACGACGAGGGCCTGCCCGAGCACACCGTCTTCCACTGCTTCTCCGGGGACGCCGCCTTCGCCCGGCAGTGCCTGGACCGGGGGGCCGTGCTCTCCTTCGCCGGCACGCTGACGTTCGCCAACGCCGGCAACCTGCGGGAGGCCGCGGCCCTGGCCCCGCTGGACCAGCTGCTCGTGGAGACCGACAGCCCGTTCCTCACCCCGGTCCCGCACCGCGGCCGCCCCAACGGCTCCCGGCTGGTCCCGCTGACCGTGCGGGCGCTGGCCGAGACCACCGGGGTCGAGCTCGACCGGCTGTGTCAGGCCCTCACGACCACCGCGGAGCGTGTGTTCGGGCAGTGGTGAAGGGACCTCGCCGTGGCGGTGGGGTGGCGCGCAGGGGGACACTGACGGCGTGGGTCGCCTCATCGCCGTCGTGCTGTTCATCGCCGTGATGGTGCCCGCCGGGCTCCTCGCCCGTGGCTGGGCGCGTGCGGCCGACCGGCGGGCCGTGGCCGGTGGGGGCGTCGAGCTCGTGCCGCCGTCCGAGGCCGGTGCCGCGGTGCTCGCCCGGCAGGCCCGGCACGGCCGCCGGGTGCGCCAGCTCGGGTTCGGCCTGGGGCTCGTCGCCGTGATCGCCAGCGTGGTCCTGTTCGCCGAGGCGTCGGTCTTCCTGTGGCTGCCCGCCCTGGTCGTCGGCCTGCTGGCCGGTGTCGTCCTGGCCGAGGCCACCCGCCCCCGCCCACGCTGGGCGGTGTCCTCCCCGGCGCGCCGGCCCCGGCGGTCCGAGCAGGTCTCGCCCTGGCTGCTGTGGGCGATGCGGGCCGCCGTGCTCGGTGAGGTCCTCGCGGCCGGTGCCCTCTGGCGGTCCGGGGACCTGGACGGGCCCGTCGCCGCGGTCGCCGTCGGCGTGCCGGTGGTCGTGTGGCTGCTGGCCGAGACCGCGCTGCTGCGGGTCCTGGTCCGCCCGCTGCCCGCCGAGGGTGCCGACGTCCCGGTCGACGAGGCGCTGCGGACCTGGACGGCGCACCTGGTCACCGCCGCGGTGAGCGTGCTGGCGCTGCTGCCGCTGGGCGTGCTCCTGCTGGTCGCGGGTCTCGGCCTGGGCGACCGCCCCACCGACGGCATCGACCTGCTCCCGGTGGCGCTGGTGGCCGGCGGCTTCTCCGCCCTCACCGCCGGCCTCGCCGTGGCCGTGTTCCTCTTCACCTGGCTGAAGCCGGTGCGGCACACCGAGCCCGCGCTCGCCGGCTGAGCGCGGATCCACACCGTGGGTCTGCTCACACGGGCAGCGCCCGTCTGGTCCCACCCACCCCGCCCGTCACCTGCGCGGTCGTGACGCGTGGTGTCGGCGTGGCGACTGTGAGTCGATTCGTCGACCTGCTTTCCTGCTGTCGCACCATTGCCTTCCGTTCCAGGTTCGTTATCGTGTCGTGACCGACCAGTCGGGGTGGGGAACACCTCGGACGGCGCCTCGGGAGACCCCCGGACGCTCCCGTCGGACACAGTCAGACGCGGCCGCCGTCCCCACGGTGTCCGTGCCGCCTGCCGTCCGGAGTTCCCCTGCCCGGGCCCCGTGACCCGTGGATGTGTTGTGCGCCGTTCCCTGAAGCTCTCCCTGTTCGCCCTCGTGCTCGTGGGCCTCCTCGGCGGCTCGTTCGCCTACGTGCTGGCCCAGAAGTCGGTGACCCTGACCGTGGACGGCGAGTCCCGCGAGGTCGACACCTACGCCGCCACCGCGGGGGAGCTGCTCTCCGACGAGGGCCTGCAGGTCTCCGCCGACGACGTGGTCCTGCCCGGCACCGACGCCGCCGTGGACGACGGCGACACCGTCGTGCTGAACCGCGCGCGTCCGCTGCAGCTGACCGTCGACGGCGTGAGCCGCGAGGTCACCACCACCGCCCTGTCGGTGGACGAGGCACTGGACCAGCTCGGCATGCGTGAGGAGGGCTACGTGCTCTCGGCCTCGCGCAGCGAGCGCCTGCCGCTGGACGGGATGGCCCTGGAGGTCACCACGCCCAAGACCATCACCGTGGTCGCCGACGGTGCGACGCAGAGCATCACCACCACCTCGGCGACCGCCGGGGACCTGCTGACCGAGCAGGGCCTCACCCTCGGCGAGACCGACCGCATGACGCTCTACCCGACCACCCCGCTGATGGACCGGATGGTCCTGCAGGTGTTCCGGGTGCAGGTCAGCGAGGTCACCGAGACCCAGCCGATCGAGTTCGAGACCGTCGAGACCGAGGACCCGGCCTCCCCCGAGGGTGACGAGACGGTCACCACCGAGGGCGTCGCCGGCGAGCGCACCGTCACCTACACCGTGACCGTCACCGACGGTGTCGAGACCGGGCGCGTCGTGGCCAGCGACACCGTCACCCGGGAGCCGGTCGCCGAGCAGGTCAGCGTCGGCACGATGGAGGCCCCGGCCCCCGCAGCGGCCCCGTCGTCCTCCTCCACCAGCAGCTCCGGTGGCGGCAACACCGGTGCCGCCCCGCCGGCGTCCAGCGGTGGCCTGGACTGGGACGCCCTGGCGCGGTGCGAGGCCGGCGGCAACTGGTCGATCAACACCGGCAACGGCTACTACGGCGGCCTGCAGTACAACATCAGCACCTGGAACGCCTACGGCGGTCAGGACTTCGCGTCGAGGCCGGACCTGGCCACCCGCGAGCAGCAGATCGCCGTCGGCGAGCGCACCTACGCCGCGCGCGGTGCCTCGCCGTGGCCGTCCTGCGGCCGTCTGCTGTAACGGTCACCCGCTGAGCGCCACCCCCGACGTCGGCGACGGGCTGCTGGGCCCGGCTGCGATCCGCAGCCTGGCCCAGCAGCTCGACCTGCGTCCGACCAAGCAGCTCGGGCAGAACTTCCTGCACGACGCGAACACCATCCGCCGGATCGTGCGGACCGCCGACCTGCGCCCGGACGACGTCGTCCTGGAGGTCGGCCCCGGCCTGGGTTCGCTGACCCTGGGCCTGCTGTCGGCCGCCGCCCACGTCACCGCCGTGGAGATCGACCCCCGGCTGGCCGACCTGCTGCCGACCACCGTCGCCGAGCGCACCCCGCACCTGGCCGACCGGCTCAGCGTGGTCACCGCCGACGCGCTGCGGCTCACCGAGCTGCCCGGACCGGCGCCCACCGCGCTGGTGGCGAACCTGCCCTACAACATCTCGGTGCCGGTGCTCCTGCACCTCCTGGAGCGCCTGCCGACCATCCGGACGGCGCTGGTGCTGGTGCAGCTCGAGGTCGCCGACCGGCTGGCCGCGAAGCCGGGCAGCGACGCCTACGGCGTGCCCAGCGTCAAGGCCGCCTGGTACGCCGACGTCAAGCGCGCCGGAGCCGTCGGCCGGCCGGTGTTCTGGCCGGTCCCCAACGTCGACTCCGGGCTGGTCCAGCTGGTCCGCCGCGAACCGCCCGCCGGTGACCGTGCGGCCACCTTCGTCGCCGTGGACGCCGCGTTCGCCACCCGCCGCAAGGGCCTGCGGGCAGCGCTCGCCGGCTGGGCCGGGAGCCCGGCCGCCGCGGAGACCCGGCTGCGGGCCGCGGGCATCGACCCCACCTGGCGCGGCGAGCGGCTCTCGGTCACCGACTTCGCCCGGCTGGCCGCCACCGACCCCGTCCCGGCAGGCTGACCGGCGTGGCGAACGCGACCTCCGGTGGGCCCGGACGGATCTCCGGGGACGGCTCGGTCACCGCGCACGCCCCCGCCAAGGTCAACGTGCACCTCGGCGTCGGACCCTTGCGCGAGGACCGGTTCCACGAGCTGACCACGGTGTTCCTCGCCGTCTCGCTGTACGACTCGGTGACGGCGTGGCCCGACGAGGGGCTCTCGCTGACGGTGTCCGGCGAGGGCGCCACCGACGGCGCGGTGCCCACCGACTCCCGCAACCTGGTCTGGCAGGCCGCCGAGCTGCTGGCCCGGCACGCCGGGGTCGCCGCCGACGCCGCGCTGCACGTGGACAAGTCGATCCCCGCCGCCGCGGGCCTGGCCGGGGGCTCGGCCGACGCGGCCGCCGCCCTGGTCGCCCTCGACGCGCTGTGGGGCACCCACGCCACCCGCGGTGACCTCGCCGGCCTCGCCGCCCAGCTGGGCAGCGACGTGCCGTTCAGCCTGCTCGGGGGGACGGCGGTGGGCACGGGCCGGGGGGAGCAGCTCTCCCCGGTGCTCGCCCGACGCCGCACCGACTGGGTGCTGGGGATCGCCGGGGAGGGCCTGTCCACCCCGTCGGTCTACGCCGAGCTCGACCGGCTGCGCGCCGCTGGGGAGCTGCCGGCCGCCTCGACCGCAGGCGCCCCCGACGACATCGTCGCGGCCCTCGGCGGCGACCCGGCCGCCCTGGGTGCCGCCCTGGCCAACGACCTGCAGGCCCCGGCGCTCGCCCTGCGCCCGGACCTGCGCGGCGCCCTGGACGCGATGACTGCCGCCGGTGCGCTCGGGTCGCTCGTCAGCGGCTCGGGACCGACCGTCGCCGGGCTGGCCACCGACGCCGAGGCGGCGCAGGCGCTGGCCGACGCGCTCGCGCACACCGGGCTGTTCCGCGCGCTGCGCGTCGTGCACGGGCCCGTGCCCGGTGCGCGCCTGGTCGGCTGACCCCGGTGCCCGTGCTCGCCCCCGCGGACCCGGCGCCCTAGGCTCGGGCCCTGCCTCCCGGGCGTGCCCGGAGCGGTGGGGGATGGGGTAATCGGCAGCCCGCCGGCCTTTGGAGCCGTGCAGTCTCGGTTCGAGTCCGAGTCCCCCAGCTGGTCAGACCGTCGTCCCGCCCGTGGAGGAAACCGCTTGTCCGAGCCCCTCGTCCCGTCCGCACCCGGCGGGTCGCTCGTGAGCGCCGTCGTCGTCCTCGCCGCCGGACAGGGCAGCCGGATGAGGTCCGGCACCCCCAAGGTGCTGCACCCCCTCGGCGGGCGGTCGATGCTCGGGCACGTGCTGGCCGCCGCGGCCCCGCTGGGCGCTGAGCAGACCGTCGTCGTCGTCGGGTCCGGCCGGGAGGCCGTCACCGCCCACCTGGCCCAGATCGCACCGCTCGCGCTGCCGGTCGTCCAGGAGCAGCAGAACGGCTCCGGGCACGCTGCCGCGGTCGCCCTGGACGCCGTCCCCGGCCTCAGCGGTGCCGTGCTCATCGTCAACGGCGACGCCCCGTTGCTGCGCACCAGCACGGTGCAGGCCCTGGTCGAGGCGCACCGCGCCGCCGGGGACCTGCTGACCGTGCTCACCGCGACCGTGCCCGACCCCACCGGCCTGGGCCGGATCGTGCGCGACGAGCAGGGCCGGGTCACCGCCATCGTCGAGGAGCGGGACGCCACCGACGAGCAGCGGGCCATCACCGAGGTCAACGCCGGGGTCTACGTGGGGGACGCAGCCAGCGTGCGCGAGGCCCTCACCCGGGTCGGCGCGGCCAACGACCAGGGCGAGCAGTACCTCACCGACGTCCTCGGCCTGCTGGTCGGGGACGGACGCCCGGTGGGCGGTCACCGCGCCGCCGACGCCGCCGACACCCTGGGCTGCAACGACCAGCGCGAGCTCGCCGCCCGCCGCCGCACCCTCAACGACCGCGTCCTCGACGACCTCATGCGCGCCGGGGTCACCGTGGTCGACCCCGACACCACCTGGGTCGACGTCACCGTCGAGGTCGCCGCCGACGCCGTCCTGCAGCCCGGGACCCAGCTGCTGGGCGCCACCGTGGTGGCCACCGGCGCCGTCGTCGGACCGGACACCACGCTCACCGACTGCGAGGTGGGGGAGGGCGCCCGCGTCGTCCGCACGCACGCCGAGCTCGCCGTCGTCGGCCCGGACGTCTCCGTGGGGCCCTTCGCCTACCTGCGTCCGGGCACGAGGCTCGCCCGCGGCTCGAAGGTGGGCACCTTCGTGGAGACCAAGAACGCCTCCCTCGGGGAGGGCTCGAAGATCCCGCACCTGTCCTACGTCGGGGACGCCACGATCGGCGAGGGCACCAACATCGGTGCCGCCACCGTGTTCGTGAACTACGACGGGGTCGCCAAGCACCACACCACGATCGGCAGCCACGCCCGCACCGGCGCCGACAACATGTTCGTGGCCCCGGTCACCGTGGGCGACGGCGCCTACACCGCCGCCGGCTCGGTGATCACCGACGACGTCCCCGCGGGGGCCATGGGCGTGGCCCGGGCCAAGCAGCGGAATGTGGCAGGCTGGGTCGGCCGCCGCCGTCCCGGGACGCCCGCGGCCGACGCAGCCGCTGCCAGCAGCACCCCACCACCGGCCGACGACCAGCAGGGGCCTCAGTCATGAGCTCGATCAGCCAGACGCCCACCAAGAACCTGATGCTCTTCTCCGGCCGCGCCTACCCGGAGCTCGCCGAGGAGATCGGTGGCCACCTCGGCGTCGCGCCCACGCCGACCTCGAGCTACGAGTTCGCCAACGGGGAGCTCTTCGTCCGCTTCGAGGAGTCCGTCCGCGGCTCGGACGCCTTCGTCGTGCAGAGCCACACCGCGCCGATCAACACCTGGCTCATGGAGCAGCTGATCATGGTCGACGCGCTCAAGCGCGCCTCGGCCAAGCGGATCACCGTCGTCGCGCCGTTCTTCCCCTACGCCCGGCAGGACAAGAAGCACCGCGGCCGCGAGCCCATCTCCGCCCGCCTGGTCGCCGACATGTTCAAGACCGCCGGCGCGCACCGCCTCATGTCCGTCGACCTGCACACCGCGCAGATCCAGGGCTTCTTCGACGGCCCCGTCGACCACCTCTTCGCGATGGACCTGCTCATCGAGGAGGTCAAGCGCAAGTGGGGTGGCCGCGACCTCACCGTCGTCTCGCCCGACTCCGGCCGCGTCCGGGTCTCCGAGCGCTGGTCGGACAAGCTCGGCGGCACCCCGCTGGCCTTCATCCACAAGACCCGCGACGTCACCCGGCCCAACGAGGTAGTGGCCAACCGCGTCGTCGGTGAGGTCCGCGGCCGGGTCTGCGTGCTCGTCGACGACATGATCGACACCGGCGGGACGATCACGAAGGCCGCCGAGACGCTGTTCGCCGAGGGTGCCGCCGACGTCGTCATCGCCGCGACCCACGGCGTGCTCTCCGGGCCCGCCGTCGACCGGCTCAAGAACAGCCGGGTCAGCGAGGTGCTCATCACCAACACGCTGCCCATCGCCGACGACCAGCGCTTCGACAAGCTCACCGTGCTCTCCATCGCCCCCCTGCTGGCCCGCGCCATCAAGGAGGTCTTCGAGGACGGCTCGGTGACGAGTCTCTTCGACGGCGCTTCCTAGACCGCGCGCGTCCCCGACGAGGAGCGCCCTCCTCGTCGGGGTCCGTGGGGTGTGTAACCTGGCTCCTGTTGCCCGGCGAGGGAGGCGGACCGGGTCCGCTCTCCGTGATCGACGTGCGTGTGCCCTCGGGTGTGCCGCGTCCGCGCCGGCGATGAGACCCCGACCTGCAAGGAGCACACCACCGTGGCCGACTTCCGCCTCGACGCCGAGACCCGCACCGAGTTCGGCAAGGGCAGCGCCCGCCGCACCCGTCGCGCTGGCCGCGTCCCCGCCGTCCTCTACGGGCACGGCCAGGCCGTCCAGCACCTCTCGCTGCCCGCCCGCGAGTTCGCTGCCGCGCTGCGCAACGGCGGCACCAACGTGCTGCTGACCGTCACCCTCGAGGGCACCGAGCACCTCGCGCTGACCAAGTCCATCCAGCGCGACCCGCTGACCCGGGTCCACGAGCACGTCGACCTGCTCATCGTCCGTCGTGGCGAGAAGGTCACCGTCGACATCCCGATCACCACCACCGGTGACGTCGCCCCCGAGACGATCATCAACTTCGAGCTCAACACCGTCTCGATCGAGGTGCCCGCCACCTCCATCCCCGAGACCATCGAGGTCGACATCGAGGGCCGCGCGGCCGGCGAGGGCATCTCCGCCGCCGACCTGACCCTGCCCGAGGGCGCCGAGCTCCTCACCGACCCCGAGGCCCAGGTCATCGGCTTCCTGGCCGCCCCGACCGCCGAGGCCCTCGAGGCCGAGCTCGCCGAGGCCGAGGCCGAGGCCGGCATCGAGCGCGACGAGTCCGACGCCGACGGCGACGTCGTCCCGGAGCCCTCCGACCAGGGCAGCGGCGAGTCGATGGACGCCGCCAGCAACTCCGCGGACAACTGAGCGGTCTCTTGACCGAGAGCACGACCCGCAGGGGCGCCGGCACCGCCGGCGCCCCTGCGGCGTCTCCCCCCCGTCCGCCCGAGGGCCCCTTCCTGCTCGTCGGGCTGGGCAACCCCGGACCCGGCTACGCCGGCAACCGGCACAACGTCGGCGCCATGGTGCTGGCCGAGCTCGCCGCCCGGGCCGGCACGAAGCTCACCCCGGGCAAGGGCCCGCGGGCGCGGTCGCTCTCCGGAGACGGACGACTGGCCGGACGACGGGTCGTGCTGGCCCAGCCCACGACGTACATGAACGAGTCCGGCGGCCCGGTGCAGGGCCTGCTCGGCTACCACTCGATCGACCCCACCTGCCTGGTCGTGGTGCACGACGAGCTCGACCTGGACTTCGACGTCGTCCGGCTCAAGCGCGGCGGGGGAGAGGGCGGCCACAACGGCCTGCGCTCGATCTCCCGGTCGACCGGGACCAGGGACTATCTGCGGGTGCGGGTGGGCATCGGCCGCCCGCCCGGGCGCCAGGACCCCGCCGACTTCGTGCTCAAGGACTTCTCGGCCACCGAGCGGAAGACCCTCGAGCTGCTGATCGGCGAGGCCGCCGACGCCACCGAGCTGCTCCTGGAGAAGGGCCTGGAGGCCGCGCAGAACGTGGTGCACCCCCGCACCTGACTCACAGTCACCCGAAGGGGGGATGGCGGGGCCAGCACCAAAGGGTGAACGGGGCATGACGGTCTTGACGCGCTGATCACGCACTGTGATTGTTCCTCGGTGAAGGGCCGACGGTGAAGCGGTTACCCGCAGACGGGTGCCGCACGAATGAGCATTCGTATCCGAACGGCTACTCACGGTGAGAAGTCGGGGGAAGACGCAGATGCTCGTGGACAGGCCCGTCACAAGCCGTGTGGACCGCACGTTCGTCACGTTGCGTGCATTCCGAGACGTCCCCGTTGCCCCCCGCGTCGGGGTTCGTCCCCGGGTCTCGTGGACCCGGTCCTACAAGCGGGGGCTCCTGACCGGGGACGTCCTCCTCGCGGGTGGCGTCGCCGGCCTCTCGTTCCTGGGGCTGGGCGCCGGCGAGTGGGCCGCCCCTCTGGGCTGGGCTCTGCTGGCCCTCGTCCCTGCCTGGCCGGCGGTCCTGGCCGCCAGCGGCGCCTATGCAGAGCGAGACCTGGGCTCGGGATCCGACGAGTACCGCCGGGTCCTGCGTGCGGGTCTCGTCCTGGCTGCCGCCGTGGGGTTCACCTCGTACACCTTCCAGCTCGAGCTCAGTCGGGCGATCGTGGCCCTTGCCGTTCCCTTGCTGGTCTTGATGTCTCTCCTCGGCAGGCGGTGCTCGCGTCTGGTGCTGAACCGGCTCCGTGCTCGTGGCCGCTGCATCAAGCGCGTCGTGGTCGTCGGGCGTGGGGGAGCTGTGCAGTCGCTGGTCGAGAGGCTGGAACGTCAGCGCTTCGCGGGTCTCGTCGTCGTGGGTGTCTGCGTGACGGAGTCGGACCAGCGTCGTGTCGCTGCCGTCAGCGAGGTCCCGGTCGGGGGCCTCGACGAGGTGGTCGCCATGACCGAGCGTCTCGGGGCCGACACCGTGGCGGTGACGTCCAGCTCGGAGACCGCAGCCGAGTACCTGCAGGCGTTGTCTTGGCAGCTGGAGGGTGCCCCCGTGGAGCTGCTCGTGGCCCCCGGTCTCATCGAGGTTGCCGGCCCCCGGTTGCACATCCGGCCTTTCGAGGGCCTACCGCTGCTCTCCGTGGAGCAGCCCAGGTTCGAGGGCTGGCGAAGGGTCGTCAAGAGCGTGGTCGACCGCTCGGTCGCCGTCCTGACGGTCGTGGCGCTGGCCCCGCTGCTGGCCGTGCTGGCCGCCACCGTGCGGCTCACGAGCCCCGGCCCGGTGTTCTTCCGTCAGGAGCGGGTCGGGCTGCAGGGCGACCGGTTCACGATGTTCAAGTTCCGCAGCATGGTGGCCGACGCCGACGCGCGGCTCGCCGACCTGGCCCTGGACAACCAGGGGGCGGGCTTGCTGTTCAAGATGCGCGCCGACCCCCGGGTCACCCCCGTGGGCAGGTTCCTGCGGCGCTTCTCCCTCGATGAACTGCCGCAGCTGTTCAACGTCATCGGCGGTTCGATGTCCCTTGTCGGACCTCGCCCGCCCCTGCCTGCGGAGGTCGCCCGCTACGACCGGACCGTGAGTCGGCGCCTGCTGGTCAAGCCCGGTCTCACCGGCCTGTGGCAGGTGAGCGGCCGCAGTGATCTCGCGTGGGAGGAAGCCGTGCGCCTGGACCTGCGCTACGTGGAGAACTGGTCTCTGGCCAGCGATGCGGCCATCATCTGGAAGACGGTCCGCGCCGTCCTCGGGACGAGCGGGGCCTACTGATGAGCGACGGACGGTCTCCCGATCCTCTGAGCATCGCCATGGTCGGCACCCGGGGGGTCCCCGCTCGCTACGGTGGGTTCGAGACCGCCGTGGAGGAGGTCGGCCAGCGTCTGGTCGGGCGTGGGCATCGAGTCGTCGTCTACTGCCGGACGTCACCGGGCGCGGTGGGGGAGCTCCCCGCCAAGACCGCAGGCATGGAACTCATCCACCTGCCGGCGCTGCGCAAGCGGTCACTCGAGACCCTCAGCCACTCCGCCCTGTCCGTCGCACACCTGGTGGCCCACCGGACGGACGCGGCGTTCGTCTTCAACTCGGCGAACGCGCCCTTGCTGCCGGCGCTGCGGGCCGCCCGGATCCCGGTGGCCACCCACGTCGACGGCCTGGAGTGGAAGCGGTCCAAGTGGGGTGGCGCTGGGCGCCGCTACTACCGCGGCGCAGAGGCCCTCGCCGTGCGTTGGTCCGATGCGTTGATCGCCGACGCCCAGGGCATCGCGGACTACTACAGCGCCGAGTTCCAGGCTCCGACCGAGTTGCTGGCCTACGGTGCGCCCATCATCGAACCGGGGGACGACCTGCTCGGGGACGTCGGGCTCCTGCCCGGGAGCTACCACCTCGTGGTCGCCCGCTTCGAGCCCGAGAACCACGTCGACATGATCATCGAGGGCCACCGGAGGAGCCGCGCCACCAAGCCCCTGGTCGTCGTGGGTTCAGCTCCCTACTCCGACGCGTACACGGCCCGGCTGCACGACCTCGCCGACGACCGGGTCCGCTTCCTCGGTGGCGTCTGGGACCAGCGCCTGCTGGACCAGCTCTACGCCCACTCCTACACCTACCTGCACGGTCACTCCGTCGGCGGCACGAACCCGTCGCTGCTGCGGGCCATCGGCGCTGGGGCCGCCGTGACAGCGCTCGACGTCGGGTTCAACCGAGAGGTGGTCCAGGACGCCGGGCGGTACTTCAGTTCGGCCTCCGACGTGACTGCCCAGATCGAGGGAGCCGAGGCAGACCCGGCATCGGTCGAACTGGCCGGCCGCCGTGCCCGGGAGCTGGCCAAGGACTACGACTGGGACGTGGTGGCCGCAGGCTACGAGGACCTCGCTCGTCGGCTCGCCCGGCGGTCGTCCCCCTCGTCCCGGCCGAGCGGACGACGTACCGGGGTGTCGGCGTGAGCGCCGACGGGCTGAGGACGGCCGCTCGTCGTCCGCGCGACGGTGAGACCGTGGCGAACACGGTCCGGCGTCTGGCCGGGGTGCAGAAGGGTGCCCGGGGGGCCCCGGCCTACTCGCGCTTCGTCAACCGGCGTCTCGGGCGTCTCCTCGCCGCGATCGCCTTCCACATGGGGGCCACGCCGAACGGCGTGACGGTGGTCAGTGCGCTCTGCACCTTCAGTGCCATCGCGATGCTCGCCCTCGGCAGCCCCACTGTCCTCACGGGGCTCGCCATCGGTCTCCTGCTCGTGCTGGGTTACGCCTTGGACTCCGCGGATGGACAACTGGCCCGGTTGCGCGGGGGTGGGACACCCGCGGGGGAGTGGCTCGATCACATGGTCGACGCAACGAAGACCGCGACTCTGCACCTGGGGGTACTCATCGGCCTCCACCGGTCCGGCGTCTGGGACTCCGACGTCGTGCTGCTGGTGCCCCTGGCCTTCGCCGTCGTCTCGGTCGTCCTCTTCTTCGCGATGCTGCTCAACGAGGCGATGCGCAGCCAGCACGAGGCTGTCACCCGGGCGGCAGGCTCGGGCGCCAGTGCGAGCATCGTCCGGTCGCTGGTGGTCGCGCCGACCGACTACGGGGTCCTGTGCCTGGTGTTCCTCTTCTGGGGGATTCCGGAGCTCTTCCTGGGCCTCTACGGTCTCCTGGTGATCGGGACCACTGCTTACCTGCTGCTGGCACTCCCCACGTGGTTCCGCGAGATGCGCGGCCTCGGTCGGTGAGGGTCGACTCAATGCTCGCCCGCAGACGCGGTCGCCTGCTCCTGGGCCTGGTCATTGCCGGTGTGATCGTGCTGGTGGCCGTCCTGGCCACGCGCGGCGGCGGGCCCCAGCCCGACGGAGCGTCGTCGGAAGGTGCCGTCAGTTCTTCGGGCGCGCCGGGGTCCCGGCAGACCGGTGTGCCGTCGATCACCTCGGCGGCACCGACGGCAGCAGCGACGACCGACCCCGGCGTGCCCCCGGTCCCGGTCGAACAACTACCGCCCAGCCAGCCACCCGTGGGGCTGCAGGACGAGGGCGCAGCCGGCGATGGCGTCACCGGGGCACTCGTCGACCTCACTGCCGTGGACGGGCAGGCCACCGGGCCCGGCAACGTCGCGGGGCCGGCGCTCCGGGTGACGGTGCAGCTGACCAACGGCACCGGGACCGCAATGGCGCTGGACTCTGTCACCGTGACGGCCACCCATGGTCCCGACGCTGTCCCTGCATCGCCCCTCGATGACCCGGCCGTCGTCGTGTTCAGTGGATCACTGGAACCCGGGGCCAGCGCGGAGGGCGTCTACGTGTTCTCCGTTCCGCTCGACTCGCGAGGGGTCTTCAGCGTCCAGGTCAGCCACGGGGTCGGTGCGCCCTACATGGTCTTCACTGGCCCAGCCGTCTGACCGGGCTCGTCCTGCTGTTCGTCCTTCTCTCGACCCGGTCCACCACGGTGGACCGGGTCGAGTCCGTCTCGGCAGTGGCCTGGACATCGCAGACCACCGGAGCCGGCCTCTCGACGAGCGGTCGTGCGGTGGCCCGTGAGGCTGACCCGGCCGTCGTGCCAGAACCGCGACGTATCGATCACTCTGCGTGATTACTCAGCGCCTCGTCAGCCCATTGAGCAGGACAATCACCCAGATGGTGGACCAGAGAGGTGTTCCCTCGGGGGTTTGGTGACGCTTAGTATTCGCTCGCCGGTCCGGGTGCACTAGTTCCTGGGAGGTGGACGAGGGGGACCTCCGTGGACAGCACGCAGCACCGTCACGTACTCAAGCCCGTCGTCGCCGGCCTCCTCTCCCTGCTCCTGTTCCTGGGTGCTCTGGGGACGATCTCTTCCGGCACAGCCAGGGCAGACTCCGCCCCGGTGGACCCGGCCTCGCCTGCCACTCCGACCACCGTCGCGGCCGACGCGCTGCCCACGGTCCAGATCAACGGCGTGGCCTGGGCTCAGGTCGTCGTCGGTGACACCGTCTACGTCGCCGGGCGCTTCACCTCGGCCCGTCCGGCTGGCGCCGCCGCCGGCACTCAGGAGACGCCGCGCGGGAACCTGCTGGCCTACGACATCCGTACCGGGGTCCTCATCAACTCGTGGGCGCCTTCCTTGAACGCCCAGGCGTTGACTCTCGCGGCCTCCCCGGACGGTTCTCGCATCTACGTCGGCGGGGACTTCACCACGGTGAACGGCACCTCGCGCAACCGGATCGCCGCGCTGAGCGCCACGACCGGGGCCCTGATCGCCGGGTTCGCACCGAGTGTCAGCAGCCAGGTCCGCGCCATCGCGGTGACCGACTCCAAGGTCTACATCGGCGGGAGCTTCGCCACTGTCGGTGGCGTCGCCCGGGCCCGCCTGGCGGCCTTGCAGGCCTCCAACGGGGCGCTTCTCCCCTGGAACCCCACACTCCAGGCGGGGCCGACCGATCGCAACAACGACCCGGGCAAGACGGCCACCCAGAACGCACAGACGAGCACCGAGGTCATGGCGCTCCTGGTCGTAGGAAGCGGTACCCGCGTGGTGGCCGCAGGTCGCTTCGACCAGCTGAACAACGTCAAGTCCACCGGCGTCGGCGCACTGGACGCGACGACCGGTGCGACGCTGCCCTTCGCGGTGAACCAGCAGATCACCAACCAGGGCATCAACTCGGCCGTCTACAGCCTGACCAGCGACGGAACGAACGTCTACGGCACGGCCTACGACTTCTACGGCCCCGGGAACCTGGAGGGCGCCTTCGCTGCCGCCGTCGATGGTGGCGCACCGGTGTGGTTCAACAGCTGCCTCGGTGACACCTACTCCAGCTTCCCGTCCAACGGGACTCTGTACCAGGCCACCCACGCCCACAACTGCGGTCCGATCGACGGCTACCCCGAGCAGAACCCGCGGGTCAACAAGTTCGGGACAGCGGTCAGCCTGGCTGCGACCGGCCGCTCGACAGGGGACTTCAACGGCCAGCCCTCTCCCTCGCTGCTCAGCTGGTTCCCTGCGTTCAGCGCGGGCACGGTGACCGGGCAGTACCAGGCCGGTTGGACCGTCACCGGCAACAGCCAGTACGTCGTCTTCGGTGGGGAGTTCCCGCGGGTCAACGGCACCGCACAGGCGGGGCTGGTCCGCTTCGCTGCACCGGCCATCGCCCCCAACAAGGTCGGCCCCGTGTACGACGCGGCGATGAAGCCCACCCCGATCGCCCTCCCGGGGGGCGCCGTCCGCCTGTCCTGGCCGACCACGTGGGACTACGACAACCAGACCCTGACCTACGACGTGTACCGGAGCGATCGCCCCAGCACCGTCCTCGGGACGGTCACCGCCGCGTCCCAGTGGTGGCAGCGGCCCACCACCGGGTTCGTCGACCGGACAGCCGTCCCGGGAGCGGCGTACACCTACAAGGTCAATGTGCGCGACCCGTTCGGCAACCAGTACCGCAGCGGCAACTCCGTCAGCGTGACGGTCTCCTCGGCCACGGCACCTGCCGGCCTCTACGCCGAGACGGTGACAGCAGACCAGCCCTCGCACTACTGGCGGTTCGGAGAAGCTGCAGGGTCTCCCACCGGCTTCGACCAGACCGGCTTCGACGACCTCCGCATCGACTCGGGCGTCACTCTCGGGGCGCCCGGTGCACTCAGCGGGAACCCGGACACGTCCGGCTCGTTCTCCGGAGCCCCGTCCGGCCTGGCTGCCACGACGACCCCGGTGACCGGTCCTCAGGTCTTCAGCGTGGAGGCCTGGTTCCAGACCACCTCGGCCACCGGCGGGAAGATCATCGGTTTCGGCAGCTCGTCCACCGGTGACAGCGGCTCCTACGACCGGCACGTCTACATGGACGCCTCGGGCCGCGTGACCATGGGCGTCTACGACGGCAACCTGCAGACCGTCACGACCCCCGGGGCCCTCAACGACGGCACCTGGCACCACGTCGTCGGCACGTACGGCAGCGGCGCCGTCGCGTTGTACGTGGACGGTGAGCTCGTGGGGACGCGCACCGGTGCCACCGGGGCACAGGCGTACAGCGGCTTTTGGCGGGTGGGCGGGGACAACACCTGGGCGGGTGCCAACTACTTCGCCGGGAGGATCGACGAGGTTGCTGTCTACCCGACGGTGTTGACGCCGACTCAGGTCCGTCAGCACCACGCGATCGGAGCCACGGGTACGACCTTCAACACCCCACCGACCGCGGCCTTCACCGCTACCGCAGCCGGGCTGGCCGTGTCCCTGGACGGGTCGACGTCCGTCGACCCAGACGGTTCCGTCACCCGTTGGTCGTGGGCCTTCGGTGACGGCACCACGGGTGACGGCGCGAACGTCCGCCACACCTACGACTCACCGGGTTCGTACCGGGTGACGCTCACGGTGACCGATGCCCGGTCGGGGACCGCCGCCGTCACCCACGTGATCGCGGTCGTCCGCAGCGGGGTCGCGGGCAGTGACTACTCCCGAGCCGTCCTGACGGACGCTCCGGAGCACTACTGGCGCCTGAACGAGACCACCGGTGACCTTCTCGACTCTGCCGGAGGGTCGGACCTCACGGTGAACGCCGGCGTGGCCCGTGGTGTACCGGGCGCCATCGCGAGCGACCAGGACCTCGCTGCCCGATTCGACGGGGTCTCCGGTCTGGCCGCGACCCAGACTGCGGTCGCCGGACCGTCGACGTTCTCCCTCGAGGCGTGGTTCCAGACGACGTCCACGGCCGGCGGCAAGATCATCGGCTTCGGCAACCGGTCGAGCGGGACCAGCAGCTCCTACGACCGGCACGTCTACCTGAGCCCGGACGGGACGGTTCGCTTCGGCGCGTACAGCGGTCAGCTGAACGTCGTGTCGAGCGCCTCGGGTTACAACGACGGTCGCTGGCACCACGTGGTGGCCACGATCGGCTCAGGCGGCATGCGGATCTACGTGGACGGCCAAGCGGGGACGACGAGCCCCAACACGGCATCGGAGGGTTACGCCGGTTACTGGCGGGTCGGCGGGGACAGTTCGTGGGACGGCGCCCCTTACTTCAACGGGTCGATCGACGACGTCGCGGTGTACCCCGTCGCCCTGACGGCGGCCCAGGCCGCCGCCCACCACGCCCTCGGGGTTGCAGCCGCGAACGCCGCTCCCACGGCGTCGTTCACATCCTCGGTGACTGACCTGTCGGCCACCTTCGATGCCTCGGCCTCCTCGGACCCTGACGGACAGGTCGCCGGGCTGGCGTGGGACTTCGGTGACGGGACCACGGGCACCGGTGCCACCACCTCTCACGACTACGCAACGCCCGGGACGTACAGGGTCACGTTGGTCGTCACCGACGACCGGGGGGCCACGGCCAGCACGACGGCTCAGGTGACCGTGCAGGCTCGACCCAACGCCGCTCCGGTGGCCGTGATCGCCTCCTCGGTGTCCGGCTTGTCAGCCCGGGTGGACGGCTCCGCGTCCACCGACGCCGAGGGTCCTCTCGCTTCGTGGGCCTGGGACCTCGGTGATGGGACGACCGCCACTGGTCCCGTCGTGACACACGACTACGCGACTGGGGGCACCTACACCGTCTCGTTGCGGGTGACCGACCAGGGTGGTGCCGTGGGTAACTCCACCGCGTCGGTCACCGTGGTCTCGCCTCCTCCTACGGCGCCGACGGCCATCGCGTCGGACACCTTCAACCGGACCGCCACCGGCGGTCTCGGGACGGCCGACGTCGGGGGGGCGTGGACGGCAACGGCCGGTGCGGCACGGCAGTCAGTCACCCCGGGGACTGCGGTCTTCGCGACCACACCGGGCACGAACACCGGCTCGGTGATCGCTGCGGCTTCGGGGTCCTCCGTGTCAGTGCGGACGACGGTCACGCTCTCCTCCCTGCCGTCCGCTGGAGCCGCCTCGGTGTACGTGACGGGGCGCCGGTCCTCCGGCCAGGAGTACGCAGCCCGGGTGCGGTTCCTCGCCAACGGCGCGGTCGGAGTCGCAGCTGCACGACTGACCGGGACCACGAGCGAGACACTGATCGGGTCCGAGGTGATCGTGCCGGGTCTGACCTACACCGCCGGGACGCCGCTCGCGGTCCGGTTCGACATCACCGGGACCGGTACCACGACGCTGGCCGTCACGGTGTCTGCCGGCACCGCCACCCCGCCGGCGACTCCAGTCGTGACCCGCACCGACGCGACTGCGGCCCTGCAGGTCGCTGGCCAGACCGGACTCCTGGCCTACCTGTCGGGTAGTGCGGCGGGTTCGGTCGCGGTGCGCTTCTCCGCGTACTCGGTGACGCCGGTCAGCTGACCCACCGGTCCCGCCCAGGCCCCCCCGGACGGGGGACACCTGGGCGGGAGGTGGGTGGCCACCTGTCCACAGGGTCCTTGAGCTGGGACGATGGAAGGGTGATCACGGGGATCGTCCGGCTGCTTCGCCGCCGCGTGACCGCAGCGGTGCTCGGTCAAGTCACCCAGGCCGCGGCCGGGGTCGTCCTGCAGGTCGCCGCGGCGCGGGAACTCGGCGCAGGTGGTCTGGCCACCTTCTCGGTGGCCTACGGCGCGATCGTCCTGGCGACTGCGATCTGCAGCGGTCTCGTGGGGGACTCGCTCACGGTCCTCAGCCGGACCGACCCGGGGATCCGGGCCGGCCTCCTGGTCTGTACGGCGGGTGTCGTGGTCGTGGCGGGAGCTTGCGCCACGGCGGTCGGGGTGTCGACCGACGCACTCCCCGTCTGGGCGTCGATCGTGGCCGGGATGGCCACCGGGGTGTTCATCATCGAGGACACGCTGCGGCGGCTGCTCATGGCCGTGGGCCGTTTCGGCCGGCTGCCATCAGTGGACCTGACCAGCCTCGCTGTCGCGCTCGGTGTCCTGGCCGTCGCATCCGTGGGTCGTGACCTGGCTCTGTCCGACTTCATCGTCGCGCTCTTTCTCGGACAGACCGCAGCCAGTGTCGTCGCCTGGGTGCAGTTGCCGGCGCCCGAGCGTCCTCGGGGGCCGTGGCGGCGGCCCTCGATCACGGCAGTGGTGTCCTTCGGCACGTGGCGGGCGGCGGCGCAGGCGATACGGCCGACGCTGCTGACCCTGGTCCGCCTCACCTCCATCGCCATCGTGGGAGCGACCGCTTACGGGCCCGTGGAGGCGGCCCGCATCTACGCTGCGCCCACTCTGATCCTGGTCGCGGGCATCGGCACGTTCCTGCTGCCGCACTTCGTCGCGACCGTGCCCGCGGGTGCGGCTCGTGCCCTCCGGTCTGCTGATCGGGCCGCGGCCCTGCTCGGCTTCGCGGTGGCCGGGGTGGGGGCGGTCGCCGCGTTGGCGCTGCCGCTCGTGGGCCCGTGGGTGGTCGGCGAGGAGTACCTCGTCCCCCTCGTGCCCGTGGTGGGGTGGTCGGCATACGCAGTGGCGAGTGCCGTGCTCCTCCCGTACGCCTCGCTCGCCTCCGTGCTGCGTCGTCAACGCCGCGTCTTGGCGTTGCGCAGCCTGGAGGTGGTCTCGATCGGGATAGTGCTGCTGCTGCTGACGGCGTCCGGATCCGGGGCCCAGTGGGCACCTCTGGCACTCACGACCGGGCCACTCCTGGCGGCTGCTGCGGTCCGCTGGACGGTCCTCCTGCCGTTGACGCGCTCACCAGCTGGGCGGGAGCGTCCTGATGGCGACACACGAGGGCAGGACATCCCGGGGCGTGTCGTGGCCGGGACGGACGCCTCGCACCCGGCACCGCTGACCACGAGACGGTCCGGCTGCGGCGACAGGGGCGAGCCTTGATGGGTCTGAGCACACGCCTGGTCGCCCTGTTGCTGGTGGCCGGGACGGTGGCCTGGCGGCGCGCTGACTACTTCTCCGGCGCACTCGACCCCACCATCGTGGTCAAGGGGCTCGTCGTGGTTGGCGCGGTGTTGCTCTCGTTGTCGATCCGTCCAGATCGGCCCGCCGGCCGGCTGGGCACGGGGACGTTGTGGTTCCTCGGCGCTCTACTGCTCTCGTCCCTCGTCGGTGCCCTCGCCGAGGGGGAGATCGTCGCGGGGACGATCGTGGCGACCCGCGTCGTCCTGGTGACCGTGGCGCTGTTCGTGCTGCTGCGTCGACGGTCGGTCGAGGAGGTGATCGCCGCGCTGGCCTGGGCCTGCGCCGTGGTGGTCACGGTGGCGGTCCTCAGCGGGGTCTCGAGTCTGGCCGACGGACGACTGCGAGGGGGTGTGCCCCCCTTGAGCCCGAACGAGGTGGCCCTCCTCGCGGGGATCGCACTGGTGCACGTCGCGTGGCGGGTGCTGCAGCACCCCGTCGCGGCCTGGGAGTACGGACTCGCGTGTTGGTGGCTGGTGCTCGTCTGGCTATCCGGCTCACGAACCGGCCTGCTCATGCTCGTCCTCGGGCTGCTGGCGATGCTGCTGTTGACCCGTCGTTTCCGTCCCAGCCTCGTGGTGGGGGCCCTGGTGACGGTGGCCGCCGGCTCGGTCCTGCTGATCAACACCGGGGCGCTGGTCGGGTTCGCTGAACGGGACGGCACGGGGACCGACACCCTGGACTCACGGTTCAACGCATGGCGGGCCGCAGTCGTCTGGGCCGAGTCCGTGTGGCGGGGGGCGTTCGGTGGCGGGCTGTCCCTCAAGGTGATCCCCGTGGTGGACCGGTTCCGCGACACTCAGCCATTGGACAGCAGCTGGGTGTCCGCCCTGGTCCAGGCCGGTGTGGTTGGTCTCCTCGTGGCGCTGGTGTGGATGCTGTGGATGGTCCGCAACGTCATCGCGTCACTGCGGTCCGACCGGGTCTTGCACATCGGCCTCACAGTGTTCCTCGTGGGCCGCAGCACCGTCGAGAGCGGGCTGTTCGACGCCACGCCCGCGTTCCTCGTCGTCCTGGTCGTGTCGCTGGCCGTGGAGGGGGGGACCTGGGAGCGGCCCCAGTCCGCCTCAGCCAGGGCTGGATGGACCGGAGGCCGTGCGGTCGGACAGCGTGGTCCCAACAGGTCGGTCCATCGACCGCACCGGGGGGCGCGAGCCTAGGGCTGCTCCGCTGCCCAGGGGCCCGGTGCGCAGGGCAGCTGGTCGGGACGGAGGGGTGTCAGCTCCTCCGGGACGACTGCACGTTCGGTCGAGGCGTGGCCTCTGAGGCGGGCTTCGGTGATCGCTGCACGGGGCGCTGCCGGGTCCGGCGGAGGGGCATCTGGGCGCGCGACGGCTCCTCACCGCGCTGCTCGCCGCCGAGGTGAAGGCCGCGGTCTCCGCCCTGGTCTCCGCCCTCGTCCGATGGTGAGGCTGCGACCTCCGTGACGATCGGGACCGTCGACGGCCGAGGGGCCGGGTCGGGATGTACGTGCCCGTCCGCCAGCAGCGGCTGGGCGGGTGCGTCCGCGAACATCGATGAGCCAGAGCCGGAGGTCGACGGCCCGGGGATCCGCCGCCGGCGTTCTCGGCGACCGACCTTCCGGGCGCGCGGGAGGAGGACCACGGCCACCGGGGTGATGTCGACAGCGCGGAGCACCCCGGCGACCGAGAGCAACTGGGTGTCGGAGACGCCGCCGTCCACGATGACCACCACGATCCCGGCGGCGTCGGACCGCAACGCATGCCAGGTGCGGAGTGCCGCCATCGGCGACCCGGTGGAGAGCACCACGCGACCAGGCTCGGGTGAGTCCCCTGAGACCGGCGTGCTGGTCGTCGACGGCACGTGGAGGGCAGGTCCCTCGAGCTCGGCGACGAGCGCGTCTACGTTCTTCTCACGTAGTGCCTGGACGACGGCAGCGGAGAAGTCGACCAGGTCGGGGTGCGCGTCGTCCGACGGGGGGAGCAGCACGACTCGGGCCGGTCGGTCTTCGCCCATCAGGTCGACCCGCCGAGCGAGCTCAGCGACGACCCGCGCGGTGGGGTGGCCGGTCCCGTACGACTCGCCGGTGAGCAGAGGGACCTCGTCCCATTCCCCGGCCAGCGCTCGGCGCACGTCCAGCTCGCCGTGCACGGTCCGGTCCAGCCTGCTCCGTACGACCGCGGCAGCCAGCCCGAGGAACAGCCCGGCGACCAGCCCCAGCGCCACCAGCAGGGCGGTACGCGGCTCGCTCGGGGAGGTCGGCTCCATGGCGGGGTCGGTGACGGTCAGGCTGACCGGTGACGAGATGCCCCCAGAGCTCTCGAGTCCCTCGACGACGCTGCCGAACCGACGTGCGACCTCGTTGGCGATGCCAGCGGCCACGGCGCTGTCCGCGGCGGTGGCCGTGACGGTGATCTGGGAGGTGTTGACCGGGTTCATCGCCGTGACGTGGTCGCGGACCTCGGCGAAGGGCAGACCGAGGTCCTCTGCGACGGGCATCAGCACGGTCTGGCTGATGGCGACGTCGGGGTAGCTGGCGACGCGCTGGTTCACGAAGGCTGAGCCGTCGGTCCCCTCCACGGTGCTCGAGACGAAGACGGTCGCGGTCGCGCTGAAGGTCGTCGGGATGACGAGGTTCGCCACCAGCGCCAGCAACAACCCCAGCACGGCACCGGTCACCCAGGTGGTCCAGTAGCGGCGCAGAGCAGCCACGTAGTCCGACAGGTCCATCGTCTCTGCTCCTCGCGCCCACGCTGATCGACGGTTGGCAGCGCTGCTCATCGCGGCGCCCTCGGTGTGTCCCCGTACTCGTACGGTGTCCTTCGACCCCGACGCGCGGCGAGACGAGCGCGGTAGCGCATTTCCACTCCTCCGGGTGACGGGTGACGGGTGACGGGTGACGGACGTCGGCAGGTGCGGTTCACGTGGTGCGGACCTCCCAGCCCGGGGCGCCCACGAGGGTGATGAGACCCGGTTCGGCCTCGGAGAGCAGCTTCGCTCGGCCAGCGGCCTTCGGAGCCAGGACGGTGATGGGCACGGTCGTGTGGATGCAGGGTCCATCGACATCCGCAGCTGGCTGGCCGTCCACGAACCCCGGGAAGCGGGGTGCGACGAACAGGACGTCCTCGCCTCCGGTGACGGTGACCAGACCGGGGCTCGCTCCGCTCGCGTTCGCGTTGAACACCCACAGGTCGGTCACCGTCGTGTCGATGCCACCGGTGATCTGCAGACCCGCGAGCTGGGTGGCCGACTCGCCCGTCCGGCCGGTCGCGTCGACCATGGTGCCCGTTAGGCGCAGCCCGGTCGCTCGGCCACCGATGGCGACACCATGACCGCCCTGCGCCGTGATGTAGGCGCTGCCCACGATCGACTGGCCCAGGTCGACCAAGTCTAGGAACGGTCGGTCGGGCGGGAGGGTACCGCTCACGTAGTGCGGGCCGCGGGTGAACAACCACGAGTCGCTGCCGCCGATCCGGACGACCGAGTCACTCACGTCGTTGACGTAGGCAGGCTGGAAGTCCAGTCGCAGGAAGGCCCCCTGCAGAAGGGTCGAGCCGCCGCTCGTCCCGCCGCCGGACACGCGCACGTCACGCCATGCGCCCCGAGAGGCGTCCCGGGGTATGGGTTCCAACAGGTGGTCCCGCACCTCGCAGCTGAGCTCCTCGAGGGTGATGGAGTGGGCCGCGGGATCGAACGCGACGAGGCCGCCGACGGGGACCCGGATGCTCTGCCCGAAGCGGAACTCCTCGCCCTTCCCCAGCTGCATGAGGTGCAGTCCTGAGTAGGCAGGGACGGGTCGGGTCAGGTCATAAGCCCGGTTGGCGAAGACGACGGCTGGCTTGTGGGTCTGTGCCGCTGCGTGTCGGACGGCGGCCGCCAGCGTGGCGTCGTCGTCGCGACCGTCCGCCCGGAAGTCCTCGACGGCGACGAGGCCGAGCGCCCCGGCCGACGGCCCGGGCTCGGACGGCGTTGTCCTGCCGCCGCGCCTGACGGCGATGGCGGTTGCGGCCCCCCCGACTGTCGCGCCCGCACCTGCACCCGCACCCAGGAACAGCGCCTTCCGTCTGGAGATCGACCCCCCTCGGGGATCCCCATCGCCGAGACCTGCATCACCGCTCGGATTCGTCACGGGTCCCCCCTCGTTGCCCTGGCACCACCGATGGGGTGAACCTCATCGAGAACTGATGACACAGTGTGATCGATGTCCGTAAGATCCGGCCATGAGCGCGTCACTGTTGTGACGTTCAGTGACGGGCACCGGCAGTTGTGCAATGACGGCCGGTCGATGACAGCAGGTGGAGGACGAGTTGACAATCATCGGCTACGCGCCGGGGGCCTACGACCTGTTCCACATCGGCCACCTGAACATCCTGAAGCACGCTGCAGACAACTGTGACCTCTTGATCGCCGGCGTGGTCAGCGACGAGATGCTGGCCCAGGCCAAGGGTCGGCGCCCGGTCGTGCCGTTGGCCGAGCGGATGGAGATCGTCGCGAACCTCCGGTTCGTCGACGCAGTCCACGCCGAGGTCGTGCCCGACAAGGTGGAGACCTGGCGCACCGTCGGATTCGACGTCATCTTCAAGGGCGATGACTGGCGGGGCACGGCCAAGGGCCACAAGCTAGAGGTGGACTTCGCCGCGGTGGGCGTGCGGGTGCACTACTTCCCCTACACGATGCACACTTCGAGCACCCTCCTCCGCAGGGCGCTCACGGCCATGGACGCGGGAGACCCGGTCGGTCACGTGTCCCGCGCGCTCACCTCCTGACGAGCCCGGCGGGTGGTCGTAGCGGGGACTAACCTCGTCACCGGCCCCCCGCGCACCCGTGCGTCCGCCGGTGAGCGTGAGCGGTGCGGCCACCGGACCCACCAGGAGTTCCCCCACCGTGACGCTGCGCGGCGTGCTCGACGTCGTCCTGTCCGACCCCGGCCTGGCCCGGGTGGTCGAGCAGGCCGGCGCTGCCGACCTGACGGTGACCGCCCCGCCCAGCGTGCAACCGCTGGTGGCCGCGGCGCTGGCCGCGCCGTCGCCCGGGGCCGGGGTGCCCGTGCTGGTGGTCACCGCCGGGGAGCGGGACGCCGACCGCACCGCGGACCTGCTGCGCTGCTTCCTGCCCGACCGCCGGGTCGAGGTGTTCCCGGCCTGGGAGACACTGCCGCACGAGCGGCTCAGCCCCCGCCCGGACACCGTGGGCCGGCGGCTCGCGGTGCTCCGCGACCTGACGCACCCCGAGGCCGCGACCGGCCGGATCGACGTCGTCGTCGCCCCGGTCCGCAGCCTGCTGCAGCCGCTGGCGCCCGGGCTGGGCGACCTGGTCCCGGTCGAGCTCGCCGCCGGTGACTCCGCCGAGCTCGGCGAGATCAGCAAGCGCCTGGCCGACGCCGCCTACACCCGGGTCGAGCTGGTGGAGAAGCGCGGGGAGTTCGCCGTCCGCGGTGGGCTGCTCGACGTCTTCCCGCCCACCGAGCCGCACCCGGTGCGGGTGGAGTTCTGGGGCGACGAGGTCGACGAGCTGCGCTACTTCTCCGCCGCCGACCAGCGTTCGCTGGACGAGCGCCCCGACCGGCTGTGGGCACCACCGTGCCGGGAGCTGCTGCTGACCCCGACCGTCCGCGAGCGCGCCCGCGCGCTGACCCTGGAGCACCCGGAGCTCGCCGAGGTCACCGACTCCCTGGCCGAGGGCATCGCCGTCGAGGGCATGGAGGCGCTCACACCGGCGCTCATCGGCGGGGAGCACATGGAGCTGCTCACCGACCTCGTGCCCCGGGACACGCACGTGCTGGTCTGCGACCCCGAGCGGGTCCGCAGCCGGGCCGCGGACCTGGTGCGCACCGCCGAGGAGTTCCTCGCCGCCTCCTGGCAGACCGCCGCCGAGGCCGGGCAGGCCCCGATCGACCTGGGCGCGTCGTCCTTCCGCGACCTCGAGGACGTCGCCGACGACGCCCGCGGCCGCGGGCTGCCCTGGTGGACCACCGGCGCTTTCACCCTCCAGACCGAGGACGACGACACCCACGTCACCCTCACCGCCACCCCGGTCGAGCGCTTCCACGGCGACCAGGACGCCGCCCTCGGCCAGCTGCGCGACTGGGGCCGGGACGACTGGCGGGTCGTGCTGACCTTCGCCGGCCCCGGGCCCGCCCAGCGCGCGGCCGACCAGCTCACCGAGGCCGACCTCGGCGTCCGGCTGCTGCCCGACCTGGCCGCGGCCCCGGAGAGCGGCCTGACCCACGTCACGCAGGCAAACCTGGAGGCCGGGTTCGCGTTCCCCGGCATCAAGCTCGCCCTGCTCACCGAGCACGACCTCACCGGCCAGCGCGGCACGAGCATGCGGGACGCGCAGAAGATGCCGGCCCGGCGGCGCAACGCGGTCGACCTGGTGCAGCTGCAGCCCGGGGACGTCGTCGTCCACGAGCAGCACGGCGTCGGGCGCTACGTGGAGATGGTCAGCCGCACCGTGCACGGCGGGCAGCGCGACTACCTCATCGTCGAGTACGCCCCGGGCAAGAAGAACCAGCCGCCGGACCGGCTCTTCGTGCCCACCGACGCCCTGGACCAGCTCACCCGCTACGTCGGCGGCGACGCCCCGGCGCTGTCCAAGCTGGGCGGTGCCGACTGGGCCAAGACCAAGGGCCAGGCGCGCAAGGCGGTCAAGCAGATCGCCGCGGAGCTCATCCGGCTGTACTCGGCGCGGATGGCCAGCAAGGGCCACGCGTTCGGCCCGGACACGGTCTGGCAGCGCGAGCTCGAGGACGCCTTCCCGTTCCAGGAGACCCCCGACCAGCTCGCGGCGATCGACGAGGTCAAGGCCGACATGGCCCAGCCGGTGCCGATGGACCGCATCATCTGCGGCGACGTGGGCTACGGGAAGACCGAGATCGCGATCCGGGCGGCCTTCAAGGCGGTGCAGGACGGCAAGCAGGTCGGCGTCCTGGTGCCGACGACGCTGCTGGCCAACCAGCACTTCAAGACCTTCTCCGAGCGGATGGCCCAGTTCCCGGTCACCGTCGCGGTGCTGTCGCGGTTCCAGTCCAAGACCGAGTCCGACGAGACCCTGCGCAAGCTGGCCGACGGCGAGGTCGACATCCTCGTCGGCACGCACCGGCTGCTGCAGCCCACCACCCGGTTCAAGGATCTCGGGCTGGTCATCGTCGACGAGGAGCAGCGCTTCGGGGTCGAGCACAAGGAGTACCTGAAGACGATGCGGACGGCGGTCGACGTGCTGTCGATGTCGGCCACGCCGATCCCGCGCACCCTGGAGATGTCCCTCACCGGCATCCGGGAGATGTCGACGATCCTCACCCCGCCCGAGGAGCGGCACCCGGTGCTCACCTACGTCGGGGCGTGGGAGGACAAGCAGATGGCCGCGGCCATCCGCCGCGAGCTGCTGCGCGACGGTCAGGTGTTCGTGATCCACAACCGGGTGCAGTCCATCGACAAGGCCGCGGCCACGATCCGCCGGCTGGTGCCCGAGGCCCGGGTGGCGGTGGGCCACGGCCAGATGAAGGAGCACGAGCTCGAGAAGATCATGGTCGGCTTCTGGGAGAAGGAGTACGACGTCCTGATCGCGACGACCATCGTCGAGTCGGGGCTGGACATCCCCAACGCCAACACCCTGATCGTCGACCGGGCCGACACCTTCGGGCTCTCCCAGCTGCACCAGATCCGCGGCCGGGTCGGTCGTGGGCGGGAGCGGGCCTACGCCTACTTCACCTACGACCCGAACCGACCGCTCACCGAGACCTCGGTCGACCGGTTGACCACGATCGCGAACAACACCGACCTCGGGGCCGGCATGGCCGTGGCGATGAAGGACCTGGAGATCCGCGGCTCGGGCAACCTGCTGGGCGGCGAGCAGTCCGGGCACATCGCCGGGGTCGGGTTCGACCTCTACGTGCGACTGGTCGGCGAGGCGGTCAGCGACTACCGCGCCCAGGCGACGGGGGAGTCCCCGGCGGTGGAGCCGGCCGACGTCCGGGTCGACTTGCCGGTCGACGCGCACCTGCCGCACGACTACGTGCCCGGCGAGCGGCTGCGGATGGAGGCCTACCGCAAGGTCGCCTCCGTCCAGGACGACGACCAGGCGCAGGCCGTGCTCGACGAGCTCACCGACCGCTACGGACCCGCCCCGGCACCGGTGCTCAACCTGCTAGCGGTGGCCCGCTTCCGGGCCGCGATGCGCCAGCTGGGCGTGACCGAGGTGTCGATGGCCGGGCGCAACGTGCGGATCTCCCCGGTGGACCTGCGGGAGTCCCAGCAGATGAAGCTGACCCGCCTGGCCGAGGGCGTCAGCTACAAGGGCACGGTCAACACCGTCTCGCTCAAGGTGCCGGTCGGGCCGGACCGGCGGACCCCGCTGCGCGACGTGGCGCTGCTGGAGAAGCTGCACGCGCTGATGACCTCGGTGCTGGAGCAGCCAGCCGGTGCCGCGACCTGAGGGGCCCGGAGCAGGACATGATGAGCGCGTGACGGACGACGACGCAGGACCTGGCACTCCGAGACGGGGGGTGCTCGTCGTGCACCCTGGAGCCGAGCTCTACGGGGCTGACCGCGCCCTTCTGCAGACGGTCGAGGCTCTGCTCGCCGTCTACGACGTGACCGTGGCCGTGCCCGTGGCCGGGCCCCTCGTGGCCGAGCTCGAGCGGGCCGGCGCACGAGTCGAGGTGTCCCGCATGCCGGTGCTCCGGCGGGCGGCGATGCGCCCCGCCGGCGCTGTGCGGCTGGTGTCCGACGCCCTGCTCGGCGTCATCCCCGCGGTCAGGCTGTTGCGCAGTCGTGCCTCGGGGGGCGTGGTCGTCAACACCGTGACCCTCCCGTCCTGGCCCCTCTTGGCCCGCCTCGCGAGACGGCGGACGGTGGTCCACGTGCACGAAGCCGAGGCGTCGGCGGGGGCGCTGGCCCGCTGGGTGATGTCGCTGGGTCCACGGGGCGCGCACCACGTCATCGTGAACAGCGAGTTCACCCGGGCGGTGCTCCAGCGGACGCTGCCACGCCGGGCTGCAGCGGCGACCCTGGTCTACAACTCGGTGCCCGGTCCCTCTCGTGTCGTCCCACCTCGATCGTCGATCGAGGAGCCGGTTCGACTGGTGTACGTGGGTCGGCTCTCCCCACGCAAGGGCGTTCGTGTCGTGCTCGACGTGGTCGACGAGCTCAGGCGGCGTGGTGTTCGGGCCCAACTCGCCCTCGTGGGTGGGGTCTTCCCCGGGTACGAGTGGTTCGAGACCGAACTCCTCGACTCGGTGCGCGAGCGCGGCCTGGCCGAGCACGTCCGGTTCGTGGGCTTCGTCGACGACGTCTGGCCGCACCTGGCGGACGCCGACGTCGTCTTGGTCCCCTCCATCGCGGAGGAGTCGTTCGGCAACACCGTCGTCGAGGCGGTCCTGGCGGCGAGGCCCGTCCTGGTCAGCGACAGCAGTGGGCTCCGCGAGGCCGCGGCAGGGCACGAGAACGCCCGACTGCTCCCGGTCGGGGACGTCGACCTGTGGGCCACGGCAGTCACCGACGTGGTGGGCCGCTGGCCCGCCGTTCGGCAGGTTGCCGTCGGGGACGCCGGACGAGCCTCGGTCCGGTACGGGCTGGACCGGTACCGGGAGGCCGTGGTGGACGTGGTGCGCGGGCTCGAGAGGCCGGGGACATGAGCAACACCGGTGGCGCGGATGGCCTCCGGGTGCCGACGTCCGGGGTGCTGATGTACCACTCCGTCACGGCGGACCGCGGTCCTGATCCCCATGGCCTCCGGGTCAGCCCGGCCGCGCTCGAGTCCCACCTCCGGTTCCTGCGGCGGGTCGGTCTCCGTGGGGTCTCGTTGTCCGCCCTGGTGCGGGCCGCCGATCGGGGGCACGCGGACGGGCTCGTGGGGCTCACCTTCGACGACGGTTACCGCGATTTCTCGGACGTGGTCCTGCCCCTCCTGCAGCGGCACGGGGTGACCGCCACCGTCTACGTGGTCGCCGGGGGCATCGGTCGGCCGAAGCCCTGGGGAACCGACCCGCGTTGGCCCCTGATGGATGCTGACCAGATCCGTGCCGTTGCTGCCGCAGGTCACGAGGTGGGCAGCCACACCCTGACGCACCCTCGGATGGCGGGACTCGACCCAGTGCGGCTGGCGACCGAGGTGACGAGCAGTCGGAGGGTGCTCCAGGACGTCCTGCAGAGGGCCGTCGACGGGTTCTGCTACCCCTATGGCGACTTCGACGCCGCAGCGATGCAGGCTGTCGAGGAGGCTGGTTACGACCATGCCTGCGTGACGGGTGACTACGAGCCCGGCGACCGGTTCAGCATCCCCCGGTGCTACGTCAGCCCCAGGGACACGGCAGGGCACCTCGCGGTCAGGTTGGCCAGGCACCGCGCCCGACAGGTGGGCGTGGTGCGGTCCTTGGCGGGTGCCTGGGCTGCCGTGCCCGGACGTCGGAAGGGCTGACGTGCTCGCGGCCCAAGCAGGCGGTGGCTGCAGCCGTACGGGGCTGAGCGTGTGGCAGGGTCGCCGTGTGGCCCGTCGCACACTCGCCTCCCTGCTCGCCCTCGGTGTCGCCGTGGCGGGTCTGGCCGGCTGCCGCACCTCACCCGACGTCGCCGCCTACGTCGGTGAGGCGCAGGTCGGGGTGCAGGAGCTCGACGACGCCGTCGACGAGCGGCTGGCCGACGACGCGGTCGCCACGTACGCCGCCTCCCTGCCGACCGGTGACTTCACCCGGCAGGTGCTGAACCTGATGGTCGGCGAGCGGGTCTACGACCTGGTCGAGCAGCGCTACGACCTGGAGGTCGACGACGCCGAGGTCACCGAGCGGATCGACGAGCTGCTCGGTGGGCAGAGCCAGGACGAGCTCTTCGGCCAGCTGGCGCAGGAGCAGGGCCTGCTCCCCGACGACGCCCGCGAGATCATCCGCCAGCTCCTGCTGCGCGAGGAACTGGCGCAGGCCGAGGGCCTGGCCGACCTGTCCGACGAGGGCATCTCCGCCGCCTACGACGACGCCCGCACCGCCGGGGAGCAGTTCCAGCTCGGCTACATCACCGTGCCCGACCAGGCCACCGCGGACGTCGTCGTCGCCCAGCTCCGCGCTGATCCCACCGCCTACGAGGGCCTCGCCCTGCAGTACCCCGGCGCGTACACGCTGGAGGCCCCGCAGCTGCGGACCCCCGACGAGGTCCCCGGCGTGCTCGCCGAGGCCGTCGCCGGTGTGCTGCCCAAGGGCGTCTTCAGCCTCCCGGTCGCCGAGACCGGCGGCATCCTGGTCGGTCAGGTGACCTTCCCGGCGATCGAGGAACTCACCGCCGACCTCACCTCGCAGGCCCGCCAGGCAGCCTCGGACGCCGCCCAGCCACTGGTCGACGCCCTGGAGGCCGACCTCGACGTCGTGGTCAACCCCCGGTACGGCTCCCTGGAGGACGGCGCGGTGGTCGCCGGCGACGGCGGCGTCGTCCAGGTGCTCCAGGGGGACGCCGACACGGCTGCCGGGGCCCCTGCCGGAGACTGAGCCGGTGCCCGACCCCACCGCTCCCACCCTCGTCACCGTCAGCACGCGGCTGCCCGGCCTGCTCGGCCCGGCCGGCTGGCAGGCCCTCGCCGGCGGCCCGGTCCTCGCCCTCCCCGGTGCCGCCCCGACCGCGGCCGCCCTGCGCGAGGCCGGCGTCGACGTCCGGGACGTGGCCGGTCTGACCGACGCCGCAGCCGGGGACGTCGTCCTGCTGACCGCGGAGGAGGCCGGGGACGCCCCGGTCGTCGTCGGCACCCCGGAACCGGCCGGCGCCCGGCTGCTCGACGTCGTCGCGGTGATGAACCGGCTGCGCTCGCCCGGCGGCTGCCCCTGGGACGCCGAGCAGACCCACGCCTCGCTGCGCGGCTACCTGCTGGAGGAGGCGCACGAGGCCTATGACGCGATCACCGACGAGGACCCGGTGGCGATGCGCGAGGAGCTGGGCGACGTGCTGCTGCAGGTCGCCTTCCACGCCCGGGTCGCCGCCGAGGCACCGGCCGACCGCCGCTTCGACGTCGACGACGTCGCCGACGAGCTGGTCGCCAAGCTGGTCCGGCGGCACCCGCACGTCTTCGCCGACGCCGGGCCCCGCGACGTGGCGGCCGTCGAGCGCGGCTGGGACGAGATCAAGAAGACCGAGAAGAAGCGGACGTCGCCGACCCAGGGTGTGTCCAGCTCGCAGTCCGCGGCGGCGTGGGGTGCCGCGCTGGCCGGTCGGGCCCGCCGCGCCGACCTGCCCACCCCGGCGGCCGCGGACCTGACGGGCAGCCCCGAGGACCTCGGTCAGCAGCTGTTGGGCCTCGTCGTCGCCGCGCAGCAGCGCGGGTGGGACGCCGAGGACGCGCTGCGCACCGCGGTCCGGGAGTACGCCGCCGACCTCGACGCCGCCGCCGCGGCGCGCACCGCCGCGGAGGTCTGAGGGCGCGCTGGGGTGTCGCACAGGTGTGGTCCGACGCACGGCGTCGGAGGCCTGACGGGCTCCCCGAGCGCCCCTAGCGTGGGGGACGGCCCGCCGTCGGTGTCGAGGCCACCCCCCACCGCTGGAAGGAGCGCCCCCTGCTGTCCGCACTCACCGACACCCCCTCCGCCGCCGAGGTCGTCGACGGCGTCGTGCCGGGCGGGACCTGGCTGATGCTGGTCGTCCTCGCCGGCGCCGCCGTGCTCGCCTACCTGATCGCCGTCGCCCTCGGCCGCCTCCTGGCCAAGCTCGCCCGCCGCTCCCCGGTGCTGGCCGACCTCTCCGCGCGGGGCCGCAAGCCGCTGCGCGTGCTCTTCGTGCTCATCGCGGTCACCGCCGTGCTCGACGCCGCCACCGACGTGGGCGCCTGGCGCGACCTCGTCGTCCGGGTCCTGGGCCTGGCGCTGATCGCCACCGTGGGCTGGCTGGTCGCCGTCGCCGCCTTCGTGGTCGAGGACATCGCGCTCTCCCGCTACGACGTGGACGTCGAGGACAACCGGCACGCCCGCCGCGTGCGCACCCAGGTCTCGCTGATCCGCCGACTCACCGTCGTGGTCATCGCGGTGATCGCGATCGCCGCGATGCTGCTGACCTTCCCCTCCGCCCGGGCCGCCGGGACGTCGATCCTGGCCAGCGCCGGGGTCATCTCCATCGTCGCCGGCCTGGCCGCGCAGACGTCGCTGGCCAACGTGTTCGCCGGCCTGCAGCTCGCCTTCACCGACGCCATCCGGGTCGACGACGTCGTGGTGGTCGAGGAGGAGTGGGGCCGGATCGAGGAGATCACCCTCACCTACGTGGTCGTGCACGTCTGGGACGACCGCCGACTCGTGCTGCCCAGCACCTACTTCACGACGACGCCCTTCCAGAACTGGACCCGCACCGAGTCCGCCGTGCTGGGCGCGGTGGAGCTCGACGTCGACTGGACCGTCCCCTTCGAGGAGATGCGTGCCGAGACCACCCGTCTCGTGCAGGGCAACCCGCTGTGGGACGAGCGGGTCGAGGTGCTCCAGGTGACCGACGCCGTCGGCTCGCTGGTGCGGGTCCGCGTGCTGGTCAGCGCCAAGGACGGGCCCACCCTGTTCGACCTGCGGTGCGAGGTCCGCGAGGGCCTGGTCGTCTGGCTGCAGCGCGAGCACCCGAGCGGGCTGCCGCGGGTCCGTAACGAGGGTCCGGCCGGCTTCGAGGCCGCGGCCGAGCCGCATCCCCAGACCGCGCTGATCCCGGCACAGGTGGGTCCGCGCACCGCCGGGCTGTTCACCGGGAGCACGGAGGCCCGGGAACGGTCCCGGGCCTTCACCGGTCCCGACGAGGACGAGCAGGCCCGCCGGGAGCAGGAGCGCTCCGAGGTGTAGGTCAGCGGCTGGTGGCGCTCGGGTCCGACCCGAGCAGCTGCGGCAGCCAGAACAGCACCGCCGCACCCAGCGCGGTGGCGACGGCGAACCCGGCCGCCCCGCTGCCGTCGACGTAGGCCCACAGCAGGCCGAGCACCGGGGCCAGCACGGCGACGACGACGTCGCCGCGCACCTGCCGGCCCATCCCGAGCGGGCCGGCGTCCGGGTCGACGGGTGCCTGCCGGGTGTCCCCGCGGGGCGCCGAGCGCCGCAGCTTCCCCGACGGCCAGACCTGCTGACCCCCGACCACCGGCAGCACCAGGGACGACGACGGGTCGCCGTGCACCAGGGCCGCCGAGTCCGGGGTCAGCCGGTCGAGCTCGGGGGCCCAGTGCACCGGCAGCCAGCGGACCCCGGTGGGGGTGACCAGCTCCAGCCAGCTGCGCACCAGCAGGCCGCGGCCGACGAGGAGGTGGGTGGCGGTGACCGCGGTGGTGGGGCGGCGGGCGAGCCGGGCCCGGGTGAGCAGTCGCCACCCGGTCAGCACAGCGACCACGAGCAGCACCAGGACGACCAGCACCAGCCCGAAGACGACGTCCCCGACCGCACCGTGCGCGGCGTCCCCGTCGGTGTAGACCCGGTTCGTGCCCGACCCCAGGTCGGCCGGGTCGTACTGCACCGTGACCGGGGTGTCGGCGGCGACGTCCTGGGCGCTGCGCAGCACGAGCAGACCGGTGCGGTCGGTGCCCTGTGCGTCGGTGAACTCGACCTCCACGCCCCGGCCGGCGGGGTCGAGACCGTCCTGGACGACGGTGGCCTGCGCGGTGCTCCCGGCGGCGGCCAGCGGTGCCTGCACGGCCGGCAGCCGGACGGCGAGGACCACGAGCAGGACCACCCCGACGACGAGCACCGGGACGAGCCCCAGCAGCAGCTGGGCGCGGGCGCGGGCGTGCGGGCGGGAGGCGGGTGTGCCGGTCATCGCCGTCCATGCTCCCGCACGGCGGCGCGGGACGGTCCCGGTGCTTCGGGAGGTCGCTAGGCTGCCCGCGTGGCCAGCATCGAAGCAGTAGGCGCGCGGGAGATCCTCGACTCGCGCGGAAACCCCACCGTGGAGGTCGAGGTAGCCCTCGACGACCAGACCATCGCCCGGGCCGCCGTGCCCAGCGGGGCGTCCACCGGCGCCTTCGAGGCCGTGGAGCTCCGGGACGGCGGCGAGCGCTACGGCGGCAAGGGCGTCCTGAAGGCCGTGGACGGCGTCCTGGACGTCATCGGCCCCGAGCTCGTCGGCTTCGAGGCCAGCGAGCAGCGCCTCGTCGACCAGGCGCTCATCGACCTCGACGGCACCCCCGACAAGTCCCGCCTGGGCGCCAACGCGATCCTCGGCGTCAGCCTCGCCGTCGCCAAGGCCGCGGCCGAGTCCTCCGGGCTCCCGCTCTTCCGCTACCTCGGCGGTCCCTCGGCGCACCTGCTCCCCGTCCCGATGATGAACATCGTCAACGGCGGCGCCCACGCCGACAGCAACGTCGACGTCCAGGAGTTCATGATCGCGCCTATCGGCGCGGCGACCTTCGCCGAGGCGCTCCAGATGGGCACCGAGGTCTACCACGCGCTGAAGTCGGTCCTGAAGGGCCGTGGCCTGGCCACCGGCCTGGGCGACGAGGGCGGCTTCGCCCCCTCGCTGCCGAGCAACCGGGACGCGCTGGACCTCATCACCGAGGCCGTGGAGAAGGCCGGGTACACCCCGGGCACCGACATCGGCTTCGCCCTGGACGTCGCGGCGACGGAGTTCCACTCCGCCGACGGCTACGCCTTCGAGGGCAAGACCCTCACCGCCGGTGACCTCACCGAGTACTACGCCACCCTGCTCGACGCCTACCCGATCGTCTCGATCGAGGACCCGCTGTCGGAGGAGGACTGGGAGGGCTGGGTCGACCTGACCGCCGCCCTCGGCGACCGCGTGCAGATCGTCGGCGACGACCTCTTCGTCACCAACCCCGCCCGGCTGGCCGACGGCATCGCCCAGGGCGCGGCCAACGCGCTGCTGGTCAAGGTCAACCAGATCGGCACGCTCACCGAGACCCTCGACGCGGTCAACCTGGCGCACCGCTCGGGCTACCGCTCGATGATGAGCCACCGCTCCGGCGAGACCGAGGACACCACGATCGCCGACCTCGCCGTCGCCACCGACTGCGGGCAGATCAAGACCGGTGCCCCGGCCCGCTCCGAGCGCGTGGCCAAGTACAACCAGCTGCTGCGCATCGAGGAGGAGCTCGACGACGCCGCCCGCTACGCCGGCGCCGCCGCCTTCCCGCGGCACAGCACCGGCGCCTGAGAGCACCCCCGTGGCCACCGCCCGCAACCGGCGCCCCGAGTCCGGCGGCACCCGCCGCCGGACCCCGGCGCGACCGGCGCGGGCGGGGGCCCGGGGGAGCGCCGACAGCCGGCAGGGCCGGCGGCGCACCCGTCGTCCGGCCCGGACGGCGACCACCACGAGGCGCACCCCGCTCTTCACCGGCCGCGCGGTCCTGCTCGGGGCGCTCGTGCTGCTGCTGGCCCTCACCCTGGCCGGCCCGGTGCGCTCCTACGTCGCCGGCCGCCAGGAGCTGGCCGAGCTCGCCGCCGACAGCCAGGCGCTCTCGCTGCGGGCGGAGCAGCTGCAGGGCGAGCTCGACCGGCAGTCCGACCCCGCCTACGTCGCCCAGCAGGCCCGGGAGCGGCTGAACTACGTGCTGCCCGGTGACCGGCTCGTGGTGATCGCCGACGGCGAGGTCGGCGAGGACGAGCAGCCCACCCAGACCCCGGGCGCCGCGGACGACACCGAGCAGCCGCCCTGGTACCAGGGCCTGCTCGAGTCCATCACCACCGCAGACAGCTGACGGGCGTGGGGCAGACTCACCCGGTGAGCACCCCCGTGAGCCCCGAGGACCGGGACGTCGTGGCCCGGCAGCTCGGCCGGCCCCCGCGCGCCCTGGCCGGCGTCGCCCACCGCTGTCCCTGCGGGCAGCCCGACGTCGTGCAGACCGCCCCGCGGCTGGAGGACGGCACGCCGTTCCCCACGCTGTACTACCTGACCTGCCCCCGGGCCACGGCCGCGGCGAGCCGGCTGGAGTCCGAGGGCGCGATGAAGCAGTGGCAGGCCGACCTGGCCACCGACCCCGAGCTGGCCGCGGCCTACCTGGCCGCGCACGAGGCGTTCCTGGCCACCCGGGACGCCGTCGACGTGCTGCCCACCCGGGCCACCGCCGGCGGGATGCCCGACCGGGTCAAGTGCCTGCACGCCCTGGCCGCGCACTCCCTCGCCGCCGGCCCCGGGGTGAACCCGATCGGTGACCGGGCACTGGCCGGAATGGGCGAGTGGTGGGCGGCGGGTCGGTGCGCGGCGCCCTCGCCGCAGGACCCCGCCGACGTCCGGACGACGCCGTGACCCGGGTCGCCGCGATCGACTGCGGCACCAACTCCCTGCGCCTGCTGGTCGCCGACGTGCCCGCCGCCGGCCCGCACGTGGAGGTGGTCCGCCGGATGGAGGTGGTCCGCCTGGGGGAGGGGGTCGACGCCACCGGGCGGCTCGCCCCGCAGGCGATCGAGCGCACCCGCCGGGTGTTGGCCGAGTACGCCGCGACCGCCCGCGACCTGGGCGTCGAGCGCACCCGGATGGTGGCCACCAGCGCCAGCCGGGACGCCGCCAACCGGGCCGACTTCGAGCAGATGGTGCAGACGACCCTCGGCCAGCTGCCCGACGTCGTCCCCGGGCTGGAGGAGGCGGGGCTCTCCTTCGTCGGCGCGACCGGCTCGCTGGCCTCGGCCGCCGCGGCGCACGGGGGCGCCGTCCCCGCGGCCCCGTACCTGGTGGTCGACATCGGCGGTGGCTCGACGGAGTTCGTGCTGGGCGACGACGCCGGGGTGCGGGCGGCCCGGTCGGTGGACATCGGGTGCGTGCGGCTCACCGAGCGGCACCTGCACTCCGACCCGCCCACCGCCGACGAGATCCAGCGCGCGGAGTCCGACATCCGCGAGGCGCTGGTCTCCGTCGTCGCCGAGGTGCCCGTGGGTGAGGCCGCGACCCTGGTGGGGCTGGCGGGGTCGGTGACCACGGTCGCCGCGCTCGCCCTGCGGCTGCCCGCCTACGACGCGACCGCAATCCACGGTGCGCGCATCCCGGTCGGCGCGGTGCGCTCGGTGGCCGCCGGCCTGCTGACCGCGACCCGCGCCCGCCGGGCGGCTCTGTCGGTGATGCACCCGGGGCGGGTCGACGTCATCGGCGCCGGTGCACTGGTGCTGCGGGTGGTGATGGACGCCCTCGACCTCGACGAGGTCGTGGTCAGCGAGCACGACATCCTGGACGGGATCGCGCTCTCGCTGGTGAGGTGAGGCAGGGCCCCGCCGTGGCGGGGCCCTGCCGTCACGCCGCGCTGTCGGCGTTCGCGCCGGCCGGGATCTTGCCGGTCAGCTTCGTGTAGGCCTTGGCCGCGCCGCGGGCGGCGAACAGCCGGCCGAAGGCGACCAGGACACCGGAGACCGCGGCCCAGGCCAGGGCGTCGCCCCAGCCCACACCGGGGACGTCGGGGTTCTTCGGCGGCGGCGTGCCGCGGACCTTCAGCCAGGCGGCGTCGGCCACCTTCTTCACCACGATGCCGGTCGGGATCGCCAGCGCGGGACCCAGCAGCTTGTACAGCGCCGGGGTCTTCACCTTCTGCTTCTTGGCCACCCGACGATCATGCCGCCCCGGACCGCCGCGCGCCGGACGGGCATCATCACCGGGGTGGCACGCGACGCCGACGGCTTCCCCGTCACCCGCACCCCCGCCGGCGTGGCCCGGGGGGCCCGGACCGCCCTGGACCTGGCCGCGGTCGACGAGCGGGTGTCCGGCTGCCGGGCCTGCCCCCGGCTGGTCGCCTGGCGCGAGGAGGTCGCCGTGGTCAAGCGGGCCTCCTTCCGGGACCAGGAGTACTGGGGGCGCCCGGTGCCGGGCATGGGGCCGGCCGACGCGCGGATCGCCGTCGTCGGGCTCGCGCCGGCCGCGCACGGGGGCAACCGCACCGGTCGGGTCTTCACCGGGGACCGGTCCGGCGACTGGATCTTCGCCGCGCTCTGGCGGGCGGGGCTGGCCAACCAGCCCACTTCGGTGAGCAAGGACGACGGGCTCGAGCTCACCGACGTGCGGGTCGTCGCCGCCGTGCGGTGCGCGCCACCGGCCAACGCACCCACCCCGGCCGAGCGCGACACCTGCTCGCCCTGGCTGGCCCGGGAGCTGGAGCTGCTGCCGCGGTTGCGGGTGCTGGTCGTGCTCGGCGGGTTCGGCTGGCAGGCGCTGTGGCCGGTACTCGCCGCGGCAGGGGTGCCCCTGCCGCGTCCCCGCCCCGCGTTCGGGCACGGGGTGGAGGTGACCCTGCAGGGCCCGAACGGGCCGCTCACCCTGCTGGGGAGCTACCACGTGAGCCAGCAGAACACCTTCACCGGGCGGCTCACCGAGCCCATGCTGGACGCCGTGCTGACCCGGGCCACCGAGGTCGCCACGGGCCGCTGACCACTACGGTCTCGGTGTCGCCCCCGTAGCCCAACCGGCAGAGGCAGGCCCCTTAAAAGGGTCACAGCGTGGGTTCGAACCCCACCGGGGGCACACCGGTGTCTCCGCAGCACCCACGGCGGGGCTCACCCGTACGGGTGCGCAGGTCACGCCGCGGTCACGTCCAGAGGACTCTCAGGAACGCTTCCCGGGCACGGGGCGTTGTGCAGGACGAGTGGGGTGCCGAACAGGCAGTCCACGCACCCGACCGAGTCACCTCGAGGAGATGACGATGCCCAGCAGCAACCCGGCGTTCAGTCGCGGCTTCCCCGGCGCGACGAACAGCGCTCCGAACGCCACCTGGGGCCAGGCGCCCCAGCAGCAGTACGGCGCGCCCGCGCAGCAGAACCCGTACGCCCAGCCCTCGCCGTACGCGGCCTCGGGCACGCAGTACATGACGATGGACGACGTCGTCACCAAGACCGGCATCTCGTTCCTGGTGACCGTCCTGGCCGCCGCGGCCGTCTGGGCCCTCCCGGGCCAGGCCGCCTGGGGCCTGGCGATGCCGGCCGCGATCATCGCGCTCGTCGTCGGCCTGGTGATCTCGTTCAAGCAGATCGCCAACCCCGTCGCCACGCTGGCCTACGCCGCCCTCATGGGTGCCGCCGTCGGCGCGATCAGCGAGGCCTTCAACGACGTCTACCCGGGCATCGTCGTCCAGGCCGTGATCGGCACGTTCGGCGTCTTCTTCGGGATGCTGGTGGTCTACAAGACCGGCGCCATCCGGGTCACCCCGAAGCTCACCCGCTGGATCGTCGGCGCCATGTTCGGCGTCCTGGCCCTGATGCTGGTCAACCTGGTCGCCAGCCTGTTCGGCTTCAACACCGGCCTGCGTGACGGTGGCCCCATCGCCATCGTGTTCAGCCTCGTCGTCATCGGCGTCGCTGCGTTCTCGCTGCTGCTGGACTTCGACATGGCCGACGAGGCCATCCGTCGGGGCGCCCCGCCGAAGTTCGCCTGGTACATCGCCTTCGGCCTGCTCGTCACGGTCATCTGGCTGTACCTGGAGATCCTGCGTCTCCTGAGCTACTTCCGCGAATAAAGGACCACGTCCCACCCCACGACGCGCTTCGCACGCCGCGGGACCCTGGGACGCGGCCGAACACGAATCGAGGCCCGGTCCCCGTCAGGGGGCCGGGCCTCGGTCCGTTCTCAGGTCAGCTGAGCCGCTCGAGCACCATCGCCATGCCCATCCCGCCGCCGACGCACATGGTCTCCAGGCCGAACGTGCCGTCGGTGGAGCGCAGGCCGTTGAGCAGGGTGCCGGTGATCCGGGCGCCGGTCATGCCGAAGGGGTGCCCGACAGCGATCGCCCCGCCGTGCACGTTCAGCTTGTCGATGTCGATGCCCAGGTCGCGGTAGCTCGGGATGACCTGCGCGGCGAAGGCCTCGTTGATCTCCACGAGGTCCATGTCGTCGACGGTCATCCCCGCGCGGGCCAGGGCCTGGCGGGACGCCTCGACGGGGCCGTAGCCCATGATCTCCGGGGAGAGCCCGGTGACGGCGGTGGACACGATCCGGGCCAGCGGGGTGATGCCCAGCTCGGCGGCCTTGGTGTCGCTCATGACCACCAGCGCCGCGGCGCCGTCGTTGAGCGGGCAGGCGTTGCCGGCGGTGACCCGACCGTCGGGACGGAAGACCGGCTTGAGCCCGGAGATGCCCTCCAGGGTGGTGCCGGCGCGCGGGCCGTCGTCGGCGGAGACCACGGTGCCGTCCGGCGTGGTCACCGGGGTGATCTCCCGGGCCCAGAAGCCGTCGGCGATGGCCTTCTCGGCCAGGTTCTGCGAGCGGACGGCGAACTCGTCCATCTCCGCGCGGGAGACGTCCTTCAGCAGCGCCAGGTTCTCCGCGGTCTGGCCCATCGCGACGTAGACGTCGGGGATGCCGCCGTTCTCGCGGGGGTCGGTCCAGGAGTCCGCGCCGGACTCGGCGACCGCGGCGATCTGGGCCTTGCGGTCGGCGAAGACCGGGTTCTCGGTGTCCGGCAGGCCGTCGGAGTTGCCCTTCGCGAAGCGGGAGACCATCTCCACGCCCGCGGAGATGAACACGTCGCCCTCGCCGGCCCGGATCGCGTGCATGGCCATCCGGGTGGTCTGCAGCGAGGAGGAGCAGTACCGGGTGATCGTGGTGCCGGGCAGGTGGTCCATGCCCAGCAGCACCGAGACGACCCGGCCCATGTTGAAGCCCTGCTCGCCACCGGGCAGACCGCAGCCGAGCATCAGGTCGGAGATGTCCCGCGGGTCCAGCGAGGGCACCTGGTCCAGGGCCGCGCGGACGATGGTGGCGGTCAGGTCGTCGGGGCGCAGGTCCTTCAGCGACCCCTTGAACGCCCTGCCGATCGGGGAACGGGCAGCGGCGACGATGACGGCTTCGGGCACAGGGACCTCCACGGTGAGGCGCCACCCGCGTGGTGGCGTCCGGTCGCCGTCGAACGTACCCCCGGTGGCTACTGGCCAGTAGCTAGCGGTCGACCTGCACGCCGCCGGCAGCGACCGCGCCCACCTCGGCCGGGCTCGCCATCTCCGGCGGCCGACGGCGGCGCAGGCGCGCCCACGGTCCGCGGGGTCCGGCGTCCTCGCCGCGCACCTCGGTGGCCTGCACCTCGGTGCCGGTGCGGCCGGCGGCGCGGGCCGCGGCCTGGGCGACCGGGCGCACGGTGTCCCGACGCAGGGAGCGCAGCCCACGGTCGGCGGAGGCGGGCCAGACACCGAGCGAGTCGGCGATCGAGGGCAGCAGCGACGCGGCCGCCGCGGCGTACCCGGCGGCAGAGGGGTGGAACTCGTCGCTGGAGAACATCGTGCGGTCGGTCGCGAACGCCGGGCCCAGCACCGACCCCAGCGACACCGTGCGCCCGCCCTCGGCGACCACGGCGATGGTCTGGGCCGCGGCCAGCTGGCGGCTCCACCGGCGGGCCAACGTGCGCAGCGGCTGGGCGATCGGCCGGATGGTCCCGAGGTCGGGGCAGGTGCCCACGACGACCCGGCAGCCGGCGGCCTCCAGGGTGCGGACGGCTTCGGCCAGCCGCCGGACGGCGATCGCGGGCTTGGTGCGGCTGGTGACGTCGTTGGCGCCGATCATCACCATGGCGATGTCGGGGGAGTGCGGCAGCACCCGTTCGACCTGGCCGGCCAGCTCGGTGGAGCGCCCGCCGGAGCGGGCCACCTTGACCAGCCGGACCGGGCGTTCGGCCAGCTCGGCCAGCGCCGCGGCCACGAGCACGCCGGGGGTCTCCGCGGCGGTCTGCACGCCCAGCCCCACGGCGCTGGAGTCACCGAGCACCGCGAGCACGAGCGGGGCGCCGCGGTAGTGGCCGTAGACGCCCTCGCCGGTGGGCGGGTCGGCCTGGGCGGTGCGGCTCTCGATGCCGCGCCGGGCCCGCCGGGCCTCTTCGCGCAGGAGCTGCACCAGGGCGGCCCCGGCCAGCCCGACGCCGCCCCCGCCGTAGACGGCAGCCGTGGCGAGCTTCCGTGCCCTGCTCGCCCGCGTCACGTCGTCCTCCGGTTCGTCGTCGTCCTGACCTGCAGGCTAGCTCCCACCCCGGCGGGGACCGCTCCCCCTACGGTGGGGTCGTGACCCAGGAGCCGCCCACCCCCGCCGCCGACGACGCGCGGCGCGCCCAGATCGTGGCCGTCCTCGTCGAGGCGTTCTCCGACCTGATGGCCAGCGACGCCGACGCCTTCCGGACCAAGTTCCGCAAGATGGCCGCCGACCCGTTCGCCTTCTACCGCGGGTCGGCCTGTCTGTTCTACGCCGACCTGGCAGACGCCGAGGACCGGTGGAGTGACGAGCAGACGTCGCGGACGTGGATCCACGGTGACCTGCACGCCGCGAACTTCGGCAGCTACATGGACGGCTCGGGTCGCATCGTCTTCGACGTCAACGACTTCGACGAGGCCTACCTCGGTCACCTGTCCTGGGACCTGCGGCGTTTCTGCGCCAGCTTCGCGCTGCTCGCCTGGCGCAAGGCGCTGTCCGACGACGCCATCAGCGCTCTGCTGCGGGTGTACCTGGAGGCCTACCTCGACCAGGTGCGGCTGTTCGACCGGACCGCGGACGACCGTGAGTTCACCCTCGACCGGCACAACACCAGCGGCGCGGTGCTGGACCTGGTGCTCGCCACGGCCGAGCAGACCCGCATCTCGCTGCTGGAGCGGCTGACCGTCGTCGAGGACCACCAGCGCCGCTTCGCCGACATGCCCCGGCACCGCCGGCTCGAGGACGACGAGCGTGCCGAGGTGCTGGCCGCGGTCGCCGCCTACCGGGAGACGGTGCCGCAGTCCAAGCGCCGCCGGGAGGTCGCCTACGACGTCAAGGACCTCGTGGGCACCGGCGGGTTCGGCATCGGCAGCGCTGGCCTGCCCGCCTACACGGTGCTGCTGGAGGGCTACGACCAGGCGCTGGAGAACGACGTCGTGCTGTCGCTGAAGCAGGCCGCCCGGGCCGCGCCGAGCCGGATCGTCACCGACCCCGAGGTGCGGGCGCTGTTCCAGCACGAGGGTGAGCGCACGGTCTCGGCCCAGCGGGCCATGCAGTCCCACGCGTCGCCGTTCCTGGGCCACACCGTCATCCGCGGCGTCGGCTTCCTGGTCTCCGAGCTCTCGCCCTACGAGGAGGACCTGGACTGGGAGGAGCTCACCGAGCCCGACGAGATCGCCCCGGTGGTGGCCCAGCTCGGGCGGGCCACCGCCAAGATCCACTGCATCGGGGACGCCGACGCCGACCACGAGGCCGTCGACGTCCAGGTCGAGGAGGCGGTGCTCGCGATGGTGGGCGACCGGCAGGAGGAGCTGGTCGCCGACCTCACCGCCTTCGCCCACGCCTACGCGGCGCAGGCGCGGGCCGACCACCGGTCCTTCGTCGACGCCTTCCGCGCCGGGGAGATCCCCGGGATCAGCTCCAGCGGGGACCACCCGCTCAGCTGACCGGCAGACCCACCACCATCCCGTGGTGCGGACCCACCAGCGGGACGTCGAACACGTCGGTGACGACGACGAAGCCCAGCCGCTCGTAGAAGCCGACCGCGGCGGCCCGGGCGTCGCACCACACCAGGTCCGCGCCGGCGGCGGTGAGCCGGGCGAGGGCGTCGGTGACCAGGGCCCGCCCGGCCCCGGTGCCCCGCACGGCCGGGTCGGTGGCCATCGCCCGCAGCTGCCAGGGCCGCTCGGCCGTCCGCCAGGCACAGGCCTGCGGGTGCAGCCGGAGGACGCCGACCACCTCGCCGGACGGCAGCCGGGCGGCCAGGTGCAGCGTCGCCGGGTCGTCGTCCCCGGCGATCTCCACCGGACGGCCCTGCCGCAGCAGGGCCGCCCGCAGGGGGTGCGTCGCCGCGGCCCCGACCTGCTCGACGACGACCGGTGCGGTCACCGCGCGCGCCGCCCCCTCCGGGCCCGGAGGTAGTCCGAGACCACGTACTCACCGAGACGTTCGCTGTCGGGCAGGAACACCCGGCCGCCGGCCCGCTGGGCGATGTCCTCGACGAAGTGCACCAGCGAGGGCTCGGGGTCCAGGGCGAACACGTTCATCGTGGCGCCGGACCGCGCCACCCGCTCCACCTCCGCGACGGTCTTGGCGATCGTCATCGGCATCGGCGGCCAGCAGAAGAACGGCGTCCCGTCGGCCTCCAGGTGCGCGGTCGGCTCGCCGTCGGTGACCACCAGGACGACCGGTTCGGCGTCGTGGTGCCGGGCCAGGAAGCGGCGGGCCAGCATCAGACCGTGCTGCAGGTTGGTGCCCTGCAGGGTGTCCACGGACAGCTCGGCCAGCGCCTCGGGCCGGAGCACCTGCGCCGTGGAGGAGAACCCGATGATCTCGATCGCGTCCTGGGGGAAGCGGGTGGTGACCAGCGAGTGCAGGGCCATCGCGGTGGACTTGGCCGCGCCCCACGTGCCGCGCAGCGCCATCGAGTACGACAGGTCGACCAGCAGCGCGACCGCGGCCCCGGTGCGGCGCTCGGTCTCCACCACCTCGAAGTCCTCGACCGCGATCTGCACCGCCCGCTGGTCCTCGGCACGTGGCGTGCCGGCCGAGCGCAGCACCGCGTTGCGGACGGTCTTGACCACGTCGAGGGGCTGCTCGTCGCCGAACCGCCACTCCCGGGAGGCCCCGGTCAGCTCGCCGGTGGCCCCGGCGTCGGCGACGTCGTGATCGCCCCGGCCCGTGGCGTCGAGCTGGGCGAACACCCGCCGCAGCGCCGTCGCGCCCAGTCGCCGGACCGCCTTGGGGGAGAGCTCGAGCTTGCCCTCGGTGCGGCTGAGGTGCCCCTGGCGCTCCAGCTCGCGCTCCATCTGGCGCAGCGCAGCCAGGTCGTCGACCGCGGGACGGCCCAGCGCCTGCTCCAGCAGCTCCTCGTCGACGTCGGCCAGGCTGGCCCCGGCGTACCCCTGGGAGAGCTGGTTGTTCAGCGCCTCCAGGTCGGCGAGCTCGGCCACGGCCGTCGTGGCGTCGCCCATGCCCAGGCCCTGCTCGCCGTCGGGCACCTGCCCACGCTGGCCCCACGGCAGGTCGGGCCGGGCCTGGCGGAGGGCGTCGTTGAGGTGCGCCATCTCGCTGGCCAGGCCCATGTCCTGCATGGCCTGGCCCATGAGGTCCGACAGCTCGGCACGTTGCTCGGGCGACAGCCCGGCCATCATCCGTTCCTGCGCGGCGGCCCGGCGGGCCAGCGAGTCGACCAGCTCGTCCACGGTCTGCGGGTCGTCGGGGAAGAACTGCCCGTGCTTGCCCATGAAGTCGGCGAACTGCTCGTCGGTGTCCTCACCGCGGTTGTGCGCGTCGAGCAGCGCGGACAGGTCGGCGACCATGTCCTTGACCGCCTGGGTGCCGTCCTCGCCGGCGGCGTTCATCTGCTGCAGGGCGGACTTCATGTGCTGGAACTGGCTGTCCAGCACCTCCTTCTGCAGCAGGTCCTGGATCTGCTGGTAGGCCTCGCGTGCCTCGTCGGAGCGCCACTGCTTGTCCTTCAGCGCCCGGACGGCGCCGGCGGTGTCCTCGGGCAGCGCGTCCAGCTCGGCCTCGGCCAGTCGGGCGGCGTCGTCCGGGTCGGGGAACAGCTCGCGCCGCTCCGCCTCCAGGGCGCGGTCCAGCAGCTCGCGGACCTCCTCCAGCGTGCCGTCCATGCGGCCGGCCTTCCGGGCCTGCTTCAGCCGGTCGCGCACCGACCGGCGCAGGTCGTCGAGCCCCTGCCGGCCGTCCATGCCCCGGCGCAGCAGGTCGCGCAGCGCCTCGCGCACGCTGCTGCCGGCCAGCACCTGGTCGCCGATCTCGTCGACGGCACTGCCCAGGTCGTAGGGCGGGGCCAGCGGGTCGGGCCCGCCGCGCCACCGCCCGTACCGGGCCGTGCCGTGTCGTCCGCGGGGCACGGTCAGGCCCCGTAGACCGTGCGGTTGCCGTCGGTGTCCTTGGCCAACCGGCGGGTCAACCACAGACCCTCGAGGGCGAACTCCACGGCGGCAGCGGCCTGTTCGGCGGACTCCTCGCCCTCGGGCACCCCGACCCGGCCGAGCAGCTGGGCCAGGTTGGGGACGGTGCCCACCTGGCCCATCAGCTCCGGTGCGGACACCAGGTCGCCGGACTCCACGACCTCGCCGCCGGTGAAGTGCTCCTGCAGCCCGGTGAGGTCCAGCCCGCCACAGCGGGCCCGGAAGGTCTGCGCGGTGGCCTGCCGCAGCAGGTGCTCCAGCACCTCCAGCTCCCGCTCGTCCTCGGGGTCGGAGCTGGCGTCGGCGAACTCGACCTTGCCGCGGCTGGCCGGCACCACGCTGGGCAGGTCCACCACCCGGGCGACCGGGCGGGTCTCCCCGGCCACGGCGGCCCGGCGGACGGCGGAGGCGGCGATGGTCTCCAGGCCGGCGATGGCGAACCGGGCGCTGACGCCCGAGCGCTGGTCGACGTGGCTGGACTCGCGGACCAAGCGGGTGAAGCGGGCCATGATCTCGACCAGGTGCTCGGGCACGACCGGGGCGTCCAGCCCCGCACCGCCCAGGCCCCAGGAGGTGTTGGCCTCCTGGTGCAGCAGCCGGACCTCGTCGGCGAGCTCGATCGGGTAGTGCGTGCGGACCTCGGCACCGAACCGGTCCTTGAGCGGGGTGATGATCCGCCCGCGGTTGGTGTAGTCCTCCGGGTTGGCCGAGGCGACCAGCAGCAGGTCCAGCGGCAGCCGGACCCGGTAGCCGCGGATCTGGATGTCGCGCTCCTCGAGCACGTTGAGCAGGGCCACCTGGATGCGCTCGGCGAGGTCGGGCAGCTCGTTGATGCTGAAGATCCCCCGGTTGGTGCGGGGGACCAGGCCGTAGTGCACGGTCTCCGGGTCGCCCAGGGTGCGGCCTTCGGCGACCTTGATCGGGTCGACGTCGCCGATCAGGTCGCCGACGCTCGTGTCGGGGGTGGCCAGCTTCTCCCCGAACCGGTCGCTGCGGTGCAGCCAGCCGACCGGGGTGGCGTCGCCGTGCTCGGCGACCTGGCGCAGGCCCCACACGCTGACCGGGGCCAGCGGGTGCTCGTTGAGCTCGCTGCCGACCAGCACGGGGGTCCACTCGTCGAGCAGGCCCACCAGCGTGCGGATGAGGCGGGTCTTGCCCTGGCCGCGCTCGCCGAGCAGGACCAGGTCGTGCCCGGCGATGAGGGCGCGCTCGACCTCGGGCACGACGGTGTCCTCGAACCCGACGATGCCGGGGAGGGAGGGCTCGCCGGCGGCGAGCCGGGCGAGCAGGTTGGCGCGGATCTCGGCCTTGACGCCGACAGGGGTGGCTCCGCTGTCGCGGAGCTCGCCCAGGGTGGTGGGAGCAGGGGCGTTCTGCAGTGCGGCGTCCGTCACCTCGTCCACGGTACGACGGGGGTGTGACATCCGGGAGGCGTCGGCCTGACCGTGCACCGCAGCGGTGCCTGTCAGGATCGGGGCGTGACCGAACCCGCGGTACCCCTCGTCTCCGGCGCCGACGTCGAGTCCGCCGCCCGGCTGCTGGCCGGGGTCGTCCGGCGCACCCCGCTGGAGCACTCCCGCGCGCTGGCCGAGCGGGTCGGGGGTCCGGTCTGGCTCAAGTGCGAGAACCTGCAGCGCACCGGCTCGTTCAAGATCCGCGGCGCCTACACCCGGATCGCGCGGCTCACCGACGCCGAACGGGCCCGGGGCGTGGTGGCCGCCAGCGCCGGCAACCACGCGCAGGGGGTCGCCCTGGCCGCCCGCGAGCTGGGCGCCGAGGCCACCGTCTTCATGCCCGAGACGGCCCCGCTGCCCAAGCTGGCCGCCACCCGGGGGTACGGCGCCGCCGTGCACCAGCTGGGCGACTCGCTGACCGAGCCGCTGGTGGCCGCCCGGGCCTTCGCCGAGGAGACCGGCTCGGTGTTCATCCACCCGTTCGACCACCCCGACGTCATCGCCGGTCAGGGCACCGTCGGGCTGGAGATCGTGGAGCAGTGTCCCGAGGTGGCCACGGTCGTGGTCTGCACCGGCGGCGGGGGGCTGGTGTCGGGCATCGCAGCGGCCGTGAAGGCAGCCCGTCCCGACGTCCGGGTGGTGGCGGTGCAGGCGGCGGCTGCAGCGGCGTTCCCGGCCTCGCTGGCCGCCGGGGTCCCGGTGCCCCTGACGGCGATGACCACCATGGCCGACGGGATCGCCGTCGCGGCCCCGGGCGACCTGACGCTCGCGCACGTCGCGGGGCTGGTCGACGAGGTCCGCACGGTCACCGAGGCGCAGTTGTCCCGGGCGCTGCTGTTCTGCCTGGAGCGGGCCAAGCTCGTCGTCGAGCCCGCCGGGGTGGCGGCGGTGGCCGCCGTGCTCGCCGACCCCGGGGCGTTCCGGGCGCCGGTGGTGGCGGTGGTGTCCGGCGGCAACATCGACCCGGTGCTGATGCTCAAGGTCGTCCAGCACGGCATGGCCGCCGCCCAGCGGTACCTCTCGCTGCGGGTCCGGGTGCCCGACCGGCCGGGCTCGCTGGCCGCGCTGCTGCGCGAGCTGGCGGCGGTGTCGGCCAACGTGCTGTCGGTGGAGCACGAACGGACGACGGCGCAGCTGGACCTGGGGGACGTGGAGATCGCGGTGGTCCTGGAGACCCGGGGTCCCGACCACGCCCAGGAGGTCGTGGCCGCCCTCGGGCGGGCCGGCTACACCGTCGCGGGCGGCTGAGCGCCCCGGCACCGATGAGTCTGCCGGGTCCGGCGGGTCTCCACCCCGAGAGCACCCCGTACGGGGGTGCCCGAGCGTGAGGACGTCGTCGTGCACCCGTTCTGTCGGTACCCCGTCCTACGGTGCACAGCATGAGCACAGCCACCGGTGGCAACGCCGTCGTCGTCGAGGGCCTGGTCAAGCGGTTCGGTGACTTCACCGCCCTCGACGGGGTCGACCTCACCGTCCCGGAGGGCAGCGTGCTGGGCCTGCTCGGCCCCAACGGCGCGGGCAAGACCACCGTGGTGCGCATCCTGTCCACGCTGCTGCAGGCCGACGCCGGCCGGGCCACCGTCGCGGGGCTCGACGTGGCCACGCAGGCCGCCCAGGTGCGCGGGGTGATCGGGCTGACCGGGCAGTACGCCGCGGTCGACGAGTACCTCACCGGGGAGGAGAACCTGGAGATGGTGGGGCGGCTCTACCGGCTGGGCAAGAAGGAGGCCCGGTCCCGGGCGACCGCCCTGCTGGACCGCTTCGACCTGTCCGAGGCCGCGCGCCGCCCGGCCAAGACCTACTCCGGGGGCATGCGGCGCCGGCTGGACATCGCCGCCAGCCTCATCGCCCGGCCCCGGGTGCTCTTCCTCGACGAGCCCACCACCGGGCTGGACCCGCGCAGCCGGCTGGGCATGTGGGAGTTCATCGCCGACCTGGTCAGCGACGGGACGACCATCCTGCTCACCACCCAGTACCTCGAGGAGGCCGACCGCCTCGCCGACGCGATGGTGGTCATCGACCGGGGCAGGGTCATCGCCCGCGGCACCGCCGACGAGCTCAAGGCCCAGGTGGGTGGCGAGCGGCTGGAGCTGACCGCCGGTTCGGTCGAGGGCCTGGCCCGGGCCGCCGAGCTGCTGCGGCCGCTGGCCCTGGAGGAACCACGGCAGGACACCCAGACCCGCCGGCTCACCCTCCCGGTCACCGGGGGCGCCGCGACCCTGGCCGACGCGCTGCGCCGGCTGGAGGGCAGCGGGGTGGAGGTGCTCGACGTCGGCCTGCGCCGGCCCGACCTCGACGACGTGTTCCTCACCCTCACCGGCCGTTCCGCCGAGGACGCCGAGCCCGGCACCGAGAAGCAGGAGACCCCCCGATGAGCTCCCTGTCGCACACCGTCTCCGACAGCCTGGTCATCACCCGCCGCAACCTCATCAAGGTCAAGCGGGTGCCCGACCTGATCGTGTTCGCGACGTTGTCGCCGATCATGTTCGTGCTGCTGTTCCGCTACGTCTTCGGTGGCGCGATCAACCTGCCCGACGGCATCACCTACGCCGAGTTCCTGCTGCCCGGGATCTTCGCCCAGACCGTGGTCTTCGGGTCCACGACCACCGGGGCGAGCATCGCCGAGGACCTGCAGAAGGGGCTCATCGACCGGTTCCGGTCGCTGCCGATGTCCCGCGCGGCGGTGCTCATCGGGCGCACGGTGGCCGACCTGGGGCTCAACGCCATCTCGATCGTGGTCATGGCGCTCACCGGGCTCGTGGTGGGCTGGCGGATCACCAGCTCGGTGCCCGAGGCCATCGGCGGGTTCCTGCTGCTCCTGCTCTTCGCCTTCGCGGTCAGCTGGATGATGGCGCTGGTCGGGCTGCTGGTGCGCACCCCCGAGGTGGTCAACAACGCCAGCTTCATCGTGATCTTCCCGTTGACGTTCGTGGCCAACACGTTCGTCCCGCTGGAGAGCTTCCCGTCGGTGCTGCGCACCTTCGCCGAGTGGAACCCGGTCTCCTCGGTGGTGCAGGCCGCGCGCGAGCTCTTCGGCAACCAGCCCGCCAGCGCTCCCGTGCCCGACGCCTGGGCGCTGCAGAACCCGGTGCTCTACACCGTCATCTGGGCCGCGGTGATCCTCGCGGTGTTCGTCCCGCTGGCCGTGCGCGCCTACCTGAAGACGTCCACCCGGTGAGCGCCGGCGGGGCCGACGATGATGGGCGGCGATGACTGACCAGCCGACCTCCGCCCTGTCCGTGGACAACCCGCTCGCGCAGCCCTCGACGCTGCCGCACGGGCTCCCGCCCTTCGCCGACCTGACCCTGGAGCACTGCCGCGAGGCGCTGCTGGCCGGGATGGCCGAGCAGCGCGCCGAGGTGCAGGCGATCACCGCCCGCGAGGGGGAGCCGACGTTCGAGGACACCGTGGTCGCCCTGGAGCGGTCCGGTGCGCTGCTCGACCGGGCCCGGGCGGTCTTCTACGCCCTGGCGTCCTCGAACTCCTCCGACCGGCTGCGGGAGATCGAGCGGGAGATCGCCCCGCTGGCCGCTGCGCACTCCGACGCCCTGCGGCTGGACCCGGCGTTGTTCGCCCGGATCGACGCGGTGCACCGTGCGGTGGCCGCGGGCGGGCACGACCTGGACGCCGAGTCCGTCCGGCTCGTGGAGCGCTACCACCTGGACTTCGTGCTCGCCGGTGCGCAGCTGGACGAGACCGGCCGCGACGAGCTGCGGGCGCTGAACCTGCGCCTGTCGGAGCTGTCCACCACGTTCGGGCAGAACCTGGTGGTCGCCACCGAGGCCGCGGCCGTGCTCGTCGAGGACGCCGGTCAGCTGGCCGGCCTCAGCGACGCCGAGGTCGAGGCCGCTGCGGTGGCGGCCGCCGAGCGTGGCCGGGAGGGCTTCCTGCTCACCCTGGTGCTGCCCAGCGGCCAGCCGGCGATGGCCAAGCTGCGCGACCGGGAGCTGCGCCGCCGGCTGCACGAGGCGTCCATCGGGCGGGCGTCCTCCGGGGAGCACGACAACGGCCCGGTCGCCGCCGAGATCGCCCACCTGCGGGCGCTGCGGGCCCGGTTGCTGGGCTTCCCCACCCACGCCGACCTGATCGCCGCCGACCAGACCGCCAAGACCTCGGCCGCCGTCGACGAGCTGCTCGGCACGCTGGTGCCCCCGGCCGTGGCCAACGCCCGGGCCGAGGGAGAGGTGCTGGCCGAGCTGGCGGCCGCCGACGGGGTCGAGCTCGCCGCGTGGGACTGGGCCTTCTACTCCGAGCGGATCCGGGCCGAGCGGTACGCGGTGGACAGCGCGGCGTTGCGGCCGTGGTTCGAGCTGGACCGGGTGCTCGTCGACGGTGTCTTCCACGCCGCCCGGCTGCTCTACGGGTACTCCTTCACCCCCCGCCCCGACCTGCGGGCCTACCACCCCGACGTCCGGGTCTGGGAGGTCACCGACGCCGTCGGCGAGCAGGTCGGCCTCTACCTGGGCGACTTCTTCGCCCGTGACGGCAAGCGCGGCGGGGCCTGGATGAGCTCCTTCGTCAGCCAGTCGGCGCTGCTGGGCACGACCCCGGTGGTCTTCAACGTCCTCAACGTCACCCGGGCCGCCGCCGGTCAGCCCACCCTGCTGACCCTCGACGAGGTCACCACGCTCTTCCACGAGTTCGGCCACACCCTGCACGGGCTGAGCTCGGCGGTCACCTACCCGCGCTTCAGCGGGACCAGCGTGCCGCGGGACTTCGTGGAGTTCCCCAGCCAGGTCAACGAGATGTGGGCGCTGTGGCCCGAGGTCCTCGACCACTACGCCCGGCACACCGAGACCGACGAGCCGCTGGGCCGCGAGGTGCTCACCGCGATCGAGGCGGCGTCGCTGTGGGGCGAGGGGCAGGGCACGCTGGAGTACCTGGCCGCGACCCTGCTCGACCAGGCCTGGCACCGGATCGGCCCGGACACCGTGGTCGAGGACCCGCAGGCGTTCGAGACCGCCGCACTCGAGGCCGCCGGGGTGGCCTCGGACCTGGTGCCCCCGCGCTACCGCACCACGTACTTCCAGCACGTCTTCGCCGGCGGCTACTCAGCCGGGTACTACTCCTACATCTGGTCCGAGGTGCTCGACGCCGACACCGTCGAGTGGTTCAAGGCCAACGGCGGGCTCACCCGGGCCAACGGGGACGCGTTCCGCACCAAGCTGCTGGCCCGTGGCGGCTCGGTCGACCCGCTGGGCGCCTTCCGCGACGTCGTCGGCCGGGACGCCGACACCGGCCCGCTGCTGCGCCGCCGCGGGCTGGACCGGGCCGCGCAGGTCTGAGCGGCCCCGGATCCGAGCCGCCCGGGTGCGGGCGGCTCAGATCCAGGGCAGCGACAGCACCAGGTCCAGGTCGTCGGGTGAGGCGCCGTCCCGGACGAGCCGGTTGGGCTGGTGGTGGCCGCAGGCCGTGCACCGGTGCACCACCTGCCAGCCCTTCCCCGACTTCTCCACCAGCCCGATCGGCTCCATCAGCTGCCGGCACTCCGACGCCCGGTCGCCCGGCAGGTCGTCGACGTGCAGCGACCACAGGCAGAACGGGCAGTGGTTGCGGTAGTGGCCGTCGGTGTTGGCCGGGACCAGCACCGTGCAGTGTCCGCACACGAAGTCGGTGTTCTCCGCCCGGCGTGACCGGGCCCGGGGAGGTGCCACCGGGCTCAGGGGACGAAGGGCTCGACGGCCAGCACCTTCACGGTGATGTCCTTGCCGTTGGGCGCCTGGTAGGTGACCGTCGCGCCCGGGGAGGCACCGAGGATGGCCGAGCCCAGGGCGGACTCCGGCGAGTAGACCGAGACCCCGGTGGTCCCGGCGATCTCCCGGGAGCCCAGCAGGAACTTCTCGGTGTCGTCCTCGTCGCCGTCGAAGGCGATGGTGATGACGGTGCCCACCGCGGCGTCGGTCGCGGTCGTCGGCGGCTCGCCGACCCGGGCCTTGCGCAGCAGGTCGGTCAGCTGGCGGATCCGGCCCTCCTGCTTGCCCTGCTCGTCCTTGGCGGCGTGGTAGCCGCCGTTCTCCTTGAGGTCGCCCTCCTCGCGGCGGGCGTTGATCTCGGCGGCCATCGCGGTGCGTCCGGCGATGAGCCCGTCGAGTTCGCCCTTGAGCCGGTCGTGGGCCTCCTGGGTCAGCCAGACGCCCTGGTCCTGCTCGTCAGTCGTGGACACGATGAGACGGCTCCTGTAACTCGAAGAGCCGCCCCCCGATCAGGGAGCGGCCGCGTGATCGGCCAACCTAACACCGGGGACGCCGGTACCGCACGCACGGCGCCCCGTTGCGAGACCGGTCGGGCTCCGAGGGGGTGTGGGCGGGGTCGCCGTCGTCCGCCCGCGGCTGGTGGGACCATAGGGGCGTGACGGACCCGGACCAGCTGCGCCTGCTCGCGGTGCACGCCCACCCTGACGACGAGTCCAGCAAGGGCGCGGCCACCATGGCCAAGTACGTGGCCGAGGGCGTCGACGTCCTCGTCGCCACCTGTACCGGTGGTGAGCGCGGCTCGGTGCTGAACCCGGCCATGGACCGCCCCGAGGTCTGGGAGCGGCTCCCGCAGATCCGCTCCGAGGAGATGGCCGCGGCCCGCGAGGTCCTCGGCGTCGGCCAGGAGTGGCTGGGTTTCGTGGACTCCGGGCTGCCCGAGGGCGACCCGCTCCCGCCGCTGCCCGAGGGCTGCTTCGCCCTGGTGCCCGTCGAGGAGGCCGCCGCCCCCCTGGTCGCGCTGATCCGCCGGTTCAAGCCGCAGGTGGTCACCACCTACGACGAGCGTGGCGGCTACCCGCACCCCGACCACATCAAGACCCACGAGATCTCGGTGCTGGCCTTCGAGGCCGCCGGTGACCCCGACCGCTACCCCGAGCTGGGTGAGCCGTGGCAGCCGAGCAAGCTCTACTACCACATGAGCTTCACCTTCCCCCGGACGACGGCGCTGCACGAGGCGCTGCTGGCCGCCGGTCTGGAGTCCCCCTACGGCGAGATGCTGGAGAAGTGGGACCCGGCCAAGGACATCTCGCACCGGGTGACAACCAAGGTGCCGTGCGATGAGTACTTCGAGCAGCGCGACCGTGCCCTGATCGCGCACGCCACCCAGATCGACCCGACCGGGCGCTGGTTCTCCACCCCGATGGAGCTGCAGCGCGCCACGTGGCCCACCGAGGACTACGAGCTGGCCCGCTCCCTGGTCGACAGCCCCACCCCCGAGGACGACCTGTTCGCCGGGATCCGCAGCGAGGTGGGGGTCCGATGACCGGCGCGATGCTGGTGCTGGCGGCGAACGAGCAGCTCCCCGAGGACGTCGGCAAGTCCGGCCCGTTCGGCCTGCTGCTGGTGGTCGTGCTGCTGGTCGCGATCCTGCTGCTGGGCCGCTCCATGGGCAAGCACCTGAAGAAGCTGCCGCGCAGCTTCGACCCCGAGGACGCCCCGGTCGTCGTCCCGGACGACGCCTCGGAGCTCTTCGAGCAGCGCCGCCCGGGCGAGGAGCTGCTGGAGACCCTGCGTCGTCAGCCGCTGGCCATCGAGCCGCCGCGCGCCGAGGACCCCGACGAGGGACCCCGCACCACCTCCTGAGGCAGTCCGGCACGCGGTGTCCGATGATCTCGGCGTGGCACAGCCGGAGCACAGCAGCAGCCCCCGCGACGACGACCGGCCCCCGGGCTTCGGTCGGGCCGGCACCCGGGTGCTGGAGTTCGCCGAGAACGTGGTCTACGCGGGGATCGCGTTGTTCCTCGTCGTCATCGCGCTGGTGCTGCTCGCCCTGGCCGGGAAGACCACGTACTCGCTGCTGAGCGACTTCTCGCAGACGCCGGTGCTCGAGCTCCTCGACGTCCTGCTGCTGGTGTTCATCGTGGTCGAGCTGCTGTTCGCCGTCCGGACGACGGTGGAGAAGCGCGAGCTGATCGCCGAGCCGTTCCTGCTGGTCGGGATCATCGCCTCGATCAAGGAGATCGTGGTGCTCAGCGTCGAGGCGGCGTCCGTGGTCGGCAAGGACGGGTTCGCCGACCGGATGGTGGTCATCGGCGTCCTCGGGGTGCTCGTCCTGCTGCTGGGCATCACCAGCCTGTTGCTGCGGCGCAAAGAGCGGGAGCCCGACGAGGGGCAGAACGCCCCCGCCGACCCGGAGACCGCCGACGCCGGCTGACCCTCACCCCGAGCTGCAGACGCCGGTTCGCCCAGAGCGCACGAAGGGGGCTTCTCGTCGGTTGATTACAGGATTACGGTGATGCACATCGTGACCTGAGGAGGCACCGTGTTCCCCCACCACCGTTCCGCGAGAGGCCCCGGCCGCGGCCGGGGCGCCGACACCGCCCCACCCGTGGACCGCACCGAGGTCGCCGGCTGGTTCGCCGGCCGACTGCCCGACGACTGGTTCACCGGCCCGGTCGAGCTGCAGGTCGACCGGGACGAGATCACCGTGGTGGGCGCCGTCCCCACCCCCGACGCCGGGGAGGGTGACCCGGCGGCCGCGCAGGCCGGCCGGATCGCCCGCTTCCGCGAGCAGACCCGCGAGCAGCGGATGGCGATCGCCGACGCCGCGCAGGCCCGGTACGGCCGCTCGGTCGCGTGGGGGGCCAGCTGCGGGGACACCCGGGAGCTGTTCACCACGCTCTCGGTCCCGGTGATGACCCGGCTGCGCCAGCCCGAGCGGCAGGTGCTCGACACCCTGGTCGACGCCGGGGTCGCCCGCTCCCGCTCCGAGGCGCTGGCCTGGTCGGTGCGGCTGGTCGGTGAGCACACCGAGGAGTGGCTGACCGAGCTCCGCCGCGCCATGGAGAGCGTCGAGGAGGTCCGCGGCCGCGGTCCCGCGGTGGGCTGAGCACCCGCAGGGGTGCCAGGGTGGTCGCCGTGAGCGACCCCCTGGCACTGCTGCGTCGGGCCTACGGCGACCTCGGCGGAGTGCTCGCGGAGCTGACGCCCGACCAGGCGTGGACGCCGACCGGCTGTCGGGGGTGGGCCGTGCTCGACCTGGTGCAGCACCTCCTCCACGACGCCCGGCGCGGCCTCGTCGCGCTGTGCACGCCCGCCACCGGGCCGGCGGACACCGACGCCGTGGAGTACTGGCGGGCCTGGCAGCCCGAGCCCGGGGACGGCGGGGTGTGGCGCACCCGGGTGGTCGCCAGCGCCGCGGAGGGACTCGCGGACCTGGTCGGCACCTACGCGGGGACGACGGCGGCCGTGCTCGTCGCCGCGACCCGGGTCGACGCGACCGACCTGGTCGCCACCCAGGGCCACGTGCTCCCCGTCGCCGACCTGTTGTCCAGCCTCGTGGTCGAGACCGCCGTCCACCACCTGGACGCCGTGGCCCACCTCGACCGGCCCGGCCCCGCCGACGGCCCGCTGGCCGAGGTCCGCCGCGTGCTGGTGGGCCTGCACGGCGGAGTCCTGCCGGAGCGCTGGGACGACCGGACGGCGGCGCTGCGGGGGACCGGCCGGGCCCCGCTCACCGACGCCGACCGGGCCGACCTCGGTGCCGCTGCCGGGCGGTTCCCGCTGTTCGGCTGAACCGCCTGCACACCAGGGACACTGGGGTGGTGACGACCCCCGAGAGCACCGACGTCCTGGTGGTGGGCGCCGGCCCGGCCGGCTCCGCCGCCGCGGCCTGGGCCGCCCGCGCCGGACACGACGTGGTGCTGGCCGACGCCGCGGTGTTCCCCCGCGACAAGACCTGCGGTGACGGACTGACCCCCCGGGCCATCGCCGAGCTCGACCACCTCGGCCTGGGGGACTGGGTGCGCTCGCACGGCACCAACAAGGGCCTGCGCGCGGCGGGCTTCGGCCAGGAGCTGCTGCTGCCGTGGCCCGGGGGAGCGCTGCCCGACCACGGGGGCGCCGTCCCGCGCACCGAGCTGGACGCCCGGATCCGGCAGGTCGCCCTCGACGACGGGGCCCTCGGTGTCGAGGACGCCCGTGCCGTCGACGTGCACCGGGACGGCGACCGGGTCACCGCCGTGGACTTCACCCGCGGCGACGGCTCGGTGAGCACCGTGCGCTGCCGCCGGCTCGTCGTCGCCGACGGGGTCCGGTCCCCGCTGGGCCGGGTGCTCGGCCGCGAGTGGCACCGGGAGACCGCCTACGGCGTCGCCGCCCGCGGCTACGTGACCAGCGGCCGCAGCGACGACCCGTGGATCTCCAGCCACCTGGAGCTGCGTGGCACCCAGGGCGAGCTGCTGTCCGGGTACGGCTGGGTCTTCCCGCTGTCCTCGGGCGAGGTGAACATCGGCGTCGGCACGCTGGCCACGGCCAAGCGCCCGGCCGGGGTGCAGCTCAAGCCGCTGCTGGACTTCTACGCCGAGCAGCGTCGTGCGGAGTGGCAGCTGTCCGGCGACGTGCGGGCCAAGGCCTCGGCGCTGCTGCCGATGGGGGGCGCCGTCTCCGGGGTGGCCGGGCGCAACTGGGCGCTGATCGGGGACGCCGCGGGGTGCGTGAACCCGCTCAACGGCGAGGGGATCGACTACGGCATGGAGACCGGTCGCACCCTGGCCGGGCTGCTCGACGAGGACGACTGGACGCTGGCGTGGCCGGCGACCCTGCGCCGGCACTACGGGGAGGCGTTCAGCATCGCCCGCCGGCTCGCCGGGTTGCTGACCGTGCCGCGGCTGCTGCCGGCGGCCGGCCCGGTGGGCATGCGCTCGCGGGCGCTGATGACCGTCGCGCTGCGGGTGATGGGCAACCTGGTCACCGAGTCCGACCGCGACGTCACCGCCCGGGCCTGGCGGCTGGCCGGTCGGCTCAGCGTGCGGCTCGACGAGCGCCCGCCGTTCCCGGCTGCGGACCTGCGCGCCGCCTGACCCGACGCGCCGGTGTTCTCCGTCCCGGGGTAGTGCGCACTGCGCGGTACTGTCCCGCCCGTGGACACCACGCAACTGCTCAAGGGGGTGCTCGACCTCGCCGTGCTCGCTGTGCTCGACGGTGCGGACGGGTACGGCTACGACGTCGTCCGTCGGCTGCGTGCCGGCGGGCTGGAGGACGTCGGTGACGCCTCGGTCTACGGGACGCTGCGCCGGCTGTACAGCGCCGGGCACCTGACGTCCTACGTCGTCCCCTCGGTGGAGGGCCCGCACCGCAAGTACTACGGCCTCAACGCCTCCGGGCGGGCCCAGCTGGAGACCTCGACCAAGACCTGGTCGGGGTTCGCGGACACGATGGCGGCGCTGCTCGCCGGGCAGGTGGCGGCATGACGACGGCCCAGCAGACCGACCCCGAGGTCGCGGCCTACGCCCGGCAGGTCCGCGAGGCCCTCGCCGACGTCCCGCCGGCCCGGGTGGAGGAGCTGCTCGAGGACCTGGAGGAGCACCTCGTCGAGGTCGCCTCGGAGACCCCGGGCCCGCTGACCGACCGGCTGGGACCGGCGGCGGAGTACGCGGCCGAGCTGCGCCGCGCCGCCGGCCTGCCCGAGGGCCCGGCCCCGGAGACCGCCGTGCTCGACGGCTGGCGCTGGGACCTGCAGCGGTACCGGGCCCGCTGGGCCGACCACCCGGCCGTGGTCCAGGCCCGGGAGTTCCTGCCCGAGCTGCGTCCGGCCTGGTGGGTGCTGCGCGGGTGGGCGGCCGTGGCGGCCGTCGGGGTCGTCTTCCTGGGGGCCGGGGTCTCCCTGCTGCCCACCCTGGGTGTCGGCGTCCTCGGCTGGCTCATCACGGGGGCGGCCGTGGTCCTCTCCGTGCGGCAGGGCCTGCGGGACCGGGTCGCGGCCCGCCCGCTGAGCCACCGGGCGGCCGCGGTGAACCTGGTGCTGGCGGTCTGCACGCTCATCGCCCTGGTCGGGCTGGTCTCGCGGTCGGCCGAGGCCGCCTACCCCGAGCCCGCGTCCTACGACTCGGGTCCGAGCACGCTGGTCCACGAGGACGGCACGCCGATCACCAACATCGTCCCGTACGGCTCCGACGGCGAACCGCTCACCGGGGTGCTGCTCTACGACCAGGACGGTCGGCCGATCGAGGACCTCAGCACCTACGACGACCAGGGCCAGGAGATCGCCCCGCTCGAGGAGGTCGCACCCCAGCCGGGCAACGCCTTCCCGCAGCAGCAGGGCGTGGTCGTCTACGACGAGTACGGCAACCGGTCGGTGGAGCCGGTCCTGCCGCCGGGGGTCGTCGGTCCCTAGACGAAGGGGGAGTTGTAGATGGCGAACCACACGGCGATGTAGTGGCAGGCGGCCGCCACGATCGTCATGGCGTGGAACACCTCGTGGTAGCCGAAGGTGCCCGGCCACGGGTTGGGCTTCTTGATCGCGTAGGCCACCGCGCCGATCGTGTACAGCACGCCGCCGGCGGCCAGCAGCACCATCGCGGTCACGCCGGCCAGGGCGAGGATGTCGGTGAGCACGAACACCGCGACCCAGCCCAGCGCCACGTAGATGGGCACGCCGAGCCAGCGGGGTGCGGTGGGCCAAGCCAGCTTGAGGGCCACGCCGCCCAGGGCCCCGGTCCAGACGACGCCGAGGATCCACCAGTTGGTCGGGGCGTTCACCGCGAGGGCGGCGAACGGGGTGTACGTGCCGGCGATGAAGATGAAGATCATCGAGTGGTCGAGCCGCTTCATCAGCTTCCACCCGCGCGGTGACCAGCGGCGGCGGTGGTAGGCGGCGCTGATCCCGAACAGCCCGAGGATGGTCAGGCAGTAGAGGCTGACCGGGAGCCCGGCCCGGGGGCCGCCGTGCGACCAGGCCATCGGGATGAGCACGGCGCCGGCCACGACGGAACCGAAGGCCGCGAACAGGTGCAGCCAGCCCCGGGCCCGCGGGCGGGTGTCGGGGTGGTCGTAGTCGTCGTCGGCGTAGTCGGCGTCGACCCACTCGCCGGGCTGCCGGACCGACTGGACCTGCTCGCCCTCGGCCAGGACGGTGGCCACGCCCTCGCGGGCAGGTGCGGTGAGCTCGGCCCCGTCCGAGGTCACCAGGACGGCCTCGGTGGGATCGTGCGGTGCGCTCATGGGCCGAGGTTACGGTCGCGCGCGCGGGCGTGGCACCCCGTCGCGCTGTGAGGTCGCCCAGGCTCGGACCCCGGTGCCCTGCCGCTGCGCGGTGCGGAGTCCTAGGGTGGCTCTCCGTGGGGGCGCGCGAGCAGGTGCGGACGGGCCTGACGGCTCTCTACGAGCGTCGGCTGGTCCGTCGGCTGGACCGCGCCGCCGTGCCGCACCACGTCGGGGTGATCGTGGACGGCAACCGGCGCTGGGCCAAGGCCATCGGCCTCGAGGACGTCAACGACGGCCACCGCCGGGGCGCGGACAAGATCGCGGACTTCCTCGGCTGGTGCGACGAGACCGGCGTCGGCGTGGTCACCCTCTTCCTGCTGTCCACCGACAACCTCACCCGCCCGGAGCCCGAGCTCACCCCGCTGCTGCGCATCATCGAGGGGGTCGCCACCGACCTGGCCGGCCCCGGCCGCCGGTGGCAGCTGAACGCGGTCGGCGCGCTGGGCCTGCTGCCCGGCGAGACCACCACGGTGCTCAAGCAGGCCGAGGAGGACAGCCGCGGCCGCACCGGCGCGACGGTGAACCTGGCCGTCGGCTACGGGGGACGACGGGAGATCGCCGACGCGGTCCGCTCCCTGCTGGCCGAGCACTCCGCGCGGGGGACGACGCTGGACGAGCTGGTCGGCAGCCTCGACGTCGAGCACATCGCCGAGCACCTCTACACCCGCGGCCAGCCCGACCCGGACCTGGTGATCCGGACCAGCGGCGAGCAGCGGTTGAGCGGCTTCCTGCTGTGGCAGACCGCGCACTCGGAGTTCTACTTCACCGACGTCTACTGGCCGGAGTTCCGCCGGGTGGACTTCCTGCGGGCGCTGCGTGACTACGCGGCCCGGCAGCGCCGCTTCGGCGGCTGACCGCACGGGTGTGAGACTGGCCGCCATGACATCCGGCAGGGCATCCGGCGCGGTCGACGTCCCCCTCGAGTACGTCCGGCTCGGGCTGCGGTTCGACCGGCTGGAGGAGGGCTTCGTCGACGCCTACACCGGCGACCGGCGGATCCGGGCCGCCGTGCAGGCCGAACCGGCCCCCACGCCGCGGGGACTGCGCGACCAGGCCCGGGGCCTGCTGCGCGAGCTCGACGCCTCCGCCCTCCCCGCCGACCGGGCGGACTTCCTGCGCGGTCAGCTCACCGGTCTGGAGTGCACCGCCCGGAAGATGGCCGACGAGCCGGTCGGCTACGTCGAGGAGGTGCGGTCCTACTTCCAGGTCGACGTCGACCTGGGTGACCCGGCGACCTACGCCGCCGCGCACACCGAGCTCGAGGACCTGCTGCCCGGCACCGGCACCCTGGCCGAGCGGTACGCGGTGCACCGGCGCCGCGAGGAGTGCCCGCCGGCCCGGCTGGAGGAGGCGGTCCACGCGCTGTCCAGCGCGCTGCGCGACCGGGTGCGCGGGCTCTACGGGCTGCCCGAGCAGGAGACCGTGACCTACGAGGTGGTCATCGACCAGCCGTGGTCGGGCTTCAACTACTACGAGGGCGACTACCGCTCGCGGGTGGCGATCAACGCCGACCTGCCGCACCGGCTGGGGCAGCTGCCGCACCTGGTCGCCCACGAGGCCTACCCCGGCCACCACACCGAGCACTGCCGCAAGGAGCGCGGGCTGGTCGAGCGGGACAGCCACCTCGAGCACACCGTCTTCCTGGTCAACACCCCCGAGTGCCTGATGGCGGAGGGGCTGGCCGACCTCGGCGTCCAGGCCGCGATCGGCGCGGGCTGGGGACCGTGGGCAGCCGAGGTGCTCGGCGACCTGGGGCTGCGCTTCGACGGCGAGCTGTCCGAGCGGGTGTCGGCGGCGGCCGCCCCGCTGAACCGGGTGCGTCAGGACGCCGCGCTGATGCTGCACGACCGGGGTGCCGCCACCGACGACGTGCTGGCCCACCTGCAGCGCTGGTCGCTGGTGAGCCACGACCGGGCCGTGCAGCAGCTGCGCTTCCTGACCCACCCGTTGTGGCGGGCCTACATCACCACCTACGTCGAGGGCTACGACCTGCTCGCCGGCTGGCTGGCCGCCCGGCCGGACGACCTCCCGGTCGCCGACCGCTTCCTCCGGCTGCTCGACGAGCCGCTGACCCCGGCGCGGATCACCGCCGAGCTGCGTCGGTGAGGCACACCCCGGGGGAGGCGCGCGCGCTCGGGCTGTGGTCGGCGGGCTGCCTGGCCGTGTTCCTGGTCCTCGGGCTGCTGTGGGTGGGTGACCTGTCGCTGCAGTGGCCGGTCCTCGTCGTCCCCCTGGTCTGGGCGCTGGTCGCCGCCCGTCCGCGGCGAGCGGAACGCACTCGACTCGACTGACCCGCCGGGTCCATGATCACGGGCGTGATCCACGCCCGCGGGCTGTCCCGCACCTTCCGGAAGAAGCGCGGCAAGCAGTCCGCCGAGGTCCGTGCCGTCGCGGGTGTCGACCTCGACGTCGAGGCCGGGGAGATCGTCGGGTTCCTGGGCCCCAACGGGGCCGGCAAGACCACCACGATGCGGATGCTCACCACCCTGCTCGCCCCGACCGCCGGCACCGCGACGGTGGCCGGCTGCGACCTGCTCACCGACCCGGTCGGCGTCCGCCGGCGGATCGGCTACGTGTCGCAGGCAGGGTCGACCGCGCCGGAGAACCGGGCGGGGGAGGAGCTGGTCAGCCACGCCCGGCTCTACGGCGTGAGCACCGCCGAGGCCACCACCCGGGGGAAGGAGCTGTTCGCCGAGCTCGACCTGGACGGGCTGTGGGAGCGCCAGCCCAAGGCGATGTCCGGCGGACAGCGCCGCCGGCTGGACATCGCGATGGGCCTGGTGCACGTGCCCGGGCTGGTGTTCCTCGACGAGCCCACGACCGGGCTGGACCCGCAGGCACGCGCCAACCTCTGGGGCCACATCGAGGCACTGCGCCGGGACCGGGGGACGACGGTCTTCCTCACCACCCACTACCTCGACGAGGCCGACGCGCTGTGCGACCGCGTGCTGGTGATCGACAAGGGCACCATCGTCGCCTCGGGCACCCCCGACGCGCTGAAGAGCTCGGTCGGCGGGGACCTGCTGACCGTCACCGCGGCCTCCGCCGCGGAGTCCGCCGGGATCGCCGACCGGATGGCCGGGCTGCCCGGCGCCGAGGCGCCCCAGGTCGACGGCGACCGGGTCACCTGCCGGGTGCCGGCCGGCGGGTCGGTGCTGGTCGCGCTGCTGCGCGACCTGGACGCCGCCGGGATCGAGGTGGCCGGCGTGGAGAGCCGCCGACCCAGCCTGGACGACGTCTTCCTCACCGTCACCGGACGCTCGCTGCGCGACGGCGAGCACCCGACCGAGCCCGCACCCGCCGAGGAGGCGCTCCCGTGAGCACCCTGGTCCGCGACACCGGCACCGTCTTCCACCGGGCCCTGCGCACCTCGCTGCGCAACCCGGCCTGGCTGGTCATCAGCCTGCTGCAGCCGGTGCTCTACATCGTGCTGTTCGGCCCGCTGCTGGAGCCGATCGCCGGCCAGCTCGGCGGCGCGAACGCCTACCAGGTGTTCGTGCCCGGCATCCTGGTCCAGCTGGGCCTGTTCGGCACCGCGTTCGTCGGGTTCAGCCTCATCGCGGAGTACCGGGCCGGGGTCATCGAGAGCCAGCGGGTGAGCCCGGCGCCGCGGGCGGCGCTGCTGCTGGGCCGGGTGCTGCGCGACGTGCTGGTGCTCGCCGTCCAGGGCGTGGTGCTGGTGCTGGTCGCCGTCCCGTTCGGACTGGACGCCTCGGTCGGCGGGGTCGCGCTGACGATCGTGCTGGTCGCCGTCCTCGGCGGGTCGTTGGCCGCGGTGTCCTACGCGCTGGCCCTGACGCTGAAGAGCGAGGACGCCTTCGCCCCGCTGCTCAACGTGGTGCTGTTCCCGGTGCTGCTGCTGTCGGGGATCCTGCTGCCGATGACGTTGGCGCCGGGCTGGCTGCAGACGGTGTCGGACCTGGTGCCGTTCAAGCACGTCGTGGACGGCGCGCGGGCGCTGTTCGCCGGGGACTTCGGTGCCCCGGACGTCGGCTGGGGCGTGCTGTTCACCGTGCTCTTCGCGGGCTTGGGCGCCTGGTACGGGACCTCCCAGTTCCGCAAGGAATCGGGCTGAGCCGCGACACGACGGCGTGTAGCAACCTCCCGGACACCTGGCGGGCCTAGTTTCCGGGTGTCCGGGGGGCCCGTCCCGCCGGACACGGGAGGCCCGGTTGGCGCGATGCGAGTTGTCGAACCAGGGGGCCGAGCACCGGCCTCTGCGCCGGGGCCCGGCCACCATCGAGTCGGGGTGCGCCAGCACCCCATCGGGAGTCGACCTGTGACCACGCGCCGCACGTACGTCCTCGACACCTCCGTCCTGCTCTCCGACCCGGGCGCGCTGCTGCGCTTCGAGGAGCACGAGGTCGTCGTCCCCCTCGTCGTCATCGGCGAGCTGGAGGAGAAGCGGCACCACCCGGAGCTGGGCTGGTTCGCCCGGCAGACGCTGCGGATGCTCGACGACCTGCGGGTCCAGCACGGCCGGCTCGACGCGCCCCTCCCGGTCGGTGACCAGGGCGGCACGCTGCGCGTGGAGCTCAACCACTCCGACGCCTCGGTGCTGCCGGCGGGCTTCCGCAACGACAGCAACGACAGCAACGACAGCCGGATCATGGTGGTCGCGCTCAACCTGCGCGCCGAGGGAGCCGACGTCTGCCTGGTCACCAAGGACGTGCCGCTGCGGGTGAAGGCCGCCGCGGTCGGTCTGGACACCGACGAGTACCGGGCGCTGGGCGCGGTCGACGCCGGGTGGACCGGGATGGCCGAGCTCTCGCTGGGCGAGGACGAGATCTCCGCGCTCTACGACGGCGGCACCCTGTTCCTGCCCGCAGCCGCGGAGCTGCCCACGCACACCGGGCTGGTGCTGCTGTCCTCCCGCGGGTCGGCGCTGGGCCGGGTCACCGCGGACAAGCACGTCAAGCTGGTGCGCGGCGACCGGGAGGCGTTCGGCCTGCACGGGCGCTCCGCCGAGCAGCGGGTCGCGCTGGACCTGCTGCTGGACCCCGAGGTCGGCATCGTGTCGATGGGCGGGCGGGCCGGCACCGGCAAGTCCGCGCTCGCGCTGTGCGCCGGCCTGGAGTCGGTGATGGAGCGCCGGGCGCACAAGAAGGTGGTGATCTTCCGCCCGCTGTACGCCGTCGGCGGCCAGGAGCTGGGCTACCTGCCCGGCTCCGAGGGCGAGAAGATGGCGCCCTGGGCGCAGGCGGTCTTCGACACCCTGGGTGCGCTGGTCAGCAGCGAGGTGGTCACCGAGATCCTGGCCCGTGGGCTGATCGAGGTGCTGCCGCTGACCCACATCCGCGGCCGCTCGCTGCACGACTCGTTCGTGATCGTCGACGAGGCGCAGTCCCTGGAGCGCGGGGTGCTGCTGACCGTGCTGTCCCGGCTGGGCACCAACAGCCGGGTGGTGCTCACCCACGACGTCGCGCAGCGCGACAACCTGCGGGTCGGCCGGCACGACGGCGTCACCGCGGTCATCGAGGCGCTCAAGGGCCACCCGCTCTTCGCCCACGTCACGCTGACCCGCTCCGAGCGCTCCCCGATCGCCGCCCTGGTCACCGAGATGCTCGAGGACCTCCCCGTCTGACCTCGGGTTCGATCAGCTCAGCTGATCACCGTGCGTCCTCAGCCACCGACGTCGGTGGCTGAGGACGCACGCCGGTGGCGGAGGACCGGCGGGGCGCGGCCGGCCGGGGGCTGACCGCCGCGCGCAGCAGCGAGCTGGCGACCCACCCGGCGAGCAGGCACCACGGCAGCCGGGTGGTCACGTCGTCCAGGTCGAAGGTGCCCTCCGCCCCCAGGAGCAGCACGGGGACGGCGAAGAGCAGGGCTGCGCCGAGGACGTCCCAGCGCAGCGGGTTCACGACCGGCCGGCCGACCGCTCACACAGCAGCGCCGCCCAGCGGTGCGGGGTCGCCCGCGCCCCGTCGACGACGGCCACCGGCACGGTGAGCCCGTCCAGCAGCGCGGCCGGGTCGGCCGAGGACTCGGTCTCGGTGACGACGACGGCGTCCACCCGGGGCAGCGCCCGGACCCAGCCGGCCAGGTCGGCGGGCTTGCGGGTCGCGTCGAGCACGCCCCACACCGCGGTCGGGGCGAGGGCCTCCAGCACCTGGGCGACCCAGGGGGACCCGGCGTCGCGCAGCGGGACGTCGAGGGCCACCACCGTGGGCACCCCCGCGCCACGGGACTGCGCCCGGCGCTCGGCGGCGACCGCCGCGGTGGGCACCCGCAGGTCCTGGGCGGTCAGCCCGGCGAGCTCGCCCCGGGTGGCCCACTGCACGGCGGCCGGGTCCAGCCGCAGCGAGGTGGCCAGCGTGCGGGCGCTCGCCAGCGCCTCCGCACCCGGGCCGGCGACGACCAGCACGTCCCCGGCCCCGGTGGGTGCGGTGGGGGCGGCCGGGAGCGTCTCGGTCAGCGCGGCGACCAGCGCGGCGAAGGTGCCCTGGGTGCGCGCCCGGGCGGCGAAGTCCGGGCCGAGGAGCCGGGGGGTGAGTCCCAGGCCGGTGAGGCCGTCCGGGTCGACGGTCTCGGTCGCCGCGGGGGACGGGGCGCTCGGGGTGGCCGCGGGCGGGACCAGGTGGGTCACGGTCGCCCAGCCCTCGTCGCGGCCGCGCGTGGTGGGGTGCGGCGGCACGGCCCGGGTGCGACCCCCGCGTGCCGGGGGCACCGGCGGCTTGGGGCCGCGGACCCGCGGGGCCGGGGCGGCGGTGAACGCGGCACCCAGCACGCTGGCCAGGGAGGGGAGCACGGTCGTGCCGTCGCGCAGGGGGGCGGGGTCGCTGGCGGTGCGGGCCAGCACCTCGGCCATGCCCGCGGCCATCTCGGCGGCCATCTCCTCGACCAGGTCGCTGCTGACCTCGGGCGCCAGGTCGGCCTCCACGACCGGGATGCCGGAGGTCACGTACTCGCTGTCGGCCAGCGCGGCCAGGCTGTCGGCGAACCCCGTCGCGGTGCGGCCGGTGGCGTCGTCCTGCGTGGGGGTCGACGGCGCGGGCGGCCCGGCGTCGGCAGGGCGGTGCCGGCCGGCCCGGTCGGAACGGCGGCGGCGCGGGGTGAGCGAGACCCCGGCCATCGCCGCGGCACGCAGGGCCTCGAGCTGCTGCAGCCGGGCGAGGTCGTCCTCGGTCGGTGCCGGTCGCTCGGGCACCTCGACGCGGGTCGCCTCGAAGGAGGCGGGCGCGCCCACGGGCCGGTGCCGGCCGTGGTCGTCCCCCTCCGGGGCGGGGGGCGGCACCGGGGCACCCCACAGGTCGAGCGCGGCCGGCGCGGGGACGGCGGCCGGGGGCAGCGGGCGGCGGACGGGGTGGGCCTCGTCGGCGCCCGTGGGGGCGGACGTCTCGACGAAGGGCTGGTCCATCGACACCTGCTGGTCCTCTTCCCGGGTGGTGGGGGTGGTCGGGTGGAGCGGGGGTGCCGGCGGCGGGGCGGGCGGGACGGCGGGTGTGGTGCCCAGCCCCGGCAGCAGGGACGTCGACGTCGGTGGCGGCGGTGGCAGCGCGGCGAGCTCGCCGGCGGCCTGGATCGCGGCGGCCCGCAGTCCGGCGGCAGCCGCCAGCGCGGCGGACACCCGGCTCGGCGCGGGGGGTGCCTCCGCGAGGGCGGCACGCCGGTCCTCCTCGGCCTGGGCGGCCTGGATCTGCCGGGCCGCGGCGCGTTCGGCCTCGAGCACGGCGGCCTGCCGGGCGGCCCGCTCCTCGAGGTCGAGGGCGGCCGACGTCGCCACCGCGGTCTGCACCTCGGCGTCGTGGTCGGTCATCCGCATCAGCGCGGCGGCGAACGGGGAGACCGCGGGCTCGGCGTCCACCGGGGCCTCGACGGCGGCCGGGGGGGTCTCGGGGAGGGCCCGACGGGTCCGCTCCCACACCGGCGCCGCCGGGGCGGGCCGGGCCACCGACGCGGGGGAGTAGACGGCGACCTCGGCCGGGCCGGAGCCGAACAGGTCGGCCAGCTCGGCGACGGGGTCCACCGCCGCGGGCGCGGTCGCCTGCTGGGCCCGGGCGACCTCCTGGGCCACCGCGAGCAGGTCGTCCACGCTGAGCCCGGCGGCGGGCCACTGGGCCAGCGCGTCCTCGGTCGACAGCGACGGCGCAGGGGCGGGGACGGCAGCGGGGACGGCAGCGGGGACGGCAGCGGGGACGACGACGTCGGCCACGTACCGCTCGGAGCTGAAGAACCCGGCCACCCCGCCCGAGCGCACCCGGCGGACGCCGCGGATGCGCACGTCGGACCCGTACTCCTCACGGGCGGCGGCGATGGCCTCGTCCCGGGTCGCCCCGGACGGCGGCTCAGGCGATCGCGACGGCACCGTCCACCACCCCGATGGTCTCGATCTGGGCGGTGCGCGACACCTCGGTGTAGGAGATGACGGTGCACCGGGCGACGACCTGGCGCATCAGCCGGGACAGCGCGGGGCGCACCTGCGGGGAGCAGACGAGCAGGGCGGTGATGCCCAGCTTCTCGGCGTCGTCCAGCAGGTCGCTGGTGCCGCGGGCCAGCGCGTCGACCGAGCCCGCGTCCAGCGCGAGCACCGCGCCCTGCTCGCCCTGCCGGACGGCGGCCAGCAGCCGCTGCTCGAACCCGGGGTCCAGGGTCATCACGTACAGCTTGTCGTCGGCGGTGACGTAGGCGTGGCTGATCGCCGGGCCCAGCGCGGCGCGGGCGGCCTCGACCAGGCTGTCCAGGTCGGTGGCCGTGGTGGCCCGCAGGGTGAGGGCCTCGAAGATCCGGACCAGGTCGCGGATCGAGACGCCCTCCTCCAGCAGCGCGGCCAGCACCTGCTGCACCTGGCCCAGCGAGAGCACCGAGGCGGTGACCTCCTCGACCACGACGGGGTGCGAGCGGCGGACCATCTCCATAAGCAGCTTGACGTCCTCGCGGCCCAGCAGCTGTGCGGCGTTCTGCCGGACGACCTCGGCCAGGTGCGTGGTGATCACCGAGGAGCGGTCCACGACGGTGGCGCCGGCCATCTCGGCCTGGCGCTGCAGCTCGGCGGGCACCCACTTGGCGGCCAGCCCGAACACCGGCTCTCGGGTCGGCTTGCCGGGCAGGGCGTCCAGGCCGTCGCCGATGGCCAGCACGGTGCCGGCCGGCGACGTGCCCCGGGCGACCGGGACGCCGTTGAGCCAGACGACGTACTGGGAGGCCGGGAGGTCCAGGTTGTCCCGGGTGCGCACCAGCGGGATGACCAGCCCGGTGTCCATCGCGACCTTGCGGCGCAGCGCCTTCACCCGGTCCAGCAGGTCCCCGCCGCGGGCGGCGTCGACCAGCTCCACCAGGTCGAAGGCGACCTCGAGCTCCAGCGGGTCGACCCGCATCTTCGAGGCGATCGCCTCGGGGGAGTCCGGGGAGGGCTCGGGCGGCAGCAGGGCGGCAGCCTCGTCGTCCTCGCTGGGCTCCGGGGTCTCGTCGACCCGGGAGGCCAGGAACAGCAGCAGCCCGCCGACCACCAGGAAGGGCAGCTTGGGCAGGCCGGGGATGAGGCCCAGCGCGATCAGCCCGCCGCCGGCGATCCGCAGCGGCTGCTTCTTGCGGCCGAGCTGGGCGATCATGTCGTTGCCCAGGTCGCCGTCGGCGGCCGAGCGGGTGACCACGATGCCGGTCGCGGTGGACAGCAGCAGCGCCGGGACCATCGAGGTCAGACCGTCACCGACGGCCAGCAGCGAGTAGGTGCTGACGGCGTCCCCGGCGCTCATGCCGTTCTGCATCATGCCGACGGCCAGGCCACCGACCAGGTTGACCAGCACGATGATGATCGCGGCGATGGCGTCGCCCTTGACGAACTTGCTGGCGCCGTCCATCGAGCCGTAGAAGTCGGCCTCGGCGGTGACGTCGGCGCGCCGCCGGCGGGCCTGGTTCTCGTTGATCAGCCCGGCGTTGAGGTCGGCGTCGATCGCCATCTGCTTGCCGGGCATCGCGTCGAGGGTGAAGCGCGCGCCGACCTCGGCGACCCGCTCGGCGCCCTTGGTGATCACCACGAACTGGATGACCACGAGGATCAGGAACACCACCAGGCCGACCACCAGCGAGCCGCCGATGACGAAGTGCCCGAAGGCCTCGATGACCTCCCCGGCGTAGCCGTCGGAGAGCACCAGGCGGGTGGAGGAGACGTTCAGCGCCAGCCTCAGCAGCGTCGCGATGAGCACGACGGAGGGGAAGACGGCGAAGTCCAGCGGCCGCTTGATCGACATCGCCACGAGCAGGATCAGCAGGCTGACGCCGATGTTGATGCCGATCAGCAGGTCCAGGACCATCGCCGGCAGCGGGACGACGAGCATGAGGACGATCGAGACGACCCCGATGGGGATCGCTGCCGTCGTCCACTTCACGAAGACCACCATCGGCAGCCGGTGGTGCGGGTGTGACTGGTCAGGCGGCCCGTCGTCGTCCGGCGACCGGGAGGTCGGTGGTGTCCGGGGCGGTGAAGCCCGGGCGGTGCGTGCCGCCGCGGATGCCCTGGTTGCCCAGGTGCATCACGAAGGCGAGCACCCGGGCGACGGCGGTGAACAGCTGCGGGGGCACCTCCTGGCCCAGCTCGCAGCTGCCGTGCAGAGCCCGGGCGAGCGGGACGTCCTGCACCATCGGCACGTGCGCCTCGGCGGCGAGCTCGCGGAGCCGCCGGGCCACCTCGCCGGCGCCCTTGGCGACCACCCGGGGGGCGCCGAACGCGGCCTCGTACTTCAGCGCCACGGCGACGTGGGTGGGGTTGGTCAGCAGCACGTCAGCGGTCTGGACGTCCGTCATCATCCGGTTGCGGGCCTGGGCGAGGGCGACCGAGCGGCGGTGGCCCTTGACGTGCGGGTCGCCCTCCTGCTGCTTGTGCTCGGTCTTGATCTCGTAGTGGCTCATCTTGAGCTTCTTCATCGTCTGCATCCGGACGACGAGGTAGTCCGCGACGGCCAGCACCAGGCCGGTCAGTGCGGCCACCCGCAGCATCAGCAGGGCCGCATCGGTGAACACCCCGGCCACGACCGAGAGCGGCATCGACCCCGAGGAGGCCACCAGGGTCCGCGCGGTGTCGACGGTGAGCACGATGGCCACCCCGATCGCGCCGGTCTTGATCAGCGCCTTCGTCGTCTCCCACAGGCCGTGGCCGCCGAACATCCGCTTGATCCCGGGGAAGGGGTTGAGCTTGGCGAAGGTGGGCTTGAGCGGCTTGCTGGCGAAGACGATGCCGCCCTGGCTCGCCGAGGCGAGCACCCCGACGACCAGGACCCCGGCGGCCAGCGGGAGGACGGCGGTGAGGAACGCCGACAGCGCATCGCCGAGCAGCGCGGTGATCGCCGAGGCCTCCGGTCGCCGGGCGACGCTGCCGATCTGGGCGAAGAGGGTGCGGGCGGCGTCGAAGGAGCTGCCGACCATCACCGGCAGCAGGAAGCTGGCCGCCGCGACCCCCAGCCAGGTGCCGAGCTCCTGGGTGCGCGGGACCTGCCCGTCCTTGCGCGCCTTCTTGAGGCGCTCGGGAGTCGGCTTCTCGGTCTTCTCCCCGCCGGGTCCCTCCTTGGCCACGGCGTCAGCCCCGCAGGGCCAGGAAGGCCGAGGTGGCGTTCTCCAGCAGCGCGTCCAGGGCCACCGGGAGCAGCGGGAAGGTCAGCCCGAGCATCGCCAGGGTCAGCATGATCTTGACCGGGAAGCCGAGGGCGAAGACGTTCATCATCGGCGAGGCCCGCGACAGCAGCGCCAGCGCGACGTCGGAGAGCAGCAGGACGGCGACCAGCGGCCCGGCGATCTGCATCGCGGCCAGGAACATCGTGGACACCGCCGCCACCAGCGTGGGTCCGAGCTGCTCGGTGGGCAGCACCGCGCCCAACGGCAGGCCCTCGTAGGAGGTGAAGAGACCGCGGACGAGCAGCAGGTGCCCGCCGCTGGTGAACAGCAGCGCCATCGCCAGCAGGTTGTGCAGCCGGCCGATGCTCGAGCTGGTGGTCATGGCGAGCGGGTCGTAGGCCGGCTGCAGGGAGAACCCGCCGGCCACGTCGAGCACGTCGCCGGCCAGCTGCACCGCGGCGAAGAACAGCTGCACGATGAAGCCCAGGGCGGCCCCGATGACCACCTCGGTGAGCGCGGTGAGCACCAGGTAGCCGACCGACAGCTCGCCGAGGGTGGCCTCGACCTGCCGGAAGACCACGAGGGCCAGGGCGACCGACAGCGCGCCCTTCACCGCGGCCGGGATGGCCCGGGAGTTGAACGGCGGGGACAGGATCACGAACCCGGCGGTGCGCGCGGTGGCCAGCAGCAGGGCCGCCATCGTCGCCTCGGGGACGGTGACGTCCACGGCGCCTACGTCCGGCCGAGCAGCGCCGGCAGCGACGCGAAGAGCTGGTCGGTGAAGGAGACCAGCTCGGCGAGCACCCAGTTGCCGGTGACCACCAGGGCGATCGCCACGGCGATCATCTTGGGCACGAAGGACAGCGTCGGTTCCTGGATCTGCGTCGCGGCCTGGAACAGCGAGATCGCGAAGCCGACCAGCAGCGCCGTCAGCAGGATCGGGGCCGACACCTTCGCCGCGACGATCATGGTCTGCACGGCGAGGTCGGTGATCTGGGAGTCGTCCATCAACCGCTGCCCGAGTAGGAGCCGACGAGTGCGGTGGTGATGAGCGCCCAGCCGTCGACGACGACGAACAGCAGCAGCTTGAACGGCAGCGACACGATGACCGGCGGCACCATCATCATGCCCATCGCCATCAGCGCGGCGCTGACCAGCATGTCCAGCACCAGGAACGGGATGAAGACGACCAGCCCGATGATGAACGCGCTCTTGAGCTCCGAGAGCACGAACGCCGGGACCAGGGTGAGCATGGTCGTCGACTGCGGGTCGGCCGGGGCCTCCTCGCCCGACAGCCCGACCATCAGCTTGAGCTCGTCGCTGCGGGTGTTGGCCAGCAGGAAGTCCTTGAGCGGTTCGACGCCGGTGTCGTAGGCCTGGCCCACCGAGAGCTGACCGTCCAGGTAGGGCTGGACGGCGATCTCGTTGATGTCGCTGATCACCGGGCCCATCACGAACAGGGTCAGGAAGAAGGCCAGGCCGGTGAGCACCTGGTTGGGCGGCGCGCTCTGCAGGCCCAGCGCGTTGCGGGTCAGCGACAGCACCACGGCGATCTTGGTGAAGCTGGTGACCAGCAGCAGCAGGGACGGCGCCACCGACAGGACGGTGATCGCCAGGATCAGGGTGATCGCGCTCGACGGGTTGTCCCCACCGATCGAGATGTCCAGCCCGCCGGTGCCCGCGCCGTCCACGACCGGGGAGACCGGGGCGGTGGGGTCGGTCGGGTCGACCGGGGCGGCCAGTGCCGCGGTCGCGGCCAGGGCGAGCAGGGTCGCCCCTCCGGTGAGGACGACCCCGGCCCGGGCGGCCCAGCGGGCCGCGTGCGGGGAGGGGGTCACGGGCGGCGCACCGTGCGGTCGCGCAGACCCTCGACGACCGAGGTCCAGGCGGCCCGGTCGAAGACCGACCCGGCGAGCAGACCGGTGCCCTGGGCGACCCCGCCGTGCCGGCCGGCGGCCGGGGCGTGCCGGGTGCGTCGCGCACCGGGCACCGGGGGCAGCCCGACGACGGGGGTCTCGCCGGTGCCGAGCCCACCGGCCGGCCGGCGGGCCGCTGCCCGCGCGGCGACGGCGGCCTGCCGGGACTCCCGGTGGGCCAGCGCGCGCGCCTCCCGCTCGGCGTCGGCCTCGGCGAGGGCGTCCTCGACGACCTCGGCGTCCATCTCGGCGAGCAGGGTGACCTGCTCCTCGGTGGCCCCGACCACGAGCACCCGGTCGGCCACCCGCAGCACGCTGACGGTGCTGCTGCGGCCCATCCGCTGACGCGCGACGACCTCGATGAGCCCGTTGCCGCCGCCGAGCCCGCGCTTCTTGGCCAGCCGGGCGGCGAACCACAGCACGCCGGCGACGAAGGCCAGCGACAGGACCAGCCGGACGATCATCCAGGTCATGCGGACTGTCGCCCCAGCTCGACGGCGGCGGCGTCGGTGACCACCTCGGTGATCCGCAGCCCGAACTCCTCGTCGACCACGACCACCTCGCCGCGGGCGATCAGCGTGCCGTTGACCAGCAGGTCGGCCGGGGCGCTGGCGGCGCGGTCGAGCTCGACGATCTCGCCGGGGTAGAGGGAGAGCAGCTCCTGCACCGTCATCCGGGTGCGGCCGATCTCGACCGTGACCTCCATGGCCACGTTGCGCAGCAGCTCCAGGCTGCCGCGCTGGGTCTGCGGCCGGGGCAGGGTGACCTGCAGGGCGAGGGTGGCCTGGTGCTCGCCGTCGGCCAGCAGCGGGACGGCGAGGAACACGCCCTTGTCGCGCAACCCGTCCAGGGCGGCCTCGGGCTCCTCCATCCGCTCGCTGGTCACCGTCACCCGGCCGAGCACGGCGGCGGCCGCCTCCAGCGCCGGACGCATGGCGGCGGCGACGTCGAGCTTGCCGACGGGGGAGTTGGCCAGCGCCTCCACGAGGGGGCCGGCGACGACCAGGACGACGTCCCCGGAGACCTCGCCGGAGAGCCGGGCGGTGATCGCGGCCGGGGCGCTGCCGGGCAGCGGGGCGATGTCGGGGTCGTCCACGGCCGAGCCGGTGGTCAGCCGGGACGTCGAGGGCAGCAGCGCGCCGGCGGCCTGCGCGGCGGCGACGACGGCGGCGGAGATGGTGGCGGCGTCGTCGGTGCTGGTGCTCACGGGGTGTCCTTCGAGGTGGGGGTGCCGGTGGGGGTGGCGACGATCTCGGCGGCCAGGCGGCGGCGGTGGTTGCCGGCGACGGCGTGGGCGAACACGACGTCGTTGGTGGTGACCTCCAGCGGGCTGTCCCGCGGGTGGCGCAGCAGCAGGACGTCGCCGACGGCGAGGGTCAGCAGGTCCGCGCTGGGCACGCGCAGCGGCCGGAACCGGGCGTTGACCTCCACCGGGACCGCGCCCAGCCGCGCCGAGAGCAGCGCGGTGGCCTGGGTGCGCTCCCGCTGGGCCTGGCTGGACAGCTGGGGGGAGGTGGCGTCGTGCAGCGCGGGGGCCAGCGGGGCGAAGGGCAGCATCACGGTCGCCTCGGTGACCCGGTCGCCCAGCGACAGCGAGAACGAGGCGACCACGACGGTCTCCGAGCCCACGGCCAGCTGGGCGAGGTGCGGGTTGTACTCGAAGCCCTCCAGGCCGAAGTCCACCCGGACGATCGGCCGCAGCGCCAGGGCGAGCTCGTGCAGCACCCGCTCGACGGGGTAGCGGGTCAGCCGCGTCTCCATGCCGGTCATCGGCCGCTGGGGCTGGTCGGCCGCGCCGGAACCGCCGAGCAGCTGGTCGATCATGGCCATCGCCACGTCGAGGGACCAGGTGAGCAGCCCGCGGCCCTCCAGGGGCTCGAAGCTGAGCACGCTCATGAAGACCGGGTTGTCCAGGTGCTCGACGTAGTCGTCGTAGGCGAACTGGTCGATGCCGCCGAGCTCGAGCTTGACCTCGGTGCGCAGCACCTGGGTCAGGTTGGTGGCGCACTGCCGCGCGAAGGTCTCCAGCGCGTTGTGCAGCACCCGGACGTGGTCGCGGGAGAGCTTGGTGGGCCGCCGGAAGTCGTAGCTGCGGGCCTCCCCGCGGCGGCGCCGGGACGCCATGAGCGCCGCCCCCCGGGGGGCGGGAGCGGCGTCGGCGAGGGTCACGGTCACCTCATCGGCGGTGCGCGACGCGATCCTGACCGCCGTCCGCCGCGGCCCACACCACAGGCAGGGGAAGCCCCGCACCCACCTGCGGGGCTCACAGGGGGGTGCAGGGCTTCCCCTGCCGAGGGTGGGACGGTGCTACTGGGTGACGTACTCCGTGTAGTAGATGCCCATCACCACGTGCTCGCCGTCGTGGTTGTAGGCCTCCTCGATGCGCTGCTCGAGGGCGGTCTTCAGCGCCTCGCGGTTGCCGGTGACGTCGGCGAGCTGGGCGCCGGAGAAGGTCTCGATCACGAGGTCGGTGGCCATGGCGCCGTCGGGCACCTCCTCGCCGACCTCCTCGGTCAGCTGCAGGGTGATCCCGACCTTGAGGTAGCCGCTGCCGGCCAGGTTGACCGCCACGGAGTCCAGCGCGAGGACCGCACCGGGCACCGGGGCGGGCTCGGCCTCGGCCTCACCGCCGGCGAAGACGAAGAAGTACAGCGCCGCACCGACGGCGAGCAGGGCGACCAGCACGATCGCGACGAGCTTCTTCTTCCCACCCCCGGCGGCCTCCTCCTCGTCGGTCTCGGCGGCCGGCTTGGCGGGCTTGGTCTTCGTGGCTGCGCTCACGGGGTGCTCTCCTGGGCGGTGACGGTCTGGGGGGTGGTGGCGCGGTCGGCGGCGGCCGCGAGGCCGGGCAGCTGGGCGTTGGCCTCGGTGGAGGCGTCGGACAGGACGACGATGTCGACCCGTCGGTTGACCGAGACCGACGCGGGGTCGGAGTCGGGCAGCAGGGGGTGCGTGGCGGCGAACCCGGCGGCGGACAGCCGGACCTCGGGGAGGCCGTCGGACTCGGCCAGGTGCCGCAGCACCGTGGTCGCCCGGGCGGTGGACAGCTCCCAGTTGCTCGGGAACGGGCCGCCGGCGGTGACCGGCAGGGAGTTGGTGTGCCCCTCGATGCGCAGGTCGTTGGGCAGCGCGGCCAGCGTGGGGGCCAGGGCGTCGAGCACCCGGCCGCCCTCGGCGCGCAGGTCGGCCTGCTCGGGCCCGAAGAGCACCTGGTCGGCCACGACGTGCACGACCAGGCCGCGCTCGTCGATCTGGAACTCCACCGAGTCGGGCTGACCGGCGGCGGCCAGGGCCGCGGCGATCGCGGCCTGGGCGGCCTGCAGCTGGTCGAAGGTCGCCTGGGCCTCCGCGGCCACCTGGGCGCTGTGCTGGGCGGCGGCCTCCGCGGCGGCGCTGTCGACCTCCGACGGGTCGGCCTGGGCGGTCGGGTCGAAGGTCGTGTTGATCTGCATCGGCGAGTCCAGCGCGTCGAGCACGCCCGGGTCCTGGGTGGGGGAACCGGTGTCCAGCACGCTGGTGGGGGCGCCGAAGCTCTCCGACAGGCCCGAGGCCAGGGCGGCGAACTTGAGCTGGTCGACCTGGCTGATCGAGTACAGCACGATGAACACGGCGGTCAGCAGCGTCATCATGTCGGCGAAGGAGACCAGCCACCGTTCGTGGTTCTCGTGCTCCTCCTCCTCGTGCGGCTTGGCGCGCCGGCGGCCGGCGGGCGCGTGCCCGCTCATGCCGCAGCTGCCGCGGCGGCGACCTCGCTCGGCGGGACCAGGGAGGTCAGCTTCTGCCGCACGGTGCGCGGGCTGGTGCCGGCCTGGATCTCCGAGATGCCCTCGACGAGGAGGTTCATCTGGGCGGCCTGGAGGTCGCTGGTGCGGGTGATCTTGGCGGCCATCGGCAGCCAGAAGACGTTGGCCGACAGCACGCCCCACAGCGTCGCGACGAACGCGGCGGCGATGAGGTGGCCCAGCGTCTCGGGCTTGTTCAGGTTCTCCAGCACGTGGATGAGCCCGATGACGGTGCCGATGATGCCGATGGTCGGGGCGTAGCCGCCCATGGCGGTGAAGNCCAGCCCGCGCTCGGCGAACAGCAGGATCGACAAATCAGCTCCCCGAGCGTCTCGGGCTTGTTCAGGTTCTCCAGCACGTGGATGAGCCCGATGACGGTGCCGATGATGCCGATGGTCGGGGCGTAGCCGCCCATGGCGGTGAAGAACTTGGCCGCGACCTTGTCCTCGCTCTTCTTGGCAGCGATCTCGCTGTCCAGGACGGTGCGCAGGTCCTCGGGGTCGGTGCCGTCCACGGCCATCTGCAGACCACGCTGCAGGAACGGGTCCTCGATGGCCTTGATGGAGGACTCCAGGGCCAGCAGGCCCTCCTTGCGGGCCTTCTCGGCCAGCGTCACCAGGGTCTGGATCTGCTCGGTGGCCGGGGGCACSGCSGCSGGGGTCAGGCCCATCTTGAACCAGGTGCCGAGCTTCTTGACGTCGGCCATCGTGGAGCCGGCGATCGCGGCACCGAAGGTGCCGACGAAGACCAGGATGATNCACCGCGGCCGGGGTCAGGCCCATCTTGAACCAGGTGCCGAGCTTCTTGACGTCGGCCATCGTGGAGCCGGCGATCGCGGCACCGAAGGTGCCGACGAAGACCAGGATGATGGGCGGCAGCAGGATGATGGCCATGGGGGACGAGCCCTCCATGATCATCGAGGCGATGATCGCGACCAGTGCGATCGCGACGCCGATCAGGGTTGCCGGGTCCATGTCAGCGCTCCTCGCGGATCGGGAAGGCCAGCACCGAGTGGTCGGCGGTGGCCGTGGGGCGCGGCTGGGCGACGAGGGCCGGGTAGGCGCCCCGGTCCATGGCGTAGGCGGTGGCGAGCACGTCGGCGCGGTAGTCGCGGATGGACCGCAGGACGTCGTCGAGGCTCTCCCGGACGAGGAAGCGGACGTCGTCGGTGAGGGAGATGACGGTGTCGGGGTGTGCCTCGACCCGCTCGATCAGATCGGGGTTCAGCGCGAACGGCTCCCCGTTCAGGCGGGTCAGGCAGATCACCGGAGGCTCCAGGTCGGTCGGGGGTTGGCCCAGCTGGGCACCGGTGACATCGGTCCGGCGCCGGACCCCCTGAAGCCGAACGGCCCGGCCCCCCCGAAGGGGTGACCGGGCCGTGCGGTGCAGCGCTGTTCGTGGTGGGGCTACCGCTTGAGGTTGACCAGGTCCTGCAGCAGCTCGTCGGAGGCGCTGATCACGCGGCTGTTCGCCTGGAACCCGCGCTGGGCGATGATCAGGCCGGTGAACTCCTCGGAGAGGTCCACGTTGCTCATCTCCAGCGCGCCCGAGGCCAGCGTGCCCAGCGAGCCCTCGCCGGCGGCACCGATCAGCGCGACCCCGGAGTTGTCGCCGATCGCGAAGCTGGTGTTGCCCATGTTGACCAGGCCCGAGGGGTTGTTGAACGTGGCCAGCGCGAGCTTGCCGATGGCCTGCCGCTCGCCGTTGGAGTAGACGCCCATGATCGTGCCGTCCTCGTTGAGCGCGAAGCTCTGCAGGCTGCCGGCGGTGTAGCCGTCCTGGTCGGCGACGTTCAGCGGGCTGCCGCCGTTGACGTGGGCGAGCGCGGCGAGGTCGGACGTCACGGCACCCCCGCCGACCCACGGGGCGGTGAACGACAGGCTCTTGTCGGTGGAGCCGCTGACGCCGGCGACGGTGCCGTTGTTGGCGAAGGTGACCTGCGCGGGGGTGTAGGCCGCGGCGGGCAGCGGGGTGCCGTCCACCGCGATGCCGACGGTGAACACCTGGGAGTTCGTGGCGTCCCGGGTGAAGGTGTAGGTGACCTGGTGCTCGGCACCCTGGGCGTCGAACATCGTCGCGGTGGTCACGCTGGGGTTCTCGGTGGCCCCGGCAGCGGTCGGCGGCAGGGCGAGGCTGCCGGCGATCGTGGCCGTCGCCGTCTGGTTGGGGGACTTGACGCTGCCGTAGGACACGGCCAGGGGCTGCAGCGGGCCGCTCGTGCTGACCGCGCCGGTCGTGGGGTCGGCCATCCAGCCCTGCAGGACCGCGCCGTCGGCGGTGATCAGCTTCCCGGCGCCGTCGAAGGTGAACGACCCCGCGCGGGTGAACAGCTGCTGGCCCTTGGACTCGGTGACGAAGAACCCGTCGCCCTGGATCATGAAGTCCAGCGCGCGGCCGGTGTTCTGCGTCTTGCCCTGGCCGAAGTCGGTGGTGATCGCGGCGAGCTTCACGCCCAGGCCGACCTGCGCCGGGTTGGCGCCGCCCTCGAGCCCGTCGGGGCTCTTCCCGCTGCGCAGCACCTGGGTCAGCGTGGTCTCGAAGACGGTGTTGGAGGTCTTGTAGCCGACCGTGTTCACGTTCGCGATGTTGTTCGCGACCGTGTCCATCTTGGTCTGGTGGGCGCGCAGGCCGGAGATGGCCGAGAACATCGAACGCAGCACGGGGGACTCCTGGGGTCGGGGGAGCGGGTCAGGCGGTGGTCGGTCAGGCGGTGATGGTGGTGAGCCGGCCGACGGGGACGGCGACCCCGTTGACGGTGGCCTGGGCCTCGGTGGAGGCGGTGGCGATGCGCACGGAGCTGACCGTGCCGGTCGTCGTCGTCCCGTCGGTGGCCGTGTAGCTCACGGACTTCCCGACCAGGGCGCCGGCGCTGGTGGCCCGCTGCATGGCGAGCATCGAGGTGTTCTGGTCGGAGATGTTCTGCAGGGCCTCGACCTGCGAGTACGCCGCGGTCTGGGTGATGAAGGCGCTGGAGTCGGTCGGCTTCTCCGGGTCCTGGTACTTCATCTGGGCGACCAGCAGCTTGAGGAACGTGTCCTTGTCCATGCCGGTGTCGCCCACCGAGGTGGTCGGTGTGGTGCCGATCAGGTTCGCGATCGGTGTCGCGCTCCCGGTGGTGACGGGGGTGGTCACGGTGCCTCCTCAGACGCGGACGTCGACACCGGCTGCAGCCGACCGGTCACGGGTGTGACCAGTGGTGCGGGTGGTGCCGGAGTCGTCATCGGCAGTCGGGACGCCGGTCGGCACCCTCGACGCCCATCTGTCTGCGCCGTCGGGCCGGCCGCCCCAGCCCGACCCGGTCTGGGGGCCACCGGCCGTGCTGCCCGTGACGTCCGCGGTGGTGACGGTGAGGCCCGCCGTGGCGAGGTCGCGGCGCAGGTCGGGCAGTGCCTCGACCAGCGCCGCCCGGCCGTGCTCCTGCCCGGACGCCAGCGTCAGCTGCACCTGGTCGCCGGTCACCACCAGCTGCACCCGCACCTCGCCGAGGGACTCCGGGGCGAGGACGACGGTGACGGTGTGCGTGCCGTCGGTGCTGGTCAGGTCGAGCAGCTGGGGGGTCAGCTGGGCGGCGACCGGGGGTGCGTCGGCGCGCGGTGCCGGCACGGGCGCGGACGACGACGCGGCGGGCGAGGGGGTCGCCGGCGCCGCCGGTGTGCCACCCACGGTGGCGGTGCTGGGGTCTGAGCCGCGGTCGTCCGCCTGGTCGTCGGCTGCGGGTCCTCCGCTGCCGCCCGGGACGGCGACGGCGACGGCGGTGGCGGCGACGGCAGCCGTCACCGCGGTGGTCTCGACGGGCGCCGGTGCCGGGGCGTGCGCGGTGGCAGCGGCCGGCACCGGGGTGGCCGGTGTCGCCGCCGCGGCGGCGGGCAGGACGGGGTCGGTGGGCGCCGGGCCGCCTGGCGCAGGGGCCGTCGGCCCGGGGGGCGACGGGACCGCGGGGTCCACGCGGGGACGCGCCGGGCCCTCGACGGGCGGGGTGGTCCCCGGCTCGGCGGCCTGCACGGGCGGGGCGGTCGAGGACGGCGCCGGGGCCGGAGCGGGCCCGGCCGCGACCGCATCCGGGAGCGGGGTGATGCCACGGGCGGGCACGCCCTCGGCGGGCACGACCCCGGCCGGCCGGGCAGGGACCGCAGCCGGCGTCGCGACCTCGACGGGCTGCCCGGTCGACGGCTCCGCGGACACGACGGGGGACGCCACGGCAGGGGTCGGCACGGGAGAGGTCGCCACGGCAGGGGTCGCCACGGGAGGGGTCGCCACGGCAGCGGTCGGCGCGGCAGGGGTCGCCACCGGAGGGGTCGACACGGGCGGCTGCAGCGCCATGAGCCACGCCGGCACCAGGGCAGCAGGGGCCGGAGGGGCCGTGGTCGCCGTGTCCACCGGCTCGTCGGCCGGCTGCTCCTCGGTACCCGGCTGCTCGGCGACCGCCCCCTGCAGCAGTGCCGCGAACGCGTCGTCCGGCCCGGTCGGGCGGGCGGTGCCGCGGGTCGTCGCCGGAGGGGTCGCCGGCGCACCGACGGGCAGCGTCACGCGTAGCCCGCCGCAGCCGCGGTGACCTTGCGGACGTAGGCCTGCGTCTCCGGGTACGGCGGGATGCCGCCGGCCGAGGACACCGCGCCCGGGCCGGCGTTGTAGGCGGCCAGCGCGAGGTCGGTGGAGCCGAACTGGCGGGTCAGCTGGCTCAGGTACTGCGCGGCGCCGTTCACCGCCGACGCCGGGTCGAGGGCGTTCACGCCCAGCCCGGCCGCCGTCCCCGGCATGAACTGCATGAGGCCCTGGGCCCCGGCACCGCTCACCGCGGTGGAGTCGAAGCCGGACTCGACCTTCGCCACCCCGGCGAGCAGAGCGGGGGAGACGCCCCAGCGGGCGCCGGCGGAGGCGAACAGGTCGCTGTACGGGACGCCGGCGAGGCCGCTCCCACCGGCGGCGGGCGTGGCCGCGGAGGTCGCGGGCAGCACCCGGCGGATGACCGTCGGCGTCCCGACGTCCTGGATCTTGACCACGTCACCCTGCTGCGGGGCGGCGATCATCTTGCCGTCGCCGAGGTAGAGCCCGACGTGGTCGATGCCGGCCCGCGAGGAGCTGTTGTCGAAGAACACCAGGTCACCGGGACGGGCGTCGGCGAGGCCGGCGACGGCGGTGCCCGCGGTGGCCTGCTGGGACGACGTCCGCGGGATCGAGATGCCCAGGTCGGCGAACACCCGCTGGGTGAAGCCGGAGCAGTCCAGGCCCTTGGCCGGGTCGGTGCCGCCCCACAGGTAGGGCACGCCGAGGTAGTTCTTCGCGGCGTCCACCACGGCGTTCTCCCCGGAGACCGACCCGGTCGCCGTCGGTGTCGCGGCAGTGGTCGCCGAGGTGCTCAGGCCCGCGGCGGAGGCTGCCGACAGCCAGGCCTGCGCGGAGGCGGGGGAGGCACCGGCGAAGGCGGCCATCCGGCTCTGGATCTCCGAGATCCGGCCCTGGACGGCGGTCAGTCCCTCCACGACTCCTCCTCCCTCCTGCTGTGTCGTCCGGTCACGATGTCGTCCACGGCCCGCTCCTCGGCGGCGAGCTCGGCGCGCAGGGCGGCCAGCCGGTGGCGTTCGGCGAGCCGTTCCAGCGCCGCGGTGCGCTGGGCGGCGGCGGTCCAGGCCGCACGCACCGCCTCGGCCTGTTCGGCGGTCGCCGTGGCACTGGCCCGGGCGTCGTCGGCGTCGGTGGCCAGGGTCTGCAGGCCGAGCATCGCGGCCAGGAACCCGGCGCCGTCCACGCCCGAGGGCGGGCGGGCCCGGCCGAGGGTGGCGGCCACCGCCCGGGCGTGCTCCTCGCCGGCCGCCGCGGTGCGCGCGGCGTCGGCGGCGGCCACCCCGGCCGTGCGCTCCTGCACCCGGCGCAGCTCGAGCACCGGCTGCAGCCGGAAGGCGGTGCGCTTCACCCGCCGCTCACGATCGCGTGCAGCCGGGCCCAGGAGTCCTCGGGGTCGGTGGTGTCCTCGACGGACTGGCGCAGGAAGCCGGTCAGCTGGGGCTCGAGAGCGCGGGCGCGGTCGACCAGCGGGTCGCTGCCGGCCTGGTACGCGCCGATCTCGACGAGCTCCTTCACGTCGCGCAGCGCACCGAGCAGCCGGCGGGCCTCCCGCGCGTCGGCCACCCGGTGCGGGGCGGTCACCGACGAGGCGACCCGGGAGATCGACTCGAGCACGTCGATGGCCGGGAAGTGCCCCGCGGTCGCCATCGCCCGGGTGAGCACGACGTGCCCGTCGAGGATCGAGCGGGCGGTGTCGGCGATCGGCTCGTTGTGGTCGTCGCCCTCCACCAGCACGGTGTAGAGCCCGGTGATCGAGCCGACCGTGCCGGTGCCGGCCTTCTCCAGCAGTCGCGGCAGCATCGCGAACACGCTGGGCGGGTAGCCCCGGGTGGCCGGCGGCTCGCCCGCCGACAGCCCGACCTCGCGCTGGGCCATCGCGGTGCGGGTGATGGAGTCCATCAGCAGCAGCACGTCGCGGCCCTCGTCGCGGAAGGACTCGGCGATCCGGGTGGCCACGAACGCCGCCCGCAGGCGCACCAGCGGGGGCTCGTCGGAGGTGGCGACGACGACGACGGTGTTGGCCATCCCCGCCTCGCCGAGGTTCTCCTCGAGGAACTCGCGCACCTCGCGGCCACGTTCGCCGATCAGCCCGATGACCCGCACGTCGGCGTCGGTGCCGCGGGTGATCTGGGCCAGCAGGGTGGACTTCCCGACCCCGGAGCCGGCGAAGATGCCCAGCCGCTGGCCGCGCCCCGCGGGCACCAGGGTGTCCAGCGCCCGGACGCCGAAGGACAGCGGCTGCTCCACCCGGGTGCGGGTGAGGGCGTGCGGGGTCTGCGTGGCCAGGTCGACGAACCGGGCGCGACCGACCAGGGGCGGGCCGCCGTCGACGGGTCGGCCGAGGCCGTCGAGCACCCGGCCGAGCAGCGCGTGCCCGACCGGCACCTGCAGCGGTCGGCCGGTGGGCCGCACGCGGGCGCCGACGTGCACGCCGGTGACCTCGCCCAGCGGCATGCAGGTCAGCCGGTCCTTGTGCAGCGCGACGACCTCGGCCCGCAGCGGCTCCGGGCCCTCGCCGATCTCGACGACGTCGCCGACCGCGGCGGTCACGCCCTCCACGGTGATGGTCAGGCCCATCGCGCCGGTGACGGCGCCGGTGCACAGCGGCCGGGCCGCGACGCGGGCGCGCTCGAGCACGTCGGTGAGGCTCATGCCGACAGCACCGCGCGCACGCGGTCCATGGCCGGGCCGAGCTGGGCGTCGACCCGGCGCACCCCGGTCTCGGCGATCGCGCCGGCCCGCTCGACGGTGTCGTCGCCGACGACCCGGACGGTGTCGGGCACCTGGTCGAGCACCGCGGCGGGGATGCGCTCGAGGTCGTCGGGGTGCAGCCGGACGACGGTGGGTCCGTCGGCGGGGGACAGCGCCAGCGCCCGGCGCAGCGCGTCGATGCCCGGCCGGCGGACGACGGCCAGCTCCCGGGCGAAGACCTCCTCGACCAGCGTCAGCGCCGTGCGCAGCAGCAGCTCGTGCAGCTCCTCGCCCCCCGCGGGCGGGGTGGCGTCGACCTGGGCGCAGGCGGCGGTGAGCGCGGCGACGGCCGAGGCGGTCCGGCCCTCCCAGCGCTGCTGGGCCACGGCCGCGCGCTGGGCGGCCTCGGCCTCGGCGCGGGCCACGGCGTCGGCGGCGACCGCCGTGCCCTCGGCGTGCCCGGCGGCCCAGCCCTGCTCCCGGGCCTCCTGACGCAGCCGGTCGAGCTCGGCGGCGTAGACCTCCTCGAGCCGGGGCGCCGGGGCGTCGCCGACGCGTCGTCCGGCCGTCGTCGTCCGGCGGTCGGGCACGTACGCGGTCACCGAGTCGGACCCGCCGCGCAGCACCGCGCCGGCCGGCGCGCCGTCGGGCACCGGGTACAGCACCGGCGGGGCCGGCTGCTGGGTGCGGACCGCGGGGCGGCCGGGGCCGCGGGCGGAGCGGTCCCAGGCGACGGCGCGGGCGGTGGACTCCCCGCGCAGCACGGCTCCCTCAGGCGATGAGATCGTCCTCACCCCCTCGGTCGATGACGATCTGGCCGGACTCCTCCATGGCGCGCAGCGCGGCCACGACCCGGGCCTGGGCCTCGCCCACGGTGGCCGCGCGGACCGGGCCGAGCAGCTCGATCTCGTCGCCGAGGTCCAGCGCCGCCCGCTCGGAGAGGTTGCGCATGACCTTGTCGCGGACGTCGTCCCGGACGCCCTTGAGCGCAGCGGCGAGGTCCGCGGTCGCGACCTCGCGCAGCACCAGCTGCATGGACCGGTCGTCGACCACGACGATGTCCTCGAAGACGAACATCTGCGAGCGGACCTTCTCGGCGAGCTCGGGGTCCGAGGCCGACAGCGACTCCAGGATCGACTTCTCCGTGGGCCGGGACGCGCGGTTGATGATCTCGACGAGGGTCTCGACACCGCCGGCGGAGGAGAGCTCCGGGCTGGCCAGCAGCGAGCCCATCCGGCGGCTGATCTCGTCCTCGACCAGCCGGATGACCTCCGGGGAGGTGCGGTCCATCATCGCGATGCGCAGCGCGACGTCGGCCTGCCGCTCGGGGGCGAGCCGGCTCATCAGCTCGGCAGCCTGCGTGGCGGGCAGGTGGGCCAGCACCAGCGCGATGATCTGCGGGTGCTCCTCGCGGAGGAAGGACAGCAGCTGCCGGGTGTCGGCGTTGCGCAGCGAGGTGAACGGCGGGTCGACGTAGACGGTCTGCAGGCGGCCCAGCACGGCCTCGGCCGCGGCGTCGCCGAGGCCGGCGGTGAGCGCCTCGCGGGCGAACTCCAGCCCGCCCGCGCCCAGCGCACTCGGGTTGACCATCCGCTCGTGGAACTCGAAGAGCACGTCGTCGACGTCGGTGGGGGCCACGTCCTTGAGCCGCATGAGCTCGCCGGTGAGGGCGTCGATCTCCGCGGGGGTCAGCTGCGCCATGACGGTGCCGGCCTCCTCGCGGGACATCTGGGCGAGGAACAACGCGGCCTTGCGCAACCCGGACAGGTCGCGGCGGGGCAGCCGGACGGGAGCCCGGTCCAACTCGCTCCCGGGCTCCAGGCCGACCATCTGCTCGACGCTCGTCAGGCTCACGTGCGGCTCTCGGCCAGCCAGCCGCGCAGGGTCGAGGCCACCGCGTCGGGCTGTGCCTCGATCATCGAGGTGATCTCACCGCGCAGCCGCTGCCGCTCCAGGGCCTCGATGGCCGCCGAGGTGCGCAGGTCCAGGCGGGCGTCGCGGGTGCTGGTGACCATGAGCGGGTCGAGGTCGTCGCCGGCCTCCAGCTCCAGGGCCTCGTAGTCCTCGTCGGCGAGGGCCTCCTGGCGCTTGCGGTTGCGCCACCAGACCAGCGCCACCAGCAGCAGCAGGCCGCCCACGATCGAGCCGGTCTTCACCAGCGACCACATCCGGTCGCTGGCCTCGGCCGCGGCGGAGGCGGCCAGGTCGGCGGCAGCGGCGTCGGCGGCGGAGGTGTCGAAGGCCATCGAGGCCACGGTGATCGCGTCGCCACGGGCCGGGTCGAGGGCGACGGCGTTGCTCACCAGGTCCTGCACGGTGCCGGGGGCGACCGTGGCGCCGCCGGCGGAGTTCATCAGCACCGAGACGGTGAGCCGCTCGACCGAGCCGGGGGCCGCGATCGTCGTCGTCGTCGTGGTGTCGACCGGGTTGTTCGCGGTGGTCGACTCCCGGTTGTAGGAGCCGTCGCCACCCTGCCCGGCGGCCGCGCCGTCAGTGCCGAGCACGCCGGCCGCGGCACCGCCGGTGCCGGTGTACTGCTCGGTGCTGGTGGTCTCGGCCAGCGCCGGGAGCTCCTGGGGGTAGCTGTAGGTCTGCGAGGTGCTGTTGCTCTGGTCGAAGTCCAGCGAGGCGGCGACGGTGACCACGGCGTTGCCGGCACCCAGCGCGCGGTCGAGCATGTTCTGGGCGTTGGTGGCCAGCCGCTGCTCGAAGGCAGAGGTGTCGTCGGCCTGGGCCTGGCTGCCGGCACCGGCGCCGTTCTCCGAGGACAGGAGGCGGCCGGTGGAGTCGCTGACGGTGACCTGGTCGGGCTCCATGCCGTCCACCGAGCTGGAGACCAGGTGGGTGACCGACTGGACCTGCTCGCCGGACAGGTCGGTGCCCGGGCGCAGCTGCAGCAGGACCGAGGCCTTCGGCTTGCTCTCGTCGGTCACGAAGACCTCGTCCTTGGGCATCGCGATGTGCACGGTGGCCGCGGTGACGCCGTCGATCGCCTCGAGGGTGTTCGACAGCTCGCCCTCCAGCGCCCGCTGGTAGGTCGTCTGCTGCTCGAACTCGCTGGTGGTGATGCCCTGCTCGTCCAGCAGCGAGTAGCCGGTGTCCGAGCCCGCGGGCAGGCCGAGGCCGGCCATCGTCAGGCGCAGCGAGTAGACCTGGTCCTTCGGGACCATGATCGTCCCGCTGCCGTCGGGCAGCTGGTAGCTGACGCCCTCGGCGTTGAGCTCGTCGACGATCGCCGAGGCGTCGGTCGAGGACAGGTTGGAGAACAGCGGCTCGTAGGTGGGGGCGGTGACCCAGCGGACGAAGACGAACCCGCCCACGGCGATCCCGAGGACCAGGGCGATGACGGTGGCCTTCTGCGCGAAGGTCAGGGTGGCCAGCGTGGCGCGGACGCGGTCCAGGGGACCGGCGAGGGCGGCGGGCATCAGACCGGCATCCGCATGATCTCGTTGAAGGCGTCGACGGCCTTGTTCTTGATCGTGACGACGGCGTCGGTGGCCAGGCGGGCCTCGGACGCGGCGATCATGTAGTCGTGCACGTCCTGCAGGTCGCCGGTGGCGGCCTGGGTGGCGTAGGTGTCGGCGGTGCTCTGCAGGCCCTGCAGCTGCCCGATCGACTGCGTGAGGACGTCGGCGAACGTGCTGCCCTGCGCGTTGACCGGGGCCTGCACCGCGGAGGTGGCCGAGCCGCCGCCCAGTCCGCCGACGCCCTGGGTCAGCAGACCGCTGACGTCGGTGGCCGGGACGCTGTTGCTGGCGCCGTTGGCGATGTAGCCGGAGTTGAAGCCGACCCCGTAGCCGGTGGTCAGGGCGATCGGAGAGGTCACAGGTTCTTCCCGAGCTGCAGGGCCGCCTGGTAGGCGTCGGTGGCGCGCGAGATCGCGCTGATGTTGGCCTGGTAGCCGCGCTGGGCGATGATCAGGTTCGTCATCTGGGTGCCGAGGTCGATGTCGGGCATCCGGACATAGCCCTCGTCGTCGGCCAGCGGGTTGTCGGGGGAGTAGACGAGCTTGCCCTCGGCGCTGCCGAAGGCCGCACCGGCCACCCGCACGCCGCCGGAGCCCGAGCCGTAGTCGACGGCCTGGGCGACGATGAACCGCTCCTTGAAGGCCTCCTGGTCCGGCGCCGCCGCGGTGTTGATGTTGGCGATGTTGTCCGAGACCGCGTCGAGGTACTTGCGGTGCAGCGTCATCCCCGAGCCGGAGATGGAGATCGAGTCGAAGACGGCCATCACTGCGTCCGGAGCGCGCTGCGCAGGAGGTCGTACTTGCCGTTGAGCGCCGACAGGGCCAGCTGGTAGCGCAGCCCCGTCTCGGTGGCGATGACCGTCTCGGAGTCCAGGTCGACGTTGTTGCCGTCGGTCCGGGTGGCGGCCAGCGAGCGGGTCACGGTGCCCCCGCCGGCGGTCGGGGTCTCGCCGTCGGCGAGCTCGGTGCGCAGCATCGACTCGAAGTCGGTGCGGCCGGCGAGGAAGCCCGGGGTGTTGACGTTCGCGATGTTGTCGGCACTGACGCGCTGCCGCTGGGAGAGCCCGGAGAGTGCCGCGTGCAGCGTGCTCATCGTGGCGTCCGCGATCATCTTCGAGCCTCCGACTGGTCCGCGTCAGGACCCCGGGGAGGGGGCCGTCTCTCGCGCGAACCGTTCATCGGCAGTGCTCGGTGGCACCGTGACCACCGGGGCCGAACGGACTGCTGTGACTCGTGTGGTTGCTGCGTCAGACCGGTCGGTCGATGAAGGAGGACTCCGGGCGGCTGGGGGACTGCGACATCCGGGCCGCCACGTCGCGCTGACGGCGGGACTGCACGATGCCCTCCACGAGGGCCTCGGCGACCGCCAGCTGGTGCTGCAGGAGGCGCGCGGCCCGCTCGCGCAGGTCCGCCGGCATCGGGCCCAGGCCGGTCGGGGGGACCCAGTCCGAGGAGCGTCGTCCCCAGGCGGCGATCTCGGCGGCCGACGCCCCGGCCAGGGTGCGCTCGGCGTGGTGGGTGTCGGCCTCGATGACGTCCAGGGCGTCGGCCCAGGCCTGCCGGCGTTCTTCGCGGCCCCCGGGGTGCCGGTCCTCGGCGCGGTTGGCCGGGGCGGACCGGAGCTCGCCGGGGCCCACCCTGCGGAGCCCGGGGACGGTCACACCGGGCCGGAGCTCAGCAGTGCCGCGGCCTCGGACCAGGCGTCGCGCAGCGGCTCGACGACGGTGCGGCAGTCGGCCACCCGGCGGGCGTCGCCCTTCACGTTGGCCATCACCAGCTCGCTGTGCACCCAGGTGTACAGCGAGGACAGCGCGGGGCCGCCGTCCCAGTCGTCGACGTTCAGCGTGCCGTGCAGCTCCAGGACGATGTCCTGGGCGTGCATGAGCTGCTCGCTGGCGGCCACCCGGTCGCCCTCGCCGAGGGCGGTCTGGGCGCGCTGGAGGTCCAGGGCGAGGCGATCGTAGAGCATGACGAGCAGACGCTGGGGGGACGCGGTCGCGACCGACTCGTTCACGTAGCGGGCACGCAGGGCGGCAGTCATTCGGGGTTCTCCTGGGCTACGGGGGAGCGGGCGGTCAGGACGACGCGTTGGGGTTGTAGAGCTGGTTGATCTGCGAGCTCAGCCACGAGGACTGGTTCTTGATCGTGTTCAGCGCGGTCTCCAGGGCGGAGAACTGCCGGGTGAGCGTGGCCTTGCGGGCCTCGAGCCGGATGTCGAAGGCGTCGACCTTGTCCTGGATCGCCTTGGCCAGGGTGTCCCGGCCGGTGGCCAGCTGGACCAGGGTGCCGGTCGAGGAGTCGCTGGCGGTCTTCGCCAGGGCAGCCAGCCTGCCGGCGATGCCGGTGGTGCTGCCCGCGCCGGACAGCAGGGCCGAGGTGCCGGCCGGGTCGCTGCCCAGCTTGGCGGTGAACACGGCGGCGTCGAAGGTGAGCTTGCCGTCCCGGGTGAGCTGCAGGCCGATGGTGCTGGCGCTGGTGCCGCCGATGGCCGTGGAGATCGCGTCGAGCACCTGGTCGGACAGCTGGACCAGCGCCCGGTCGCCCTGCAGCGTGGCCGTCGCCTGGCCGGCGGTGGAGGTCGTGTAGCCCTTGATGACGCCGAGGGCGCCGTTGGCGGCGTCGACGAGCGCCTGCACCTTGGCCGTGATCGACGCCGCGTCGCTGCCGACCCGGACGGTGGTGGAGGTGGTCGGGTCCGCTGCGGAGACGGTCACCGAGACCCCGGCGACCAGGTCGGTGAAGGTGTTCGTGGCCGACGTGGCCAGCACGCCCGCCCCGAGGTCGAGTTCGGCGTCCTGGGCGGGCGTGGTGGTCAGGAACGACGACCCTGCGCTCGCCTCGTCCTCGTCGGCCGACACGACGGTCCGCCCGCCGGCGGCTCCGGTGGCGTCGCTGCTGATCTGCAGCCGGAACTGGTTGGCCCCGACCTGGACGACCGTGGCGCGGACCCCGTAGCCGCTGCCGTTGATCGCGGTGACCGCATCGGCCAGCGTCGCGTCGGCCGGCAGGTCGATGCTCCCCAGGGTGGCGCCCGTGCTGTCGCGGATCTCGATCGGCCACGCGGGCTGGGCCTGGCGGGCGGGAGCGGTGGCCGAGCTCCACGTGCCGGTGCTGATCGACTGACCGGCCGAGGCGAGCCGGGTGACCGAGAAGGTGATGGCCGTGCCGTTGACGGCTGCCGCGGAGGCGCTGGCCGTGACCGACGCGGTCGAGCTGGTGGCGTTCTTCGCCGCGGAGAGGCTGCTGCTGGTGAGCGCCTCGGCCGCGGTGCGGATCGCGTCGAAGCGGGTGTTGACCGCCCGGTAGGCGGTGGCCTTGGCCTGGGTGGCCGTCAGCTGGTTCTTCAGCAGCGTCTGCGGACGGGCCTCGACGGCCATCAGCCCGCTGATGATCGAGGTGGTGTCCAGACCGGAGACCAGTCCGTCGACTCCGAGTGCCATCGCGTTCTCCCTCCGGTGCCGGATCAGGTGGGTGGTGCCCCCCTGTCATCGGCGGTCGGGGGTGCTTGTTGAGCCGAGCGGTCGGTGTGACCCCTCCGGGGGACCGCGCGGTGCCGGAACAGCAGTGAGGGGGGCGGCCGGCTGGCCGCCCCCCTCACCGGGAGTGCTGTCGTGCGGGTGTCGCCCCCGCCTCAGCTCACTGGAGGAGCTTGAGGACCGACTGGGCCGACTGGTTGGCCTGTGCCAGCATGGAGGTGCCGGCCTGGACCAGGATCTGGTTCTTGCTGAACTCGGTCATCTCCGAGGCCATGTCGACGTCGACGATGCGCGACCGGCTGGCGGTCAGGTTCTCGACGGCGATGTTGAGGTTGGCCGTGGTCTGCTCGAACCGGTTCTGGATGGCACCCAGGTCGGCACGGGAGGTGGAGACGGCGCTGATGGCCTTGTCCAGGGCGACGAGAGCGGCGTTGGCACCACCGGCGGCGGTGACGTCGATGCTGTTGACACCCAGGGCGGTGGCCGAGAAGCCACCGGTGGCCGCGGCGGCCGCGGTGTTGGTGCCGGCGGCGTTGATGCCACCACCGGCGGTGATCGCGCCGGTGACCGAGGAGTCCTTGGCGCGGACCTCCAGGCCACCGGTCTGGTTGACCGTCGCGGTGTAGGAGAGCTTGAACGCGGCGTCGTTGTTCAGCTGGGTGGCGATGGCGTTGGCGTCGCTCGAGACCGTGAGGGCCGCGGTGGTGACGGTCACCGCGCCCTGGGTGAAGGTGGCGGCAGCGGCGGTGGTCGCGGCCGCACCGTTCGCCCAGGTGCTGACCGAGCCGGAGGCGCCGGTGGACTTGACGCTGGCGGTGATGACCTCGGTGGCGTTGGCGCCGACCTGGAAGGTGCCGCTGTAGGCGCCGTCCAGGAGCTTCTTGCCGTTGAACGTGGTCGTGTCGGCGATCCGGGTCAGCTCGGAGTTGAGCTGGGTGATCTCGGACTGGATGTTCTTCTTCGCCTCGGTGGACAGACCGCCGTCGTTCGCCGCCTGCACCGACAGGTCGCGCATGCGCTGCAGGATGCCCTGGCTGGTGGCCAGCGCGCCTTCCGCGGTCTGCACGACGCTGACGCCGTCCTGGGTGTTGCGGACGGCGACCTTGAGGCCACCGATCTGGGACTTCATGCCCTCCGAGATGGCCAGGCCCGCAGCGTCGTCCGCAGCGCGGTTGATGCGGAAGCCCGAGGACAGCTTCTCCAGCGACTTGTTCATCGCCGAGTCGTTGACCGACAGGTTGCGGTAGGCGTTCATCGCGGCGGTGTTGGTGTTGATGCGCATGCCCATGGTGATCCTCCTGGATTAAGGCTGTGCTGGTGTGTCCCGCTGCATCCGTGCTGCGGGGGGTGCAGTGACCACTACGGCTGGGGGGCCGGCGGTCTTGAGCCGAAACGAGGAGATCTGCAGACCTCCCTCGAAGGGGTCAGGCGGGCTGGGTGAAGGCGGTGCGCACCTGGTCGGCCGAGCGCGGGGGAGGGGGCCACATGCCGCGGCTGCCGCGGGGGCGGCTGCGGGTGACGACCTGCTCCACGTAGGCGGCCTGCTGGTTGCGGGCGCGCACGCCGCCCTCGGGGGCGACCGGCGTCTCCTCCCACACCTCGCTCATCGCAGCGTGCAGCAGTGTCAGGGCCCGGGCGCGCATCTGCGAGACCCGGGAGAGCGTCACCCCGAGGTCGGCCGCGATGTCGGTCAGTGATTCGTCACCGAAGAAACTGCGCTCGACCACCTCGCCGAGTCGGTCGGGCAGGGCGTGCATCGCCTCGTGCAGGTGGCGGGCCCGTTCGTTCTTCACGACCGTCTTCTCCGGGGAGTCCCCGGTCGAGGGCAGGTCGAAGGTGTTCCCGTCGTCCCCGCTCTCGGCGTCGATGCTCACCATCACGGCCCGGTGGACGTCGACCTGCAGCGAGGACAGCTCGCTGAGGGGCACCCCGAGCTCGGCGGCCAGCTCGGCCTGCGTCGGCGGCCGGCCCAGTCGCGCAGCGAGGACGTCGGCGGCGGCGTCCGAGCGCCGGGCCGCGGCCCGCACCGAGCGGCTGGCCCAGTCCCCGGACCGCAGCTCGTCGAGCACCGCGCCCTGCAGGCGGGGGAGGGCGTAGGTGGCGAACGTGGCGCCCGCGGTCGAGTCGAACCGGCGGGCCACCTCGACCAACGCGATCTGGGCGCAGGACAGCAGGTCCTCGCGGCTCACGTGCGCGGGCAGTGAGATGCGTGCCGCGACGGCGTTGACCGCGTACTGGGCGAGCGCGAGGTGCTCGGTCACCAGCCGGTCGGTGTCACGGCGCTGCTGGGGACCCGCCTGGGGAGGCGACGGGCGCGAGGGGTTCACGGGCTCTATCTCGGCGTCCCACGAGCCCCATCTGACCCTTCTCGGCAACTTCCTGCTTCGACTTGAGCCCCGACCTGCGGTGCCGAAGTCAGAGGGGAGAACCGGGTGCGCAGCCGTGCCCCGGGAACCGAGGACGAGAGGAGCCAGCGGTGGACTACCAGCACCTGTCGACCCTGCTCTGGCGCGAGCAGGAGCTCCTGGACCTGCTGCTCTTCAAGGCCGAGGAGAAGCAGTACCTCATCATCAGCGGCAAGAACCGCTGGCTGCCGCGGATCGCGCACGAGATCGAGGTCGTCCTCGAGCAGATGCGCACCCTCGAGGTGGAGCGCGCCGCGGTCACCGAGGTCATCGCCGCCACGCTGGGCCTGGAGCCCAACCCCTCGCTGCGCACCATCGCCGAGCACGTGCCGGCCCCGTGGAACGACCTGCTGGTCAAGCACCACGAGACGCTGCTGGGTCTGGTCACCGACCTGCGCGGGCTCTCCGACGCCAACCGCGAGCTCATCCAGAGCGGCCTGGCCGCCATCGACGAGGCGCTGCTGTCGGTCCGCCCGGACGCCGCCCCCACCTACACCGCCGCCGGCCGCGCCGCCTCGCGCGGCAGCCGCTCGATGACCCTGGACGGCACGCTGTGAGCGGCTTCTCCTCCCTCAACATCGCCAGCAACGTCCTCTCGGCGCACCAGCGGGCCCTCGAGGTCACCGCGCAGAACGTCGCCAACGCCGCCACCGTCGGCTACACCCGCCAGCGGGCGGACCTGCAGTCGCTGTCGGCCACCTCGGTGTCGGGGCTCTACTCGACCTCCGAGGGCGTCGGCGAGGGCGTCTCCGCCGATGTCGTCACCCGCATCCGGGACGCCTTCCTGGAGCGTCGCGGCCAGCTCGAGCACGGCATCTCCGCCCAGGCCGCCGCCGTGGACGTCGCCTGGTCGCAGGCCGAGCTGTCCTTCAACGAGCCGGGCTCGTCGGGCCTGCAGGCCACGCTGACCAAGCAGTGGTCGGCCTGGGGCCAGCTGGCCACCACGCCCACCGACCCCGCAGCCCGGACGGCGGTCGTCGCCGCCAGCCAGGCCGTGGTCAGCTCGCTGAACAGCACCGCGAAGGCCCTGGACGCCCAGTGGTCATCGACGAGGGTCGACCTGCAGGACGGGCTCGGCGAGGTCAACGCCGCCGCCCGCCAGATCGCCGACCTCAACCGGGCCATCGTGGCCTCGACCGCGGGCGGCCTGGACTCCAACGAGCTGCAGGACAAGCGGGACGTGCTCATCGGCACGCTGGCCGACCGGATCGGCGCCATCGGGGTGCCCAAGGCCGACGGCAGCGTGGACGTCGTCGTCAACGGCGCGGCCCTGGTCGCCGGCAAGACCGCCAGCCAGATCACGCTGTCCGCGCCGACGGCGCCCAGCGGTGCCACCACGGCGACGTCCGCGCTGTCCCTCGCACCCGGCGGCGCTGCGGTGACGCCCGGCGGGACCATGGGCGGCCAGCTGCAGGCGATGAACGAGATCCTCCCCGGCCTGCAGGGCCGGCTCGACGCGGTCGCGGCCGACGTCGCGGCCCGGGTGAACGCCGCCCAGCAGGACGGCTCGACGGCCGCCGGGGTCCGGGGGCAGGCGCTCTTCCAGACCGAGGCCGGGTCCACCACCGGCATCACCGCGGGGAACATTCGGCTGTCGGGGGTGAGCGGCTCGGGGCTCGCGACCGGGCTCCTCGACGCCGACGGCAACGCGTACGCCAGCAGCAGCGGCGCCAACGCCGACCGCATCGCCCAGCTGGGCTCCTCCACCACCGGCCCGGACGCCACCTACCGGGACCTCGTCACCGACCTCGGCGTCAAGGCCCAGAGCGCCACCTCCTCGGCGGCCTCGGCCCGGGCGATCGTCACCCAGGTCGACGCCTCCCGGCAGTCGGTCAGCGGGGTCAGCCTCGACGAGGAGATGACCAACATGCTCGTCTTCAAGCAGTCCTACGCCGCGATCAGCCGGGTCATCACGGCGATCGACGAGATGCTCGACGTCCTGATCAACAAGACCGGATTGGTCGGCAGGTGACCTGATGCGCATCACCCACCGCGCCATCGCAGAGCGCAGCTCCCAGAACATGCAGACCAACCTCGCCGCGATGGCGAAGCTGCAGGACCAGATCTCCTCGGGCAAGGCGATCGGCAAGCCCTCGGACTCCCCGAGCGGCACGTCGACGGCCATGCGCTCGCGCGCCGAGCTCACCACCAACGAGCGCCACACGGCCAACATCTCCGCGGCCACCACGACGCTCAACGCCGCGGACTCCGCGTTGGACGCGATGGGCGACCTGGTCCGGCGGGCCCGCGACCTGGTCACCCAGGGAGCGAACGCGGGGGCCAACAACGCGGTGAACAACGCTGCGCTGGCCACCGAGATCGCCGGCATCCGGGAGAGCATGCTCGCCGTCGCCAACCGCACCGTGGGCGGCGTCCCCGTCTTCGGGGGGACGACCGCGGGGGGCGCTGCGTACAGCGCCGCCGGCGGGTACGAGGGCCAGCCCCTCGGCCAGCAGCAGGTCCGGGTGTCGGCGTCGGAGACCGTGCAGACCAGCCTGAACGGCCCGGACGTCTTCGGCGCCGCCCCCGACGACGTGTTCGCCCTGCTCGGCACGATCGCCGCAGAGCTGGCCGCGGGCTCCACGACCATCGGGTCCCGCCTCACCGACCTGGACACCGCCGCCCAGCGGATGACCACCACCCGCGCCGAGATCGGCGTCCGCACCCAGCGCCTGGAGCAGGTCGCCTCGATCAACGCCGGCCAGGCGCTGTCGATCAGGGCGCAGCTGTCCGAGGCCGAGGACGTCGACCAGGCGAAGACCTACCTGGAGCTCACCGTCCGGGACACCGCCTACAAGGCAGCGCTGCAGACCACCGCCTCGACCATCCAGCTCTCCCTGGTCGACTACCTGCGCTGACTCATCTGACCGTCGCGTCCCGCCCGCCCCAGGGGTGTCCCGAGCCGTTGCCGGGTTGCCGATCATGAAGCGGACGGGGCACGGCACGTGCTCCACCCGGCCAGGGAACGGCCGGCCACCGAGACCCATGGAGGGGTACTGGTGCTCACGCTCACCCGCACGATCGGCGAGACCATCCGGATCGGCGACGACATCGAGGTGCACGTCGTCGAGGTCCGCGGCAACACCGTCCGGCTCGGCTTCAAGGCCCCCCGCGAGGTGTCCATCCACCGCGAGGAGGTCTACGAGCAGATCGCTGCCGCCCGTCGGCTGGCCGTCCGGGTGGCCGCCGACGCCGTCGGGGCGCTGACCGCGGCCCTCGGTGGCACCCGCGGTCCCGCGACTGCCACACGCGCACCACGCGAGGACGGCGACACGGCCGCACCCGCCTTGGCGTGATCTGCCCAGCAACGCCGGTGTAGTTGGGCGAGACGCACCCCGTTTCGGCTCAACTCCAGCCCCACCATGCGCAAAGCTCTCCCCTGAGCACGTGACAGGGGGCGACGGAGATGCAACGCAGCGCGATCAGCACGCCGAGTGGCGATGTGCAGGACCCGACCGTGGTGATCCACGTGCAGTTGCGCCCGCGGCGGGCCGCGGCCCGCAAGTGCCTGGCGGCCCTGGCCCAGCTGGCGACCGAGCACGCCGGTGTGCCGGTCGGGCTGGTCGGGCTGAGCAAGGACGCCCGGGTGCTGCGGGTGACCGTGGCCGTCGACCTCGGCCCGCGGGCCGACGTCGCCCGGTTCTCCCCGGCCGCCCAGGCCGCCTACGGGTTCGTGTCCGACCTGTTCACCGTGCTCTACGAGCACATGCCGGTCTACGCGACCGAGCCCACCGCCGAGGAGTCGGCCGCCGTGGCCCCGTTCCTCCAGTCCGCCGACGCCGTCGGGCACTGGGTGGACGCCCGCGCCTGGTCGCCGGACGCCGTCAGCGCCTGAGGCACCCCAGCACCGTCGCACTCGTCCTCTCACCGAGTCGCGATCCCGCGGCCGCCCCGGCACCCCCGGAGCGGTCGTCTTCCCCCGAGATCGACGACCGACGACAGGAGTCCCCGGTGTCCGAACCGTCCCGCAGGTCCACCGGCCCCCTGGTGCTGGGTGGCATCACCGAGGACCAGGCCTGGGCCGACACCCCCATCACCGTCCGCGACCGGGTGCACTTCCGCACCGAGCGGGAGCTGCCGCTCGAGGAGTTCCGGGCGTTCCTGCCGGCCGGGGTGACCGTGACCCTGGACGAGGGGGAGGGGCTCTACCGGGTCGACGGCGACGCCGGCCAGGCGACGGCCCTGTCCACGCTGGTGAAGAGCTGGTGCGCGGTGCACGACCACCGCACGGTCGGCCTGCGGGCGGAGACCGGCGTCCGCCGGCGCGCACCCAAGGACCTCCCGCCGGCGTTCCTGGCCGACCTGTGCCGGCACTACGGCCCGGTCAGCCTCAAGCGCCTGCAGCGGAACATGAGCACCATCCGGCTGCACATCCCCGACAACGACGACGTCGTCCAGCAGGTGAGCGAGTGGGTGCTCAAGGCCGTCGCGCAGTACGACGAGACCAAGGGCGTGCCCTTCGGGGCGTTCCTGGCCACCCAGCTGTCCAAGTGGGTGCACGACCTGGGCCGGGCCGCGTTCGGCCGCACCGCCACCGACACCGAGAACCGGCAGCAGAAGGCGGTGGCCACGTTCGTCGCCGAGCACCGCCGCCGGCCCACCGAGCGGGAGCTCGCCGACCTGCTGGGGCAGAGCGTCGCGGTGCTGCGCAAGAACGCGCAGTCGGTCGCGACCCTCAACGGCCTGCGCAACCTGCAGTCCCTGGACGGCGTGCCCGACGGCGCCGACCACCTGCTCCCGGACGCGGCGCAGGCACCCGACGAGATCCTCGGCGAGGCCGAGCAGAGCCTGCTCTCCCACGCCCTCACCGCCGCGTGCGCACCGGACCCCACGGCCCGGCCCGACCAGCGCGCCGGGCAACCCAACGTGCTCGGGTGGGTCACCTGGTACCAGACCACCTGGGGCGGGCAGACCAAGACGCAGCTGGCCGCCGACCTGGGCACCTCGGTGCGCAACATGAACGTGCACGCCGACCGGGCCGAGCGCGTGCTCAAGGACCGGCTCACCGAACTGACCGGCTGATCCGGCTCCACCGGGGCTCGCGACTGCCGATACAGGTGTGACAGGAGAGGCGCGGGCGCACGGCCCCGCGGACGAGCAGGGAGCGTGACGCGATGACGATGGTGTCCGAGCCGTCGACCGGGGTGGTCCTCGTGCCGCACTGGTTGTCCGCCGTCGACCGCACGGCCCTCGCCGCCTCGCTTGAGACCGCCCTGGCCCGCCCCGACCTCCCGGCGACCACCGGCGACCGGCTGCTCGACGTCCTCACCGAGCTGCACGTGGCCCGGGCCCGCGACGTCGTCTGGCCGAGCTCGGCCGCCCGGGTCCGCCTGGTCACCGGGTGGGACCCCGACACGCTGCCGGTGCGCCTGTCGGCGATGGAGCTGGCCTGCACGCTGAGCCTGCCCGAGCTGCCCGCTGCCGTCCGCGCAGCGCTCACCGGCGGCCGGAGCGCGTGAGCGGTCCCGGCCTGCGCCTGCTGCCCCGGCTGACCCGACGCACCTGCGACCCCGGCGACCTGCTCGACGCCGCCCACCGGCTCTGCGCCGACGCCCCGGCCGGCCTGCGGGTCGAGCTGGACCACGACCGCCGGGACCCGGCGCTGCGGGTCGAGGAGGGCGAGCGCAGCCACCGCACCGGTCTCGGCGCGCTGGCCGGGCAGATCACCCGCAACGGGCACGACGGCTCGCCCGCCGCGCTGGACCGTGCGCTGCAGGCGTGGCTGGACCACCGGCCGGTCACCGATGCCGAGGCCGCCCGGCGGGGGATCGCCGTCCTGGTCTGGGCCGACGACACCGAGTCGGCCCTGGGCTGGCAGGTCGTCGTGCACCGCGGCGACGTCGTCGTCGGCTGGGTCCCGCACCCCTTCACCCACGCCGACACCGTCACCTCGGTGCGCGCGGCGGCCGCAGCGCGGGCCGCCGACGTCGTGGTGCGCTGCAGCACCGAGGGCCCGGTGCTCCTGCTGGACGCCGACGACCCCCTGCTGGCCACCGCCGCGCTGAGCGCCCCGGAGCAGGTGCTGGCCACCGCGGGGGAGCTCGGGCTGCGGCTGGCCGACGCCCGCGTCGTCGTCACCCCCGGTCGCCCGGTCGCCTGGGCAGAGCCGGCCGTCGCAGCCCGACTGGCCGGGGAGACCGTCGAGCCCTCGGTCACCCTCCCGTGGAGCGCGCTGCCCGACCTGCCCTGGCTGTAGCTCAGGCCAGCGAGCCGTACTCCCAGTGCCACGGCTCGGGGTTGCTCCCCGCGGCCCGGGCCCAGTCCGGCGCGGTCCAGCCGAAGGTGGGTGCCCAGCGCGCCATCCAGGCGTGCTCGGGGGTGTCGAAGCCGTTGACCCCGCCGCACAGGTCCACGGCCAGCCCCCAGCCGTGGTTCGAGGTGCCCGGGACGGCGGTGATCGCGGGCTTGCGCTCGTGGGCGTCGACCTGGGCGGACAGTGACCGGTAGGAGTCGGTGATGCAGATCGGCCGGTGGAAGGCGTTCTGGAAGGCCTCGGCGAGTCCGGCGTAGGCCGCCGCCGCGTCGCAGCGCAGCCGGTGCCCGGCGCCGATCGCGCACAGCGCCGACGTCGGGATCTGCCCGTTGGCCCAGCCGCCCCAGGCCGGGGAGACCGGTCCGGTGGCCGCGCTGACCGGCGCTGCGCCGCAGACGGTCGCGGTGCTGCCGTCCGAGGGCGGCGGGGTGTTCGGGACGGCGGGGGGCACGGTCACCCGCACCGCGGCAGCACCGGGCGCGGCCGGGAGGACGGCGACCTGGTGGGCCGTCGCCGAGGCGGTGACCACCTGGCCGGCACCGACGTAGACCCCGACGTCGTCCAGGCCGGCGTCCGGGTGCGACCCGAAGACGAGGTCGCCGGGCTGCCACTGGCCCTCGGGCACCACGGTGCCCGCCGACCACTGGGCGGCGAAGGTGGTGCCGACCGCCCGCCCGAGGCCGGCCCACACGGTCGCGGTCAGGCCGGTGCAGTCGGTCCCGGCCGGGGAGGTGCCGCCCGGGACGTACGGCGTGCCCAGCGAGGCCAGTGCCGTGCCCACCGCCAGGGCCGCCTCCACGGTGGGCACGGCGACGACGCGGCCGCCCACCACGCCCTCCACGACGCCGGGGACGACCAGACCCAGCGCGTCCGTGGCCGGGCTCAGCCCCTCGGGCAGGTCTCCGGCCGCCACCGCGGCGGCGGTGGGCAGCTCGATCCCGGCCGCGGCCAGGTCGGCGAGCCGGGTCTGCCAGGCCACCCGGGCGGCGTCGTCGACGGCCTGCTGGTCCGGTGAGGTCGGTGCGGCGCGCAGCCCGGCGAGGGCGGCGGTGAGGGCGAGGTCGGCGCTGGTCGCCGGGGCGTCCGGCGTGCTGCCGGCCAGCACGGCGGCGGCGGTGCCGGCCAGCTCGGCCCGCAGCGCGGTGGCCGCGGCGGTGAGCTCCAGGGGTGCCGAGGCCGCGGCGGGGGTCTCCGGGCGGACCCCGGCCAGCGCGACCGAGACGGTGAGGGTCAGGGCGAGGACGGCAGCCACCGCAGCGCAGCGCCCGAGCAACCGCCCGAGCGCGGCCCGGCGCAGTGCCCGGGCGCGGGCCCGCCGCTGCGCCCGCGCGCGACGGGCGGCCACCTGGGCACGCGCGCGTGCGCGGGCCCGGGCCTGCGCGACCGCGCGGGGGTCGGAGGGCGCGGGCACACCGGAGACATCGGGCGCACCGGCGACCGTGTTGAGGCCGGCCCACGGACGGGTCGGTCCGGTCACCCCTCCGGGGGAGGGGTCGGCGCCCACCAGGCGCCGTGCTCGGGACGCAGTTCCACGCGGGTCTGCGCGCCGTCCTCGGTGGTCACGACCAGGGCGACGGCGGTGATCCGCCGTCCGTCGGGGTCGGGCAGCCGCGCGCCGGTGGCCAGGGGCAGCGGCGGCAGCACCAGGTCGTCGTCGTCCGGCACGCGCGGCACGCTACGGGCCGGGGAGGACGCCCGCCCACCCGTCGTCCCCCGGACGAGCGAGACCCCGCCGTCCCAGCAGGGACGACGGGGTCGGGTGCGCTCGGGTCAGCGGGCGTCGAGCGGGACGAACGCGCGCTCGGTGGGCCCGGTGTAGAGCTGCCGCGGACGGCCGATCTTGGTGGCCGGGTCCTCGATCATCTCCCGCCACTGGGCGATCCAGCCCGGCAGCCGGCCCAGCGCGAAGAGCACGGTGAACATCCGGGTCGGGAAGCCCATGGCCCGGTAGATCAGGCCGGTGTAGAAATCGACGTTCGGGTAGAGCTTGCGCTGGACGAAGTAGTCGTCGGTGAGCGCGATCTCCTCGAGCTGGCGGGCCAGGTCGAGCAGCTCGCTGTTGCCGCCGAGCTTGTCCAGCACGTTGTCCGCCGTCGCCTTCACGATGGCCGCGCGCGGGTCGTAGTTCTTGTAGACCCGGTGCCCGAAGCCCATCAGCTTGACGCCGGGCTCCTTGTCCTTGACCCGCTGGACGAACTTCCCGATGTCGCCGCCGTCGGCCTTGATGGCCTCCAGCATCTCCAGCACCGACTGGTTCGCCCCGCCGTGCAGCGGGCCGAACAGCGCGTTGATGCCGGCCGAGACCGAGGCGAAGAGGTTGGCGTGCGAGGAGCCGACGAGCCGCACGGTCGACGTGGAGCAGTTCTGCTCGTGGTCGGCGTGCAGCACGAAGAGCATGTCCAGGGCCTTGACCAGCTCCGGGTCGGCCTCGTACGGCTCGGCCGGGAACCCGAAGGTCATCCGGAGGAAGTTCTCCACCAGGCCCTTGGAGTTGTCCGGGTACAGGAACGGCTGCCCCACGGACTTCTTGTAGGCGTAGGCCGCGATCGTGGGCAGCTTGGCCAGCAGGCGGTAGGTGGACATCTCGACCTGGGCGTGGTCGAAGGGGTCCAGCGAGTCCTGGTAGAAGGTCGACAGGGCGCTGACCGCCGAGGAGAGCACCGGCATCGGGTGCGCGTCCCGCGGGAAGCCCTTGAAGAACTGCTTCAGGTCCTCGTGCAGCAGGGTGTGTCGGCGGATCTTCTGGTCGAAGTCCTCCAGCTGCGCCGGCGTCGGCAGCTCACCGTGGATGAGCAGGTAGGAGACCTCGACGAAGCTGGCCTTGCCGGCCAGCTGGTCGATCGGGTACCCGCGGTAGCGCAGGATCCCGGCGTCTCCGTCGATGTAGGTGACGGCCGACGTGCAGGCCGCCGTGTTCACGAAGCCGATGTCCAGGGCGACCTTGCCGGTCGTGGCCAGCAGCTTGCTGGTGTCGATGCCCTCGGCGCCCTCGGAGGAGGGGACGACGGGCAGGTTCAGGTCCCCACCGGGGTAGGCCAGGCGTACGTCTGTGTCGGTCATCGTCGTGGACGCTACCGGTCAGGGGTGCGTCATCGACAGCACGTCCAGGGCGGCGTCGAGCTGCTGCTCGGTCAGCTTGCCGGCCTCGACGTAACCGCGCTCCACCACGACCTGGCGGATCGTCTTCTGCTCCTTGAGCGACTGCTTGGCCACGACCGCGGCCTCCTCGTAGCCGATGTACTTGTTCAGCGGCGTCACGATCGAGGGGCTGGACTCGGCGAGGGCGCGGCAGTGCTCGACGTTGGCGGTGATGCCGTCGATGCAGCGGTCGGCCAGCAGGCGGCTCACGTTGGCCAGCAGCCGGATCGACTCCAGCACGTTGCGGGCCATCAGCGGCAGCGTCACGTTGAGCTCGAAGGAGCCGGTGGTGCCGGCGAAGGTCACCGCGGCGTCGTTGCCGATCACCTGGGCGGCGACCTGGATGGCCGCCTCGGGCAGCACCGGGTTCACCTTGCCCGGCATGATCGAGGAGCCCGGCTGCAGGTCTGGCAGCGCGATCTCACCGAGACCGGTGCGCGGGCCGGAGCCCATCCAGCGCAGGTCGTTGCAGATCTTCACCAGGCCGACGGCGATGGTCTTGAGCTGCCCGGAGGCCTCCACCAGACCGTCGCGCGAGCTCTGCGCCTCGAAGTGGTCGCGCGCCTCGGTGAGCGGCAGGTCCATGTCGGCGGCCAGCGTGGAGATGATGGCGGCGGCGAAGCCGGGCGGGGTGTTGATCCCGGTGCCGACCGCGGTGCCGCCCAGCGGCAGCTCGCCGATGCGGGGGAGCGAGGCCTGCAGGCGCTCGACGCCGTAGCGGACCGCCGCGGCGTAGCCGCCGAACTCCTGGCCCAGGGTCACCGGGGTGGCGTCCATCAGGTGGGTGCGGCCGCTCTTGACCACGTCGGCGAACTCGGTCGCCTTGCGCTCCAGCGAGGCGGCCAGGTGCTCCAGGGCAGGCACCAGGACGGCGACGACGGCGCGGGTGGTGGCGATGTGGATCGCCGAGGGGAACACGTCGTTGGAGGACTGCGAGGCGTTGACGTGGTCGTTGGGGTGCACCGACAGCCCGGAGGCCTCGGTGGCCAGCGTCGCGATCACCTCGTTGGTGTTCATGTTCGACGAGGTGCCCGAGCCGGTCTGGAACACGTCGATCGGGAAGTGGGCGTCCCAGTCGCCCCGGGCGACCTGGGCGGCGGCGTCGCCGATGGCCCGGGCGACGTCCTCGGGCAGCACGCCCAGGGAGGCGTTCACCGTCGCGGCCGCGCCCTTGATGGCGGCCAGGGCACCGATCAGCTCGCGCTCGATCGGGGTGCCGCTGATCGGGAAGTTCTCGACCGCGCGCTGGGTCTGCGCGCGCCACTTGGCGTGCGCCGGGACGCGGACCTCCCCCATGGAGTCGTGCTCGATGCGGAAGTCCTGCTCGGTGGCCACGCTGCGCTCCGGGGTGTCGGTGTCAGGGCGTTCGGGGGTCGACGGTAGACGAGCCGGTGCACCCGCCCGGGTGACCCTCGGCCCGTCGGATGGCGGCACGGGGGCAACCGTCCCTAGTCTTCCGACGCCTGCCCCCGGACCGAGGAGTTCCCGTCATGAGCCAGCCTCCACAGCCTCCTGCCGGTGGCGACCGTCCCTGGGAGCCCTCCTCCCCGGACCGGGACCCGACCTCGCAGTTCCCCGAGCAGAGCCAGTACGGCCAGCAGGGGCAGTACGGGCAGCAGGGGCAGTACGGCCAGCAGGGCCAGTACGGGCAGCCGGGCCAGTACGGCCAGCAGGGCCAGTACGGCCAGCGGCCCGCGTACGGACAGGACCAGTACGGCGCGCAGCAGGGCCAGTACGGCCAGCCCGGCTACGGCCAGGACCAGTACGGGCAGCAGGGGCAGTACGGCCAGCAGCCCCCGAAGAGCAACAAGAACACGATCATCGCGCTGTCGATCGCCGGTGTCGTCGTCGTCGCCGCCGTGGTGACCGCGCTGGTCCTCCTGCTCGGTGGGGACGACGAGGAGACGACGACGGCCGGCGGCAGCACCGCGGCGGCCACGACGACCAGTGCGTCGTCGTCCTCGAGCTCGTCGTCCAGCTCGTCGTCCTCGAGCTCGTCGTCGTCCAGCTCGTCGTCCTCGGAGGACGAGACCGCCTCCAGCCCCTCGACGACCGAGGCGCCCGGCGGTCCGGTCCCGGCGCCGACCATCCCGCCGACCGGGCTGGGCACGGACCCGGCCCTCGACGCCCTGGCCCAGGCTTGTTACGACGGCGACATGGGCTCCTGCGACGACCTGTTCTTCTCCTCGGACTTCGACTCCCTCTACAACGACTACGGCGACTCGTGCGCCGGTCGGCAGGAGGTCGGCACCGGCCGCACCTGCAACAGCGCGTTCGGCTGAGCCCGACCCCACTGCACCTGGAACCGAGGAGTCCCCCGCATGTCGCAGCCACCCCACCCGCCGAACGACGGTCAGCAGCCCTGGCAGGGCCAGCAGCCCGACCCGGGCCAGTGGGGGCAGCAACCGCAGTACGGGCAGCCGTACGGGCAGCCGTCGTACGGCCAGGACCCACACGGCCAGCCCCAGTACGGCCAGCCGCAGCAGTACGGCCAGCAGTACGGCCAGCCCCAGTACGGCCAGCAGCCCTCCGGCAGCAACAAGAACACGGTCATCGCGTTGGTCGTCGCGGGTGTGGTCGTGGTCGCCGCGGTCGTGACCGCGCTGGTCCTGCTGCTCGGTGGGGACGACGAGGGGACGACCGCAGCCCCGGCCCCGGCGACGACCACCAGTGCCTCGTCGGGGTCCTCGAGCTCGTCGTCGGGTTCGTCGTCGTCGGGTTCGTCGTCCAGCTCGTCGTCCTCGGACGACGACGACAGCCCCTACGCCGACGAGACCATGGTCGGCGGCACCCCGACCTCCCCGGAGGGCCTCGGCGCCGAGCCCGAGCTGGACGAGTACGCCCAGCAGTGCTTCGAGGGCGAGCTCCAGGGGTGCTACGACCTGTACATCAACTCCGACTACGACTCGGCCTACGAGATGTACGCGCAGAGCTGCGGGGGTCGGTTGCCGTGGACCCCGCAGTCCTCGGTGGTCGACTGCATCGCCGGCTGACCCGCCCGGGACCACCCCGGGCGGGTGGCCCCAGGTCACCGTCGGGTCACGGTCGGTTGGCCCACCCCCCGGCAGTACCTAGGATCCGCAGGCCAGAGCCCGGAACCGAGGAGTCCCCGCATGTCGCAGCCGCCCTACCCGCCCAACGACGGCCAACAGCCCTGGGGCCAGTCCGGGCAGGGTGACCAGTACGGCCAGCAGTCCGGTCAGGGCCAGTGGGGCCAGCAGCAGCCGCCCTACGGACAGCAGCCGCAGTACGGGCAGCAGCCGCCGTACGGCCAGCCCGGCCAGGGGCAGGACCCGTACGGGCAGCAGCAGTACGGGCAGCAGCAGTACGGGCAGGGTCAGTACGGCCAGCCGCAGTACGGCCAGGACCAGTACGGGCAGCAGTACGGGCAGGGCCAGTACGGCCAGCAGCCCCCGAAGGGCAACAAGAACACGATCATCGCGCTGTCGATCGCCGGCGTCGTGGTGGTCGCGGCCGTGGTGACCGCGCTGATCCTGCTGCTCGGCGGGGACGACGAGGACACGAACGTCGCCGACCCCACCACGGCCACCACGACGAGTGCGTCGTCGGAGTCCTCGAGCTCGTCGTCCAGCTCCTCTAGCTCGTCGGGTTCCTCGTCGTCGGCCTCGGAGTCCGGTGGCGGGGGCGGCACGGGCGGGGACAACCCGTTCTTCCCGACCGTCAACGAGCCGGGGGACCCGTCCGGTCTCGGTGACGACGCCGAGCTCGACGCGTTGGCGCAGAGCTGCTTCGACGCCGACTACGACGCCTGCGTGGACCTGTGGGCCCAGTCCGACGTGGGTTCGGCCTACGAGGACTACGGCTACACCTGCGGCGGGCGCATCCCCGAGGCCGACGCCAGCGTCTTCCTCTGCGGCACCCTCGCCGAGTAGCCCCCGAAGACGACGGACGGCCCGGACCCCTCAGGGGTCCGGGCCGTCCGTCGTCGTGGGTCAGTGGTCGAGGGGCACCGCGGAGTACTGGTTGAGCTTGTCCAGGGAGTGCAGGCTCTCGATCGAGCGGATCGTGCCCGACCGCGAGCGCATCACCAGCGACTGGGTGGTGCAGCCACCGGAGCGGTACTGCACGCCCCGCAGCAGCTCGCCGTCGGTGATCCCGGTGGCCACGAAGAACACGTCGCCCCGCACCAGGTCGTCGATGTCGAGCACCCGGTCCAGGTCGTGCCCGGCGTCGATGGCGCGCTGGCGCTCGTCGTCGTCCTTGGGCATGAGCCGGCCCTGCAGCGCACCGCCCATGCACTTGAGCGCGCAGGCGGTGATGATGCCCTCGGGCGTGCCCCCGATGCCCAGGAGCAGGTCGACGCCGGTGCCCTCGCGGGCCGCCGCGATCGCACCGGCGACGTCGCCGTCGGAGATGAACTTGATCCGGGCGCCCGCGTCGCGGACCTCCTGGGCCAGCTTCTCGTGCCGCGGGCGGTCCAGGATGCAGACGGTGACGTCGGCCGGCCAGGCCTTCTTGGCCTTGGCCACCCGGCGGATGTTCTCCTTCACCGGCAGCCGGATGTCGACCACGTCGGCCGCGATCGGGCCGGTGGCGATCTTGTCCATGTAGAACACCGCGGACGGGTCGTACATGGCGCCCCGGTCGGCCACGGCGAGCACCGCGACGGCGTTGGGCATGCCCTTGGCCATCAGCGTGGTGCCGTCGACCGGGTCCACCGCGACGTCGCACTCGGCGCCGGTGCCGTCCCCGACCTCCTCGCCGTTGAAGAGCATCGGGGCCTCGTCCTTCTCGCCCTCCCCGATGACGACGGTGCCGCGCATGCTCACGGTGCCGATCAGCGCGCGCATCGCGTCGACGGCCGCGCCGTCCCCGCCGTTCTTGTCACCGCGGCCCACCCAGCGGCCGGCGGCCATCGCGCCGGCCTCGGTGACCCGGACCAGCTCCATCGCCAGGTTGCGGTCCGGGCGCGGCCGGCCGGTCGGCGGTGGCTGCGTCCCGTACGCGGTGGGGTGCGCGAGCGGGGGGCCGTCAGGGACGGGCAGGGACAACGGGGGACCTCCTCGTACGACCGCCGGTGGAGCGGCGGCGGGGTGGGGGAGCTGTGCTGCGATCCTAGGGGCATGGCCGACACCGCACCTCAGGGTCAGCGCGCGCCCGAGCCCGACCCGGCGCCCGCCGCACCGTCGGCGGCCCAGGTGCGCGCGCAGAAGTTCAACGCCGCCAACATGGTCCGCTCGCTGCTCCCGCTGACCGTGATCGTCCTGGTCGTGGTCGGCCTGGTGACCCTGCGCCAGACCCCCGAGGACCCGGTCCGCACGGTGGAGACCGCCTCCACGATCCAGCTGGCCGCGGCCCGGGCCGGCTACGAGCTGCTCGTGCCCCAGGACCTCTCCGACCAGTGGCGGCCCACCAGCGTCCGCACCGACGCCGGCGACGCCGTCGAGGACGGCGACCCGGTCACCCTGCAGATCGGCTGGTTCAGCCCCGACGACCAGTACGCCGGCTACGTCGTCACCGACGACAGCGGTGCCGACGCCGTCACCGACGTGCTCGACGACGCCACCGCCGAGGGCACCAGCGAGCTGGGCGGGCGCACCTGGGAGCGGTTCACCACCGCCCGCGAGGAGACCGCCCTGCGCTTCGAGGGGGACGGCGTGGTCGCGCTGGTCACCGGCTCGGCCGCCGACGGGGAGCTGGAGACCCTCGCCGCCTCGGTCGGGCCCTACTCCGCGGGCTGAGCCTGGTCGGGTCCGGCGGCGGCCAGCCGCTCGCGGGCCTCGTCCAGCCAGTGCTGGCAGACCCCGGCGAGCTCCTCGCCGCGTTCCCACAGCGCCAGGGACTCCTCCAGCGTGAGCCCGCCGCCCTCCAGCCGGCGGACGACGTCGGCGAGCTCCTCGCGGGCCTGCTCGTAGCTCTGCGTCGGGGCGGGCTCGGGGGTGCTCACGAGGACCCATCCTGCCGGTCGACCCGCACCGGGATGCGTCCGCCGGCCACCCGGACCACCAGCGCCTCGTCGTCGGCCACCTGACCCGGATCGCGGACCAGGCCGCCGTCGGCGGTCTGCACGAGAGCGTAGCCCCGGGCCAGGGTGGCCGCCGGCGACAACGCGGTGACCCGGGCCCGGGCGTGCTCGAGGTCGCGGACGGCGACGTCGACGCGGTGGGTGAGGGTCCGGGTGGCCCGCTGGCGCATCGCGGCTACGTCCTCGGCCCGGCCCGCCAGCAGCCGCTGCGGGTCGGCCAGCGCCGGGCGGCTGCGCACCGACTCCAGCCAGCGCTCCTGCTGGTCCAGTCGGCCGGTGACCAGCGAGCGGGCCCGGGCGCGCAGGCCGTCGACCAGGCGGCGCTGCTCGCCGATCTCGGGCACCACCCGGTGCGCGGCGTCGGTCGGGGTCGCGGCGCGCACGTCGGCGACGTGGTCGACCAGCGTCGTGTCGGTCTCGTGCCCGACGGCGGTGACCACCGGGGTGCGGCAGGCGGCGATCGCGCGCACCAGCCCCTCGTCGGAGAAGGGCAGCAGGTCCTCCACCGAGCCGCCGCCCCGGGCGACCACGATGACCTCCACCGTCGGGTCGGCGTCCAGCCGCTGCAGGCCCTCGATCACCCCGGCCGCGGCGGACGGTCCCTGGACGACGGTGTGGTGCACGGCGAAGCGGACGGCGGGCCAGCGGCGCCCGGCGGTGACCAGGACGTCCCGCTCGGCGGCGCTGCCCCTGCCGGTGACGAGCCCGACCACGGCGGGGGCGAAGGGCAGCGGTCGCTTGCGGTGGGCGTCGAAGAGGCCCTCGGCGGCCAGCAGCGCGCGGATCCGCTCGATCCGGGCCAGCAGCTCACCCAGGCCGACCGCGCGGATCTCGGTGGCGCGCAGCGAGAACGAGCCCCGGGCGACGTAGTAGTCCGGCCGGGCGCGCACGACCACCCGGGCGCCCTCGGTCAACGCCAGGCCGGGCCGGTCGGCGACGTCCCGGTGGCAGGTGACCGGCACCGACAGGTCGGCCGCGCCGTCGCGCAGGGTGAGGAAGACCGTCGCGCTGCCGCGCCGGGAGAGCTGGGCGACCTGGCCCTCGACCCACACCTCGCCGAGGCGGCCGATCCAGTCGGCGACCTTGCGGGCCACGGTGCGCACCGGCCACGGCTGCTCGGGGGAGGAGGGCGCCGTCACCCCCGGGAGCCTGCCACCCGGGTCAGCCCTGCTCGCGGGCCAGCTTCTCCTGGCGGTTGCGCAGCAGGGTGAGGAAGGGCTGCCGGGCGCGGGTGGCCTGCTCGTAGGCGAGCAGCTCATCGACGGTCACCGGCTGGTAGCCACGCAGGCGGCCACGGAGCTGGGCGATGGAGAAGCCGTCGTAGCCGTCGATCGGCTCGGTGGGCTCCGTGTCCTCGGTCGGCCCGGACTCGTGCCCGGCGGTGATGGCCTGCTCGGAGGCCGCGATCACGACGTCGTCCTCCGCGGCGTTGTCGCCCATGGTGACGGCGAGCTCGTCGACGGTGGCGGTGATCTCGTCGGCGATCGGGTCCTCGGGGAGCGCGGCGACGTCGTCGTCGGTGAGGTCGGCACCACCGAGCTCGCCGGTCAGGCCCTCGGCGAGGATCTCCTCGGTGGCCAGCGTCTCGTCGGTGAGGTCGTCCTCGCCGATCGCCGCGGCCTCGTCGACCACGTCGAGGGGTGCCTCGTCCACGTAGACCTCGACGGCCTCGTCGACGGCCTCGTCGACGGCGTAGCCCGGCTCCTCGTCGAAGGTGTCGACCGGGTCCTCGGCGACCCGGTCGAAGGACGACGTCCGGGAGCCCAGCGGGCCGGTGGCGGCGGGGAGGTCGTCGTCGAAGGTGGCCAGGCCCGGCTCGCGATCCCCGCGCAGGCCGGTCAGCAGCTCGTCGCCGCGGGCCACCAGGCCGGAGTACTCCTGCTGCAGCTTCAGCGTCGTCTGCATGGCCAGGCCGATGGCCCGGACCGGGAGCGCCGGCAGGGTCTGCGGCAGCTTGCGGGCCTCGTCGAGCAGGGTGGCGGTGAGGCCGGCGGCGGCGCGCACGACCTCGGGGATCTCACGGGACATGGCTCCAGCGTGCCCCAGTGCCAGCCGGCACGCTCCCCGGCCGCCCGCGCCCACCTGGCCGGGTGGCGCCGCCCTCCTACGATGGGGTCATGGTTGAACAGCGCGGACGGGTCCTGCTCGCCGACCCCCGGGGCTACTGCGCCGGCGTGGACCGGGCGGTCATCGCCGTGGAGAAGGCGTTGGAGATCCACGGTGCGCCGGTGTACGTGCGCAAGCAGATCGTTCACAACAAGCACGTCGTGGCCACCCTGGAGCGCCGCGGGGCGGTGTTCGTGGAGGAGACCGACGAGGTGCCCGAGGGCGCGGTCGTCGTCTTCAGCGCGCACGGGGTCTCCCCGGCCGTGCACGAGCAGGCCGCGGCCCGCTCGCTGCGCACCATCGACGCGACCTGCCCGCTGGTCACCAAGGTGCACAAGGAGGCCCAGCGGTTCGCGAAGGACGACTTCGACATCCTGCTGATCGGCCACCGCGGGCACGAGGAGGTCGAGGGCACGATGGGCGAGGCGCCCGAGCGCACCCAGCTCGTCGACGGCGCCGAGGACATCGCCAACGTGCAGGTGCGTGACCCGGAGAAGGTCGTCTGGCTCTCCCAGACCACGCTGTCGGTGGACGAGACGCTGGAGACCGTCGACAAGCTCAAGGGCCGCTTCCCCGGGCTGCAGGCCCCGCCGAGCGACGACATCTGCTACGCCACGCAGAACCGTCAGCAGGCCGTGAAGCAGATGGCCGACGAGTGTGACCTGGTGCTCGTGGTCGGCTCGACCAACTCCTCGAACTCGGTGCGGTTGGTCGAGGTGGCCCTCGAGGCCGGCGCCCGGGCCTCCTACCTGGTCGACTACGCCTCCGAGGTCGACGAGGCGTGGCTGGAGGGCGTGCAGACCGTCGGGGTCACCAGCGGTGCCTCGGTGCCGGAGATCCTGGTCAGCGAGCTGCTGGACTGGCTCGGCCAGCGGGGCTTCCCGGACGTGGAGACCGTCAAGGCCGCCGAGGAGCGCCTGGTCTTCGCCCTCCCGCACGAGCTCAAGCAGCGCAAGCAGGCTCTCGCCGTGGACACCGCCGCCGACTGACCCCGGCAGCGAGGACGCCCGCCGGGGACCGCACTACCGGCGGGCGACGAGCCGGACGACGCAGACCACGAGCGCGGCGACCACGGCGATCGCCATCGCCGGGAAGCCGCGGATGAGCAGCGTGGCGATCGTGGGCAGGCTGAACGTGGCCGAGGGGGCCAGCGCGATGTTGACCCCGGCGACGGCGACGAACACCAGCGGCGGGGCCACCAGCACGGTGACCAGGTCGCGGCGGCGGACGACGGCGGCGGCCACGACGGTGGACGCGACCAGCGCGATCAGCGTGAGCGTGCCCAGCCCGACCCCGACGAAGGAGTCGGCGCCGGCGCCCAGGACGGTGACCAGGAAGACCCCGAGCACGGCCAGCCAGCCACGCACCTGCGGGCCGGTGGTCTGCGCGGCACGGGCCGGTGCGCGCCGTTCCCGGCGGTCCCGGTCGAGCGCGTCGGCCGGTGGCCGGCGGGTGCGGGGCGCGGAGCCCCGCTCACCGGACGGGCGGCCCGTCTGCAGGGACTCCCGGGCCAGCCGACGCTCCTGGCGTTCGCGCTCGGCCCGTTCGGCGGCGCGGCCCCGGGGCGCACCGGCACGGGGACGGGGGTCGGGACCACCCAGGTCGCCGGGATGGCGTTCGGCTCGCACCGCACCCTCCCGACTGTCGACAGCACTGACCGGTGCGATGGGGCACCTCCTCGCCTGCCGGCGGTGCGTACCCGCTCCACCGGTCGGGCCACGGTAACGGCCTGGCCTGTCCGTGACCTGTAGGCGGCCGGGAGTGGCGGGTCACTCCGCGAGCGGGGCGGTGCCTCAGCCCCAGGCGTCCCCCCGCTCGTCGGTCGGGTCGGGGACCGAGCGCAGCGTGCGCACGGTGGCCTCCGTCGCCGGCGGCACCTGGACCGGGGACTCGGCGACCCCCAGCTCGTCGAAGCGTCGGCTGGCGACCAGCACCGAGCGATCGTAGCTGCCCACCGTGTCGTTGTAGCGACCCACCGCCGACCCCAGCGCAGCGCCCAGCTTGGTCAGGTGGGCCGACAGCGTGCCGAGCCGGGCGTGCACCGTGCGACCCACCTCGAGCACGGCGGTGGCGTCCCGGGCCAGCCGTTCCTGACGCCAGGAGTAGGCGACCGTGCGGAGCAGGGCCAGCAGCGTGCTCGGGGTGGCGATCACGACGTCCCGGGCGAAGCCGTGCTCGAGCAGCCCCGGCTCGGCCTCCAGCGCGGTGATGAGGAAACCGTCCGAGGGGACGAAGAGCACCGTGAAGGGTGCCGAGGGCTCGAACGCCGAGGGGTATCGGCGGGCGGCGAGGGCGTCGACGTGGGTGCGCAGCTGCCGGGCGTGCTCGGCGACCCGCTGCACCCGCACCACCTCGTCGGTGGCCTGCACCGCCTCGATCCAGCCGGCGAAGGGGACCTTGGCGTCGACCACGACCTGCTTGCCGTCGGCCAGGGTGACCACCAGGTCCGGGCGCACCCCGGCACCGGCGTCGTTGCGGGCCGAGGGCTGCTCCACGAAGTCGCAGTGCTCGAGCAGGCCGGCGACCTCCACCACCCGGCGCAGCTGCACCTCGCCCCAGCGTCCCCGCACGTGCGGGGTGCGCAGCGCCGTCACCAGCGCTGCGGTCTCCTGCCGCAGCCGGTCGGACGTGGTGCCGACCGTGCCGACCTGCTCGCGCAGCTCGCCGTGCGCGGTGGCCCGGTCGCGCTCGATGCCGGCGAGCAGCCGGTGCAGGTGGTCCAGCGACTCGTGGACCGGCTCCAGCCCCTCGGTGCGCGGGGTGCGCCGGCCGAGGAGGGCGACGACGCCGAGGGTGACCGCGGTGGCCAGCAGCGCGCCGACGAGCAGCCCGACGAGCAGGGAGGAGGGGTCCATGCCCGCAGGCTGCCCCAGGGGTACGACAGTTCTGCTCAGACCCGCGCGGGGGAGTGCGCCGCCTCGTGGTCGAGCAGCCAGCGCTTGACCGGCGTCCCCCAGCGGAAGCCGCCCAGCCCACCGCCGGTGGCCAGCACCCGGTGGCACGGCACGAACAGCGCCGCGGCGTTCCGGGCGCAGGCCCCGGCGGCGGCGCGCACGGCGGCCGGGCGGCCGCAGCGGGCGGCGAAGGCGGCGTAGCTGTCGGGCTGTCCCGCCGGCACGGTGCGCAGCACCTCCCAGGCCTCGGTGAGGAACGGCCCGGACCGCTGGGCGACCACGACGTCGTCGATGACGCCGATCTCCCCGGCGTGGAAGGCGTCGACCACGTCGAGGACCGGCAGCCGGTCGGCCTCCATCACGGTGGTGGGTCGCAGCGACCGGTGCACCACGGGGAGGAGGTCGCCGACGTGGGCCGTCCACCCGCTGGCCAGGACCGCGCCGCCGTCGACGAGCACGGTGAAGGGACCGATGGGCGTCTCGGTGGTGGCGTGCAGCGCGGTCATGACGGGTCCTCCCGGACGACGGGGTGGCGGGTGAAGAGAGCAGGTGCCGACATCGCCCACAGGTGCATGACGGCGTAGGAGCGCCAGGGCCGCCACCGGGTCGCGGCGTCGGCGTCGGAGCTGCCCAGGGCGACCAGGCTCTTGCGCAGGGCGAGGTCACCGGGCAGCCACACGTCGGGGTCGCCCAGTCCGCGCAACGCCACCAGGGCGACCGTCCACGGCCCGATCCCGGGGACGGCGAGCAGTGCCTTCCCGGCCGTGGCCCGGTCGGTGCCCGGCCCCAGGTCGATGTCGCCGCCGGTGAGTCCCTCGGCCAGGGCGTGCACGGTGCGCCGGCGGGCCTGGGTGAGGCCGATGGCCGCGAGGTCGGCGTCCACGAGCGCCTCGGGCCGGGGGAAGACGTGGGTGAGGGTGCCGACGGGCTCGGCGAGGGGGGTGCCGGCCGCGGTCACCAGCCGGGCGGTGAAGGTGCGTGCGCCGGCGAGGGAGACGTGCTGGCCCAGCACGGAGCGGACGGCGGCCTCGGCGGCGTCCGGCGCGGCCGGGACCCGGCGGCCGGGGGCGGCCCGCACCAGCTCGGTCAGGGCGGGGTCGGTCGCCAGGACGTCGTCCACCGCGGTCGGGTCGGCGTCGAGGTCCAACAGCCGCCGGCAGCGGGCGACGGCGACCCCGAGGTCGCGCAGCTCGGTCAGCTGCAGCCGGGCGGTGACCGAGGAGCCGTCCGCGCCGGGGGAGAGCCGGACGACCCCGGGCCCGTGCGGCAGGTCCAGCACCCGGGAGAACGTCTCGCCGTCCCACTCCTCGAGCCCGGCGACGGCGTGCCCGCCCAGGAAGAGCAGCACCTCGTCGGCGGCGAACGGGGCGCGGGCAGCCAGCTGCAGGGTGAGCCACCCCGAGGGTCCCGACGCCGGGGTCGCTGAGCCCCGCAGCTGCGAGGGGGTGGTCGCGAAGACCTCGCGGACGGTGTCGTTGAACTGCCGCACGCTGGCGAAGCCGGCGGCGAACGCGACCTCGGCCATCGGCAGCGTGGTGGTCTCGACGAGCACCCGCGCCGTCTGGGCCCGCTGGGCGCGGGCGAGCGCCAACGGCCCGACACCGAGCTCCCCGACCAGCAGCCGGTGCAGCTGGCGCTCGGAGTACCCGAGGGCCGCGGCGAGCCCCGCGACACCGGTGCGCTCGACCTCGCCGTCCCCGATCAGCCGGACGGCGCGGGCGACGACATCGGCGCGGACGTCCCACTCCGGGGAACCGGGGACGGCGTCCGGGCGGCACCGGCGGCAGGCCCGGTACCCCGCGGCCTGGGCGCCGGCGGCGGTGGCGTGGAAGGAGACGTTGCCCGGCAGCGGGGTGCGGGCCGGGCAGGAGGGCCGGCAGTAGATGCCGGTGGTGTGGACGGCGGTGAAGAACCAGCCGTCGAAACGGGCGTCCCGGCTGGAGACCGCGCGGTAGCAGCGCTCGTCGTCGAGGGCTCGGCCCTCCAGCAGCTCGGTCACGGCACCGAGCATGCCAGCGGCCACCGGCCCGGTCTGGCGGGTTTCGGACGTGACGGCAGGTGCCCCGGACCCCGTACCCTGGTCCGACGTGGCTCTCTCCATCGGCATCGTCGGCCTGCCCAACGTCGGCAAGTCCACGCTGTTCAACGCGTTGACCAAGAACGACGTGCTCGCAGCGAACTACCCGTTCGCGACGATCGAGCCCAACGTCGGCGTGGTCGGCGTCCCCGACGAGCGCATCGCGAAGCTCGCCGAGGTGTTCGGCAGCACCAAGCAGATCCCGGCCACGGTGTCCTTCGTCGACATCGCCGGCATCGTCCGCGGCGCCAGCGAGGGGCAGGGGCTGGGCAACAAGTTCCTGGCCAACATCCGCGAGTCCGACGCGATCTGCCAGGTCATCCGGGTGTTCAGCGACCCCGACGTCGTCCACGTCGACGGCAAGGTCTCCCCGAAGGACGACATCGAGACCATCAACACCGAGCTCCTCCTCGCCGACCTGCAGACGCTGGAGAAGGCGGTGCCGCGGCTGGAGAAGGAGATGCGCAAGGACAAGGACCGCAAGGCGCTGTACGACGCCGCGGTCGCCGCGCAGGAGGTGCTGGACACCGGGAAGACGCTGTTCTCCGCCGGGGTGGACTCCGAGCCGCTGCGCGAGCTCGGTCTCATGACCACCAAGCCGTTCCTCTACGTCTTCAACGTCGACAGCGACGAGCTCACCAACACCGAGCTGCTCGACGAGCTGCGTGCCCTCGTGGCGCCGGCCGAGGCGATCGTGCTGGACGCGCAGACCGAGGCCGAGCTGGCCGAGCTCCCGGACGACGAGGCCGCCGAGCTGCTGGCCGCGGTCGGCCAGGACGAGCCCGGACTGCACCAGCTCGCCCGGGTCGGCTTCGCCACCCTGGGCCTGCAGACCTACCTGACCGCCGGCCCCAAGGAGTCCCGGGCCTGGACGATCCCGGTGGGGGCCACCGCTCCCCAGGCTGCCGGGGTCATCCACACCGACTTCCAGCGCGGCTTCATCAAGGCCGAGGTCGTCTCCTTCGACGACATCGTCGCCGCCGGGTCGATGGCCGCGGCCAAGACCAAGGGCCAGGTGCGCATCGAGGGCAAGGAGTACGTCATGGCCGACGGCGACGTGGTGGAGTTCCGCTTCAACGTCTAGCCGGTCCGCTCGCCGAGCAGCACGTCGCGCACCGCCGCCCAGGTGCGGTCGGCGTCCTGGAGCCAGAAGTCGTGACCGACCCCGGTCACCCGCCGGACCTCCCAGCCCAGCGCCTCCAGGCGCATCGCCGTCGCGTCCGGGAGCACGGCGCGGGAGTCGTCCGACAGCACGAGGGTCGAGGGGACCGGGGGTGCGGCGACCGGCGCGGGGGAGTGGGCGACGTCCCGGAAGACGCCGAAGGCCATCCCGCGGTCGAACCGTGAGGTCGCCGCGTCGCGCAGCCGGGCGTCCTCGGGGGACGGGGCAGGTCGGCCACGGCTGCGCCACTTCTGGGCGAGTGCCGCCAGCGTGAGACCCACCGGCGCGGTGGCCCAGAACAGCCGGCCCGTGAGGCCCTCGGTCGGCAGCCCGAGCCGGAAGCCGGGATCGAGGTAGACCGCGCGCGCCGGTGCCATTCGCTCGACCGCCCGCTCGAGCACCGAGCCGCCCAGGGAGTGGCCGACGACGACGTCCAGCCCGACCGGCAGGGTCTCGACGAGGTCATCGGCGAACGCGCAGACGGAGTAGTCATCGGCCCGGTCGCTGTCCCCGTGCCCGCGCAGGTCGACCGTGGTGACGGTGACGCCCCCAGCAGCGACGAGGCGGTCGGTCAGACCGCGCCACGTCGCGCCGTCGGCACCCAACCCGTGGACCAGGGCCACCCGGCGCGGACCGACACCGTGCACCTGCGTCGCCAGCTCCACGGGTCCGGACGCTATGCGGACCCTGGCGTGGTCGGGATGGACGCTTCCTCCCTGTTCCGGCGGTGGAGATGGAGGTGTCAGTCGGCCCGCTCGGCGATCAGCCGGTGCAGGCGCAGGGCCACCTGGAGCTCGAGGGCCCGCCCCGGCTCCTTCCACTGCGGCCCGAGGACCTCGGTGATCCGGTCGAGCCGCTGGTAGAGCGTGTTGGCGTGGACGTGGAGCGCCTCGCAGGTCCGCGCGTGGTGGCGGGCCAGCTCGAGGTAGGTCTCCAGCGTCACCGCCAGGTCGCGCTGCCGCTCGCCGTCGTAGTCGAGGAGGGGGCCGACCGTGGCGCGCACGAACGCGGTGAGGTCGGCGCGGCCGGAGCGGCTGAACAGCGACCGGTACAGCCCGAGGTCATCGCTCGCGGCGCAGGAGCCGGCCCGGTCGAGGGCGATCAGCAGCGCCGCGGTCTGCCGGGCCTCCTCGTGGCTCGCCCGGACCCCGGCGGGACCGCCCGCGCCGGCGGCCAGTCCCGTCGTCGGCGTCCCGCCGTCCGCCGCGGACACCCGGGCCACGGCGGCACGTACCTGCTCGACGGGCGCGGGGAGGAGCACCACGACCTGCCCGGCGTGCGCGGCGGACCACCCGCGCAGCTCGGCGGCGAGCCGGGCGGCGAACGTCCCGGCCGCGGTGGCCCCGACCGGCTCCGGCTCCACGACGGCCACGGTGACGACGGCGTGGAGGTCGATGCCGTTGGCGCGCGCCCGGCGCACCAGGCTGGCCTCGTCGGCGCCGGAGGAGAGCAGCGCGTGGACGAACTCGCCACGCGTGCGCAGCTCGGCCTCGGCGACCGAACGCTCCGAGGCCAGCAGCACCGCCACCGTGGTGGCCCCGATCCGGAGCAGGCGCACGGCCTCCTCGTCGGGCACGGTGGTCGGCGCGGCGACCAGGTCGCCGCCGTGTCCCCCCGGCAGCTCGACCGGGACGACGAGCCCACCGTCGGTGGGCGGCTCCCCGGCCAGGGTCCGGCCGTCGTGGTCGCGGACCGAGACGACGAGGCCGGCCGACCGGTCCAGCGCCGCCACGACCGCTGCGAGCCCCCCGCCGTGGAGCACGATCTCGTTGAGCACGTCGCGCAGGTCGCTGGCGCGTTCGCGGCTCGCGTTCACCTCCCGCAGCGTCGCGTTGGCCGCCCGGAGCTCGGTCGCCGCGGCCCGCTCCCGGTCGAAGAGGTCAGCGGTGCGCAGGGCCAGCGCGGCGTGCGCGGCGAGCCCGGCGAGGAGCTCGACGTCGTGGGCGACGAAGGCCCGGGCCCGTCGCTCCGCGGCGAGCAGGACACCGATCGTGTCGTCCCCGACGAGGAGGGGGACGGCGAGGATGCCGCCGAGCTGCTCGCTGCTCGCCGCCGAGTCGACGCCCTCGCTGTGGGGGAAGCGGTCGTCCTGGAGGTAGCTCTCACTCCACAGCGGGCGGCCCGCCGCCAGGACCTGGCCACCGAGGCCCTGTCCCCGCTCGAGCTCGATGCCGCGCATCGCCGAGCCCATGGCGCCGTCCACGACCTCGATCCGGAGCACGTCGCCGCGCAGCAGCATGATGTAGGCGACGTCCACACCGAGCAGCCGCCGTGCCTGCCGCGCCACCTCGTCGAGCACGTCCCGGGTGTCGTGCAGTGCAGCGAGCCGACGAGCGAGGTCGTTGAGGACGACCAGCTCGTCGGCCCGGCGACGCAGCTCGGCGACCGACGGCGCGGCGTCGTGGGGGGCCATGACCTCATCCTCACCCACGACGCAGGCCCCGGGGGTCACGTCACCGCACGGCCTTGACCGGCCGGATGGCGACCGCGCCGAGCATCACGAAGACGATGCCGGAGACGAAGAGGACGGGGTAGCCACCGGTGAGCGTGACGAGGCCGGCGGCGATCGAGGGGCTCATGGCCTGGGGGAGGGTGGTGGCCAGACCCAGGATGGCCAGGTCACGCCCGGCGCTGCTCCCGCCGAGGCGGGCGGGCAGCACCTCGGTCATGAGGGCGAGGTCGATGGAGATGTAGGTGCCGAACCCCAGACCCAGCAGGAAGGCGTAGACCAGGATCCCGGTCGTCGTCGGCACGAGGAGCGGGACGGCCAGGGCGATCGCCATGACGACCGAGGACCAGACGATGAAGGGCTTGCGCCGGCCGACGCGGTCGGAGAGCCAGCCGCTGCCCGACGCCGAGACCAGGACACCCACGAGCAGGACGATGCCCATCGTGGCGGCGAAGGCGTTGGACTCCTCGTCACCCAGGCCGATGTAGTCGCGCAGGATGTAGAGCCCGTAGGTCTGCGCTCCGTAGAACCCGATCACCATGAGGAAGCGGGAGAGGAAGGCCCAGGCGAAGTCGGGGTGCTGGCGGGGGCTGACCCAGAACCCGCGCAGGAACTCCCGGGCACCGGTGCGCTCGCGGGGCAGGTGCGTGCTGGGCTCGTCCCGGTTGACCAGGACGAAGGCGCCGACGAGGACGAGGACGAGGACGGCCAGGACGACGTAGGGGAGGGCGCCCTGGGTGGCGGTGCTGCCGGCCACGGCCACCCCGACGGCGTTCCCGATGGTGATGCCGACCCCGATCATGGCGGAGACACCGCCGCGTCGGGCCGCGGGGTAGCGGTCGGGCACGACGGCCGTCGCGGCCGCCTGCAGGGCGTTGACGCCCACCTGGACGACGAGCCACACCAGCGCGACGGTGAGCACCGACTGCGCCATGGGCAGGCCCACGAGGAACCCGCTCGTCAGCAGGGCGCCACCGACCATCCACGGCGTGCGGCGGCCGAAGCGCGACCGGGTGGCGTCGGACAGGGCGCCGGCGACGGGCTGGGCGAAGACGTTGGCGATGAACGCGACGGTCGTGACGATCGCCAGGTTGCCGATCTTCCCGGCCTCGTCGATGCCCGCCACGATGTTCGGCAGGAGGATCCCGTTGCCCCCCGAGTTGACTGCGAGGATCGCGACGTAGACGAGCAGCAGCCCGAACGACATCCGTCGCATGCGGGGCGCGGGTGCCGGGGCCGCGTCGGTCGGGTCGCCCGGCAGGGCGGTGGTGGGGATCTCGCTCGTGGCCATGGTGTGGGTGCTCTCCTGGTCCGGGGCCGGCTCGTCGCCGCTCTGCGGTGTGACGCTAGGCACTCCGAGCAGGTCGCACTATGGGCATCACGTCCATGAGACGCACCCCCGGACGGAGGAGAGGTCTACACCCGCGGCTCAGGCCCCGAGGTTGGCGCGCAGGGCCGCGACGCAGGCCGAGGCGCCGTGGTCGGTCATGACGATCGCCGCGTGGTCCACCCCGGCCACCAGTTCGGCGGAGACGAGGGACGGGGTCCTGGCCACGACGTGCGCCACGTGCGCGGACGCGTACATCGGCGGCGAGCCGGCCCCGGTGCTCCACGGCGCGTGGACCAGCCTGATCGGCGCCCGGACGGCGGCGAGAGCCGCGGCCGGAGCGGCGGAGGCGAAGACGGAGACCGCGTCGTCGACGACCGAGTCGAGGTCGCGCTGCACCGCCACCCCTCCGTCGACCGCCGCGAGGTCGTGCGACACCAGGGTCCGCATGCGCGGGTCGTCGGCCCCGGTCAGCGGTGCGACGCTGCCGCGGTAGTGGTCGAGGTAGGCCCTCTCGTCGGCCCAGACCCGGTCGGCGGCGTACTGCGCACGGAGCTTCGGCGCCACCGCGGCCGCCGGCGGCGGACCCTGCTCACCGACCTCGAGCGGCAGCCCGCCGTCGACCAGGGTGACGGTGCGGACGCGGTCCGGGTGCCGGGCGGCGAGCTCGCTGACGACGAAACCGCCCAGCGACATGCCCAGGAGGTGGACCCGGTCGAGCCCCAGGGCGTCCAGCAGGGCCACGAGCTGCTCGGCGTGCGCGGCCACCGAGGACGGTCCCGGTCGTGCCGGCGTCCCGCCGCGGCCGGCGAGGTCGGGGGCGACCACGCTGACCTCCGGCGCGGCGTCGAGGACCCACGACCACAGCCGGTTGTTGCTCGACACGCCGTGCACCGCGAGCACCGGCTCGGTCGTGCCGGGCCGGGTCAGCACCTCGAACGGCCCGGCCGCGGTCGGGACCACCTCGATCGTGGTGGAGGGACGGGTCACGGCAGGTCTCCTGTCAGGGGTGCGGTCGGGTGCGTGGAGAACACCTTGCCGGGGTTGAGCAGGTGGGCGGGGTCGAGGGCGGCCTTGACCGCCCGGTGCATCGCGAGGACCTCGGGGGACAGCTCGGCGGTGAGGCCGTCCCGCTTGAGCAGACCGACGCCGTGCTCGCCCGTGACGGTGCCCCCGAGCGCGAGGGCGTCGGCGATGATGTCGTCGAACGCCGCCTCGGCGCGGGCCCGCGCTTCCTCGTCGCCGGGGGGTGTCACCAGCAGCGGGTGCAGGTTCCCGTCGCCGGCGTGGGCGATGTTCGCGATGACGACGCCCCGCCGGACCGCGGTGCGCTCGATGCGCGCCAGCATCTCGGGCACCTGCTCCTTGGGGACGCACACGTCCTCGGTCAGCACCGGTCCCAGGCGCTCGAGCGCGGGGTAGGCCAGCCGCCGCGCGGCGAAGAGCGCCTCGGCCTCGGCCTCGTCGGTGGAGCGTTCGGCCCAGGTGGCACCGGCGGCGCGGAAGCACGCGACCATCTGCTCGGCCAGGCCCTCGCCGAGCTCGCCCGGCTCGTCGAACCGGCCCAGCAGGACGACCTCGGCCTCGGTGGACAGGCCCATGTGCTTCCACTCGTCGACGGCCTCCAGGCAGTGCCGGTCGACCAGCTCCAGCGCCGACGGCACCAGGCCGGCCTCGCCCACGGCCCGCACGGCGGCGCCGGCGGCCACGACGGAGGAGAAGAAGCCGGCGACGGTCACGGCCGGGGCGGGCAGGGGGCGCAGGCGGACGGTGACCTCGGTGACGATGCCGAGCGTGCCCTCCGACCCGATGAGCAGGCCCATCAGGTCGTAGCCCGCCACGCCCTTGGCGGTGCGCCGGCCGAGCCGGACGACCTCGCCGCGGCCGGTGACGACCTCGAGCTGCAGGACGTAGTCGCGGGTGACGCCGTACTTGACGCAGCACAGGCCCCCGGCGTTCGTGGCCACGTTGCCGCCGATGGTCGACCAGGGCGAGCTCGCGGGGTCCGGGGGGTACCAGAGACCGTGCTCGGCCACCGCGGCACGCAGCGCGTCGTTGACGACGCCGGGCTGCACGACGGCGAGGCGTTCCAGGGGGTTGATCTCGAGCACCCGGTCCATCCGCTCGAGCGACACGACGACGCAGCCCTCCAGCGCGTTCGCCCCGCCGGAGAGCCCGGTGCCGGCACCACGGGCGACCACCGGGACCCCGTGGCGCAGGCACGTCCGCACCACGTGGACGACGTCCTCGGTGCAGGTGGCACGGACCACCGCGGCGGGCCGCCCGTGCGGCGCCCACGCGGCCTGGTCGCGGCTCATGCCCGCCACGACGTCGGGGTCGGTCAACACGGCACCGGCCGGCAGCAGGGCGGCGAGCTCGTCGGTGAGCGCCGAGCCCACGACGTCGTGGGTGGTCGGCACCACCGGGGCTGTCATCGTCATGAGTGCACCAGATCACGGACGTCGTGCCGGCGACGTGGAGACCGTCCCCGTCGTCCCGGCGTCCCGGTGGAGGTTCCGACCCGCCCGGGTCGGGCAGGCCGCTGCGGTCACGACGCGTCCTGCGGGCGGGCGCCCGGGGTGGCGTCGAGCGCGGTGAGTCCGGTCATCCGCAGGGACACGTCCCAGATCCGGGCGGCCTCGGCGGGGTCGGTCAGCCGGCTGTAGAGCTCCTGCCGGGCGGGCGGCCCACCGAGGTGGCCGACGCCACGGGGGCCGATGAACCGGCCGCCGTCGGCAGCCGGGTCGGTCGCGGCCAGCAGGGCGGGCAGGCCGGCGGACTCGACGGTGCCGACCAGCACCCCGCGGGCCGACAGCACGCGGATCAACCGACGGCCCAGGGTGTCCTTGCCGCGCCCGACCTCCGGTCGGGCGGCGAGCAGTGCCGTCGGGGCGACCCCCGGGTGGGCGAGGTTGCTCGTGATGCCCCAGCCGGCGGCCTTGCTGCGCCGGTCGAGCTCGAGGCCGAAGAGCCCGAACGCGATCTTCGACGAGCTGTAGGCCTTCATCCCGTCGTAGCTGCGCTCCCAGTCCAGGTCGTCCCAGTGCACGGCGTTCTGGTTGGCGGCGACGCTGATCTGGGAGACCACGCGGGCGCGGCCGGCGACCAGCAGCGGCAGCAGGTGGCCGACCAGGGCGACGTGGCCGAGGTGGTTGGTGCCGAACTGCAGCTCGTGGCCGTCGGCGGTGGTCTGCCGCTCCGGCGGCGTCATCACCCCGGCGTTGGCCACGAGGATGCTGATGGGCGTCCCCTCCTCGCGCAGGGCGGCCCCGAGGTCGGCCACCGACTGCAGGGAGGACAGGTCCATCGTGCGGAGGGAGACGTCCGCGCCCGGCACCTCGGTGCGGATGGCCGCGACCGCGGCCTGGCCCTTGGACGGGTTGCGGACCGGCAGCACCACCTCGGCGCCGGCGGCGGCCAGCCGGGCGGCGATGTGCCGGCCCATGCCGTCGCTGGCGCCGGTGACGACGGCGCGGGTGCCGGTCAGGTCGGGGACGGGGACGTCGATCGGGGTGCGTGCCACGGTGTGCTCCTCGGGTCGGGGTGGGTCTGCCGTCGAGCGTGGACGCTCCCGGGAGGGACGACCAGGACCGGTCCAGCCGGGGATCGGCAGGCCCTGCCTGGGACGCGTCGGGCACGGTAGGAACGGGTCTCACCGACAGGAGGAGGGCACGTGGACATCGACCGCAGCGGTCTGGCGGAGTTCCTCCGCTCGTGCCGGGAGGCCCTGCAGCCCGAGGACGTCGGCCTGCCCCGCGGGCAACGCCGGCGGACCACCGGGCTGCGGCGGGAGGAGGTCGCCGTCCTCGCGCACATGTCCACCGACTACTACGCCCGGATCGAACGCCAGCGGGGCCCGCAGCCCTCGGAGGCGATGATCGCCTCGATCGCCCAGGGCCTGCACCTGTCCCTCGACCAGCGGGACCACCTCTACCGGCTCGCCGGGCACCACCCGCCGGTCCGGGGCGCGGAGAGCTGGCACGTCGGTCCGGGCCTGCTGCGCATCCTGGACCGGCTCGACGACACCCCCGCCGAGGTGGTCAGCGAGCTGGGGGAGACGCTGCGCCAGACCCGGCTCGGGGTGGCCCTGCTCGGGGACGCCACCCTGCGCACCGGTCTCGCCCGCAGCCTGGGCTACCGGTGGTTCACCGACCCGACCACCCGCGAGCTGTACCACCCCGACGACCACGCGCACCTGTCCCGGGTGTGGGCGTCGGGCCTGCGCAGCGTCATCGCGGTCCGGGGACCGCGCTCGCGCGCAGCCCGGATCGCCGAGGAGCTGCTGGAGCGCAGCGCGGAGTTCCGCGGGGTCTGGGCCACCCACGAGGTCGGCGTCCGCCCCGCGGAGTCCAAGCGGTTCGTGCACCCGGACCTGGGGCTGCTGGAGCTGCAGTGCCAGACGCTGCTCGACCCGCAGCAGTCGCACACGCTGCTGGTCTACACCGCCGTCCCCGGGAGCGAGACCCACGAGAAGCTGCAGCTGCTGGGCGTCCTGTCCTCCCGGTGATTCCAGGTCGGGCCACGACCTGCCGATACGAGGGCCATGACGACGACGGTGTGCGACGCCGTGCGGTCGGCCTCGGTCTCCGCGGCCACCCTGTCCTCGACCTCCGAGGGCGCCCTCGACCTCTTCCAGGCCGCCGGCTGGTTGTCCACCGCCGTCACCGAGGCCCTCGAGGCAGCCGCACCGCCCGCACCGGTGCCGCTGGGCTGAGGCGCGACGGCGGTGCGTACCGTCGTCGGCACGTCCCCCGCCCACTCGCCATGAGCGGGGGGAACAGGCCCCGCTCCCGGTCGTTTCACGCGTCCGGGGCGGGGCTGCCTGCATCCCGGGGCACGAGCGCGGGTCGTAGCGTGGAGCACGTGCCGAACGTGTTCACCGACTACGCCGAGACCCACTGGGTGCCGATCAACGAGGACATGGTCACCGTGCAGACGGTCGACGCGACCGGGCAGCGGGAGAACCACGTGCTGTCGGTCGCCGACGCCCTGGCTCAGTTCAAGGTGAAGTACCCCTTCGTGGACGACGCCCAGGCCGCCGAGCTCTTCGCCCGCGGCGGCTGACGCCTCAGTGCGCGGCGGCCTTGGCCCCGCGCCTGGGGACCACGTGCAGCACGGCCACGAGCACCGCGCCGACGACGACGCCCACCACGGCGGACATCGCGGTGTTGGTCAGCCAGCCGAGCACCCCGCCCAGCGCGCCGGTCGCGTCGTGCACGATCTCCTCGACGTGGTGCACGAACCCGTAGGGCCCGGTCCAGCCGAGCTCCTCGGCGCCGACGAGCAGGATGTGCCCGCCGACCCAGAGCATGGCGGCGATCCCGACGGTGGCCAGCGTGGCCAGCACGATGGGCATGGCCTTGACCAGGCCGCGGCCGAACGCGGCGACGCCCTTCGAGGGCTTCGCGGCCAGCGCGACACCGGCGTCGTCCATCTTCACGATGAGCGCGACCACGCCGTAGACCAGCGCGGTGATCAGCAGCGCGACGACGACCAGGATGATCGCCCGGGTCACGAAGGGCTCGGTGTCGACCTCGTTGAGCGCGATGACCATGATCTCGGCGCTGAGGATGAAGTCGGTGCGCACGGCCCCGGAGACCACGGTCTTCTCGTGCTCGGCCGGGTCGGTCGTGGTGTCCGTCGCGGCGGCGGTCTCCTCCGGGTGGTGCCCGGAGACCTTCTCCCACAGCTTCTCCGCGCCCTCGTAGCAGAGGTAGGCGCCGCCGATCATCAGGATCGGGGTGAGCAGGAACGGCAGGAACTGGCTCAGCAGCAGGATCGCCGGCAGGATGATCAGCAGCTTGTTGCGGATCGACCCCTTGGCGATGCGGCCGATGATCGACAGCTCGCGCTTCGGCTCGAGGCCCTGCACGTACCGCGGGGTGACCGCCGCGTCGTCGACGACCACGCCGGCGGCCTTGACGCCGGCCCGCCCCGCGGCGGCGCCGATGTCGTCCAGGGACGCCGCCGACAGCCGGACCAGCGCGGCGACGTCGTCGAACAGGGCGAAGAGGCCGCTGGCCATCAGCGGGTCCCGGGGAGGCTCAGCGCGGTCACAGGAAGAGGCTAGGACATCTCACCGGAGCTGGGCCTCCTTCGGCGCCAACCCGCGGGCGGCCTCCGCGGCCACCTGGTCCCGGCCCGCACCCCCGGCAGCGACGACCACGGCGCCGACCAGCCCCTCGACCAGCGGTGCCGCGGACAGGGTCACCCGTTCCCGGACGCCCTCGTCGAGGAACTCCAGCGCGGTCTCGGCCGACAGCACGGCACTGCCCAGGTCCATCAGGACGACGACGCCGTCGCCGGTGTCGGCAGCGGTGATCGCCGTCGCCACCGCCATGGCGTCGGTGCCCAGCGACCCGTCGTCCATCCCGGCGGCCACCTCGATCGCCAGCTCGCGGCCGGGGAGCATCTGCCGGGCCAGTTCCACCGCGGCGTCGGCCAGCGCCCGGCTGTGCGAGACGACCACGATCCCGACGCTCACGCGAGCGTCTCGGCGGCCGCGCGCAGCAGGAGGGCGGTCGAGGTCGCGCCCGGGTCCTGGTGCCCGGCGCTGCGCTCGCCCAGGTAGCTGGCCCGGCCCTTGCGGGCCACCAGCGGCACGGTCGCGTCCCGGCCGTCGGCGGCGGCCTGCGCGGCCTCCGCGATCGACCCCCCGGCGTCCAGGACGTCGCAGGCCGGACCCAGGGCGTCGACCATCGTCTTGTCGCCCGGTTCGGCCTTGCCGCGGGCCAGCACGCCCTCGTAGCCCGCCCGCAGCGCCGGTGCGAAGCCGCCGTCGGCAGCCCCGGCCATCCGGAGGAACAGCGTCCCGTAGAGCGGGCCGGACGCGCCGCCGACCTTCGACACCAGCGTGGCGCCGGTCTTCTTCAGCAGCGCCGCGGGGTCGGCCGGGGGAGCGTCGGCCAGGGCCGCGACGACGGCGGCCATCCCGCGGTCCATGTTCGAGCCGTGGTCGGCGTCCCCGATGGCCGAGTCCAGCGCGGTGAGCTCGTCCTTCTGCTCGTGCACCAGTTCGGCGAAGCGCTGCACCCAGGCGGTCAGGTCCGCGAGGTCCATCAGGCGCCCCACCGCAGGCCGGGGGTGTCGACGGGGGCGTCCCACAGCCGCAGCAGCTCGTCGTCGGCCTGCAGCAGGGTGACCGAGCAGCCGGCCATCTCCAGCGAGGTCATGTACGGGCCGACGAGCGAGCGGGCGATGCCGATGCCGGCCTTCTCCAGGATCGCGGCCACCTCGGCGTAGACCACGTACAGCTCGATGAGCGGGGTGCCGCCCAGCCCGTTGACGAAGCAGATGACGCCGTCGGTGAACGAGCGGTCGGCCAGGATCGGCTCGACCAGCATCGCGGCGACCTCACGGGCGGGGGCGATCGGCACCCGGCGGCGACCGGGCTCGCCGTGGATCCCGATCCCGATCTCCATCTCGCCCTCGGGCAGGTCGAACGTGGGCCTGCCGGCGGCCGGCACGGTGCACGAGGTCAGCGCCATGCCCATCGAGCGCCCGCTGTCGTCGATCCGGCGGGCCAGGTCGGCGACCTCGGCCAGCGGGCGGCCCTCCTCGGCCGCCGCACCGACGATCTTCTCCAGCAGCACCGTCGTGCCCACGCCTCGGCGGCCGGCGGTGAACAGGCTGTCCTCGACCGCGACGTCGTCGTCCACGACGACCGTGACCACCTCGGTGCCGCTCTCCGCGGCGACCAGCTCGGCGGCCATCTCGAAGTTCATCACGTCGCCGGTGTAGTTCTTCACGATGTGCAGCACCCCGGCACCGCCGTCCACGCCCTGGGTCGCGGCGACCATCTGGTCGGGCACCGGGGAGGTGAAGACCTCACCGGCACACGCGGCGTCCAGCATCCCGACGCCGACGAAGCCGCCGTGCATCGGCTCGTGGCCGGTGCCACCGCCGGAGACCAGCCCGACCTTGCCCGCCCGCGGCGCGTCCCGGCGGAACACCACCCGGTTCTCGTGGTCGACCCGCAGCTGCGGGTGCGCAGCCGCCATCCCGCGCAGCGCGTCGGCGACGACGTCGGCCGGGTCGTTGATCAGCTTCTTCATGCCCCGACGCTAGGGGCCCCCGAGGACCCGCACAACGGGGTGGCGTGCGCCACACTGCACGTACCAGGTGTCGCTCGGAGCCGGGGGTGACGGCGCGGCACACCAGGTACCACCGAACGAGGAGCCACCCGTGGCAGGCAACAGAGGCGTCGCGTACATCGAGCCCGGCAAGGTCGAGGTCCAGACCATCGACTACCCGGAGCTCGTGCTCAAGGACGGCCCCGGGGTGAACCCGGCCAACGTGGGCCGCAAGCTCGACCACGGCGTCGTCCTGAAGGTGGTGACGACGAACATCTGCGGCTCGGACCAGCACATGGTCCGCGGCCGGACGACGGCGCCACCGGACCTGATCCTGGGCCACGAGATCCTCGGCGAGGTCGTCGAGGCCGGCCCCGGGGTCGAGTTCATCCAGGTCGGCGACCTCTGCTCGGTGCCGTTCAACATCGCCTGCGGCCGGTGCCGCAACTGCAAGGAGGGCAAGACCGGCATCTGCCTGAACGTCAACCCGGCACGCCCCGGCGCGGCCTACGGCTACGTCGACATGGGCGGCTGGGTGGGTGGGCAGGCCGAGTACGTGACCATCCCGTACGCCGACTGGAACCTGCTGAAGTTCCCCGACGCCGACCAGGCCATGGAGAAGGTCCTGGACCTCACCATGCTGTCCGACATCTTCCCGACGGGGTTCCACGGCGCCTACACCGCCGGGGTGCGCCCGGGGTCGACGGTCTACGTCGCCGGGGCCGGCCCGGTCGGCCTCGCCGCGGCCGCCAGCGCCCAGCTGCTGGGTGCCGCCGTCGTCATCGTCGCCGACCTCAACGAGGCCCGGCTGGCCCAGGCCCGCAGCTTCGGGTGCGAGACCGTCGACGTCTCCCAGGGTTCACCGGCCGACCAGATCGAGCAGCTGCTCGGGGTGCCCGAGGTCGACGCGAGCGTGGACGCGGTCGGCTTCGAGGCCCGTGGCCACGGTGCCGACGCCGGGGAGGCGCCGGCGACCGTGCTGAACTCGCTGATGGACGTCACGGCGGCCGGCGGGAAGATCGGCATCCCCGGGCTCTACGTCACCGGCGACCCCGGCGGCGTCGACGACGCGGCCAAGGTCGGCGCGCTCAGCCTCAGCCTGGGCACCGGATGGGCCAAGTCGCTGTCCTTCACGACCGGCCAGTGCCCGGTGATGCAGTACAACCACGGCCTGATGATGGCGATCCTGCACGACCGGGTGCACATCGCGAAGGCGGTCAACGCCACCGTGATCAGCCTGGACGAGGCGCCGCAGGGCTACGCGGACTTCGACGAGGGCGCGGCCCAGAAGTTCGTGATCGACCCGCACGGGCTCGTCAAGCGCTGACCCGGGGCAGCCGCCGTGACCAGGTCCGCCACGTGCGGGTCGGGTCACGGCGGCTGACCACGGTCACGTCGTCGGCGACGAAGCCGAGGGAGGTCCACAGCGCCGTGGCGGCGGCGTTGTCGTCGAACACCCGGGCCACGACCGTGGTGGCGCCCTGCGCCACCGCCCAGTCCTCGACCGCGGAGACCAACCGGCGGGCCTGGCCCGTGCCCCGCGCGGTGGGGGAGACCCAGAGCCCGGACAGGGCCACCCGGCCCGGCTCCTCGACCGCACCGCACACCAGCCCCAGCGGGTGCGACAGGAACCAGGCCGACCCGGTCACCCGCTCCCGCCAGGCCGCGGCGTCCAGCGGGAGCTCGCGGTCCAGCGTGGAACCGAACGCGTCCGGGTCGGCCCGCAGTGCCCGCAGCCGGACGTCGCGCAGCAGCGCGGCGTCGTCGGCGTCCAGGCGCTGGATCAGGAGCCGGTCACCTCGGCGAACGCGGCCTCGAGGACGTCGAGGGCCTCGTCGAGCAGGTCGTGCCCGATGACCAGCGGCGGCAGGAAGCGCAGCACGTTGCCGTAGGACCCGGCGGTGAGGACGACGACGCCCTGCGCGTGGCAGGCCTTCGCGACCGCCCCGGCGAGTGCGGCGTCCGGCTCGGTCGTGCCCGGGCGCACCAGCTCCAGGGCGATCATCGCCCCGCGCCCGCGGACGTCACCGATCTCCGGGTGCCGCTCCGCCAGCGTGCGCAGGCGGGGCAGCATCCGCTCGCCGATGGCCCGGGCAGCCCCGGCCAGGTCCTCCTCGCGCATGGTGGCGATGGCCCCCAGCGCCGCGGCGCAGGCGACCGGGTTGCCGCCGTAGGTGCCGCCCAGCCCGCCCGGGTGCACGGCGTCCATCAGCTCGGCACGGCCGGTGACCGCGGCCAGCGGCAGCCCGCCGGCCATGCCCTTGGCCGTCGTCACCAGGTCGGGGACGACGCCCTCGGCGTCGACGCCGAACCAGTCGCCGGTGCGGCAGAAGCCGGACTGGATCTCGTCGGCGATGAACACCACGCCGTTGGCGGTGCACCACCGGCTGATCGCGGTGAGGAAGCCCGGGGCGGGCTCGATGAACCCGCCCTCGCCCTGCACCGGCTCGATCAGCACGGCCGCGGTGTTGCCGGCGCCGACCTGCACCTCGATCTGGGAGATCGCGCGAGCAGCGGCGTCGGGGCCTGCGAGGCCGTCGCGGTAGGGGTAGCTCATCGGCACCCGGTAGACCTCACCGGCGAAGGGCCCGAAGCGGTGCTTGTAGGGCATGTTCTTCGCCGTCAGCGCCATCGTGAGGTTGGTGCGGCCGTGGTAGGCGTGGTCGAACACCACGACGCCCGGGCGACCGGTGGCGTGCCGGGCGATCTTGACCGCGTTCTCCACGGCCTCGGAGCCGGAGTTGAACAGCGCGCTCTTCTTGGCGTGGTCGCCGGGGGTCAGCTCGGCCAGCGCCTCGCAGACGGCGACGTAGCCCTCGTAGGGGGTGACCATGAAGCAGGTGTGGGTGAAGTCCGCGACCTGGGCCTGGACGGCCTCGACCACCCGCGGGGCGCTGTTGCCCACGCTGACCACGGCGATGCCGGAGCCGAGGTCGATGAGGGTGTTGCCGTCGACGTCCTCGATCACGCCGCCACCGGCCCGGGTGACGAAGACCGGCAGGGTGGTGCCCACCCCGGCGGAGACGGTCGCGTTGCGGCGGGTCATCAGCTCACGCGAGCGCGGGCCGGGGATCTCGGTGACCAGCTGCCGGCGCTGCTGCAGCGCGGTCTGGTCCAGCACATCGGTCATGCCGACATGGTGGCACTGATCGAGCGTCCGTGGGGAATCCGTCGCAGTGAACCTCCCGGACGACGGAAAAGGGCGGTGGACCCGCAGGTCCACCGCCCTTCTCGTCCGTGCAGGTGGGTCAGCTCGTCGGCACCGCGTTGGCGCGCAGGGCGCCGAGCAGGTCGTGGTTGAGCCGCGAGATGGTCTCCATCGAGATGCCCTTCGGGCAGACCGCGGAGCACTCGCCGATGTTGGTGCAGCCACCGAAGTCCTCGGCGTCCTGCTGGGCGACCATCTTGAGCACCCGGCTGTCCCGCTCGGGCTGGCCCTGGGGCAGCAGGCCGAGGTGGGTGACCTTGGCGGCGGTGAAGAGCATCGCCGAGCCGTTCGGGCAGGCGGCCACACAGGCACCGCAGCCGATGCAGGTCGCCGCGTCGAAGGCGGCGTCGGCGTCGACCTTGGGCACCGGGGTGGCGTGTGCGTCCGGGGCGGTGCCGGTGGGGGCGGAGATGAACCCGCCGACGGCGATGATGCGGTCGAAGGCCGACCGGTCGACGACGAGGTCCTTGACCACGGGGAAGCCCCCGGAGCGCCAGGGCTCGATGTCGATGGTGTCGCCGTCGGAGAAGGACCGCATGTGCAGCTGGCAGGTGGTCGTCTGCTCCGGCCCGTGCGCGATGCCGTTGATCATCAGACCGCAGCTGCCGCAGATGCCCTCGCGACAGTCGTGGTCGAAGGCGACCGGGTCCTCGCCGTCCAGGATGAGCTGCTCGTTGAGCACGTCGAGCATCTCGAGGAACGACATGTCCTCGGAGACGTCGGTGAGGTGGTAGTTCGCCATCTTCCCCTTGACGTGCGGGGAGGGCTGACGCCAGACCCTGAGGGTCATCTTCACGAGTGGCTCCCGACTACTTGTAGCTGCGCTGAGCGAGGTGGACGTACTCGTACTCGAGGGCTTCCCGGTGCAGGATCGGGGGCTCACCCTCGGGGGTCCAGCCCCAGGCGGCGACGTAGGCGAACTCCTCGTCGTTGCGCAGGGCCTCGCCCTCGGGGGTCTGGCTCTCGGCGCGGAAGTGGCCGCCGCAGCTCTCCTCGCGGTGCAGGGCGTCGATGCACATCAGCTCGGCGAGCTCGATGAAGTCGGCGACCCGGGCCGCGTGCTCGAGGTTCTGGTTGAACGTGTGCGCGTCGCCGGCGACCTTGACGTTGGTCCAGAACTCCTTGCGGATCTCCGGGATGCGGTCCAGGGCCTTGCGCAGGCTCTCCGCGGTGCGCTCCATGCCGCAGTAGTCCCAGACCAGCCGGCCGAGCTCGCGGTGGAAGGAGGCCACCGTGCGGGTGCCGTTGATCGAGAGGAACTTCTCGACCTGGGCCTGCACGCCGGCCTCGGCCTCGACGATGGCCGGGTGGTCGGCGGGGACCTTCTCGAAGGGCCCTGCGGACAGGTAGTCGGTGATCGTGTTCGGCAGCACGAAGTAGCCGTCGGACAGGCCCTGCATCAGGGCGCTGGCCCCGAGGCGGTTGGCGCCGTGGTCGGAGAAGTTGGCCTCACCGATCACGAACAGGCCGGGGATCGTCGACTGGAGGTCGTAGTCGACCCACAGGCCGCCCATCGTGTAGTGCACGGCCGGGTAGATCCGCATCGGCGAGGCGTACGGGTCCTCCCCGGTGATCCGGGCGTACATGTCGAAGAGGTTGCCGTACTTGCTCTCCACGGCCTTGCGGCCCAGCCGCTCGATGGCCTCGGCGAAGTCCAGGTACACGCCCAGCCCGTTCGGGCCGACGCCGCGGCCCTCGTCGCAGACGTTCTTGGACTGGCGGGAGGCGATGTCGCGGGGGACCAGGTTGCCGAACGCGGGGTACTTGCGCTCGAGGTAGTAGTCCCGCTCGTCCTCGGGGATCTCCGCCGGGGGACGGCTGTCGCCGCGCTCCTTGGGGACCCAGACGCGGCCGTCGTTGCGCAGCGACTCGCTCATCAGGGTCAGCTTCGACTGGTAGTCGCCGGAGACCGGGATGCAGGTCGGGTGGATCTGGGTGTAGCAGGGGTTGGCGAAGTACGCGCCCCGCTTGTGCGCCCGCCAGATCGCCGTGGTGTTGGAGCCCTTGGCGTTGGTGGAGAGGTAGTAGACGTTGGAGTAGCCACCGGTGCCCAGCACGACCGCGTCGGCCAGGTGGGTGGTGACCTCGCCGTTGACCAGGTCGCGGACGACGATGCCGCGCGCCTTGCCGTCCACGACCACCAGGTCGAGCATCTCGGTGCGCGAGTGCTGCTCGATGTTGCCGGCCGCGGCCTGGCGCTCGAAGGCCTGGTAGGCGCCGATCAGCAGCTGCTGACCCGTCTGGCCCCGGGCGTAGAAGGTGCGCGAGACCTGGGCGCCACCGAAGGAGCGGTTGTCGAGCAGGCCGCCGTACTCGCGGGCGAAGGGCACGCCCTGGGCCACGCACTGGTCGATGATCTGGGTGCTGATCTCGGCCAGGCGGTGGACGTTGTCCTCGCGGGAGCGGAAGTCCCCGCCCTTGACCGTGTCGTAGAACAGCCGGTGCACGCTGTCGCCGTCGTTGCGGTAGTTCTTGGCGGCGTTGATCCCGCCCTGCGCGGCGATGGAGTGCGCGCGCCGCGGGCTGTCCTGGAACCAGAAGGACTTCACGTTGTAGCCGGCCTCGGCCAGCGTCGCGGCGGCGGCGCCACCGGCCAGACCGGTGCCGACGACGATGATCGTCATCTTGCGGCGGTTGGCCGGGTTGACCAGCTTGCCGCGGAACTTGCGCTCGCTCCAGCGCTCCCCGATGGGGACGTCGCGGGGGGCCTTGGTGTCGGCGATCGGGTCGCCTTCGATGAACAGCTCGAGTGCCATGTCTGCGGACTCCTGTCTCAGGCGATGATGCCGAAGGAAACGGCGAGCGGGATGGTCATGTACCCGCCGATGAGCACCACCGCGAAGACGATCGCGAAGACGTTCAGTGCACGCTCACGACGCTTGTTGCTGTGCCCGAGGGTCTGGGTGGCGCTCCAGACCCCGTGCCGGATGTGGAAGCCGAGCGCCAACAGCGCCAGCAGGTACCAGGCGGTGACGAACGGGTTCGAGAAGCCCTCGACGAGGCGGCCGTAGGGCAGCGAGTCCCGGCCGGCCGGGTTCACCGCACCCAGGGTCAGGTCGAGGATGTGCCAGACGATGAAGAGGATGAGGATGACGCCGCCCCAGCGCATGGTCCGCGAGGCGTAGCTCTGCTGGACCCGCTTCTTGGTGACGTAGCCGACCGGGCGGGCCCGCTTGGCCTGGCGCCACAGCGAGAACGCGGCCCAGATGTGCGCGGCGACGGCGACCAGCAGGACGACGCGGATGATCGTCAGCACCGTGAGGCGGGGGACGATCGGCTCACCGAGGTCGCGGAGGAACTCCGAGTAGGAGTTGAAGGTCTCCGCGCCGGCGAACGCCTTCAGGTTCCCGACCATGTGGGCGATCAGGTAGAGCAGGAAGATGATCCCGGTGACCGCCATCACCGACTTCTTGAACACCGAGGAGCTCCACCGCCCCGTCTTCGGGGTCCGGTTCGGAGCGGACTTGTGTCCGGCCTGCTGCTGCGTCGTCACTGTCGCCACGGGCCCACGGTACGACGGTGCACAGATCACACCCAGATGAACGCGGTATGACACGGCTCATGTTAGGGGACCCTGATGGAACGATCCGCCCGATGAGGAGGTTCCCCGACCATGCCCACCACCACCCGAGGCTTCTTCGGTCGCAGCCGTGAACCGCGCGACCCACGGCTGCCCCCCGGTCAGTACGACGTCGGGGCCGACTGGCCGGTGCTCACCGCCGAGCCCACACCCCGGATCAGCGCCGAGACCTGGGACGTCACCGTCTCCGGCCAGGTGGAGAACCCGACCACCTGGGACTGGGACGGCGTGCACGCCCTGCCCGGCAGCGAGTACCGCGGGGACATCCACTGCGTGACCACCTGGTCGAAGTTCGACACCCGGTTCGCCGGGGTCTCCCTGGACGCGTTGTGGGACGTCGCGAAGCCCACCGCGGAGGGCCAGTTCGTCATGGCCACCTCCAAGTCGGGCTACACCACCAACCTGCCGATCGAGGACCTCACCGGCGGGAAGGCCTGGCTGGTCTGGGAGTTCGACGGCAAGCCGTTGACGGTCGAGCACGGCGGGCCGGTGCGGCTGCTGGTGCCGCACCTCTACTTCTGGAAGAGCGCCAAGTGGGTCACCAAGCTCGACGTGCTCAGGCGCGACCAGCAGGGCTTCTGGGAGCGCAACGGCTACCACGACCGGGGCGACCCGTGGCGTCAGCAGCGGTACCAGGGGGACTGAGCAGGTGACTGCTCCCGTCACCCGCTGGACGACGGCGACGATCTCCGGGCTCAAGCGCCCGCTGCCCCGGTCGGTGCAGCTCCGGCTGGACGTCACCGACCGGGTCGACCACCTGCCTGGTCAGCACTACGTGCTCCGGCTGACCGCGCCCGACGGCTACGTCGCGCAGCGGTCGTACTCGGTCGCCTCGGCGCCGGGTGACCCGCTGCTCGAGCTGTTCGTCGAGCGACTGGACGACGGGGAGGTGTCCACCTACCTGGCCGACGTCGCCGAACCGGGGGACCAGCTCGAGGTGCGCGGCCCCATCGGCGGCTGGTTCGCGTGGGACGGCGAGACCCCGGCGCTGCTGGTCGGCGGGGGCACCGGCGTCGTCCCGCTGGTCGCTATGGTCCGGCACGCGGTGGCGACCGACCGGCTCGACCTGCTCCGGGTCGCGGTGTCGGCCCGGACGCTGGCCGAGCTGCCCTACGCCGACGAGCTGGTCGCGGCCGGGGCGGTCGTCGTCCTCACCCGGGAACAGCACGGCATCCGGCCGGCGGCGCGGTTGACCGCGATGGACCTCTTCCCGTTGTGGGAGCCCGGCCAGACCGCGTTCGTCTGCGGCTCGACCGGTTTCGCCGAGTCGGCCAGCCAGCTGCTGGTCGGGCTCGGGTTCGCGCCGGGCGCGGTGCGGGTGGAGCGGTTCGGCCCCAGCGGGACCTGAGACCGCCCCACCCGCGCTCGGTCAGGCCGCCGGCGGGACCGCGGAGGCGGTGACCAGGTCGGCCCGCTCCCAGACCCGGTGCAGGCCCATCGTGGTGAGCAGGTCGGCTGCGACGTCCGACGCGTCGGCACCGGTCAGCACGCCCGGGGAACCGGTGTCGATGCCGGCCGCGGTCAGGACGTCGACGCCGTCACCCCAGGCCGCGAACGGCTTGAGCTGGCGGAACGCCTCCTGCAGCAGGACGACGGCCTTGATGTCGCCGTCCTTCGGGGCGCCGCCGGCGACGACGATCGCGTCGAACTCGATCGAGCGGGCGGTGACGTTCGTTCGCTCGACGACCTCGGTCGAGGCACCGGTGCCGATCAGGCCACCGCGGGGCGCGATCACCTTCACCTGGGCGCCGGCAGCCTCCAGGGCCGCCCGCAGGGTGGCGATCCCGGCGATGTCGGCGTCGGGTCCGGCGACGACGCCGACCTGGCGGCCGTCGGCCGGGAACGACTCGCCCGTGACCTGGGCGAGCGCGGGGGAGGGGGCCAGGTGCTCGGCCGTGGCGCCCTCGGGCACCGGGAGGCCGAGGCCCTCGGCGACCTGGGCCGCGAGGTCGGCGTCGATGTTCACCAGCACGCCGAGCACGCGCTCCTTGATCGACTGCTCGTACACCTTGCCGAGCTCGAAGGTGTAGGCCTCGATCGTGTGCGTCTTCTCCACGTCGGACAACGAGGCGTAGAACATCGCCGGCTGGCTGAAGTGGTCGTCGAAGGACGCGTCGACGCCGCGCACGACCTCACCGCTGACCGGGCGCGGCACGTTCGTGTAGCCGCCCTGCTCGGCCGGCGCCGGGCTGCCGCCGTCGATCGAGTTCGGGTGGTAGCCGGTCCGGCCGGTGGGGATGCCCTGCTGCATGAACCCGTCGCGGTGGTTGTCGTTGACCGACACCTGCGGGCGGTTGATCGGCAGCTGGGTCCAGTTGGGTCCGCCGAGGCGGGTCAGCTGGGTGTCCTGGTAGGAGAAGTTGCGCCCCTGCAGCAGCGGGTCGTTGGAGAACTCGATGCCCGGGACGACGTGGGCGGTGTTGAAGGCGACCTGCTCGGTCTCGGCGAAGTAGTTCGTCGGGTTGGCGTTGAGCACCAGCCGGCCGATGGGCTGCACCGGGACGAGCTCCTCCGGGACGATCTTCGTGGAGTCGAGCAGGTCGATCCCCTGGAAGGTCTGCTCCTCGTTGTCCTCGAACACCTGCACGCCGAGCTCCCACTCGGGGAACGCGCCGGCCTCGATGGCGTCGGCGAGGTCGCGACGGTGGAAGTCGGGGTCGACGCCCGCGGCGATCTGCGCCTCCTCCCAGGTCAGGGAGTGCACGCCGAGCTTGGGGGTCCACTTGAACTGCACCAGCACGGTCTCGCCCGCGGCGTTGACCAGGCGGAACGAGTGGACGCCGAAGCCCTCCATCATCCGGTAGCTGCGCGGGATGCCGCGGTCGCTCATGTTCCAGAGGGTGTGGTGGGTGGCCTCGGTGTGCAGCGAGACGAAGTCCCAGAAGGAGTCGTGGGCCGACTGCGCGGACGGGATCTCCCGGTCCGGGCTGGGCTTGGCCGCGTGGATCAGGTCGGGGAACTTGATGGCCTCCTGGATGAAGAAGACCGGCATGTTGTTGCCGACCAGGTCCCAGTTGCCCTCCTGCGTGTAGAACTTCACGGCGAAACCGCGGGTGTCCCGCACGCTGTCGGCCGCGCCGCGGGAGCCGAGCACGGTGGAGAACCGGACGAAGACCGGGGTCTCCAGGTCCTTCTCGGCCAGCACGCCGGCCCGGGTGAGGTCACCGGCCGTGCCGTAGGAGGTGAAGACCCCGTGGGCGCCGGCGCCCCGGGCGTGCACGGCGCGCTCGGGGATGCGCTCGTGGTCGAAGTGGCTGATCTTCTCGCGGAGGTGGAAGTCCTCCAGCAGGATCGGGCCGCGACGGCCGGCCTTCAGCGAGTGGTCGGTGTCGGGGATGCGGACGCCCTGGGGCGAGGTGAGGACGTCGCCGCTCTGGGCGCGGGGGTCGCGGTCACCGTCGGCCGCCACGAACGGGGCGCCGGTGGCGCTGACCTGGGCGGGCGCGGACTGGTCGGGCTGCTGGACCGGAGGCATGGCTCTCCCTGAGGGAGTGGTGCGCGGGGGTGCTCACGGGCGCCGGTGTCTCGACGCGAGCAGGCACTGCCTCCCCGGGCCCCGGGGGGTCCGAAACGGTCCCCAGGTCAGCCGCGCGCGGCCCGCCGGACGGCGCCGGTGTACCGGGTCAGCGCGATCGACTGCAGCACCCGGCTGACCGGTCCGCCGAGCCGGGCCGCCCGGGTGGCCAGCCGGGAGAACGCCACCATCTCGAACACGACGTCCGCGCCGTCCCGGGAGACGAGGAAGGACTCCTCGCCGCTCTCCGGGTGCCCGGGCAGCGTGCCGTAGGCGTACCCGCGCCGCGGCCCCGTGGTCAGCGACCAGACCACCCGGCACGGGATGCGCAGGCCCACCGGCGGGAAGCCCGCGGTCATGAGCACCACCGCGCCCTCCTCGCTGGCCGGGCCCGACGCGCGCACCCGCAGGCCCGCGTGCCGCTGCGGTGCCCAGTCGAAGACCGCCGCGACGGCCCGGTCGAAGGCGTCGTCACCCTGCCCCACGACCGCCCGGCGCCGCACGACGTGCACCCCGGCGGGCAGGTCGCCGTCCCGGGTCGCGCCGACCTCGGGGTAGGTGAAGGGGACGGCGGTCAGCGCGGCGAGGTCGGGGGACACACGGCCGAGTGTCGGCGCCGGTACCGTCGCCCGCACTGTGCTGCCCTCCGTCACCGCCACCCGTTACGTCCTCCCGCTGCGCGAGGGCGGGTCCCTGCCCGGCCTGGTCGAGGCCGACGACCTGGGCACCTACGTGGTCAAGTGGCGGGCCGCCGGGCAGGGCGTCCCCGTGCTGGCCGCCGAGGTGGTCTGCGGCGAGCTGGCCCGCGCGCTGTCCCTGCCGGTTCCCGCGCTGGTCACCGTGGACGTCGCCCCCGAGCTGGCCGTGGGGGAGCCCGACCAGGAGGTGCAGGAGCTGCTCCGGCACTCCGCCGGGGTCAACCTGGGGATGGACTACCTGCCCGGCGCGCTGGACTTCTCCGCCGGCAGCACCGAGGTCGACGCCGAGCTCGCCGGCCGGGTGCTGTGGTTCGACGCCCTGGTGGGCAACGTGGACCGGTCCTGGCGCAACCCCAACATGCTCTTCTGGCACGGTCGGCTGCAGCTGATCGACCACGGTGCCGCGCTGACGTTCCACCACCACTGGCCCGGGGCCCCGGCCGCGGTGGCCCGGCCCTACGACGCCGCCCAGCACGCGCTCATCGAGTCCCACCCCGACGTGGCCGGCGCCGACGCGGCGCTGGGCGGGCGGGTGACCCGGCCGGTGCTGGAGCGCGTGCTGGCCCTGGTGCCCGAGGCCTGGCTGCGGGGCCCGGACCCCGACGAGCCGGCCGATGCCGTCCGGGAGCGGTACGTGGCCCAGCTGCTGGGCCGGCTCGAGGCCCGGGACGCCTGGCTGCCGGCGCTGGTCCGGGCCGCGGCCGAGGGCTCGGCGAACCGACCGCCGGCACCCCGCGGGCAGAACCGGCCGGGGTGGCTGGGCCCGCCGCCCCCACCCGGGGTGCAGCAGCGGTGAGCGACACCTACGAGTACGCGGTGCTGCGGGTGGTGCCGCGGGTGGAGCGGGGTGAGTCGATCAACGCCGGGGTGCTCGTCTACTGCCGGCAGCGCGACTTCCTGGGCTCCCGCGTGCACCTGGACCCGCACCGCCTCGCGGCGCTGGACCCCACCGCCGACGCCGTCGCCATCGCCTGGGCCCTGCAGGCCGCAGCCGACGTGTGTGCCGCCGACCCGGCGTCCGGTGCCGCCGGCCGCGAGGTGCTGGGGTCGCGCTTCCGCTGGCTGACCGCGCCGCGGTCGACCGTCGTCCAGCCGGGCCCGGTGCACACCGGGCTCACCGTCGACCCCGCCGCCGAGGCCGACCGGTTGCTGGACCTGCTGGTGCTGCCGCCGGGCTGAGTCAGGCGGCGGGGTCGGCGGGGAACAGCGCGTCGACCCGGCGGGCCAGTTCGACGTCGAGCACGGTCACCCCACCGGCGTCGTGGGTGGCCACCGACACCCGCAGCGAGCTGTAGCGGATGTCGATGTCGGGGTGGTGGTCCATCTCCTCGGCGATGTCGGCGATCGCCACCACCGCGTCGATCGCGGCCCGGAAGGTGGGCAGGTCGACCCGGCGGTAGATCCCCTGCGGGTCACCGTCCCAGTGGGTCAGCTCGGCGACCGCAGCCGCCACCTCGTCCGGGGACAGCGCCTGGGGTCGGGACATGCGCGCAGTGTCGCAGTCAGGTGTGGAGCCCGCACTCCACCTTGGCCCGCCCGGCCCAGCGGCCGGCGCGGGGGTCCTCGCCGGGGGCGACCGGGCGGGTGCACGGTGCGCAGCCGATCGAGGCGTAGCCGATCTCCACCAGCGGGTTGACCGGCACCTGGTGCAGGGCGACGTAGGTGTCCACGTCGTCCTGGGTCCAGGCCGCCAGCGGGTTGACCTTGACCATGCCGCGCTTGGCGTCCCAGTCGACGACCCGGGTGCCGCGTCGGGTCTCGGACTCGTCACGGCGCACGCCGGAACCCCAGGCGTCGAACCCGGCCAGGGTGCGGGCCAGCGGCTGCACCTTGCGCATGTCGCAGCACAGGTCGGGGTCGCGGTCGTGCAGCGCGGGCCCGAACTCGGCGTCCTGCTCGGCGACGGTCTTCTCCGCCTCCACCGACAGCACCCGGATGTCGAGCACGGAGGCGATCCAGTCACGGGTGCCGATGGTCTCGGCGAAGTGGTAGCCGGTCTGCAGGAAGACCACCTGCACACCCGGGTGCGCCCGCGCGGCGAGGTGGGCCAGCAGCCCGTCGGCCATCGAGGAGGTGATCGCGAAGGAGTCGCCGAAGGTCTCCCCGGCCCAGCGCAGCACGGCGAGGGCCTGCTCGACGGGGTCGGCGATGCCCTCGAAGCGCGCGTCGGCCTCGGCCGCGAGCTCCGGTGTCGGCTGGGTCGTGTGCCCCGGGTCGGTCACCGTCACGGTCGCGCCACCCCTGTCCCGGTCCCTCGGAGGACGAAGGTCCGCAGGCAGGACCCGCAGTGCCACTCGTCCTCGGTCTCGCGCGGCCGGAGGGTCTCCTCGCCGCAGTACGGGCAGTAGAACGGCGGGAGCCGCCGTGTTCTTCCGGCACCCGCGGGGGAGTCGGTCAGCGCAACCAGTCCTCGTCGGCCCGGGCGGCGTAGGCGGCGAACGCCTCCCCGTCGGTGCGGTGCTCCAGGTAGCCGGTCAGCACCCGCTCGACGTAGTCGGCGGTGTCGGTGGCGGCGACCTTGTGCCCGCGCAGCTTGCGACCGATGGAGGAGGTGAAGCCCAGGTGCCCGCCGAGGTGGACCTGGAAGCCCTCCTCGCCGCCGACCATCATCCCCTTGAAGCCGATGTCGGCGGTCTGGAAGCGGGCGCAGGAGTTCGGGCAGCCGTTCACGTTGATCGTGATCGGCTGGTCGAAGTCGGGCAGCCGGCGCTCGAGCTCGGCGGTGAGCTCCTTGGCGTGGCCCTTGGTCTCGACGATCGCGAGCTTGCAGAACTCGATGCCGGTGCAGGCCATCGTCGCCCGGCGGAACGCGCTGGGGCGCACCTGCAGGTCGTGCTCGGCGAGTGCGGCGACCAGCTCCTCCACCGACTCGTCCGGGACGTCGAGGACGACGAGCTTCTGGTCGGCCGTCGTCCGGATGCGGCCCTCGCCGAACCGGTCGGCCAGGTCGGCGACGGTGCTCAGCAGCTCGCCACCGATCCGGCCGGTGTTCAGCGCGAAGCCCACGGCGTTGCGGCCGTCGCGCTGGCGGGCGACCCCGACGTGGTCGCGCTGGTCGGTCGCGGGCTGTGCGGGGGCCACGCCGTCCGGCAGGGCCTCGTGCAGGTACTCGTCCTGCAGCACCTGGCGGAACTTCTCGGTGCCCCAGTCCGCGATGAGGAACTTGATCCGGGCGTGGGTGCGCGAGCGGCGGTAGCCGTAGTCGCGGAACACCGAGCAGACCCCGGCCCAGACGTCGGCGACCTGGTCGGGGCGGACGAAGACCCCGATCCGCTGCGCGAACATCGGGTTCGTCGACAGCCCGCCGCCGACCCACAGGTCGTACCCGGCCTCGCCGGCTGCGTTGCGCACGCCGACGAACGCGACGTCGTTGATCTCGTGGTTGGTGCAGTGGTGCGTGCACCCTGAGATCGAGGACTTGAACTTGCGCGGGAGGTTGGAGAACCGCGGGTCGCCGACGTACTGCTCCACGACGTCGGCGATCACGTCGGTGGCGTCGAGCAGCTCGTCGTCGAGCACCCCGGCCAGCGGGCAGCCCAGCACGACGCGGGGGGTGTCGCCGCAGGCCTCGGTGGTGGACAGGCCCACCGCCTCCAGGCGCTCCCAGATCGTGGGCACGTCCTCGATCCGGATCCAGTGCAGCTGCACGTTCTGCCGGTCGGTCACGTCGGCGACGCCGCGGCCGAACTCGGTGCTGATGCCGGCGACCACGCGCAGCTGCTCGGAGGAGAGCTGCCCGCCGTCGATCCGCACCCGGAGCATGAAGTACGGCGCCTCGAGGTCCTCGGGCTCCAGCACGGCGGTCTTCCCGCCGGGGATGCCCGCAGCACGCTGGGTGTAGAGCCCCATCCAGCGCATCCGGCCACGCAGGTCACCGGGGTCGATCGAGTCGAACCCGCCTTTGGCGTAGACGTCGATGATCCGCTGCCGGACCTCCAGGCCGTCGGAGTCCTTCTTCATCCGCTCGTTGGGGTTCAGCGGCTCGCGGTAGCCGAGGGCCCACTGGCCCTGCGCCTTCTGGGTGGGGGGCATGGGGGTACTCCATCTGGTGCTGCGGGGGAGAGGGGGCGCGGCTGCTCAGACGGGTCGACAGGCGGCGCTGGTGATGCGGCCCAGGTCGACGTGCAGACGGGCGACGAGGCGCGCGTCGAGCACGGCGAGGGGTCCGGTCACGGCGCCGAGTCTCCCACAGCGCCCATCGCCGTCCTGACCTGTGCGACCGCCTCGGCCAGCGGCACGAGCGAGGTGTCGACCCGCAGCTCGGCGCGCACCGGGACCTCGTAGGGGTCGCTGACCCCGGTGAACTCCGGGATCTCGCCGCTGCGTGCCCGGGCGTACAGGCCCTTGACGTCGCGGGCCTCGCACACCTCCAGCGGCGTGGACAGGTGCACCAGCACGAACCGGCCGTGTGCCTCGACCAGCGCCCGGGCCTGCTCACGGGCCTCCTCGAACGGGGCGATCGCGGCGATGACGACGGTGCCGCCGTGCCTGACCACCTCGCCGGCCACCCAGCCGATCCGCCGGATGTTGAGGTCCCGGTCGGCCCGGCTGAAGCCGAGCTCGGAGGACAGGTGCGTGCGGACGACGTCGCCGTCCAGCACGGTCACCGGGGTTCCCCCGGCCTCCAGCTCGGCGACCAGGGCATCGGTGATCGTGGACTTGCCGGCGCCGGAGAAGCCGGTGAGGAGGACGGCGACACCACTCATGCCCTCGATCTTCTCAGTCGACCGGCACGGCCCCGAAGGAGCGCCAGGCGCTCTCCACCTCGGCGAGCTCGGCGACCGCGGTCGGCAGCTTCCCGGCCACGACGTCGGCGAGGGTGACCTGCTCCAGCACCCGGCGGTAGGAGTCGCGCGCGGCGACCCAGACGCTGGTCAGCTCGGCGGCGACGCCGGGGTAGGTGGCGTCCTCGGGCCGCTGGCCGTGCACCTCGGCGAGGAAGCCCTGCTCGACCCGCATGACCCGGGCGATGGACACCTCGGCCGGGGGGAGGGCGAGCCGGTAGCCGCCGTCCCGGCCGCGCTGGCTGGTGACCAGGCGGGCGTGCTGGAGGTCGCCGAGGATCGCCTGCAGGAACCGGGCGGGGATGCCCTGGCGCTCGGCGATGCGGTCACAGGTGAGGGCGTCGGGACTCGCCGCGGCCAGCTCGATGGCCGCCCGTACCGCGTAGTCGACCCGAGCAGAGATGCGCACGAGGGCCATCCTGCCCGGTCTGGGAAGCTGCTGCCGTGTCCCAGCTGCGATTCACCACGCTGGTGGACGCGCCGCTCACCGTCACCCACGACGTCGCCCGAGGTCTGGGTCGGCCCTGGCCGTGGCCGCTGCGCGAGGTGTCCTCCCGGCGGCCCGACGTCGACGTCTTCACCGGCGGGGGCGGGCTGATCGGCACCGTCACCCACACCCGGCGCTTCCACCCGACCGGAGCGGGCACCCTGGTCGAGGAGCAGGTGGACTGGACCTCCCGGGTGCCCGGGGTGCTGGGTCGGTTGCTGGACCAGACCGTCGTCCGGGGGAGGCTGCTGCGCGCCATGCAGGCGCACCTGGACCTGGTGGCCGCCGCCGCCCAGCGCCGCGCCGAGGACGTCGTCCAGGTGGTGGGTGCCGCGCTGGTGGCCGACGGCCGGGTGCTGGTGGCCCGCCGGGGGTCGGGGTCGCTGGCCGGGCTGTGGGAGTTCCCCGGCGGCAAGGTCGAGCCGGGGGAGTCCGAGATCGCCGCGCTGGTGCGGGAGTGCCGCGAGGAGCTGGACGTCGAGATCGCGCCGGCGGCGTTCCTGGGGGAGGTGCCGCTGCCCGGTGTGGTCGCCGGGGGAGCCCCCGGTGCCTCGACGCTGCGGGTGTTCTGGGGGCGGGTCCTCACGGGGGAGCCGGTGGCCCACGAGCACAGCGAGCTCCGCTGGGCCGCGCCCGGGGAGCTCGAGGACCTCGACTGGATCCCGGCCGACCGCCCGCTGCTGCCGGCCGTCCGCGCGCTGATCGCCCGCCTGTAGACACGCGAGAGCCCCGACCCGCGGTGCGGATCGGGGCTCTGCGCGGGGCGTCCTACTTGAAGACGTCCTTGATCTTCTCGCCGGCCTGCTTGGCGTTGCCGCTGGCCTGGTCCTTCTGGCCCTCGGCGCGGAGGTCCTCGTTGCCGGTGTGCTCGCCGGCCTTCTCCTTGCCCTGGCCGAGCAGCTCCTCGGCCTTGTTCTTGATCTTGTCGATGCCGCTCATGGCGTTCTCCTCCGGTCGGTGGATCAGTCGAACGCCTCCTACCCGGGGGACCCGGGCACACACATCGCACGCCTGGCAGTTGCCTGGGAGCGCCCGGGAAGGGTCGCGTGGGGCGGGTGTGGCGGTCCGGAGGGACCCTCGCCGGACGAAACGCGCGATCGACCTGCGAACACCGGAAACCATCCGGTCGGAACGCCCGTGTTGCGCTGATGTTGCGGCCAGCTGGGAGCCGTCTTCCCAGGTCGTGAGCCCAGGTCACAAATCGGTGACGGTCGTGGACTGCCTTCTCCGGGGGTGCCTAGTGTCCTGCAGGTCGTCCCTGGTCGGCAGCTGTCTCCCAGGTGCGTGTCCATCCCAGTCCGGTCCGGGCGCCGATCGTGTCCGACCGGGCAGACCAGGTCAGTCCCCCCGCATCGCGGGTCGAGGGAGGCAGTTGAACGTGAAGTTGAGCAAGCGCAGTGCAGTGCTCATCGCATCCGGCATGGCCGGCGCGATGGCGCTGTCGGCGTGCGGTGGCGGCAGCAGCGACGGCGGCGGTGGGGGCGGCGACGCGGCCTCCGGTTCCGGTCGGGTCGTCTTCGGTGAGTCCACGGACTTCCCGGAGAACCTGTTCCCCTACATCGCGGCCGGCAACGCCACCTCCGTGGCCAACCTGCTCATCCGCGTCCTGCCCGGCCCCTACGTGGTCGAGCCGGACTTCAGCGTGAACTGGGACCAGGACCTCCTGGCCTCCGAGCCCGAGCTGGACACCGCCGACGGCGGCCAGGTCAACACCTACGAGATCAACCCCGACGCGGTGTGGAGCGACGGCACCCCGATCACGGCGGCCGACTTCGAGTTCACCTGGCGGGCCAACCGCTCCAGCGACCCGGCCGACGGCGGCTGCGCCTCGCTGCTGGGGACCACCGGCTACGAGCAGATCGGCTCGGTCGAGGCCTCCGGCGACGACGACAAGACCGTCACCGTCACCTACGACACGCCGTTCTCGGACTGGCAGTCGCTGTTCGGCAACCTGCTGCCGGCCCACCTCATGGACAACGAGGACCCGGTCGCGCTCTGCGACACGATCACCGCCGGCTGGTCGATCTCCGACGGCATCGTCGACGACATCTCCGCCGGCCCGTGGCAGATCAAGGCCGAGAACATCGACGTCGGCGGCCAGATCGTCGTCCTGACCCCCAACCCCGAGTGGTGGGGCGAGCCGACCGGGCTGGCCCAGCTGGTCGTGCAGAACATCGGCAACGACCCGACCACCGCGGTCCAGGGCATCCAGTCCGGTGAGCTCGGCGTGATCTACCCGCAGCCGCAGCTCGACCTCGTCGACCAGATCGAGGGCCTGGCCCCCAACGTCGACTCCGACGTGACGTTCGGTCTGTCCTTCGAGCACCTGGACTTCAACACCACGACCCCGGTGCTGAGCTCGCTCGCCGTCCGCCAGGCCTTCACGATGGCCCTGGACCGGCAGGAGATCGTCGACCAGACGGTCGGGCAGTTCTCCTCCGACGCCGAGGTGCTGCAGAACCGGATCTACTTCAACAACCAGCCGCAGTACCAGGACACCGCTCCCGACGAGTACAAGGAGCAGAACACCGCTCAGGCCAAGGAGCTCCTGGAGTCCGACGGCTGGGTGCTGGGCTCCGACGGCGTCTACGCCAAGGACGGCCAGCGGCTGACGGTCCAGATCGACACCACGGCCAACAACCCGCTGCGTCAGACCACGATCGAGGTCATGATCCCGCAGCTGGCCGAGGCCGGCATCGAGGCGACGTTCAACGCCAACCCCGACATCTTCGCCGGTGCCGAGGCGCCGACGTCGCTGGAGGCCGGTGGCTTCCAGGCCGCCGTCTTCGCCTGGGTCGGCTCGCCGTTCCGTGGTGCCACGCAGTCGATCTACGAGCAGCCGCAGGGTGACGCCATCGGGCAGAACTACTCCCGCCAGGGCACCCAGGAGATCGACGACCTGTTCGCGCAGTTCCAGGTCGAGCCCGACCCCGACGCACAGGCCGAGCTGGGCAACCAGATCGACGCCCTGCTCTGGGGCCAGGTCGCCACGGTGCCGCTGTACCAGAAGCCCACCTTCATCGCGTTCCAGAGCTCGATCGGCAACGTCGAGGACAACTCGACGCAGGCCGGCCCGTTGTGGAACTCCGAGACGTGGACGGTGCAGTGACCTCGATCTGAGGCACTGATCCACCCGCACCACCAGCACGACCGCTCGCACACCGCGGCCCCCGGGGGCACACCCCCGGGGGCCGCGCTGCGTCCAGCCCCGACCGGGCAGGACGAGCTGCTGAACTGGTCGTTCCGACCGGACGACTTCCGCTCTCGGCGTAAGGTCCCCGCATGTTCTTCTTCACGATCCGACGCATCATCGCGTCCGTCTTCGTGTTGCTCGCCAGCTCGCTCCTGGTCTTCGCGCTCTGCGCCGCGAGCTTCGACCCGTTGCAGCGCTTCCGGCAGCGGCAGCCCCCGCCGACCCAGGCCTACCTGGACGGTGTGTCCGAGCAGCTGGGCCTCAACGACAACTTCTTCGTCCGGTACTGGCGCTGGTTGTCCGGCGTCTTCACCGGCGACTTCGGCGACACCATCAACGGCACGCCGGTCATGGACCAGCTCCCCGGCCGCCTGCTGGTGACCGGTCGCATGATCATCCTGGCCATCGTGATCGCCGTCGTCCTGGCGATCATCGTGGGCGTGGTCGGCGCCGTCCGGCAGTACAAGCCCTCGGACTACGCCTTCACCTTCCTGGTCTACCTGCTCATCGCGCTGCCGACGTTCTGGTTCGCCGCGCTGCTGAAGGAGTTCGTCGCCGGCGGGGTGAACGACCTGTTCGGCAGGCAGGTGCTCTACACGATCGGTGAGGAGACACCGGGCATCGCGCTGTACGCCACGGACTCCGAGATCTGGGCCGACCGGCTGGGCCACCTCGTGCTGCCGACCGTGAGCCTGGCGCTGCTGTCCTTCGCCGCCTGGAGCCGCTTCCAGCGCTCGGCGATGCTCGACGTGCTCGGCTCGGACTACATGCGCCTGGCCCGGGCCAAGGGCCTCACCTACCGCCGGGTCGTGGTCAAGCACGGTCTGCGCAACGCGCTGATCCCGCTGACCACCGTCGTCGCGCTGGGCATCGGCACGCTGTTCGGCGGTGCGGTCATCACCGAGCAGGTCTTCGTCTGGCACGGCATGGGCGAGTACCTGATCAAGAACGGCATCGGGGCGAACGACATCAACGTCGTCCTGGGCTGGCTGCTCATCAGCGCCGTCTTCGTCGTGGTGTTCAACCTCGTCGCCGACGTCCTCTACGCGGTCCTCGACCCGCGCATCCGTCTCGCCTGATCGGCAGAGGAGAAGCCACCATGGCCACCACCCAGGCCGCCGCGTCGGCGGCCCTTCCCGCCGAGCCCGGCGCCCCGAACGGCGGCGGCGTCGAGCGCGAGTTCACCGTCAAGGCGCGCAGCCAGCGCCAGCAGATCGTCCGCCGCTTCACCCGCAACAAGGTCGGCATGACCGGCCTGGTCGTCTTCGTGCTGCTGCTGGTCTTCGGCTTCCTCGGCCCGCTGGTCTACACGACCGACTACGCGACCCAGAACTCCGGCGCCCAGTCGGTCCCCCCGGGGTCGCAGGGCTACCCGCTGGGCAGCGACGCCATCGGCCGCGACCTGCTCGCCGGCCTCATGCAGGGGGTGCAGCGCTCGCTGTTCATCGTCCTGCTGTTCGTGGCCATCGCGCTGCCGCTGGGTCTGCTCGTCGGGGCGCTGGCCGGCTACTTCGGCCGCTGGATCGACAGCGTGCTCATGCGCTTCGTCGACCTGATCCTCACCGTGCCGCTGCTGGTCGTGCTGATCGTCGTGGCCAGCAACTTCCCCAGCTCCCGCACCCCGCTGGGCGTCGGCATCATCCTGGGGCTGTTCGGCTGGCTGGACCTCGCGCGGATCGTGCGCAGCCAGTTCCTCTCCCTGCGGGAGAAGGAGTACGTGGAGGCCGCGCACGCCCTGGGCGCCTCCAACAGCCGGATCATCTTCAAGCACCTGATCCCGAACGCCCTGGGGTCGCTGATCGTCTGGACGACGCTGGCCGCGGCCACCGCGATCATCCTCGAGGCCTCGCTGACCTACCTGGGCTTCGGCGTCAACGGCGCCAACCAGACGTCGCTGGGCCGCCTGGTCTCCGACGGGGTCCAGGCCACGACGACGCGACCCTGGCTCTTCTACTTCCCCGGCGTCACCCTGCTGATCATCGTGCTGTCGATCAACCTGATCGGCGACGGGATCCGGGACGCCTTCGACCCGAGCAACCGCCGCGTGCGGGCCTAGGGGGATCACCGTGTCCACAGCCGTCTCGTCCCAGTCCTCGGGTGCCCTGTCCCAGGGCGGCACCCGCGCCACCAGCCTCCCCGGCTTCGACGCCTCGGCGCCGCTGCTCACCGTGGAGGACCTCAACGTCCGCTTCCCGACCGAGGACGGCGTCGTGCACGCCGTCCGCGGGGTGGACTACACGCTGCGTTCCGGGGAGGTCCTCGGCATCGTCGGGGAGTCCGGTTCGGGCAAGTCGGTGACCTCGCTGGCCGTCATGGGCCTGCTGCCCGGCTCCGCCCGCGTGAGCGGCTCGATCCGCTACCGCGGCCAGGAGCTGCTCGGCCAGAGCGACCGCTCGATGTCGCGGGTCCGCGGCAAGGGCGTCTCGATGATCTTCCAGGACCCGATGACCTCGCTGGACCCCGTCTACCGGGTGGGCTTCCAGATCGAGGAGACCCTGCGCTCGCACGACAAGTCGCTGTCGTCGAAGGCGGCTGCCGGCCGCGCCGGTGAGCTGCTGGAGATGGTCGGCATCCCGAACGCCCGGGAGCGGGTGCGGTCCTACCCGCACGAGTTCTCCGGCGGCATGCGCCAGCGCGTGGTCATCGCGATCGCCATGGCCAACCAGCCCGACGTGATCATCGCCGACGAGCCGACGACGGCCCTGGACGTCACCGTGCAGGCCCAGATCCTCGAGGTGCTGCAGACCGCGCTCACCGAGACCGGTGCGGCGATGGTGCTCATCACCCACGACCTCGGCGTCGTGGCCGGGATCGCCGACCGGGTGCTGGTGATGTACGCCGGCCGCCCGGTCGAGATCGGCTCGGTCGAGGACATCTACTACGAGCCGCGGATGCCCTACACCCTCGGGCTGCTCGGCTCGCTGCCCCGGCTGGACTCCTCCACCAAGCAGCGGCTCACCCCGATCAAGGGCTCGCCCCCCTCGGTGGTCAACATGCCCCCCGGGTGCCCGTTCGCCCCGCGGTGCCCGCTGCACCAGCCCGAGTGCGACGTCGCCGAGCCCGACCGGGTCGACGTCGGCCACGGCCACACGGCGGCCTGCATCCGCACCGACGAGGTGGCCCGCGCCCACGGCGAGGCGGCCCGGATCTTCGACGAGACCGCCACGGACGACGTGCTGGGCTCCGCGGCGCCGGTGGACCACGCCGGTGAGGTCGGTGTCACCGACTCCGGTGCCCCCGGTGTGCCGCTGGCCGACCAGAACCAGACCCCGACCGCGGACGGGCGCACCGGCTCGCTGCTGGACACCCCGGCCGTGCCCCAGGACGGAGACCGACGATGACCGCCACCCGTGAGCCGATCCTGAGCGTCCGCGGTCTGGAGAAGCACTTCCCGATCAAGGGCGGTGGCCTCATCAAGCGCACCGTCGGCGCCGTCCGCGCGGTGGACGGCCTGGACCTGGACCTCTACCCCGGCGAGGTGCTCGGCCTGGTCGGCGAGTCCGGCTGCGGCAAGTCCACGACCGGGCGGGCGATCCTCAACCTGCAGCCGGCCACCGGCGGCTCGGTGGTCTTCCAGGGCCGGGAGATCGTCGGGCTCGGGCGCAAGGAGATGCGCCCGCTGCGCCGGGACATCCAGATCGTCTTCCAGGACCCGTACGCCTCGCTGAACCCGCGGCTGCCGGTCTTCGACATCGTCGCCGAGCCGCTGATCATCCACGGCCTGACCAAGGACGAGGCGGAGCTGCGCGAGCGGGTCCGCACCCTGGTGGAGACCGTCGGACTCAACCCCGAGCACACCAACCGGTACCCGGCGGAGTTCTCCGGCGGCCAGCGCCAGCGCATCGGCATCGCCCGGGCGCTCGCGCTGGAGCCGAAGGTGCTGGTGCTCGACGAGCCGGTGTCGGCGCTGGACGTGTCCATCCAGGCCGGTGTCATCAACCTCCTCGAGGACCTGAAGAACCGGCTGGGCCTGTCCTACCTGTTCATCGCCCACGACCTCTCGGTGGTGCGGCACATCTCCGACCGGGTCGCCGTGATGTACCTGGGCAAGATCATCGAGGTGGCCGACCGGGACGACCTGTTCGAGCGGCCGACCCACCCGTACACCCAGGCGCTGCTGTCGGCGATCCCGCTGCCCGACCCCCGCCTGGAGCGCAGCCGGCAGCGGATCATCATCACCGGCGACGTGCCCAGCCCGGCGAACCCGCCCTCGGGCTGCCGGTTCCGCACCCGCTGCCAGAAGTTCGCCAACGAGCTGTCGGAGACCCAGCGGGAGAAGTGCATGACGCTGGAGCCCCCGCTGGAGTCCCGCGCGACGGCGAGCCACCTCAGCGCCTGCCACTACGCCGAGGCCACCAAGGTCCTCTGAGGCCGGTCGGGGATCATGGCCGCGTGATCCCCGACCGCCGCCTGCTCCTGGTGCACGCCCACCCCGACGACGAGACGATCAACAACGGGGCGACCATGGCCCGCTACGTCGCCGAGGGGGCCGGGGTCACGCTGCTCACCTGCACGCTGGGCGAGGAGGGCGAGGTGATCGTCCCGGAGCTGGCCCAGCTGGCCGCCGACCAGGCCGACCAGCTCGGTGGCTACCGGATCCTGGAGCTGGCCGACGCGATGGCGGCCCTGGGGGTCACCGACCACCGGTTCCTCGGCGGGGCCGGCCACTGGCGCGACTCCGGCATGGTCGGGACGACGGCCAACGACCACCCCCGCGCGTTCTGGAACGCCGACCTCGACGAGGCCACCGCCGCGGTGGTGGCCGTGCTGCGCGAGGTGCGGCCCCAGGTGGTGGTCACCTACGACGAGCACGGTGGCTACGGCCACCCCGACCACGTCCAGGTGCACCGGGTGTCCATGCGCGCCGTCGAGGCCGCCGCCGACCCCGGCTACCGGCCCGACCTGGGCGCCCCGCACGACGTCGCGAAGGTCTACTGGACCTGCGTGCCGGTCTCGGTGCTGCAGCGGGGGATGGACGCCCTGGCCGCCGCCGACGCCGACTACGACGGCGCGACCGACGCCCGGGAGATCCCCTTCGCCGCCGAGGACGCCGACGTCACCTGCGAGCTGGACGGGACGGCGTTCCGGGCGCAGAAGACCGCCGGGATGGCCGCGCACGCCACCCAGCTGACGATGGAGGGCGACTTCTACGCCCTCTCCAACAACCTGGGCCAGGAGGTGCTGGTCACCGAGTACTACCGCCTGGTGCGGGGCGAGCGGGGCCCCGGCAGCGGCCCGCACGGCTGGGAGTCCGACCTGTTCGCCGGGCTGTGAGGGCGCTGCGGCTGCTCGGCTGGGGGCTGCTCGCCGTCGCCGTGGCGGCCTGGCTCGCGGTGGTCGAGGTGTTCTGGCTGCCGCTGCGGGTGGGCCCGGTGCTCGTGCCGGTGTCGCTGGTCGCGGCGGTGGTGGGCAACCTGGTGCTGGTCTCGTGGGCGCACCGGCTGTCCGGGTCGCGGGTGGTCGCCGTCCTGCCGGCCGTCGTCTGGCTGGTCGTCGCGATCGGTGCGTCGGTGCGCCGTCCCGAGGGCGACCTGCTGATCACCGGCGCGACGACGGCGACCCAGCTGGTCGGGCTGGGGTTCCTGCTGGTCGGGGTGCTGGCGGCGTCCTTCGCCGTCGGCCGGGCGCTCAGCCGGCCGGTGCCCAGCGGTAGTGGTAGCGGTGGTGCTCGATGAGGCCCAGTCGCCGGTAGAGCGCCCGTGCCGGGGCGTTGGCCTCGGTGACCTGCAGGTAGCACCAGCGGGCGCCCTCGCCGAACGCCCAGCCCTGCAGGGTGCGGGTGACCGCGCTGCCCAGCCCGCGCCGTCGTGCCGACGCCGCGACCTCGACCGCGGTGACCCCCAGCCAGTCCTCGACGAGGACGCCGCGGGCGACGGCGAGCACGTCGCCGTCGGGGGAGCGGACCGAGGCGAAGCGCACCCGGTCGGCCCCGGTCAGCACGTCGAGGGCCGCGGCGGGCAGCGGCGCCCCGTTCAGCCGGGCGGTGGCCAGCCAGGCGACGTCCGGGGCGGCGTCGAGCAGCACCCGGTCGTCGGTGCCGTCGCCCTCCAGCGGGGCGGTGAGCACGAGGGTGTCGGCGTCGCGCTCCCAGCCGGCGGCGGCGAGGGCCGCGTCCGCGGCCCGGGACTGCCGACCGGGGAGCTGGGCGCAGGGGGTCAGGCCCCGGTCGGCGTACCAGTCGACGACGGCGGGGACGGCGTCGGTGAGCGGACGGCCGGGGTCGCCCACGACGAGGACGGAGTGCGCCCGCTTGGTGAAGCCGCCGCCCCCGGCCCGCAGCAGCCAGTGGCCCAGCGGCTGGACCTCGGCACCGCGCCAGCCCCGGGCGGCCAGGTGCTCCAGCTCGACCACGTCGAGCGGACTGCGGCGCTGGCCCACGGGGGTCCTCCTCGGTTCGGGGTGTCGCGGGCCCACCCGTCGGGGCGGGGCCGGTCACCACGGTCCATACTGACGCGGAGCCCAGAACGCCCTGGTCGTACCCCGGAGGGACCCCCGTGACCTACGTCATCACCCAAGCCTGCGTCGACGTGCTCGACAAGGCGTGCATCGACGAGTGTCCGGTGGACTGCATCTACGAGGGCGACCGGATGCTGTACATCCACCCCGACGAGTGCGTGGACTGTGGCGCCTGCGAGCCGGTCTGCCCGGTCGAGGCCATCTACTACGAGGACGACGTCCCGGACAAGTGGAAGGACTTCTACAACGCCAACGTGGAGTTCTTCTCCGACCTGGGCAGCCCCGGCGGTGCCGCGAAGACCGGCAAGATCGCCAAGGACCACCCGCTGGTGGCGGCCCTGCCGCCGCAGGGGGAGTGAGCTCCACCCAGCTGCCCGACTTCCCGTGGGACTCCCTGCGCCCCGCTCGTGAGCGGGCCGCAGGGCACCCCGACGGGGTCGTCGACCTGTCCATCGGCACCCCGGTCGACCCCACGCCGGCCCTGCTGGGTGCGGCGCTGGCCGCGGCGTCCGACGCCCCGGGCTACCCCACCGCGCTGGGCACGGCCGACGTGCGCACGGCGGCTGCCGGGTGGCTCTCCCGTCGGCTCGGGGTGACCCTGGCCGACCCGCTGGGCACGGTGCCCTCGGTGCTGCCGACGGTCGGGTCCAAGGAACTGGTGGCGCTGCTGCCGACGCTGCTGGGCTTCTCCGGCCGCGGCACCGTGGTCATCCCCGAGGTCGCCTACCCGACCTACGAGGTGGGTGCCGTCGTCGCCGGGCTCGACGTGCTGCGCAGCGACACCCCGCCGCCGAGCTCGGACGGCGTGGTGCTGGTCTGGCTGAACAGCCCGGGCAACCCGCACGGTCGGGTGCTCACCGACGACCAGCTGCGCGCCTGGGTCGCCTGGGGGCGGCAGCACGGGGTGCCCGTGGTCGCCGACGAGTGCTACGTCGAGCTGGGCTGGGACGTCGTCCCCCGCTCGGTGCTGCACCCGGCCGTCGCCGGGGACACCCACGCGGGCCTGCTCGCCGTGCACTCGCTGTCCAAGCAGTCCACCGCGGCCGGCTACCGGGCCGGGTTGCTGTCCGGCGACCCCGCGCTGGTCGCGCGGGTCTGGGAGACCCGCCGGCACCTGGGTCTGCTCGTGCCGACCCCGGTGCAGGCCGCGATGGCCGCGGCGCTGTCCGACGACGCGCACGTCGAGCACGCCCGTGCGTTGTACGGCGCCCGCCGGGACCGGCTGCGCGCCGCGGTCACCGCGTCGGGGCACCGGGTCGAGCACTCCGAGGCCGGGCTGTACCTGTGGGTCACCCGGGACGAGGACTGCTGGCGGACGGTCGACCGCTTCGCGGGGCTCGGCATCGTCGTCGCCCCAGGCGCCTTCTACGGCCCGGCCGGCGAGCGGCACGTGCGGATGGCGCTCACCGCGACCGACGAGCGCATCGACGCAGCCGTCGCCCGGCTGACCTCCTAGACGGCGAGCTGCAGGAGCAGGGCGCCGGCGTCCTCGCCGGTCTGCGCCCAGCCGTCCCCGGGCGTCCAGGTCCAGTCCGCGAAGCGCACCTGGGTCAGCTGCAGCCGCTCGGCGTGGGCCACGGCCCAGGTGGCCTCGGGCCACCCGGTGCCGGCCACGGAGACCACGCCGCCCTCGAGCACCGTGGGCGGGCCGGCCTCGGCGCGCACCACGTCGGCGACGGCGGCCGCGCGCTGGTCGAGCGGGCCGGACGCGTCCGCCGGGCTGAACGTGCAGGAGAGCCGGGCGGGGGAGTCGGCGAGCAGGGCCGAGGCGAGCGTCTGCGCCATGCCCTCGTGCTGCTGGTAGGCCTCGGGGAACCCGGAGCGCTGGACCGCCTGCGCGACCTCGGTGAGCCGGCCGGTCTCCCAGCCGGGCACCTCGACCAGCCCGTCGAGGAACTTCCCGGCCGAGTACACCGGGTCCTGGACCTGCTCCTCGGTGCCCCAGCCCTGCGAGGGGCGCTGCTGGAAGAGCCCCAGGGAGTCCCGGTCGCCGTAGGCCAGGTTGCGGATCCGCGACTCCTGCTGCGCGGTCGCCAGCGCGATGACGGTGGCCCGCTCGGGCAGGCCGCGGGAGCGGGCGACGGCGGCGATGGTCGCGGCGTTGGCGGCCTGCTCGGTGGTCACGGTCAGCGCGGCGTCGGCGATGGTGCAGCGGCCGGACACCGCGGGCACGCCCTGGCTGTCGGTGTCCCAGGCCAGCCCGACGACGGCGACGGTCACGACCAGGAGGGGGGCCCACAGGCCGGCCGTCCGAGGGCCGCTGCGAGGGCGTCTGCGCCGGGCCGGGGTCGGTCGGGCCCCGGGCCGCGCTGTGGTCACCGAACCCAGGGTAGTGGCTACGGTGTGCCGCGTGACCGTCGTCCCGCCGCTCCTGCCCGGCATCGCCGCCACCTCGGTGCGCACCCCGCGACTGACCCAGCAGGTGCTGCACCCCGACGCGGTCGACCCGCGGGGCGGCGGCGAGGCGGTCCTCTTCGTGCACGGCAACGTCAGCTCGTCGGTGTTCTGGCAGCGGGCGCTGCTGGACCTGCCGGCCGACCGGCGGCCGCTCGCGGTGGACCTGCGCGGGTTCGGCGGCACCGACCCCGAGCCGGTGGACGCCTCCCGCGGGGTGCGGGACTGGTCCGACGACGTCGCCGAGCTGGTGACCGAGCTGGGGCTGGAGCGGGTGCACCTGGTCGGGTGGAGCATGGGCGGTGGCGTCGTCCTGCAGCTGCTGCTCGACCACCCCGAGCGCGTCGCCTCGGTCACCCTGGTCGCGCCCGTCTCGCCCTACGGCTTCGGTGGCACCACGGGCGCCGACGGCGACCGGGTGCACCCCGACGGCACAGGCTCCGGCGGGGGAGCGGCCAACCCCGACTTCGTCGCCGCGCTGGCCGCCGGCGACACCACCGCCGACGCCCCGACCAGCCCCCGGTCGATCCTGCGGGCGTTCTACCTGGCCCCGGACGCCCTGCCGCTGGACCCGGCCACCGAGGACGCGTTCGTCGCCTCGATGCTCACCACCCGCACCGGCGTCGACCACTACCCGGGCGACGCGACACCCAGCGACCGGTGGCCCGGCGCGGCCCCCGGTGCCCGGGGCGTGCTGAACACCATGGCCCCGACGGTGCTCGACGTCTCCGGGATCACCGAGCTCGCGGTCAAGCCCCCGGTGCTGTGGGTGCGCGGGGACGCCGACCAGGTCGTCAGCGACACCTCGGCCTTCGACCTGGCCTTCCTGGGCTCCCTCGGTGCGGTGCCGGGGTGGCCCGGCGTCGACGCCTTCCCGCCCCAGCCGATGGTCGGGCAGACCCGCGCGGTGCTGGACCGGTACGCCGCCAGCGGGGGCGCCTACCGCGAGGTGGTGCTCCCCGGCGTCGGGCACTCCCCGCACGTCGAGCGCCCCGCGGAGTTCGTCGCCGTCCTCGTCGAGCACCTCACGACGCCCCCCGCGGAGCCCGCCGGGCTGACCTGAGTCAGTTGGCGTGCAGGGCGGCGTTCAGCGAGCCCCAGTCGCCGTCCCGGGGCAGGGCCTCGAGCGCCCCGGACACCGAGTTGCGCCGGAACAACAGCCCGGGCCGGCCGGAGAGCTCGACGGCCTTGACCACCGAGCCGTCGGGCAGCGTGATCCGGGAGCCGGCGGTGACGTAGCAACCGGCCTCGACGACCGAGCGGTCACCGAGGGAGATGCCGATGCCGGCGTTGGCGCCCAGCAGACAGCCCTCGCCGATCGAGACGACCTGCTTCCCGCCGCCGGACAGCGTGCCCATGATCGAGGCGCCGCCGCCGATGTCGGAGTCCGCGCCGACGACGACGCCGGCGGAGATCCGGCCCTCGACCATCGAGGGGCCCAGCGTGCCGGCGTTGAAGTTGACGAAGCCCTCGTGCATGACCGTGGTGCCCTCGGCCAGGTGGGCACCGAGCCGGACCCGGTCGGCGTCGCCGATCCGCACGCCGGTGGGCAGCACGTAGTCGACCATCCGGGGGAACTTGTCGACGTGGGTGACGGTCACGTGGCCGTGCGCGGCCCGCAGCCCCGCGGCCCGGACCGGGGTCCAGTCGGCGGCCTCGACCGGGCCGGCCGACGTCCAGGCGACGGTGGCCAGCAGCCCGAACTGCCCGTCGAGGCTCAGCCCGTGCGGACGGACCAGCCGGTGGGAGAGCAGGTGCAGCCGCAGGTAGACGTCGTGCGCGTCGACCGGGGCGGCGCCCAGGTCGGCGATCGTCGTCCGGACGCCGACCACCTCGACACCGCGGGCGTCGTCGTACCGGGCGAGGGCACCGAACTCCGTGCCCAGCGCGGCCTCGACCTCCAAGGTGCCCAGCCGCTCGGTGCCCGTGGCGTCGGCGGTGCCGAGCTCGGGGGCGGGGTACCAGGTGTCCAGGACGACCCCCGCGGTGGTCACGGTGGCGAGTCCGACGGCGGTGGCTCCGGGAGTGGTCACGGCTGCCGAGGTTACCGAGCCCGTCTCCGTAGGCTGCGGGCGTGACCGTGCCCCCGCTGGACCTCACCGCCGACGTGCTGATGCTGACCCGGGCCCTGGTCGACGCCCCCTCGGTCTCGGGCACCGAGGAGCCGCTCGCCGACGCCGTCGAGGCGGCGCTGCGCGCCCTCGGCGGGCTGGAGGTCGAGCGGATCGGGAACAACGTGCTGGCCCGCACCGACCTGGGCCGCGACACCCGCGTCGTGCTCGCCGGCCACCTGGACACCGTGCCGATCGCGGACAACGTGCCCAGCCGACTGGAGACCGTGGACGGCGAGGAGCGGCTCTACGGCTGCGGCACCAGCGACATGAAGGCCGGTGACGCGGTGATGCTGCGGCTGGCCGGGCGCTTCGGCGTCCCCGGCGCGCAGCCCGCGCACGACCTGACGTTCGTCTTCTACGACAACGAGGAGGTCGAGGCGGTGAAGAACGGCCTCGGCCGGGTCGCCCGCGAGCGCCGCGGCTGGCTGTACGGCGACCTCGCGATCCTGCTCGAGCCCACCGACGGCGACGTCGAGGGCGGCTGCCAGGGCACGCTGCGCGTCGTCCTCACCGTGCCCGGCAAGCGCGCGCACAGCGCCCGTTCCTGGTTGGGGGTCAACGCCGTGCACGGCGCCGCGCCGATCCTGGCGACGCTGGCCGCCTACGAGGCACGCGAGGTCGACATCGACGGCCTGCACTTCCGCGAGGGCCTTAACGCGGTGCGGATGGAGGGCGGGGTGGCCGGCAACGTGGTCCCCGACGAGTGCCGGGTGACGGTGAACTTCCGGTTCGCCCCCGACCGCGACGAGGACGACGCCGAGGCCCACGTGCGCGAGGTGTTCGCCGACGTGCTCGCCGCCGGGGTGACGCTGGAGGTCACCGACCTGAGCCCGGGTGCCCTGCCGGGGCTGGCCGAGCCCGCGGCCGCCGCCTTCGTCGCCGCCGTCGGCCGACCCGCGCGGGCCAAGCTCGGCTGGACCGACGTCGCCCGGTTCGCCGCCTTCGGCATCCCGGCGCTGAACTACGGCCCGGGCGACCCGAACCTGGCCCACCAGCGCGCGGAGCACGTCCGCGTCGACCGGCTGCAGCCCGCCGAGGACGCGCTGCTGGCCTACCTCTCGACCACCACCGACACGGGGAGCACGGCATGAGCGACAACGGCACCCGGCGGGCGCGCACCCGCGGGCCGGTCCAGATCCGCGGCGGGGAGCCCGACCCCCGTCAGGAGGGGACGACGACCGACCAGCGGCTGCTCGACGCCCGCGGCCCCTCGGACTGGGTGCACGCTGACCCGTGGCGGGTGCTGCGGATCCAGGCCGAGTTCGTCGAGGGCTTCGGGCTGCTGGCCGAGCTGCCCCGCGCGGTCAGCGTCTTCGGCAGCGCCCGCACGAAGCCGGGGACGCCCTACTACGAGGCCGGCGTCGAGCTGGGCGCGGCGTTGGCCCAGGCGGGCTACGCGGTGATCACCGGCGGCGGTCCCGGTGCCATGGAGGCGGCCAACAAGGGCGCCTGCGAGGCGGGCGGCATGTCGGTGGGGCTGGGCATCGAGCTGCCGTTCGAGCAGGAGCTCAACGAGTGGGTCGACGTCGGGATCGCGTTCCGCTACTTCTTCGTGCGCAAGACGATGTTCGTGAAGTACGCCCAGGCATTCGTGATCCTGCCCGGGGGCTTCGGGACGCTCGACGAGCTGTTCGAGGCGCTCACGCTGGTGCAGACCACCAAGGTCACCCGCTTCCCGGTGATCCTGTTCGGCAGCAGCTACTGGGCCGGGCTGCTGGACTGGATCCGGACCACGCTGGTCACCGAGGGCACGGTGTCCCCGCACGACCTGGACCTGATCACGGTCACCGACGACGTGGCCGAGGCCGTCGCCGTCATCGCCGCCGCCGAGGCCGCCCGGGAGGCCGCCGGCCAGCCCGGTGGCGAGCCCGCCCCGACCGAGGGCTGAGCGACCGGTGGTCTCCGTCGTCGTCTTCGTGGTCGGGCTGCTGCTGGTCGGCGGCCTGCTGTTCCTCGGCTCGGCGGTGCTGCTGGGCCGGGGGGAGACCCAGCCGCCGGCCGAGCTGGACCGCTCCCCGGTCGAGCTGCCCGACGACCGGCCGGTGGTCGGGGACGACGTCCGGGCGCTGCAGGTGTCCGTCGCCGTCCGCGGCTACCGGATGACCGAGGTGGACTGGCTGCTGGACCAGCTCGCCCAGACCATCGACGAACGCGACGTCGAGATCGCCCGGCTGCGGGCCGGTGGGGGCGCCCACGCTGCGGTCGAGGACGACAACCCGGAGGCTGGTGACGTGGAGCCGGTGTCACCGGCCCCCGCCGACGTCGAGGAGACCCCCCGTGCCTGAACTCGTCCTCACCGTGGACGTCGACGCACCCCCGGAGCAGGTGTTCGCAGCGTTGGTCGACTGGACCACGCAGGGCGAGTGGATGCTGCTCACCGACGTCCGCACCGTGTCCGGGGACGCCCAGGGGGTCGGCGGGCAGATCGCGGCGACGACCGGCATCCCGCTGCCCGGCGGCCGACGCCTCGGGGTGCTGGACACCATGACGATCACCAGCTGGGACCCCCCGCACGCGGTCGACGTGGTGCACACCGGCCGGATCGTCAAGGGCACCGGCAGCTTCCAGGTGCGCGAGCGCTCCGGCGGCTCGACCTTCGTCTGGGTGGAGAACCTCGATCTGCCGCTGGGTGCGCTGGGCCGGCTGGGGTGGCCGCTGGTCAAGCCCGGGTTCGTGGCCGGGGTGCGGCTGTCGTTGAAGCGGTTCGCGCGCTACGCAGAGTCGCGACCAGGCACCACGCGGCCGTGACGGCGAGGACGACGCCGACCACCACGAGCAGCGTCGTCCCGTAGTCCCTCGGCAGCAACGAGTCGTTGCCCTCCTGCGCGCCGTAGCCCAGCACGAAGGGCAGCGCGACCACCACCAGCACCCCGCTGACCGCGGCGCCGACCACGGCCGGACCGCGGGCCGGGCGGGGGAGCACCTTCGCGGCGACCCAGCCCAGGCCGATCCACAGCGGGGCGACGACCAGGTCGTGCACCAAGGCGCTGCCCACGAACCAGGTGAGCCAGGAGCCGATCGGCACCCGGCCGCCTGCGGTGAGCAGGCCGTAGAAGCCGTAGGCCACCGCCAGCAGGCCCGGGGCGAGGAGCAGCCAGCGCCACCAGGGGTTGAGCGCGGACGTCACGGGGCGCGAGACGTCGCTGGTGTAGCCGCTCACGAGCCGATCCCCCCGGTGCCGGGGGCGATGCGGGTGATCCACTTGGTCTGCATGACCCCGGGCCGGTTGGGGGCGATGAGCCGCAGCGGGTAGCCGTGGTCGAGGGCGAGCTCCTCGCCGTTGAGCCGCAGTGCCAGCAGCGTCTTCGGGCTGCGGACGTGCGGCGGGGAGACGGTGGCGACCCGGTAGAGGCCGCCGGTCTGCAGGGACTCCACGGTCACCTCGGTGTCCGGCGCCAGGCCGGCCGCCTCGAGCACCTCGGAGAGGCGCACCCCGGTCCAGTCGGCGTTGGACGACCAGCCCTCGACGCAGGCGATCGGCAGCCGCTCGGTGCGCTGGGTCATCCCCTGCAGGTCGGCCAGCGTGAGCGACAACCGGGTGGGTCCGTCGACGGTCAGCCGCCAGGCGGGGTCGACGGCGGTCTCGGTCACCCCGGCGCGCTGCGCGGTCTGGTTGACCGGCAGGCCCTGGGGTCCGACGCCGGGGATGCGGGGGGCGAGGACCGAGACCTGGCCCAGCGGGCTCACCGTCTGGCCCCACTGGGTGAGCGCGACGGCGCCGGTGGCCAGTCCGGCGGTGAGGACGAAGGCCCGCCGGCTGACCGCTGCGTGCTCGGCCGCCTCGTCGACGGCGACGACACGGGCGGCGTCGTCCTCGTCGAGCCCGACCACCGCGGCGGGCGAGCCACGCCGGGCGAGGCCGCGCCGGATCTGCGGGGCCAGCGCGCCGACGTGCACCAGGACCGCGCCGACGGCGATCCAGCCGGTCCAGTAGTGCGTGGTGGTGAAGAAGAAGCCGAACGGGTACCACTTCGCCAGGTTCAGCAGGCCGGTGAGCAGCTGGAACACCGCTGCGCCGACGAGCACCAGCACGGCGAGCCGGGCGACCAGCTGAGCGGGGGTGCGGGCCGGCGGCCAGGCGAACAGCTTGGGGTAGACCGTCCACAGCTTGACCAGCAGCAGCGGGATGAGTGCGAGACCGACCGCGACGTGGGTGCCCTGGGTCCAGCGGTACAGCCACACCGGGGACGCCGGCCAGTAGAACCAGCCGGGCGGGTTCTGCACGAGGTGGCTGACCAGCCCGGTCAGGAAGCAGACGACGAAGCCGACGCCCAGCCAGACGCCGACCCGGGAGGCCCGGCGCTCGGTGTGCAGCGGGCTGGGGAAGGCGTCCTCACCGAACGGCCCGCGGCGCAGTGCGGCCGGGGGGTCGGGCAGCCGGGCCCCGAGGACCCGGTCCAGCGGCTTCGTCACGGGTTCCTCTCGAGGACGTCAGGTCGTGCTGTGGTGTCCATCGGCACGTCCGGAGCAGTGCTGGAGGGGGTTCGCCCCGAGCCTGGTCGCCGGACGGGTCAGTCCGGCAGGGTCGCCGCGACCTCGGCCACCACCCGGCGCATCCGGCTGGTGGGCGGGCAGAGCTCCGCGACGGCGAGGGCGTCGGGGAAGTGGTCGACGTCGGTGAGCACCGGCAGGTCCAGCACGGTCAGCCCGGCGGCCTCCAGCGCGGCGCGGGTGTTGACCGCGGTGTCGTCCCGGGACATCGGCACGTCGGGCAGCACCGCGGCGGCGTCGGGGGAGTGCACACCGAGGGCCCACCAGCCACCGTCGGGGGCGACCCCGAGTGCTGCGTGCCCCGGGCCGGCCGCGACCAGGCGGTCGAGGCAGTCGGTGAGCAGCCCGGGGGAGATCTGGGGGGTGTCCATGCCGACCAGCAGGGTGGGCAGGTCGCCGTCCCCGGCCATGGCGTCGGCGAACGCGGCGGCCAGCCGGGTGCCCAGGTCGCCCTCGACCTGGGGGACGACGACGAGGTCGTGCAGGTCCAGGTCGCCGGGTGCGCCGTCCAGGGCGACGACCCGACGGGTGACCGGCGTGGCGCGGATGACGTCCAGGGTGTCGCCGACCGCGGCCGCGGCGATGGTGCTGGCCTGCAGCGGGGTGCACGGCGGGGTCAGCCGGGTCTTGCTCTTCCCGGGTACGGGCGCCTTGGTGATGACCAGCAGCTGCGTCACCGGTTCAGCACCCCGCTCATGTCCTTGATCGTCTTGACCGTGCCCAGGACCGTGCCGGTCACCTTGGACTTCGTGCCCTCGGCGCGGGGGTGGTAGTCGACGTCGACCTCGCGGACCCGCCAGTGCGCATCCGAGGCCTTCGTGACCATCTCCAGCGGGTAGCCGAAGCGCCGGTCGGTGATGCCCAGCCCGAGCAGCTCGGTGCGCCGGGCAGCCCGCATCGGGCCCAGGTCGTGCAGCCGCAGGCCGGTGCGGCGCCGCATCATCACGCTGAGCGCGGTGTTCGCGACCCGGGCGTGCACCGGCCAGGCGTCCCGCGAGCTGGGACGCCGCCGGCCGAGCACCAGGTCTGCCTCGCCGGCGAGCACGGGGTCGGCGACCAGAGGCAGCTGGGCGGGGTCCATCGAGGCGTCGGCGTCGCAGAAGCAGACGACGTCGTCCGTGGCCGCCTCCAGACCGGCGTGCGCTGCGGCGCCGAAGCCGCGTTGCGGCACGTGCACCACGGTGGCGCCGTGGTCGGCGGCGATCTGCGCGGAACCGTCGGTCGAGCCGTTGTCGGCGACGATCGCGCGGTAGCCGGCGGGCAGGCGGGTGAGGACCCAGGGCAGTGCCCCGGCCTCGTCCAGGCAGGGGAAGACGACGTCGGGCACGCACGGACGGTAGCCGGGGCACCGCGGTGTCGCCTCTACAGTCCGGGGTCGTGAGCAGCGCCGCGCCCGTCGAGGACGAGACCACCCGGACGCGCAGGCTCCCCGGCGCCGCGGTCGCCGCCGCTGCCGTGTTCGTCGTCGTGGTGGGCGTCGTGGGGTGGCGGCTGGCCGAGGGCGGCACGGTGCTGCACCTGCTGGGCGGCTACGTGCTCCGCGGCGCGTTCGGCGTGGTGGTGACCCCGCAGACCGTGCTGCCGGTGCTGGTGGGGGTCGCCGGCGTGCTGTGGGGACCGGGGTTCGCTGCCCGCCTGCGCTGGGGGGTGCTGCTCCTCGGCTCGACCGCGGCCGCAGCGCTGTGGACGGTCACCCTGGCCCTGTCCAGCGGCTGGCACCGGCTGCCCGAGCCCCTCGCGGTGCGCTACGAGTACCCCTTCGACGTCCCCCGGGTCGGGTCGATACCCCAGTTCCTGTCCACGTTCACCGACTTCGTGCCCGCCGACTCCGCCGACCCGTGGACCACCCACGTGGCCGGCCACCCGCCGGGTGCGCTGCTGTCCTTCGTGCTGCTGGACCGGCTCGGGCTCTCCGGGCTCGGGTGGGACGCTGCGCTGTGCATCGTCGGCGGCGTGCTGGCGGTGCCCGCGGTGCTGGTCACCGTGCGCGCGGTGACCGACGAGGCCCGCGCCCGGGTGGTGGCGCCGTTCCTCGTGCTGGCGCCGTTGGCGCTGTGGGTGGCCACCAGCGCCGACGCGCTCTTCGCCGGTGTCTCGGCGTGGGGCGTCGCCGGGCTCGCGACGGCGGCGGTGTCGACCGGCTGGCGGCGGGACGTGCGGGCGCTGTTGGGCGGGCTGCTGCTGGGTGCCGCGCTCTTCCTGTCCTTCGGGCTGACCGCCCTCGGGCTGGTGGCGCTGGTCGTCGTCCTGGTGCACCGGCGGGCGCTGGGCTGGGGCGGCGTCGTCCGGGTGCTCGGGGTTGGTGCGGTGGGCGTGCTGCTCGTGGTCGGGGCGTACGCCCTGGGCGGCTACTGGTGGCTCGACGGCTTCCACGCCGCCGGCGACCGGGTGCGCTCGGGCCCCTCCTACGCCAACCGGCCACTGGGCTTCTTCGTCTTCTCCAACCTGGCGGCCGGCCTGCTCGCCGTCGGCCCGGCCGCCGTCGCCGGCCTGGCCTCGTTGCGCCGCCACCGGCTGGCGCTGCTCGCCCTGGCCGCGCTCGTCGGCATCCTGGCCAGCGACGCCACCGGGCTCGTGCGCGGGGAGACCGAGCGGATCTGGCTGCCGTTCTACGTCTGGGTGCTGACCGCGACCGCGTTCCTCCCTCCCCGTCAGCGCCGGCTGTGGCTCGCGGCCGGTGTCGTGCTGGCGATCGCGATCGAGGTGACCGTCCGCACCGAGTGGTGACCGTCCCCGGGTGACCGCGGAGCAGGATGGCGCCGTGAGTCGTCGCGGCTGGGGCCTGTTCGTCGTGATGAGCGTCATCTGGGGCGTGCCGTACCTGCTGATCAAGGTCGCGGTGGGCGAGCTGGACCCGGTGCTCGTCGTCTTCGGGCGGTGCGTGCTGGGCGCGGCGATCCTGCTGCCCTGGGTGCTCGCCCGCGGTCAGCTGCGCGGGATCACCCGGTACTGGAAGCCGCTGCTGGCGTTCACCGTGCTGGAGATGACCGGCCCGTGGCTGCTGCTGTCGATCGCGGAGCAGACGCTGTCCTCCTCGCTGACCGGGCTGCTCGTGGCCACCGTCCCGTTCGTCGCCGCGCTGGCGGGGCGGCTGGTGGGGGAGGAGGAGCGGCTGTCCCCGGTGCGGATCGGCGGGATGGTGCTGGGCGTCATCGGGATCGCCACGCTGCTGGGCCTGGACGTCGCGGGTGCCCAGTGGCTCGCCCTGGGTGCCGTCGTCCTCACCGTGATCGGCTACGGGACGGCGCCGTTGATCATCAGCCGGCAGCTGTCGGCGGTGTCCGGGGTGGCCGCGAGCGCGGTGGCGCTGTCGATCACCACCGTGGTCTACGCCCCCTTCGCGCTGCCCCGGCTCGACCAGGTCGGCGCGGCGTCGGGGCGGGCGCTGCTCGCGGTCGCCGCGCTCGGGGTGGTGTGCACGGCCCTGGCCCTGGCGCTGTTCTTCGCCCTCATCCGGGAGGTCGGCCCGCAGCGGGCGTTGGTGATCACCTTCGTCAACCCGGCGGTCGCGGTGCTGCTGGGCGTGCTCCTGCTGGGGGAGCCGTTCACCCTCGGGATCGCCGTGGGGCTGCCGCTGGTGCTGGTGGGCTGCGTGCTCGCGACCCGGCGGACCCGCGTCACCGACCCGGTGGCCGCGGCCTGACCCGCCGTCAGGCGGCCCGGGACGCGGCGGCGTCCTCCCGTTCGGCGTCCTCCCGTTCGGCTCGCCGACGTCGGCGCAGGGCAGCGCGATTGCCCAGCACCGTGCCGACCACGTGCCGCAGGTCCATCCGCTCGCCGTTCGCCCGCCAGTAGGGCGGCAGGGGCACCGGTCCGGGTCCCGCCCGCTCCGGGGAGGCGTCGCCGTCCGTGGGCAGCCAGACCCCCGTGCCGTCCTGCAGGTGCGCCCGCAGACCGTCCGGGCCGCGTTCCACGGTGAGGTCGAGGTCGTGCACCAGCCCGTGGCACCGGTCGCACAGCAGGACGAGGTTCTCCACGTCGGTGCGGCCGCCGAGGAGCCACGGCACGACGTGGTGGGCGTGCAGCCGCTCGGGCCGGGTCTCCGCGCAGCCCGGCCGGGCACAGCCGCCGTCGCGCAGCAGCAGGGCCCGCCGTTGTGCACGGCTGGCGTACCTCCGGCGGCGTCCACAGGCCAGCACCTGCTCGCCCTCGACGAGGACGGTGGTGACCGCCGCGTCGCAGGCCAGGCGCCGCGCCTGGGCTGCGCTGAGCGAGGCGACCCCGTCGAGGGCCGCCTGCCCCGCGGCGAGGTCGGCGGCGAGCACCGCGGCGTCGACCCGCACCAGGACCTCCCGCGGGGCCGGGTCGCCGGGCCGGGTGTCGACCGTCGCGACCCCGGCCCGCAGCAGGTCGAGCAGGGCGTCGGTGCGGGCGACGGTCACCCGGGCGCGGCGGACCCGGTCGGCCTCCCGGGTGTTCTCGGACGACCTCTCCTGGCCGCGGGCGGCGACCCGGTCGCGCCGGGTCAGGACCTCGGCGCGGTTCTCCACCACGGCCACCACCTCGGCGGCGTCCTCGGCCGACAGGCGCAGCCGCAGGCTCACGCTGCCGTCGCCCTCGTCGTGCCAGTCGAAGCGCTGCTCCCACCGGCGTGGGGGAGCGTCCGGGTCGGCGCCCTCGGGCCACCACGCCGCCCACACCGCGGCAGCAGCCGCCCGGCCTGCCTCGTCGCCCTCGTCGTCGTCCCCGCCGGCCGCGATCGCGGCACCGCGGGCAGCGGACCGGGTCCGGTCGGCCTGGGCCCGGGCGGCGTCGGTGGTGGCCTCGTCGGCGCGGCGCCAGCCGGCCACCACCCGTTCCAGCTGGGCCGCGGTGCAGGTGGCGGCCACCTCGAGAAGCCCGGCCTCGGTGTCGGTGTCGGCCACCCGGGCGATGGCCCGGGCCTTGGCGTAGGAGATGCGTCCCGCGCTCAGCTCGCGGGCGGTGCCGGGCAGGCCGGGGAGCGCGCGGGCCGTGCGGACGTGGTCGCGCGCCGTGCCCGGGGCCATCCCGCACTGCCAGGACAGCCACTGCGCACACGAGGTCACCCCCGGTACCGCCCAGCCCTCGCGGCGGTCGAACTCGGCGACCAGCAGCAACCACGCCCCCGTCGCGGCCGAGATCGCCACCGCTCCGGCGCAGAGTCGGACCGCCAGCTCCGGCAGCGGGAGGGCGTCGTCGTCCGGCCGGTCGGTGGCGCAGTTCATCGCACGGACCGTGGCCGGGTCTGTCGTCGTGGACACGGGGACCCCTCTCGCTCGTCGAACACCTGATCGAAGAGTGGCACCGGGGTACGACAGAACCGGCGCGGGGTGTTTCCGCGGAAACACCCCGCCGAGGGTCAGGGCTGCTGCGGGGCGGCCCGGAGGGTGGCGGTGGCGAACTCGCGCATGCCGTCCTCGAAGGCGACGGCGGCCTGGTAGCCGAGCTCGACGCGGGCCCGTTCGGGGCTGGCGACGACGTGCCGCACGTCCCCGATCCGGTACTGCCCGGTGACCTGGGCGTCCGGCCCGCCGAACGCGGTGGCCAGCGCGCGGGCCATGTCCCCGACGGTGTGCGGCACCCCGCTGGCCACGTTGTACGTGCGCAACGTGGACTCCTCCGGCGGGTGCTCCAGGGACCGCAGGTTGGCCTGGGCGACATCGGTGACGTGCACGAAGTCGCGCATCTGGCCGCCGTCCTCGTAGACCTGCGGCGCCCGCCCGGACTCCAGCGACGACCGGAAGATCGACGCGACGCCGGCGTAGAAGGTGTCGCGCGGCATCCGCGGGCCGTAGACGTTGTGGTACCTCAGCCCGACCGCGGTGCCACCGGTGGAGCGCGCCCAGGCCGAGGCGAGGTGCTCCTGGGCGAGCTTGGTCGCGGCGTAGGTGTTGCGCGGGTCGGTGGGGGTCTCCTCGCCCACCTCGCCCCAGGCCAGCTGCTCCCCGCAGACCGGGCAGGGCGGGTCGAACCGTCCGGCGTCCAGGTCGGCCTTACGGCGCGGCGCAGCGGGGACGACGCCGTGCACCGCGCACTCGTAGCGGCCCTCGCCGTAGACCACCATCGAGCTGGCCATGACCAGCTGACCGACGTCGGCGCGGGCCATCCCGGCCAGCAGCACCGCCGTCCCCAGGTCGTTGATGCCGGCGTAGAGCGGCATGTCCTGCACGTCGATGCCCAGCCCGACCATCGCGGCCTGGTGGTTGACCGCGTCCACCCCGGCCAGCACCCGGTCGACGGTGCCGGGGTCGCGGACGTCCCCCACGACCAGTTCGACGCCGTCCAGTCCGGGTGGGCCGTCGGGGTAGGCGGGGTGGACGGCGGGCAGCAGGGCGTCGAGGACCCGCACCTCGTGTCCGGCCTCGAGGTGGGCGGCGACGACGTGCGAGCCGATGAACCCGGCCCCACCGGTGACGAGGATGCGCATGGGCGCCGACGCTAGCCTCGGCCCCGTGGAGCTGCAGCGGTGCGCCTGGGCCACGAGTGCGCCCGACTACGTCGCCTACCACGACGAGGAGTGGGGCGTCCCGGTCCGCGGGGACGACGCCCTGTTCGAGCGGGTGTGCCTGGAGGCGTTCCAGTCCGGGCTGTCCTGGATCACGATCCTGCGCAAGCGGCCGGCGTTCCGGGCCGCGTTCGCCGGCTTCTCCATCGACGCGGTGGCCGACTTCACCGACGCGGACGTCGAGCGGCTGATGGCCGACGCCGGGATCGTCCGCAACCGGGCCAAGATCGAGGCCGCCCGCCGCAACGCCCGCGCCGCCCAGCAGCTGCCCGAGGGGTTGTCGGCGCTGCTGTGGTCCTTCGCGCCGACCGGGGAGCGCCCCAACCCGGCCACCCTGGCCGACGTCCCGGCCGTCACCGCCGAGTCCACGGCCCTGGCCAAGGAGCTCAAGAAGCGCGGGTTCGCCTTCGTCGGCCCGACGACCGCCCACGCCCTCATGCAGGCCACCGGGATGGTCGACGACCACGTCGCGGACTGCTTCCGGGCGGGTGTCGCGCGTCTCGGTTGAGGGCTCATGTTGGTCTCATCCCGATCATGCGGGAGAATGGTCGGCAGCTCTGGTTCGCAGACGGAACGACAGCCACACCGCACCCAGCACGGGGCTGCGGGTGGCCGGTGAAGGAGGCACGCATGGCGGCCATGAAGCCGCGTACGGGTGAAGGTCCCCTCGAGGTCACCAAGGAGGGTCGCGGCCTGGTCATGCGCGTTCCGCTCGAAGGTGGCGGACGGCTCGTCGTCGAGCTCTCCGCCGACGAGGCAGCGGCGCTCTCCGAGGCACTCCAGGGCGCGATCAGCTGACCAGCACGACTCAGACGGCCCCGGCCGCCGGCCCCGCGCCGGCGACCGGGGCCGCTGCGTGTCCCGGGGTCGACGTCGTCGCGGCCCTGCCCCTGCTCACCGACACCGACGTGCTCGTCGTCCCGGTGGGCGCCCGTGGAGCACTGCCGTCCTGGCTGGTCGACGCGGCCGACCCCGTCGTGGACCCCGGGTGGCTGGCCGGCGCGCTGGCCGACACCGGCAACGGCGGCCGGCCCGGGGGCATCACCAACCTGCCGGTGCCCGGACGCCGCCCCCGCTCGGTGGTGGCCGTCGGCATCGGTGACGGCACCCCCGCCGAGGTGCGCACCTGCGTCTCGATCGCCGTCCGGCGGGGTCAGACGCTGGCCGAGCACGGCGCCACCCGGCTCGTCGTCGCGCTGGACAGCGCCGCCGGACCGGCCGGACCCGAGCAGCTCCGAGCGGCCGCCGAGGCGGCCGTGCTCGCCGGGTACCGCTTCCGGGACTCCTCCGCGCCACACCCGCCGCGGCTGGCGTCGGTGCTGCTGGTCGCGTCGACCGCCGACGAGGGCGCGGTGGAGCGGGGCCGGGTGGCCGGTGGGTCCGTGGCCTGGGCCCGCGACCTGGTCGCCACCCCGCCGAACACGGCCGACCCCGCGTGGCTGGCCGACCGGGCCGTCGGCCGACTCGGCGAACTCGACCACGTGCGGACGACGGTGCTGGGCCCCCGCCAGCTGCGGGCCGGCGGCTTCGGCGGCGTGCTGGCCGTCGGCGGTGGTTCGGCGTCCGCGCCCCGGCTCGTGGTGGCGGCGTACGACCCGCCCGGTGCCGGGACCGCCCACGTGGTGCTGGTCGGCAAGGGCATCACCTTCGACACCGGCGGGATCTCGGTCAAGACCACCGCCGGCATGCGCGAGATGAAGACCGACATGGCCGGCGGCGCCGCCGTGCTCGCCGCGCTCGACGCGGCCGCGGCGCTCGGGCTGCCGGTGCGCGTCACGGCCGTGGTGCCGTTCGCGGAGAACCACCTGTCGGGGTCGGCCTACCGGCCCGGGGACGTCGTCACCCACGTCGGCGGGCGCACCACCGAGGTCCGGAACACCGACGCCGAGGGCCGGATGGTGCTGGCCGACGCGCTCGCCCACGCCCACCGCGAGCTCGCAGCGACCGCGCTCGTCGACGTCGCCACCCTCACCGGCGCGGCGAAGACCGCACTGGGCGCCCGCACCGGCGCGCTGTACGCCACCGACGACGCCCTGGCCGACGGACTGCTGGCAGCCGGGCGGGCGGCGGGGGAGCCGTGGTGGCGGATGCCGCTGGCCGAGGAGCACGTCGCCCACCTGCGGGCCCAGCTGGACTCACCCGTCGCCGACGCGAACAACGCCCCGGGCAACCCGGGCGCGACGACCGCGGCGCTGTTCCTGCAGCCGTTCACCGGCGGGCTCCCCTGGGCGCACCTCGACGTCGCCGGACCCGCCCGGGCCGGCGCCGACCACGGCGACACGGTCAAGGGCGGCACCGGGTTCGCCGTCCGGACGCTGCTGCGCTGGTTGGAGTCGGGAGCCCCCGGGGGTGGGACAGTTCCCGGGTGACCGACCAGCAGCACGGCGTCGTCTTCCCCACCGGACCGGACGGACGGCGCAGCACGGCTGCGGTCGGGCGCGCGGTGGTGGCCGACGCGCTGCGCCCGGTCGACCCCACCGGTGCGCGGGCCGCCGAGCAGGAGACCAACTGGCGCGCGGGCTACCTGCGGCACGTGCGGCGGACGACCGAGGCGGCCCTGGGCTCCCGGGACGCCGCGCTCGCGATCGCCGACGCCGGCCTGGACGCGGTGCACACCCGGATGCGCGTGGCCACCACCGGCGGCGAGGCCGACCTCCGCGAGCTGGGCACCGCCCCGGCCGGCCGCGAGCTGCACACCGAGACGGTCACCGGGACGTCCGAGCCCGAACGCGAGCTCTCCCTGCCCTTCCGGGGTGGCCGGCTGCGCGGGGAGGAGCTGACCCGGCGGATGGACGACTGGGTCGCCGCCGGGGTGGTCGAGCCCAGCTGCGCCGAGGCCGTGCGCACGGTGCAGGCCCACCCGGAGTGGCTGGCCCTGCCCGGCCGCACCGTGGCGGTGCTCGGCGCCGGTGCCGAGATGGGGCCGCTGACCGCGCTGCTGCGCTGGGGGGCCACCGTGGCGGCGGTCGACCTGCCCCGCCCGGCGATCTGGAGCCGCGTCCGGGAGACCGCCGGCCGCAGCGCCGGGACGCTCCTTCTCCCGACCGGGGACGGCGGGGTGGGTGCCGACCTCATCGGCGAGGTCCCCGCGGTCGCCGACTGGCTCGGCGGGCTGGACGGCGTCCCCGTGCTGGGCAACTACGTCTACGCCGACGGCGCGACCAACGTGCGGGTCTCGGTCGCCGTCGACGTGCTCACCCTGCGGCTGCAGGCGCTGCGCCCGGACCTGGCGCTGGGGTTCCTGGCCACCCCCACCGACGTGTTCGCCGTCCCCGGGGAGGCGGTGGCGGCCTCGGTCGCCGCCTACGCCGACCGCTCCCGGGCGGCCAAGCTGCTGGGCCGGCCGCTGCGCACCCTGTCGGGGGGCCGTCTGCTCCAGCGGGCCTACCTGCCCGGCACCGACCCGGGCATCGCCGACAGCCTGGTGCCCCAGCAGGGTCCGAACTACGCCCTGGCCAAGCGGCTGCAGCGCTGGCGGGCCACCACCGCCCGGGCCGCCGGGGCCACCGTCTCGATGAACGTCGCGCCGCCCACCCGCACCCGGTCGGTGCTGAAGAACCGCGCGCTGGCCGCGGCCTACGCCGGGGCGCACCGGTTCGGCGTCGAGGTGTTCGAACCGGCGACCTCGAACGTGCTGATGGCCGCCCTGCTCGTGCACGACCTGCACACCGCCGGCGGGCCCACCCACGACGAGCCGTGGCAGGACGAGGCGTCCGGCGCCGCACACGGCGGGCTGTGGCGGACCGCCTGGGCCCCGCGCAGCGCGCTGGGCCTGGCCGCGGTGCTGGGGCTCGGCGGTGCGCGGGGCTGACCCGGCGGCCCACCCCAGGGGGTGACGCGCCCGCTCGCCTGCTGCACCCGGGGCCCGCACCCGCCGATGGACCGGACGTGAACCCGTCCGTGCCCGCCCGGCTGCGCTCCCGGGACGCCGTCGCCGCTGCGCGCACCGCGTCCTGGGTGATGTCGGCTGCCGCCCTCGTCGTGGCCGGGTTCGCGCTCTTCGACCCGCTGACCGTGACCCCGACCCAGCAGGTCGGGTCGTGGGTGGTCGTCGTCCTGCTCGCGGTCGGGGTGGCCGCGTGCCGGTCCACCGACCCGCACCGGCTCGACCGGGCCGGGGTGCTGCTGGTCGTCCCGGCACTCGGCGTCCTGGCGGTGTCCGGGCTGAACCTGCTCACCGCGGACACCTCGGCCGCCGCGCAGTCCTTCCTGGTGCTCCCCACGCTGTGGGCCGCCGTCCAGCTGCGCACCGCCGGTGCCTGGACCGTGGCCGCGGTGGCGATCGGCTGCAACGCCGGCGTCGTGTTCCGCCTGGAGGACCCCGGCCCGGCGGTCACCGACGCCGTCTTCGTGGGGTGCGTCCTGACGGTCAGCACCCTGCTGCTCTCGCACGCCGGGGACCGGACCGAGCGGCTGCTGGCCGCACTCCGTGACCAGGCGGCGATCGACCCGCTCACCGGGCTCGTGACGCGCCGCGTGCTCGACGAGGCGATGGCCGCCGCGCTGACCGCGACCTCCGTGGGCACCGGCACCGCGCTCGTGCTGGTCGACGTGGACTCCTTCAAGTCGGTCAACGACGTGCACGGCCACCCGGTGGGGGACGACGCCCTGCGCCACCTGGCCCTCGTGCTGCGCGACGCGGTCCGTCACGGGGACGCCGTGGTCAGCCGGATGGGCGGCGACGAGCTGGCCGTGCTGCTGCCCGGCTGCACCCCCGACGTGGCCGAACGGCGGGCCGCCGACCTGGTCGCCGCCGTCCGGGCAACGCCCCTGCCGCTGCCCGACGGGACGCTGCTGCCCCTGACGGTCAGCGTCGGGGTCGCGCACGCCCCGCGCGACGCCGCGGACCTGCGCCCGCTGTACGCCGCGGCCGACGGGGCCCTCTACCGGGCGAAGCGGTCCGGCCGCGACCAGATGGCGGTCGCCGGTCCCTGACCGGTCAGGCCGGGCCCACCAGCCCGGCGACGATCTCGGCGGACAGCGCCACCAGCGGCAGCCCGCCCCCGGGGTGCGCCGAACCGCCGACCAGGAACAGCCCCGGCAGCGGCGAGGCGTTCGCCGGGCGCAGGAACGCCGCCCGCGCGCCGTTGGACGACGTCCCGTAGATCGAGCCGCCCACGCTGCCGGTGGCCCGGCCCAGGTCGGCCGGGGTGCGCACCTCGCGCCAGCGCACCCGGTCGCGCACGTCCAGCCCGCGGTCGGCGAGCACCTGCAGCACCCGGTCGGCGTAGGAGTCGGCCAGCCCGGGGGCGTCCCAGTCCACCCCGCGGCCGGGCTCGTGCCGCGGGGCGTTGACCAGCACGAACCAGGACTCGCTGTCGGCGTCGGGGCGGGTGGCCGGGTCGTCGGGGGAGCTCACGTAGACCGTCGGGTCGGCCAGGGGGCGGGGGTGGGTGAACAGCCCGTCGAACTCGGCGTCGTAGTCGGCCGGGAAGAGCACCGTGTGGTGGGCTGCGTCCGGTGTCCGCCCGCGCAGCGCGAGCAGCAGCACGAACCCCGAGGACGACGGCGTCGCCCGCGACAGGGCTGCCCGGGCCCGGCGGACGGGGGCGTCGCGGGGGAGCAGGCGGTCGTAGAGCGCGGTGGCGTCGGCGTTGGCCACCACCACGTCGGCGGGCAGCCGGGACCCGTCGGCCAGCTGCACCCCCGTCGTCCGGCCGCCCTCGACGAGCACCCGGGTGACCGCGGTGGACGTGCGGACCTCCGCACCCCGCTCGACCGCGCGGTCGGCCACGGCGAGGGCCAGCCGGCGCAGCCCGCCGCGGACGTACCAGGAGCCGAAGGCCTGCTCGACGTACGGGACGGTGGCCAGCGCGGCCGGCGCGCGGCGGGGGTCGGAGCCGGAGTAGGTGGCGTAGCGGTCCAGCAGCACCCGCAGCCGGGGGTCGGTCAGGTAGCGGGTGCCCAGCCCGCGCAGCGAGGACCACGGCGCGACGGTGCCGACGTCGGCGGTCGAGCGGGCCAGCCGGGCCAGGGTGCGGGCGCCCTCCAGCGGTGAGCGCAGGAACGGCTGCTCGGTGACCCGCCACATCTCCGCCGCCCGGTCGAGGAACGCCGCCCACTCCGGACCCAGCGCCGCGCGCACCCGCTCGAGGTCCCCGGGGACGGCGAGCCGGGTGCCGTCGGCGAACCGGTAGGACACCGCGGGGTCGAGCCGGACCAGGTCCAGGACGTCGTCCAGCGGGGCCCCGGTGGCCGCGAACAGGTCGCGGAACACCTGCGGGAGCGTGACCAGGGAGGGGCCGGTGTCGAAGCCGTGCCCGTCGCGGGCGAACCAGCCCAGCTTCCCGCCCACCTCGGGGGCCTGCTCCAGCACCGTCACCCGGTGCCCGCCGGCGGCCAGCCGCGCCGCCGCGGCCAGCCCACCGAGCCCGGCTCCCACCACCACCACACGAGCCACGCCCCCCACGGTAGGAGGGGCGCGCTCACTAGGCTGCACGGATGCCCAGCGACGTGTGGACCCCCGTCGGGCTGCGGCGTGGCACGACGACGCGCATGCACCACCGGGAGGCCGGCCACGGCGGTCGGCCCCTGGTCCTCGTCCACGGGCTCGGGATGTCCGGGCGGTCGATGAAGCCGGCGCTGCAGGTCCTGGCACGCGGTGGGCGGACGCTGGCCCCGGACCTGCCCGGCTACGGCCGCACCCGCGGCGGTGGCCGCACGCTGGGCATCGCCGGGCTGGCCGACGCGCTGGTCGGCTGGCTGGACGCCACCGGGCTGGACGACGTCGAGGGCGGGATCGACCTGGTCGGGCACTCCCTGGGCGCCCAGGTGGTGGCCGACGTGGCCCGCCGGCGTCCGGACCTGGTGCGGCACCTGGTGCTGGTCGGCCCCACCCGCGACCCCAGCGCCCCGCGGTGGTGGCAGCAGGCCGGTCGACTGGCCCTGGACGCACCGCGGGAGCGGCCCGGGCTGCTGCTCGTGGCGACCGTGGACTACCTGCGGGCGGGCCCGCTGACGATGGTGGCGGTGCTACGGCACGCGCTGCGCCGACCCGAGGAGCGCGCGATGAGCGACGTCGACGTCCCCACCCTGGTGCTGCGCGGCAGCCGGGACCCGGTCGCCGGGCAGCAGTGGTGCGAGGACCTGGCCGCGGTGCTGCCGCAGGGCCGGCTGCAGGTGCTCCCCGGCGCCGCGCACGGGCTGAACTTCTCCCGCCCCGAGGCGTTCGCCGCCGCCGTCACGGACTTCTGCCGGTGACCACGCTGCTGGGCGTGGCCTACCGCGTCGAGACCGGACTGCGTGACCTGGCCGCCCGGATCGCCCGGGGTCGCGGGTGGGTGCCGGTGGCCATCCCCTTCCCCGGCTACGGCAGCGGCGGGCGGGTGCGGGTGCTGGGCCGGGTGCTGCTGGCCCCGGCCGGCACGCACCCGGAGTCCCGGCTGCGCATCCCGGGCTGGCAGCGCTTCCTCACCCTGGAGGCCCCGCGCACCGGGGTGGACGTCGAGGTCGCCGGCGTCCGGTCGCACGTGGTCAGCGACGCCGACGGCCTGGTCGACACCGTGCTCGACGTCGCCCGCACCCTGGACGGCCGCCCCACGGTGCCCGTCCGGATGCGCACCGGCGCCCGGTCGGCCACCGCGCCGACGCACCTGTCCTCCCGGGACGCCCACCGCGGGGTGGTCTGCGACATCGACGACACGGTGATCATCACCGAGATCGCGCACCCGCTGCGGGCGGCCTACCGCACGTTCGTGCAGCGCAGCCGCAACCGCCGGGCCGTGCCCGGGATGGCCGACCTGCTGCAGGAGCTGACCCAGGGCCGCGAGCACGTGCCGGTGCTGTACCTGTCCAACGGCCCGTGGAACCTGATCGGGCCGCTGTCGGCGTTCCTCGAGCGCAACGGCTTCCCGCCCGGCCCGCTGCTGCTCACCGACTGGGGGCTGCAGCCCGACCGGTGGTTCCGGGACGGGCAGGCGCACAAGCGCGGCTCGCTGCTCCGGCTGGCCGAGGACATGCCCGGGGTCGACTGGACCCTGGTCGGGGACACCGGCGAGCACGACCCGGCGCTCTACGAGGAGTTCGCCCGGGCCCACCCCGACCGGGTCACCGAGATCCTGCTGCGCGACGTCGGCGTCGGCGGGCCGGTGGTCGGCCGGGTGGGGACGACGCCGGTGGTGCGGGCCGCGGACGGTGCCGGGCTCAGCCGCGGACGGGCGACGCTGCAGCGCTGACCAGCTCGGCCAGGGCGGCGTCGGACTCGGCCAGGGCGCCCCGGTCGTGGGTGCTGGAGGAGGCGACCAGCTCGGCTGCCCCGGTGCGGGCCACCAGCTCGGCCAGCTGCTCGGCGACGACGGCCGGGGTGCCGGCGACCGCGCCGGCCACGGTCTGCTCCACGTACCGCTGCTGCGTGGGCGTCATCGGCCCGATCGCGGCCACCGGCTCCAGGGCCGGGAAGACCCCGGTGGTGCGGGCCCGGGCCATCGCCCAGGCCTCGGGCAGCAGCAGCTCGCGGGCCTGCGCGTCGGAGTCGGCGACCAGCACGTCCAGGCTCACCGCCACCCAGGGCTCCGCTGCCTGCGCGGAGGGCCGGAACGCCTGCCGGTAGCGGTCCAGCGGCTCCTCCGGCGCGCGCAGCAGCGGCCCGCCGACGACGACGGGCAGCCCGAGCGCGGCGGCGACGTCCAGACCGTGCCCGGTGGCCAGCACGAAGAGCGGGACGGCGGCGGCCGGGCGGGGGTGCGCGGTGATCTCGGCCGTGCCCTCCAGGTGGGCGCGCAGCTCGGCCAGGTCGGTGGCGAAGTCGGTGTCGGCCTGCCGCAGCGCGCGGCGGACCGGGGCGGTGAACCCGGGGGAGCGGCCCACCCCCAGGTCGACCCGGCCCGGGGCGACCGCGGCCAGGGTGGCGAACTGCTCGGCGACGACCAGCGGCTGGTGGTGCGGCAGCATGACGCCGGCCGAGCCCAGCCGGATCGTCGTCGTCCGGCCGGCGAGCACGGCCAGCAGCACCGCCGGCGCCGACCCGGCCACCCCGGGGACGCCGTGGTGCTCGGCCACCCAGAACCGGTCGTAGCCCAGCTGCTCGGCGCGCACCGCCCGCTCCAGGGTGTGCCCGATGGCGGTCGCGTCGCTCGCGCCCACCCGGGTGCGGGTGCGGTCCAGCAGGGAGAGCGCGACGTCCATGGCGGGTGCAACGCCGGTCGGCCCCCCGGGGAGTCCCGGACGCGGTAGGAAGGACGGGTGAGCCGAGTCAACGACGTGGGCGGTGCGATCGGGTTCCCGGCGGTCGTGGAGGAACCGGACGAACCGCGCTTCCACCACGACTGGGAGGCCCACGTGGTCGCGCTGAACGGGGCGCTCATCCGCCGCGGCGTCTACAACCTGGACGAGTTCCGGGACGCCCAGGAGCGGCTGCCGGTCGAGCAGTTCCGCAGCTCGGGCTACTACGAGCGCTGGTTCGCCGCGATCAACACGCTGCTGGTCGAGAAGGGCGTCTGCTCGCCCGGGGAGCTGGCGCCGTGACCTTCGCCCCCGGGGACACCGTGCGGGCCCGGACCGTCGACGTCGCCTGGCACACCCGGCTGCCCGGCTACGCCCGCGGCGCCCGCGGGGTGGTCGTCGAGGTCGCCGGGGCGCACCCGCTGGCCGACGACCGGGCCCGCGGCCTGGACGTGCCGGCCCAGCCGGTCTACCACGTGCGGTTCGCCGCCCGGGAGCTGTTCGGCGAGGGCGACCACTCGGTCGTCGTCGAGCTGTGGCACGACCACCTGGAGGGGCCCGGATGAGCGCCGACCACGCCAGCTCCACGATCTCCGCGGAGGTCCGGCACCTCGAGGCGCTGCTGGAGGCCCGCGGTCTGCTCGACCCCGGGGAGATCGACACCCGGATCGACGAGTTCGCCGCCGGCGGCACCCCGGCCAACGGCGCCCGGGTCGTCGCCCGTGCCTGGACCGACGACGGCTTCCGCGCCCGGCTGCTCGCCGACGCCAACGCCGCGTTGCTCGAGGTCGGCCTGTCGATGGCCGGGGGACTGCAGGAGCAGCGGCTGAAGGTGGTCGCCAACAGCGCCGACGAGCACCACGTGCTGGTCTGCACCCTCTGCAGCTGCTACCCGATCGCCCTGCTGGGGCCCTCGCCGTCCTGGTACAAGTCCGAGGCCTACCGCTCCCGGGTCGTCCGCGACCCGCGGTCGGTGCTGGCGGAGTTCGGCGTCGAGCTGCCCGCCGACACCCGCATCTCGGTCTGGGACGCCTCCGCGGAGTCGCGCTACCTGGTGCTGCCCCGCCGGCCCGAGGGCACCGCGGACCTCACCGAGGAGGCCCTCGCCGGGCTGGTCACCCGCAAGGGCCTCATCGGCACGGCACTGGTCTAACCGCGCGCGGCCAGCACCCGGGCGTAGACGTCGACGGTCTGCCGGGCGATCGCCGGCCAGCCGAACTCGGCCAGCACGCGCTCGCGGCCGGCGGCACCCATCCGGGCGGCCCGGTCGGGGTCGGCGAGCAGCTCGGCCATCCGGGCGGCCAGGCCGGCGGCGAACGCGACCGGGTCGGCCTCGTCGTAGGGCACCAGCAGCCCGGTCCGGCCGTCGTCGACGACCTCGGGGATGCCCCCGACGGCCGACGCCACCACGGCGGTGCCGCAGGCCGCAGCCTCCAGGTTCACGATCCCGAGCGGCTCGTACACCGAGGGGACGACGAACACCGTCGCCCCGGTGATCAGCGGGACGAGCTTCTCCCGCGGCAGCATCTCCTCGATCCAGACCACCCCGGTGCGCCGGGCCTGCAGCTCGGCGACCGCGTCGGCGACCTGCTGGCGCTCGGCCGGGGTGTCCGCGGCGCCGGCGCACAGCACCAGGCCGGCGTCCTCGGGCAGCTGCTCGGCGGCGGCCAGCAGGTGCACCAGGCCCTTCTGGCGGGTGATCCGGCCGACGAACAGCGCGTAGGGCCGGGCCGGGTCCACGCCCACCGAGCGGACGACGTCGTCGTCCGGCGTGGGCCGGTAGGCCTGGGCGTCGACGCCGTTGCCCACCACGAGGACCTTCGCCGGGTCGAGGTCGGGGTAGGCGTCCAGCACGTCGGTGCGCATCCCGTTGCTGACCGCGACCACGGCGTCGGCGGCGAGGTAGGCGGTGCGCTCGACCCAGCTGGAGAGCCGGTAGCCCCCGCCCAGCTGCTCGGCCTTCCACGGCCGGCGCGGCTCGAGGGAGTGCGCGGTGACCACGTGCGGGATGCCGTGCACGAGCGAGGCCAGCTGCCCGGCGTGGTTGGCGTACCAGGTGTGGGAGTGCACGAGGTCGGCCCCGGCCAGCGCCGCGGCGATCTCGACGTCCACCCCGACCGCCTGCAGCGCGCCGTTGGCGTCGGCCAGCCCGGCCGGGACGGCGTGCGCGGTGGCGTCGGAGCGGGGACCGCCGAAGCAGTGCACGTCCAGTTCCGGTCCGTCGGGCAGCTCCCGCATCGCGGCCACGAGGTGCTCGACGTGGACGCCGGCACCCCCGTAGACGTCCGGCGGCCATTCCCGGGTGACGACTCCCACGCGCATGCGGCAGACCCTAGAGCGGGGGTGGACGGACGCGCAGCGCGGTCGGTGCGACGACCGGGTGCGCACGGGTGCGTCCCGGGCATTAGGTTGATCACATGCGTGGCAGCCCGCGGGTCCTCGGCATCGTCCTCGCCGGTGGAGAGGGCAAACGACTCTCCCCGCTGACCCAGGACCGGGCCAAGCCCGCCGTCCCGTTCGGCGGCAACTACCGGTTGATCGACTTCGTGCTGTCCAACCTGGTGAACGCCGAGATCCGGCAGATCGCCGTGCTCACCCAGTACAAGAGCCACTCACTGGACCGGCACATCACCACCACGTGGCGGATGAGCAGCCTGCTGGGCAACTACGTCACCCCGGTGCCCGCCCAGCAGCGCCTGGGCCCGCGCTGGTTCACCGGCAGTGCCGACGCGATCTTCCAGTCGCTGAACCTCATCTACGACGCCCGCCCGGAGATCGTCGTCGTCTTCGGTGCCGACCACGTCTACCGCATGGACCCCTCGCAGATGATCGACCAGCACCTGCAGACCGGGGCCGGCGTCACCGTCGCCGGGCTGCGCGTGCCGCGCCACGAGGCCACCGAGTTCGGCGTCATCGACGCCACCGCCGAGGGCAAGGTGAAGAGCTTCCTGGAGAAGCCGGCCGACCCGCCCGGCCTGCCCGACAGCCCCGAGGAGAGCTTCGCCTCGATGGGCAACTACGTCTTCACCACCGACGCGCTGCTCGAGGCCCTGCGGGCCGACGCCGAGGACGAGTCCTCGGTGCACGACATGGGCGGGTCGATCATGCCGATGCTGGCCGACAAGGGCGAGGCCTGGGTCTACGACTTCTCCACCAACGTCGTCCCCGGCGCCACCGACCGCGACCACGGCTACTGGCGCGACGTGGGGACGATGGACTCCTACTACGACGCGCACATGGACCTGCGTTCGGTCACCCCGGTCTTCAACCTCTACAACGACCGGTGGCCGATCTACACGCTGCCCCCGCAGCTCCCGCCGGCCAAGTTCGTCCTGGGCGGCCGCGCCGAGGACTCCATGGTCAGCGCCGGGGTCATCGTCGGCGGCGGGTCCGTGCGTGGCTCGGTGCTCAGCCCCGGCGTGCGCGTGGACCGGGCCAGCACCGTCGAGGACAGCGTGCTGATGGACGGCGTGCACATCGGTGAGGGCGCGGTCGTCCGGCGGGCGATCCTGGACAAGAACGTCGTCGTCCCGCCGTGGGCCCGGATCGGGGTGGACCTCGAGGAGGACCGCACCCGGTACCACGTCAGCGCGGGCGGGGTCACCGTCCTGGGCAAGGGCGCCCGCGCGATCGTGTGAGCGCGCCCCTGGTGGTCACCCTGCTCCTCGCCGAGGAGGCGCAGGGCCGCTTCGACCGGCTGCGCGAGCAGCACTTCCCGGCCGACCGGAACCACCTGGCCGCCCACGTCACGCTGTTCCACGCGGTGCCCGGTGAGCACCTGGACCGGGTCACCGCCGACCTCGGGACGACGGCCGACCGGGCACCGTTCGACGTCGAGGTCACCGGGTTGCGGCTGCTCGGTCGCGGCGTCGCCTACGACCTCGCCGCCCCCGAGCTGACCGCGCTGCGGGCGGACCTGGCCCGGTCCTGGGCGCCGTGGCTCACCCGCCAGGACGCCTCGTGGAAGCACGCGCACGTCACGGTGCAGAACAAGGTGCGACCCGAGCAGGCGAAGGCCCTGTACGACGACCTGGCCGCCTCGTTCGCCCCCGAGCGGGTGCCCGCGGTCGGGTTGGGGCTCTGGCGCTACCTGGGCGGCCCGTGGGAGCCGGTGGAGCGCTTCGCCTTCTAGTCCGCGCGCTTGGTGGCCACGAGCAGGCCCGCGCCGACCGGGACGACGGCACACACCAGCGCCTCGTCGTCCTTCACGCCGCGCACCATCTCCCGCCAGGCGACCGTCTGCGGGTCGCGCTGCTTGCGGTCCCCGACGTGGGACTCGGAGATCCCGTGCAGCACCAGCGAGCCGCCCGGGCGCACCAGGCCCAGCAGCGCCGGCAGCTGCTTGGAGTACTCCGCCGGCGGGCCGGCGCAGGTGACGATGTCGTAGGCCTCGGTCGACAGCCGGGGGAGCACCTCGCCGACGGTGCCGAAGATCAGCCGGGTCCGTCCGTTGGCGATGCCCGCGTCGGCGAAGGTCCGGCGGGCCGCGCGCAGCTCGGTGGGGTCGGCGTCCAACGCGGTGAGGACGCCGTCGGGTCGCATGCCCTGCAGCAGCCAGAGCGCGGCGACCCCGCCCCCGCCGCCGATGGTGACCACCGAGCGGGCACCCGCGGTGGCGGCGAGCACGGCCAGCGTGGCGCCCACGGCGGGCTCGACGGGGGGCACCGTGCCCAGCGCGCCGACCGCGGCGGCGGCCCGGTGGCGGGCGGCGACCAGCGCGGGGGACTCGGCGGCGAAGGTGGCCGCGTACGCCGCGGCGTCGGTGGGGGAGCCACCCACGGGCGGCGGTCCGGCGGCGCTGGTCACCGGGCGAGGGTAGTGGACGGGCACCTGTGGGGTGTCTGTGAGCTGGGCGGACGGGGAACACCGGGGGCCTCGTCGTCCGTTGGGGCGGGTGTGCGGCTGAAGCGTGCGTCCTCGGATCCCGGCTCCACCACCCGTGTGGGCGGCACCGCCCCCCGTGGGGAGGTCGCGGGGGCCGCCGTCTGCGATCCTGGGGACGTGACCGAGCCTGCCGCCGCCGACGTCTGGGTGGCGCCCACCTGGGAACAGGTCGTCCGCGACCACTCCGCCCGGGTGTACCGGTTGGCCTACCGGCTCTCGGGCAACGCCCAGGACGCCGAGGACCTGACCCAGGAGACGTTCGTCCGGGTGTTCCGCTCGCTGGCGGACTTCACCCCGGGCACCTTCGAGGGCTGGCTGCACCGGATCACCACCAACCTCTTCCTGGACATGGTCCGGCGCCGGCAGCGGATCCGCTTCGACGCCCTGCCCGAGGACACCGAGCGGCTGCCGGGCACGGCCCCCTCGCCCGAGCAGGTCTACGCCGACACCCACCTCGACCCGCAGGTCCAGGCGGCGCTGGACGCCCTGTCCCCGGAGTTCCGGGTGGCGGTCGTGCTGTGCGACATCGAGGGCCTGACCTACGAGGAGATCTCGGCGACCCTGGGCATCAAGCTCGGCACCGTCCGCAGCCGCATCCACCGCGGCCGGGTGCAGCTGCGCGAGGCCCTGGCCCACCTGGCCCCCCAGCGCCGTCCGGTCGCGGAGGGCGCACGGTGAACGTCCCGGAGAGCCACCTCGCACAGGAGGCCATCGCCGCGCTGGTCGACGGCGAGCTCTCCGGGGGAGCCGCCGGCCGTGCGGCCCGGCACCTCACCGGCTGCCTGCAGTGCCGGCTCGCCGTCGCGGCCCAGCGGGAGGCCAAGGCCGCCCTGCACGACAGCGACGACGTGGTCGTGCCCGGTGACCTGATGTCCCGGCTGCGCGCCATCCCCTTCACCGCCGACGTGTCGGCCTCCGGTGGCTTCGGCGGGTCCACGCCGCTGTTCGCCACCTCCGACCGGGTGCTGGGCAACGGGTTCTCGGTCTCCCTGGCCCCCGACGCCGACGCCCCTGCCCGCCCGGGCCAGGCCCGGTGGCTGCGCCGCGGCGTGGCCGCCGGTCTCGCGGGGTTGGGTCTGGGCGTGGTCGCGCTGGCCGCGTCGCTGCCGGCCACCGACGCGGCCCAGGTCGCCCGGCCCGCGGTCGTCGTCGACACCGTCGAGGGGCTGTCCGAGCGCACCGAGGTCGTCCCGCCCGTCGTCCGCACCGAGACCGTGGGCGCCACCACCGAGCTCACCGGCGGGACCCCCTGAGCGAGACCCCCGAGCGGCCCGACGACGGCGGCTACGGCCGCCCCACCGGCGCCGAGGGCTCCTTCGAGCGCGGCCCGTCGGTCCCGGCACCCGCCCGCCGCGCCCCGGAGCCCGCCCCGGAGCAGCGGACGGCGTTCGGCCGCCCCGACCAGGTCGAGGGGTCCTTCGCCGAGGACCGCCCCACGCCGCGCCCCCGACCGCTGCCCGCCCCGCCGCCGGAGGCCGTGCTGCGCGCCTTCGCCCCGCGCGCCGGCCAGTCCGGGATCGGCGAGCCACCCGGTGGCCGCCCCGGCCGGCGACGCACCGCCACCGGCCCGTGGTGGAAGTCCGACGCCGCCGACGACCCGTGGCGTGACCCGGCCTCCCCGGCCCGGCTCGGCGCCCCGGCCGTCTACGCCGAGGAGACCGCCGAGGACGACGGGCCGCTCGTCGTCGACCCCCGCGGCCGCCGGCGGCTGCGGCTGGGCGACGTGTCGATCCGGTTGGGCGCTCTGGCCCTGCTGGCCCTGGTCTTCGTGGCCGCCCTGGGCGGTTCGCTGGGCTGGTACCTGGGCCGGACCGCCGACGAGGAGCCGCTGCTCTCCCCGGGCACCTCGATCACCCAGGTGTCCCCGGGCATCACCCGCGAGCCGGGGTCGATCTCGGAGATCGCCGCCGCCGTCAGCCCGGCCGTGGTCTCGATCGAGGTGCGGGTCGGGGAGGCCGGCGGGTCGGGTTCCGGCGTCGTCATCGACGCCGACTCCGGCTACATCGTCACCAACAACCACGTGGTCTCCGGCGCCGACGGGGTCGAGGGCGCCGAGATCCGCGCCGTGTTCTCCGACGGCAGCGGCTCGGCGGCGACCATCGTCGGGCGTGACCCGGCCAGCGACCTCGCCGTCCTCCAGGTGGACAAGCCCGGGCTCGTGCAGGCCACCCTCGGCACGTCCGACCAGGTCGTCGTCGGGGACCCGGTCGTGGCGCTGGGCTCGCCGCTGGGTCTGGCCGGCACGGTCACCAGCGGCATCGTCAGCGCCCTGGACCGCCCGGTGCGGCTCTCCGGGCAGGGCAGTGACACCAACGCCGTGATCAACGCCGTGCAGACCGACGCCCCGATCAACCCGGGCAACTCCGGCGGTGCCCTGGTGGACGCCACCGGCGCGCTGATCGGCATCAACACCGCCATCGCCTCCCTGGGCAGCGGCTCGATCGGGCTGAGCTTCGCGATCCCGGTGGACACCGTAGACCGGATCGCCGAGCAGCTGATCAGCACCGGCACCGCCGTGCACGCCTCGCTGGGCGTCCAGGCCCGTTCGGTCACCGACGGTGCCCGGGACGGCGCGCTGGTGGTCAACGTCGAGCCCGGCAGCCCGGCCGAGCAGGCCGGCATCGTCGAGCAGGACGTCGTCATCGCCGTCGACGGTCAGCGGGTGGGCAGCAGCGAGGAGCTCGTGGTCGCCGTGGACGCCCGGTCCCCGGGCGACGTGGTCACCATCGAGGTGGTCCGCGGTGGCGGGTCCACCGAGGTGCAGGCGACCCTCACCAGGGCCTGAGCCCACGCTCAGGCGGCCTGCCTACAGTGGGTCCGACGGCTTCACGGGAGGGGGTGGCAGGTGTTCGACTCGATCGGCTGGGGCGAGATCATCGTCCTCGGGCTCGCCGCCCTGTTCATCTTCGGGCCCGAGCGGCTGCCCTCGCTGGCCAAGGACGCCGCCCAGGGGCTCAAGCGGGTCCGCGAGGCCGTGACCGGCGTGCGGGGCCAGCTGCACGACAGCCTGGGCGAGGACTTCGACCAGCTGCGTGACCTGGACCTGCGGCAGTACAACCCGCGGACGTTCATCCGGCAGCAGCTGGTGGGGGACGACGAGTCCCCGGTGCGCCGGGCGTCGGGCCCGCGGTCGGCGACCCCGGCGGCCGCCGCCGGGGCGGCAGCCGCCGCCGGTGCGAGCAGGGCGCGGGACCGCACGCGGCCCGCGCCCTACGACACCGACGCGACCTGACCTACCGTCGGACGGGCGTGAGCCCCAGCGACATGCCCGACAGCCCGCGGGAGCGCACCGCCAGGCCCTCGGCGATCTTCTCCAGCGCCTGCGCGGCCGGGGCGTCGGGCTGCGCCAGCACGATCGGTGCTCCGGCGTCCCCGGCCTCGCGCAGCCGGGTGTCCAGCGGGATCTGACCCAGCAGCGGCACACGGGCGCCCAGGGTCTTGGTCAGCGCGTCGGAGACGGCCTGGCCACCACCGGAGCCGAAGAGCTCCATCCGGGAGCCGTCGGGCAGCTCGAGCCAGGACATGTTCTCCACGACCCCGACCACCTGCTGGTGGGTCTGGGTCGCGATCGCCCCGGCGCGCTCGGCCACCTCGGCAGCGGCCTGCTGCGGGGTGGTCACCACCAGGATCTCGGCGTTCGGGACCAGCTGGGCCACCGAGATGGCGACGTCGCCGGTGCCCGGGGGGAGGTCCATGAGCAGCACGTCCAGGTCGCCCCACCAGACGTCGGCGAGGAACTGCTGCAGCGCGCGGTGCAGCATCGGGCCACGCCACACGACGGGGGTGTTGCCCGGGGTGAACATGCCGATGGAGATGACCTTCACGCCGTAGGACTGCGGCGGCATGATCATGTTCTCGACCTGGGTGGGCTTGTCGTCGACGCCCAGCATGCGGGGCACCGAGTGGCCGTAGATGTCGGCGTCCACGACGCCGACGGAGAGGCCGCGGCGGGCCAGCGAGGCGGCCAGGTTGACCGTGACGCTGGACTTGCCCACCCCGCCCTTGCCGGAGGCGACCGCGTAGACCCGGGTCAGCGAGCCCGGCTGGGCGAAGGGGATCACGGCCTCGGGTGCGTCGGTGCCGCGCACGGTCTTGCGCAGCTCGGTGCGCTGCTCGTCGTTCATCACGTCCAGGCCGACCTGCACGGTGGTCACCCCGGGCACCCGGGTGACGGCCTCGGTGACCCGGTCGGTGATGGTGTCGCGCATCGGGCAGCCGGAGACGGTCAGGTACACCTCGACCCGGACCGCGCCGGGGTCACCGCCCACGCCCAGCTGGACGTCCTTGATCATCCCGAGCTCCGGCAGCGGCCGGTTGATCTCGGGGTCCTGGACGGTGGCCAGGGCTGCGTTGACGGCGTCGAGCGCCGGCGTGCCGGTCATCGTCTCGGTCATGGCGCCACTGTACGACCGCTGTTCCGGGCCCTCCCTAGGCTGCGCGGTCGTGACGACCGACGCGACCCGCGCCTCCACGCTGCGCGACGCGATCGGTCTCGGCGTCGCCGTGGGTCTGTACGGCGTCGCCTTCGGTGCGGCCGCGGTGACGGCCGGGCTGGACCCCTGGCAGGCCTGCGCGCTGTCCCTGCTCATGTTCACCGGGGCCTCCCAGTTCGCGCTGGTCGGCGTGCTCGGCGCCGGTGGGGGAGCGCTCGCCGCGGTCGGCAGCGCCCTGCTCCTGGGCACCCGCAACACCGTCTACGGGGTCCGGCTGGTGCCGCTGCTGCAGACGCGGGGCGCGGCGCGACGGGCGGCGACGGCGCACTGGGTGATCGACGAGACCACCGCGCTGGCCGTGGCCGCCCCGGACCGGGAGCTGGCCCGGCTGGCCTTCACCGCCGGTGGCGCGACCATCTACCTCGGCTGGAACGTGATGACGCTGGTCGGCGCGCTGGGCGCCGAGGGGCTGGGCGGCACGGCGCAGGCCGCGCTGGACGCCGTCGTGCCGGCGGCCTTCCTCGCGCTGCTGTGGCCCCGGCTGCAGCGGGCCTGGGCCGAGCCCGCCGCCCAGCGCCGGGTCGCCCTCGGCGGTGCGGTGGTCGCGCTCGCGCTCACCCCGTTCGTGCCGGCCGGGGTGCAGGTGATCGCCGCGGTGGTGGCGGTAGCGCTGGCCGGGAGGTGGCGGCGGTGAGCACCGGGACGCTGTGGACGGTGGTGCTGGTGGCCTCGGTGGGCTGCTACCTGCTGAAGCTGGCCGGGCTCAGCGTGCCCGCCGCCTGGGTGGAGCACCCGGTCGTGCGCCGGGTGGTCGAGTTCGTCCCGGCCGCGCTGCTGGGCGCCCTGGTCGCCGTGCAGGCGGCGACCTCCGGAGCGCAGCTGGTCGTGGACGGGCGGCTGGCCGGTCTCGCGGTCGCCGCGCTCGCCCTGGCCCTCCGGGCGCCCTTCGTGGTGGTCCTGCTGCTGGCCGGCCTGACCGGTGCCGCCGTGCACTGGCTGACCTGAGGAGCGACGGTGTCGGACCTGCCCGAGCAGTGGGGCGTGACCCCGGCCGAGGTCGCCGCGACGTACGGTTGCGACGGGCTGCGACCCGGTGCGCCGCTGCGCTGGCTGCGCGGGGTGGACGTCGCCGCCCCGCGCGAGGTGGCGTTCCGCTGGCTCTGCCAGCTGCGCGCGGCGCCCTACAGCTACGACCTGGTGGACAACCTCGGCCGGCGCAGTCCGCAGACCCTCACCCCGGGTCTGGACGAGCTGGCGGTGGGTCAGCGGGTGGCCACGGTGTTCCGGGTGCACACGTTCGTGCCGGGGGAGGAGCTGACCCTGGTCCTCCCGCCCGGCCCGGTCGCCCGGGCCTCCGGTGACATGGCGGTCAGCTACGCCGCCCTCCCCGGGGACGACGACGCGACGAGTCGGCTGGTCGCCGTCCTGCGCGTGCAGGCGCTGCCGAGGCCGGTGGCCGCGGCGCTGTGCTGGGGGGACCTGGTGATGATGCGCCGGCAGCTGCTGAACCTGGCCCGGCTGGCTGCGGGGGGCCGAGGAGCGGACTGACCGGTCCTCTGGTCGGCTGTCCCGGAACGTGGCCCCGCTCACAGCCGGTCGGGCCGCACCGTCGAGCCCGAGGAGGCTGCTCCGTGTCACCGGAGGTCCTGTCCCTGCTGGTGCTGCTGGGGATCCTGGTCATCGCCACCCTGCTGCCGATCGACATGGGCGTGCTCGGCTTCGGCGCCGCGTTCCTGGTGGGCGCCGTCGTGCTCGGTCTGAGCACCGACGAGGTGCTGGCCGGGTTCCCGGCCGACCTCGTGGTGACCCTGATCGGGATCACGTACCTGTTCGGCATCGCGCAGGTCAACGGCACGGTCGACCTGCTCGTCGCCGGGGCGGTCCGCGCGGTGGGCGGCCGGGTCGCCCTCGTGCCGTGGGTGATGTTCGCCGTCAGCGCCGTGCTGATCGGGATCGGCGCGCTCTTCGCCGTCGCCATCGTCGCGCCGATCGCGCTGCGCTTCGCCGCGCGGCACCGGATCGACCCGCTCTACATGGGCATGATGGTCGTCCACGGCGCGCTGGGCGGGGCGTTCACGCCGATCAGCGTCTACGGCAGCTTCGTCAACGGCCTGGTGCGCGACAGCGACCTCGCCGGCAGTCCGCTCGCCCTCGCGCTGGCCCCGTTGGGCTTCAACCTGGCGATCGCCGCCGCGCTGACCGTGTGGCTGGGCCGCCGGCGGGTCCCCGTCGCCGTCGGCGCCCCGGGCGCTGCGGCCGAGCCCGAGACCGACGCGGTCCCGGGGGCGTCCCGGGTGACCCTGGTGCAGGCCGCCACGGTGGCCGGCATCCTCCTGCTCGCGGTGCTGACGGTGGTCTGGCAGGTCGACGTCGGGTTCGCCTCGCTGCTGATCGGTGCGGGTCTGGCCCTGCTCGACCCGAAGGGCACCCGGCGGGCGGTGGACTCGGTGGCCTGGTCGACGGTGCTGCTGATCGCCGGGGTGCTCACCTACGTCGGCGTGCTGCAGGCCGCCGGCACGATCGACCTGGTCAGCGACGGCATCGCCGGGCTCGGCGTCCCGCTGCTGGCCGCGCTGCTGATCTGCTACCTGGGCGGCATCGCCTCGGCGTTCGCCTCGTCGGTGGCGATGCTCGGGGTCATGGTGCCGCTGGCACTGCCGTTCCTGCAGCAGGGCGACATCGGCCCGGTCGGCTTCGTCGCGGCCCTGGCCGTGGCCACCACCGTGGTCGACGTCAGCCCGTTCTCCACCAACGGCGCGCTGGTGCTCGCCAACGCCCCGGCCGGCACCGACCGCGACCGCTTCTACAAGCGGATGCTCGGCTACGCGGGCACGGTCACCGCGCTGGGTCCGCTGCTGGCCTGGGCGGTGTTCGTGCTGCCCGGGTGGGGCTGACGCAGACGGTCAGTTCTTGCCGGCGTCCTCGCGGGCCTGCTCGCGCTTGCGCTTGCGCTCCTTCTTGCGGCGCTCCGCGGTCTCCTCGCTCAGGTCCTCGGGCACCAGCCGGGCCAGCTCGCCGCGGATGAAGTCCCGGGTGGCGAGTTCGCCGACGGCCACCCGCAGCGAGGCGAGCTCGCGGGCCAGGTACTCGGTGTCGGCCCGGGTCGAGGCGGCCCGGCTGCGGTCCTCCTCGGACTGCACCCGGTCGCGGTCGGCCTGCCGGTTCTGGGCCAGCAGGATCAGCGGCGCGGCGTAGGCGGCCTGGGTGGAGAAGGCCAGGTTGAGCAGGATGAACGGGTAGGGGTCCCAGCGCAGCTGCACCGCGGTCACGTTCAGCACGATCCAGACGATCACGATGATCGTCTGGACGGCGAGGAACCGGCCGGTGCCCAGGAACCGGGCGATGCCCTCGGCGAACTTGCCGACCGCGTCGGGGTCCAGCCGCAGGAACTGGAACGCGGTCCGGCTGCTGCGCGGGACGTCGAGTCGCCCGGTCTCCGGCCGGCGGTCGCCGTCAGCCACGGCGGGCACGCTCCCGCCAGTCGGTGGGCAGCAGGTGGTCCAGCACGTCGTCGACGCTGACCGCGCCCACGAGGCGTCCCTGGGGGTCGACCACGGGGGCGGCGACCAGGTTGTAGGTGGCGAAGTAGCGGGTCACCTCGGCCAGCGGGGTCTCCGGGCGCAGCGGCTCGAGGTCGTCGAGCACCCCGGACACGAGGGTCGAGGGGGGTTCGCGGAGCAGCCGCTGGATGTGCGCCAGCCCCAGGTAGCGCCCCGTCGGGGTCGCCGACGGGGGCCGGCAGACGTAGACCTGGCTGGCCAGCGACGGGGTGAGCTCCGGGGCCCGCACGCGCGCCAGCGCCTCGGCGATCGTCGCGTCGGGGGAGAGGATCACCGGCTCGCTGGTCATCATCCCGCCGGCGGTGTCCTCGGAGTACTTCAGCAGCTGCCGGACCGGCTCGGCCTCGTCGGGCTCCATCAGCTCCAGCAGCCGGTTGCGGTCGACGTTGGGGAGCTCGGCGAGCAGGTCGGCGGCGTCGTCGGGGTCCATCGCCTCCAGCACGTCGGCGGCCCGGTTCTCGCTCAGCGTGCCCAGGATGACGATCTGCTCGGCCTCGGGCAGCTCACCCAGCACGTCGGCCAGCCGGTCGTCGTCCATCGAGTCCGCGACCTCGTGCCGGCGCTTGAGCGGCAGGTCCTGGAGGGCGTGCGCCATGTCGGCGGGGTTGAGGTCGCGGTAGGTGGCGATCAGCGTCTCGGCCGACTGCCCCACCTGCGGCAGCCCGAGGCCGGTGACCTCGTCCCAGGCCAGCTGGTGGGTGTGCCCGCGGCGGCCCAGCCGCCCGGGCTCCTGGACGGCGAGCCGGGAGAGCACCCAGTCGCCGGTCCGGGTCTGCTCGATCGCGGCGTCGGTGACCGTCGCCGGACGCCCGGTCTCGGTGACCGTCACGCTGCGGTCGGCCAGCTCGCCGAGCACGAGCGTCTCCCCGGCGCGCTGCTCGAACCGCTTGAGGTTGACCGTGCCGGAGGCCAGCATCACCGCGGTCGCGTCGACGGCGGTGACCCGACCCATCGGGCAGAAGATCCGCCGTCGGGCCACGACCTCGACGATCAGCCCCAGCACCCGGGGCGCCGCGGTGCCCACCCGCAGGGCCACCAGGACGTCGCGGACCTTGCCCACCCGGTCGCCGTTGGGGTCGAAGACGGTCAGCCCGGCGAGCCGGGAGACGTAGGCCCTGGTCACCGTGGTCACAGCGGCCTCCTCGTCAGGTCTCGCGCGTCAGGTCACGGGGCCACCGCGTGGCCCACGACCACACGACGGTGATCACCAGCGGTGAGGCTACCGTCGCGCCCGTGACACCCCGGACCGCCGAGCTGGCCTACGAGGTCGTGGACGTCTTCGCGCCCCGTCCCTTCGCCGGGAACCCCCTCGCGGTCGTCCTGGACGCCGGGGCGCTGAGCACCGAGCAGTGCCAGGCGCTCGCCCGGGAGTTCCACCTGTCGGAGACCACGTTCGTCTCCGACGTGGGGGACGGCGGCTACCGGGTGCGGATCTTCACCACCGACACCGAGCTGCCCTTCGCCGGGCACCCCAGCGTGGGCACCGCGCACACCCTGGTGCGCCTGGGCCTGCTGCAGGCCGGGGTGGTGCAGCAGCACTGCGGGGTGGGCACGGTGCCGGTCGCGGTCACCGGGGACGGCGCCCGGCTGACCGGCGGGGCCGTGCAGCTGCGGCCCGGACCGTCCCCGGCCGACCTCGCGCTCGCCGTCGGCCTCACCCCGGACGACGTCACCGGTCGGCCCGCGCACCTGGTCGGCTGCGGCCTCGAGTTCGCCCAGCTGGACGTGCGGCCCGGTGCGCTGGACCGGGCCCGGCCCGACCGCCGGGCCCTGGACGCCCTGCTGCCCGAGGTGAGGGGCGGGATCTCCCTGCTCGAGCGCGGGACCGGCACCGAGCACACGGTGCGGGTCTTCGCCGGGGGGCTGTCGTGGGAGGAGGACCCGGCCACCGGGTCCGCCGCGCTGGGCACCGGGGTCTGGCTGGCCACCGAGGGTCTGGCCGGGGAGGGGACGACGGGCTACCGCCTGCACCAGGGCGCCGCGCTGCGTCGTCCCTCGGTGCTGGACGGGACCGTCACCGTCGTGGACGGGCAGCCGGTCGGCGCCACCGTCGAGGGCACCGTGCACCCGGTCGCCCGCGGCACGATCGCCGTCCCGGCGTGACAGCCGAGCCGACGACGGCCGACCCCGCCTGGGCGCTGCACCGGCCCGGCACCCGCGACGTCGTGATCATGGCCGTCGCGGTGGTCGGGGTCTCGCTGTCGGGGCCGATGACCGCCCTCGTCGCCGCACCCGCGCTGGCCATCGCGTTCTGGCGCAACGCGGCCGGTGCGGCGGCCCTGCTGCCGGTGCTGCTCACCCGGGAGCGCAGCACGCTGACCGGGCTGCGGCTGCGCGACCTGCGCAGCTCGGTGGTGGCCGGGCTCTTCCTGGCCGCCCACTTCGCCGCCTGGCTGCCCAGCCTGTCGATGACCACCGTGGCGGCCTCCATCGCGCTGGTCACCACCACCCCGATCTGGACGGCGCTGGCCGCCCGGCTCTCCGGGGTGCGGCTGCCGGCCCAGGTGTGGTGGGGCCTCGCCCTGGCCGTCGCCGGCGCCGCGCTCATCGCCGGGGTCGACGTCACCGTCTCGCTGCGCGCCCTGGCCGGGGACGGCCTGGCCCTGCTCGGGGCGATCGCCGCCGCCGGGTACGTGCTGGCCGGGGCCAAGGCCCGGGTGCGGCTGTCCACCTCGGCGTACGCGGTGGTCTGCTACTCCACCTGCGCGGTGGTCGTCGCGGCCGCGGCGCTGCTCGTCGGGATCCCGCTCGCCGGGTTCAGCGCCCGCGACTGGTGGCTGATCGCCGGCATCACCGTGGTCGCCCAGCTGCTCGGGCACACGCTGTTCAACCTGGTGCTGTCCACGGTCGGGCCCACCGTGGTCGGGCTGGCCATCCTGCTCGAGGTGCCCGGCGCGCTGCTCGTGGCGCTGGTGCTGCTGCAGCAGCTGCCCCCGCTGCTGGCGCTGCCGGGGATGGTGCTCGTCGTCGTCGGCGTCGCCCTGGTGGTGCGGGCCTCCCGGCCGGTGGCGGCCACCGAGCCCGTCACCTGAGGGCCGCTGGTTAGTCTCCGTTCACGTCCCATCCCCGATCAGCGGAGGCACCGTGGCCGAGCTCCGATCCCGTCGTTCCAACCTGGCCGTCCCCGGCAGCAACCCCCGGTTCCTGGAGAAGGCCAAGGGCCTCCCCGCGGACCAGGTGTTCCTGGACCTGGAGGACGCCTGCGCGCCGCTGGCCAAGCCCGGCGCCCGGAAGAACATCGTCGCCGCCCTGAACGAGGGCGGCTGGGGCGACAAGATCCGCACCGTCCGGGTGAACGACTGGACGACGGAGTGGACCTTCCAGGACGTCATCGAGGTCGTCGGGGGCGCCGGGGCGAACCTGGACGCGATCATGCTGCCCAAGGTCCAGGACGCCGGTCAGGTGCAGGCCCTGGACATGCTGCTCACCCAGATCGAGAAGGCCAACGGCCTCGAGGTCGGGAAGATCGGCATCGAGGCGCAGATCGAGACCGCGCAGGGCCTCATCAACGTCAACCAGATCGCTTTCGCCAGCCCGCGGATCGAGACGATCATCTACGGCCCGGCCGACTTCATGGCCTCGATCAACATGAAGTCCCTGGTCGTGGGGGCGCTGCACCCGGACTACCCGGGCGACCCGTTCCACTACATCCTCATGCAGATCCTGATGGCCGCTCGCGCCCGCGGCGTGCAGGCCATCGACGGGCCCTTCCTCCAGGTGCGGGACGTGCCGGCCTTCGAGGAGGTCGCCAAGCGTTCGGCGATGCTCGGCTTCGACGGCAAGTGGGTGCTGCACCCGGGCCAGATCGACGCCGCCAACGAGATCTACGCGCCCTCGCAGGAGGACTACGACCACGCCGAGCTGATCCTGGACGCCTACGAGTGGGCCACCAGCGAGGCCGGGGGCAAGAAGGGCTCGGCGATGCTCGGCGACGAGATGATCGACGAGGCCAGCCGCAAGATGGCCCTGGTCATCTCCGGCAAGGGCCGGGCGGCCGGGATGAGCCGGACGTCGTCCTTCACCCCGCCGGAGGACTGAGCGGGCTGCCGGGCCGGACCCCCTCGCCGCGCGGCGAGGGGGTCCGCCTAGAAGGAGCTGGTGACCGACACCAGCGCGACGACCCAGATGACGATGAAGACGGCGTAGAAGGCGGCCGCGATGCCGCCGATGATGATGCCGGCCAGCGCCATCCCGTCGCCCTCCTCGCCGGTCTGCCGGATCTGCCGGCGGGCCACGATGCCCAGGACGAGCCCCACCGGCGCGAACACGAAGGCGAACACCAGCGCGAGGATCGCGGTGGAGTTGGTCGGGCGGCGCACCACGAAGACGGGCTGGCCGTACCCCGGGGGAGGGCCGTACCCGGGCGGGGGGCCGTAGCCGGGGGGAGGGCCGTAGCCGGGGGGAGGGCCGGAGCCCGGGGGTGGGCCGTACCCGGGGGGCGGGCCGTAGGAGGCCGGCGGCGCGGCGCGCTGCACCGGCGGGTCGCCCCGGTAGAAGCCGTCCTGGGGCTCGCTCACGTGGGTCCTCCTCGCCGCGGGGTGGTGGAGCTCAGGCGCCGATGACCGCCGCCGGCAGCTGGGCCATCCGGGCGGCGATCGAGCGGGCCGCGGACAGGGTCGCATCCGGGTCGTCCCCGATGACGACGGACACGACCGTGCCGCGCGCCTGCGCCACGATCACCTGGGGCGTGCCGGTGGACAGCTGGTACTGCACGACGACGGAGTCGGCGGTCAGTCCCTCCGAGGACGGCGGGGTCACGAAGGTGCGGTCGGCGGACTCGCACCCGGCGAAGGCGGTCCGCAGCTCGGCCAGGGCCTGGGCCGCGGCGTCGGCGCCGTCGTAGGAGATCGACTCGCTGGTCAGCTGGGGGGACCCGGTCTCGTCCACCGCGACCACCGGGAACTTCGCCGTCCGGCGGGCCTCGGAGGGGAACGAGGTCTCGCACAGGCCCTCGAAGCTGGGGTTGTCGCTGAGGTCGCCGTCCTCGACGGGGTTGGACTGCACGTCCCAGCCCTCGGGCAGGTCCGCGACCCGCATCGCCGAGGCCAGGGCGGCCTCGTCCGGGCTGGTCACCGCTGTCGGGTCCAGCGCGGCCGCGGCGGACTCCTCGGCCTCGGCAGGGGCCGGCTCCGGTGACGTCGCGGCCGGAGAGCTGCTGGTGGCGCTGCTGGCGGCCGGGCTGGCGTCCCCGTCGGTGCTGCTGCAGCTCGTCACGAGCAGGGCCGTGGCCAGGGCGAACGGGGCGAGCAGGCGCACGCGGCGGGTCGTCACGGATGCGACGGTAGTCGGCTCTGGGTGTGGTCGAGGCCACGCCTGGACCGTCGGTGTCCTGCCGCATACTCCCCGGTGACAGGACACCGTCGTCCCCGAGGAGTGCAGAGCGATGACCCGCCTGGCGCAGACCGCCGACCTGACCGAGATCCAGACCGAGATCCTGTCCACGGTCCGGACGTTCGTGGACCGGGAGATCATCCCGCGGGCCCAGGAGCTCGAGCACTCCGACACCTACCCGCAGGAGATCGTCGACGGGATGAAGGAGATGGGGCTCTTCGGCCTCATGATCCCGGAGGAGTACGGCGGCCTCGGCGAGAGCCTGCTGACCTACGTGCTGGTCGTCGAGGAGATCGCCCGCGGCTGGATGAGCGTCTCGGGCGTCATCAACACCCACTTCATCGTCGCCTACATGCTGATCCAGCACGGCACCCGGGAGCAGAAGGAGCGCTACCTGCCCCGGATGGCCACCGGCGAGGTGCGCGGGGCGTTCTCCATGAGCGAGCCGGGGCTGGGCTCCGACGTCGCCGCGATCCGCACCCGGGCCAAGAAGGACGCCGAGGGCGGCTACACGATCGACGGCGAGAAGATGTGGCTGACCAACGGCGGCAGCTCCACGCTGGTCGCCGCGCTGGTGCGCACCGACGAGGGCGGGGAGAAGGCCCACCAGAACCTGACCACGTTCCTCGTCGAGAAGCCCACCGGGTTCGGCGAGGTCAAGCCCGGGCTGAGCATCCCCGGCAAGATCGACAAGATGGGCTACAAGGGCGTGGACACCACGAGCATGGTGTTCGACGGCTACCAGGCCAGCGCCGACGACATCCTGGGCGGGGTGCCCGGCAAGGGCTTCGCGCACATGATGGACGGCGTCGAGGTCGGCCGGGTCAACGTCGCGGCCCGGGCCTGCGGCATCTCCATCCGCGCCTTCGAGCTGGCCGTCGAGTACGCCCAGCAGCGCGAGACCTTCGGTAAGAAGATCGCCCAGCACCAGGCGATCGCCTTCCAGCTGGCCGAGATGGCCACCAAGGTCGAGGCCAGCCACCTGATGATGGTCAACGCGGCCAAGCTCAAGGACAGCGGCAAGCGCAACGACGTCGAGGCCGGGATGGCCAAGCTGCTGGCGAGTGAGTACTGCGCCGAGGTGACCACCCAGTCCTTCAGGATCCACGGCGGCTACGGGTACTCCAAGGAGTACGAGATCGAGCGGCTCATGCGCGAGGCGCCGTTCCTGCTCATCGGCGAGGGCACCAGCGAGATCCAGAAGACGATCATCAGCCGGGGTCTGCTCAAGACCTACGCCAGCAAGCGCTGAGTCCCCCGGGCGGTGACCTGATGGCGCGACGCGGGTGGGTCTCGGTCACCGACCCGGCCGGGGACCGCTGGCGGCTGGCGGTCTTCGACGACGGCTGGGTCGAGCTGCCCGGGTTCGGTCCCGCCCCCTCCGACGGACACATCGTGCAGCGCACCCTGCTCCTGCTGCTGGGCTCCCTGGGCGTCCTGGTGCTGCTCTCCCAGCTCGCCGGGCGGCTGGACTCCGGCAGCAGCGAGACGTCGCTGGTGCTGTCGGCGGCAGCGCTGGCCGCGGTGCTGGTGTCGGTGCTGCTCTTCGCCCGCCTCCGGGCCCGGGACCGGTCCGCGCGCGCCCCGCACCACCGGGTCACCCGTCGGCGCGTGCCGGTGCTGCGGCCGGTCGGCAGCTCCGCCGAGTACGTCGCCCGGGTGTCCCCTGGGGTGCGGGTGGGCGCCGACGACGTCCGGGCCGTGGACTGCCGGACGCCGGCCACCCCCGCCGACCCGGTGGTGGTGTCGGTGCTGCTGCAGGACGGCTCGGTGCGCACGTACCGCACGCCCGACCAGGGCGCCGTCGAGCTGTTCGCGCCCTGGACCCGGTGACCCGCTCGGCTCAGGCGACGATGGTCACCGGGGTGCCCAGCGGCAGCCCGATCTCGTCGACGAGCTGGGTCACGACCTCGTTGGTCACCCGGATGCAGCCGTCGCTGACGTCGGTGCCGACGGTCTCGGGGGCGTTGGTGCCGTGGATGCCGATGACGCCCTCGCCGCCGGAGTAGCTGGTGAAGACGTCGGAGAAGCCGGACAGCCCGTAGGCGTAGGGCCCGTACCCGCCGGCCGGGTTCGGGGGCTGGAGGAGCTCCTTCAGGTAGTAGGTGCCGCCGGGGGTGGGGGCGTCACCGGTCCCCACGCCGATCGGGGTGTCCAGCAGGGTGAGCTCGCCGCGGTAGACCAGCATCCGGTGGTCGGACAGGCGGACCTCGATGCTGAAGTCGTGCTCGCTGAGCGAGGCGTCCTGGGCGCGGATCCAGCCGGTGGACCCGTTCGGGCGCACCGGGAGCTGCACCTGCAGCCAGTCGTCCTGCTGCTTGGTGACCACGAAGGTGAGCTGGCCGGACAGCTCGTCGGCCGCGTCCAGCGTGCGGCTGGGGTCGGCATCGGCGTCGGGTGCGTCGTACACGTCGACCCGGTCGGTGGTCGCCGAGGCGACGGTGGTCGGGAAGACCGGACCGGCGAGAGCCTCCGTCGTCGGGGCCGCCTCCGGCGAGCTCGACGACGGGCTGGTGGTGGCCGGTGCCTCCGCGGTCGTCCTGTCCCCTCCGCCGGGCAGGACGACCGCGAGGACCACGGCCAGCACGAGGACGAGCACCACGCCCAGGGCCGCCAGCCGGCGACGGGGGGTGCCCAGCAGGGACTGGAGTCGGTTCACCGGGGTGACGATAGGGGTGGGGCGGGTGTTCACCCGGCAGCGCGGAAATCCCGGTGTCGGGTGAACGCAGTACCGATTCCCTGCGTAAGTGCCGATAGGTTCCTGCGAGCACGCTGTGAACGCCATCGCCCCGATGCAGAGACGAGACGAGCTCCATGCGCCGTACCACCCCTGTCCTGAGCACTGCCGCAGTCGTCTGCGGCCTGCTCCTCATCGCGCCCCTGCCGGCCAACGCCGCCGAGACCACCGCGAACACCCTGGCCGAACTGCGGACGCAGATCGCGACCGCCAACACGAACGACCCGGCCGAGGTGGACGTCATCGACCTCGTCGACGCGACCTACGTCCTGGACGGGGCAGCCGGGAACGCCGACGTCGCATCCGGTGACCTCGACATCACCGGCGACCTGACCGTGAACGGCAACGGCGCCCTCCTGGACGCGGCCACGATCGACCGGTTCTTCGACGTCGCCAGCGGGACGCTGACCCTCGTCGACGTCACGATCGTCAACGGCGTCGCCCCCGGCACCGAGAACGGTGGAGCAGTGCGGGTCGCTGCCGGAGCGTCGCTCGTCGTCAGCGGTGGGGCGATGAACGACAGCACCGCGGTGAACCCGGACGCGCCGGCCGCCACGGCCGGCAGCGGTGGCGCGATCGCCACCGCCGGTGCCACGACGGTCACCGGTGCCTCCTTCGAGGGCAACCGCGTCTCGCGCGCCGGTGGCGCCATCGAGGTCCTCGCCGGCGGCTCGGCCACGGTGTCGGACTCGGACTTCACCGACAACGCGACGGCTGCCGCGCCGGGCAACGGTGGCGCGCTGCACATCACGGGCGCCGCGGCCGCGACCGTCACCGGTGGCACGTTCAGCGCCAACGCCGCTGCCGAGGGCGGTGCGTTGTGGAACTCCGCGGGGGGCACGCTCACCGTCACCGACGCGACGATCCAGGGCAACACCGCCAACGGCGCAGCCGCCGACCAGGGTGGCGGTGGCGTCTTCACCGAGGGCGGTGCCGTCACGATCACCGGCGGCATCATCGAGGGCAACGACGCCACCGGTGCCCTCGGGTCCGGCGGTGGCATCCAGAACGTCAACGGCACCGTGACCGTCACCGGCACGGAGATCACCGAGAACACCGCGGTCCGCGCCGGCGGTGGCGTCGAGGCCGGTCCGCTGCTCGCCCCGGGCACCGCAGCGGCCACGACCACGACGCTGACCGACGTGCTGCTCGGCGGCAACACCGTCACCGGCCCGCCCGGCAACGGCGGTGGCCTGCACATCACCGGCGCCGGCACCGTCGACGTCGTCGACTCGACGGTCGTCAACAACACCGCGGTCGAGGGCGGTGGCCTCTGGAACTCGGCCGCCGGCGTCCTGACGGTCTCCGGCACCACGATCTCGAACAACACGGCGACCGGTGCCGCGGCCGACCAGGGTGGCGGTGGCGTCTTCACCGAGGGCGGCGACGTCCTGATCGACACCAGCGACATCAGCGGCAACGACGCGACCGGCGCGCTCGGTTCCGGCGGCGGCATCCTGAACCTCAACGCCGCGGCGGCCGAGGACGGCAGCACCGTGGGCGTCGTCGTCATCGACTCCACCATCAACGGCAACACCGCGGTGCGCGCCGGCGGTGGCATCGAGGCCGGTCCGCTCGTCGGGGCGGTCGAGCCGACCAGCACGGTCCTCACCGGGGTCGCGCTGACCGGGAACACCGCCACCGGCGTCGGGGCTCCCGGCAACGGCGGTGGGTTCCACCTGACCGGTGAGGGTGACGTGGTCGTCGACACGACCCTCGTCGCCGACAACACCGCCGTCGAGGGCGGCGGGCTCTGGAACTCGGGTGCGGGCTCCATGATCGTCTCGGACTCGACGGTCGCCGGGAACACCGCGACCGGTACCGACGGTGGCGGCGGTCTCTACCAGGACGGCGCCGGCACCATCACCCCGGAGAGCGGCCTGGTCGCGATCAACGTGACCATCACCGACAACACCGCGGACGCAGGGGCCGGTGGCGCCGTGCTCAACGCCGGCACGGCGGTCGTGGGTCTGCTGCACGCCACGGTGACGGGCAACGGGTCGGGCATCGCGGGTGCGGTCGAGATCGGCAACACGGTCCTGACCGACAACGGCGGAGCCGACGCGGACGCCGGCGTCACGTCGGTGGGCGGCAACGTCCTCGACGACGCGCTGCCGTTCTCCACGAACACCCTGCCCGGGGCCACCGACACCACGGGTGTCTCCGACCCCCAGCTCGGTGAGCTCGCCGACAACGGCGGCCCGACCCCGACCCTGCTGCCGGCCACCGGCAGCCCGGTCATCGACGCCGGGCTCCCCGTGCTCGGCGACGACATGGAGGAGATGGGCGGCACGCTCATCGACACCGACCAGCGCGGAGTGACCCGTCCCCTGGACGGCAACGGCGACGGTCGGGCCGACGTCGACGCCGGTTCGGTCGAGGCGCCGGCGATCGCCGTCACCCCGGCCCCCGGTGGCGGCGGCGTCACCCCGCCGGCCCGCCCGGTGCCGGCGCAGCCGAACTACACCGGCTGACCGACCCACCCACCAGTGGCGCCGTGACCCTCGGGTCACGGCGCCACTGGCGTCTGCGGGGCACGATGCTGCGGTGGGCAGACGGGGCTGGGTCGCAGCCGAGGACGCGGCGGGGGACCGCTGAGCCTCAGCTCGTCGGCGGCCGGCTCAGGTCGTAGAGGGTCACCCCGTCGACGACGGTGGACGCGTAGTGCGCCTCCACCCAGGTCTGCACGTGGTGCGCCTCGTCCGAACCGCTGGAGCTGGCCATCCCCACCCCGCCGGCGATGAACCAGTGCACCTCCCCGTCGGCCACGTCCTGCTGGAACTCGGTCAGCGTCGGCGCCGGGTCGCTGCCGTTGAAGCCGCCGAGGGCCATCACCGGGTGCCCGCTGGCCAGCTGGAACCCGGCCGCGCTGTTGGAGCCGATCGTGGCGGCGACCCAGGTGTAGGACGAGGCGTTGCGGCGGAGCAGCTCGGTGACCGCCGCGCTGGGGGTGCCGGCGTCGAGCAGGTTGCCGATGCCCGAGCCCGCGCGCGGCACGCTGGACGTGGTGACCGGGTGTCCCGCCGTCCTCCCGCTGGTGTGCGGGACCCGCGGGACGAACGCGACGTGCCCGCCGTGCAGGAAGCCGCCGGACGCGGTCGGACCGGCGCTCGGGATGGCGCCGGTGTGCGGGGTGACCGCGGTCTGTGCGGCGTAGGCGGCCGGGCCGCCCAGCCCGACCAGCAGTGCGGTCGCGACGACGCCGACCAGCAGGGACCGGCGGCGCAGGTGCGCGAGGAGCAGCCCCAGCCCCGCGACCACTCCGGCGACGAGCACCACCCAGCGCAGCCAGGGCAGGAAGAGCGGCGTGCGGGACAGCAGCACCCACGACCAGGCGGCGGTCGTCACGGTGGTCACGGCCAGCACCACCCGCGGCAACAGCGCGCTGCGCCGCTCCCACAGCAGACCGCCGCCGATGCCGACGAGCACCGCGACGGCCGGGGCCAGCGCGACGGTGTAGTAGGCGTGGAAGATGCCGGCCATCAGGCTGAACACCGCGCCGGTGACCAGCAGCCAGCCGCCCCAGGTCAGCAGCGCGGCCCGGGTGCGGTCGGTGCGCGGCGCCCGGCCGACGGCGACCAGCCCGCCGACCAGCAGCAGCAGCGCGGCGGGGAGCAGCCAGGCGACCTGCCCGCCGATGTCGACGCCGAACAGCCGCCCGACGCCGGTGGAGCCCCACCCTGCGGCGCCGCCGACGCTGCCGGTCTCGTCGCCGGTCAGCCGGCCCAGGCCGTTGTAGCCCCAGACCAGCTCCCACACCGAGTTGGTCTGGGACCCGCCGATGTAGGGCCGCCAGTCGGTGGGCACGAGCTCGACCACCGCGACCCACCAGCCGGCCGCGGCCACCAGGGCGACCCCGGCGAGCAGGAGGTGGCCGATGCGGGCGCGCAGCGTGGTGCGGGCGGCGACGAGGTAGACCAGCGCGAACCCGGGGACGACGAGCAGTGCCTGCAGCATCTTGGCCAGGAACGCGAACCCGATCAGCACCCCGACCGCGACCAGCCAGCGCCGGCTCGCCGTCTCGGTCGCCCGCACCAGCGCGTACCCGGCGGTCGTCAGCAGCAGGACCAGCAGCGCGTCCGGGTTGTCGAACCGGAACATCAGCGCGGCGACCGGCGTGGTCGCCAGGACCGCACCGGCCAGCAGCCCGGCCCCGGGCCCCACCACGCGGCGCACGGCGAGGTACACCACCCCGACGGTCGCGACGCCCATCAACGCCTGGGGCACCAGCACCGACCACGAGCTCAGCCCGAACAGCCGGACCGACGCCCCCATCACCCACAGCGATGCCGGCGGCTTGTCCACGGTGATCGCGTTGGCGGCGTCGGAGGAGCCGTAGAAGAAGGCCTCCCAGCTCTGCGACCCGGCCTGGGCGGCGGCGGCGTAGAACGCGTTCGCCCAGCCGGAGGCGCTGAGGTCCCACAGGTACAGCAGTCCGGTCGCCGACAGCAGCGCGACCAGCGAGGGGCGCACCCACCGGGGGTCGGCCGCGGCCGCCTCCGGCTGCTGCGGGGAGGCGGCCGGGTCGAGGACGACCGGCGGGTCCAGGACGGCGCTCACCGGGCGAGGGAGGGCAGGGCGACCGGCGTGGGGACGACGACGGTCCGCCGGACGGCCGACCCGGAGCGGAACACCCACGCGCGCATCAGCACGAACCGCAGCAGCGTGGCCAGCCCGTTCGCGGTCACCAGCAGGGCGACCTCGGCCAGCCGGGAGGCGTGCGGGTCCCAGGCGTGCAGCCCGGCGAGCACCCCGCTGGTCAGGGCGAGGCCCAGCGCGAACACGGCCAGCCCCTGCAGCTGGGCCCGTCCTGCGCCGTCTCGACCTCGGACGCCGAACGTCAGCCGCCGGTTGGCCGCGGTGTTGGCGACCGCGGTGACCAGCAGTGCGACCAGGTTCGCCGGCTGGGCCTCGACGACCCCGCGGAGCAGCAGGAACAGCGCCAGGTAGGCGGCGGTGGACAGGGCCCCGATGGCGGCGAAGCGGACCAGCTGGCCGACCAGGCCGGGTGGGACGCCGTCCACGGCGGGTTCCACCAGCGGGCCGCGGCCGATCTGGGCCCGCAGGTCGGCGACCGGCAGCCGCCCACGGGCCAGTGCCCGGGACATCCGGACGATCCCGGCCAGGTCCGCCCGGGCGGTGGCCACGATGTGCACGCTGCTGTCGGGGTCGTCCACCCAGTCGACCGGCACCTCGGCGATCCGCAGCCCGCTGCGCTCGGCGAGCACCAGCAGCTCGGTGTCGAAGAACCAGCCGGTGTCCTCGACCAGGGGAAGCAGCCGCCGGGCGACGTCGGCGCGCACGGCCTTGAACCCGCACTGCGCGTCGGACACGTGCGTGGCCAGCGTCCCGCGCAGCAGCAGGTTGTAGCTGCGCGAGATCAGCTCCCGCTTCGTGCCCCGGACCACCCGGGCCGACCCGGCCAGCCGGGTGCCGATCGCCAGGTCGGAGTGCCCGCTGATCAGGGGCGCGACCAACGGCAGCAGCGCAGCGAGGTCGGTGGAGAGGTCGACGTCCATGTAGACCAGCACAGCGGCGTCGCTGGCCAGCCAGGCCTCCCGCAGCGCCCGGCCCCGGCCGGGGCCGCTCTCGACACGGACGACGACCCCGGGCAGCTCGGCGGCGACCCGGCGGGCGACGGCCAGGGTGCCGTCGGTGCTGGCGTTCTCGGCCACCGTGATCCGGGACGGCCAGGGCAGCCGGGCCAGGTGCGCGTGCAGCCGGCGCAGGCACGGCTCGAGGCCGTCCTCCTCGTCGTGCACCGGGACGACGACGTCGAGCACCGGGGTCGGCGGGACCTGGTCGGTGGCCCCGTCGGCGGGGTCGGGGCGGGCCTCGGCCGGGGCCGTCAGCGTGGACATGGGGGCACTGTCGGTCCGGTTGCTGGTCGTCGACCGCGATGTCGCTGCACGCCGGCTGTGGAATCCCGGGACCCGGTCGCCGCCTTGCACCGGACATGAGAGCAGCCGGAGTGACCGAGTTCGGAGGGCCCGAGGCCCTGCACCTAATCGACGTCCCGGAGGTGCACGCCGGCCCCGGGGAGGTGCGGCTGGCCGTCCGCGCGGCCGCCGTCAACCCCACCGACACGTACGCCCGCAACGGCACGTACGCCCAGCGCAAGGGCGCCCCGCAGGAGATGCCGTGGATCCCGGGCATGGACGTCGCCGGGGTGGTCGACGAGATCGGCCCGGACACCGACACCCCGCTGGCGGTGGGCGACGCGGTGATGGCGATCGTCGTCCCCGAGGGTGCGCACGGCGGCTACCGCGAGCAGATCGCGCTGCCGGCGGACTCCGTCGTCCCGGTGCCGGCCGGGGTCGACTTCCCGGCCGCCGCGTCGCTGCCGATGAACGGCCTCACCGCGCGCCTCGCCCTGGACAGGATGGCGCTGCAGCCGGGCCAGGTGCTCGCGGTGACCGGAGCGGCCGGGTCGTTCGGCGGCTACGTCGTGCAGCTGGCCGTCGCCGACGGTCTAACCGTCGTCGCCGACGCCAGCGAGGCCGACACCGAGCTGGTCCGCTCCCTCGGGGCGCAGGTCGTGCTGCCCCGCGGCGAGGGCTTCGCCGCCGCGGTGCGCGAGCAGTACCCCGACGGCGTCGACGGGCTGGCCGACGGCTCGGTGCAGGGTGCACAGGTGCTGCCGGCGGTCGCGGACGGCGGCGTGGTCTCCACCGTGCGCGGCTACCGCGGGGAGGACGCCGAGGAGCACCTGGGCCGGGGCATCCGGATGGAGCCGGTGATGGTGCGCGACTACGGGCAGAACCGGGCCGCCCTGGACCGGCTGCGCGAGCAGGCCGAGTCCGGTGCGGTGACCCTGCGGGTGGCCGACGTGGTGCCTGCCGCCGAGGCCGCCTCCGCGCACGCCCGGCTCGAGGCCGGCGGGGTGCGCGGCCGGCTGGTGCTCGACTTCAGCTGACCCCTCGTCGTCGCGCCGCGTGTGCGGTCGGACGCGCTGCGTCCCCGCGCCGCGGCGTGGCGCACCGGTCAGGATGTGCACGGCGTGCACCGACCCCACCGTTGAGGGACCGACGACGTCGGGGCCCTGCCCCCGTCCCGATGTCCGAGGCACTGGACCCGCCGGTCGCGGTTCACCCGTTCGAGTGGTGACCCATCGTGAGTTGTCCACAGATGCCCTGGTCAGGCTCCCGTACCGCCTTCTGGACCCGTACGGTCCCGGCAGTCCCACCGTCTCGTCGACTGGTCTCCCGGGGGTGCCGTGCCGACCGTCTCCAGCGCGCTCGACGTCGTCGACGGCGAGGTCCGGGAGCTGATCCGGCGGCGCGGGCTGGACCCCTTCACCGACCCCGCGCCCATCCGGGTGCTGGTCCGCGATGTCGTCGCCGACTACTCCGAACGCTCCATGTCCTCGGCGCTGCCGCCGATCGTGGACGCCGAGACCGTGGTGCGCGACGTGCTGGACCGGGTGGCCGGCTTCGGCCCGCTGCAACGCTGGCTCGACGACCCCGAGGTCGAGGAGATCTGGGTCAACGAACCGGGCCGGGTGTTCATCGCCCGCCGCGGCCGCAGCGAGCTGACCACCACCATCCTGGGCGCCGGACAGCTGGCCGACCTGGTCGAGCGGATGCTGCGCACGTCGGGCCGACGGATCGACATGTCCACGCCCTTCGTCGACGCCACGCTGCCCGACGGGTCGCGGCTGCACGTGGTGATCCCCGACGTCACCCGTCGGCACATGGCGGTCAACATCCGGAAGTTCGTGCTGCAGGCGCACTCCCTCGACGAGCTGGTGGCGCTGGGCACCCTGCCGGCGCAGGTCGCCCGCTTCCTGGAGGCCTCCGTGGCCGCGGGGTTGAACATCCTGGTCAGCGGGGGAACGCAGGCGGGCAAGACGACCCTCCTGAACTGCCTCTGCGCGGCGATCCCGGCCCGGGAGCGGGTGATCACCGCGGAAGAGGTCTTCGAGTTGCGGGTGCCGCTGCCCGACGTGGTGGCCATGCAGACCCGGCAGGCCAACCTCGAGGGCGCCGGGGAGATCCCGCTGCGCCGCCTGGTGAAGGAGGCGCTGCGGATGCGGCCATCCCGGCTCGTCGTGGGCGAGGTGCGCCAGGAGGAGTGCCTGGACCTGCTGATCGCACTCAACAGCGGGCTCCCCGGCATGTGCACGTTGCACGCGAACAGCGCCCGCGAGGCCGTGGTCAAGATGTGCACGCTCCCGCTGCTCGCGGGGGAGAACATCGGGCACGCCTTCGTGGTGCCGACGGTGGCCAGCAGCGTCGACCTGGTCGCGCACGTGGGCACCGACCCCTCCGGTCAGCGCCGGGTGCGGGAGGTCGTGGCACTGCCCGGCCGCACCGAGGGCACCGTCGTGGAGACCGCCGACGTGTTCACCACCCGGGACGGTCGGCTGGTCCGCGCCGACGGGCACCCGCCGCACCCCGAGCGCTACGCCGCCCTCGGCCTGGACCTGCCCGCCCTGCTCGGGGACCGCCGGTGAGCGTGTCCGGTGCACTGCTCGGGCTCGGCCTGGGCGTGGGCCTGCTGCTGGTCTGGCGCAGCGGACCGCGGGCACCGCAGAAGCGGAGCGGCCCCCGGCGTCCCGGCCGCCGGCAGCAGCTGCTGTCCGCCGCCGGGCTCACCGGCATCAACCCCGCCCAGCTGGTGGCCCTGCAGGTCGCCCTCGGGCTGGCCGTCGCGGTCCTGGTGCTGGTCACGACCAGCACCGTGACGATCAGCCTGGTCTTCGGCGGCTTCGGGGCGGCGACGCCGCACCTGCTGGTGAAGCGGTTGGCGGTCAAGCGCCGCGCGGACCTGCGTGAGGTCTGGCCCGAGGTGGTGGACAACCTGGCGTCCGCCGTCCGGGCCGGCCTGAGCCTGCCCGAGGCCCTCGGTGCGCTCGCCGTCCGCGGCCCCGAGGCGCTGCGCGCCCCCTTCGGCCGGTTCGCCGCCGACCACCGGGCCACCGGCCGGTTCGCCGACTCCCTCGACCGGCTGAAGGCCGACCTGGCCGACCCGGTCGGTGACCGGATCGTCGAGACACTGCGGGTGGCGCGCGAGGTCGGGGGCAGCGACCTGGGCCGGGTGCTGCGCACCCTGGCCGGCTTCCTCCGCGAGGACGCCCGGGCCCGCGCCGAGCTGGAGACCCGGCAGGGCTGGGTCGTGCAGGCGGCCCGGCTCGCTGTCGGCGCCCCCTGGGTCGTGCTCCTGCTGCTCGCCACCCAGCAGCAGACCCTCGCCGCCTACGACAGCCCGGTCGGGACGGCGATCCTCGTGGCAGGCGGGGTGGTCTGCGTGGCCGCCTACCGGCTCATGCTGCGGATCGGTCGACTGCCCCAGGACCTGCGGGTGCTCCAGTGAGCGCCGGTCTGACCGGTGTGCTGCTGGGTCTCACGGCGGCCACCGGGCTGGTCCTGCTGCTGGCCTACGCACCGCCGGCCCGCCCGGTCCGGCTGGTCGACCGGCTCGCCCCGTACGTGCAGGACACCCCGCCGCCCTCCCGGCTGCTGGGCACCGCCACCCAGCCCGGACTCCTCTCCGCCGCCCGGCGGGTCTTCGGGCCCGCACTGGGCGACGGCGCCCGGTTCGTCGACCGGCTGCTCGGTGGCCGCGTGGCGGTCCGCCGGCGGCTGGACGCCCTGGCCGCCGAGAGCACCGTCGAGGACTTCCGGGTGGAGCAGGTGGTGTGGGGCGGTCTGGGCCTGCTCGGCGGTGCCGTGCTGACCGCGGTCGGGTCGGTGCTCGCCGGCAGCGTGAACGTGCTGTCGGCGGTGCTGCTCTGCGTCGCGGGCCTGGTGGGTGGGGTGCTGGGCCGGGACTGGTGGCTGACCCAGCAGGTCGGCAGGCGCGAGGAGCTGTTGCTCGCCGAGTTCCCCGTGGTCGCCGAGCTGCTCGCCCTGGCCGTGACCGCGGGGGAGAGCCCCACCGCCGCCATCGCCCGGGTCACCCGCCTCTCCGGGGGCGAGCTGGCCCGTGAGCTCGGCGGCGCCCTGGGCCGGGCCCGCGCCGGCGTGCCGCTGGTCGAGGCCCTCCAGCAGGTGGCCGACCGGACGTCGCTGGACGCCCTGGCCCGCTTCGTCGACGGCGTCATCGTGGCCGTCGAGCGCGGCACGCCGCTGGCCGAGGTGCTCCGGGCCCAGGCCGCCGACGTCCGCGAGGCCGGCAAGCGCCGGCTGCTGGAGGCAGGTGGGGCCAAGGAGATCCAGATGATGGTCCCGGTCGTCTTCCTCGTCCTGCCCGTCACCGTCCTGTTCGCCCTGTTCCCGGGGCTGATCAGCATCGTCACCCTCGCCCAGTGAGGGCGTCAGTGGAACCCGAGGAGAGCACCGCATGCCCGTCCTGACCGTCCTGCTCGCCGCGCTGGTCACCCGCCTGCGCGGCGGGGACCCCGAGCGGGGCGACGTGCCCGGCTGGGTGATGATCACCGTGATGACCGCCGCCCTGGTGCTGGCGATCCTCGTCCCGTTCCGCGAGGCCATCGTCACCGCGGTGCAGAACGCGCTGTCCTCGGTCACCAGCGGCGGTGGCTGAGCGGGAGGACCGCGAGCGCGGCAGCGCCGTCGTCGACTTCGTGTTCGTCTCGGTGCTGGTCGTCGTCCTGCTCCTGGCGGTGCTGCAGGTCGCGGTCTACGTGCACGTCCGCAACGTGGTCACCGCGAGCGCCCAGGAGGGTGCCCGGTACGCGGCGAACGCCGACGTCCCGGCCGCCGTCGGGGCCGACCGCACCCTCGAGGTCGTCGCCGCGGCCACCGGCGCCCAGACCGCAGCCGGGCTGCGGTGCACCAGCGTCCCGGAGACCGACGGCACCGGGCTGACCCTGGTCGTCGTCCGCTGCTCCGGTCAGGTGCCCACGCTGCTGGCCGCCCTGGGGGAGCTGCTGCCGCTGCAGGTCACCGGGCGGGCCGTGGAGGAGGGCGCGTGAGGCGCGACGACGACGAACGCGGCTCGGCGATCGTCGAGTTCGTCTTCATCGCCCTGGTCGTGTTCGTGCCGCTGGTCTACCTGGTCGCCGGGTTCAGCGCCGTCCAGCGCGGGGTCTTCGCCGCCGACGCCGCCGCCCGGGAGGCCGGCCGCGCGATCGGCACCGCGCCCGACCCGGTGACCGGCGCCGCCCGGGCCGAGGCGGCGGTGGCCCTCGCCGTGGAGGACCAGTCGGTGGACGCCACCGACGTCCGGATCGCCTACCTGCCGGCCGGGGTGGAGTGCACCGCCACCAACGGCGGCTATCGGCCGGCGCTGGTGCCGGGGGAGGAGTTCAGCGTCTGCGTCACCGTGACGGTCCGGGTGCCGCTGCTCCCGGAGTTCATCGACGCCAACACCGCCACCGGCCAGTTCGTCGTCGAGCGGGACCGCTACGTCGACCCGTGAGGCTGGTGGGACGGGTGGGGTGACCGGTCGGTGACTCGTCCGGGCGACACACCGACGGGGCATGCGTGAGCGGACGGTGACAGAGCGAGAGCGGGCTGCGCATCCCTACGCTGGCCGCCGTGTCGTCACCTGCCGTCCCGGTCGTGGACGGCCCCCGCGCAGGTGGACACCGCGCGCGGGAGACCCCCGCGGCACCCCCGCCGGTCGGCGCCGTCCTGGATGCCCTGCCCGCACCGGCGGTGCTGCTGCACCCCGACGGCACGATCCTGCAGGTCAACGCGGCGTGGACCGACCAGCTGCAGCACCGGCCCGGGCTCCCGGTCACCGTGGGCGACGACTACGGCGAGGCCGTGCTGGCCGTCCGGGACGACGGCGACGTCCGCAGGCTGCTGGCTGCGCTCGGCGAGCTGTCCGCCCACGGCGGCGACCCCGTCTCCGTCGACTGCGCCCTGGCCCCCGGGCAGACCGGGCGCTGGGTGCACGTGCAGGCCGCCCGGGTCGACGACGCCGGGCTCCTCGTGGTCACCCACACCGACATCACCGCCCGGGTCGAGGCCGTCCGGGCCACCGCCCGCCGCGACCGGGTCGACCACCTCACCGACCTGCCCAACCGCCGGCACCTGCAGGAGCTCATCGACGCCGAGCTCGCCGGCGACGCCGACCGGCCGGTCGCCGTGCTGTTCCTCGACGTCGACGGGTTCAAGGCGGTCAACGACAGCCTCGGCCACGACGCCGGCGACCAGCTGATCCGCGACGTCGCGCTGCGGCTGGCCGAGCACACCCGCGAGGAGGACACCGTGGGCCGGCTCGGGGGAGACGAGTTCGTCGTGCTCGGCCGGGGGTGCACCGAGTCCGACGCCGCCGCCCTCGCGCTGCGCTGCCAGGACGCCTTCACCGAGCCCTTCCGGGTGGCGGGGTCCGTCGTCCCGCTGACCGTGAGCGTGGGCATCGCCGTGGCCACCGCCCGCCAGGTCGACCGGGCCACCGACCTCGTCCGCGACGCCGACCTCGCCGTCTACGCGGCCAAGGCCGCCGGCCGCAACACCGTGCGGCTGTTCTCCCCGGACCTGCGGGTCGCCGCCGAACGCCGGCTCCGGGTGGCCTCCGAGCTGCACGACGCCATCGCGGCCGGGCAGCTCGTCGTGCACTACCAACCGCTGATGCACCTGCGCACCCGCGCGGTCACCGGCGTCGAGGCGCTGGTCCGCTGGCAGCACCCCGAGCGCGGGCTGCTGCCGCCGGGGGAGTTCATCCCCGACGCCGAGGCCTCCGGGCTGGTCGGCGAGCTCACCCGCTGGGTGCTGGGCACCGTGGCCCGCGACGCCGCGGCCTGGGACGCGATGGGCCTGCCGCTGACCGCGGCGGTGAACATCAGCGCCACCCACATCGGGGCCGGCACGCTGGTCGCCGACGTCACCGCGGCGCTGGTCGAGTCGGGCCTGCGGCCCGAGCGGCTGGTGCTCGAGCTGACCGAGACCAGCGTCGCCGAGGACCCCGAGCGGGCCGCCGAGCAGTTCGCCGAGCTGCGGGTGTCCGGCATCGAGGTGTCCATCGACGACTTCGGCAGCGGCTTCTCCTGCCTGGGCCAGATCGTGTCCATGCCCGCCGGCATCCTCAAGATCGACCGCAGCCTGGTGGCCGGGGTGGCCGGTGCCGGCCACCGGCGGGCCAGCCAGTCCGCGGCCGCGGTGGAGACGGTGGTCAGCCTGGCCCGGGCGTGCGGCATGCGCAGCGTCGCCGAGGGTGTGGAGACCGAGGAGCAGCTGGCCACGGTCACCGCGCTGGGCTGCACCTACGGCCAGGGCTTCTTCATCGCCCGCCCCATGCCCGCCGCGGACCTGCCCCGCTGGCTCGGCTCCCGCAGCCGGCGTCGGGCCGTCGTCCCCGGCTGAACCGTCGCGGACCGTCCTGCGCTGTCCAGGGTGGTGGGCGACCACTACCGTGGTCAGACGTGGCCGCTGACTTCTCCTCCCGACTGGACGACCTGAACGGGACGCTGCGGTCGATCGAGACCGTGCTCAAGCTCGACGACCTGCGCGACGAGATCCGGGACCTCGAACAGCAGTCCGCCGCCCCGGACCTCTGGGACGACGTCGAGACCGCCCAGAAGCTCACCTCGCGGCTGTCCTACCTGCAGGGCGACCTGCGCCGGGTCGAGGACCTCCGCAGCCGGATCGACGACGTCGGCGTGCTGTGGGAGATGGCGGCCGAGGAGGACGACGAGGCCACCCGCGCCGAGGCCGAGCGCGAGATGGAGGGACTGCACAAGTCCATCGAGGAGCTCGAGGTCCGCACCCTGCTGTCCGGGGAGTACGACGCTCGTGAGGCCCTGGTGACCATCCGCTCGGAGGCCGGGGGCGTGGACGCCGCGGACTTCGCCGAGATGCTGCTGCGCATGTACCTGCGCTGGGCCGAGCGCAAGGGCTACCCGACCGAGGTCTACGACACCTCCTACGCCGAGGAGGCCGGCATCAAGTCCGCGACCTTCGCGGTCAAGCAGCCCTACGCCTACGGCACGCTGTCGGTCGAGCAGGGCACCCACCGCCTGGTGCGCATCTCGCCCTTCGACAACCAGGGACGACGACAGACCTCCTTCGCCGGTGTCGAGGTGCTCCCCGTCGTCGAGCAGACCGACCACGTGGACATCCCCGACAACGAGATCCGGGTCGACGTCTTCCGCTCCAGCGGCCCCGGTGGCCAGTCGGTCAACACCACCGACTCCGCCGTCCGGATGACCCACATCCCCACCGGCATCGTGGTGTCCTGCCAGAACGAGAAGTCCCAGATCCAGAACCGGGCCGCGGCGCTCCGGGTGCTCCAGGCGCGGCTGCTCGTCGTCCGCCAGCGGGAGCAGAAGGCCGAGATGGACGCCCTGAAGGGCGAGGGCAGCAGCTGGGGCAACCAGATGCGCTCCTACGTGCTGCACCCGTACCAGATGGTGAAGGACCTGCGCACCGAGACCGAGTCGGGCAACCCGTCCAACGTGCTCGACGGCGACCTCGACCCGTTCATCGAGGCCGGCATCCGCTGGCGCAAGGAGCAGGAGGACGCGCCCGCCGTCTGAGCGGCGGTCCACCCCGGCGAGCCGACCAGGATGCCCAGGTCCGACGGGTACGGTCAGTCCCCGTGATCGAATTGCAACACGTCACCAAGCTGTACCCGACGAGCAGTCGGCCGGCTCTGGACGACGTCTCCATGGAGATCGACAAGGGCGAGTTCGTCTTCCTCATCGGCGCCTCGGGGTCGGGCAAGTCGACCTTCCTGCGGCTGCTGCTCAAGGAGGACGACCCGACGACCGGCACCGTCACGGTCAACGACAAGAACCTGGGCACGATGAGCAAGTGGCAGGTGCCCAAGCTGCGCCGGACCATGGGCTGCGTCTTCCAGGACTTCCGGCTGCTGAAGAACCGCACCGTCGCCGAGAACGTGGCCTTCGCCCTCGAGGTGATCAACAAGCCGCAGAAGACGATCAAGCGCGTCGTCCCCGAGGTGCTGGAGATGGTCGGCCTGGAGGGCAAGGCCGAGCGGCTGCCCACCGAGCTCTCCGGTGGTGAGCAGCAGCGCGTGGCCATCGCCCGCGCGTTCGTGAACCGCCCGCTGGTGCTGCTCGCCGACGAGCCCACCGGCAACCTCGACCCCGAGACCAGCCAGGGGATCATGCTGCTGCTGGAGCGGATCAACCGCACCGGCACCACCGTGGTGATGGCCACGCACGACTACCACATCGTCGACTCCATGCGCCGTCGCGTCATCGAGCTCAACGAGGGCGTCGTCAGCCGCGACCAGTCGCGCGGCGTCTACGGCGTCGGTCGCTGACCGCCTCCCCGCACAGGAACTCCTGAGGAACACATGCGCGTCAACTTCGTCCTCTCCGAGGTGGCCACCGGGCTGCGTCGGAACCTGACCATGACGGTCGCCATGATCCTGACGACCGGCATCTCGCTGGCGCTCATGGGGACCGGCCTGGTCATCGCCAACATGATCAGCGACATGCGCGCCATCTACTACGACAAGGTCCAGGTCTCGATCTTCCTGGCCGACGACGTGACCGAGGAGCAGCGCCAGTCGATCTCGGAGGAGCTGTCCGCCTCACCGGAGGTCGCGAACTTCATCTACGAGTCCAAGGCCGAGGCCTACGAGCGGTTCACCGAGCAGTTCAGCCAGCAGCCGGCCCTGGTCGAGAACACCGACCCGAACGCCCTGCCGGAGAGCTTCCGGGTCGAGCTGGTCAACCCCGAGCGCTACGAGGTCATCGCCGCGGAGTTCCCCGACGGCCAGAACGGCGTGGACCAGGTGCGCGACGAGGGCGACTTCCTCGACCGCCTGTTCAGCCTGCTCAACGGGGCCCGCAACGCCACCATCGCGGTGGCCGTCGTCCAGGCCCTGGCCGCGTTGCTGCTGATCTCCAACACGATCCAGCTCGCGGCCTTCAACCGGCGCAACGAGACCAACATCATGAGACTCGTCGGCGCCTCCCGGTGGTACACCCAGCTCCCGTTCATCCTCGAGGCCGCGCTCGCCGGCCTGCTGGGTGGGCTGCTGGCGACCGTCGGGCTGGTGCTCACCAAGGTGCTGTTCATCGACCGGACACTGGCCGGGCCGATCCGGGCGGGCATCATCCCGCCGGTCGACTGGGGCGTCATCGCCACGATCAGCCCGGTGATCACCGGCGCCGGCATGCTGCTGGCCGCGATCGCCGCCTACGTGACGCTGCGGTTGTACGTCCGCCTGTAGCGCCGTCCCACCCGTGGCAGAGGAAGCTCTGCACCCCCTCGATGCGGCGATGTGGGGTGCAGAGCTTCCTTCGTCAGGGGGCAGGGGCGGCCGAGGCGCGATTCCGGGTGGCGCGGCGCCGGTAACCTGGGGGCATGCCGCGTGAACAGGGGCGGAAGTTCATCGCCCAGAACAAGAAGGCGCGGCACGACTACTCGATCCTCGACACCTACGAGGTGGGCCTGGTGCTCACCGGCACCGAGGTCAAGAGCCTGCGCATGGGTCGTGCCTCGTTGGTGGACGGCTTCGCCATGGTCGAGGACGGCGAGGTGTGGCTGCACCACGTGCACATCCCGGAGTACACCGAGGGCACCTGGACCAACCACACCCCGCGCCGCAAGCGGAAGATCCTCATGCACCGGTCGGAGATCGAGAAGCTGATCGGCAAGACCAAGGAGGGCGGGCTGACGCTCGTCCCGCTGGACATGTACTTCAAGGACGGCAAGGCCAAGGCCACGCTCGCCCTGGCCAAGGGCAAGAAGACCTACGACAAGCGCCAGGACCTCGCCGAGCGGGACAGCCGCCGGGAGATGGAGCGCGCGTTCGGGCAGTACGTGAAGCGGGGGGGCCGGAAGTGAGGGGCATCGCGTACGACGCCTTCGGCGGTGTCGAGGTGCTGCAGCTCCGCGAGGACCTGCCCACCCCGCCGGTCGGCCCGGACGTCGTGCTGGTCCGGGTGCACGCGGCCGGGGTCAACCCGGTCGACGTCGGCATCCGCTCCGGCGGGCTGGCCGAGCTGTTCCCGCACCACTTCCCGATCGTGCCGGGCTGGGACGTCTCCGGCGTCGTCGAGCAGGTCGGGCCGGCGGTCACGTCGTTCGCCGTCGGCGACGAGGTGTTCGGCTACGTGCGTCGGGACGACGTCGGCCTGGGCACCTGCGCCGAGCTGGTCGCCGCCCCGCAGCGGTGCCTGGCGCACAAGCCGCCGTCGCTGTCCTTCGCCGAGGCCGGGGCGCTGCCGCTGGCCGGGCTGACCGCCTACCAGGCGCTCACCGAGACCCTCGACGTCGGCGAGGGCGACCGGGTGCTGGTGCACCGGGCCTCGGGCGGGGTCGGCTTCAACGCCGTCCAGATCGCCGTCGCCCTGGGCGCGCACGTCATCGGCACGGCGTCGGCGAAGAACCACGGTTTCCTCCGCGAGGCCGGCTGCGCCGAGGTCTACGACTACGCCGACGGCCCGCTGAGCGAGCAGCTGTCCGAGCCGGTGGACGCCGTCCTGGACCTGGTCGGCGGACCCACCCTGGCCGACGCGCCCGACCAGGTGCGCGACCCGGCCCGGATCGCCTCGGTCGTCGACCCGGCGGTGAACGACCTGGGCGGGCAGTACGTGTTCGTCCGGCCCGAGGCCCACGACCTCGAGGAACTGGCCCGGCTGGTCGAGGACGGCCAGCTGCGGGTGCCGATCGCCAAGGCGTTCCCGCTGGAGCGCACCGCCGAGGCGCACGAGCTGGTCGCCGCCGGACACGTGCGCGGCAAGGTCGTCGTCACGCTGCGATGACCGTCCCGCCCCCGGTCGACGACGCCGACGTCCCCCGGTTCTGGGGCGAGCTGGGGCTGCCCGGGCTGGTCGACGTGCACGTGCACTTCATGCCCGAGCGGGTGCAGGCGGCGGTGTGGGCGTACTTCGCCGACGCCGAGACCCACTACGGCGCGCCCTGGCCGATCACCTACGAGGGGCCCGTCGAGCAGCGGCTGGATCAGCTGGCCGCGCTCGGCGTCCGGGCGTTCTCCGCGCTGAACTACCCGCACAAGCCGGGCATGGCCGCCGGGCTCAACGACTGGTCGGCCGCGTTCGCCGCCGCCCACCCGCAGGTGCTGCAGTCGGCCACGTTCTTCCCCGAGCCCGAGGCCGCGCACTACGTGCCCGAGGCGATCGAGGCCGGGGCCCGGGTGTTCAAGGTGCACGTGCAGGTCGGCTCGTTCGACCCGCGGCACGAGCTGCTCGACCCGGTCTGGACCCGGCTGGAGGAGTCCGGCACCCCGGTGGTCATCCACTGCGGGTCCGGGCCGCTGGCCGGGGAGCACACCGGGCCCGCGCCGATGGCGGGTCTGCTGGAGCGGCACCCGGACCTGCAGCTGGTGATCGCCCACCTCGGCATGCCCGAGTACGCCGAGTTCCTGACGCTGGCCGAGCGGTACGCCGGCGTGCGGCTGGATACCACGATGTTCGCCACCGACTTCACCGAGCGGCTGATGCCCTTCGACCGGGCGCTGCTACCCCGCCTGGCGGCCCTGGGCCACAAGGTGCTGCTCGGCAGCGACTTCCCGACGATCCCCTACCCGTACGCCCACCAGCTCGCCGCGCTGCACGGGCTCGGGCTGGGCGAGGACTGGCTGCGGTGGGTGCTGTGGCAGAACGGGGCCGACCTGTTCGGCCTGCCCCGCTAGCCTCGGCACCCGTGATCTTCCCCGCCGGCCTCACCGACCGACCGCTCACCGCTGCGGACCTGCCCGCGGTCGCCGCGCTGTACGCCGCGGCCGAGGCGGTCGACGACACCGGAGAGCACCACGACGCCGACGACCTGGCCGAGTACTGGTTCGCGCCGTTCATCGACGTCGCCGCCGACACCCGGGTGGTGCTCGACGGCGACGAGCTGGTCGCCGTCGGTGTCGCGGTCGCGCCGCCCACCTTCCGGGACGCCTACGGCGTGCACCTGGACGGCCGGGTGCACCCGGCGCGCCGCGGCGAGGGGATCGGCCGGGCCCTGCTGGGCTGGCAACTCGAGCGGGGGACGGCGATCCACGCCGAACGGCACCCCGAGGCACCGGCCCGGCTGACCGTGCTGGCCCAGGCCTCGATCACCGGCCAGGAGGGCCTGCTCCGGCACGCGGGCCTCGAACCGGTGCGCTGGTTCCAGCAGATGTCCCGGCCACTGGCCGACGTGCCCGCCGCGCGCACCGTCGAGGGCGTGGACCTCGTCGCCTTCGACTGGTCCCGCGACGAGCAGGCCAGGCACGCGCACAACGCCGCGTTCACCGAGCACTACGGCTCCAGCGAGCGGGACCGGACCTCGTGGGAGTCGATGTTCACCGGGCAGCGGTCGTTCCGGCCCGACCTGTCGGTGCTCGCCCTGGACCACGACGAGGTGGTCGGCTACGTGCTGGCCTACGTCCACGAGGCGGACACCGCGGCGACCGGGGTCACCGACGCCTACTACGGGCAGATCGGCGTCGTCCCCACCGCCCGGGGCCGCGGCCTGGCCAAGCCGGTGATCATCGCTGCGCTCCGGGCCGCCGCAGCGGCCGGCTGCGACACCGCGAGCCTGGAGGTGGACAGCGACAACGTCACCCAGGCGTTGGGGCTCTACGAGTCGATCGGCTTCACCACCCGGCGCACCCAGGTCTCCTGGTCGACGCACCTCGCCCCGCTCACCTGATCGGACCACTCGCCAGTAGGGTCCGGCCATGGTCAGTGTCGATCAGCTCACACCCGCCGCCCCGCCGGACGTCGACCGCCGGCTCGCCAGCCGGGCGCACCGGACGGTCGAGCCGCTGCACTCCCACACCTACTTCGCCCCCGAGCTCGACGAGCACCTGACGGCAGCCGGGCTCCGACCGGGCCGGATGACCTACTTCGCCGGCCGGGCCGCCCCGATGGGCGCCGTCGGCCCGGGCGTGGTGACGGCGACGTTCTACAACTTCCACCCCGGCCTCGTCGCCCGGCACGTGCCGCGCTGCTGGACGCTGGCCACCCCCGAGGCGGTCGCCGCGGCCCGGTTCGACTCCGCCCGGGCGTCGCTGACGAGGCTGCTGGGCGACACCGCCACCGATGACGTCGTCGAGCTCGGTGACCTGCTGGCCGAGGCGTGCACGGTGCTGGCCCCCGAGGCCCGCCCGCTCTACGCCGGACACGCCGACCTGCCGTGGCCGACCGACCCGGTCACCCGGCTCTGGCACGCCGTCACCCTGGTGCGCGAGCACCGCGGCGACGGGCACCTCATGGCGCTGCAGCAGCACGGTCTCTCCGGGCTCGAGGCGCTCATCACGCACACCGCGACCGGACGGGGGTTCACCGTGCAGGCAGCCCAGAAGACCCGAGGGTGGTCCGAGCAGGAGTGGGCGGAGGGCTGGCAACGGCTCGCCGACCGCGGTCTGGTCGACGACGCCGGGCTCACCGACGAGGGCGAGGCCCAGCGCCGGGCCGTGGAGGACCTCACCGACGACCTGTCGCTGGCGCCCTTCGCGCACCTGGGCACCGAGCGCACCGAGCGGGTGGTGGAGCTGGCCCGTCCGATGGCCCGCACCCTGGCCGCCCACGGCGCCTACCCCGCCGGCGTCCTCGCGGGGGCCCGGTCGTGAGCGCCCACGAGCACGAGGCCACCGGCCCGGCCCGGCTGCCCTTCCCCGAGGTCGGTGCGGACGACGCGGCGATCGCCGAGCGGATGGCCGCCCGCCGTGGTGGCGAGCTGTCCGCGCTGGACAAGCTGCTGCTGCACAGCCCGCCGGTCGCCGACGGCTGGAACGAGCTGCTCGGCGCGCTGCGGCACCGCTCCTCGCTGGGCGCGGACCTGCGCGAGTTGGCCATCCTGCGGGTCGCGGTGCTCAACAACGCCGCCTTCGAGTGGGTCGCGCACAAGGCCGCCGCGCGCCGGGCCGGCATCACCGAGGAGCAGATCGACGCCCTCTACGAGCAGGACCCCTCCGCGCACTTCGACGCCCGGCAGAACCTGGTCCTGGAGCTGACCGATGCCTCGACCTGGGGCATCGAGGTCCCCGAGCTGCTCTTCGAGCAGGTCCGGGCCACCTTCAGCGAGCGGGAGATCGTCGAGCTGATGGTGACCATCGGCGGCTACGCGATGGTCAGCCGGTTCCTCGTCGCCCTGCAGGTGCCCCCGCCGGAGGGCGAGGTCGCCGGCTGACCGGCGGGTGCGGGGTGCGCCCGGGCAGCCGGACGGCGACCAGCGGCAGGAACAGCTGGACCAGCGGCCCGATGGCCACCGCGTAGAGCACCGTGCCGATGCCGACCGTGCCGCCCAGCAGCACGCCGACGCCCAGCACGGTGAGCTCGATCAGCGTGCGGACCAGGCGGACGCTGCGCCCGGTGCGGGCGACCAGGCCGGTCATCAGCCCGTCCCGCGGACCGGCGCCGAACGAGCTGGCCAGGTAGGTCGCCCCGGCCAGCCCGTTCGCGACCACCCCGCCCAGCAGCAGCGCGGTGCGCACCGGCAGGGAGTCCACCGGCGGCAGCAACCAGAGCCCGGCGTCGACCGCGACCCCGATGACCACCACGTTGCTGACCGTGCCGAGCCCCGGCCACTGGCGCAGCGGGATCCACAGCAGCAGCACGAGGGCGCCGACCACGATGGTCACCGTGCCGAACGACCAGCCCAGCTGCTCGCCGAGACCCTGGTGCAGCACGTCCCACGGGTCCAGGCCCAGGCCGGCCTCGATCACCATCGCCATCGAGAAGCCGTAGAGGGCGAGGCCGAGGTAGAGCTGGGTGAGCCGGCGGGGGAGCCGGCCGGCGCGCAGCTGCTCGCGGGGGGTCAGCGAGGGGAGAGCGGTGGGCACCGGCCCAGCCTGACGCAGTCCACCGTCGTCCCGGGCAGTCCACTGCGGCCGGTGGACCGCAGGCCACCGACCCACCCCGGGGGTGTGGTGTTCACCTCCCCGACCGGGACCGGTCGTGCGGCGGGTCGCCCCGGCGTGTCACGATGGTCGGCGGTCCACCCGGGCCCGACGACGATGCTCCAGGACAGGGAGGTGGCCGCGATGCGCAGCAGCGAGCCCCCCAGTCACAGTCCCGAGGTCCCCGCCGCCTGATGCGCGACGGGGCCTCTGCCGACGTCCCTCGTCCGCACCACCCCGGGAGTCCGCCGTGACCGACCGTCGCCGCACCCAGCTCACCGCGCCCCTGACCGCGCTGAGCACCCTCACCCGCCGTCCCCGCCCGGGCGGTGCCGCGCCCGCGCCGGCACCCCGTCTCGAGCTGCCCGGACGGGCGTCCAAGCTGATCGACAACGCCGTCTACGAGAACGGCCGACGGATCGCCACCCCGGAGTCCCCGGCCGAGAGCCGGGAGTGGCTCACCGACGGGTTCGCCGAGGACCGGCTGGCCTGGCTGGGCCTCTACCGCCCCGAGCCGCACGAGCTGGGGGAGCTCGCCGAGCAGTACGACCTGCCCGAGCTGGCCGTCGAGGACGCGATCCACGCCCACCAGCGGCCGAAGTTCGAGCGCTACGGGGACACGCTGTTCGTCGTCCTCAAGGCCGCCCGGTACCTCGACGCCCGCGAGGAGGTCGAGTTCGGTGAGCTGCACCTGTTCCTCGGCCGCGACTTCGCGATCACCGTCCGGCACTCGGAGTCCCCGGACCTCGCCCGGGTGCGCCGTCGGCTGGAGAGCGACCCGGAGCTGCTGGGCAAGGGCAGCGAGGCGGTCCTCTACGCGATCCTCGACGCCGTGGTCGACGGGTACGCCCCGGTCGTCGAGGGCCTGGACAAGGACATCGACGAGATCGAGCTCGAGGTGTTCGGTGGGGACCCGCGGGTGTCCCGGCGCATCTACGAGCTCTCCCAGGAGGTCCTCGACGTCTCCCGGGCGACCGCGCCGCTGGCCGGGATCTGCGCCGCCATCGCCGCCGGCTTCGAGAAGTACGGCGTGGACGAGGACCTGCGGGCCTACCTGCGCGACGTCGCCGACCACGTCGCCGGCATCAACGAGCGGGTGGAGGGCTTCCGGCTCCAGCTGCGCGACATCCTCACCGTGAACGCGACCCTGGTCGCCCAGCGGCAGAACGAGGAGATGAAGACGCTCTCGGAGACCTCGATCGCCCAGGGCGAGGAGGTCAAGAAGATCTCCGCCTGGGCGGCCATCCTCTTCGCCCCGTCGCTGGTCGGAGGCGTGTACGGGATGAACTTCGAGCACATGCCCGAGCTGGGCTGGGTGTTCGGCTACCCGTTCGCGTTGGCCCTCATGTTCGGGGTCAGCTTCACCCTCTACGTGATCTTCAAGCGCCGCGACTGGATCTAGCGGTAGGGTGGGGACACAACTGCACAGGGGGTGATTGGTCTCGACTTCGGTCGTGGCATCAGGGGAAGCGGGCCGAGGAAGGCAACGATGAGCTCGTTAACCACGCGTTGCAAAACACACAAGCGCCGACTCCAGTCAGCGCGACTTCGCACTCGCTGCCTAAGCAGCCAGTGTGAGTCTGTCAGCCCGGGTTCTGCCATCGGCCCGGATCCTGGCATCAGCTAGATGGCTCCACCGTGCGGATCGGCCGCGGATCTGCACGGGACACCACACAGCGGCTGGGCCTGTCGTCCTGACTTGTTCGTGTGATCAGGAAGGCCAAGCAGGGACAGAGCGGACTGCGCTCGGAGAAGCCCTGGTGATGCGTCGAAGGACGCGGGTTCGATTCCCGCCACCTCCACCATCAGCACCACCCAGCCACCACCCCTGGCAGGACAGCGCCCGCACGGTCACCGACCGTGCGGGCGTTGTCGCGTCTACAGCTCGGTGCGCAGGACGGCGGCCGCCTGCGCGAGGGCGCGCATCTTGCCGGCCGCGGCGGCACGGGGCAGGTACTTCAGCCCGCAGTCGCTGGACAGCAGCAGCTTGTCCACGTCCACGTGGTCCAGCGCCCGGCGCACCCGGTCGGCGATCACCTCGGGGGTCTCCACCTCCGGCGTGGACAGGTCGAGCACGCCGAGGGCGATGCCCTTGCCGCGCAGCGGGGCGAGGGTGGCCGGGTCCAGGTGCGACTGCGCGGTCTCCAAGGAGATCGCGTCGGCCGGGACGTCGGCCAGCTCGGGCAGGAACGAGTAGCCCTCGGGGCGCTCGGCGACCATGGCGGCGTAGCCGAAGCACAGGTGCACGTGGGTGGTGCCGGCCGCGCCGGCCAGCGCCCGGTCGAGCACCTCGACCCCGTAGCGCTTGGCGACCTCGGGCCGGGCCTGCAGCCAGGGCTCGTCGAGCTGCACGATGTCGGCGCCGGCGGCGAACAGGTCGGCGATCTCCTCCCGGACGACGTCGGCGTAGGCCAGCGCCAGCAGCCGGTCGTCGCCGTAGAAGTCGTCCTGCGCCTGCTGGGCCATGGTGAACGGGCCCGGCACGGTGATCTTGACGGCCCGGTCGGTGTGCTCGCGGAGGAACCGGACGTCCTCGACCTGCACGGGCGAGGGACGGCGCAGCTCGCCGGTCACCCGGGGCACGTGCACGTCCAGGCCCGACCGGTTGCGCACCGTGCCGGGGTGGTCCAGGTCCAGCCCTGCGAGCGCGGTGGCGAAGTGGTTGGAGTAGGACTCGCGGCGGATCTCGCCGTCCCCGATCACGTCCAGCCCGGCCGCCTCCTGGGCGCGGATGGTGACCAGGGTGGCGTCGTCCTGGGCCTCCAGCAGGTGGTCGGCGGGGATGCGCCACAGCTCGGCGGCCCGCACCCGGGGCGGGAACTGGTGACCCAGCCGGTCGCGGTCGATCAGCCAGTCCGGCTGGGGCAGGCTGCCGACGACGGTCGTGGGCAGCGGGGGCAGCGTCGGGGGCATGGGGCGATCCTGCCGCAGACCGCGCGACCGGGGGTGGTCAGCAGGGGGTGGAGACGGGAGGGTGAGCCCCATCACCCCGACTGCTCGACGAGGAGCTGCTCGTGATCGAGAACGCGTTCTACACACCCGAGGCCCAGGGGGCCTACCAGCTGCACTCGCTGGGCAGCTTCGCGCTGGAGGAGGGCGGGGGCATCCCCGACCTGCAGCTGGCCTACGCCACGTACGGCGAGCTGAACGCCGCCAAGGACAACGCGATCCTGATCCCGACGTGGTTCAGCGGTACGCACGCGACCTGGGAGCAGGTCTACATCGGTCCCGGCCGGGCCCTGGACCCCACCCGGTGGTTCATCGTCGTGGTCAACCAGATCGGCAACGGGCTGTCGACCTCCCCGCACAACACCGACGACGCGTCGATCGCGATGGCCGCCTTCCCGAAGGTGCGGATCGGGGACGACGTCCGGGCCCAGCAGAAGCTGGCCGCCGAGCTGTTCGGCATCGAGCGGTGGGCGCTGGTCGTCGGCGGGTCGATGGGTGCCCAGCAGACCTGGGAGTGGGCGGTCCGCTTCCCCGAGCAGGTCGCCCGGGCGGCTCCGATCGCCGGCACCGCGCAGAACACCCCGCACGACTTCCTGTTCACCCGGGCGCTCCTGGACGCGATCACCTCCGACCCGGGGTGGGCCGGGGGTGCCTACCGGTCGAACACGGAGGTGGCCGACGGGCTGCGCCGGCACGCCGACATCTGGGCGATCATGGGCCTGTCGACCGAGTTCTGGCGCTCGGGGTTCTGGAAGGGCATCGAGCTGCCCGACGTCACGTGGGACACCTTCGAGGAGTTCCAGGAGCGCTTCGTCCAGGCCGTCTTCGGCGCGATGGACCCCAACTCGCTGCTGGTGCAGGGCTGGAAGTGGCAGCGCGGTGACGTCGCCCGCAACACCGGCGGCGACCTGGCCGCGGCACTGGGCCGGGTCACCGCGACCACGTTCGTGATGCCGATCGACGAGGACATGTTCTTCCCGCCCCGGGACTGCGCCGCCGAGCAGGCACTCACCCCGAACAGCGAGCTGCGGGTGCTGCCCAGCATCGCCGGGCACTTCGGGCTGTTCGGGTTCGAGAAGACCTACCTGGACGCCGTCGACAGCAACCTGTCGGAGCTGCTGGCCCGGCCGGTCTGACCCGCGGGTGCACGCTCGCTCTGGTCCGGGGGAGGGGTCGGGCAGAGCGAGCGTGCACCCGCCGTGTCACACCCTGGCGCCGGCACACGTCAGACGGGTGGGAGCACCACCGACCGACAGGAGCACCGACCGTGAAGACCATGACCTGCCGCCAGCTGGGCGGCCCCTGCGACACCGCGCACCGCGGCGAGAGCGCCGACGACGTGATCAACGCTCAGGACCAGCACCTCAAGGACGCCGAGAAGGCCGGGGACGCCGCCCACCAGCCGGCCCGGGACGACATGAAGAGCCGTTGGCGGCACCCGAAGAAGGCGATGGGTTGGTACAAGGGCGCGAAGCAGACCTTCGCCGAGCTGCCTGCGGACTGAGGGCCTCAGAGACCGCCGGACCGCGCCCAGAGCCGGGGGAGGTGCTCGGCGAACCAGGCCCGGTCCTCCTCCGGGAACTCCTCGCCGGTCGGGTCGGCGAACAACGAGACGCCGTCGGCGGGCACGCTGGTCCCGCGGGCGGTGAGCACCTCGTCGGCGACGTAGCCGAGGTCCTCGGCGTGCTCGAACTCCTCGTCGGTCCAGCTCAGCCCGGCCACCGCGTCGGGCTCGGCGAGCACGGCGTCGACGGCGGCGCGGCCCTGGTGCACCAGCCAGAAGCGGAAGTCCAGGAACGAGTCGTCGCTCATCCCGCCGTGCGCCAGGTAGCCCGCCGCCCAGACGCCCCAGTCGTTGGCCCGGGCGACCTGGGCGCGCAGCAGGGCACGGAAGGCGACCACCTCGTCGTCGGGCAGGCCTTCCAGCGCGGCGCGCACCCGGTCGGGGGTGGGCCCGGCGGTCTCGACCAGCTGCCAGAACGCGTCCTCGGTCACCGGGCCACCGTAGGACCTCCGAACTCCTGGGTCGGCGGCCGACCGGCGGGGGTGACCCGGGGCAGCTCGCTGGTCAGCAGCCGCACCGGGCGGCGCCGGCCGGGGCGCCGCGCGGCCAGGAAGTCCAGCGCGATGGCCGCCGTCCAGGACTGGTCCCGCGAGCCCAGCTGCTCGCCGGTGAGCGGCTCGTAGTACTCGGCGAAGTCGCAGTCCACCAGCTGGGCCAGCCCCGCCAGCCGCAGCGAGTTCGCGGCCTCCTGCTCCCCAGAGCGGTTCAGCGCCCAGGCCATCAGCCAGTTGAGCACCGGCCACTGCGGCCCACGCCAGTAGGTGCGCTCCCGGAAGTGCGGGGACGCCGGGGACACCGAGGGCACGACGGGCCAGCGCAGCCGGGAGTGCCCGCACCAGCGGGGGCCCAGCAGCAGGTCGCGCTGGCGGCGGATGAGCGCGTCGTCCCCACCGCACAGCAGCGGCGCGAACCCGGCGGCGGAGTCGACGTCGAGGTACTTCCCGGTGCGCAGGTCCAGGTCGCGGGCCAGGTCGGTGGCCGGGTCTACCGACCGCAGCACCCCGGTGCGGAACCGGCGGGCGATCGCCCGGGACTCCTCGACGCCCTCGACGATGCCGAGCTCGGCGCCGATGTCGGCCAGCAGGTCGCTGGCGGCGGCGAGCAGCGCGGACACCAGCACGTCGCCGACGACGAAGTCCCCGGTCGCCCGGTAGGCGGCGTCGTCGTAGCGGGCCCGGACCTTCTGCTCCAGCAGCCACAGGTAGCGGGCGTACTCGGCGTCCGAGGGGCGTTGCGAGGGGTCGGACACGTGCGCCAGGTCGCGGCGGACGAACGGCGGCATCTCCGGGCCGGGGTGCACGTGGGAGTAGGGGGCGTCCCAGCGGGGGGAGTCGTCCATCCCGGACTCCCAGCCGTGGTGGATCTCGACCAGGCCGTGGGCGTACGGGTCGCGGGCCGTGGCCAGGTAGCGGTGCCAGGCCAGCCACTGCGGGAACGTCTCGACGACGAAGGCCTCGGCCAGCTCCCGGTCGGGCCCCCCGCGGCGCCGGGCGTCGTGCAGGATCCGGGACAGCGCGATGACGTGGATCGGCGGCTGGGTGATGCCCGAGGTGAGCACCCCGGCCGGGCGGGCCGCGGCGACCTGGGTGCGCCAGCGGTCCGTGTCGGGGAAGTAGTCGCTGGGGGAGTGGAACAGGATGTGCGGGAGCATCCCGGTGGCCCACTGGCCCGAGAGCAGCGTCCGCAGCTCGGTCAGCGCCCGCGGCACCGAGACCGTCGCGATGCCCAGCGCCACGAAGCCGGCGTCCCAGCTCCACATGTGCGGGTAGAGCGTGGGTGAGGCGACGGTGAAGTCCCCGCGGTCGTTGCCCTTGAGCACGTAGCCGGCACGCCCGGCCATCAGCGCGACGTCGTTCGGGGTGGGCTGCGAGACCGTCATCGTGCTCCTCAGCGGTGGCCGAGTGCCGATCCTCGCCCGCGGCCGGGCCCTGACCAACCCGGGGTGGGTGCGAGCCGGGTCACGTGTCCCGGCGGCGACCTGCTCGTTGGGACGTCCGTGAGGGTCACCGGGGTCGTGCGCGCGGTGCGCCGCGTCGCCCCGGCCGACAGGGTCGTCGTCCCGGTCATCGTGCTGCTGGTCGTGGTCGCGAACCTGGTCGGCGCCGGCGTGGTGACCCTGCTGCTGCTCGGGGTGACCACCTCGGACTCCACCACCGCCCGGCTGGTCACCGCGGTCAGCGGCGCCGGCTACCTGCTGCTCGCTGTCCCGGTGGGCACCGTCTGGGGGCTGCGGCGCCAGCGGCGCACCAACGCCTGGTTGTGGTCGGGCCGTGAGCCCACCCCCGAGGAGGCGCTGATCGCGCTGCGGCTGCCCGCCGACGTGGCCCGGATCGTCGCGGTGGTCTGGGCGGTCGGGGCGGTGGGCATCGGCGTGGTCGCGGCGTCGGTCTACCCGCAGCCCCTCGTCGGGCTGCGCACCGGGCTGTCGGTCGTCCTCGGCGGGGTGGTGACCGCAGGCGTCACCCACCTGCTGGTCGCCCGGGCCGGCCGGCACGTGACCGCCCGGGCGCTGGCCGCGCACCCGCCGGAGGTGCCGCGGACGCTGTCGGTGCGCCGGCGCCTGCTGCTCACCTGGGGCCTGACCAGCGGGGTCCCCATGGTCGGGCTGGTGCTGCTGGTCCTGGACCCCACCGGGACGGGCACGCCGGGACGGTTCACCGCGCTGTTCCTGCCCGGGGTGAGCCTGGTCGTCGGGCTGTTGGCCACCCTGCTGGTCGCCCGCTCGGTGGGCACCCCGCTGGTGGTGCTGCGGCGGGCCGTCCAGCGGGTGGGGGAGGGGGAGACCGACGTCCGGGTGCAGGTCGACGACGCCGGGGAGATCGGGCTGCTGCAGACCGGGGTGAACTCGATGGCCGCCGGACTGGCCGAGCGGGAGCGGATGCGCGACCTGTTCGGCCGGCACGTCGGGGCCGACGTCGCGGCCCGGGCGTTGGAGAACGGCGTCGAGCTGGGCGGGGAGACCCGCACGGTGGCCGCGCTGTTCGTCGACGTCTCGGGCTCCACCACGCTGGCCGAGCAGGTCGGCCCGCAGGAGATGGTCGGCCTGCTCAACCGGTTCTTCGCCGTCGTCGTGGACGCGGTGTCCGCCGAAGGGGGCTTGGTCAACAAGTTCGAGGGCGACGCCGCGCTGTGCGTCTTCGGCGCCCCGGCGGCACTGCCCGACGCGGCCGGCTCGGCCCTGCGGGCGGCCCGGGCGGTCTGCGCGGCCGTGGCCGAGGCGGGGGAGGTCGACGTCGGCGTCGGAGTGGCCTGGGGCGACGTCGTCGCCGGTCAGGTCGGGGCGGCCAGCCGGCTGGAGTACACCGTCATCGGCGACGCGGTGAACACCGCGGCCCGGCTCACCGAGCTGGCCAAGGACCACCCGGGCCGGGTCGTCGCCTCCGACGCCGCGCTGGCGGCCGCGGACCCCGCCGAGCGGCGGTGGTGGTCCCGCGGCGAGGACGTCGTCCTGCGCGGGCGCTCCGAGCCGACGAGGACCTGGGTGGCCGCCTGACTCAGGCGTGCGAGCGGACGACGACGAGCACGTCCTCGCTCTGCAGGGTGCCGATCTGGGGGTCGTCGAAGCGCAGCGTGCGCCCGCCCCGGGTCACCGACAGCACCACGTCGCGCAGCTGACGGGCGCCCATGCCCACCTCCGAGGAGGACACGGTGCGCTGGGTGAGGTCCAGGCCGTGCCCGGAGGTGAGCAGGTCCTCGACCACGGCGACGACCCGCGGGCTGTCGGTGGCCAGGCCGAGCAGTCGGCCCGAGGTGGAGGAGGAGGTGATCACCGAGTCGGCGCCGGACTGGCGCAGCAGGCTGGCGTTCTCCTCCTCGCGCACGCTGGCGGTGATCGGCACGCTGGGGTTGAGCTGGCGCACGGTGAGGGTGATGAGGACGGCGGTGTCGTCCCGGTTGGCCGCGACGATGACCGCGCGGGCCTTCTCGATCGACGTCCGCTTGAGCACGTCGGCCCGGGTGGCGTCCCCGACGATGCCGGTCAGCCCGATCGAGTTGGCCTCCTCGATCATCGCCGGGCTGGGGTCGACGACCACGATGTGGTCCGGCGCGGTGCCGGTGGAGACCAGGGCGCGGATCGCGCTGCGGCCCTTGGTGCCGTAACCGCACACGATGACGTGCTGACGCACCGAGGACCTCCAACGGCGGACCCGGAACTCCTCGCGGGAGCGCGCGGTGAGCGCCTCCAGCGTGGTCCCGATGAGGATGAGCAGGAACAGCACGCGCAGCGGCGTGATGATGAGGATGTTCACCAGCCGGGCGCCCGGGGTGACCGGCGTGATGTCGCCGTAGCCGGTGGTCGAGAGGCTCACCGTGGCGTAGTACGTGGCGTCGAGCAGGGAGAGCTCGCCGCCGTTGTTGTCCCGGTAGCCGTCCCGGTCGAAGTACACGAGCAGCACGGTGGCCACCAGCACCACCGTGGCGATGACCACGCGCTTGCCGACCTGGCGGAACGGGGACTGCTCGGTGTGCGCCAGCTGCACGCCACCGTGGTCGTTCATCACCGACGCCGCCCCGTTGCCACGGCGAGGACGGTAGTGGGCCCCGGGCCCGCCGGTGCGCGGGGCACACCCCTCCGGGTCACCCGACCCGGGACCTCTCCAGGTCGCTGAGCTGGCGCTTGAGCACCTTGCCCGCGGCCGAGACCGGGATCGCGTCGGTGAACACGACGTCGCGCAGCCGCTTGTACGGCGTCACCCGGTCGTTGACCGCGGCCATCACCGACGCCGCGGTCAGTCCTGCCCCGGCGTCGTCGGCCCGGCGGACGACGTAGGCGACCGGCAGCTCCCCGGCGGCGTCGTCCGGACGGCCGACGACGGCGGCACCGGCGATCCCGGGGACGGCGTGCAGCAGCTCCTCGAGCTCGCGGGGGAAGACGTTGTAGCCCTTGTGGATCAGCATGTCCTTCGTCCGGTCGACCACCGCCAGGTAGCCGTCGGCGTCCAGCACCCCGACGTCCCCGGTGCGGAACCAGCCCTCGGCGTCGATCGCCCCGTCGGGTCTGCCGGCGTAGCCGCGCATGACCTGCGGCCCGCGCAGGTGGATCTCCCCGCGCTCCCCGGTGGGGACCGGTGCGCCGTCCTCCAGCGAGCGGATCTGCACCTCGGTGTCGAAGACCGGCAGCCCCACCGTGCCCGGCTTGCGCACCCCGGACCGGCTCACCGGGTTGCCGGTGGCCTGCATGGTGACCTCGGTCAGCCCGTACCCCTCGCCGATGACGACGTCGGGCAGCAGTGCCTGCAGCCGCTCGATCAGCGGCACCGGCAGCGGGGCGGCCCCGCTGGACAGCCCCCGCACCGAGGACAGGTCGGCCTCGGCGATGCCCGGCACCTGCAGCAGTGCGGCGAAGACCGGCGGTGCGCCGCCGATCGAGGTGACCCGGTGGGCGACGGCGTCGGCGACGTAGGCGACCGGGTCGAACCGCTCGTGGATGACGACGCTGGCCCCGGTGAGCACCTGCCCGTTGAGGTAGCCGATCACCCCCATCGCGTGGAACCACGGCGTCAGGTTGATCGAGCACGCGGTGCCCAGCCGGGTGGGGAACTCCTCGGCGCCGACGACCTGCTCGAGGGTCACGTCGCCCTCGTCGTCCCGGGCGGAGACCGAGCCGGAGGACCAGCACGCCGACTGCAGCACGTTGGTGACCACCTGGGCGTGCGGCAGCTCCACGCCCTTGCTCACCCCGGTGGTGCCGCCGGTGTAGGCCAGGTGCGCGAGGTCGGCGACCGGGTCGACGCCGGCGTCGCGGTGGGCGTCGGTGGGGTCGGCGCGCAGCAGCTCGGCCAGGCTGACCGGCCGGTCGGTGCGGCCGAGGTCGGGGAGCTCGACCGCCGCGTCGGGGTCGGCGACCTGCTGCGGGCCGGTGACCACCACGGTGGCCACGGCGGTGTCGGGCAGTGCGGCGCGCACCGCGGGCAGGCACGGCTCCCAGGTGACCAGCACCCGCGCCCGGGCGTCGGCCAGCTGGTGGGCGAGCTCGGCCGGGGGCAGCAGCGGGTTGGTGGGGGAGAACGTCGCGCCGGCCAGCAGCACCCCGTAGTAGACCGCCGGGTACTGCAGGCAGTTGGGCAGGTGCACCGCGACGACGTCGCCGCGGCCCACGCCCCGCTCGGCCAGGCCGGCCGCGACCGCGTGCGCCCGGCGGCCCAGCTCGGCGTAGCTCAGCGCCACGCCGTGCTGGGTGAACGCCGTCCGGTCGCCCCAACGGCGCACGGCGGCACGCAGCACCGACCCCACCGGGGCCAGCGGGTAGTCCAGGCTGCGCGGCAGTCCTGCGGGCCAGTGGTCGGTGGTGGTCTCCGGTGCCGCGGTCATGGACCCCAGCGTGGCCCGCGTCACACCAGCTGTCGAGCGGTGGACGGCGGGTGAGGATGGGCCGATGAGCAACGGGCGCACGGCACTGGTCCTCGGCGGCGGCGGCATCACCGGGATCGCGTGGGAGATCGGCGTGGTCACCGGGTTGGCCGACGCCGGGGTCGACCTGCGCACCGCCGACCTCGTCGTCGGCACCTCGGCGGGGTCGGTGGTGGGCACCCAGCTGCGCAGCGCCCTCGACGTGCACGAGCTGTTCGACCAGCAGCTGGCACCCCCCGTGGAGACCGGGCCGCCGGCGGCGATGGGCCGCGGGCTGGTGCTGTGCTTCGGCCTGGCCGTGCTGCGCCACCGCAAGCACGAGCAGGCCTTCCGTGCCCAGGTGGGCCGGCTGGCGCTGCAGGCCGAGGCCGCGGGGAAGACCCCCACCGAGCAGCAGCGCCGCGACGTGATCACCGCCCGGCTGCCGTCGAAGTCCTGGCCGGACCGCCCGCTCACCCTCACCGCCGTCGACGCCGAGACCGGCGCCTTCGAGACCTTCACCCGCGACTCCGGGGTCGACCTGGTGTCCGCGGTCGCGGCCAGCTGCGCCATCCCGGGCGTCTACCCGCCGGTGACCATCGGCGTGCGGCGCTTCGTCGACGGTGGGATGCGCTCGGTGGCCAACGTCGACCTGGCCACCGGCTACGACCGGATCGTCGTGCTCGCCCCGATCACCCGGGGCATCGGCCCGATGACCAGCGTGGACGCCCAGGTCACCGGGCTGGTCTCCCGGGTCGCGGTGGTCAGCCCGGACGCCGGGTCGAGGGCCGCGATCGGCAAGAACGTGCTGGACCCGGCCGCCCGCGCGGCCTCGGCGCGGGCCGGCCGGGCCCAGGCCGCAGCCGAGGTCGACCGGGTCCGCGAGGCCTGGGCGGGCTGAGAACCCACCCCCCCGATCGGGTGAGGTCACGTGCACCGAGCGTGACCACTCGCGGACACGGGTGTGGCGACTCGCTGTCGGTGTCCACCGGTGGTGGGACTGGGGTTGGCCGAGCGGCACATGTGGTGTCACGTTCCGTGTCCGCGGGGACGCCATGTCCCCGCTGTGCCCCCGCGAGGGGCTGAGGACGGGACGGGGTTCGTGCGGGTCGACGTGGTGCGTGCAGTGACGGCAGTGGTGCTGACAGCGGGAGTGCTGGTCGGGGGTGCAGGAGCGGCCTGGGCGACCGGTGTCGAGGCCTCTCCGGCGGCGGAGGTGACGACGGCCGACCCGGGACCGGCGACCGGCGGTGCACCGGACGAGCTGCCGGGCACCTCGGCGCCCGCGTCCTCCAGCGAGTCGGCCGCGCCGTCGACGTCGGCCGCCCCGACGACGGCCGCTCCGACGACGGCCGCCCCGACGACCGAGGCCCCGACGACCTCCGCTCCCGAGACCTCTGGTCCGGAGACCTCTGCTCCGGAGACCTCTGCTCCGGAGACCACCGCACCGACCGGGACCACGCCCCCTGCGCCGCCGTCGGGGACCCCGGAGCCCACGGACGGGGCCGAGCCCTCGACCGGTCTCCCGTCGACGGGCGGGACCACGGCCACCGCGTCCCGGGGGTGCCTCGGTGAGACGGCCGTCGTCGTCACCGTCCCCGGCCTGGAGGTCGGCACCCCGGTCACCGTGCTGGTCGAGGGCCTTGAGCCCGTGGCCGCCGTTGTCCTGCCCGACCGCCGGATCGTGGTGCAGACCGTGGGGCTGCTCGACGACGCGACGAGCGTCGCGATCACCGTCCGGGTGGAGGACCTCGTGTTCGTGACCTCCGCGACGGTCGCCGACGTGTGCACGGCCACCGGCACGATCACCGTCTCCCGGGACTGCCTGACGCCCGACCTCGTGACCGCGAGCGTCGACGTCACCGGACTGCAGGACGGCCGCGTGTACGGGGTCGCCGTGATCGGGGCGTCCTCCTCCGGCCAGCGGGTGGCCCTCGCCAGCGCCGACGTGGAACCGGCCGACGGCCGCCTGACCCGGACGTTGTCGCTCGTCAGCGACACCGGCTTCGTCCCGCTGGAGGCCATCTCGGGCTTCTCCCTCGTCGTCGACGGGGTGACCTACGCGTCGATCGCCGGAGACCTCGTCGAGCTGGGCAGCTGTGTCCCGGTGGCCCCGCTCCCCGTCGCCCCGGTCCCGGCCGCACCGGCCCCGGTCGTGCCGACGACCGGTGGCTCGACGCCCGCCCCGCACCCCGTCACCCGCCCGGCGGCGACCGGCACCGCTCCGGCGTCGACGACCGTGACGGCCCGCCCGACGACGCTGGCGACCACTGGCGACGAGGTCGGCAGCCTCGCTCTCCTGGGTGGCCTGGTGCTCGCCCTGGGTGTCGGCGCGACCGTCGCCGCCCGCCGTCCGGCGGCTCGCTGACCGGTCGGGTCGCGGGCCCCACGGCCCGCGGCCCGGCCCGGAGCGGAGCGGCCCCGCCCTCCGGTAGCACTCCTGGCACCCCGGGCGGATGATCACGTGGTTGAGAGTTGCAACGAACCACCCGGGGGAGAAAGCACCATGAGCGAGACCCAGTCCTCGGCGGCCGCATCGGCCACCCACCGGCGGGCGGTGACCAAGGCCGCGGCGCTGACCGCGGTCGGCGGCATCCTGTTCGGCTACGACACCGGTGTCATCGGCGGCGTCCTGCCGAACATCAGCGACGACTTCACCCTCGACACCCCGTTCCTGCAGGGGACGGTCGTGTCGATCCTGCTCGTCGGTGCCGCGGTGGGAGCGCTGATCGCCGGACGGGTGGCCGACACCCTCGGCCGGCGCCGGGCGATCATCGTGACGTCGGTCGTCTTCGTGGTCGCGCTCCTGCTGTCGATCGTCGCGCCCTCGTTCTGGGTGCTCCTGCTCTCCCGGTTCCTGATCGGCGTGGGCGTGGGGTCGGCGTCCTTCGTCGTCCCGGTCTACATCGGGGAGATCGCCCCGCCCGAGCGCCGCGGCGCCCTGGTCAGCCTGAACCAGCTGTCGGTGACCATGGGCATCCTGGTCAGCCAGCTGGTCGCCTACTTCCTGGCCGGCAGCGGCGACTGGCGGATCAGCGTGGGCCTGGCGCTGGCCCCAGCCGTCGTCCTGGGCCTGGGCATGATCCGCGAGCCGGAGAGCCCCGCCTGGCTGGTCCGCCAGGGCCGGGACGACGAGGCCCGGACGGTGCTGCGCACGCTGCGGGACTCCGAGGAGGCCATCGAGGCCGAGATCGACGAGATCCGCGGCACCGCCACCGAGGAGGAGAAGGGCGCCAAGCGCTCCCTGCTGGCGCCCAAGCTCCGGCCAGCGATGATCCTGGGCATCACGCTGGCCGTCGTCCAGCAGATCACCGGCGTGAACACCGTCATCTACTTCGCCCCGACCGTGCTGGAGAACGCCGGCCTGGGCGCGCAGGCCGCGCTGCTCGCGCTGCTCGTCGTCGGGCTCACCAACGTGGTCATGACGATCGTGGCGATCAAGGTCATCGACCGGGTCGGCCGCCGGGCGTTGCTGATCTGGGGCATGAGCGGCATGACCCTGGGCCTGATCGGGCTCGCCGTCGCGTTCCTCTTCGACATCAACGGCGCCGGGGCCATCGCCACCACGCTGGTGCTGGCGTTCTACGTCGGCTCGTTCGCGGTCAGCCTGGGCCCGGTGGTGTGGCTGCTGATCAGCGAGATCTTCCCGCTGGCGGTGCGGGGGCGGGCGTCCTCGGTGGCCACGATGGCGAACTGGATCGCCAACTTCGTGGTCGCGGTCAGCTACCTGTCGATCATCTCCGCGATCGGGGAGACCGCGACGTTCGGCGCCTACGCCGTCGTCACGGTGCTCTCGCTGGTCTACGTGGTGAAGGCGGTGCCGGAGACCAAGAACCGGAGCCTGTCCGACATCGAGCGCGAGCTGTCGCCGTCGTCCTAGCGGTCAGGGTTGACCGTCAGCCCGCGACCTGGCACACATGTCGCCATGGCTGACACGGTGCTCACCGAGGTGTCCGACGGCGTCGGGGTCCTCACCCTCAACCGCCCCGAGGCGAAGAACGCGGTCGACCTCGCGACCACGGAGGCGCTCGCCGCGGCGGTGGACGACTTCGACGCCCGGGACGACGTCACGGTCATGGTGCTCACCGGCGCCGGCGGGGTGTTCTGCGCCGGGATGGACCTCAAGGCCTTCGCCCGCGGCGAGCGGCCCTCGCTGCCCGGGCGCGGGTTCGCCGGGCTCACCGAGGCCCCGCCGGCCAAGCCGTTGATCGCCGCCGTCGAGGGCTGGGCGCTGGCCGGCGGGTTCGAGCTCGTGTTGGCCTGCGACCTGGTGGTGGCCTCCCGCGAGGCGCGCTTCGGCATCCCCGAGGTGAAGCGCTCCCTGGTCGCGGCCGGCGGCGGGGTGCTGCGGCTGCCCAAGACGCTGCCCTACCAGCGGGCGATGGAGCTGGCGCTGACCGGTGACCCGATGGGCGCCGAGGAGGCGCACCGGTTCGGTCTGGTCAACGCCCTCACCGAGCCCGGCGGCGCGCTCGCCGGCGCCCGCGAGCTCGCCGCCCGCATCGCCGTCAACGGGCCGCTGGCGATCAGGGCCACCAAGAGCCTGGTCGCCGGCGCCGTCCGCTGGACCGACCGGGACCTCCTGGACCACCAGGCCACCGTCACCGAGTCGGTGTTCTCCTCCGCCGACGCCCGCGAGGGTGCCGTCGCCTTCGCCGAGAAGCGCCCCCCGGTCTGGCGCGGCGTCTGAGCGCCGCCGAGTGACAGCTGAGCGGGCGCACCACCCGCTCCGGTGCCCCTTCAGCTGTCACTCAGTGCGGCAGCGATGCGAGCGATGAGCTCGGCCGGACGGAGCAGGTCGGCGGCCGTCACGAAGAGCACCCGCCAGCCTGCTGCCTGCAACGCCTCGATGCGCCGACGGTCCGCGGCCACCTGACGGGTGTGCCACGCGCCCTCGTACTCCAGAGCGAGCCGACGTCCCGGCCACGCGAAGTCCGTCCGGGCCACGAAGCGGCCGCCGATCCGTACCTCGTGCTGCGCGACGGGTCGAGGGAGCCCGGAGAACCGGATGACGAGCCGCAGCCTGGTCTCCTGAGGTGATCCGGCCAGTCCGTCAGCGAGGTCCAGGGCCGCCCGAGCCCCTCGGCACCCGCGGCCGGTCATCACCGAAGCGGCGTCCTGCAACCAGTCGAGCCGCGTGACCCGGGCTCCGAGGAAGCGGTCCAGCAGGACGACGCCCTCGACCAGCGGGAGGTCGGCCGCGAGCCCGAGAGCGGTGACCTCTGCGGTCGTCACCGCCACCCCGGACCGCTGGGTCACCGATGCGCGCGGGAGGGTGCGGCGGCGGACCCGTACGGCAGGGCAGTCCGCCCGGGGGGCACCGGGGCGGACGGTGAGCTCGACCGGGTCGGTCGGCCCGGCGAGGTCGTCCAGCCCCCAGAGGACCCCGGCGCTGGCACCGGACACCACGGCGTGCGGGAGGAGCAGCCCGGCCGCAGCACGGGCGAGGAGCTCGTGGTCGACCACCGCACCGGCCGCGACGTGGATCCCGGGGAGGATCCGCCGCCATCGGGGCCCGCGCAGGTCGTCGACGGTCAACAGTCCACCGTCGACCGCCGTCCGACCCCGGAACGGCTGGTCGCCGAACGGGTGCGCTCGACGGGCCGGGGTCACCGGGGCAGCGTCCCCGAAGCGGGCCTGCCCGGGAGACCGCCTGTGGACAGGCCGCCGAGTGACTGCTGAGGGGGCGCGCGACGAGCGCCTGCACCCGCTCAGCTGTCACTCGACGCTCAGACCGCCGGGTCGGCGACCAGGGAGCCGGCGGAGTGCTCCTGGCGGAGCTGGGTCTTGAGCACCTTGCCGCTGGGGTTGCGGGGGAGGGCGCCGACGACGGAGAACTCGCGGGGGCACTTGTAGCCGGCCAGCCGCTCGCGGCACCAGGCGGTCAGCTCGGCCGGGGTGGGGGGAGCGGCCGGGTCGCGCGGGGCGACGACGGCCAGCGGCGCCTCGCCCCAGCGGGTGTCGGGCACCCCGATGAGCGCGACCTCGGCGACGCCGGGGTGCGCGGCGAGCACGTCCTCGACCTCGGCGCAGTACACGTTCTCGCCTCCGGAGATGATCATGTCCTTCTTCCGGTCGACGACGAAGAAGTAGCCGTCCTCGTCCTGCCGCACCAGGTCGCCCGAGTGGAACCAGCCGCCGGCGAAGGCCTCCGCGGTCTCTGCGGGCTTGCCCCAGTACTCGCGCATGACCATCGGCGAGCGGTAGACGATCTCGCCGACCTCCCCGCGCGGGACGTCGACCATCGCCTCGTCCACGACCCGCACCTCCACGTTGAGGATCGGGGTGCCGACGGAGCCGATCTTGCGCAGCGCGTCCTCCCCGCGGAGCAGGCAGGTCACCGGGGAGCACTCGGTCTGGCCGAACGCGGTGACCATCTCGGCCTGGGGGAAGGCCGCCAGCATCGCGCGCAGCAGCGACGTCGACGCCGGGGCCGCACCCCACGAGATCCGCCGCAGCCGGGAGAGGTCGCGCCCGGCGAGGTCCGGGACGGCGACGACCGCCTGCCAGGCCGCCGGGACGAAGAAGCAGGAGGTGACCTGCTCGGCCACCATCTCGTCCAGCGTCGCCGCCGGGTCGAAGGCGCCGGACCGGGTGATCACGAACGTGCCGCCGATGAGCAGGTTCGGCAGCATCCCGGCCACCGCGGCGATGTGGAAGAGCGGGGCCCCGTAGAGGGTCGTCCGGTCGTCGGGGGACCAGCCCAGGTGGGTCATGTGGCTGACGGCGTGCATCAGCAGGTTGCGGTGGGTGAGGACGGCGCCCTTGGGCTTGCCGGTGGTGCCCGAGGTGTACATCAAGAACGCGGGGTCGGCCTCCTCCACGACGTGCTCCACCGGGGTCGGGTCGGCCGCGGCCAGCGCCGCCTCGAACGCCGGACCGACGGTGAGCACCGAGGTGACCGCGGGTGCCCGGTCCCGGGCCTTCGCGGCGGTGTCGGCGGTCGCCGGGTCCACCACGAGCGCAACGGCGCCGGAGTCGGCGAGCACGTAGGCCACCTCGTCGGCGACCAGCCGGAAGTTCACCGGGACGGCGATGGCCCCCAGCCGCACGGTCGCGAGGTACGTCTCCACCACCTCGAGCCCGTTGAGCGCGAGCACCGCGACCCGGTCGCCGTGCCCGACGCCGGCGGCGGTGAGCACGGCGGCCAGCCGGGTGACCCGCTCGTCGAGCTCGGCGTAGGTGCGACCGGTGCCGGCGAAGCGGAGGGCGACGGCGTCCGGGGTGGACCGGGCGTGCCGGGCGACCTGGTCGGAGATCGTCATCCCGCGCCAGCTCTGGGTGGTGGTCATCGCGGGGGCTCCCTGGTGCGCGGCGGGCGGGTGACGTGGGCCATGCTGTCGGCACCGCTGGAGACGGTCAACCCTGACTGTCGCCGATCGAGGAGGAGAGCTCGTGGACGTCACCGATGCCGTCGCCGTCGTCACCGGAGGGGCCTCGGGCCTCGGCCTGGCCACCGCGAAGCGGCTGCGCGCCGCCGGCGCGCAGGTCGTGCTGCTGGACCTGCCCGGCTCGGCCGGGGAGCAGGTCGCCGGCGAGCTCGGCGCGCACTTCGCCGCCACCGACGTCACCGACACCGCCCAGGTCGAGGCGGCGCTGGACCAGGCCGTCGAGCTCGGTCCGCTGCGCGTGGTGGTCAACTGCGCCGGGATCGGCAACGCGGTGAAGACCGCGGGGAAGAAGGGCCCGTTCCCGCTGGAGGCCTTCCAGAAGGTCGTCGCGGTCAACCTGTTCGGCACGTTCAACGTCATCCGGCTGGGCGCCCAGCGGATGCTCGACGTGGACCTGCTCGGCGAGGAGCGCGGCGTCATCGTCAACACCGCCTCGGTGGCCGCGTTCGACGGCCAGATCGGGCAGGCGGCCTACTCCGCGTCCAAGGGCGGCATCGTCGGCATGACGCTGCCGATCGCCCGCGACCTGGCGCAGTACGCGATCCGGGTGGTCACCATCGCGCCCGGGCTGTTCAACACCCCGCTGCTGGCCGGGCTGCCCGAGGAGGCCAAGGCGTCCCTGGGTGCCCAGGTGCCGCACCCGGCCCGGCTCGGTGAGCCCGACGAGTTCGGCGCGCTGGCCGCACACATCGTGGCCAACCCGATGCTCAACGGCGAGACGATCCGGCTCGACGGCGCGATCCGGATGGCGCCCCGCTAGGACTCCAGCAGCTCCCTGGCCAGCGACTGCCACATCGCCACGTGGGGGTCGGTGGCCGGGGGGCGGTCCTCGAAGGCGTAGGCGATGGCCACCCCGCGCATCGAGGTGAAGAGCAGCTCGGAGACCACCGGGTAGCGCGGCGACGACGTCACGGTCGGGCCCCAGATGCGGTCCCCGACCCCGCGGATCGCCGCCCGCAACCGGCGCTCCTGCGGGCGCAGTGCCGCCCGCAGGGCCGCGTCGGTGCGGGCGGCGTTCCACAGCTCCATGGCCGCCCAGAACGGCGGCTCGAAGAACGTCGCCCAGATGAGCTCGACGCAGCGGTCCACCCGCTCGGCGGGGTCGGTGATGGCCGCACCCACCTCGACGGCGTGGTCGGCGGCCTCGGTCAGCATCGTCTCGGCCAGGTGGGAGGTGGCCGCGACCAGCAGCTCCTCCCGGGACGGGAAGTGGTGCAGCAGCCGGCCGCGGGACACCCCGGCCCGGGCCTGCACGGCCAGCGTCGAGGCCCCGGCGTAGCCGTCGGAGACCAGGCAGGCGACGGCGGCGTCGAGGATCAGCGCGCGGCTGTCGGCGCTGCGTTCGCTGCGGCTGCGGGTCTGCACCGCGACAGCCTACGCAGGTGACAGTCAGGGTTGACCGTTCCGTGACCCGGCCGGAGGATGCCCGACGTGGACTTCGACGACACACCCGACGAGGCCGCCTACCGGGCGCGCGTGCGGGACCTGCTGGCCGAGCACGCCGCCGACCTGGTGCACCTCGATGCCGGCGAGGAGGCCGGGGACGCCGCCGAGCAGGAGCAGGCGTTGCGCCGCACGCAGCGGGTGCTCGCCGACGCCGGGCTGGTCGGGGTGGCCTGGGCCGCCGAGCACGGGGGACAGGCCGGCAGCCTGGCCCAGCAGGCGATCGTGGGCCAGGAGCTGGCCCGCGCCCGGGTGCCCGCGCTGATCAACCACATCGGGCTGGGCATGTGCGGGCCGACCGTGGTCGCGCACGGCACCCCCGAGCAGCACGAGCGCTACCTGGCCCGGCTGCTGCGGGCCGACGACGTCTGGTGCCAGCTGTTCAGCGAGCCGGCCAGCGGCTCGGACCTCGCCGCACTGCGCACCACCGCCGTCCGCGACGGCGAGGACTGGGTGGTCAACGGGCAGAAGGTCTGGACGACGCTCGCGCACGTCGCCGACTTCGGCATCCTGCTGACCCGCACCGACCCCGGGAAGCCCAAGCACGCCGGGCTGACCATGTTCGTGGTCGACATGCACGCCCCCGGGGTGACGGTCCGGCCGCTGCGCCAGATGGGCGGGCAGTCGGACTTCAACGAGGTGTTCTTCGACGACGTCCGGATCCCCGACAGCGAGCGGCTCGGCGAGCCCGGCGAGGGCTGGCGGGTCGCGCTGACCACGCTGCTCAACGAGCGGGTGGCGGTCGGCGGCGGCGGCAACGACCTGGGGCTGTCGGTGGAGTCGCTGGCCCGGCTGGCTGCCGCGAAGCTGCCCGGGCTCACCCCCGAGCGCCGGGTGCTGGCCCGGCAGGCGATCGGTCGGGCCGCCGTCGCCGCGCTCGGCAACCGGTACACCGGCTACCGCCGGCTCACCGCGATCAGCCAGGGCGGGCTGCCCGGGCCCGAGGCCAGCGCCGGCAAGCTCGCCGGCACCGCGGCCTCCCGGCTGGTCTCCGACGCCGGGGTCCGGCTGCTGGGCGACGACGCCGTCTTCGCCGTCGGCACGGGGGACGACGGCACTGGGGAGGACGGAGCCGGCCGCTGGCAGCGCAACCAGGCCTGGCTGCCCGGCATCGCGATCGCCGGGGGCACCGACGAGGTGCTCCGCAACATCATCGGCGAGCGGGTGCTGGGGCTCCCGCCGGAGCCGCGCGAGGACAAGCACCGTCCCTTCGACGCCGGGAGCCGGGCGTGAACTTCGACCTCGACCAGGACCAGCTCGACGCCGCCGCCGGGGCGCGCCGGTTCTTCACCGAGCAGGCCTCCCCGGCCGCCGCCCGCGCGGCGCTGGAGGACGGACCGGTGCAGCCGGGCCGGCAGGCGCTGGCCGACATCGGGTTCCTCGGGATCACCGTGGCGGAGTCCCTCGGTGGGGGCGGCGGTGCGCTGCTGGACCTCGCCGTCGTCGCCGAGCAGGCCGGTGCGGTGCTGGCCGGTCCCTCGCTGGTCACCGCGGCCCGTGCCGCGGTGCTGCTGGCGGAGGAGCCCGAGCTGGCCGCCGCGCTGGCCGACGGGTCACGGGCCCTCTGCGTGGTGGACGGGTCGTCCCCGGCGCTGGACGCGGTCGGGGCCGACACGTTCCTGGCCCTCGTCGACGGCGACCTCGTGGTGGGGCGCGGCACCGTGGTCACCGGGCAGCCGATGGACGCCACCCGGGGCCTCGGCGTCGTCACGCTCACCGACCCGCGGGTGCTCGTGCCCGACGCCGCGGCGCTGTGGGCCCGGGCCCGGGACGTCGCCCTGGTCGTGCTGGCCGCCGAGGACCTGGGCACGGCCGGGAGGGCCGTCGAGGTGGGCGTGGCCTACGCGAAGGAGCGGCACGCCTTCGGCCGGGCGATCGGCAGCTACCAGGCGGTCAAGCACTCCCTGGTCGACGCCTGGGTCGGGGTCGAGCAGCTGCGCTCGCTGGTCTGGTGGTCGGCCTGGGCCGCCGACCGCGCCCCCGACGAGCTGCCGTTGGCCGCAGCCGCCGCGAAGGCGTTCGCCGCGGAGACCCTGGAGCGGGCCGCGGAGACCTGCATCCAGGTGCACGGCGGCACCGGGTTCACCTGGGAGCACGACGCGCACCTGTACTGGCGGCGGGCCAAGGTCGACCGGCTGCTGCTGGGCGACGCCGCCGAGCACCACGACGTCGTCGCCGGCCTCGTGCTCGCCGGGGCGCTGTCGTGAGCGACTGGAGCCAGGTCGTCTGGGCCGTGGACGGCGGGGTCGGCACGTTGACCCTGGACCGGCCGGACCGGCGCAACGCCTACACCCCGGTGATGGCCCGCGAGCTGGGCGAGGTGGCCGCGGTGGCCGATGCCGACGACGCGGTCCGGGTCGTGGTGGTGACCGGCACCGGACGGGACTTCTGCGTCGGGGCCGACCTGCAGGGGGCGGGCACCTTCGACCGCAGCGCCCAGGCCGCGCAGGCCGGCACCATCGACGGGGTCGCCCGCGACTGGGGTGGCATCGGTGCGCTGCCGTTCGCCGCGCTGCGCAAGCCGGTGATCGCCGCGGTCAACGGTGCCGCGGTGGGCATCGGCGCCACGATGATCCTGCCGATGGACGTCCGGATCGCCGGGGAGTCGGCCCGCTTCGGCTACGTCTTCGCCCGCCGCGGGATCGTCCCGGAGGCCGCCTCGAGCTGGTTCCTGCCGCGGGTGGTGGGGATCAGCCAGGCCATGGAGTGGGTGGCGACCGGGCGGGTGTTCGACGCCGCCGAGGCGCTGCGCGGTCGCCTGGTGTCCCGCGTCGTCCCCGATGCCGAGCTGCTGGACACCGCCTACGCGCTGGCCCACGAGATCGCCGACAACACCTCCGGGGTCTCCGTGGCGGCGTCCCGGCAGCTGCTGTGGTCGATGTTGTCGGCGTCCAGCCCGTGGGACGCGCACCGGGCCGAGTCCCGGGCGCTGGTCGAGCTCGGCGCCGGGGCCGACGCCGCGGAGGGCGTGGCCTCCTTCCTGGAGAAGCGCCCCGCGGTGTTCACCGCCCCGCTGGACGGCATCGGCCAGGGCTGGCCCGCACCCCCGCCGGACCTGGCCTGACCAGAGACCGGGTGGTCCCCGGTTCAGCCTGGGGGGCCTGGGGCACCTGTGTTGCCGTGGACAACGAGATCACCCTGCGGGTGGACGGGGCGGTCACCCCGCTGACCGTCGACACCCGCACCTCCCTGCTGGACGCCCTGCGCGAGCGCCTGGGCAACACGAGTGCGAAGAAGGGCTGCGACCACGGCCAGTGCGGGGCCTGCACGGTCCTGCTCGACGGCCGCCGGGTCAACAGCTGCCTGGTCCTGGCGGTCACCGCCGAGGGCCAGGAGGTCACCACCTCGGACGGGCTGGCCGGCGACGGACCGCACCGGCTGCACGAGACGTTCGTCGACCACGACGCCTACCAGTGCGGCTACTGCACCCCCGGCCAGATCACCTCGGCGGCCGGCGTGCTCGCCGAGGCCGCGCAGGGCTGGCCCAGCGCGGTGAGCGAGGACCTCGTCGCCGAGCGGACCGACCTCACCGACGCCGAGATCCGCGAGCGCATGTCGGGCAACCTCTGCCGCTGCGCCGCCTACGCCAACATCGTCCCGGCGGTCGCCGAGGTCGCCACGGAACAGGGAGTGCGCGCGTGAGGGAGTTCCGGTACGAGAAGGCCGCCGACCCGGCCGGCGCGGTCGCGCTGCTGGCCGACGAACCGACCGGGGCCTACCTGGGCGGCGGCACCAACCTGGTCGACCTCATGCGGCTGGGCGTGGCCACCCCCGACCTGCTGGTCGACGTCCGGCAGCTGACCTCCACCGAGGTCACCGACCTGCCCGACGGCGGGCTGCGCATCGGTGCCGCGGTGCCCAACGCCGACCTCGCCGGCGAGCGCCGGGTGCGGGAGCGCTACCCGCTGCTGGCCCAGGCGCTGCTGGCCGGGGCGAGCGGGCAGCTGCGCAACCGGGCCACCACCGGTGGCAACCTGCTCCAGCGCACCCGGTGCACCTACTTCACCGACGTGACGATGCCGTGCAACAAGCGGGAGGCGGGCTCCGGCTGCGCCGCCGTCGGCGGCTACCACCGCAACCTGGCCGTGCTCGGCGCCACGAACGAGGGCGGGGAGTCCCCGCACACCTGCGTGGCCACCCACCCCTCCGACATGGCCGTCGCACTGCGCGCACTGGACGCCACCGTGCAGGTGCTGGGCCGGGACGGCGAGCGGAGCATCCCGATCGCCGAGCTGCACCGCCTGCCCGGGGACGACCCGACCCGCGACACCACGCTCGCGCACGGGGAGCTGATCACCGCGATCGACGTCCCGGCACTGCCGTGGGCGACCCGCTCGCGCTACCGCAAGGTCCGGGACCGGGCCTCCTACGCCTTCGCCCTGGTCAGCGTGGCTGCGGCGATGGACCTGCAGGGCACCGGCCCGGACGCCGTCGTCGGTGACGTCCGGATCGCCCTGGGCGGGGTCGCGCACAAGCCCTGGCGGGCGACCGTGGCCGAGGACGCCCTGCGCGGCGGGCCGGCCACCGAGGCCGCCTTCACCGCGGCCGCCGAGGCCGAGCTGGCCGCCGCCGACCCGCTCAGCGACAACGCGTTCAAGATCCCGATGGTCACGAACATGATCACCCGCACCCTGCTCCAGATCTCCGCGGAGGCCCGCGCATGACCGCCACCACCGAACGGGCCGTCGGCAGCGACGTCCGCCGCATCGACGGACCGGACAAGGTCCGCGGCCGCGCGCCCTACGCCTACGAGCACGAACTGGGTGCGCAGGCGGTCTTCGTGGCCCTCGTCCAGTCGACCGCGGCCAGGGGACGGATCACCTCGATCGACGTCAGCGCGGCCGAGGCGCTGCCGGGGGTGCTCGCCGTCCTGACGCACGAGAACGCGCCGCGGCTGGGTGACGTGGCCGACGAGATCGTCGTGCTGCAGTACGACCGGGTGCAGTACGTCGGCGAACCGGTCGCCGCCGTGGTCGCGGAGTCCTCCGAGGTCGCCCGGGACGCCATCGGCCGGGTCGTCGTCAGCTACGACGCGCAGCCCGCCGACGTCCGGCTGGCCACCGACCGGGACGACCTGTACCCGCCGGAGGAGCTGATGGCCGGCTTCGAGACCGACTCGGTCATCGGGGACGTCGACGGGGCGCTGGCCGCGGCACCGGTGAGCATCGACGTCACCTACGAGACGCCGAACCAGCACAACAACCCCATCGAGATGCACGCGACCGTCGCCCGCTGGGACGGCGACGTGCTGCGCATGTGGGACGCCAACCAGGGCCCGCACAACCTCGTGCCGGTGATCACCGAGGCGTTCGGGATCACCGAGGACCAGCTGCACATCACCTCGCCCTACGTGGGCGGCGCGTTCGGGTCCAAGGCCTACACCCACGTGCACCAGCTGATCGCCGGGATGGCCGCTAAGGTCACCGGGCGCACGGTCAAGCTGGAGCTGACCCGGCCGCAGATGTTCACCCTGGTCGGGCACCGCACGCCCACCATCCAGCGGTTGCGCCTGGGCGCGCAGCCCGACGGCACCCTGACGGCGATCAGCCACGAGGTCGTCGAGCACACCTCGCAGAACGCCGAGTTCGCCGAGCAGACCGCCACCGCGACGCGGCTCATGTACTCGGCGCCGGCCCGCCGGACGACGCACCGGCTGGCCAAGCTCGACGTCCCGGCGCCGACGATCATGCGGGCGCCGGGGGAGACCCCGGGCATGTACGCCCTGGAGTCGGCGATGGACGAGCTGGCCGCCGAGCTGGGCATCGACCCGATCGAGCTGCGGCTGCGCAACGAGCCCGACCGCGACCCCGAGCGCGACGTGCCGTGGAGCACCCGCAACCTGGTCGCCTGTTTGCGCCAGGGGGCGCAGCGGTTCGGCTGGGCCGACCGCGACCCGCGCCCCGGCGTCCGGGAGGACGGCCGCTGGTTGATCGGCACCGGCGTCGCCGCGGCGACCTACCCGACGCGTCGCCGTCCCTCGGCGGCCCGGATCGAGGCCGTGGAGGGCAAGCCCTACGTGGTGAGCATCGACGCCTCGGACATCGGCACCGGTGCGTGGACCGCCCTGACCCAGATCGCCGCCGACGCCCTCCGGGTGCCGATGGACCGGATCGACCTGCGGATCGGCGACAGCCGGCTGCCGAAGGCGTCGGGGGCCGGCGGCTCCACCGGGATCACCTCGTGGGGCCCGGCGATCATGGCCGCGGCGGAGCAGCTGGCCGACCGGGAGATCCCCGCCGGTGGGCTCACCGTCACCGGTGAGGCCGGCCCCGGTGACGAGGCCGAGCAGTACTCCAGCCACGCCTTCGGGGCGCACTTCGCCGAGGTCCGGGTCGACCGGGACTCCGGGGAGGTGCGGGTGCCGCGGATGACCGGGGTGTTCGCGGCCGGGCGGATCATCAACGCCACGACCGGCCGCTCACAGTTCCTGGGCGGCATGACGATGGGCCTGTCGATGGCGCTGCACGAGGAGTCGGTGCTCGACCAGACCCGGGGGCACTACGCCAACCACGACCTGGCCGAGTACCACATCGCCAGCAACGCCGACGTCGGCGAGATGGACATCAGCTGGATCGACGAGTCCGACGACCTGCACAACCCGCTGGGCGCCAAGGGCATCGGCGAGATCGGCATCGTCGGGTCCGCGTCGGCGATCGGCAACGCGTACTGGCACGCCACCGGACGCCGGGTCCGCGACCTGCCCATCACCCCGGACAAGTACTTCCGCTGATCCTGCCGACCGGCTCCCCCGCGGGGGAGCCGGTCAGCGGGGCGGGTCGAGGTGGGCCAGCAGGGTCTGGCCGATGTCGGTCATCGCCGCGACCTGCGCCGGGCTGAGCTGGTCGAACAGGTGGGTGCGGACGCTCTCCACGTGCACCGGGGCAGCAGCTTCCAGGGCGCTGAACCCCTCCTCGGTGAGGACGGCGAGCTGGCCCCGGCCGTCGTCCGGGCACACCTGCCGGCGCACCCAGCCGCGCTCCTCGAGCCGGGACACCGCGTGGGAGAGCCGGCTGCGGGAGGACAGGCAGCGCTCGGCGAGCTCGCTCATCCGCAGCGAGCGGCCCGGGGTCTCCGACAGCTGCACGAGGATCTCGTAGTAGGCGTGCGAGATGCCCGTCTCCCGGGTCAGCTCCCGGTCGAGGCGGTCGGCGAGCAGCTGGGTGCTGTACAACCAGGCGCGCCAGGCCTGCTGCTCGGACTCGTCCAGCCAGCGGGGGGCGGGCGCGGTGGCCGGTGACGGGGACGACACCTCTGCGGTCATGCCCCGAGGGTACTGGCGGAATGCTCAAGGGTTCAACTACGCTACGGTCCAGCGAAGCAGTCAAGCGCTCAACCACTTGGAGGAAGCATGAGCAGCACCACGCAGATCCCCGGCTACCTGGCCGGCACCTGGGACATCGACGCCACCCACTCCACGGTCGGCTTCTCCGTCCGCCACATGATGGTCAGCAAGGTCCGCGGCTACTTCACGAAGTTCGACGGCGTCATCGTCACCGCCGCCGACCCGGCCGCCTCCACCGTCGAGGCCTCGATCGACATGGACTCGATCGACACCCGCCAGGAGCAGCGCGACGCCCACATCAAGTCCGCCGACTTCTTCGACACCGGCAACCACACCGTGATGACCTTCCGGTCCACCGGCATCAAGGCCAAGGGCGACGACTGGACCGTCGAGGGCGAGCTCACCATCAAGGGCATCACCAAGCCCACCACGCTGTCGCTGGAGCTGAACGGCTTCGGGCCGGACGCCTACGGCGGCACGCGCGCCGGCTTCACCGGCAAGACCGACATCTCCCGCAAGGAGTTCGGCGTGGACATCGACATGCCCATGGACGGTGGCGGCGTCGTCGTCGGCGACAAGATCTCCGTCGAGCTCGAGATCGAGGCCGTGCTCCGCGCCTCATAGGACGCTGACAGAGGGCCCCGGGGTGACGACACCCCCGGGGCCCTCCGTCGTTCCCGGGAGATCCACAGCTGAGCTGCGGGAACCTCCGACGGTCCCCGGACGACTGTGGGGGAGTGCGGTCCGACCTGCGTCCCTGGCTGGCTCTCGCCGCCCGGCTGCTCCTGGGCGGCGTCTTCGTCGTCGCCGGCCTGCTGAAGCTGCCCGACCCCGCCGCGGCGGTGCGGGCCGTCCGGGCCTACCGGCTGCTGCCCGAGGTGCTGGTCGGCCCGGTCGCCTTCGGCCTGCCCGTCGTCGAGGTCGCCGTCGGTCTGGCGCTGCTCGCCGGGGTGTTCGTCCGGACGGCGGCGGTGGCCTCCGCGCTGCTGCTCGCGGTCTTCCTCGTCGGCGTCGGCTCCGCCTGGGCGCGCGGCCTGCAGATCGACTGCGGCTGCTTCGGCGGCGGGGGTCAGGTGCAGACCGGGCAGACCGCCTACCCGGCCGAGGTCGCCCGGGACACCGCCCTGCTGCTGGTCGCCCTGGCGCTGGCCCGGTGGCCGCACTCCCGGTTCTCGCTCGCCCCCTCCCGTCAGGAGCCCCTCCGTGTCCAGTGACCCCACCCGCGGCCGCGCGGCCGCCCAGCGCCGGATCGCCGAGAGGCGTGCCGCCGAGGCCGCCGTCCGCGCCGCGGAGCAGAAGCGCCGACGCACCCTGGTCGGCGGGGTCGTCGCGGCGGTGCTCGTCGTGGTGGCCGTGGTCGCCGTCGTCCTGGTGCAGACCGCCCGGACGTCGACCGCCGCCGACGCTGCGGTGCCCTCGGGGACGGCGCCGGGCAGCTCGCAGACCGCCTTCGCGGTCGGCAGCGCCGACGCCCCGGTCACGGTGGACCTCTACGAGGACTACCAGTGCCCCAACTGCCGGGACTTCGAGGCCGCCGCCGGCTCGACGCTGGAGGACCTCGTCGACGCCGGGACGGTCCGGGTGGAGTACCACGGCATGGCCTTCCTGGACTCCGACCGGAACGACGACTACTCCACCCGGGCGCTGAACGCCGCGGCCGTGGTGGCCTCGACCACCGGCCCCGAGGCGCTGGAGCGCTTCCACGACCTGCTCTACGCGAACCAGCCCGACGAGGCCACCGGCAGCGGGCTGACCGACGACCAGCTGGTCTCCTACGCCGAGCAGGCCGGGGCCACCGGCGACGCGGTCACCGCGGGGATCGAGGACCAGACCTACCGGGACTGGACGGTCACCGCCACCGACCAGGCGTCGAAGGACGGCGTCACCGGCACCCCGACGGTCTTCGTCGACGGGACGGCGCTGACCGACCTGTCCGCCGACGGGCTGACCGCAGCGGTCGCCGCCGCCCAGCAGTGACCGGCGGGGACACTGGGCCCATGTCGACCAGCACGCTGAACCGCTCCCGGCTCGCCGCCCTGCCCTCCGCCCTGCCCGTCGCGATCGGCCTGGCCGCCGGGTTCGGCATCGCCCAGGGCACCGGCGTCCGGGCCCTGGGTGGCGCCGTCTTCCTCGCCGGCGGGCTCGCGGCCGGGTGGCTGTGGCGGCGCCGGCGCGGCTGGGCGGTCACCGCCGGGCTGGCCGCGGTCTACCTGGTGGCCTTCGTGCTCGCCCACGTGCTGGCCATCGGCGTCGGCTGGCCGGCCTGGCTGGCTGTGGGCGTCGTCACGATCGTGGCCGCGGGCATCGCCTTCGCGGTGGCTGACCGGTCACAGCCGGCCTGAGGTCGGGCCGGAGCGCCTACCATGGGAGGGTCGCCGGTCGGCGACGGGCGGTGCTCGGGGGATCCCACCAGTGCCGCGAACCCCGATCTCCTGAGGTGCCTCTCCGCATGCCCACCCGTAATGACCTGCGCAACGTGGCGATCGTCGCCCACGTCGACCACGGCAAGACCACCCTGGTCGATGCGCTGCTCCGCCAGGCCGGCGCCCTCGGGCGCGCCAAGGGCGAGGGCACGGACAACGACTCGACGCAGGACCGGGTCATGGACTCCATGGACCTCGAGCGCGAGCGTGGCATCACCATCCTCGCCAAGAACACCGCGATCCGGCTCGCCGACGCCGACGGCAACCCCGTCGTCGTCAACATCGTCGACACCCCCGGCCACGCCGACTTCGGCGGTGAGGTCGAGCGCGGTCTGTCCATGGTCGACGGTGTCGTGCTGCTCGTCGACGCCTCCGAGGGCCCGCTGCCGCAGACCCGCTTCGTGCTCCGCAAGGCCCTGGCCAAGGGGATGCCGGTCATCCTCGCCGTCAACAAGACCGACCGTGGCGACGCCCGGATCGAAGAGGTCGTCGACGAGTGCTACGAGCTCTTCATGGAGCTGCTCGAGGACGCCGGCCTCCCCGCCGAGACCCTCGAGTTCCCGATCGTCTACTGCAACGGCCGCACCGGCCAGGCCTCGCTGAACAAGCCGGAGAACGGCACCGTCCCGGACAGCCCGGACCTCGGTCCGCTGGTCCAGACGCTGCTGGACACCATCCCGGCCCCCGAGTACGACGCCGAGGAGCCGCTGCGCGCGCAGGTCACCAACCTCGACGCCTCCCCGTTCCTGGGTCGCCTCGCCCTGCTCCGCATCCACTCCGGTGAGATGAAGCGCGGCCAGCAGGTCGCGTGGTGCAAGGTCGACGGCACGATCACCAAGGTCAAGATCACCGAGCTGCTGTCCACCGAGGGCCTGACCCGCGTGCCGGCCGAGAGCGCCGGCCCCGGCGACCTGGTCGCCATCGCCGGCATCGAGGACATCGGCATCGGCGACACGCTCGCCGACCCCGACGACCCGCGTCCGCTGCCGGCGCTGACCGTCGACGAGCCCTCGATCTCGATCACCATCGGGATCAACACCTCGCCGCTGTCGGGCAAGTCGGGCAAGAAGGTCACCGCCCGCCTGATCAAGAACCGCCTCGACCAAGAGCTCGTCGGTAACGTCTCGGTGCGCATGCTGCCCACCGAGCGCCCCGACACCTGGGAGATGCAGGGCCGTGGCGAGCTCGCCCTGGCGATCCTGGTCGAGCAGCTGCGCCGCGAGGACTTCGAGCTCACCGTCGGCCGCCCGCAGGTGGTCACCAAGGAGATCGACGGCAAGCTGCACGAGCCGGTCGAGCGGGTCACCATCGACACCCCGGGTGAGTACGTCGGCACGCTGACCCAGGCCCTGGCGATCCGCCGCGGCCGCCTGGAGAACCTGGTGCACCACGACACCGGCTGGGCGCGGATGGAGTACGTCGCCCCCTCCCGTGGCCTGATCGGGTTCCGCACCGAGTTCCTCACCGAGACCCGCGGCACCGGCGTGTTCAACCACGTGCTCGAGGGCTACGAGCCGTGGCTGGGCGACATGCGCGCCCGTCCGACCGGCTCCCTGGTCGCCGACCGCACCGGTGTGGCCACGACCTACTCGATGTTCTCCCTGCAGGAGCGCGGCCAGATGATGGTCGAGCCCGGCACCGAGGTCTACGAGGGCATGCTCGTGGGTGAGAACTCGCGTCCCGACGACATGGACGTGAACATCACCAAGGAGAAGAAGCTCACCAACATGCGCAAGTCCACCTCCGAGGAGCTGGAGCGGCTCATCCCGCCGCGCATCCTCAACCTGGAGCAGGCGCTGGAGTTCTGCGCCGAGGACGAGTGCGTCGAGGTCACCCCGGCCACCGTGCGGGTGCGCAAGGTCGTGCTGGACCAGACCGAGCGCGGCAAGAGCAAGAACCGCAAGCCCAAGCCGGTCTGATCGACTGGCTGTCGTCGCCCCCGTCACCCTCGTGGTGGCGGGGGCGTCGTCGTTCCGCGGTGGTCGCGGATCGGTGACGGTGGGTGAGGACCGGCCGTGTGACGGAGGGGTCCGGTGGGGCGCGGCGTGTCCGTCGGGACGGCGTCCCCGGGCTGCCTAGCGTCGTCCCGTGGAGAACCCGAGGACCAACCGCGCGGCATGGGTCGGCGAGCAGGAGCTGCCCGGTTTCCGCGGTGGGATCGACGTGCGGGTGAGCCTGCGCACCGATGCCGGCGAGGGTCTGCACGGCGCCTGGTGGCCCCGCTCCACCGACCTGGCCCTGGAGCTGCCCGAGCTCGTCGCCGCCCTGGACCGCCGCGGGGTCGGCGTCACCCGGTTCACCTACCCGTTCTCGGCCTGGCACCGGGTGCCGCGCAAGCTGGCCGTGGGGGAGCGGGTGGTCCGGGTCGGCGGCTTCGCCACCGGTGACCCGCAGGTCGTCACGCTCACCTGCGGTGACCGACAGCTGCAGCTCCAGCTGCTCGTCGTCCCGCCGGCCACCGAGGCACTGCTCAGCGCGCGGGCGCTCCGGCTGGCCGCGCACCCCGGCCGCGCCCGCACCCCGGTCGCCGTCCTCGACGACGCCGCCCGGCACCCGGCGCTGCAGGTGGTCCGCAGCGCCGGGTGAGCGCCTCGTCTCAGTCGGTGCCCTCGACCTGGAAGCGGAAGGCGTCGCGCTTGCTGTGCAGGTCCCACAGGTGGCCGGCCATCACGTCGGGGCCCTTGACCGGGTCGCCGTCGACCATCGCGCCGGGGATGACCAGCTGGGAGACCTGGATGCCCTCGTCGGTGAGCACCTCGTTGAGCAGCTGCGCGTAGGCGGTCAGTCCGGCGAAGGCGACGCTGGTGCCGGCCACGCCCTTGTTCGGGACGACGGCCGAACCGCCGTTGACGAACAGGATCGAGGGCTTCGAGCCCTCGGGCAGGTAACGCATCCCGGGCAGCACCTGCCGGACGGCGGCCACCGGGCCGTAGATCGAGAACTCCACCGGGCCGACCAGGTCGGCGGCGGTGGTCTCCAGCACCGGGCGCAGGAAGGTCTTGTCCGGGAGCGGGCTGTACTGCAGCACCTCGATCGGGCCCATGGTCTCCCCGATCTGGGCCAGGGTGTGGGTGATCGAGTCGGGGTCGCGCACGTCGGCGACGAAGCCCCCGGTGGTGATGCCCTCGGCGGCCAGGTCGGCGGCGAGCTCGGAGACCCGGGTCTGGTTGCGGGCGACCAGGGCGATGTCGTAGCCCTGTGCCCCGAACACGCGGGCGGTGGCGGCGCCCAGTCCCCGACCGGCTCCGATGATGGCCATGACGCTCATTGCGGTGGTACCTCCTGCGGTGTCGCGCCGTCCGGGTGACGACGCCGTCCTCCGCCCCCTACCCGGTTGTGCGCAACCCACCCGTCCCGTCGGACTAGTCGCGGGGGTCCTGCGGGCGACCGGCGCCGACGGACCCACTGTCGGAGAGCTGCCGCACCAGGGCGTCGCGGCGCTCCTGCTCGAGCTTCGCGGCGGCCTCGACCGACTCGGACTCGGTGTCGGCCCGGTAGACCCGCCAGGAGTGCACGACCGCGGCGATCCAGCCGACGACGATGACCGCGTACACCGGCCAGCGGACGGCGTCGGCGACCTCGAAGGCGTTGAACAGCGAGCGGGTGTTGGTGAAGACGATGATCCCGCCGACCGCGGAGCCCAGCAGCCGCGGCGGGACGTGCCGGACCAGCCAGGCGGCGATCGGGGCGGCGATGACGCCGCCGATGAGCAGGCCGGCGACCCAGGTGGCGTTGATCCCCTGCGAGCCGAGGGCGAACAGGAAGCCCAGCGAGGCGGCGAGCGCGACGATGAACTCCGAGGTGTCGATCGAGCCGATCACCTTGCGGGGCTCCATCCGGCCGCTGGCCAGGATGGCGGGCGTGCCGACCGGGCCCCAGCCGCCGCCGCCGGTGGCGTCGACGAACCCGGCGACCAGGCCGAGCGGGCCGAGGAAGCGCTTGCGCATCGGCTTGCCGAGGTTCTGCTTGTTCAGGCCGCGGAAGGTGAAACGGATCAGCACGTAGAGGCCGAGAACCAGCAGGATGCCGCTCATCAGCGGGGCTGCGACCGAGGTGTCCAGCGAGGACAGGAAGGTCGCTCCGGCGAAGGCGCCGACGCCGCCGGGGATGCCGATCTTGGCGACGACCCTCCAGTCGACGTTGCCGAACTTCCAGTGCGAGGCGCCGGAGACCAGCGTGGTGCCGATCTCGGCGAGGTGGACGGTGGCCGAGGCGGCGGCCGGGCTGGCGCCGACGGCCAGCAGCAGCGTCGTGGAGGTGACGCCGTAGGCCATGCCCAGGCTGCCGTCGACGAGCTGGGCGCCGAGGCCCACGAGGGCGAAGAGGATCAGGGTGCGCACAGGGGTGCTCCGGGGTGAGGGGTCTGGCGGGGGAGGGGCCCGGCTGCGCACCCGCGCCGGGACGGGGGTCGTCGAGGACCCCGGGTCGTTCAGCGAGCCAGACAGGCTGCGGTGGTGACGCGCACCAGGTCGACGTGGATGCGGGTCACCAGGAGGTCACCTGGGAGCACACCGGTCGCCGACACGGGGCAATGTCTACCAGCCCGATGCACTTAGGAGGTACACCGGCATCCCGTCAGGTGGGATCGGGTTCCAGGACGTCGGCCCGGATGGTCACCAGCGAGATCACGCCGCCCAGTGCGATGAGCCCGGCGCACAGCCGCATGGCCAGCGCGTACCCGTCGGTGAAGGCGTCCGGGCGGGCGTAGTCGTCCCCAGAGAGGCCGACCGCCAGGGGCAGCGCGGCAACGGCGAGCAGCTGGGCGGCCCGGGCGACGGCGTTGTTCACCCCGCTGGCCACCCCGGCCAGGTGGTCCGGCGCCGCGCCCAGCACGGTCGCGGTCAACGGGGCCACGGTCAGCGCCATGCCCAGGCCGAACACCAGGGAGCCGGGCAGGATGCCGGTCGCCCACCGGGTGCCGGCGTCGACGAAGGACAGGTACAGCACCCCGGACGCCGCGACGAGCGGACCGACCGTCATCGGGATGCGGGGGCCCAGCCGGGTGGCCAGCGCTCCGGCGCGGGAGGACAGCAGCGAGATGACCAGGATCGAGGGCACGACCGCCGCACCGGACTGCAGCGCGTCGTAGCCGAGCACGGTCTGCAGCTGCAGCACCAGGAAGAAGGAGAACCCGCCCATCGCGCCGTAGACGGCCAGCGTGGTCAGGTTCGCGCCGGTGAACTGCCGGTCGGCGAAGACGCCCAGGGGCAGCATCGGGTCCGCCGTCGTCCGCTCCCGGGCGACGAAGCCCACCGCGCCGGCCACCCCGAGCGCCAGCGCCACCCAGGTGCCCGGGCCGGAACCGGCGTCGATCAGCGCGTACGTGACACCGCCGAGGGCCAGTGCGGTGAGCGCGGCACCGGGGACGTCGAAGCGCCCGTGGTGGGCGGGGTCCCGGCTCTCCGGCACGTGCCGCAGCGCGACGACCACGACCGCGACCGCCAGCGGCACGTTGACCAGGAACACCCACCGCCAGCTGACGGCGTCGACCAGGAACCCGCCCAGGAAGGGCCCGCCCAGTCCGGCGACCCCGCCCAGCCCGGACCACAGCCCGATGGCGCGGGCCCGGTCGACGTGCCGGAAGGAGGACTGGATGAGCGACAGGGAGCCGGGCACCAGGAGCGCGCCGCCGATGCCCTGCAGCACGCGGGCGGCGACCAGCAGCTCGGTGGTGGGTGCGAGACCGCAGAGCAGGGAGGTGGAGGCGAACCAGACGACGCCGACCAGGAACACCCGGCGGCGGCCGTACCGGTCGCCCAGGGCGCCGCCGAGCAGGATCAGCGAGGCCAGCGCGAGGGTGTAACCGGTGACGGTCCACTGCAGGCCCGACAGCGAGGACCCCAGGTCGGCGCCGATGGTGGGCAGCGCGACGTTGACCGCGGTGGAGTCCAGGAACGCCATCGCCGAGGCGAGCACGGTGGCCAGCAGCACCCAGCGGGCCGACGTCGTCCCCAGTGCCAGGGGGGCCGGGGCGGTCGTCGTCGGCGGGTGGTCGACGGGGTTCCCGACGGGGTCGTGCGCGGACACCCGGGCCCCTCCCTGTTCAGCCGACGATCGCGTGCGTCACCCAGTACACCGCGGCGGCGACGAGACCGGCGGCCGGGAGCGTCAACACCCAGGCGACGACGATGTTCCCGGCCACGCCCCAGCGGACGGCGGACAGCCGGCGGGTGGCACCCACCCCCATGATCGACGTGGTGGTGATGTGCGTGGTCGACACCGGGACGGCGAAGACCGTGGCCGTGGTGATCATGACGCTGGACGCCACGGTCTGGGCGGAGAAGCCCCCGGCCGGGGTGAGCTGGATGATCCGCCGGCCCAGCGTGCGCATGATCCGGAAGCCACCGGCGTAGGTGCCCGCGCTGATCGCGAGCGCGGCGGCCAGCACCACCCACAGCGGCACCTCGAAGGTGTCGATCTGCCCGGCGGTGACCAGGGCCAGGGTGATGATGCCCATCGTCTTCTGGGCGTCCTGCAGTCCGTGGCCCAGTGCCATGGTGGCCGAGCTGACGATCTGGGCGTACCGGAAGCCGCGGTTGGCCCGGGTGACGTTGGCGCCGCGGAAGGACCACAGCACCGCGAGCATCACCAGGTAGCCCAGGCCGAACCCGACCAGCGGGGACAGCACCATCGGGACGACGACCTTCTCCACGATGCCCAGCCACTGCACCGAGTGGACGGCGGACAGCGCAGCGCCGACCAGGCCGCCGATCAGGGCGTGCGAGGAGGAGCTGGGCAGGCCGAAGTACCAGGTGATCAGGTTCCAGGTGATCGCGCCGATGAGCGCGGCGAAGACGATCTGCAGGCCGTCGCTGCCGCTGGGGGTGTCGATGATGCCGGCGCCCACGGTCTGGGCGACCTCGGTGGAGATCAGCGCCCCGACCAGGTTCATCACCGCGGCCAGCGCCAGGGCGACCCGCGGGGTGAGCGCCTTGGTGGAGACGGCGACGGCGATGGAGTTGGCGGCGTCGTGGAAGCCGTTGGTGTAGTCGAAGGCCAGCGCCACCACCACGATGACGACGAGAGCCAGGAAGAGCCCGTCCACCGTCGGTCAGGACTCCTTGACCGAGATGGTCTCCACCACGTTGGCGACGTGCTCGAAGGCGTCGGCGGCCTCCTCGAGCTGGTCGGCCACCTCCTTGAGCTTGAGGATCTCCAGGGCGTCGAACTCCCCGGAGTACAGCCGGGACAGCAGCCGGCGGTACAGCTTGTCCGCCTCGTTCTCCAGGCTGTTGACCTCGATCCAGTAGTCGGCGAGGTCCTTCATCGCCCGCAGCCGGGGCATCGCGTCGGCGGTCACCTGCGCGCAGCGCTGCAGCAGGGCCACCTGCTGGCCCATCTCGGCCGGGAGGGTGCCCAGCCCGGTGAGCACGACCAGGTCCGCGGCGGCCTCGATCGCGTCCATCACGTCGTCGAGGTCGCTGGCCAGGGCGTAGATGTCCTCGCGGTCGAACGGGGTGACGAAGCTGGAGTTGAGCTGCCGGAACACCGCGTGGGTCAGGTTGTCCCCGGCGTGCTCCAGGTCGCGCAGCACGCCGCCGAGCTCCTCGCGGCGGGAGACGTCGTGCACGAAGTCCCCGAGCACGGTCGTCGCCTCGACGAGGTTCTGCGCCGAGGCGGTGAACATGTCGTAGAAGCGGGTGTCCTTGGGCGTGAGGCTGAAGGCCACGAGCAGAGACTCCGGGGGGAGAACGGGGACGGCCGGACGGCCGCGGCAGAGCTTAGGTCCCCTTGCGTTCACCAACCGTCCACCGGGCCGTCATCTCAGCCGTGGGTGCGTCGTCCCCCGTGCTCGTCGTCGGCCGCGGTGTCGGCGCCCAGCGCCTCGACCAGGTCGGCCCGGGCACGGGCGACCCGGGAACGGATCGTGCCGACCGGGACGTCGGCCACGGCGGCGGCCTCCGCGTAGGGCAGGCCCATCAGCTGGGTGAGCACGAAGGCCTCGCGCCGGTCGGGGTGCAGCCGGGCGAGCAGGTCGCCGACGACGGCGTCCTCGCCCACCCGGTCGGCGGTGTTGCCGGTGTCGGCGCGCTCGAGGAGCTCGTCGTCCCCGACGAGGGTGAGCCGCCGGCGGCCGGTGCGGCGGATGGCGTCGGCGCACGTGCGGCGGGCGATGGAGAACAGCCAGGTGCGCACGGTCGACCGGCCGGCGAAGCGGTGCAGCGAGCCGAAGGCCCGCAGGTAGGTCTCCTGGGTCAGGTCGTCGGCGGACTGCCGGTCGCCCAGGTGCGCGCACAGCCGCCACACGTCGGCCTGGGTGGCCCGGACGAAGGCCGCAGCGGCGAGCGGGTCCCCGTCGGCGGCGGCCGCGGCGACCCGCGCCAGCTCGTCGACCGGGGGTTCCACGCCCCCCAGTCTGACCTGTGACCGGGCCCATGCGGACCCCGGGAACCAGGGGTGCCCCGGGAGCGACTCTCCTCCCATGCACTGCGAGCGCTGGCGCGAGGCGGCTTCTGCCCGGATGGACGGCGAGGGGTCCCCGGTCCCCGCGGCGGCCCTGGACGCCCACCTGGCCGGGTGTGCGGCCTGTTCGGCCTGGGTGGAGACCGCGGGGCTGGTGACCCGGCGCGCCCGTCTGGCGCCCGCCCCGGCCGTCCCCGACCTCACCGCGGCCGTGTTGTCCGCGCTGCCCGACCGGCTCCCCGGTGCGGCTGCCGCGGCCCGCTCCCGGCTGGTGACGACGGCCCTGCGGCTGGCGCTGCTGGCCGTCGGGGTCGCCCAGGTCGGGCTGGCCACGCCGTCGCTGGTCAGCGGGGCCGGCGCGATGAGCGCCCCGGTGCACGTCGCGCACGAGACCGGGGCCTGGAACCTCGGGCTGGCCGTGGCCTTCCTGGCCTGCGCTGCCGCCCCGCGGCTGGCCGCCGGCGCGCTGCCGTTCCTGGCCACCTTCACCGCGGTGCTCACCGTCGTCACGGTCACCGACCTCGGCGCCGGGCACGTGCACGCCGACCGGGCGGTGGGCCACCTCCTGCTCCTGGCCGGGCTGGTGGTCACCGCGGCCCTGGCCTGGCGAGGACGGCGCCGCGGGACGGCATCGGCCGGGGTGCGGGTGCTCGCGTGAGGCGCCTGGTCCTCCTCCTGCTCGCCGCGCTGCCCCTGGCCCTGCTGGTCGACGTCGGCACCGCGGCCCCGGCCAGCGCGCACGCCACCCTGGTCACCACCACCCCGGCCGAGAGCGCCCGGCTGGAGACCGCCCCGACCGAGGTGACCCTGGAGTTCGACGAGGGGGTCTCGCTCGGGGCCGGCTACGCCCGGGTGCTCGACAGCGTCGGCGAACGCGTCGACACCGGTGCCGCGACCGCCAGCGACGGCACGATCACCGTCCCGCTGCGGGCCGACCTGCCCGACGCCAGCTACGTGGTGACCTACCGGGTCGTCTCGGCGGACTCGCACCCGATCAGCGGGGCCTACGCCTTCGTGGTCGGGGACGGGGAGCTCGTGCCCACCACCGGTGCCGAGGCCGGCAGCGACGTCGACCCGGTCGTCGGGGCGCTGCTCCCGGTGGCCCGCTGGCTCGGCTTCGCCGGGTTGGCCCTCGGCGTCGGCGTCCCGGTCTTCCTGCTCGCCTGCTGGTCGGCCGGCTGGCGCTCCCGCCGGGTGCGCACGCTGACCCTCTCCGGGCTCGGTGCCGTCGCCGCCGGGGCAGTGCTGTCCTTCCTGCTGCAGGGCCCCTACGCCGCGGCCACCGGGCTGGCCGACCTGGTCGACCCGCAGCTGCTCGCCACCACCGCGGGCTCGGCGTTCGGCCTCACCCTGCTGGCCCGGGTCGTGCTGGCCGCCGGGCTCGCCGCCCTGACCGTCGTGGCCTTCCGGGCCGCTGCCCCGTCGCGGGGGCTGGTCGTCGCCGGGGTGGTGCTGGCCCTGGGTCTCGTGGTCACCACCGCGGCCGTCGGACACCCCGTCGCCGGCCCGCTGCCGGGTCTGGCCGTCGTCGTCACCGCCGTGCACGTGGCCGCGATGACCGTGTGGCTGGGCGGGCTGACCGCCCTGCTGGCCGGCGCGCTGCGGCGCGGGGTGCCGGCCGGTGAGCTGGCGACCGCGCTGCCCCGCTACAGCCGGCTCGCCGCCGGATCGGTGGCCGCGCTGGTGGTCACCGGGGTGGTCCAGTCGGTGCGCGAGGTCGGCTCACCGGCGGCGCTGGTGTCCACCACCTACGGCTGGGTGCTGGTCGCCAAGCTCGCGCTGGTGCTCGGGCTGCTCGCCGTCGCCGGGGTCAGCCGGGTGTGGGTGCAGCAGCAGCTGGGCGCCCCCCGCACCACCCGGCGCCGGGTGGTGGCGCACGCGTTCAGCGCCGAGGACGAGGACAGCGCTGCCCGGGAGCGGGCCGGTGCCGCGGTCGCCGACGTCGCCCCGTTCCGCCGCTCGGTGCTGATCGAGGTCGGGGTCGCGGCCGTGGTCCTCGCCCTCTCGGCGGTCCTGGTGGGCACCCCGCCGGCCAAGGCCGCCGTCGCCGACCCGGTCGACGTCACGCTCCCGCTGCAGGGTGCGACCGGCGCCGACGGCAGCGTGCAGCTGTCGGTCGACCCCGCGCAGCCCGGCCCGAACACCCTGCACGTCTACCTCTTCGACGCCGACGGCCAGCTGGCCCAGCCGCAGTCGCTGCGGGTGACCCTCACCGAGGCCGAGCAGCAGATCGGCCCGCTCGACGTCGAGCTCCAGCCGGCCGGGCCGGGCCACTCCGTCGGCGACGCCCAGCTGCCCACCGCGGGCAGTTGGACGGTCACCGTCACCGTCCGGCTCGACGAGTTCACCGCCCTCACGGCGTCCACCACGTTCCCCGTGCGCTGACCTGCGCACACCCCTCTGACAGGAGAAGCATGTCCACCACCCCCCGTCGTCTCGCCGTCCTCACCCTGGCCACCGGCATCGCCGTGGCCGCCGGCGGTGGCGTCGCCTCCGCGCACGTCCGGGTGTCCTCCGACGAGGCCGCCCCGGGCGGCTTCGGCGTGATGACCTTCCGGGTGCCCAACGAGAGCGACACCGCCAGCACCGTCTCGCTGCGCATCCAGCTGCCCACCGACACCCCGCTGACCTTCGTGCAGGCCGAGCCGGTGGCCGGCTGGACGATCACCCCGACCACCACCCAGCTCGACCCGCCGGTGGAGTCCGACGGCGAGGAGATCACCAGCGCGGTGACCGTCGTGCAGTTCACCGCCGACGCCGGTGGTGGCATCGCCCCCGGCCAGTTCCAGGAGTTCTCCCTGCTGGGCGGGCCGTTCCCCGACGCCGAGACCGTCTCCTTCGGCACCGTGCAGACCTACAGCGACGGCACCGAGTCCGCCTGGATCGAGCCGACCGTCGAGGGCCAGCCCGAGCCGCAGTACCCGGCCCCGGTCCTGGACCTGAGCGGCTCGACGGCCGCCAGCGGTGACGCGCACGGCTCGGACGGCGGCACCGACACCGCCGCCTCGGCCACCGATGCCACCGCGGCCGAGGACGGCAGCGGCAACGGGATCGCCGTCACCGCGCTGGTGCTCGGTGGGCTCGGGCTGGTCGCCGGTGTGGCCGGACTCGCCCTGGGCCTGGCCGCACGCCGTCGTACCGTGGCCTCGTGAGCTCCCTCCCACGTCGCACGTCCCTGGCCGCGATCGCGCTGACCGCCGGGCTGGTGCTGGCCGGCTGCGGTGGGTCCGCGGAGGCCGACCAGGCCGCGGCCGGCGGGCACGGCGACCACACCTCGGGCGAGGCCCCCGCGACGGTGTCCGGGCCGGACAACCCGTACGACGGGCTGTTCCTGCGCGACGCGTACCAGAAGCCGTCGTTCACCCTGACCGACCAGGCCGGGGCGCCGTACGACTTCGCGGCGCAGACCGCCGACGGGCCGACGCTGCTGTTCTTCGGGTACACCAACTGCCCGGACATCTGCCCGACCACGATGGCCGACGTCGCGATCGCGCTGCAGACGTCGGACCCGGAGGTCGCCGCGGCGACCACGGTGGTCTTCGTGACCACCGACCCGGCCCGGGACACCCCCGAGGTGCTGGGGGACTACCTGTCCCTGTTCTCCACCGCACCGGCCCCGGCGATCGTCGGGCTCACCGGCTCGCAGGCCGAGATCGACGCCGCCCAGCTGGCGGCGGGGGTGCCGCTGGCCGAGGAGATGGGCCAGCAGCACTCCTCGCTGCTGCTGCTCTACGGCACGGACGGCGAGGCCGACGTGGCCTTCGACGCCGGGAACACCTCGCGGGACATCGCGCACGACCTGGCGGTCGTCGCCGGCGAGTGAGGGCAGACTGGCCGGCGTGACCGCGGGGCTGCGCCGGATGGGGGCACGGGCGCTGCTCGTGCTCCTGGCCGTGGTCGCGGCCGGTGCGCCGGCCGGTCCGGCCGCGGCGCACGTCGGCGAGGGCGTGGCAGGCAGCGACTTCGACGGCGCGGTGACCTCGGTGCGTCCGGACCTGCCCGGGGTCGACGTCCGGGTGCTGCAGTTCGGCGACGAGCTCGAGGTCGTCAACACCACCGACACCGAGCTCACCGTGCCCGGCTACTCCGGGGAGCCCTACCTGCGGATCGGCCCCGACGGGGTCTGGCGCAACGCGCACAGCCCGGCGACCACGATCAACCTGGACCGGTTCGGCCGGACGCCGCTGCCGTCCGACGCCGACCCGTTGGGGACGCCGGACTGGGTGCAGGTCTCGACGCAGCCGCAGTACGCCTGGCACGACCACCGGACGCACTGGATGAGCGAGGGTCAGCTGCCCCCGGTGGTCACCGCCGACCCGACCGTGTCGCACACCGTCATCTCCTGGACGGTGCCGATGGCGCTGGGGGGCACGCCGGTGGACGTCGCGGGGGTGCTGACCTGGTCGCCCCCGCCACCGGGCTGGCTGGTGTGGCCGCTCTACGCGCTGGTGCTCGCCGGCGTCGTCGCCGCCGGCTCGCTCGCCCGCACCGCCGGTCCGCTCGCTGCCGCGCTGGGGCTGGGGGCGTCGGCCTCGCTGGGCCACGCCGTGGCCACCCCGGCCCCCTCGGTGACCGTCGGGTCGCACCCGGGCGCCGTGCTGTCCGCGCTGGTGCCGGCGCTGCTGGTGCTGCTCGTGGTGGTGGCCGCGGTCCGGGCGGCGGCGCGGGGGCGGGGGTCGCTGACCGGCGTGCTGGCCGTCGTCGTCGGCTGGCTGCTGCTGGTGCAGGGCCTGCCCGACGTCGACGTGCTGTGGACGGCGAACCTGCTCGCGGCCGGCCCCCCGGTGCTGGCCCGGGCCTCGGTCGCCGTGCTGCTGGCCGGGGGGCTGGGCCTGGTGGTCGGCGGGGCGCTGGCCGCGCGCCGGTTCCGCGACCGGCCCGTCGTCGTCCCCGTCTGAGCCCCGGAGAGGACGGTCACGGGTTCAACCACCTCGACCGGGGGCACCTCCACCACTCGTGACCCGTTCCCTGCTGGCCCTCCCGCTCGCCGCCCTCGTGCTCACCGGGTGCGCCGGCAGCGGTGACCTCGGGCAGACCGCTGCCGAGGAGGCACCGGGCGGGGAGACCTCGGCGCAGGTCGAGGTGAGCAAGGACGTCACGGTGCTGCGGGCCTCGATCGCCGACGCGAGCGACGGGGCGCTGGACGCCGGGGACGACGCGGTGCTGCGGCTGGACGTGCAGAACGCCGGGCCCGACGACGACACGCTTCAGACGGTGAGCGGCACGGGCTTCGGCGCCGTGGACGCCGGGCCGTGGACCGTGCCGGCCGAGGGGGTGCTGCACCTGGGCCTGGACGGCACGGCCGCGGTGGTGCTCCCGGACACCGAGCGGCCGGTGGCGGTGGGCGACGAGGTCGAGGTGACGTTCGTGTTCGACCGGTCCGGCGAGGTCACCGTGACGGTGCCGGTCACCGGCTGATCGGGCGTCCCGCGCGACGTCGACCCCGACCCGTGGCAGGCTCGGGCCCGTGCTGGACACGGGGGTGCGCGCCGGGTCTCTGGACACCCACGCCCTGGCGGTCCTCGCCGCCCAGGGCCCTCCGCCCGGTCAGCAGGGGCACCTCGGGGCGTCGATCCTGCTGGCGCTGCTCTCGGCGTGCGCCTTCGCGGTGTCCACCGTCGTGCAGCACCGGGCGGCCACGGACGCCGCCGCCGACCTCCCGCAGGGGGCGGTGCTCCGCCTGGTCGGCAAGCTGGTGCGCAACCGGGCCTGGATCGGCGGTCAGGGTGCCGCGCTGTGCGGGTTCCTGCTGCACGCCTCGGCGCTGAAGTTCGGGCCGGTCGTGGTCGTGCAGCCGCTGCTGTCCGGCGGTCTCGTCATCTCCCTGGCGCTCGGTGCCCTGGTCGACCGGCGGCACGCCGACCGGTTGCTGCCCGAGCGCGGGCAGTGGATCGCCGCCGGCGTCGTCGCGGTGACCCTGGGCCTGTTCGTCGTGTCCGCCCGGCCCCAGCACGGCAGCTCCTTCGCCGAGCCGAGGGCGCTGCTGCTGTGCGCCGGCGGGGCTGCAGCGGTGATGGTGCTGGCCGCGCTCTGGTCGCTGCGCCCGGCCGCCCCGCACAAGGCGCTGGCGCTGGGCCTGGCGGCCGGAGGCGGGTTCGGCATCACCGGGCTGCTGCTCAAGGACGTGGTGGCCCACCCGCCGGCCGAGCTGCTCGGCAGCTGGACCACCTACCTGCTGCTGGCCTCCGGTGCCGCCTCGATCGTGTTCGCCCAGTGGGCCTACCAGTCCGGCGCGCTCATCGAGTCCTTGCCGGTGATGGCCGTGCTCGAGCCGCTGGTCGCGGTCGGGCTCGCCGCACCGGTCTACGGGGAGGTCCTGGCCCCGGGTCTGCTGGCCACCACCGGCCAGGTGGTCGGTGTGGTCGGGCTGGTCGTCGGGGTCGCCGTCCTGGCCCGGCGCACCGCGGCGCGGGAGACCACCGGGGTGCCCCTCGCCGTCCCGGCGCCCGCACCGGCACCACACCCGCACCACTGACCGACCTCCCCGGTCGGCCCGAATGACACCGGTGTGGTTTGCCACACGGCGTGTCAGCGAGGACGCGCCGAGCGGGGGGTCACAGACCGGTCACGGCTCGTTAGGTTGCCTGCTGTCGAACCAGGCGCAGCAGACGACGGGGGAGCACGGGTGGCGGTAGTAACGGGTGCTCGACGGCGACCGGCGGTCCTGGTGGCGGCGCTCGCCCTGGGCGGGGTGCTCGCCGCGACCCTGGGGTTCCCGGGCACCCCGGCCGAGGCCACGTCCGACGACAGCGTCGCCCAGGCGCTGGCCGCCTCGGAGAACGCGGCGTTCCTCGACGAGGCCGAGCTCATGCCGCAGATGGCGATCACCGAGGCCCAGGCCCAGCAGCGGCTGGCCGAGGTGGCCGCCAGCCGGGCCGAGCGCGCCGAGGCCGAGGCGGCCGCGGTCGCCGCTGCCGAGGCGGCCCGCCCGAAGGTCGTCGTCCCGGTGGACGGCGCCCGGATGACCACCTGCTTCTGCCAGCGCTGGGGCACCATGCACTGGGGCATCGACCTCGCCGCGCCGATGCTGACGCCGGAGTACGCGGCCGAGGACGGCGTCGTGCTGCGAGCGGGTGCGGCCAGCGGGTACGGCCAGGCCGTCTACGTCTTGGGTGTCAGCGGCGACGTGACGATCTACGGCCACATGGAGGAGATCGAGGTCTCCGCCGGCGACGTCGTCGAGGCCGGGCAGACCATCGCGCTGCTGGGCAGCCGGGGACAGTCCACCGGCCCGCACCTGCACTTCGAGGTGCACTCCGGCGGCCTGGACGGCCCGCCCGTCGACCCGGTCGTCTGGCTCCGCGAACAGGGCGCAGACATCTGAGGCGCGCTCACCCACGGTGAGCCGCCGGTCCGAGAGTCACTCGGCGAGTGGAATCACTCCACGTCTGTGACGACACGCCGCTGATCCTGCCGGTATGGGCCGGCCGGGGAGTCAGGCTGATCCCACGAAGGTCCCTCGTGCCTCGGCATCCACGCCGGCGTCGTCTTCTGTGAACGACGCGAACCGGCCCACGAGGGTCGGAGACAGGAGTGCCGACATGACGTCGGTTCTCGACCACGGGCGTCAGCCCACCCGAACCACATGGCTCGCCGGCGGGGTCGCCTCCACGATCCTGCTGGCTGCCGTCGGACTGATCAGCACGGCCGGCACCGCCGAGGCGGCGGCCGCCACCGCGGTACCGCAGGGGACGACGCAGTCGTTCGCCGTCCTGGCGGCCACCGGGATCACCAACACCGGCACGACCACGATCAACGGGGACACCGGGAGCTTCCCGGACGCGAGCCTCACCGACAACGGGACGATCGTGCAGACCGGTGTGGCCCGGGGCGGTGACGGTGTCGCCCAGCAGGCGCAGAGCGACCTGGACGTCGCGTACCTGGACACCGCGGGTCAGGGGCCGGCCGACCAGGTGCCGGCCGACCTGGCCGACGTGGACGCCCGCACCCTCGTGCCGGGGGTCTACACCAACCCGACGTCACTGTCGCTGACCGGCCCGCTCACCCTCGACGCGCAGGGCGACCCCACGGCCGTCTTCGTGTTCCAGTCGGGCTCGACGCTGATCACCGCCTCGGACAGCACCATCACGCTGATCGGCGGGGCGCAGGCCTGCAACGTCTTCTGGCAGGTCACCAGCTCGGCGACGCTGGGCACCAACAGCACCTTCGTCGGGACGGTCTACGCGAACACCGCGATCGAGGCCCAGACGGGTGCCGTCGTCCAGGGGCGGCTGCTGGCGCGCAACGCAGCGGTCACCCTGGACTCCAACGTGATCACCGCCCCGGCGTGTGCGACCACCCCGCCGACGTCCTCGGCACCGGTCACCACGGCACCGGTCACCACGTCGGCGGCCCCCACGACCTCGGCGGCCCCGACGACCCCGGCCGGTCCCACGACGACCCCGGCGGGCGGCCCCGGGTCCCCGAGCAGTACGGCCGGCGGCGGCACGAGCGGGACCCCGGGCGGGGGCACCCCAACCGGAGCCGGCCCCACGGGCGGCAACGCCGGCGGGAACGGCACCCGCGGCACGGGGGTCTTCTCCCAGGTGGGCACGGTCCCGGTCGGCTCGGTGGACACCGGCGACGGCAGCGCCGCCGAGACCCCGTCCCTCCCGTGACCCCGCTGCGGGGGCGCCGGGCCCGGGTGGTCGGCGCCCTCCTGGCCGCGGCGGTCCTGGCCGGGTGCGGCTCCTCGGCGGCACCCCCGCCGGTGGCGGCACCGTCGGCGAGCAGCGCCGGGCCCACGGCGGCGGCCCCGGTGCTGCCGGCCGCGGCGCCGGTGCGGCTCCAGGTGCCGGCGATCGGCGTGGACTCCGAGCTGATGGACCTCGGGCTGCAGGCCGACGGCACCCTCGAGGTGCCGCCGGACGGCTTCCCGGCCGGCTGGTTCACCGGCGCCCCGACTCCGGGTGAGCTCGGTCCGGCGGTGCTCGCCGGGCACGTCGACTGGGCCGGTGAGCCCGGGGTCTTCGCCGACCTCGCCCAGCTGGCCGCCGGCGACGAGGTGGTGGTGGACCGCGCCGACGGGAGCACTGCGCGGTTCGTGGTCACCGAGGTCGACCAGATGGCCAAGGAGGACTTCCCGACCGCGGAGGTCTACGGCGACCTCGACCACGCCGGGCTGCGGCTGATCACCTGCGGTGGGGACTTCGACGCCGCCACCGGGGACTACCTGGACGACGTCGTCGTCTACGCCGACCTCGTCGGCTGAGGTCGGGCGGTCCTGCGCAGGGCGGGCGCCGGTGGCCTCCCGGTGGCCGGGACCCCCCTCGGGGACGACGCCGCGGGGACTGTATGGTTGGCAACGGCTCGGACGCACCAGACCGGGTCGGCAAGGGGCTGTGGCGCAGCTGGTAGCGCACCACACTGGCAGTGTGGGGGTCAGGGGTTCGAGTCCCCTCAGCTCCACCCTTCACGACAGGCCGCTCTCCCACCGGGAGAGCGGCCTTCGTCGTTCCTCAGCGGTTCTGTCGGCGGGCGAGCACGACCAGGCCCACGAGGACCAGCGCCAGCGGCGCCCAGCCGGGCAGGCCGAACGGGCCCAGGATCAGCTCGGCCACGAAGATCAGCAGCCGGAAGGCGACCCAGAAGCCCACCAGCAGGACGATCCAGAACACGACGGGTCGTTCGGTCTGCAGTCGGCGCAACATCTCCATGTGGCCAGCATCCCAGCCCGCGCGGCGGAACAGGGCGACGCCGAGGGGTGCTGCCCCTGTCGATGAGCATCGAGCAGAACGCACCCACCCCGCCCTTCCTCGGCGCGCACGCCCTCGTGGTCGGCGCCAGCGGCATCACCGGCAGCGCGCTGGTCGAGAAGCTGACCGCGGGCGGCTGGGAGGTCTCCGGACTCTCCCGCAACCCCATCGAGGGCTCCACCGCCCGGCACGTCAGGGCCGACCTGCGCTCCGCAGAGTCCCTGGCCGCCGCGCTGGGCGAGCTGCGGCCCACCCACGTGTTCTTCTGCGCCTGGTCCAAGCAGGACACCGAGGCCGAGAACATCGTCGTCAACAAGGCCATGGTCGCCGACCTGCTGGCTGCGCTTGCCCCGGGCCGCAGCGTCCGGCACGTCGCGCTGGTCACCGGGCTCAAGCACTACCTCGGGCCCTTCGAGGCCTACGCGCAGGGCGAGATGCCCGACACCCCGTTCCACGAGGACGCCGAGCGTCTCCCGGTGGAGAACTTCTACTACGCCCAGGAGGACGCGCTCTTCGCCGCGGCCGCCGAGCAGGGCTTCACCTGGAGCGTGCACCGCTCGCACACCGTCATCGGGCACGCCGTCGGCAACGCCATGAACATGGGCTCGACGCTGGCCGCCTACGCCGCGATCTGCCGCGCCGACGGGCGTCCGTTCGTGTTCCCCGGCTCGGAGACGCAGTGGAACTCCCTGGTCGACATGACCGACGCCGGCCTGCTCGCCGACCACATGATCTGGGCCTCCACCACCGAGGCCGCGGCCGACGAGGCCTTCAACGTGGTCAACGGCGACGTCTTCCGCTGGCGCTGGATGTGGCCCAAGCTCGCCACCGCCCTGGACGTCGAGCCGGTCGGCTTCGCCGAGGCGCCCCGGCCCCTCGAGGAGCAGATGGCCGACGCCGAGCCCGTGTGGGCCCGGGTCGTCGCCGAGCACGGGCTGGTCGAGCCCGACCTGTCCCGGGTGGCCTCCTGGTGGCACACCGACTCCGACCTCGGCCGCGACATCGAGGTGCTCGCCGACATGAGCAAGTCCCGGCTGATGGGCTTCACCGGGTACGTGCGCACCGAGGACTCGTTCTACCGCCTCTTCGACCGCTACCGGGCAGACGGCGTCCTGCCCTGAGCCGACCGGTGACCGCTCGATGAGCGGGGAGGTCGTCGTGAGCGGACTGCGGTCGGCTCACGACGGCCTCCTCGTCGACGCGGCCGCGTGCCACCTCAACCGGCGGACGTCTCCTCCAGCTCGGTGAACACGGCGGCGGCGAGGGCCTCCACGTCGTCCGCGGACGGGGCGATCTCCGCGCCCACCGCTAGACCCAGCACGGCGGTCGCGGCGTCGTACCTCACCACCGTGCTGCCCGGCAGCTGCCCGGCGCCCATCAGGCCCTCGGCGACCAACTCCAGCTCGTTGAGCGGGGTGCCCTTCCTGCCGGCCAGTCCGCGGGTGCGGTGCACGAACCGGCGGTCCAGGGCGAGCAGCACGGCCGAGGCGAAGCGGGGCTCCAGGGCGTCGCGTTCGGGTCCGGGCGGCACCGCGCGGAACGTCGCCAGCTGACCGGCGACATCGGCACGGGCCGCGGCGATCTCCGCGGCGGTGAAGGAGTTACGACCGAGCACGGGGACCTCCGGGACGACGGGAGCGGCGCCGCGGAACCTACCGGCGCATCAGCCCTGCGGGGAGTGCACCGAGTCGGCCTCGATGGTGACGACCAGCCGCTGCTGGTCCCGCCCGCCGTACCAGGGGTAGGGCCCGCCGAGGTACTTCTGGGCCAGTGCCTCGATGTGCTCGACCGCGCCGTCGGCGGTGATGTCGACGACCCGACCGCGGATCCCGTAGTAGCGGGCCGGGGCCTGTGGGTCGGCGATGTTCAGCGCCACCCGCGGGTCGCGTTCCATGTTCTTCACCTTCTGGAACCCGGCGACGGTGTTGATCACGATCCGGCCCGCGTCGTCGGTGGTCACCCACGTCTCGGTCATCTGCGGCCCGCCGTCGGGCATCAGCGTCGCGATGAAGCAGGGCGCGGGGGAGCGGAGCAGCTCGAGCAGTCCGGCAGGCAGGTCCATGAGCCGACGCTACGCACCTACCGTGGGGTGGTGCGCCTGGTCTCGCTCCTCCCGTCCGCCACCGAGATCGTCGACGCGCTCGGGTTGTCCGGTGACCTGGTCGGGGTCAGCTTCGAGTGCGACCAGCCGCCGGGGATCCGAGAGCGCGCGGCCGTCGTCGTGGGCGGGCTGGACACCGTCGGGCTGTCCCCGGGGGAGATCGACGCCGCCGTACGGGCCCGCGTGGCTGCCGGGGAGGACCTCTACACGCTGCACGCCGGTGCGCTGGCCGAGCTCGCCCCCGACCTCGTCATCACCCAGGACCTCTGCCAGGTCTGCGCGCTGCCCGCCGGTGCGGTCACCGACGCCCTCGCCCACCTGGGGACGACGGCCGACGTGCTCACCCTCGACCCGCACACCCTGGACGACGTGCTGGCCACGATCACCGCGGTCGGTGCCCGGGCGGGCGTCCCGGACCGTGCCGCCGAGGTCGCCGACGCGCTCCGGGCCCGGTTGGCCGCCGTGGCCCGTGCCGTCGCCGGACGCCCGCGACCCCGCGTCGCCGTGGTCGAGTGGGTGGACCCGCCGTTCACCGCCGGGCACTGGGTGCCCGACCTGGTCGCCGCCGCAGGCGGGGAGCCCGTGGGCGCGGTCGCCGGCACCCGCAGCGTGCCGACCACCTGGGACGCGATCGAGGCCGGGGACCCCGAGGTCGTGCTGGTGGCGCCGTGCGGGTTCGGGCTCGAGGCTGCAGTGGAGCAGGCCCGGGAGGTCGCCGCGCACCTGCCCGGACGCACCGTGTGGGCGATCGACGCCGACGGGCTCGTCGTCCGGCCCGGACCGCGACTGGTGGACGGGGTCGAGGCGATTGCCTTGGTGCTGCACCCCGGCGCCGTGCCGGCGTCGGCCGCGGTGGCCCTGGTCGCCGGCTCACCCGCGCAGCGGTGACCGTCCCGACCCCAGGTCTGCCCGGTCGGCGGCCTGCCGGCCGGCGTACCAGCCGGCCGGGTCGACGGTGCGCCCGCGCCTGACCCGCAGCCGCGGGAACAGCTCCTCCACCCGTTCGGCGACCGCCTCCTCGCGCCGGGCCAGCACCGGCACCAGCGCCGACCCGTACTCCCCGGCCGCCTCCCGGGTGGCCTGCTCCCGGGCCTCGGTCAGCCGCTCGCCCACCCGGGTCGCGTAGGAGTAGAGGAAGCCGCGTCGGAACACCGCCGCCCGGGTGTGGGCACTCTCGCCCCGGCTCGCGTCGGCCAGTGCGCGGGTGGCCTGCAGCAGCAGCGAGGTGAACAGCAGGTCGACCAGCTCGAGGTCGACCGGCTGCCCCACGACCGTGGCGATCCCCAGGTCGGGCAGCAGCACCACCCGGGCGCCGTTGGCCGTGGCGACCGCCTGCAGGAGGTGTGCCTTCGGCTCGGCGTACGGGTCGTCCAGGTGCAGCCGGCGGGCGACCACCCCCGCCTCGGCACCGGCCGGCCGACGGTCGGCCAGCACCGCGGCGTCGATGGCGTGCCGGCTCATCAGCTGCTGGGCCTTCGCGGTGAGCGCGTCGGCCTCCTCGGGGAACTCGGTGCGCTCGGCCTTCGCCAGCAGCCCGCGCACCCGGCCCAGGACCTTCTCGTCCACCGGCCCGGCCGGCACGGCCGCGCCCTCGACACGGTGCTGCGGCCAGCCGGCCGGGGTGGGCAGGAGCTGCTCCATCGCCGGGAGCTGCAGCAGCAGCGCGAGCAACCGGACGACGTCCCGCCAGGCGGTGGCCGGCTCGACCCCGGTGGAGCGCCACCAGCCGGGCAGGCCCGTCGTCGTCCCCAGTGCGTCGAGCTGGTCGACCCACTCGCGCGGCGCCCGCCGGGCCGCACCGCTGGACGAGGCCTCCGCGGTGACCACGGCAGCGGCGAGCTTGCCGGCCCGCTGGCTGAGCCGGCGGCGCGCGACGTGGGCGACGTCGGCGGGCTGCCACCCCCGGCCGTAGAGCGTCGTGACCGCATCGGCCAGGGAGCCGGGCACCTCGGGCAGGTCCAGGTCGGGGGAGAGCCCGGCGAGAGCCGTGGTCAGCGCGTCGAGCACCTCGACCGGGACGTCCTGCTGTCGCGCGGCGCCCACGGCGTGGGCGAACACGACCGACGGGTCGTCCTCGGGGGAGCGGCGGGAGGTCCGCCACGGGGTGCGCATGCCGGTCAGCCTGCCCGTCGGGTCCGACACCGGACACCCCGCGGGGCGGGTCTGTGGACGACGGCCCGGGCTGTGGACACCCGGGCCGTCGTCAGGACCGACTACTTCACCGGCGCCTGGTTGAACCCGGTCAGCAACATGTGCCCGGCGTCCACCGGGATGGTCACGCCGGTGACGGCCGCCGCCAGCTCGGAGTTCAGGTACAGCGCGGTGTTCGCGATGACCCCCGGCGACAGGAACGTCATGCCCTTGAGCGCGTGGAAGTGGTACCCGCCCTCCAGCATGTCGGCCTCGGTGCCGCCCTCGTGCCCGGCGAACATGTCCCACGCACCCTGGTGGTCGGTCATCGGCGTCTTGATCGCCCCCGGGTTGATCGAGTTGCAGCGGATCCCGTGCGGGGCCAGCTCCAGCGCGATGTTCTTCATCAGCCCGATCACGCCGTGCTTGCTGGACACGTAGTGCGCGTAGTCCGGTCCCGGCTCCAACCCGTTCACCGACGACGTGATCACGATCGAGCCGCTGCCGCGTTCGATCATGTGCGGGGCGACCGCCTTGGCCGACTTCCAGACGCCGGTCAGGTTGGTGCCGATCATGTCCTCCCACGCCTCGTCGGTGATCTCCCAGAACGGGGCCTGGGTCCAGATGCCGGCGTTGGCGATGAGGATGTCGATCTTCCCGAACTCGGCGATGCCGCGGGCCACGGCGTCGTCCATCTGCTGCTGCGAGCGCACGTCGGCGGTGACCGCGATCGCGCGCCGGTCCAGCGCCTCGACCTGGCGGACGGTCTCCGCGAGGTCGTCCTGGGTGGCCATCCGGTAGGGCACGCTGGCGATCTGGTCGGCGATGTCGACCAGGACGACGTCGGCGCCCTCCTTCGCCGAGACCAGTGCGTGCGCCCGGCCCTGGCCGCGTGCGCCGCCGGTGATGAGGGCGACCTTGCCGTCGAGCAGTCCCATGCTGTTCTCCTCCTGGTGGGTGGGGTGGGTCAGAGCTGGCCGCCGGCGTCCACCACGTGGGTGGTGCCGGTGACGTAGCGGCCGTCGTCGGAGACGAGGTAGAGGACGGCGTTGGAGATGTCGACGGCCTCGACGGCCGGGATCGGCAGCTTGTTCAGCGTCAGCGCCGCCTCCTCGAAGTCCGCCCGGGTCGGGTGCTCCAGGTCGGGGCGGAAGAGCTTGTAGGTGGGCTCGTTGAGGATCATGTCGGTGGCCACCGTCGTCGGGTGGATCGTGTTGACCCGGATGCTCTGCGGGGCCAGCTCCTTGGCCAGCACCTTCGCGAACATGACCAGGCCCGCCTTGGCCGCGGAGTAGTGCGCGGTGTTCGGGTTGGCGTAGATCGCGGCCAGCGAGCTGGTGATGACCACCGAGCCGCCGCGCCCGCCGGCGATGACGTGCGGGACCGCTGCCTTGACCGTCTTCCAGACGCCGGTCAGGTTGACGTCGATCATCGTCTGCCAGGTCTCCTCGTCCATGTCCAGCGTGGACGCGGGGGTGGAGATGCCGGCGTTGGCGAGCACGACGTCGAGCCGGCCCAGCTGGGCCACGCCGTCCGCGACGGCCTTCGTGAGCCCGTCGAGGTCGCGGACGTCGACCTGGCTGGCCACGATCCGGCGGTCCAGCGCCTCGACCTGGCGGACGGTCTCCGCGAGGTCCTCGGGGGTCGCGGTGGGGTAGGGCGTGGTCTCGATCTGCCGGCAGGCGTCGACGGCGATGACGTCGGCGCCCTCCTGGGCCAGTCGCAGCGCGTGGCTGCGGCCCTGCCCGCGGGCGGCTCCGGTGACGAAGACGACCTTCCCGTCCATGCGACCCATGTCGGTTCCTCTCCTCGGTGTGTGATCTGGGTCGCAGGTTATGGCACTGGGTGTCACAACGGAAGGGGATCGTTCCCACCGACCGGTGCGGCACCATCGGAGCGTGACCACGGGGGAACGCGGCGGACGGCCGGCGGCCACGTCGGCGCACGAGCTGGCCGGGGTCGCGCAGGACCTCTTCCTCTCCCGCGGGTACGAACGGACCAGCATCGACGACGTCGCTGCGGCCGCGGGCATCGGCCGACGGACCTTCTTCCGGTACTTCGCCACGAAGGCCGACGTGCTCTTCCTGGAGTCCCCGGCCGACGTCGCCCGGCTGCGTGCGGCCCTGGATGCCGCGCCGGCCGACGAGCCGGTCGCTGCCGCGGTGCGCCGCGGGGTGGTCGCCGCCCTCGCCGTGGCGCCGGGGGACGAGGTCTGGGCCCGCCAGCGGGCGCAGCTCATCCTCGAGGTCCCGGCGTTGCGGGCGTACGCGCACACCACCTTCGACGCCTGGCGGGCTGCTGCGGCGGAATTCACCGCCCAGCGGCTCGGACTGCCCGCGGACGACGTGGTGCCGGTGGCCGTCGGCCACGCCGCGCTGGCCGCGTCACTGGCCGCGCACGAGCACTGGATCGCCCACCCCGACAGCGACCTCGGCGAGGTGCTGACCCGGGCTGCGGCACTGCTGGTCCCCGACCTCTGAGGGGTTCTGTCGGACCTCCCCGCTACGTTCGCCGCCCACCGACCCGGGAGGCTGCATGGACGTCGACACCCCGACCCTGCGTCGGATGCGGCTGGCCGGCCAGGGCCTCACCCGGCCGCTGGGTGGTGTCGCCGAGGTGGTGCGGGGCTTGTTCGCGCTGCAGTCCCAGGACCTCCGGCAGGCCGAGTGGGCGGTGGGCGCACGGCTGGCGGGTGGGACGGTGCAGGACGTGTGGGCGGCGTTCGCTGCCGGTGAGGTCGTCCGGTCGTGGCCGATGCGCGGCACGCTCTTCACCCTCGCTCCGGCCGACCTGCGCCTGCTGCTGTGGTTGACCGCGCATCGACAAGTCGCCGAGTCGACACCGCGACACCGGCAGCTCGGGCTCACCGACCACGACTGCGCGCGGGCCGCCGACGCCGCGCGGGTGGCACTGGCCGGGACCTCGGCAGCAGGTGGGCTGGGACGGGCCGACCTGCTGGCCACGTTCGTCGACGCCGGGATCGACACCGCCGGTCAGCGCGGCGTGCACCTGATCGGCCGGCTGGCCCACGACGGCCTCCTCGTGCTCGGGCCGCCGCTCGGGGAGCTGCCCGGTGGGCCCGCACAGGGCTTCGTGCTCCTCGACGAGTGGGCCCCGGGGGAGCCGCCGACGGACCGGTCGGCCGCGGTCGCCGAGGTGGTCCGCCGCTTCCTGGCCGGGCACGGGCCGGCGGCGGAGCGGGACCTCGCCTGGTGGACCAAGCTCACGCTCACCGAGGTCCGGGCCGGGTTCGCCGCCGTGCGTGACGAGCTGACCGAGGTGACCTGCGGGGGCGCCTCGTACTGGACGCTGGGTGAGCCTCCGGACCCCGTGCCCGACGGCGTCCGCGCCCTGGCCGGCTTCGACGAGTGGGTGCTCGGCTACACCGACCGGTCGCCGGTGCTGGCCCCGCGGTTCTTCGAGCGGGTGGTGCCGGGGATGAACGGCGTCTTCTTCCCGACCCTGGTCGAGGACGGCGAGGTGGTCGGCACCTGGAAGCGGGTCGTCACCCGGGGGCAGGCGGGGGTCACGATCGACCCCTTCCCCGGCGTCCGGGCCCGCGTGCGCCACCGGGAGGCCGCCGCGGCGGTGCTGCCCTTCCGCGGGGAGGGGTGATCAGGCGTGCGGGCGGATCCTGCCGGCGGCCTCGCGGGCGGTGGCCCGGGCGGTGTCGACGTCCTCGCCGCGGGCCAGCGCGACCCCCATCCGCCGCCGGGTGAAGCTCTCCGGCTTGCCGAACAGCCGGACGTCGACGCCCGGCACGGCCAGGGCCTCGTCCACGCCGTCGAACACGATGCCGGTGGCCTCGACCCCGCCGTAGACCACGGCCGACGCGCCGGTGGTGCGCAGCGAGGTGTCCACCGGCAGACCGAGCAGAGCGCGCGCGTGCAGCTCGAACTCGTTCTGCCACTGGGTGGTCATCGTGACCATCCCGGTGTCGTGCGGGCGCGGGCTGACCTCGGAGAACCACACCTCGTCCCCGCGGACGAACAGCTCGACCCCGAACAGGCCCAGGCCACCGAGGTCGTCGGTCACCGCGGCGGCGATCTCCCGGGCCCGGGTCAGCGCGACCTCCGACATCGGCTGGGGCTGCCAGCTCTCCACGTAGTCCCCGGACTCCTGGCGGTGTCCGATCGGGGCACAGAAGTCGGTGACCGGCTCACCGTCGCGCAGCGAGCGGACGGTCAGCAGGGTGATCTCGTAGTCGAAGTCGACGAACCCCTCCACGATCACCCGGGTGCCGGCGACCCGGCTCCCGGCCATCGCGTGGTCCCAGGCGCGCTCGACGTCCACCTCGGTGCGCAGCGTGCTCTGCCCCTTGCCCGAGGAGCTCATCACCGGCTTGACCACGCACGGGAACCCCACGGCGTCGGCGCCGGCGCGCAGCTCGTCCAGGGAGTCGCAGAACCGGTAGGGGCTGGTGGGCAGGCCCAGGGTCTCCGCGGCCAGCCGCCGGATGCCCTCCCGGTCCATGGTCAGCCGGGCCGCGCGGGCGGTGGGCACCACCCGCACGCCCTCGGCCTCCAGCTCCACCAGGGTCGGGGTGGCGATGGCCTCGATCTCCGGGACCACGACGTCGGGCCGCTCGGCCTCGATCAGCGCCCGCAGCTGGGCGGGGTCGCTCATCGTGATCGTCCGCTCGTGGTGGGCGACCTGGTGGCCCGGCGCGTGCTCGTACCGGTCGACCGCGATGGTCTCCACGCCCAGCCGCTGCAGCGCGATGAGCACCTCCTTGGCCAGCTCACCGCTGCCCAGGAGCATCACGCGGGTGGCCGAGGGAGACAGCGGGGTGCCCAGGGAGACCATGGGGGCGAGGTTAGTGGCGGGCCGGGCTCACCCGATCTCGGCCCGGAGCACGGTGCCGTCCGGGCTCGACCACACCCTCGCCCCGGCCGAGCCCCAGCGGGCGCTCACGGTGAGGAGCACCTCGCCGACCCCGGACCGGAGCCGGGGCCGCTCCAGCGCCCGGGGCAGCACGTCGGGGGCCGGGTCGCGGGCCCGGACGCGGCCCGAGGTGTCGATGCAGCGGCGACGACGCGCCGGTCGCCACCCCCAGCAGCGGACCTGCGCGAAGCGCACGCGGTCTCCCGGGATCGGTGGGCGATGGCCGCGCAGCCTGGGGGGAAGGTCACCCCGGCCAGGGGCGGGTGGAGTGGCTACCGGCGGGTAACCGGCGGACGATCGAGTCCGACGCCGTCGTCACCGAGGAGTGCTGCACCATGACCGCTGACCTGTTGACCGGGGACTTCTTCGGCTACGAGACCCTGCTGTCCGACCAGGAGCGCAAGGAGCTGCTCACCTTGCGGCAGTTCCTCGCCGAGAAGGTGACCCCCCGGGTGAACGAGGCCTGGGCGGCGGCGGAGTTCCCGATGGACCTCATCCCGGAGTTCGCCGCCATCGACGCGGTCGGCCGCGCCTACGAGTGGGACGGGCGGGTGCCGGCGTCGAAGATGTACGGCGGCTTCCAGGCCCTCGAGCTCGCCCGCGTCGACCCCTCGATCGCGACCTTCCTGGGCGTGCACAACGGCCTGGCCATGGGCTCGATCATGATCCTGGGCTCGGAGGAGCAGCGACAGCGCTGGATCCCCGAGATGATGGCGATGACCAAGATCGGCGCCTTCGCGCTGACCGAGCCCGAGGGTGGTTCCGACGTCGCCCGCGGGCTGCGCACCACGGCCCGCCGCGACGGCGACGAGTGGGTGCTCAACGGCGCCAAGCGGTGGATCGGCAACGGCACCTTCGCCGACCACGTCATCGTGTTCGCCCGCGACGAGGCCGACGACGCGGTCAAGACCTTCGTCGTCGACAAGGGCACCCCCGGGTTCACCGCGTCGAAGATCGAGGACAAGTTCGCCCTGCGCACCGTGCAGAACGCCGACCTCGTCTTCACCGACTGCCGCATCCCGGCCGACCACAAGCTCGAGGGCGGCAACACCTTCAAGGACGTCAACAAGGTCCTCAAGGTCACCCGCGGCGGCGTCGCCTGGTCCGGGGTCGGCTGCCAGATGGGCGCCTACGAGTACGCGGTGGCCTACGCCAAGGAGCGCGTCCAGTTCGGCAAGCCGATCGGCAGCTTCCAGCTCATCCAGGACCTGTTGGCCAAGATGCTGGGCAACGTGACCGCCTCGCTCGGCATGGTCGTCCGGATCGCCCAGCTGCAGGAGACCGACGACCTGCGCGACGACCAGGCCGCGCTGGCCAAGAGCTACGTGACCGCCCGCGGCCGGGAGACCGTGGCCATGGCCCGCGAGCTCTTCGGGGGCAACGGGATCGTGCTGGAGAACAACGTCATCCGGTACTTCAACGACGCCGAGGCGCTGTACTCCTACGAGGGCACCCGCGAGATGAACACCCTCATCGTGGGCCGCTCGATCACCGGTCTCAGCGCCTTCGTCTGAGCACTCACAGGGACGCGCCGCCGCAGACGACGAGCTGCTGACCGGTGACCATCCCGCCCTCGGGTCCCAGCAGGAACGCGGTCAGCCCGGCCACCTCGGCCGGGCGGACGAAGCGGCCCAGCGGGGGTGCCTTCGGCGGGGTGGCCGCCCGGCCGGGGTCCAGCAGCATCGGGGTCTCGGTCGGGCCCGGGGCCACCACGTTGACCGTGATCCGCCGGGGCGCCAGCTCGATCGCCCAGGACCGGGCCAGCCCGACCAGCGCGGCCTTGGTCGCGGCGTACTGGCTCTTGCCGGCCACCCCGACCGCGGTGCGGCTGCCCATCAGCACCACTCGGCCGCCGTCGACCACCCGGTCCACCACGGCGTCCACGACGGCGGTCGCCGCGTCCACGTGCAGCCGCCACATCAGCGCGCCGTCGGCCGGGGACAGCGAGCCCAGCGGGGCAGACCGCTGGACGCCGGCTGAGTGCACCACGGCGTCCAGCGGTCCGATCTCGGCGAGCAGACCCGGCACGGCCTCGACCTCGGCCAGGTCGGCGCCCAGCCAGGTCAGCCCGGGGCGCGGCTCGGGGGCGGTGCGGCTGACCCCGGTGACCGACCAGCCGTCGGCGAGCAGCCGGTCGACGACGGCGGCGCCGATGCCGGAGCTGACGCCGGTGACGAGGGCGTGCATCAGCCCGCGGTCACCCAGTCCGGGGTGACGACGACGTGCTCGATCGCCGTCCGGTGGTAGGTGAACGCCAGGTGCAGCGCGCCGTCGGGGGTCTGGTGCACCGAGGGGTAGGACAGCTCCCGGTTCACCCCGTCGCGGCTGTTGTTGGACAGGCAGTACCCGTCGCCGGTCTCCACGTCCCGGCGGTCCGGCCAGGTCACCCCGCCGTCGGCGGACAGCGCCAGCGTCATCGGCGCCCGCGGGGTGCCCCAGAACGCGTGCCGCTCGCCGTCGTCCACGACCGGCTCGGCAGCGCCCTGCTCCGACGCCAGCCCGGAGTCGTCGATCTCGTCGTAGAGCGACAGCCGACGCGGGGTGTCCGGGCCGGCCTGGGTCGGGTTCAGCACCATCGCCAGCCGGCCGTCGGCCAGGGCGGTCACCTGGATCGAGCTGTTGTTGTTGGGCAGCTCGGTGGGCACCGGCGCGGTCCAGGTGTCCCCGTCGTCGGCGGACGTGGAGCGGTACACCCAGTCGGCCCAGCGGCTCCGGTAGAAGGCAGCCAGTCCGCCCTCGACCGGGACGACGTCCATGTGCACGCAGCCGGTCGACGCCGGGACGGCGACCTCGCGCCAGGTGGCCCCGGCGTCGTCGGAGACCATCACCGAGCTGGTGTCCACGTCGCCCACCCACTTCTGCCCGGGCACGGTGACGCAGGAGAACACCGGCAGCAGCCAGCGGCCCGAGGGCAGCACCACGACGGGTTGGCGGACGAAGACGCCGCCGGTCGACGTCGCCGGGAACAGCGTGCGGGTCTCACCCCAGGTCGCACCGGAGTCCGGCGACACCCGGCAGCGCACCTCGGCGGAGTCCTGGTCGCCGGCGTGCTGGGCGGTCCACAGCAGCCAGAGCGAGCCGTCCGGGGCGGGGAAGAGCACCGGGTTCTGCTCGGACCGGGCGCCGTCGTCGGACAGCTGCTCGGCCGGTGTCCAGGTGTCGTCGACCAGCCGGGAGAACCAGATCGAGATGTCCGGGACGCCCTCCTGGGTGCCGCCGAACCACACGCAGCCCAGCGTGCCGTCGGGCAGCGTCATCAGGTTGGCCGCGTGCACCTGCACGGTCGTGCTCGGCAGGAACGCGTCGCGGCGTCCGGGTCCGGCGTCCCGGAGGGCGCCGTTGCGGACCAGCTGAGCAGTGGTCATCAGTACCCCGACCCGGCGTCGGCGGAGGAGGCGGCCTCGTTCGAGCGGGCCGCGGCGAGGTGCCCGGCGGCGGCCTGCTCGAGGTGGGTCAGGTCGGAGGAGACGGTGGCGAAGGTGTAGCCCTCGGCCAGTCGCCGGGCGGCCTGCGAGCCCGCGGCGGTGTGGATGCCGGCGGCGACGCCCGCGGCGGCGGCGGCCTCGCGCACGGTGACCAGGGCGGCCTCGAAGACGTCGGCGACGGCCGGGTCGTTCGGGAACGCGCCGCCCACGGCGAGGCACAGGTCCGACGGGCCGACGTAGACGCCGTCCAGGCCCGGGGTCGCGCAGATCTCGGCCACGTTCGCCAGGCCCTCGGGGGTCTCGATCATGGCGAAGACCAGCGTGGTGTCGTTGCTGTCGGCCGGCGTCGGGCCGACCCGCAGCGCCGAGCGCATCGGGCCGTAGCTGCGTCGTCCGAGCGGGGGGTACTTGGCGGCGGCCACGGCGGCGGCGGCCTGGGCGGCGTCGTCCACCAGCGGCACGATCACCCCGGAGGCCCCGGCGTCGAGCGCCTTGCCGATGTAGGTCGGGTCGTTGGCCTCCACGCGCACCCAGGCGACCCCGCCGACGGCGTCGACGGCGGTGATCCCGCGCAGCATGCCCTCGTAGGAGAACAGGCCGTGCTGGGCGTCCAGGGCGACGTAGTCCCAGCCGGTGCGGGCGATCCGTTCGGTGGAGACGGGGGAGTCCAGGGTGATCCAGTAGCCCAGGACGCGCTCGCGGGCGCGGATCGCGGTGGTCAGGTCGGTGTGGCGGGTCAACTCGGGCTCCAGGGATCAGCGGTTGTAGGCGGGCATGGGGCCGCGCAGCGTGGCGCCGACCTCGTCGCAGGCGGCCACGACGTCGGCCGGGAGGGGGCCGGCCGCGGCGGCCGCGACGTTCTGCTGCAGCTGGGCGGTCTTGGAGCCCCCGAGCAGCAGGGCGGTGACGTCGGGGGAGCCGAGCAGCCAGCGCAGCGACAGCTCGGCCAGTGGGATCCCGGCGCCGTCGGCGACGGCGGACAGCCGGCCGACGGCGAGGAAGAGCTCGGGGTTCCAGTAGCGCTGCTTGTACATCGCGGCGAGCTTCGAGTCCCCGAACCGGCCGCTGGTCGCGGCCTCGCCGAAGGAGTGCTTGCCGGTGAGCAGCCCGCCGCCGAGCGGGTTGTAGACCATCGTGGCCAGCCCGTTCACCCGGGCGAACTCCAGGTACTCCTCCTCGACCCGGCGGGCCAGCAGGTTGTAGAGCTGCTGGGCGACGACCAGCCGCGGGCAGCCGACCTCGTCGGCGGCGGCGTTGAGCTCGGCGATCTGCCAGGCGGCCAGGTTCGAGACGCCCAGCGCGCCGACCCGGCCGTCGGCGACGAAGCCGGCGATCGTCGTCAGCGTCTCGCGGATCGGCGTCGCCCGGTCGGGCTGGTGCAGGTAGTAGAGGTCCACCCGGTCGACCTGCAGCCGGGACAGCGACCCGGCCAGCGAGGCCTCCAGCGCGGCTGCCGACAGCGGCGCGTGGTCCCCGGCGTCCGGGTGCGGGATGCCGGCCTTGGTGGCCAGCACGACGGAGTCCCGACGGGTCTGCAGCAGGGGGCCGAGGATGGTCTCGGTGGCCCCGCCGGCGTAGCCGTTGGCGGTGTCCAGGCCGGTGATCCCGGCCTCCAGGGCGGCGTCGAGCATCGCGGCGGAGCCGGCGGCGTCCACGGTGTCGCCGAAGGTCATCGTGCCCAGGACCAGGCGGCTCATCGGGACCGGGGCCCCGGGGATCTCGAGGGTCATGCGGGGGCTCCCTGCAGCTGTCGGACGACGTCACGGGGCTTGCGGCCGCGCATCGTGGTGGGGTCGAGCGCGGCCTTGCGCAGCGCCCGGGTGTACTCCTCGGTGGGGGCGCGCAGCACGTCGGCGGTGGACCCGGTCTCCACGAGCCTCCCGGCCCGCATCACCACGATCCGGTCGCTGATCTGCTTGACCACCCCGAGGTTGTGGCTGATGAACAGGTAGGTCAGGCCGCGCTCGCGCTGCAGGTCGGTCAGCAGGGTGAGCACCTGGGCCTGCACGCTCACGTCCAGCGCGCTGGTGGCCTCGTCGAGCACCAGCAGGTCGGGGCTGGTGGCCAGCGCCCGGGCGATCCCGATCCGCTGGCGCTGCCCGCCGGAGAACTCGGCCGGACGGCGGTCCAGCGCCGACGACGGCAGCCCGACCAGGTCGATGAGCCGCGCGGCCTCCCGGTGCCGGTCGGCCTTGGAGCGGTCCCGCATCGGCTCGGCGACGATCTTCTCGGCCGTCAGGTGCGGGTCCAGGGAGCCGTAGGGGTCCTGGAAGACCATCTGCACCCGGTGCCGCAGCGGGCGCAGCTGCTTCTCCTTCAGCTGGGCGATGTCGGTGCCGTCCACGACGATCGCGCCCGAGGTCGGGGTGACCAGCCGGACCAGGGCCCGGGCGATCGTGGACTTCCCGCAGCCGGACTCGCCGACCACGGCCAGCGTCCCGCCCTTCGGGATGTCGAAGCTGACGCCGTCCACGGCCCGGAAGTCGCCGTAGCTGACGACCAGGTCCTGCACGGACAGGAACGGGGCGGTCATGCCGACACCTCCGCGGGGGTCTCGTCGAAGGTGCCGAGCTGGGGGACGGCGGCCAGCAGCCGCCGGGTGTACTCCTCGCGCGGGTCCTCCACGACCTGCTCGGCCTCGCCGGACTCCACGAAGCGGCCGTCCTTCATCACGTGGATCCGGTCGCTGACCAACCGGGCGACCCCCAGGTCGTGGGTGATCATCAGGATCCCGATGCCGGTGCGCTCCTGCAGCTCCATGAGCAGGTCCAGGATCCCGGCCTGCACGGTGACGTCCAGGGCCGAGGTCGGCTCGTCGGCGACCAGCAGCACCGGGTGCCCGGCCAGGGCGATGGCGATCAGGACGCGCTGCAGCATGCCGCCGGAGAGCTGGTGCGGGAACTTGTCCAGCTGCTCCTCCGGCCGCGGGATGCGCACGGCCTCCAGCAGCTCGACGGCCCGGGCCCTGGCGGTCGAGCGGGGGTGGCCGGCCAGCCGGATCGCGCCGGTGAGCTGCTTGCCCACCGAGTGCACCGGGGACAGCGCGGTCATCGGGTCCTGGGGGATGAGGGAGACCAGCCGGCCGCGGATCCGGCGGGCGGCGTCCCGGTCGACCAGCAGGTCCACCCCGCCGACCTTGACCGAGCCCGACAGCACGGCGAGGTCGTCGGGCAGCAGCTGCAGCACGCCCATCGCCGTCGTCGACTTGCCCGAGCCGGACTCGCCGATGAGCGTGACCGTCTCGCCGCGGGAGATCCGGAAGGAGACGCCGTCCACGGCGCGCACGACGCGGTCGGCGGTGACCAGCTCGACCTGCAGGTCGGTGACCTCGAGGATCGGGGTGCTGTCGAAGGGGATCGGGAAGACCACGGTGCTCACGCCTCCGTCTTCGTCGCGGCGGGGGTGCCGGCGGCGGCCCGGCGGCGGGGGCGCCGGGTGCGGTCGCGCAGGCCGTCGCCGAGCAGGTTGACCCCGACGACGAGCAGCACGATGAACAGGCCCGGGAGCGTGACCAGCCACCACGAGGTGGTGATGTAGTCCTGCCCGTCGGAGATGATCCGGCCCCAGGTGGCGAACGGGCGCTCCGGCCCGGCCCCCAGGTAGGACAGCGCGGACTCCAGCAGCACGGCCTGGGCCAGCAGCAGCAGGACCACCAGGGTGGCCTGGGAGAGCACGTTGGGGACGACGTGGCGGACCAGCACCGAGGTGCGGCGCAGCCCGAGCACGGTGGCGGCCGAGACGTAGGGCTTGCCCCGCTCGACGAGCACCAGCGAGCGGGTGAGCCGGGCGACCTCGGGCCACTGGGCCAGCGCGATGACCACGGTGATGACCAGGATCGAGGGGCCGAACAGCGCCACCACCAGCAGCAGCATGAGCAGCAGGGGGAGCGAGAGCTGGGCCTCCAGGAGCCGGGAGACCACGGTGTCGACCCAGCCGCCGAAGAAGCCGGCCGCGGCGCCGAGAGCGATGCCGATGAGCCCGGAGACCACGATCGCCAGCAGGCCGATCATCAGCGAGGTCTGACCCCCGTGCAGCACCCGGGAGAGCAGGTCGCGGCCCAGCTGGTCGGTGCCGAAGAGGTGCCCGTCGGTGAACGGGGCCAGCCGGCGGGCGCCGAGGTCCTGCTCGTCGGGGCCGGGCAGCGGGAGCACCGAGGCCAGCAGCACCGGCAGCACGACCAGCAGGGTGCAGACCCCGCCGACCCAGAGCTTGACCCGGGAGCTGCGGGCCCGGCGGCGGGCGCCGGCGTTCTTGAGGTCCGCGGGGGTGACCGCGCTGGGCCGCTCCGCGGGTGCCGGGCTGGGCGCGGTCGCCGGCCCGGGCGTCAGGGTGGTGGTCACGCGAGGGCTCCCTCGGGGGCGGCGACCGCGGGCGCGGTCTTCGGGGTGGTCTTCGCCAGCCGCACCCGGGGGTCCAGCAGCGGGTAGGCCAGGTCGATGAGCAGCTGCACCAGCACCGTCAGGGCGGCGGTGACCAGCACGGTGGCCTGGATCAGCGGGTAGTCCCGGGTCTCCAGCGCCCGGACGACGAGGCTGCCGACGCCGGGCCAGGCGAACACGACCTCGACCACGACGACGCCGTTGAGCATCGCGGCGAACCGGGTGCCCAGGGCGGTGAGCACCGGGATGGCCGAGTTGCTCATCGCGTAGCGCCAGGTCAGCGAGCGCTCGGCGACCCCGCGGGAGCGGGCGACGGTCAGGTAGGGCGCCGCCATGTTGGTGCTCATCTCGCGGCGGACCATCCGGCTGATGAGCGCGATCTGCAGGATCGCGATCGTGATCGTGGGCAGCACCAGGCCGCCCCAGCTGGTGAAGCCCGACGCCGGGAACACCGGGACGACCACGGCGAAGACGGTGAGCAGCATGATGCCGCTCCAGAAGTCGGGCATCGACTGGCCGGTGATGGTCAGCAGGTTGGCGCCGAACTCCTTGGCGGTGTCGGCCCGACGGGCCATCCACACGCCCAGCGGGATCGCGACGACGGCGGTCACCAGGATCGCCGAGAGCGCCAGGGTGATCGTGTACGGCAGCCGCTCGAGGACGACGTCCAGTGCCGGTGCCTGGAAGGAGAAGGACGTTCCCAGGTCGCCGGTGACCAGGCCCTTCAGGAAGGTCCCGTACTGGACGAGGATCGAGTCGTCCAGGCCGAACTGCTGGCGGATCCGCTCGAGGTCCTCGGTCGTCGGGTTGGGCCCGGCGTAGGCCGCGGCCGGGTCGCCCGGGGCCAGCCGGAGCAGGACGAACACCGTGGTCAGGGTCAGGAAGAGGGTCAGGACGCTCTGCCCGACCCGCTTGAGCACGTACCGGGTCATGCGCGGGCCGCCAGCTTCGTCGAGGACAGTTCGAAGGAGTTCGAGGGCTTGAGGAGCAGGTCGCTGACCCGGTCGCGGCGGGCGAGCACCGCGTTGGGCACGAACGCCCACATGCACGGCCAGGTCTCCCAGACCGCGTCCTGGGCCTCGGCGAGCAGGGTCTGCCGACGGGTCGGGTCGACCTCGGTGCCGGCGGCGGTGATCACCTGCTGGATCTCCGGGAACACGTACCCGTGGTAGGTGTCGCGGGTGGCCTCGCGCTCGGCGGTGCCGCCGTACATGCCCTGCAGCATGGTCAGCGCCAGGCCGGTGGGGGAGGCGAACCCGTTGCCCAGGACGTCCCAGTCGCCGCCGCGGCCCTGTCGCCACAGCGAGATGTCGCCGCCGGGCTGGAACTGCACGAGCCGGGTGCGGACGCCGATGTCGCCCATCATCTGGACGACGGCCTCCATCACCGAGGTGTCGTTGGCGAACTCCCCGGTCTCCCAGATCATCGTGAGCTCGAGGTCGGTGACGCCCTCGGACTCCAGGAGCTGGCGGGCCCCGCGCGGGTCGAAGGCGTACTCGTGACCGCCGGTGCCCCCCGACAGGCCCTCGGGGACGACGCCGGTGGCCGCGGTGACCGAGCCGACGAGCACGTCGTCGACCAGCGCCCGCCCGTCGATGCCCATCGACAGCGCCTGGCGGACCCGGACGTTGGCCAGCGGGTGGTCGGCCGGCTTGCGGAAGTTGTAGAACAGCTGGCTGATCCGCAGCCCGTCGGTGCGCTCGATGGTGACGTCGCGGACGCCGGCGAGCTGGTCGGCGGAGTCGGGGGAGATGGTGTCGATGACGTCGACCTCGCCCGAGCGCATGGAGACCACCCGGCTGGACTCCTCGGGCACGAACCGCACCTGGACGGTCTCGATCGCCGCGCGCGGGCCCCAGTAGGCCTCGTTGCGGCGCAGCGTGTAGTCCCCGGTGCCCCGGTTGCTGGCGGTGACCACGTACGGGCCGCTGCCCACGCCGGACTGCAGCTCCTCGGGCAGGTTGGCCGCCGCGGGGGTGATGAGGATGTTGGCCATCAGGAAGTCGAGGTTGGGCTCGGGGAGCTCGGTGTTCATCGTGAACGTGCGCTCGTCGAGCACCTCGACGGTGGGCCACTCGCGGAAGAAGGAGGCCAGGAAGGAGCCGTTCACGCCCTGGTACATCTCCAGCGCGGTGGCCACGTCCTGCGGGGTGACCGGGGTGCCGTCGGAGTAGACGACCCCGTCGCGCAGCTGCACGGTCCACTCGGTGTCCCCGGTGAGCTCGAAGCGCTCGGCGAGCACCAGCTCCGGGGTGAGGTCGGCGCCGATCCGGGTCAGGCCCTGCCGGACGGCGCGCTGCACGGTGACCGCGGCGTCGAACTGGTTGAGCTTGTTGTCCAGGCTGACCAGCGAGCGGTTCAGCGCCATCGTCATCGTGCCGGGGCCGGGGGTGCCGGTGGGGCCGGCGCAGGCGGAGAGCGCGGGGCCGAGGGCCAGCCCGGCCCCCACCACGCCACCCAGCCGGAACAGGGACCGCCGGGAGATCTCCCGGCCCACCCGTGCCCCGCTGCTCGAACTGCTGGTCATCGTCGACCTCTCGCGTCATCGGCCGGCAGGACGCCGGGCCAGGTCGGTGTTGCGTGGGTCACCGTGCCATTCATGCGTGTTCTGCGCAAGCGTCTGGCGCGTTGTGCGCATTCTGTGTCACGCTGCACACCGCACCGACCTGCCGGTCGGACGTCGACGAGCTCCCCGGGAGGTGCCAGGTGACCCACGTGCCCGGCCCTGCGGTGCTCGCCCTGGCCGATGACCTCTCCGGTGCTGCGGAGACCGCTGACCTGCTGGGACACGATGTGGACGGCGTCGCGCTGCTGCTCGCCGGGGACACCCCGCCGGTGCTCGCCGGGCGGGTCTGCGTCGTCGACCTGCACGCCCGCCACCATGCCCCGGAGGCCGTCGTGGCCCGCGTCCGGGCCCTCGTCGATCGTGCGCAGTCCGCGCAGGTGCTGCTGAAGATCGACTCCCTGCTCCGCGGCCCGGTCGCCGCCACCGTGGGCGCCGTCGGCCCGGTCGTCGTCGCCCCGGCACTGCCCGCACTGGACCGGGTGGTCGTGGACGGCACGCCCACCGCGGACGGCCGCCCGCTGGCCGAGGTGCACGCCTGGGCCACCGAGGGCCGCCCCGCACCCGTCTCGGTCACCGCCGCCCTCGCCCCCCTCCCCGTCGCCGTCGTGGCGCTGGGCACCGTGCGGTCGGCCGCGCTGGCGGGCGTGCTCGCCGACCTGCTGGCCGCCGGCCGGGTGCCGGTCTGCGACGGCGTCACCGACGCCGACCTGGACGCCGTCGTCGCCGCGGTGGCCACCCTGCCCGGCGTCGCGCTGGCCGGCTCCGGCGGCCTCGCCGCCGCCCTCGGCCGCACCCTCCCTGCTGACGAGGAGCGCCCTCCTTGTCAGGTCCAGGACGTGCCGCGGCAGGGCCCGCTCGTCGTGGTGGGGACGGCGGAGGCCGTGGCCGCCGAGCAGGTCACCCGGCTCGTCGCCACCGGCGTGCCCGAGCTCGTCGTCCCGGTGGCGGCGCTCGTCGAGCCCGCGGCCGAGGCGCGGTGGGCCGCCGAGGTCGCCGCCGCCGTCGCACGCGGACCGCTGGTGCTGCGGCCCGACCCGGCCGACGCCGTCGACCCCACCGCCTCCCGCGCGCTGGCCGCCGGGCTGTCCCGGCTGGTCGCCGACGCCCTCCAGCTCACCGACTCCCTCGTCGACCTCGTCCTCACCGGCGGGGAGACCGCCCGCGGGGTGCTCGACGCCCTCGACGTCGTCCGGCTGACCCCCCGGGGCGCGGTGCACCACGGCGCCGTCGTCTCCACCACCGACGACGGCCGCACCGTCGTCACCCGGCCCGGCAGCTTCGGCGGGCCGGACTCCCTCGTCTCGATCCTGCACTCCCTGCGACCAGATGCAAGGCACCCCCGCACCCCGACGGAAGGCACCCTCCCGATGAGCACCCTCACCACCCCCGCCGCCCACCCGGAGACCGGCACCGACCAGCGGCCCTGGATCGCCGTCACCATGGGCGACGGCGCCGGCGTCGGCCCCGAGGTGGTCGTGGGTGCGCTGATCGAGGAGACCGCCTACGCCGCGTGCCGCCCCGTCGTCGTCGGCGACCTCGCCCGGCTGCAGCAGGCCGCCGACGTGCTCGGCCTGGCCCCGGAGCTGGTCGCCGTCGAGGGCCCCGAGCAGGCGGTCTTCACCCCGGGCCGGATCAACGTGGTCGACCTCGGGCTGCTGCCCGCCGACCTGCCGTTCGGGCAGCTGTCCCCGGTCGCCGGCCACGCCGCCTACGAGTACATCCGGGTCGCCGCCGAGCTGGCCATGGCCGGCCGGGTGCAGGGCATCTGCACCGCACCGCTGAACAAGGAGGCGTTGCACTCCGCCGGGCACGTCTACCCCGGGCACACCGAGCTGCTCGCGCACTTCTGCGGCATCGAGGAGGTCTCGATGATGCTCAGCTCGCCGAAGATCCGGGTCATCCACGTGACCACCCACATCGGGCTCATCGACGCCATCGCCAAGATCGAGCCCGGCCTGGTCGAGCGCACCGTCCGTCGCGGCCACGACGCCCTGGTCCGCGCCGGCATCGAGAACCCGCGGATCGGCGTCTGCGGCATCAACCCGCACGCCGGGGAGAACGGCCTGTTCGGCTACGGCGAGGAGGAGGAGAAGATCGTCCCCGCCATCGAGGTGCTGCAGGCCGCCGGCATCGACGCGCGCGGCCCGATGCCCGCCGACACCGCCTTCTTCGTCGCCGGCCGCGGTGACTACGACCTCATCGTCGCGATGTACCACGACCAGGGCCACGGCCCGGTGAAGATCCTGGGCATCGAGGCCGGGGTGAACATCACCGTCGGGCTCCCGGTCATCCGCACCTCGGTCGACCACGGCACCGCCTTCGACATCGCCGGCACCGGCACGGTCGACGTCCGCAGCATGATCGAGGCACTGCGGCAGGCTGCGCAGATGTCGCCCGCCCCGGCGGCCTGAGCCCGGAGGAGGACCCGTGCACGACGACGTGCCGACCGACGACGACACCGCCACCTCCCGACAGCTGGGCTCCCGCGCCCGGCGGGAGGAGATCGTCCGGCTGGCCACCACCAGCGGGCTGGCCTCGGTGGAGGAGCTGGCCGGCGTCTTCGAGGTGACCGCCTCCACCATCCGCCGGGACCTCGCCCAGCTGACCGGCGACGGCCGGCTCGCCCGCACCTACGGCGGGGCGATGGCGCTCATCGCGCACCCGGAGACCTCGCTGCGCCAGCGCACCGGCGAGGCCTACAGCGCCAAGCGGGGCATCGCCCGGTGGGCGGCGGCGCAGGTGCGGCCGGGGGAGACGGTGCTGCTGGACGCCGGGTCCACGGTCGGCGCGGTCGCCCACGAGCTGCGGGCCACCACCCCGCTGACCGTCGCGACCACCGGGCTCACGGTGCTGGAGGCGCTCGCCGACGTCGAGGACGTGCACGTGGAGTGCCTCGGCGGCACGCTGCGCCACCTCTCGCAGGGGTTCGTCGGCCCGCTGACCGAGGCCGCGCTGGAGCGGAGGACCTTCGACCGGGTCTTCCTGGGCGCCGACGGGGTGACCGCCGACAGCGGCATCTGCGAGGCCGCGCTCGAGCAGACCCGGCTCAAGGAGCTGATGGCCCGCCGGGCCCAGCACGTCTACGTGCTCGCCCACGCAGCCAAGCTCGGCCGGCGGCCCTTCCACGCCTGGGCGCGGCTGACCGACCCGTGGACGCTGGTCACCGACGACGGCGCCGAGCCCGCCGCACTGGCCCCGTTCCTCGCCGCCGGGGTGTCGGTGGTCGTCGTGGACCCGCAGGGGCTCGCCGAGGCACCCTGAGGGCGGCGTACGGTTAGGGCACCCTAACCGAGGAGAGCACGTGACGCAGGCACCGAGGAAGCGGCGGGTGACCCGGGTGGGCACCGTCGTCCGCACCGAGCGGGTCACCCCGCACCTGGTCCGGGTGGTGCTGGGCGGGGAGTCGCTCACCGGCTTCGGCGCCGGGGACTTCACCGACCACTACGTCAAGCTGCAGCTCCCGCCGAAGGGGGCGCCCTACGGCGCGCCCTTCGACGCCGAGGCCGTGCAGGCCGAGCACCCCGCCGAGCTGTGGCCGGTCAGCCGCACCTACACGGTCCGGGAGTGGGACGCCGCCGCCGGTGAGCTCACCATCGACTTCGTCACCCACGGGGACGACGGGGTGGCCGGACCGTGGGCCTCGGCGGCCCAGCCGGGTGACCAGCTGCAGTTCGCCGGCCCCGGCGGCGCCTACGCCCCCAGCCCGGACGCCGACTGGCACCTGCTCGTCGGCGACGACTCGGCGCTGCCGGCCATCGCGGCCGCGCTGCCCCGGCTCCCCGCCGGCGTCCCGGCCCAGGTGTTCGTCGAGGTGGAGGGCCCGGCCGACGAGCAGGACCTGCCCGGGGTCACCTGGGTGTACCGGGGCTCGCAGCCGGTCGGTGCGGCGCTGACCGCGGCGGTGCTGTCGGCCGAGCGACCGGCCGGCATCCCGCACGCGTTCGTGCACGGGGAGGCCGGGTTCGTCCGTGAGCTGCGCCGGTTCCTGCGGGCCGAGCTGGACCTGCCGCGGGAGCGGATGAGCGTGTCGGGGTACTGGCGGCTCGGGCGCACGGAGGACCGCTGGCAGGCCGAGAAGCCGGAGTGGAACGCCGCCGTCGAGGCCGACGAGGCCGCCCTCACCGCCTGAGCGGAGGGCAGGAGCGCAGAGAAGCTGCACTCCTGCCCTCCACTGCTCACATGTCGCGGTAGCGCTTGGCCTCCGCGGTCGCCTGGCGCAGCTGCTCGACGTCGAACTCCGGGCCGTAGCCGGGGGTGTCCCGCTGGATGCGCCAGCCCTCGGCGAGCGGGCCGACGTCGAACGTGTCGAAGCCGATCCGGTCGATGTACTCGGCGACCCACGCCTTGGCGTCGGCGTCGTCCCCGGCGATGACCAGCGCGCGGCGGTGCTCGGTGCCGGTCGCTGCGCGCTTGCTGGTCAGGTGCTCGGAGTAGATGTGGTTGAAGGCCTTGACCACGTGCGAGGTGGGCAGGTGGGCCTGCGCCATCTCGGCGGTGGTGGTGGTCTCCTCGTCGAGGGCGGCGATGTGGCCGTCCCGCTCGGGGTAGTAGTTGTTGGTGTCGATCACGGTCTTGCCGGCCAGCGGCTCGACCGGGACGTCGCCCAGGTTCTTCAGCGGCACGGTGACGACGACGACCTCGCCGGCGGCACCGGCCTCGGCGGCGGTGGCCGCGGAGATCGAGCCCTGGCGGGAGTCGCGGGCCTCGATCTCGGCGACGAGGTCGGCGAGGGTCTCCGGGCCGCGGGAGTTGGCGATCACGACGTCGTAGCCGGCGTCGGTGGAGATGCGGGCGAGCTGGGAGCCGATCAGGCCGGCCCCGATGATGCCGATGGTGGTCATGTGGGGCCCAACAACGGTCAGCTGCCGCCCGTTCCGGCCCATCCGAACCGGGGCGGACGACGCTCGTCGAAGGCCGTGACGCCCTCGGCGAGCTCACCGCTGGCGATGGTCTCGCCGTACCAGCGCCGGGCCACCGCATCGGCGTCCGCGCCGTGGGTGAGGGCGGCGAGGACCTCCTTGCTGGCGCGCTGCGTGAGCGCGGACCGGGAGGCGAGCACGTCGGCGAAGCGGCGCACCTCGGGCTCCAGCGCGTCGGGGGCCAGCAGCTTGTCCACCAGGCCGACCCGCAGGGCCTCGGCGGCGTCCAGCAGCTCGCCGCTGAACAGCAGCAGCTTGGTCGTCGCCGGTCCCACCAGGTCCAGCAGTGCCCGGGTGGGCTCGGCCGGGTAGACCACGCCCACCTTGGCCGGGGTGACCCCGAAGACCCCGGTGTCGTCGGTGAACCGGAGGTCGCAGCACGCCGCGAGCTCCACCCCGCCGCCGATGCAGTGCCCGCGCACCATCGCGATGGTGGGGTGCGGGAAGGTGCGCAGGGCGTGCTGGGCGGCCAGGTTCGCCGCCCGCAGCTGCGCCATCGGGTCGGCCGGGTCGGGTCCGCCGAGCAGGTCGGCGATGTCGGCCCCGGCGCAGAACGACGGGCCCGCGCCGGTCACCACCAGCACGCGCACCCGGGGGTCGGCTGCCAGGTCGGCCAGCAGGCCCGGGACGGCGGCCCACATGGCGCCGGTCATCGCGTTGCGCTTGTCGGCCCGGTCGACGGTGAGCGTGGCCAGGGAGCCCTCGACGGTGACGGTGAGGTCGCTCATCCCAGGTCGTCGGTGCCGAACGTGTCGCACGCGTTCGGGTCGCCGCTCTGGTAGCCGGTGGTGAACCAGCGCTGCCGCTGCTCGGAGGACCCGTGGGTGAAGGCGTCCTGGTCCACGGTGCCACCGCCCAGCTCGGTCTGGATGAAGTCGTCACCGATGCGGCCGGCGGCGTCCAGCGCCCCGTCGATGTCGGCCTGGGTGATCTCGGCGATCAGCGGCTGACCCGACGCGTCGGGCACGGTCTCCGCGTGGTTCGCCCACGTGCCGGCGTAGCAGTCGGCCTGCAGCTCCAGCCGCACGGTGCCGCTGGTCGGGCCGGTCTCCCCGGGCTGCACCTGCGCGTTGGTGCCCAGCAGGTTCTGCACGTGGTGGCCGTACTCGTGGGCGATCACGTAGGCGTTGACGAACAACCCGCCCTCGGCGCCGAACCGGCTCTGCAGGTCGTCGAAGAACGACAGGTCGATGTACACCAGCTGGTCGGCCGGGCAGTAGAAGGGCCCCGACCCGGAGGTCGCCCCGCCGCACCGGGTCTGCACCTGGTCGGAGAAGAAGACGGTGTCGGTGCGGACGTAGCCCTCCAGCGTCTGCTCCCAGTAGTCCTGGATCGAGTCGATGTTGGCCGCGGTGGCGCAGTCGACCGAGGAGTTGGCGTCCGCGCCGTCCTGGCAGGCCGCCTCGAGGTCGGTGTTGTCGGCGGTCTGGCCCTGCTGCAGGCCCCCGAGCACGTCGGACAGCCCGGCGGACGACCCGCCACCGCCGCCCCCACCGCCGCCGAGGACCTGGAAGAGCACGACCACGATCAGCCCCACGACGCCCAGCCCGCCACCGCCGACGGCCAGCCCGCGGCCACCGCCCCGACCACCGCCGCCACCGCGGCGGTCCTGCACGCCGGACGTGTCGACGTCGGCACCCTCGCGGTACCTCATGCCAGTGCGTCCAGGTCGGGCGGCGAGAGGGTGAACACGGCCTCGACGGCGCCGTGCACCTCCTGCAGCGCGGGCTCGAGGTCCAGCTCGGGTGCCGCGGCGGCGGCACCACGCATCCGGGCGCCCCCGGCGGCGAAGGCCATCGGCGCCATCGCGCCGGTGCCCACGTCGCGCAGCTCGACCAGACCGGTGACGCTGCTGCCGACGGCGGCGGCGTACCCGCGGGCCCTGCTCAGGGCCTCGCTGATCGCCTCGGTGCGGGCCTGCCCGTACTCGGGGGCATCCCGTTCCAGCCGCCAGCTCGGGCCCCACAGCGAGCAGCCCTCGAGACCGGCCGCGGCGACCGCCACCTCGCCGACCCGGTCGACGTCGTCCAGCCGCACCTGGGTGGTCACGCTGGCGACGTAGCCGGTGACCCGGTTCTTCTCGGCGAGCTCCGGGCGCACCGACACCCCGGCGGTGGAGTGCCGGGTCACCAGCGCGCTGAAGCGCTCGAGCAGTGCGGTCACCTGCTGCTGGTGCTCGCCCAGCTGGGCCAGCGCGCGGTCCTGGCGGCGGTCGCGCCCGGTCGCGGTGATGCTCAGGGTGGCGTGCGAGGGCGGCACCCGGAGGGTGACCTCACCACGCACGACCACCCGGGGGGTGGGGCTGGGTTCCACGGTTCCTCCTCGTGCTGGGTCGACACCGGATCGTCCCGCCTGCCGCCCCGGCCCGCTCGACGGGGCCCCCAGGTCACGGGTCGGTGACGCTCTCCCGACCGTGACGGGCCTGTGACCCGCCGGTGACAGGCTGCGCTCTCACCCGGTGGGAGGAGCAGCGATGGCGCTGGCAGAGGGCAGGTTCGTCACCCTCGCGGTCCTCGGCGTGGTCTGCCTGCTGGGTGCGGTGCTCACCTCGTGGCTGCTGGGGCAGCCCTCGATGCTGGTGTTCGGGGTCGTCTTCGCCGGGCTGGTGCTGGTCAGCCTGATCCGCCCCCCGAACGACTGACCCGACGACGGACCCGGCACCGGGTCAGCGGCGTCGGCGGGTGCCGAAGACGCCGCGGGTGATCTCCCGGCCCAGCGCCGAGGCGGCCGACCGGGTGAACGACCGGAACGCCGAGGAGCCCAACACGCGGCTCACCAGGTCCGGCTCGGGCTCGGGGGCGCGCTCCCGGCGGCGGGGTGCCGGCTCGGCGCGCCCGAGGTCGGGCTCGCGCCAGCTGTCCGGCTCGGGGGCGGGCCGCGGTGCGGGCGCCGGTGCGGGTGCCGGGGCCGGGGGAGCGGGCGGCGGGGCGAGCCGGGCGGCGAGCTGCTCGTAGGCCGACTCCCGGTCCACCGCGGTGGCGTACTTCGCGTGCAGCGGGGACGACGCCACGGCCTGCTGCTGGACGGCCGGGTCGATCTGGCCCATGAAGGAGCGCGGCGCCCGGACCATCGTCCAGGCGACCGGGGTCGGGGCGCCGCGCTCGGAGAGCACGGTGACCACCGCTTCGCCGGTGCCCAGCGACGTGAGCGTCTCGGCGACGTCGTAGGCCTCCGACGTCGGGTAGGTCTTCACCGTCTTCTTCAGCGCGGTCGCGTCGTCGGGGGTGAACACCCGCAGTGCGTGCTGCACCCGGTTGCCGAGCTGCCCGAGCACCGGGGTGGGCACGTCGGTCGGGTTCTGGGTCACGAAGAAGACCCCGACGCCCTTGGAGCGGATCAGCCGCACGGTCTGGGTGACCGACTCCAGGAAGGCCTTGCTGGCCCCGGTGAAGAGCAGGTGCGCCTCGTCGAAGAAGAAGACCAGCTTCGGCTTGTCCACGTCCCCGACCTCGGGCAGCTCCTCGAACAGGTCGGCCAGCAGCCACATGAGGAAGGTGGAGAACAGCGCCGGGCGGTCCTGCACCTCGGTGAGCTCGACGGAGCTGATCACCCCGCGGCCGTCGGGGGCGGTGCGGATCAGGTCGGTGGTCTCCCACTCGGGCTCACCGAAGAAGACGTCGCCGCCCAGGTCGTCCAGGGCGATCAGGTTGCGCAGGATCACCCCGGCGGTGGCCTTGCTCAACCCGCCCAGGCCCTGCAGGTCGGCCTTGCCCTCGGGGCTGATCAGCCAGGAGATGACCGCGCGGAGGTCCTTGAGGTCCAGCAGCGGCAGGCCGGCCTGGTCGGCGTAGTGGAACACCAGGCCCAGCGAGCTCTCCTGGGTGGCGTTGAGGTCCATCACCTTGGCCAGCAGCACCGGGCCGAAGTCGGTGATCGTCGAGCGCACCGGCACCCCGGTGCCCAGCCCGCCCAGCGCGAGGAACTCGACGGGGAACCCGGTGGGCGTCCACGCGTCGGCGGTGTCGGTGGCCCGCTGGGTGACCCGGTCGCTGGTCGCGCCGGACTGGGCGAGGCCGGTCAGGTCGCCCTTGACGTCGGCGAGCACCACCGGCACGCCCTGTGCCGAGAGCTGTTCGGCCAGCAGCTGCAGGGTCTTGGTCTTGCCGGTGCCGGTGGCCCCGGCGATCAGGCCGTGCCGGTTCATCATCGACAGCGGCACCCGCACCTGGGCGCCGGGGTGCGGCTTCCCGCCGTGCACCACGGCGCCGAACTCCAGGGCCGGACCGGTGAACGCGTAGCCCGCGGCGATCTCCGCCGCGACCGGGTCCACCCCCTCGGTGGGGGACGGGTCGGTCGGGGGCTGCTGCGGTGCGGTCACGTCGTCGTCCGGCCCTGGTCGTCCGTCGTCGGCCGGGTCAGCCCTGGTCGCGCACGACGCGGTCGACCTCGGGCGTGGGCGAGGGAGCCGGCGGGGCGAACCCGGCGCTGGACGGCGAGGTCGACTGGACCCCGGCGGCCTCGGCGGCGGTGCGGTCGACCTCGGGGGTGGCCGAGGGGTCCGGCGGGGTGTCCGTCGGCAGGGTGGTCGTGGGCGCGGTCTCGACCGGGGTGGGCACGCTGCTCAGCGGCGAACCCGGGGCGGACGTGCCGGTCGCGTCCTCGTGCCTGGGGACGGCGCCCTTGGCCTTGCTCGCGGCCTGGTCGATCTGTGCGGCCTTGTCCGGGAACTTGTCCTTGGCGAACTGCCCGGCCTTGTCGACCGCGCCCTCGATCTTGCCGGCGTTGTCCTTCACCGCGGTCTCGAGCTTCTCGGCGCTGTCGCTGAGTGCCTGCTGCGCCTGCTTGGCGATCTTGCCGAAGTCCACCATGTCGCGCTCCTCCACTCGTCGGGCTGTCCGGCCTCAGCCTGCCGGTCCCGGGGGAGACCGACAACAGCGGGAGGGGCTGGCCGCGGATGTCGGTGGGGTCGGTCAGGATGCCCGCATGAGCGAGAAGCACACCCTGGCCGAGGACCCGACCGGCTGAGCCCGTGCCGTTCACGCTGAGCCACCCGGCCGCCGTCCTGCCGTTCCTGCGCACCGGTCTGCCGGCGTCGGCGCTGGTGGCCGGCAGCACGGTGCCCGACCTGCCGTACTACCTGCCCGTCGACCTCGGCGTGCGCACGCACACCGCGGTGGCCCTGGTGACCGTCGACCTGGCGGGCGGGTTGCTGCTGTGGGCGCTGTGGCACGGGGTGCTGGCCGCGCCGGTGGTGGCCGGTGCCCCGGCCGCGCTGCGGGCCCGGCTGGGCGCGGTGCGGACCGGGCTGCCGGTGGCCGGTCCCCGCGGGGCCGCCGGGGTGGTGGGCGGGGTGCTGCTGGGCGCCGGTACGCACGTGCTCTGGGACGAGTTCACCCACCCCGGCCGCTGGGGCACCCGGCACCTGGCGTTCCTGGCCGACGACGCGGGTGGGCGCCCGGGGTGGAGCTGGGCCCAGGAGACGAGCAGCCTGGTCGGCGGGCTCGTCGTCCTGGGCTGGCTGGTGCTCTGGTGGCGGCGCGCGCCGGTCCGTCCCGTGCCGGCGCGGCGTCCGTGGGCCTGGGGGCTGGTGGCCGCGATCGCGGTGGCGGCCGGTGCGGCCGGAGCCGTGGGTCAGCCCGACCTGCGCAGCGTCGCGGTGCTGGCCGCCTTCACCGGCGGGACGGCAGCGCTGGTCACCATGGTCGTGCTGGCCCTGGGCTGGCACGTCCGGCGGCGGGTCAGCTCCGGGTGAGCGCTCGCTCGATCCGCTCGGCGGTCGCGCGGGCGTCGGGGACGCCGAGCACCAGACGGGTGTACCGCTGCCCGGCCAGCTCGACCACCACCGGCTCCAGGGAGGCGCGCAGGTTCCAGAACACCCGCTCGCCGCCGCGGAAGTACGTGCCCGCCGTGATGACGCGGGGGAGGTGGGTGCCCGGCGCCCGGAGGCCGGCGGGCTCCCGGCTCATGCCGGGGTCGGCGGTGGCGCCGCGGACGGCACCCAGCGGGACGGCGATCCGGCGCTCGAGGGCCCAGACCCGGTCCCAGCCGTGCAGGGTCACCACGAGCTGGTCGGTGGTCACGTCGATCTCGGTCATGGTTCCTCCGGTCGTCGGGCGGCGTGGGCGAGCAGCTCCCGGCCCAGCAGGCCCGGCAGGTCGTCGGTGGTGGGGCGCAGCCGGTCGAACCCGGCGGCGACCAGGACGGCGACGTCGTCGTCGACCGGTGCGCGTTCGACCGCGGCGCGCAGCAGGAGGGTGAGGTCGCCGTCCGGCAGGGCCTGCACGTGGTCCCCGAGAACCCGCAGGTACAGCGCCCGCTTGCTGCCGAAGGCCGCGTAGAGCGAACCCCGCTGGATCCCGAGGGCGGTCACCAGGTCGTCGACGCTGGTGCCCTCGTAGCCCCGCGCCGCGAAGACCCCGGCCGCGCCGCGCACGGCGACGGTCTCGTCGAAGCTGCGGGGGCGGGCCATGCACCCACCCTAGCCCAGTTCTTGACCGATCGTTCCAGAAACCAGCTCGTCCGGGTGGAAGAGGCTCTCGATGGGCCGCTCGAACAGCGCGGAGATGCGGAAGGCCAGCGGCAGGCTGGGGTCGTAGCGCCCGGTCTCCAGCGCGTTCACGGTCTGCCGGGAGACCCCGAGGGCGTCGGCGAGCGCGGCCTGGCTCCAGCCGCGCTCCTCGCGGAGCGGTCGCAGCGAGTTCCTCACCGGGCGTTCAGCACCCCGGTCGCGACGGCCCAGCCGGCCATCCCCGCGGCGAAGACGAACCAGGGCGCCAGGAGCAGGGCCACGCCGGCCACGGCCAGCATCCCGAGCACGACGGCGGCGAGCATGGCGACGGAGAAGCCCACCGCCAGTCCGCGCAGCAGGACGAGCTGCTCGTACTCGTCGACCCGGCGCAGGTGGCGCAGCACCGCCCAGCCGATCCAGAGCGCGGGCAGCACCGGCAGGAGCGCCCAGCCGAAGCGGGCGGGGGAGTCGCCGTCCAGGTCGCCGAACGCGCCGACCAGCCCGATCACCACGACGTAGCCGACCACCCCGGGCAGGAAGTCACGCAGGTAAGCGGTGGCGCGGGAGCGGTCGCCGGCGCTGCGGCGCGGGGTGTCAAGGTCGCTTGTCATGCCCCCACCGTGTCCCGGTCGGCGCTCGGTGTCAAGCGTCCTTGACAGACAGGTCGCGCCGCGGGGTCCTAGGGTCGGGGCATGCCACTGGAAGGCGAGTACGAGCCCAGCCCCGAGAAGTGGGTCCGCGACCAGGTCGAGACCTACGAGCGCACCGGCGGCCGGGAGGCCAACACCCTCCCGAACCGCCCCGAGCCCGTCGTCGTGTTCACCACGCGTGGGGCCAAGAGCGGCAAGGTCCGCAAGAACCCGTTGATGAAGGTCGAGCACGACGGCGTCTACGCGATGGTCGCCAGCCAGGGCGGGGCGCCCAAGCACCCCACCTGGTACTTCAACCTCAAGGCCCACCCCGACCAGGTGACCGTCCAGGACGGCGAGCAGGTGTGGGACGGCCAGGCCCGCGAGATCAGCGGGGAGGAGAAGGCGGTCTGGTGGGAGCGCGCCGTCGCGGCCTTCCCCGACTACGCCGACTACCAGCGCAAGACCGACCGGGAGATCCCGGTCGTGCTCGTGGAGCCCCGGGCCTGAGCGGCGACGGGCGGGTCGTCGTCGTCACCGGTGCCTCCGACGGCATCGGCGCGGCGGCGGCCCGCCGGCTGCACCGCGACGGCGCGCACGTCGTCGTGGTCGGCCGCTCCCCGGAGAAGACCGCCGCGGTGGCCGCCGAGCTGCCCGGTTCCGAACCGCTGACCGCGGACTTCGCCCGGCTGGACGACGTCCGCGCGCTCGCGGCGGCCATCGCCGCACGGCACCCCCGGGTCGACGTGCTCTGCAACAACGCGGGCGCGTCCTTCGGCAGGCGCCGGCTCACCGTGGACGGCCACGAGACCACGTTCCAGGTCGACCACCTCGCCGGTTACCTGCTCACCCGGCTGCTCGAGCCCCAGCTGCGCGCCGCTCGCGGGAGGGTGGTGCACACGGCCTCGTTCATGCACCGCTTCGGCTGGGTGCCGCGTGGCCGGCTGGCCCGGGCGTTCGAGTCGCGTCCGCCGTACGTGGCCAACCGCGCCTACGCCAAGGCCAAGTTCGCCAACGTGCTCACGACCCGGGAGCTCGCCCGCCGATGGGGCCCGGACGTGAGCAGCACCTGCTACGACCCCGGCGCGGTCGCCAGCTCCTTCGGGGTCGCCTCGGGCGGCGTCGTCGGGCTGGCGTTCCGCACCCCGCTCACCGCGTTCTTCCGCACCCCGGCGCACGGAGCGGACACCATGGTCTGGCTGGCCACCGCCCCCGAGGGCTGGCGCAACGGCGGCTACCACGTCGACCGCTCGCCCGGCCTGACCCTGCTCGCCGCCAAGGACGACCGCCGCGCCCGCGAGCTCTGGGACCTCTCCGCCGACCTCGTGGGCCTCGCCCCCTGACGAGGAGCGCCCTTCTCGTCGGTCGCGGCTAGGTTCTGCCCATGGCGAGCAAGGCCGGCGACGCGGTCGAGATCGACGTCGACGGGCTGGACGTGCGGCTGTCCAGCCCCGACCGGGTCTACTTCCCCGCGCGCGGGGAGACCAAGCGGGACCTGCTGGAGTACTACCTCGCCGTCGGCCCCGGGATCGTGAACGCGCTGCGCGAACGGCCCTGCATGCTGCACCGCTTCCCGACGGGTGTGGACGGCGACAAGGTGCACCAGAAGCGGGTGCCGGCCGGGGCGCCGCCGTGGCTGGAGACCGTCCGGGTGTTCTTCCCCCGGTACAAGCGCACAGCCGACGAGCTGTGCGTGACCCACCTGGCGCACGTCGCCTGGGCCGTGCAGATGTCCACCGTGGAGTTCCACCCCTGGAACAGCCGACGGGACGACGTCGAGCTGCCTGACGAGTGGCGGATCGACCTCGACCCGATGCCCGAGGCCGACTGGGGCACGGTGCGGCGGGTGGCCGGCGTCGTCCAGGAGGTGCTCGAGGAGCTCGGCGCCGTCGGGTACCCGAAGACGTCGGGCGGCAGCGGCCTGCACGTCTACGTCCGCATCCCCCCGGTGCACGGGTTCACCGACGTCCGCCGGGCCGCGCTGGCCTTCGCCCGGGAGGTGGAGCGCCGCTCGTCGGACGTGACGACCACGTGGTGGCGCAAGGACCGCGACCCCAGCGCCCTGTTCGTCGACTACAACCAGAACGCCCGCGACCACACCCTCGCCGCCGCCTACTCGGTGCGCGGCAACCGCGAGGCCACGGTCTCCACCCCGGTCACCTGGGCCGAGGTCGCCGACGTCGAGCCCGGCGACTTCACCATCGCCACCGTCCCCGCCCGGTTCGCCGAGCTGGGCGACCTGCACGCCGACATCGACGAGCACCCCTTCGACCTGGCGCCGCTGCTGGAGTGGGCCGACCGCGACGAGGCCGCCGGTGCCGAGGTGCCGCCGGAGCCCGAGGCCTGATGGACCTCAACTCCGACCTCGGCGAGGGCTTCGGCCAGTGGGTGCTGGGCGACGACGACGCTCTGCTCGAGGTCGTCACCAGCGCCAACGTCGCCTGCGGGTTCCACGCCGGGGACGCGGTGACGATGCGCCGGGTGACCGCCCGGTGCGTCGAGCGGGGCGTGGCGATCGGTGCCCAGGTGGGCTACCGCGACCTGCCCGGCTTCGGCCGCCGGTTCATCGACGTCGAGCCGCACGCCCTCACCCAGGACGTGCTCTACCAGCTCGGGGCGCTGGACGGGTTCGCCCGGGTGGCCGGTGACCGGGTGCGCTACGTCAAGCCGCACGGGGCGCTCTACAACGCGATCGTCCACCACGAGGAGCAGGCGGCGGCCGTGGTCGCTGCCGTCCTCGACTACGACGCCACCCTCCCGGTGCTCGGCCTGCCGGGCTCGGTCTGGCTGCGGCTGGCCGCCGAGGCGGGGCTCACCACGATCGCCGAGGCGTTCGCCGACCGGGCCTACACCCCCGAGGGCACCCTGGTCTCCCGCCGGCTGCCGGGGGCCGTGCTGCACGACGCCGCGGAGATCGCCCGCCGCTGCGTCGCGATGGCCACCGGGCGGACGGTCACCGACGTGGACGGCGGGGAGCTGACCCTGCAGCCCGGCTCGATCTGCGTGCACGGCGACACCCCCGGGGCCGTCGACATCGCCCGGCAGGTGCGCGACGCCCTCGCCGGGGCCGGCGTGGGGCTCGCCCCCTTCGCCCGCTGATGCGGCTGCTGCCCAGCGGGGACGCCGGACTGCTGGTCGAGCTCGACGACCTGGACGCCGTCCTCGCCCTGCACCGGACGCTGGCGGCCGACCCCCCGGCCGGGGTGCTCGACGTCGTCCCGGCCTCCCGGACGGTGCTGCTCGTGCTGGACCCGGCGGCCACCACGGTCGGCACGGTCGCCGCCGCTGTCCGGGCGGCGCGGCCGACCGCGGCGGACCGGGCCGGGGGAGAGCTCGTCGAGCTGCCGGTGGTCTACGACGGCGAGGACCTGGCCGACGTCGGCGAGCTGCTCGGCTGCAGCCCGGCCGAGGTGGTCACCCGGCACACCGGGACGGAGTGGACGGTGGCCTTCGGCGGGTTCGCGCCCGGGTTCGGCTACCTGACGGCGGCCGACGGCGGCTGGGACGTCCCGCGCCGTTCGACCCCACGGACCCGGGTGCCGGCCGGTGCGGTGGCGCTGGCCGGGGAGTTCAGCGGGGTCTACCCGCGGGAGTCCCCGGGCGGCTGGCAGCTGCTCGGGCACACCGACACCGCCGTGTTCGACCTGCACCGGGAGCCCGCGGCACTGCTGAGGCCGGGCGTGCGCGTGCGGTTCGTGGACGCCCGGTGAGGGCGCTCACCGTCGTCGCCCCCGGTCCGCTGACCACCGTGCAGGACCGCGGCCGTCCCGGCCGGGCGGCCGAGGGGATCGGCCGGTCGGGGGTCTGCGACCGGGCGGCGGCGGCGCTGGCCAACCGGCTGCTGGGCAACGACCCCGACGCCGCCGTCCTCGAGGTCACCGCCGGTGGCCTCGCCGTGCGGGCCGAGACCGGGCTCTGGCTGGCGCTCACCGGCGCCCGCTGCGCCGGACCCGCCCCCCACGCCGCCCCGTTCTGGCTCGCGGCGGGGGAGGAGCTGCGCCTCGGTCCCCCCGTGAGCGGGCTGCGCACCCACCTCGCCGTCCGGGGCGGCATAGCAGTCGACCCGGTGCTGGGATCGCGGTCCACCGACCTGCTGTCCGGACTGGGCCCGCCGGTGCCCACCGCCGGTGACGTGCTGCCGGTCGGTGCGGCCCGGGGCGAGCCGGGGACGGTGGACGTCGTCGGTGTCGCCGATCCGCCCGCCGGCGAGGTCAGCGTCACCGTGCTGCCCGGCCCGCGCGCCGACTGGTTCACCGACGAGGCGCACGCCCTGCTGACCGGCACCGGGTGGACGGTCACCGGCGACGGCAACCGGGTGGGCCTCCGGCTGGCCGGACCCGAGCTGACCCGCGGCCGCACCGGGGAGCTGCCCAGCGAGGGCATGGTGCGCGGTGCGCTGCAGGTGCCGCCGTCCGGGCAGCCGGTGCTGTTCCTCGCCGACCACCCGGTCACGGGCGGCTACCCGGTGATCGGCTACGTCGCCGAGCCCGACGTCGACCGCTGCGGGCAGCTGGCCCCGGGGCAGACCCTGCGGTTCCGACGCCGCTGACGGGCGGTCGACGGGTGTTGACGCACCCCGGCCGGCCCGCCACGATCCGGTGCGTGGACGTCCTCGACCGCCCCCGGTGGCGCACGGTGCCGACGGCGGCGCTCGTCGTCCTCCCCGCCCTCGCCTACGCCCTGGTCGTGCTGGCTCCCTGGCTCCTCGGCGACCGGTCCCCGCGGGAGACCGGCAACCTGGTGGCGGTCGTGGTCACCGCCTTCGCCCTGCTGGGTGCCGTGGTCGCCGGCGCCGTCAGCCTCACGGTCCTCGTCGCGCACGCGCGGGGCCGCGAGCGAGTGGGCCTCCTCCGGTGGTCGGCCGTCGCGGTGACGTCCGCCGTCGTCCTGGCGTGGCTGCTCACCCCCACGGCCGGGGCGCTGGTCACCGCCGCGCTGGACTAGCCGGGTCGCGTGGCGGTGAAGGCGACGACGTCGCGGAACCGTCCGCCGATCTCGTGCGCGCCCGGGAGCAGCGCCCCCTCGGCGTAGCCCGCGGCCAGCGCCACCCGGCGGGACGCGGCGTTCCACGGCTCGACGTGCAGCTCGACCCGCTGGACCGGTGGCCGGGTCCAGGCGAACGCGGTCACGGCCCGCAGCGCGTCGGTCGCCACCCCGCGCCCGCGGTGCTCGGGCACCACGGCGTACCCGGCCGTCGCCGTGCCCGTCCCGACGTCCCGCAGCCAGAGGCCGCACGCACCCAGGCAGGCGTCGGTGGTCGCGTCGGCCACCGCGAAGGAGAAGCCGGCCCGTTCGGCGAGCCGGCCGTGCTGGGCCGTGATCCACGCTGCTGCCTCCTCGGCGCAGGCGTCGAGCACGAGCGAGCCGATCTGCGGCACGTACGGGTCACGGGCCAACGCCTGGACGGCGGCGACGTCGGCGTCGGTGAACGCCCGCAGCCGCACACCCCCGGACGCGGGTGCCCGGGCCGGCCACACCCAGGTCGGGTCGGGCGTCACCGGGCGCCGCCGGGCCCGAGGTCGCTGACCACCCGGGCGGCGAGCACCTGCTCGAGGTGGGCCTCCCCGCGGGCACGGGTGCCCAGCAGACCCCAGCCCAGGTCGGCGGTCCACCGGCCGCGGCGCAGCCAGGCGTCGGTGCCCGGCGCCGGTCGCAGCTCCGCTCGAGACGCGGTCGCGATCTCGTGGAGCAGCAGCAGCGCGTCGTGCAGGGCGGGCTCCGTGGTGCGGCCCTCGACGAGCCCGCGCACCCGGTCGCCGGCGGCCTCGACCGCGCCGGGCAGCCGACGGCTGGCCGACCGGGGCGCCAGCAGCAGACCGGCGGCCAGCGCCAGCACGATGCCGACCACGGTCTCGGCCAGCCGGGTGGTGACGAGCTCCGGTCCGGTCCGCTCGGGCACCCCGACGTGGACGAGCATCAGCGACAACGGGGTGATGAAGGAGACCGCCAGCACGTACTGGTGGGCGATGAGCAGCTCGACGCCGACCAGCAGCAGCCCGACCGCCACGATCTCGGCCCCCACCGGCAGGTCGGCGGCGAACAGCAGTGCGGCCACGCCGATGCCCAGCAGCGTCCCGGTCACCCGGTGCCCGGCCCGGGCCCGGGTGTTGCGCGCGTCGGTGCCCAGCAGCACGGCGACCGCGGTCGTGCAGGCCCAGTAGGTGCTGGACAGCCCCAGCAGCCCGGCCACCAGCCCGGCGGCGCTGACGCCCGCGCCGATCCGCAGCGAGGTCCAGACCCACGGCGGCACCGGGCGGACGGCGAGCACGGCGCCCGGGGGCGGCGGGCCGGGGGAGTCGGCCAGCGGGAGCTCGTGCAGGAAGCGCTCCTCGACCTCGGCCAGCGCCGGTCGCAGCGACGGCCGGCGGCGGCTGCCCCGGGACACCGCGGCGTCGGCCACCCGGACCGCCCGGGCCACCACGGCGGGCCGCACGGAGCGGTCGCCGGAGACGGCGGCACGGGCCGCGGCGAGGGCGCGCCGTTCGGGGCCCGCCGGGTCCCAGACCCACGGCAGCATGACGACGAGCCAGGCCAGCGTCGCCCCCGCGGCCGCGGCGGCGACGTGCTCGGCGAGCACCTCGGGCGTGGCGCCCAGCGCACTGGCGCTGCCACCGACCAGCACCACCCCCAGGGGGCCGGGCGGGCCGACCCGGAAGACCGCCGTGGCTGCCGTCGCCGCGGCCGCCAGCACACCCAGCAGGACGGCGAGCAGCAGCGGACTGCCCCCGGTGAGGCCGCCGGCCGCGACGGCCAGCACGAGCACCAGCCCGCAGGCGGCGACCACCCCGGCCCGTCGGCGGTACGGGAGGGTGCTGCCGTAGATCGCGGTCAACCCGCCCAGGGCCGCCGCCGAGCCCAGGTCGGGGTGGCCCAGCGCCACGCCCAGGGCCAGCGGGAGGGACACCGAGACCCCGGCCGACACCGCCTTGCGACCACCACCGGCCCACAGCGCAGCGGCAGACGGCGGTCGGGACCCCAGCAGGTGCGGCACGGCACGGCGGACGGGGGAGGACACCCGGGCATCCTCGCCGTCCGCGCGCCGCGCCGTCGCCGGTCGGCCACCGCTCACCGGAAGACCGCGACCACCGTCACGGTGCGCCTCAGCGGGCGAGCAGGCCGCCGTCGAGGGGGTAGTACGTGCCGGTCGCGAAGGACGACGCGTCGCTGGCCAGCCAGGCCACCAGCTCGGCGACCTCCTCCGGGGTGCCCAGTCGGCCCAGCGCGTGCTGCGAGGCGAGCCCGGCGCGGGCCTCCTCGCTCATCGACGAGATCAGCAGGGGGGTGCTGATGAAGGCCGGGCCCACCGCGTTGACCCGGATGCCCTCGGTGGCGTGCGCGAGCGCGGCGGCCTTGGTCAGCCCGACCACGCCGTGCTTGGCGGCCACGTAGGCCGGTGCGGTCTCGATGCCGACGGCCCCGAAGACGCTGGCCATGTTGATGATCGACCCGCCGCCACCGGCGAGCATCGCCCGCGTCTCGGCGCGCACGCCGTAGAAGACGCCGTCCAGGTTCACCGACAGCACCTTCCGCCAGTCGGCGGTGGAGTACTCGTCCACGGTCTGCGCCGGGCCGCCGATGCCCGCGTTGTTCACCGCGACGTGCAGCCCGCCCAGCTGGGTGACGACGTCGGCGACGAGGGTGTCGACGGCGTCCGGGTCGGAGGAGTCGACGCCGAACGCGAGCGCCCGGCCGCCTGCCCCGGTGATCTCGGCCGCGACGGCCTGCGCCTTCTCCTCGGCCAGGTCGGCGACCGCGACGGCGGCGCCGCTGCGCGCCAGGGTGAGCGCCACGGCGCGGCCGATGCCCGACCCCGCCCCGGTCACCAGCGCGACCTTGCCGTCCAGTTCGTAGTGCACCACGTCGATCTCCTCCCACCCGGGGCGTCTCTCGTCCCGCTCACCTCCTCCCTGCCCACCTCCGCGCGGGACGGCACTGTCTCGTCGGACACCGTGCGTAGCGTGCGCGGTGTGCAGGCACAGGACTGGGACGCCCGGTACGCCGAGAAGGCCCAGTGGTCGGCCGAGCCGAACGCACTGGTCGCGCAGCTGTGTGCCGACCTCAAGCCCGGGACGGCGGTCGACCTGGCCGCCGGGGAGGGCCGGCACGCGCTGTGGCTGGCCGGTCGGGGCTGGCGGGCCACCGCCGTCGACTTCTCCGCCGTCGGCCTGGACCGCGGCCGCACCGCCGGGCACGGGGACGACGTCACCTGGGTGGTCGCCGACGCCACCACCTGGACGACGGCCGAGGGCAGCCTGGACCTGGTGCTCGTCGTCTACCTGCACCTCCCCGAGCCCGAGACCGTCGCGCTGCTCACCCGGGCGGTGGCGTGGCTGCGGCCCGGCGGCCGGCTGCTGGTGCTCGGCCACGACGTGGACAACGTCGCGCACGGCGTCGGCGGCCCCCAGGACACCGCGATCCTGCACTCGGTCGAGCGGCTCGCCCCGGTGGCCGCCCTGCTGGACGTCGACCGGCTCGAACAGCTGCCCCGGGAGACCCCGGCGGGCACCGCGCTGGACACCCTGCTGTGGGGGACCCGACCCGTCTCGGGGTGAACAGCACCAGGTCGGTGTGGTTTCCTCGACCCGTGCCCACCAGCGAGCTGACGCGTCGCCGCGTCATCGACTACGCCCTGGTCTGCACCTCTGCCTGTCCGCGCTGAGCGTTCGCTCCCGGACCCGCCTCCGCACGTCCCCCACCTCCCCGAGGACACCCCTGCCATGAGCGCACCCACCAGCCCGGCCGACGAGCTCGCTGCCGCGAAGTTCGCCTACTGGGTCCCCAACGTCAGCGGCGGCCTGGTCACCTCGACCATCGAGCAGCGCACCGACTGGGGCTTCGACTACAACAAGAAGCTCGCCCAGACCGCCGAGGCGGTGGGCTTCGAGTACGCCCTCTCCCAGGTGCGCTACATGTCCAGCTACAGCGCCGAGTTCCAGCACGAGTCGGTGTCCTTCTCCCTCGGGCTGCTGCTGGCCACCGAGCGGATCAAGCTCATCGCCGCCGTGCACCCCGGCATGTGGCAGCCCGGAGTGCTGGCCAAGCTGGGCGCCACCGCCGACATCATGAGCAACGGCCGGTTCGCCGTGAACGTCGTCTCCGGCTGGTTCAAGGGCGAGTTCACCGCCATGGGCGAGCCGTGGCTCGAGCACGACGAGCGCTACCGCCGCAGCGAGGAGTTCATCTCCGCGCTGCGCGGCATCTGGACCGAGGAGGGCTACACCCTCGGCGGGGACTTCTACCGGTTCCGCGACTTCGACCTCAAGCCCAAGCCGCTCACCGTCCCGGGCCGGCCGCACCCGGAGATCTTCCAGGGCGGCAACTCCACGGCCGCCCGGGCGATGGCCGGTCGGGTCTCGGACTGGTACTTCTCCAACGGCAAGGACCTGGCCGGCATCGACGAGCAGATCCGCGACGTCCGCGCCGTGGCCGACCCGCTGGGCCGCCGCGTCCGGTTCGGGCTCAACGGGTTCGTCATCGCCCGCGACACCGAGGCCGAGGCGCACGACACCCTGCGCGAGATCGTCGCCAAGGCGAACAAGCCCGCCGTCGAGGGGTTCCGGGACGCCGTCCAGCAGGCCGGCAACTCGACCGGGGACAAGAAGGGCATGTGGGCCGACTCCTCCTTCGAGGACCTGGTCCAGTACAACGACGGCTTCAAGACCAACCTGATCGGCACCCCGGAGCAGATCGCCGAGCGGATCGTGGAGTTCCGCCGGCACGGGGTCGACCTCTTCCTCTGCGGCTTCCTGCACTTCCAGGAGGAGATCGAGTACTTCGGCGCGAAGGTGCTGCCGCTGGTGCGCGAGATGGAGGCCGCTGCCGGCTTCGCCCCGACGGAGTTCCAGCCCGCCACCACCGTCTGAGCCCGGTACGGTCCGGGCGTGATGAACCGGGACCGTCAGCGCTGGGTGGCCGGCGTCGTCGTCCTGGCGATGGTGCTGGCCGCCGGCGCCGTGGTGTTCTCCATCCTGCTGACCTGACCCCGCCACGGCGTCCGGGACACTGGACGCCGTGGGATACGTCGACGTCACCGGGATCCGGTTCACCCTGCCCGACGGACGGGTCCTGCTGGACGACGTCTCCTTCCGGGTGGGGGACGGCGCGGTCGCCGCGCTGGTCGGGGAGAACGGCGCCGGCAAGACCACGCTGCTGCGGATCATCACCGGCGACCTGACCCCGGACGCCGGTTCGGTCGCCCTCGTCGGCGGGCTCGGCGTGATGCGCCAGTTCATCGGCTCGGTGCGCGACGCCACGAGCGTGCAGCAGTTCCTCGTCGACCTGGCCCCGCCCGCGGTCAGCGCTGCCTGGCACGCCGTCGAGGCCGCCGAGCTGGCCATGATGGAGGCCGACGACGAGCCCACCCAGATGGCCTACGCGAACGCGCTGGGCACCTGGGGCGACGTCGGCGGCTACGACGTCGAGGTCACCTGGGACACCGTCACCGTCGCGGCTCTGGGCGTGCCCTACGAGCAGTGCAAGTACCGCGAGCTGCAGACGCTGTCCGGTGGCGAGCAGAAGCGGCTGGCCCTGGAGTGCCTGCTGCGCGGCCCCGACCAGGTGCTGCTGCTCGACGAGCCGGACAACTACCTCGACGTCCCGGGCAAGCGCTGGCTGGAGGAGCGGCTGCGGGAGACCCGCAAGACCGTGCTGTTCGTCAGCCACGACCGGGAGCTGCTGGACACCGTGGCCACCCGGGTGGTCACCGTCGAGGGCGGGACGGCGTGGGTGCACGGCGGCAGCTGGGCGGCCTACCCGGCCGCCCGGGACGCCCGGCACCAGCGGATGGCCGAGCTGCGGCTGCGCTGGGAGGAGGAGCACCAGCGGCTGGTCGACCTCACCCGCACCATGCAGCAGCAGGCCGCGAACTCCCCGGACATGGCCAACCGGTACCACGCGATGCAGACCCGGCTGGCCAAGTTCGAGGCCGCCGGGCCGCCCCCGGAGCGCCCGCCGCAGCAGGAGGTGGCCATGCGCCTCAAGGGCGGGCGCACCGGCGTGCGGGTGCTGGTCGCCGAGGAGCTGGAGCTGACCGGGCTGATGAAGCCCTTCGACGTCGAGCTGGACTACGGCGACCGGGTCGCGGTGCTCGGCTCCAACGGGGCGGGCAAGTCGCACTTCCTGCGGCTGATGGCCGGGCAGGAGGTCACGCACACCGGCAGCTGGAAGCTGGGCGCCCGCGTCGTCCCCGGCTTCTTCGCCCAGACCCACGCGCACCCGGAGTGGATGGAGCGCACCCTCACCGACCTGCTCTGGCACGGCGAGCCCGGACGACCGGGCATCGACCGCGGCCGGGCGATGGCCGTGCTGCGCCGCTACGGCCTGGCCGCGGCCGGCGACTCGCTGTTCCGGTCGCTGTCCGGCGGGCAGCAGGCCCGGTTCCAGGTGCTGCTGCTGGAGCTCTCCGGGGCGACGTTGCTGCTGCTCGACGAGCCGACCGACAACCTCGACGTGCTCAGCGCCGAGTCGCTGGAGCAGGCGCTGGCCGCCTTCGACGGGACCGTCGTCGCGGTCACCCACGACCGCTGGTTCGCCCGCTCCTTCGACAGGTTCCTGGTCTTCGGCTCCGACGGCCGGGTGCGCGAGACCCCGGAGCCGGTCTTCGACGAGGCGCGGGTGCAGCGCACCCGCTGAGCTCAGCCGCCGGTGCGGGCCCGTCGGTGGGCGGCCATCCGGACCGGGGAGTTGACCGCCCCGTACCCGTCGTAGCCGGTCAGCCGCTGGACCATCTCGAAGAACACCCGCCCGCCCAACACCTCGGTGTAGAGGTGCAGGAACGCACCCGTCACGTCGGCGTCGTAGAACAGCCCGTGCTCGCGCAGGTCGGCCAGCAGGCCGGGGTCCAGCTCGAGCCGGTCGTCGAGGTCGTCGTGGTAGTTCGCCGGGACGGCGAGCAGCGGTGCGCCGGCCGCGCGCACCGCCCGGGCGGTGGCGACGACGTCGTCGGTGGCGAACGCGACGTGCTGCGGGTCGGGCACCCCCGGTGCCCAGCCGCCGCCGCGGCGCAGCAGGGACACCGACAGGGCCAGCCGGACGTCGCGGCCGGGCGTGGTGACCCCGCGGGAGCGGACCAGCCCGAACGGCGCGGCCACCTCGGCGCCCGCCTCGGGCAGCAGGCCCAGCACCGAGCGGTAGAACAGCCCGGCCTCGTCGTAGGCGTCGAAGGGCTGGGTGAGCCCGACGTGGTCGGTGCCGGTGAGCCCGGCGCCGGCCGCGGTCTCCCCGGTGGCGAGGAAGTCCGCCGGCCAGCCGTCCGGGCCGGTGCGGGCGAAGAACACCTGGGTGCCGTCCGGGGCGGCGACGGCGGACAGCTCGGCCTCGGCCCGGCCCCGGGTGCGGGGGAGCACCGGGGCCAGCAGTGCCTCGGCGCGGGCCGCCGAGCCGGTGGGGTCGGTGGACTCCAGGGCCAGCGCGACGACGGCGGCCTCGCCCGAGCCGGCCGACCGCGCGGCGCCGGCGTTGAGCAGCACCCGGGCGGTGCCCTGCTCCCACAGCTGCACCGGCTTGGAGCGGTGCTGGCCGGTGTGCGCGAAGCCCAGCCGGTCGAGGACGTCGGCGACCACGGGACCGGAGACGCCGTCCACGGCGAGCTCGGTGAAGGCGTGCCCGGTCAGCGCCGGCGCGGTGGGCAGCACCAGCGGGTCGACCGGCAGCGCCTCCTCCAGCGCCAGCAGCGAGCGCATCGCGTCGACCGCGGTGCGGGCCGGGTCGGCCTGCCGGAAGACGTCGTTGAAGACCTCCAGCGACAGCGGTCCGGTGTACCCGGCGGCCAGCACGTGGCCGAGGAAGGCGGGCAGGTCGAACGCGCCCTGGCCCGGGAAGAGCCGGTGGTGCCGGGACCACTGCAGCACGTCCATGTCCAGCTGCGGGGCGTCGGCCAGCTGCAGGAAGAACAGCTTGTCCGCCGGCACCGCGGCGAACCCGGCCGGGTCGCCGCCACGGGAGAGCACGTGGAAGGAGTCCAGGCACAGCCCGAGCGCGGGGTGGTCGGCGCGGGCGACGACGTCCCAGCTGTGCTCCCAGGTGGACACGTGGGTGCCCCAGGCCAGCGCCTCGTAGGCCAGCCGGAGACCGCGGTCGGCGGCGAGCTCCGCGGTGGCGTGCAGCTGGGCGGCGAGCTCGTCGTCGTCGGTGACCGCGGTGGGGGAGACCGCGGAGCAGACCAGCACGGTGTCCACGCCGAGGGCGGCCATCACGTCGAACTTGGCCCGGGCCCGGCGCTGGTTGCGGGCGACCGTGGCCGGGTCGGTGGAGTCCAGGTCGCGGAAGGGCTGGTAGAGGTCGATCGACAGGCCGAGGTCGGCGCACCGGGCGGCCAGCTCGGCCGGCGCCCACGGTGCGGCCACCAGGTCGGGTTCGAACACCTCGATGCCGTCGAACCCCGCACCCGCGGCGGCGGTGAGCTTGTCCTCCAGCGTCCCGGACAGGCAGACGGTGGCGACGGCGCGCCGGCGGGTGGACCGGTCAGCCAACGGGGGAGTCCGCAGGGTCGACCAGGGTGGCGAAGTGGGCGAGCATCCGGTCGGCGTCGGGCTCGAGCCCGGTGAACAGCCGGAAGGAGTCCACGGCCTGGAACACCGCCATCCCGCCGCCGTCGAGCACCCGGCAGCCGTGCCCACGGGCGGTGCGCACCAGCTCGGTCTCCAGCGGGCGGTAGACGATGTCGGCGACCCACAGCTCGGGACGCAGCAGCTCGGCCGGCACCGGGGAGCCGGGGTGGGCGGCCATGCCGGTGGGGGTGGCGTGCACCAGCCCGTCGGCTGCGGCCAGCGCGGTCGCGAGCCCGGTGAGGTCCCCGCCGTCCGCCCGGCCGGGGCCGAACCGCTGCTGGAGCGCACCGGCCAGGGCGGTGGCCCGCGAGGCGTCGACGTCCAGCACGGTCAGCCGACCGGCGCCCAGGGTGAGCAGCGCGTGCGCGACCGCGGCCCCCGCCCCGCCGGCGCCCAGCAGCACGACCCGGTCCATCGCGGCGTCGGGCAGCCCGCGGTCGACGTTGCGGGCGAAGCCGGACCAGTCGGTGTTGTGCCCGACGGCCCGGCCGTCGGTGAAGACCACCGTGTTGACCGCACCGAGGGCCTCGGCATCGGGGGACAGCTCGTCCAGGTGCTCGATCACCAGCTGCTTGCAGGGGTGGGTCACGTTGAGCCCGTCGTAGCCCGCCAGCTGTGCGGCCCGGACCAGCTCGCCGACCTGCTCGGGGGCCCTGCCCAGGACGTCGATGTCCAGCCGGCGGTAGACGTGGCGCAGACCCAGCGCGTCGGCCTCCGCCTCGTGCAGGGCCGGGCTGAGGGAGGGCCCGATGCCCGAGCCGATGAGTCCGACGACGATGCCGGGACGGGCTGGGCTCACGAGCGACCTCCGTATGTACCAACTGGTGAGTTGACTGGCTCCAGGACACCACACCGTGACGCCGGGCACCACCCCCCGGGCCTAGGCTCGCCCCCGTGACCGAGACCCCCGAGCGGACCCGGGACGCCGAGCGGACCCGGGCGGAGATCCTCGCCGTGGCCACCGAGGAGTTCGCGCACTCGGGCTACGCCGGGGCCCGGGTGGACGTCATCGCGGCGAAGACCAGCACCACCAAGCGGATGATCTACTACTACTTCGGCGGCAAGGAGCAGCTGTACGTCGCAGCTCTCGAGGCGGCGTACACGCGCATCCGCGGCCTGGAGCAGCAGCTCGACGTCGAGCACCTCGACCCCGTGGAGGCCATCCGCGAGCTGGCCGGGCTCACCTTCGACCACCACGAGGCCCACCCGGACTTCATCCGGCTGGTCAGCATCGAGAACATCCACCACGGCGAGCACATCGCCGGCTCCGCGGTGCTGTCGAACCTGGCCAACCCGGCCCTCGACGTCCTCGGCGCGATCCTGGACCGCGGGCGCGCGGCGGGCCTGTTCCGGGCCGACGCCGACGCCCTCGACGTCCACCAGGTGATCAGCAGCTTCTGCATCTTCCGGACGGCGAACCAGCACACCTTCGGCGCCCTCTTCGGCCGCGACATGCTCGCCCCCGAGCTGCGCCGACGCCAGCGCGCGCTCCTGACCGACCTGGTGACCGACTACCTGGTGGTGTAGCTCCGCGGACACGCGGGACGCGGACCGGGCCTTGACACCGTGACCGGCACCACCCCATCCTCTGCGTCGTACTAACCAGTTGGTACATAGAGCCGACCGGTCCCCGGCACCGACGCCACCGATCCAGGAGCCCTGCGCATGAGTGCGACCTCGAGTCCCCCGGCCACCCCACCCGTGAAGCGGACACCCGTGAAGGCTGCGCTCAGCAGCTGGCTGGGGAGCGCCCTGGAGTACTACGACTTCTTCATCTACGCCCAGGCGGCCGCGCTGGTCTTCCCGACGGTGTTCTTCCCGGCCGACGACCCGCAGGTCGCCGTGGTGGCCTCGTTGGCCACCTTCGGGGTCGGCTACGTGGCCCGCCCGATCGGTGCCTTCGTGCTCGGCCACTGGGGCGACACCCACGGTCGCAAGAACATGCTGGTGCTCTGCATGCTGATGATGGGCATCTCGACCCTGCTGGTGGCGGTGCTGCCCACCTACGGCCAGGTCGGCGTGCTGGCCCCGGCGCTGCTGGTGCTCATGCGCCTGATCCAGGGCTTCGCCGTCGGGGGCGAGATCGCCGGTGCCAGCACGATGACGATGGAGCACGCGCCCTTCGGCAAGCGCGGCTTCTACACCAGCTTCACCCTGCAGGGCGTCCAGGGCGGGCAGCTGCTGGCCGCCGCGATCTTCCTGCCGCTGGCCGCGGTCCTGCCCGAGGACGACTTCCAGAGCTGGGGCTGGCGGATCCCGTTCCTGCTCAGCGCCGTGGTCATCGTCATCGGGCTCGTCGTGCGCCGCAAGGTCGAGGAGACCCCCGCCTTCCAGGAGAAGGCCGCCACCGGCGAGGTGCCCAAGGCCCCCATCGTGCAGGTCGTGCAGGAGAACGGCGCCGACATGCTGCGGGTGGTCGTGATGGCGCTGATGAACGCCGTGCCGCTGACCGCCACCGTCTTCGGTGCCACCTACGCCACCAGCGAGGCCTACGGCGTCGGGTTCTCCACCGCCACCTACCTGTGGATCTCGGTCGCCGGCAACCTGGTCGCGATGGTGCTGATCCCCTTCATCGGCAGCCTGTCCGACCGGATCGGCCGCCGGCCCTGCATCATCGTCGGCGCGCTGGGCTCCACGGCGATGGCCTACGCCTACCTGCACGCCATCAGCATCGACAACGTGACGCTCGCGTTCGTCTTCGCGATCCTCATGTGGGGCACGGTCTACCAGGGCTACAACGCGGTGTTCCCGAGCTTCTACCAGGAGCTCTTCCCGACCCGGACCCGCGTCACCGGCTTCGCGGTCAGCCAGAACATCGGCACCATGATCACCGCGTTCCTGCCCTCGCTGTTCGCCGCGATCGCCCCGCCGGACTCCAACGTCCCGCTGATCGTGGGCAGCATCGTCTTCGGCATCGGCATCGCGGTGGCCGTCGCGGCGCTCTCCGCCCGCGAGACCTTCCGGGTGGCCCTGGACGACCTGGGCAAGCCGTCGGCGGTCCCGATGGAGAAGGCGGAGTACGAGCGGCTGCGCAGCGGCCAGGAGGAGCGCGTCGCCGAGACCGTCTAGGGGGAGGACGACCAGGACCCGCAGCCCAGGGCTGCGGGTCCTCGGTCGTTCAGCCCCCGATCCGGTCCAGCTGCTCCAGCTCGACGGGGCCGAGCACGCGGGCCGCCGCCTCGAGGTTGGCCTCCAGGTGGGCCACCGACGACGTCCCGGGGATGAGCAGGACGTTGGGCGAGCGGGCCAGCAGCCAGGCCAGCGCGACCTCCATCGGGGTGGTCTCCAGCGAGCGGGCCACCTCCTCCAGGGCGTGCGACTGCAGCGGGGTGAACCCGCCGAGCGGGAAGAACGGCACGTAGGCGATGCCCTCGCGCGCCAGCGCGTCGATCATCGCGTCGTCGTCGCGGTGCACCAGGTTGTAGTGGTTCTGCACGCAGACCACCGGGGCGACCTCCTGGGCCTCGGCCAGCATCGAGGTGCTCACGTTGCTGATCCCGATGTGCCGCACCAGCCCCTCGGCCTGCAGGGCGGCCATGGTCTCCATCGGGCCGGTCACCGAACGCTCCACCGGCTCGGCGAACCCGGGCATCCGCAGGTTGACCACGTCCAGGACGTCGAGACCCAGGTGGTCGAGGTTGTCGTGCACGGCCTGGCGCAGCTCGTCAGCCTCCAGCGCCTCGGGCCACTCGCCCTCGGGCGTCCGGCGGGCACCGATCTTGGTGACGATCGTGAGGTCGTCGGGGTAGGGGTGCAGGGCCTCGCGGATGACCTCGTTGGTCACGTGCGGCCCGTAGTAGTCGCTGGTGTCGATGTGGTCCACGCCGAGCTCCACGGCCCGGCGCAGCACCGCCACCGCCGCCTCGCGGTCGGCGGGCGGGCCCATCACGTGCGGTCCGGCCAGCTGCATGGCGCCGTAGCCCGTGCGGTGCACGGTGCGGTCACCGAGCTGGAACTGCCCGGAGCGGTCTGCCGTCGTCGTCATGTCCCCGGTGTACTCCGGGGCAGGCGTCAGCGCGCGCCGATGTCGGCGGTCGCGCGCTCCCAGGTGTCCACGTCGGTGACCACGGGGTCGGGGCTGGCGGTGTCGGCCCGCTCGGTGCGCATGGCCGCGAGGCAGACGACGGTGCCGGCCAGCGCCAGTGCGGCACCCACCCAGATGGGCGCCGTGTAGCCGTAGCCCGCGCTCAGCACGGCCGCGCCCAGGGCCGCGCCGAGGGCGTTGGCCACGTTGAAGGCGCCCTGGTTGGCGGCGGAGACGAGCGAGCCACCACGCACCCGGGCGGCCTCGATGACCTTGTTCTGGACGACCGGTCCGGCGGCGAAGGCGACCGTGCCGAAGAGCACCAGCAGGACGACGGCGGAGGCCGCCGTGCGCGCGGTCAGCGCGAAGCCGACCAGCAGTGCGGCGCTGACCAGCAGGCCGACGGCCACGAAGCGCAGGCCGTAGCGGTCGCCGAGCTTGCCGCCGGCGAGGGTGCCGATCGTCGTCCCGACGCCGAACAGCGCCAGCACCGGCGTCACCCAGCCCTCGGTGAGCCCGCCGAGCTCGGTGAGGATGGGGGAGACGTAGGAGTAGACGGAGAAGAGCGCGGCGAACCCGATCATCGTCAGCCCCAGCACCATCCACACCTGGCGGCGGCGGAAGGCCCGCAGCTCGCTGCGCAGGTCGGTCTTCTCCCCGCTGACCGCGGGCATCCAGGCCACCAGCCCGGCGATGGTGACCAGGCCGATGACCGCGCAGCCGGCGAGCACCAGGCGCCAGCTGGTCTGCTGGGCGACGAACGTGCCCAGCGGGACGCCGATGACGTTGGCCAGGGTGAGCCCGACCATCATCAGCGAGATCGCCTGGGTGGCCTTGTCGCGCGGGACCAGCCGGCGGGCGGCGACCGCACCGACCCCGAAGAACGAGCCGTGCGCCAGGGCGGTGAGCACCCGGGCGACCACCAGCAGGCCGTAGCTCGGGGCCAGCGCGGAGAGCACGTTGCCCACGACGAACACGACCATCAGCCCGATCAGGGTCTGCTTGGGGGTGAACCGGACGCCGAGCGCGGTGAGCGTCGGGGCACCGATCACGACGCCGACCGCGTAGGCGCTGATGAGGAGGCCGACGGCGGACACCGAGACCCCGAGTCCGTCGGCGATCTCGGGCAGCATGCCCATGACCACGAACTCGGTGGTTCCGATGCCGAAGGCACCGATGGCCAGGGCGAGCAGGGCGCGGGGCACAGCAGTCCTCTACGAGGGAGACGTCGGGGGTTCCTCCCCAGCCAAGGGCACGGGACCCCCGACGCCATCCCGCGACCGGCATGAGACCGGTCACGTCACACGGACGTGCAGGTCAGGGCTGAAGGAGCACCTTGACCGTGCCGTTCCGCTTCTGACGGAAGTCCTCGTAGGCGGTGGGCGCGTCCTCCAGCGACACGTGGTGGGTCGCGAAGTCGTCCACCCCCAGCACGTCGGCGTCGGTGAGCAGCGGCAGGATGTCGGGCACCCACCGCCAGACGTTGGCCTGGCCCATGTGCAGCCCGATCTGCTTGTCGAACATGTTCATCAGCGGCAGGGGGTCGGTGGCCCCGCCGTAGACGCCCGAGAGCGACACGGTGCCGCCGCGGCGGACCGCCTCGATCGCGGTGTTCAGCGCGGCGAGCCGGTCGATGCCCGCCACCGTCATGACCTTCTCCATGATCGCGTCGGGGACCAGGGCCGAGGCCTTCTGGGCGAGCCTGGCGCCGGGGGAGCCGTGCGCCTCCATGCCGACCGCGTCGATCACGCTGTCGGCCCCGCGTCCGGCGGTCTTCTCCCGCACCGCGGCCACGACCTCGGCCTGGTCGGTGCTGGCGATGACGTCGATGCCGCGCTGGCGGGCCCGGCTGAGTCGCTCGGGGACGACGTCGGAGGCGATGACCTGGTGGCCCAGGTGCGCGGCGATGCGGGCGCACATGTCGCCGATCGGGCCCAGCCCGAGCACCAGCACGCTGCCGCCCTCGGGGATCTTGGCGTACTGGACCGCCTGCCAGGCCGTCGGCAGCACGTCGGAGAGGTAGACGAACCGGTCGTCGGCCGGGCCCTCGGGGACGACGATCGGCAGGGTGTTGCCGAAGGGCACCCGCAGGTACTCGGCCTGCCCGCCGGGCACCTGGCCGTAGAGCTTGGTGTAGCCGAACAGCGAGGCGCCCATCCCCTGGTCGCGGTTCTGGGTGGTCTCGCACTGGCTCTGCAGTCCGCGCTCGCACATCCAGCAGGTGCCGCAGGAGATGTTGAAGGGGACGACGACCCGGTCACCGGGCTTGACCGCGGTGACCTCGGGACCGACCTCGCGGACGATGCCCATCGGCTCGTGGCCCATCACGTCGCCGACGGACATGAACGGGGCCATCACCTCGATGAGGTGCAGGTCCGAGCCGCAGATGCCGCTGGAGGTGACCTCCACGACGATGTCGGTCGGGTCCTGGATGGTGGGGTCGGGGACGGTGTCGACGCGGACGTCGTCGCGACCGTGCCAGGTGACTGCGCGCATGGTGGAGGTCTCCTCCGGTTGCGGGGTCGCCACCGCGGGTCGCACTGCACTCCCGTGGTCTCCAGGCGGGCAGCGGCGCGTGTGGCGTCTGTCGCACCTACCCGACACGGCGAGGCGCATGCGTTCCCGCTGTGCGATCACCACCTCACGGAGGGTGCCGAACTGGCAGCTGTTGTCGTGACCTGCGCCACCATCGCCGTGTGATTCGGTCAGAACGCTGGTCACGGTCGGGTCACGGCGTGTTTACATGGGTCCCGCTCCCCAGCTGGCCGACGAAAGACAGGTGCATGAAGTCGCAACACCCGCAACGACTCCTCGGGCACGACCTGGAGCCACGGAACGGTGCCGACGGCACCGCCGACCGTGGCTCCGTCGCTGTCGAGGGGCCGCAGGGCACGGTCACGGCTGGGGGAGCCGACACCGCCTTCGAGACCACCTCCCACACCGCCCACGGGCAGTCCGACACGGCCGTCGTGTCCCTGCTGGTGTCCGCGGCAGCCGCCCCGGAGCGGGACGCCCTGGTGCGTGACCTCGCCGGGCGCGTGGCCGCCACCCTGGACGCCGAGGTCCCGGCCCCCGACGCCGCCGTGGTGGACCGCGCCGCTGCCCGGGACGGGGACCTCGTCGTCGCCGACAGCCCGCGGGAGGACGTCGAGGTCTCCGCCGCGGAGATCATCGCCGCGATCGCCGAGGGCCGCGTCGCCCGTGGCCGGCACCGCCAGGCCCGCAGCCCCCGCACCCGGGTGCTCACCGGCCCGGCGCGGATGCGCCGTCCGACCCTGTACCTGGCCGCGGCCCTGGTGGGTGCGACCGGCATCGGCCTGGTCACCACCGGCGACCCGCAGGCCCAGGCCGACCAGCCGCAGACCGCCACCGCCAGCGAGGCGGTCAGCGTGGCCGACGCCCTCGGCCTGCAGGCCGCCGCGCCCAGCACGGCCGCCGTCGAGTCCGACGCGGTCGGTCAGCTCCAGCAGATGGCCGCCAGCCGCGCCCAGCGCGAGACCGAGCAGGCGGCCGCCGCACAGACCCAGGCCGCCGCCGACCAGGCCGTGCTCGACGCGCAGGCCGCGGCCGCGGCCGAGGCCGCCCGACCCACGGCGGTCGCCCCGGTCGCCGGCGCCCGGCTCTCCAGCCAGTTCGGGTACCGGTGGGGCACGCTGCACGCCGGCATCGACCTCGCCGCCCCCATGCTCACCCCCGAGTACGCCGTCATGGACGGGGTCGTGCTGCAGGCCGGTCCGGCCAGTGGTTTCGGGCAGGCCGTCTACATCCAGCACGAGAACGGCGACGTCACCGTGTACGGCCACATGGAGGAGATCCTGGTGACCGCCGGTCAGGTGGTGCAGGCCGGCGAGACCATCGCGCTGCTGGGCAACCAGGGCCAGTCCACCGGACCGCACCTGCACCTCGAGGTGCACGTCGGCGGCATGAACGGGGAGAAGATCGACCCGATCCCGTGGCTCGCGGAGCGCGGCGTCACCTTGTAGCCGCCAGGTGGCACACTCCTGGCATGCGAACTGCTGCATGTGACCCGGGGGAGCGCTGATGGGGCACGACCACGCGCACGGGCACGCGCACGGGACGGCCACCGCGGGCGCCGGCTACCGGCGCCGGCTGGCCCTCGTGCTCGGCATCACCGGCACCGTCCTGGTCGTCCAGGCCGTCGGTGCGGTCGCCTCCGGGTCGCTGGCGCTGCTGGCCGACGCCGCGCACATGGCCACCGACACCCTGGGCATCGCCCTCGCCCTGGGCGCGGTGACCCTGGCCCAGCGACCCGCCTCGGGACGACGGACCTTCGGCCTCCAGCGCATCGAGGTGCTCGCCGCCGTCGCCAACGGGCTGCTGCTGCTCGGCGTCGGGGCCTACGTCGTCGTCGAGGCGGTCCGCCGGATCGGGGACCCCCCGGAGATCCGCTCCGGGCTGATGCTCACCGTCGCCCTCGTCGGCCTGGCCGCCAACCTGGTCTCCCTGGCGCTCCTGCGGTCCGGTCAGGGCGAGTCCCTGAACGTGCGGGGCGCCTACCTCGAGGTGCTCGGGGACACCCTGGGCTCGATCGCGGTCATCGTCGCCGCGGTGGTCATCGCGACCACCGGGTGGACCGGCGCCGACGTCGTGGCCTCCTTCGTCGTCGGGGCGCTGGTGCTGCCCCGGGCCTGGTCGCTGCTGCGCGATGCGCTCGACGTGCTCTTGGAGGCCGCCCCCCGCGGGGTGGACCTCGACGACGTCCGCCGGCACGTGCTCGGCGTCGAGGGCGTCACCGAGGTGCAAGACCTGCACGCCTGGACCATCACCTCGGGCCTCCCGGTGCTGTCGGCGCACGTGGTCGTGGAGGACGCGGTGCTCGCCGACGGGCACGGCGGCCGCGTGCTGGACGCGCTGTGCGCCTGCCTGGGCAGCCACTTCGACGTCGAGCACTGCACCTTCCAGCTGGAGAGCGCCTCGCACCGCGGGCACGAGTCACCCGTCCACGACTGAGGAAGGACCCCGGTGCCCCCCACAGGACGCTGCGCGCCCTGCGGGACCCTGCACCGGGGCCGTTCCGTCACCTCACCGACATCGGGTGCACCATGGGGGCGTGCACGACCACTCCGACATGTGGATGCCCACCGATCCGCCGACCTGGGCACGGCTGTTCACCCCGCACCTGGACGGCTGGTCCTGGATCGCCGGGCTGACGATCCTGGCGCTGGTCGCCTACCTGGTCGGGCTCGCGCGGCTGCACCGCGCCGGTGTCCGCTGGCCGTGGTGGAAGACGCTGTCGTTCATCCTCGGCGCGGTCTCGCTGTTCGCCGTCACCGGCACCGAGCTGCACGGCTACTCGATGGTGCTGTTCAGCGTGCACATGGCCCAGCACATGGTGCTGTCGATGGTGTCGCCGCTGCTGCTCCTGCTCGGCTCCCCGGTGACCATGGCGCTGCGCACCCTGCCCCGTGGCAAGGGCACCGCCGGCGTCCCGCGGGCGCTGCTGCTGGAGGCCCTGCACAGCAGGCTCGCCCGGTTCCTGTCGCACCCCGGGTTCACCATCCCGCTGTTCATCCTCAGCCTCTACGGCGTCTACTTCACGCCGGTCTTCGACGACCTGATGGCCGACCCGCTGGGCCACCAGTTCATGCTCGCCCACTTCACCGTGACCGGGCTGCTGTTCTTCGGGCCGATCCTGGGGGCCGACCCCTGGCCGCGCACCGTCGGCCACGCCGGCCGGATGCTCGAGCTGCTGCTGCCGATGCCGTTCCACGCGTTCTTCGGCGTCGCGATCATGATGAGCAGCTCGCTGGTCGTGCAGACCTTCGCCAACCCGCCCGAGAGCTGGGGCGTGGACCCGCTGGCCGACCAGACCACCGCCGGGTCCATCGCCTGGTCCTTCGGCGAGCTGCCGACCGTGCTCGTGCTGGCCGTCGTGTTCTTCCAGTGGGCCAACTCCGAGAGCCGGAAGAACAAGACCCGGGACCGCACCATCGACCGGGTCGGGGACGCCGAGCTCGACGCCTACAACGCCCGGCTCAGGGCGATGGCCTCCACCCGCACCAGCTGAGGCCGGTGCGGGTGGCCACGGTCAGCCCGCGTGCACGGCCATCTCGCTGGGCAGGTCGTCCTTACTGGCCTTAATGAGCACGGCCGAGGCGACCGCGGCGACCAGCAGGAAGCCCGCACCCCAGGTGAAGGCGGTGGTGTAGCCGTCGATCTGGGCGACGAGGGCGGCCGTCGGGTCCTCCGGCGTCGGCGGGCGGTCCTGCAGGGCGTTGGTGATCGCGGTGACCGAGAAGGTCGCCAGCAGGGCGGTGCCGATCGAGGCACCGACCTGCTGCACCGCCTGCAGCACCGCGCTGGCCGCGCCCGCGTCGTGCTCCCCGACGCCGACCAGCGCCAGGTTGGACAGCGGCACGAAGGTGAAGCCCAGTCCGAGGCCGAGCAGCACCTGCCCGGGCAGGGCCACCTGCCAGAACGGGGTGTCCAGGCCCAGGAAGGACAGCGTGAAGAGCCCCACCGCCGCGAAGAGCCCACCGGCGACCATCAGCGGCTTGGGCCCGATGCGGGGCACCAGCTGGCTGGCCGAGCCCGCGGCGATGAGGACGCCGACGGTCACCGGCAGCGAGGCGAAGCCCGCCGTCACCGGCGTGTAGCCGAGCACCTGCTGGAAGTAGAGGCTGAGGAAGAAGAACGAGCCGATCAGCCCGGCGCCGACCAGCGTGGCGGTCAGGTAGGCACCACCGCGGTTGCGGTCCAGGACCAGCCGCATCGGCAGCAGCGGGTTGCGCACCCGGAACTCGACGACCACGAACACCACCAGCAGCGCGACCCCGATCAGGATGAAGGTCAGCGCCGTCCCGTCGCCCCAGGGGCTGCCGCCGCCGTCGGCCTGCGCGGCCTCGGCGACCTTGGTGAAGCCGTAGACCAGCGAGGCCAGACCCAGGGTCACCAGCACCGCCCCGGGGACGTCGTAGGACGTCTCACCCGACGCGCGGCTCTCCGGCACGATCCGCCAGGCGAACACGACGGCCAGGACGGCGATCGGCACGTTGACCCAGAAGCACCAGCGCCAGTCGGCGTACTCGGTGAGCACCCCGCCCAGCAGCAGGCCGACCGCGGAACCACCACCGGCGATGGCGCCGTAGACCGCGAAGGCCTTGGACCGCTCGGTGGCGTCGGTGAACAGCACCGTGATCAGCGCCAGGGACGCCGGGCCGAGCAGCGCGCCGAAGGTGCCCTGCAGGGCGCGGGCGGCGAACAGCATGGCCTCGTTCTGGGCCAGACCGCCCAGCGCGGAGGCCAGCGCGAAGCCGACGGCACCGACCAGGTAGGTGCGCTTGCGGCCCCAGAAGTCGGCGATCCGACCGCCGAGCAGCAGGAACCCGCCGAAGGTGAGCGTGTAGGCGGTGACGATCCACTGCTGGTTGGCCTCGCTGACGTCGAGGTCCACCGAGACGGCGGGCAGCGCGATGTTCACGATGGTCGCGTCGAGCACGATCATCAGGACGGTGACGGCGATGACGGCCAGAGCCAGCCACCGCCTCGGGTAGGGCTCCGCGTGGGTGGGTGCGGCTGCGGTCACGGTCGGTCCTCGGTGTCGGGGGATGGTGCGGGGGAGCGGACGACGGTGGCCGGCAGCGCGAACGTAGCGCCCTGCAACGATGTGTGCGTGCCCGTCCAGCTCGCCGTCGTGGCCGACACGCACCTGCCCCGTCGGGCCCGCGACCTGCCTGCGCCCGTCTGGGCCGCGATCGAGGCCGCCGACGTCGTGCTGCACGCCGGGGACTGGGTCGACGTGGCCCTGCTCGACGAGCTGACGGCGCGCTCGCGGCGTCTGGTCGGCGTGCACGGCAACAACGACCACGGGGAGCTGCGCACCCGGCTGCCCGAGGTGGCCCGGGTGGAGCTCGGCGGCGTCCGGTTCGCCGTGGTGCACGAGACCGGGGACGCCGCCGGGCGCGAGGAGCGCTGCTCGGCGCTGTACCCCGACGTCGACGTGCTGGTGTTCGGGCACAGCCACATCCCGTGGGACACCACGACCGCGACCGGCCTGCGGCTGCTCAACCCCGGCTCGCCCACCGACCGCCGCCGACAGCCGGCCTGCACCTACCTGACCGCGACCGCGGAGGACGGGCGGCTGTCCGACGTCGTCCTGCACCGGCTGCCGCCGCGCACGTGAGCCCGTCCCTGCCGGCGCGCGCGGTCGCCCTGCTGGCCTGCCCGGTGTGTGCCGCGGGCCTGACCGAGGTGGGGGGCGCCCTGGTCTGCGCGAGCGGGCACTCCTTCGACCGGGCGAAGCAGGGGCACGTGACCCTCCTGCCGCCCGGCGGGGCGCGGCACGACGGCGACTCCGCGGCGATGGTGGCCGACCGGGCCGCCTTCCTGGGGGCGGGGCACTACGCCGGCGTGACCGAGGCCCTGGCCGAGGCCGTGCTCGACGCCGGCGAGCCGGAGACCGTGCTGGACCTGGGTGGCGGCACCGGCCAGCACCTGGCCGGGGTGCTCGACCGGGCACCCGGGGCGGTGGGGGTCGTCCTGGACGCTTCCCGGTACGCGGCCCGGCGTGCGGCCCGGTCGCACCCCCGCGCGATGGCGGTCGTGGCCGACAGCTGGTCGAGGCTGCCGGTGAAATCGGCGTCGGTGGACCGCGTGCTGGTGGTCTTCGCCCCGCGCAACGGGGCCGAGACGGCGCGGGTGCTGACCCCACACGGACAGCTGGTGGTGGTCACCCCGGCGGCGGCGCACCTGGGGGAGCTGGTCGGCCCGCTGGGCATGCTGTCGGTCGACCCGGACAAGACGACCCGGCTGGCCGACTCGCTGGAGCCGCACCTCGTCCCGCTGTCGGAGCGACGGCGGGAGGACGTCCTGGTCCTCGACCGCGCGGCGGTGGCGACACTGGTGGGGATGGGGCCGCACGCCCGGCACCTGTCGCTGCCCGAGTTGGCGGACGCGGTGTCCCGGCTGCCCGAGCGGGTGCCGGTGACGGTGGCCGTCGACGTCCGGACGTACGGCCGGCGCTGAGAGACCGACGGGGGTCCGGCGGTGCCGGGGCGACGCTGCCCCGGACACGCACGAGGGCCCGGCCTGACGGCCGGGCCCTCGTCGGAGGTCCTGCGTGGGAGGCGGTCTGTGGGACCGCCGCGGGTCAGCGCCGGACGGACTTGCGGCCGGTGACGGCCACGTACACGCCGAGCACGATGATCGCGCCGACGATGGAGCCGATCCAGCCGGCGGTGCCGAGCTCGAAGCCGTTGCCCGAGATCAGGCTGCCGAGCAGGTTGCCGACCAGGGAGCCGATGATGCCCAGGACGATCGTGGCGACGATGGAGAGCTTCTGCGAGCCGGGGATGACGGCGCGGGCGATGAAGCCGGCGACGAGACCGATGACGAGCAGGACGATGATGTTCCAGATCACGGGGACCTCCAGGAGTTCGCGGCGGGTGTGCCGTGCGTGCTGCGCCGGTCTCTCCGACGCAGATGATCATGTGTCCAGGACGGGCGCGGGCCAAACGCACCGCGGGTCACGATCTGGTCCCGATGGGGGAGCCCCACCGACCTGCGGAAGGGCCGTTTCGGGCGGTGTTCGTGCAGGTCAGACAGCAGGTGCGTCTCGTCACAGCGCCCACTGGGGCGGCGCTGGGGAGCCGCCCGGGCCGACGTCGCGGACGGACCTCGCCGATCCCACGCACCAACGCGTGCACCACCGTCTAAGCTCCCGAACGTGACGATCGCACCAGCGCCGATCGTGAGCCGGCCCAGCCCGGCTCACGTGGCTGAGAAGGGTTCGCGGCTCTCCATGCTGCTGCGGACCACTGACCACAAGACCATCGGCCTGATGTACATGGCCACGTCGTTCAGCTGGTTCATGATCGGTGGCCTGATGGCCATGCTCATGCGCGGTGAGCTGGCTCGTCCGGGTCTCCAGTACCTGTCGAACGAGCAGTACAACCAGCTGTTCACCATGCATGGCACCGTGATGCTGCTCTTCTTCGCGACGCCGCTGTTCTTCGCCTTCGCGAACCTGATCCTGCCGCTGCAGATCGGTGCGCCGGACGTCGCGTTCCCCCGCCTCAACGCGTTCAGCTACTGGCTGTTCCTGTTCGGCGGGCTGATCATGATCTCCGGCTTCTTCACCCCCGGCGGCGCGGCGGACTTCGGCTGGTTCGCCTACAGCCCGCTCTCGGACGTGACGAACTCCCCGGGCGCCGGTGGCGACCTGTGGATCGCCGGTCTGGCCGTCTCCGGTCTGGGCACGATCCTCGGTGGCGTCAACTTCATCGCCACGATCGTCTGCCTGCGGGCCCCGGGCATGACCATGTTCCGGATGCCCATCTTCGTGTGGGCCGCCCTGGTCACCAGCGTCCTGATCCTGCTGGCCTTCCCGATCCTCACCGCTGCGCTGATGGCGCTGCTGGCCGACCGCCACCTCGGTGCGCTGGTCTTCTCCGCAGCCAACGGCGGGCCGATGCTGTGGCAGCACCTCTTCTGGTTCTTCGGCCATCCCGAGGTCTACATCATCGCGTTGCCGTTCTTCGGGATCATCTCCGAGATCATCCCGGTGTTCAGCCGGAAGCCGCTGTTCGGCTACAAGGGCATGATCTTCGCGATCATCGCCATCGGCGCCCTGTCGCTGACCGTGTGGGCGCACCACATGTTCGCCACCGGCGCGGTGCTGCTGCCGTTCTTCAGCTTCTNCTGTTCGGCTACAAGGGCATGATCTTCGCGATCATCGCCATCGGCGCCCTGTCGCTGACCGTGTGGGCGCACCACATGTTCGCCACCGGCGCGGTGCTGCTGCCGTTCTTCAGCTTCCTGTCCTACGTGATCGCCGTGCCGACCGGGATCAAGTTCTTCAACTGGATCGGCACCATGTGGCGGGGGCAGCTGACGTTCGAGACGCCGATGCTGTTCTCGGTCGGCTTCCTGGTCACCTTCCTGCTCGGTGGGCTGACCGGCGTGCTGCTGGCCTCCCCGCCGGTCGACTGGCACGTGTCGGACACCTACTTCGTGGTGGCGCACTTCCACTATGTCGTCTTCGGCACGGTCGTGTTCGCCGCATACGCCGGCATCTACTTCTGGTTCCCCAAGATGTGCGGCCGGATGATGGACGAGCGGTTGGGCAAGCTGCACTTCTGGCTGACCTTCATCGGCTTCCACGCCACGTTCCTGGTGCAGCACTGGCTGGGCAACGAGGGCATGCCGCGCCGCTACGCCGACTACCTGCCCACCGACGGCTTCACCACGCTGAACACGATCTCCACGGTCGGGTCCTTCGTGCTGGGCGCCTCGACGATCCCGTTCCTCTACAACGTCGTGAAGTCCTGGAAGTACGGGCAGCTGGCGCTGCGCGACGACCCCTGGGGCCACGGCAACTCCCTGGAGTGGGCGACGTCCTCCCCGCCGCCGCGGCACAACTTCATCGAGATCCCGCGGATCCGCTCCGAGCGCCCCGCGTTCGAGCTGCACTACCCGCACCTGCGGGAGCGGTTGGAGGCCGAGGCGCACGCCGGCAAGAAGCACGGTCCCTACGCCAGCGAGCTGGTCGACGGCACCGGCGCCCGGCAGGGCGCCAACGACCCGGACCCGTTCTAGGTCGTCGCAGCGCACGAGGAACGCCCCGCAGGCCACCGGCCGGCGGGGCGTTCCCGCGTCCGGGGCAGGTGTGTGCGGGGCCGCACCGGCCGGTCGGGCACCATGACCGCCGTGACCGGCCCCGCGCAGGACGCCCCGACCGTCGACGTCCCGCACGCCGGGGCGCTCCTCACCGTCACCGGGGCCGACCGGCCCGGCGTCACCGCCCGGCTGTTCGCGGCCCTGGCCACCGTGCCCGCCCTCGAGGTGGTCGACGTCGAGCAGGTCGTGGTGCACGGCCAGCTCGTCCTCGGGGTCGTGGTGCACGAGCACGGCGGTGCCGACGACGTGGCGCTGGTCGACCGGCTGACCCCCCTGGCGGCCGAGGTCGGCGCGCAGACCGGGGTGCACGTGCTCGTCGAGGCGGCCGGCGGGATCACCGGCCTGGTCGACGACGGCGTGCTGCGCCACCACGTGATCGTGCTGGGCCGTCCGGTGCCCCCGGACGCCGTGGGCGGTGCCGCCCGGGCGATCGCGGAGGTGGGCGGCAACATCGACGCGATCCGGCGGCTCTCGGACTACCCGGTCACCAGCTTCGAGCTCACCGTCTCCGGGGCGCAGGCCGGACCACTGCGGGCCGCCCTCGGTGCGGTGGCCGCCGCGACCGGCGCCGACGTGGCCGTGGAGCAGGTCGGCCTGGCCCGGCGGAGCAAGCGGCTCATCGTGCTCGACGTGGACTCCACGCTGGTGCGCGGTGAGGTCATCGACGAGCTGGCCGCCCGGGCCGGGCGCGCGGCCGAGGTCGCCCGGATCACCGCGGCGGCGATGAACGGCGAGCTGGACTTCGAGCAGTCCCTGCGGGCCCGGGTCGCCGCCCTGGAGGGCCTGCCGGTGGGCGTGCTGGACGAGGTCCGTGAACACCTGGTGCTCACCCCCGGTGCCCGCACCCTGATCCGCACCCTGCAGCGGCTGGGGTTCCGCTGCGGCATCGTCTCCGGCGGGTTCACCCAGATCACCGACCCGCTGGCCGCCTCGCTCGGGCTCGACTTCGCTGCGGCCAACACCCTGGAGGTCGCCGACGGGCTGCTCACCGGCGGCCTGGTGGGGGAGATCGTCGACCGGCCCGGCAAGGCGCGGGCGCTGGCCCGGTTCGCCGCCGAGCACGGCATCCCGCTGGAGCAGACCGTCGCGGTGGGCGACGGCGCCAACGACCTGGACATGCTGGCCACCGCGGGGCTGGGCATCGCGTTCAACGCCAAGCCGTTCGTGCGCGAGCAGGCGCACACCGCGCTCAACCAGCCCTACCTGGACGCCGTCCTGCAGGTGCTCGGCTTCACCCGCGACGAGGTGCTCGACGCCCGCTGAGGGTCAGAACCGCTGGCGCTCCCCGGACAGCTCGACCCCGGCGGCGGCCAGCTGGGTCAGCGCGGCCTCGGTGCTGGCCTCGGCGACCCCGACCGTGAGCGGGAGCAGCACACGGGTGGCGAACCCGGCGCCCACGGCGTCCAGCGCGGTGGCGCGCACGCAGTGGTCGGTGGCGATCCCGACGACGTCGACGGCGTCCACGCCGTGTGCGCGCAGCCAGTCGGCCAGGCCGGTGCCGTCGGCGGCGCCCTCGAACCCGGAGTAGGCGGCCACGTGCTCGCCCTTGTCGAAGACCGCCTGCAGCAGCCCCCGGTCCAGCGCCGGGTGCAGCTCCACGCCGTCGGTGCCGACCACGCAGTGCCGCGGCCAGGAGTCCAGGAAGTCCGGGGTGTCGGAGAAGTGCGCGCCCGGGTCGACGTGGTGGTCCCGGGTGCCGACGACGTGGGCGTACTGCCCGGCCTCCAGGCCCTGCCCGGCGTGCGCGGTGATCCCCGCGGCGACGGCGGCACCCCCGGCGACGGCCAGGCTGCCGCCCTCGCAGAAGTCGTTCTGGACGTCGACGACGATCAGCGCTCGGGACATGCCCCCATCCTGCCCCGGGTCAGGAGGTGAGGGTGTCCAGGGCCGGCTCACCCCGGGACAGCGACCAGGCCTCGGTGGGCAGCGCCTCGCGGACCCGGGCGTGGTGCTCCCGGGCGTCCCGCAGCGCCTGCGCGGGGGAGGCGTCGGACACGGGCACGCCGCTGCGGACCAGGGGCACCAGCAGGTCCCGGTCGCCGTCCCGGGCCTCGATCGGGTGCGGGCTGACCACCTCGGCGGTCGCCGTCCCCTCGGCGTCGTGCCGGCGCACCGCGGACTTGCGGCCGCCGACCGAGCGCTTGCCCTCGGAGTTCTTCGCCACCGGCACGCCGTCGCGCTCGACGAGCTTGTAGACCATGCCGACCGTCGGGGCGCCGGAGCCGGTGACCAGCGAGGTGCCCACCCCGTACCCGTCGACCGGGGCGACGGCGAGGGCGGCGATGGCGAACTCGTCGAGGTCGCTGGTCACGGTGACCCGGGTGTCGTGCGCGCCCAGGGAGTCCAGCAGCTCCCGGGCCTGCACCGCCAACGACCCCAGGTCGCCGGAGTCCAGGCGCACCGCGCCGAGCCCGGTGCCGGCCACCTCGATCGCCGTGCGGATGCCCTGCATCGTGTCGTAGGTGTCCACCAGCAGCGTCGTCCCGACCCCGAGGGCGTCGACCTGGGCGCGGAAGGCCGAGGCCTCGTCGTCGTGCAGCAGGGTGAAGGCGTGCGCGCTGGTGCCGGCGGTGGGCACGCCGTAGCGGGCGCCGGCGGCGAGGTTGGAGGTGGAGGCGAACCCGGTCAGCCAGGCGGCCCGGGCGGCGGCGACCGCGGCCTCCTCGTGGGTGCGGCGCGAGCCCATCTCGATGCACGGGCGGCCGCCGGCGGCGCCGATCATCCGGGCCGCGGCCGAGGCGATCGCGCTGTCGTGGTTGAGGATCGACAGCACCAGGGTCTCCAGCAGCACCGCCTGTCCGAAGGTCGCGCGGACGGTGAGCACCGGGGAGCCGGGGAAGTACAGCTCGCCCTCGGCGTAGCCCTCGACGTCCCCGGTGAAGGAGACGTCGGCCAGCCAGTCGAGCAGGGCGGGGTCGGTGAGCCCCTGCTCCTGCAGTGCGGCCAGCTCGTCGTCCCCGAAGCGGAACCCCGCCAGCGCCTCCAGGAACCGGCCGGTGCCGGCGACCACGCCGTAGCGGCGGCCGTGCGGCAGCCGGCGGGCGAAGACCTCGAACACGCAGTCCCGGTCGGCGGTGCCGTCGGCGAGAGCCGCGGCCAGCATCGTGAGCTCGTAACGGTCGGTGAGGAGTGCGGGGCCCAGCGGCATGGGGGCAGAGCGTAGGGCCCGTCCTAGAGTGGGCGCGTGGCCGCACCCATGGCTCCCGCGCGGACGCCCGACACCACCGTGCACGAGGAGCACGACCTCGACCGGCCCTGGGTCACCGTCGTCTGGGACGACCCGGTGAACCTGATGACCTACGTGACCTTCGTGCTGCAGGAGCTGTTCGGCTACGACGAGCCCACCGCCACCACGCTGATGCTCCAGGTGCACCACGAGGGCAAGGCGGTGGTCAGCTCCGGTCCGCGGGAGAAGATGGAGCACGACACCTCGCGGCTGCACGCCTACGGCCTGTGGGCCAGCTACCAGAAGGACGCATGAAGCCGTTCCGCCGGAAGGGGACCGAGCTGGTCGGCCGGCTCGAGGCCGCCGAGGTCGGCATCCTGGGCCTGCTCGTCGACCAGCTCGAGCAGCTGCTCGCCGGGGACGGCCCGGCCGGTGACCCCGTCGTCGAGCGGCTGCTCCCGCCCGGGCACGCCTCGGACACCCAGATCGCGGCGGACTACCGGGACCTGACCGAGTCAGCGCTGCGGGAGGGCAAGGCCGACGACATCGCGCTGCTGCGGGCGACCCTGCCGGTCGACGGCGGAGAGGTGCGGCTCGACGACGACCAGGCGCGGGCCTGGCTGCGGACGACGAACGACCTGCGCCTGGCCCTGGGCACCCGTCTCGGCGTCTCCGCCGACCGCGAGCTGCCCGAGGACCCCGCCGACCAGCAGGTGGCGGTCTACCACTGGCTCACCGCCGCGCAGGGGTCCCTCGTCGACGCGATCGCCGCCGCGGGCCGCCGCCGCTGGTGAGCACGACCAGCGCCGACAGCAGCAGGGCGAGCACGAAGAACACGTAGACCAGGTCGGGCACCTCCCGGTCGCGCACCAGCCCGCCGACCGCGGCGACCAGCACGAGCAGCGTCAGCGCCAGCAGGAACAGCAGGCCCAGCACCCGGCCGACCACGATGAGCGCGTACTCGCGCTTGTCGGCACCGGTGGGGCGCAGCACGCGGCCCCCGTGCCGGTTCACCCGACGCACGCCCAGCACCAGTGCGGGGACGGCGACCAGCACCGAGCCCGCGATCATCAGGACCTCGATCAGCACCCGCGCACCACCATGGGGCGGGACCGTACCGTCCCGGGCCGCAACCGGTGCCCGCTCCACGGGCCCCGCACCCCGACCGGGGGTGGCCCGTAGACTCCCGGCCGTGCTGCGCATCGACCGTGGGACGTACGACGCGATCGTCGCCCACGCCCGCCGGGACCACCCGGACGAGGCCTGTGGCGTCGTCGCCGGGCCCGAGGACAGCGACCGCCCCGAGCGGTTCGTCCCGATGCTCAACGCGGCCCGTTCGCCGACGTTCTACGAGTTCGACAGCGGGGACCTGCTGCGGCTGTACCGCGAGATGGACGACCGCGACGAGGTGCCGGTCGTGGTCTACCACTCGCACACCGCCACCGAGGCCTACCCCTCGCGCACCGACGTCAGCTACGCCTCGGAGCCCTTCGCGCACTACGTGCTCGTCTCCACCCGCGAGCACGGCGCCCAGACCGGGCTGGTCGACGACGAGGTCGAGTTCCGCAGCTTCCGCATCGTCGACGGGCAGGTCACCGAGGAGGACGTCGAGCTCGTGGCGTCGGAATCCCAGCCCTGACTCGCGCGTTCCCCCAGCAACGACCCTCGCTGCCTGCTGCGCGAGGCCACTCCACCACCGACGGAAGAGGCGACCACCATGGCCATCGAGGTCCGGATCCCGACCATCCTGCGCACCCACACCGGCGGCAACAAGACCGTCTCGGGGTCGGGTGACACCCTCGGTGCCCTGGTCGACGACATCGACGGCCAGCACCCCGGCATCAAGGGCCGACTGGTGACCGACGAGGGCAAGCTGCACCGCTTCGTCAACGTCTACGTCAACGACGAGGACGTTCGCTTCACCGGTTCGCTGGACACCGCGGTCAAGGACGGCGACTCGGTCACCATCCTGCCCGCGGTCGCCGGCGGCTGACCCGGTGGCGCGCTTCGCCTCCCTGGTCGACTCCCTCGGCGGCACGCCCCTGGTGGGGCTGCCGTCCCTGTCGCCCACGCCCGACGTCCGGCTGTGGGCCAAGCTCGAGGACCACAACCCGACCGGGTCGATCAAGGACCGCGCGGCGATCGCCATGATCGACGCGGCCGAGAAGGAGGGCCGGCTCCACCCGGGGTCGACCATCCTGGAGCCGACCAGCGGCAACACCGGCATCTCGCTGGCCATGGTCGCCCGTCAGCGCGGGTACCGGCTGATCTGCGTGATGCCGGAGAACACCTCGGTCGAGCGGCGTCAGCTGCTGGAGATGTACGGCGCGCAGATCATCGGCTCGCCGGCCGCCGGGGGCAGCAACGAGGCGGTCCGGCAGGCCAAGGCACTGGCGGCGGAGAACCCCGACTGGGTCATGCTCTACCAGTACGGCAACCCGGCCAACGCGCTGGCGCACTACACCGGCACCGGCCCGGAGATCCTCGCCGACCTGCCCTCGATCACCCACTTCGTCGCCGGGCTGGGCACCACCGGCACGCTCATGGGCGTCTCGCGCTACCTGCGCGAGCACAAGCCCGACGTCCAGGTGATCGCCGCCGAGCCGCGCTACGGCGAGCTGGTCTACGGCCTGCGCAACATCGACGAGGGGTTCATCCCCGAGCTGTACGACGCCGACCTGCTCGACAGCCGGTTCTCCGTCGGGCCCGACGACGCCGTGCACCGCACCCGCCAGCTCGTCGAGCGCGAGGGGATCTTCGCCGGCATCTCGACCGGGGCGATCCTGCACGCCGCGCTGGGCATCGCGGACAAGGAGGTGGCGGCCGGACGCGCGGCCGACATCTGCTTCATCGTCTGCGACGGCGGCTGGAAGTACCTGTCCACCGGCGCCTACGCCGGCACCCTGGACGAGGCCACCGCAGCTCTGGAGGGCCAGCTGTGGGCGTAGCCGGGGCGGCCGACCTGGCTCCCGACCTGCACGTGCCGGCCCGCGGGCTGTTGTTCGACAACGACGGCGTGCTCGTGGACTCCCTGGCCGCGGTCGAGGTGTCCTGGGCCCGCTGGGCGCGGGCGCACGACCTGGAGCCCGAGCACGTGGTGGGCGTGATCCACGGGCGCCGCGCCGCGGACAGCGTGGCGCTGCTGCTGGAGGACCCGTCGTTGCGGGCCGCTGCGGTCGACCAGATCGAGGCCTTCGAGATCGAGGACTCCGAGATCTGCCCCGCGATGCCCGGGGTCCCTGCGCTGCTGGCCATGCTGCCGGCCGGCACCTGGGCGGTGGTCACCTCCGGGACCCGGGCGCTGGCCACGGCCCGGCTGCGTGCCGCCGGCATCCCGCTGCCCGAGGTCGTGGTGACCGCCGACGACGTGGAGGTCGGCAAGCCCGACCCGACGGGCTACCTGGCCGCGGCCCGCGCCCTGGGCGTGGACCCGACGCAGGCACTGGTGCTCGAGGACAGCGGCAGCGGCGTCGCCGCCGGCCAGGCTGCCGGGTGCCGGGTGCTGGGCATCGGGGAGGCCGCGCTCGACACCCCCGCCGACCTCGTCGTCCGGGACCTCGCCGGGGCGCGCTGGGCCGGAGACGGCCTGCTGCTGCCCGCAGCCACCGTGCTGCGGGGCCCGGACGCCCGTCAGCCCCGCTGACGTCGTGGGGGAGCCGGGGAGCAGTGCGCCGATCGGGGTCTTCGACTCCGGCGTGGGCGGGCTGACCGTCGTCCGGGCGGTGCTCGACCAGCTGCCGCACGAGGCCGTGCGCTACGTCGGCGACACCCGCAACGGGCCCTACGGCCCGCTGCCCATCGCCGAGGTCCGCCGGCACTCCCTCGCGGTGATGGACGACCTGGTCGAGGCCGGGGTCAAGATGCTCGTGGTGGCCTGCAACTCCGCCAGCGCGGCCTGCCTGCGCGACGCCCGCGAGCGCTACGACGTCCCGGTGGTCGAGGTGGTGCTCCCCGCCGTCCGCCGGGCCACCGCGGCCACCCGCACCGGGCGGGTCGGCGTCATCGGCACCCAGGCCACGGTGACCTCGGGCGCCTACGCCGACGCGTTCGCCGCCGCCCCGCAGATCACCGTCACCAGCGCCGCCTGCCCCAGCTTCGTGGACTTCGTTGAGCGCGGGGTGACCAGCGGCCGGCAGCTGCTGGGCCTGGCCCAGTCCTACCTCGACCCGCTGCTGGCCGCCGACGTGGACACCGTGGTGCTGGGGTGCACGCACTACCCGCTGCTCACCGGCGTGCTGTCCCTCGTCCTCGGCGACGGGGTGACCCTGGTGTCCAGCGCGGAGGAGACCGCCAAGGACGTCTACCGGGTGCTGACCACGGCCGACCTGCTGCGCCCCGAGGGCGCCGGCCCGCCGCAGCACGCCTTCCTCGCCACCGGCGACCCGGAGCCGTTCGCCCGGTTGGGCCGCCGGTTCCTCGGCCCCGAGATCGAGACGGTGAGCGCCGCGTGAGACTGACCGTGATCGGCTGCTCGGGGTCCGCGCCGGGCCCGGACTCCCCGGCGTCGTGCTACCTCGTCGAGCACGACGGGTACCGGCTGCTGCTGGACCTGGGCAGCGGGGCGTTCGGCACCCTGCAGCAGGTCGTGTCCCCGGGGGACGTGGACGCCGTCTTCCTCTCCCACCTGCACGCCGACCACTGCCTGGACGTCGCCCCGTTCGTCGTCTGGCACCGGTACTCCGGGCAGGCCTCCCGCGACCGGGTGCCGCTCTACGCCCCGGTGGGTGCCGACCGCCGGCTCCGGTTGGCCTACGACGCCGCCGACGGGCCGATCGACGACGTGTTCGAGACCTTCGCCATCGGCCCGGGGGAGTGGGAGCTGGGCCCCTTCCACGTCGCGACCGCCCGCACCGCCCACCCGGTGGAGTGCCACGCCGTCCGGCTGACCGCGGGCGGCCGGTCGCTGGTCTACACCGGCGACACCGGGGTCTGCGCGGCCGTCGTCGACCTGGCCCGCGGGGCCGACGTGCTGCTGGCCGAGGCCGCGTACCCCGACGTCCCCGACCTGCCGCCGGACCTGCACCTCACCGGTCGCGAGGCCGGCGAGCACGCCCGGGACGCCGGGGTCGGGCGGTTGCTGCTCACCCACGTGCCGCCGTGGGTGGACCCCGCCGGCCAGCTCGCCGACGCCGCCGCGGTCTTCCCGGCGACCGAGCTGGTGCAGCCGTTGGGCGTCTACACCGTCTGAGCCCGGTTGCCGCGCGGGCTCCCGGTGGGCACGGTGGGCCCATGACAGCCGAGGAGGTCGAGGGCGTCCCGCTCTCGCACCTGGACGACCCGTTGGGCGACGACCTCGGGGTGAGCAAGCGCGACCTGCTCGACCACCTGCTGGCGCACGCCGACCGGATGCTCCCGCTGCTGGCCGACCGGGCGCTGTCGGTGGTGCGGGTGCGTCCCGGGTCGGCGCCCTTCATGCAGAAGAACGCCCCGAAGGGCGCCCCCGAGTGGCTGCGCACCGAGGCGGTCTGGTCACCGGGGTCCAAGCGGACCGTGCACTTCGTGGTCTGCGACGACGTGCGGACGCTGGTGTGGCTGGCCAACCAGCGGGCGGTGGAGTTCCACGTGCCGCTGGGCCGGATCTCCGACGAGGAGCCGACCACGCTGCTGCTGGACCTCGACCCGCCCGAGGGCGCCGACTTCTCCGCCGTGGTCGCCGTCGCCCGGCTGGTGAGGCAGGCGCTCACCGACGCCGGACTGGCCGGCGCGGTGAAGACCAGCGGGTCCAAGGGCGTGCACGTCGTCGTCCCGGTCACCGGCAGCGGGTACGCCGACGTCGCGGCCGCGACCCGGGCCCTGGCCGGCCGGGTCGCGGCGCTGGACCCCTCGATCGCCACCGTGGCCTACCTGAAGGAGGAGCGGGAGGGGAGGGTGTTCGTCGACTCCACCCGGTCCGGCGGCGGCACGGTGGCCGCGGCGTACAGCCCGCGCGCCCGGCCGGGTCTGCCGGTGTCCACCCCGCTGTCCTGGGACGAGCTGGGCGACGTCGTCCCGGCCGACCTGACGATCGCCACCGTCGCCAGCCGTGGCGACCCGTGGGCCACCGAGCTGCCCGACCCGCAGCGGCTCCCGGCCGACGTCGTCGCCGAGGGCCACGAGATCCCGGTGGCCCGGGTGGCCGCGATGCACGAGGGCAAGCGCCGGAAGAAGGCCGCCCGCGACGCCGAGTGACTGCCGAGGGGGCGCGCCCAACGGCAGCGCCCCCTCGTCCGTCAGTGGCCGACGGTCAGGCGTCGACCTCGCGGGAGTCCTCGGACCACACCGTGTGGAAGGAGCCGTCCTTGTCCACCCGCTTGTAGGTGTGCGAGCCGAAGCGGTCGCGCAGGCCCTGGATGAGCGCGGCCGGGGAGCGCTCGGCACGCAGCCCGTCGTAGTAGGACAGCGCGCTGGCGAAGCCCGGGGCGGGCACACCGTGCCGGGCGGCGCCGGCCACGACCTGCCGCCAGCCCTCCTGGGCGTCGGCGACGGCGTCCCGGAAGTACTCGTTGGTCAGCAGCGTGGTGAGGTCGGGCTCGTCCCGGAAGACCTCGCGCACTCGGTCGAGGAAGGCGGCCCGGATGATGCAGCCGTCCCGCCAGATCGCCGCGAGCGCGCCGCGGTCGACGTCCCAGCCGTTCTCCTCGGCGCCCTTGGCGATCATGTCGAAGCCCTGGGAGTAGGCGACCACCTTGGCGGCGTACAGGGCCTGCCGGACGCTCTCCACGAAGGCGTCCCGGTCCTCCACCTGGTCGTCCCAGTCCCTGCCCGGGCCGGGCAGCACCTCCTGGGCGGCGGCGCGCTGGTCGACGTGGCCGGACAGCGCCCGGGCGAAGACCGCCTCGGCGATGCCGGAGACCGGGGTGCCCAGGTCCAGCGCGGACTGCACGGTCCAGCGGCCGGTGCCCTTCTGCTCGGCCTCGTCCAGGACGACGTCGACGAAGGGCTTCCCGGTCTCGGCGTCGGTGTGCCGGAGCACCTCGGCGGTGATCTCGATCAGGTAGGACTGCAGGTCGCCCTCGTTCCAGGTGGCGAACACGTCCCCGATCTCGGCCGGCGTCAGGCCCAGACCCTGGCGGAGGAGGTCGTAGGCCTCGGCGATGAGCTGCATGTCGGCGTACTCGATGCCGTTGTGCACCATCTTCACGAAGTGCCCCGCGCCGTCGGTGCCGACGTGGGTGCAGCAGGGCTCGCCGTCGACGTGGGCGGAGATGTCCTCCAGCAGCGGGCCGATGATCGCGTAGGCCTCGTCGGAGCCACCGGGCATGATGCTGGGGCCGTTGAGGGCACCCTCCTCGCCACCGCTGATGCCGGTGCCGACGAAGTGCAGCCCGCGGGCCTCGAGGTCCTTCGTGCGGCGGATGGTGTCGGTGTACCGGGCGTTGCCGCCGTCCACCAGCACGTCGCCCTCGTCCAGCAGCGGCGCGAACTCGTCGATCACGGCGTCGGTCGGTGCGCCGGCGGCGACCATGACGATCAGCTTGCGGGGGCGCTCGAGGGCGTCCACCAGCTCCTGCGCGGAGGAGACCGGCACGAAGTCGCCCTCGTCGCCGTGCGCCTCGATCAGCGCGTCGGTCTTGGCCTGGGTGCGGTTGTGGACCACGACGTGGTGTCCGTGCCGGGCCAGGTTGCGGGCCAGGTTGGCGCCCATGACGGCGAGTCCGGTGACACCGATCTGTTCACTCATGAGATCGGTCGTGCCCCACCGATCTGGTGGCTACACCAGGGTCAGCTGAGACCCAGGTCGCGGCGCAGCTTGGCCACGTGGCCGGTGGCCTTGACGTTGTAGCCGGCCCGCTCGACCTTGCCGTCGGCGTCGATGACGAAGGTCGACCGGATGACCCCGACGACCTCCTTGCCGTACAGCTTCTTCGGGCCGTAGGCGCCGTAGGCCTGCAGCACCGCCTTGTCCGGGTCGGAGACGAGCGTGATCGACAGGGACTCCTGCTCCCGGAAGCGGGACAGCTTCTCCGGGGCGTCCGGGGAGATGCCGATGATGTCCAGCCCGGCCTCGGCGAACTCCCCGGCCGCGGCGGTGAAGTCCACCGCCTGCGTGGTGCAGCCCGGGGTCAGTGCCGCCGGGTAGCAGTAGACGACGACCCGGCGGCCGCGCTGGTCGGCCAGGGACACCGGGTTGCCGTCGGCGTCCGGCAGCGTGAAGTCGGGGGCCTGGTCGCCGGGGGCGAGCCGGAACGGGGTGGCGGTGTCGCTGTCGGTCACGGGTGCATGGTGGCAGACCCGGCGACCCGGGTGCGCAGCTCAGCCGGGCAGGAAGCTGAACCGCACGTGCCGGGTCGGGTTGTCCCCGTTGGTGTCCACGAAGCAGACCCGCTGCCAGGTGCCCAGCGCCATCCGGCCCTCGAGCACCGGGACGGTGGCGTGCGGCGGGACGAACGCCGGCAGCACGTGGTCCCGGCCGTGCCCGGGGGAGCCGTGCCGGTGCCGCCAGCGACCGTCGGTGGGCAGGAGCACGTCCAGCTGCGCCAGGAGGTCGTCGTCGCTGCCGGCGCCGGTCTCGATGATCGCGATGCCGGCGGTGGCGTGCGGGACGAACACCTGCAGCAGGCCGTCGCCCTCGCCGCGGACGAACGCCGCGCACTCCTCGGTCAGGTCGACCACGCTGGGGACGCCGCCGGTGCGCACCTGGCGCAGTTCCGATCGCATGCGGTGATCGTCCCCGACCGCGGGCGGCGCAGCACGGTGGCGGCCTCGACCCGCTGCCCTCGGGACGACGGGGACGGCCGCGGCCGCCCCACTACCCTCGACCCCCGTGACCCGCCCCGACGGCCGTAGCGCCGACCAGCTCCGTCCGGTGACCATCACCCGCAACTGGCTCGACCACGCCGAGGGCTCGGTGCTGGTGGAGTTCGGCCGCACCCGGGTGCTGTGCGCGGCCAGCGTCACCGAGGGCGTCCCCCGCTGGCGCCGTGGCTCCGGGCTGGGCTGGGTGACCGCCGAGTACTCGATGCTGCCGCGGGCCACGCACACCCGCAGCGACCGGGAGTCGGTCAAGGGCAAGATCGGCGGCCGCACCCACGAGATCAGCCGGCTGATCGGCCGCTCGCTGCGCGCCTCGATCGACCTCTCCGCGCTGGGGGAGAACTCCATCGCGCTGGACTGCGACGTGCTGCAGGCCGACGGCGGCACCCGGACCGCGGCGATCACCGGCGCGTACGTGGCCCTGGCCGACGCTGTGTCGTACCTGGGCGAGCGGAAGAAGCTGGCGAAGAAGGAGCCGCTGGTGCAGTCGGTGGCCGCGGTCAGCGTCGGCGTGATCGACGGGGAGCCGCGGCTGGACCTGGCCTACGAGGAGGACGTGCGGGCCGGCACCGACATGAACGTGGTCTGCACCGGGGACGGCGGCTTCGTCGAGGTGCAGGGCACCGCCGAGGGCGCGGTGTTCGACCGGGCGACCCTGGACCAGCTGCTGGACCTCGCCGTCGCCGGGTGCGCCGACCTGACCCGCCTGCAGGCCGAGGCGCTGGCGCGATGACGCAGCTCCTGCTGGCCACCCGCAACGCCGGGAAGCTGCTGGAGCTGCAGCGGCTGCTGGCCACCGCGGTGCCCGGGGTCGAGGTGCTCGGGCTGCGGGACGTCGCGGAGTACCCGGAGGCGCCCGAGACCGGCGCGACCTTCGCCGAGAACGCGCTGCTCAAGGCGCGCGAGGCGGTGCGGTACACCGGCCTGCCCGCGGTGGCCGACGACTCGGGGATCACCGTGGACGCGCTCAACGGCATGCCCGGCGTGCTGTCGGCCCGCTGGTCGGGCCGGCACGGCGACGACCCGGCCAACACCGCACTGCTGCTCGCGCAGCTCGCCGACGTGCCCGACGAGCGCCGGGGCGCGGCCTTCGTCTGCGCCGCCGCGCTGGTCACCCCCGACGGCGTCGAGCGGGTGCTGGAGCGGGAGTGGCGCGGGGTGGTGCTGCGCGAGGGGCGCGGCACCAACGGCTTCGGCTACGACCCGGTGTTCGTCCCCGCCGGCGGGGACCGCAGCTCCGCCGAGCTGACCCCCGAGGAGAAGGACGCAGCCAGCCACCGCGGCCAGGCGTTCGCCGCCCTGGTACCGGTGCTGGCCGAGCTCCTGGGCTAGCCGCGGTGCTGGGTCCAGGTGATGAACGCCAGGGCCCCGGTGACGAAGACCGGCGGGAAGGCCAGCACCAGGAAGGCCGCGACCACCCGGTCGGTCCGCCACAGCACCCGCAGCCGGGACGGCAGCCCGCTGCCCGGTGACGTGTCGCCGGGGGCCGGCTCCAGCGGCGCCCCGGTGGAGCGCGCGGCCTGCCAGGCCTCCACGCGCGCCCACCCCGGGGCGACGCCGCAGACCAGCGCGACGACGACGAGCACCAGCAGCGTCGACAGCAGGTGACCGGGCTCCAGCACCACCAGCCCGGCGGCCCCGGCCCCGGCGGCGAACCCGGCGATGGTGATGGCGCCGAGGCTGAACACCAGGCCGAAGAGCAGCACGAGGGTGGCGCAGACCCCGACCAGGGTCAGGTGCAGGTCGGTGGTGGTGAGCAGGGCGACGACGAGCTCGACGGCCACCAGCGCCAGCGCCACCAGGAGCACCGCGGTCATCGGGATCCGGATGGGGTGCCGGGGTGCGGCCGGCGCGAGGGCGGTCACGGCCGCTCCAGCCAGCCGAGGAGCCCGGTGGACGGTTCGGGCTGACGGTGCCGCGCAGCGTGCCGGGCGGTCGGCCGGGCGGTCGGCCGGGCGTGAGGCGTGCCGGCGCTCGCGGGCACCGGCGGCAGGGTCGGCTGGGGGTTCGTCGAGGGCGGCACCGGCACCGGTGGGGTGGCCAACGGGTGGACGTGCTCGGGCCCGGGGGTGCGCGGCGCGACCGGGGGCAGCGGGCCCGACCGGCGCACCGGGTCGGGCTCGCTCGGCGCGGAGGGGACCGGGGGGCGGTCCCGCTGCGGCACCGGGGTCTCGTCCGGCGTGGAGAGCACCGGCACCGGTGTCGGCGACGGGGGAGCCAGCAGCACCGGCGGGGTGGTCGGCGTCGCCGGTGCCAGCAGCACCAGCGAGGAGTCCGGCCGGGCCCGCTGCGGGCTGCCGGGGTCCCGCGGGGCGAACTCCACCAGCAGGTCCCGCTCGTCGAGGACCTCCAGCTCGGCACGCAGCAGCGCGAGGTCGTCGAGGTCGAGAGGGGGCACGGGGTCCTCCGCGGGCGTCGGGGTCGGGTCGGTGGGGGACTGCGGGGCGGCCGCAGCGGCAACAGCGGCAGCAGCCGCGGCCAGGGCGGGCACGGCGAGGGCGGCGGGGACCCGCTCGCGCACCGGGCCGGCGGCGGCCGTGGCGCTCTCGCCGACCGCGGGGGTGGCGGGCTCGGCGGGGGACGCGTCGTCGTCGGCGTCGTCGTCCTGGGTGTGGCTGGTCAGCCCGTGCTGGGTCTTCTCCCAGTAGAAGGGGTTGGTGACCAGCTGCCAGGCCGCCTTGTAGGAGGCCACCGAGTGCAGCATCCAGTAGAACGGCGAGAGCAGCGCGTAGCCGACCAGGCCGTACGTGCGCCGCTTGAACCCGGCCAGCAGGCTCAGGTAGACGATCATCCCGTTGCCGATGAGCAGGTTGGCCAGGCTGACGTACATCAGCCACGGCGGCAGCACCGGGGCGAACCACTGCGGCATCGCCAGGTACAGCGCGAACAGCACCCACAGCAGCGGGGTGAGCAGGAAGGTGGCCGGGGTGCCGCCGATGGTCAGCAGGAACCCGATCGCCTGACGCAGACCGATCTGGCGGACCAGCCGCAGCGGGTGCCGGGTGTGCACCAGGAACGTCTGCATGTAGCCCTTGATCCAGCGGCTGCGCTGCCGGATCCAGTTGCCGACGGCCATGTTGGCCTCTTCGTAGGTGGTCGAGTTGACCACGGTGACGCGGCCGCCACGGGCCGAGGAGCGGACACCCAGGTCGGCGTCCTCGGTGACGTTGAAGGGGTCCCAGCCGCCGAGTTCGCGCAGCATGTCGGCCCGGAAGTGGTTGCTGGTGCCGCCCAGGGGGATGGGCAGCCGCATCGCGTCCAGGCCGGGCAGCGTGTAGTCGAACCACGAGGAGTACTCGAGGGTGAACATGCGGGTCAGCAGGTTCTCCTCGGCGTTGAAGTAGTTCAGCGCCGCCTGCACGCAGACCAGGTCGTCCCCGCCCTTGGCGAAGGCCACCACGGACTTCTTGAGCTGGTCGGGGTCGGGGCGGTCCTCGGCGTCGTAGATGACCACCAGGTCACCGCGGGCGAAGGCCAGGCCCACGTTGCAGGCCCGCGGCTTGGTCTTGGGCAGCGAGTGCGGCACCACGAGGATGCGGACGATGTCCGGCGGGGCGGCGGCGAGGGCGGCCTGCAGGGTCTCCGGGTCGTCCTCCTCCAGCAGGAGCAGGATCTCCAGCTTCTCCCGGGGGTAGTCCAGCGAGGACAGGTTCTTCATCAGCAGGCCGACGATCCCGGCCTCCCGGTAGACCGGCACCAGGATCGTGTACCTCGGCAGCTCGGCGTCGACCAGCGCCGCGACCTCCTCCTCGGTGACCTGCTCGACCGTCTCCGACGCCGTCCCCACGGTGCTGATGAGCGCCTTCGCCCCGACCGAGAGCCCGATGGTCACGTTCACCACCGCCAGCAGGACGACGATCGTGGTGGGGGCGTCGAGCAGCAGCCCGACGACGACGGCGAGGAGCGCGACCCCGGCGGCGGCCACCTGCTGCCAGGTGAAGACGGTGGAGGCCGACTCGTCGGGACGACGCTCGGCCAGCGAGGACACCGCCTCGTGCACGACCTCCTCGCGCCAGACGGTCCGCAGCGCGCGCTGGACGTCCCAGTCGGTGGTGACGACCTGGTGCACCCGGTCGATCCCGGTGCGCTCGACGACCTCCTGGGCGATGTGCGCCGAGGGGCGGCCGGCGGTGGCGACGACGACCTGCAGCTCGCCGTCCTCGTCGCGTTCGGTGCGCAGCGGCACCCACGTCTCGCGGGCCAGCATCGGGTAGGGGAAGAGCTGGGCCAGGTCGGGGTCGACCTCGACTGGGTCGACGAACGCCATCTCGGCGCCCCACACCTCGGCCAGGGCCACGTAGAGCTGCCGGCGGGTGATCCACTGCTTGGCCAGCAGGACGCTGCCCAGGGGCTCGCCGACCCGGGCGGCCTGCCGCAGGCCCTCGGCGAGCTGCTCCGCGGTGACGACGTGGGTGTCGACCAGCACGTCGCCCAGTCGGCGTTCCCGGCCGACCGGGGTGGCCGGCAGGGGGCCGCGCACCAGGGTGGCGTCGTCCTCTCCCGGATCGGGGCGTACGGAAGTGGTCACCCGGTGGAGGTCGGCACCCCCACGCCGTGATCACAGGCGGGGTGGCCCGGTGTCACCCGGTGGGGTGGGGTGCCCGGGCGCCGGGAAGCCGGGCCGTCACCCCCGAGGGTGGACCCTGCACCGAGGGTCTTGTCGTGCACGACCGGGTGGGGTGCAGTTCGCCCCGACAGGAGTCCCGGAGCGAACGAGCAGGAGAACAGGTGTCGCACGTCCCCCCGGCCAAGGTGGTCGTGCTCATCCCCGCCCACGACGAGGCGGCGACCATCGTGTCGACACTGGTGGCGCTCCGGTCGCAGACGCGTCACCCCGACCGGGTGGTGGTGGTCGCGGACAACTGCTCCGACGACACCGCAGCCCTCGCCCGGGCCCAGGGCGCCGAGGTGCTCGAGACCGTCGGGAACACCGACAAGAAGGCCGGCGCCCTCAACCAGGCCCTCGAGCAGCGGTTCCGCCGGGCGACCACCGCCGACCGCCGGGACGGGCCGACCCCCAAGCACCACGTCCGGCGCGGTCCCGACCGCCGGGCCGTCGCCGACAACACCACCCCGGACCTGTCCGAGGACGACTTCGTGCTGGTGATGGACGCCGACACCGAGCTGGCACCGGGCTTCATCGCCGCCGCCGCATCGAGCCTGGAGAGCTCGGCGGCGATCGGGGCGGCCGGTGGCCTCTTCTACGGCCACCCCGGGGCGGGAGTGCTCGGTCAGCTGCAGCGCAACGAGTACAGCCGCTACAGCCGGGACGTCGGCCGGACGGGCCGCGTCATGGTGCTCACCGGCACCGGCACGCTCTTCCGGGTCTCGGCGCTGCGCGAGGTGGCCGCCGCCCGGGGGACGACGCTGCCGGGCACGCGCGGGCAGGTCTACGACACCCTGGCGTTGACCGAGGACAACGAGCTCACCCTGGCGCTGAAGACCCTGGGCTGGCGGCTCACCAGCCCGCGCGCCTGTGCCGTCGTCACCGAGATCATGCCGGCCTGGTCCGACCTCTGGAAGCAGCGGATGCGGTGGCAGCGCGGGGCGCTGGAGAACCTGCGGCACTACGGCCTCTCCCGGGTGACCCTCCGGTACTGGGGGCAGCAGCTCGGCATCGGCCTCGGGGTGCTCGCCTTCCAGTGCTACCTGCTGCTCACCGTCCTGGTGTTCACGGTGGGCAGCGGCCCGCAGCTGAACTGGTTCTGGACCGGGGTGGGCGGGGTCTTCCTGCTCGAACGGGTCGTCACCGTCTCGCGCGGGGGCTGGCGGGCCCAGGCGCTGGCCCTGCCGCTGGTGCCCGAGCTGCTCTACGACCTGTTCATCCAGGCCGTCTTCGTCCGGTCCCTCCTCGACGTGCTGCGTCGGCGCGAGGCGACCTGGCACCACCTCGCCGTCCCGGCCACCTCGGCCGCGGCCTGACACCCCGGAGGGAGGTGCTCCGTGTACAGCAACGTGGGTCCTGCGACCGCAGGCGGACTGGGTGGGGCGACGACGCTCGCCTACACCGGCTTCTCCACCCTCGCCGTCGTCGTCGCGGCGGTGACGCTGCTCTTCGCCGGCCTGGCGCTGCTCAAGCTCGTCCCGCGTCGGGCGCGCTGAGCTCGGCTGCGGCGCACCCACCGGGTGCGCCGCAGGGGTGGCTCAGCGGGCGGTGAAGACCACGTTCGACGACGTCCCGCCGGTCAGCGGGTTCGCGAAGACCACCTCGTGCACGGCGGAGTGGGTGGCGACGCCGGCCAGGGTGGCGGCGAACGCGTCGTCGCCGGCGTCGGACCACAGCGCGAACACCCCGCCGGGACGGAGGAGGGCGAGGAGCCGGCGCAGCCCGTCGGGGGAGTAGAAGCCGGCGTGGCTGGGGTGCAGGTGGTGCGTGGGGGTGTGGTCGACGTCGAGCAGGACGGCGTCGAAACGCCGGCCCGGCTGCTCGGGGTCGAGGTCACCGGCCGCCACCCGGGCGAAGAAGTCCCCCTGCACCAGCCGCACCCGGGGGTCGGCGGCCAGCCCGACGGTGTCGGGGAGCAGGTCGCGGCGGTGCCAGTCGACGACGTCCTCGAGCGCCTCGACCACGGTCAGCGAGGCCACCCGGGGGTCGGCCAGTGCGGCCCGGGCGGTGTAGCCCAGGCCCAGCCCGCCGACGACGACGTCCAGCGGCCCGGGGCCCGCCTCCGCCAGACCCAGCCGGGACAGCTGCACCTCGCCCTCGGTGAAGGCGCTGGACATGAGGAACTCCTCGCCCAGCTTCACCTCGTACACGTCCACCCCGAGCTGCGGGTCACGGCGGCGGCGCAGGCTGATCTCGCCCATCGGGGTGTCGCGGAAGGCCAGCTCCTGCAGACGTGCGCTCACGGGTGCCTCTCGGTCGCCGGGGTGCGGGAGGCGGGAGTCGAACCCGCACGCCCGAAGGCACCAGCTCCTAAGGCTGGCGTGGCTGCCGTTACACCACTCCCGCGTGCCGGGGATCCTACGAGGTGGGGGAGCTACCGTCGGGCGCATGGCTGACCTGGAGGCGCTGCGTCGCTTCGGTGTGGTGCTGGAGATGGCCGAGGCCGCCGGGGACGGCGACTGGGCGGGCTGGACGACGATCATCGCCGGGCTCGACGAGGACCTGCGGGCCGACGTGGTGCGGCAGTCCTCGCTGGTGGTGGCGATGTTGTGCGAGCGGGAGGCCGAGCGCCGCGGTGTCAGCCGGGACCAGTTCCTCGCCCAGTTCCGCGCCGAGGTGATGGAGCAGCTGGGCTGAGGGGTGCGCGCGGCCTGCGCATGGCAGGCTGTGCCCGTGCCACGCAGCCCCGAGCAGATCCAGCAGGAGATCGACGCCGCCCGCGAGTCGCTGGCGGCCACTCTCGACCAGCTCGTCTACCGGGGCAGCCCGAAGCGGTTGACCGCCCAGGCCCAGGCCCGGGCACAGCACTTCCTCACCACCCCGGCCGGGCAGGCGGCGATGGCCGCCGTCGGGCTGCTGGTCACCGTGGTCGTCGTGCAGAAGATCCGGCACCGCAACCGGTGACCAGGCGCACACTCGAGGCGTGATGCACCCGCGCCCCGACCCCGTACGCCCCGGCCAGGAGTCCGTCTGGGACTACCCCCGGCCCCCCTCCGCCGACGTCACGCCCCGCCGCGTCGAGGTCGTCCTCGGCGGCCGCACCATCGCCAGCACCACCGGCGCCGCCCGGGTCTGCGAGACCAGCCACCCGCCGGTGTTCTACGTCCCCCGCGCCGACATCGCCGAGGGCGTGCTGGAGAAGGCGTCCGGCGCCAGCTGGTGCGAGTGGAAGGGCGTGGCCACCTACTGGGACGCCGTGGTCGACGGCGTCCGCTTCCCCGCCGTGGGCTGGAGCTACGAGAACCCCACGGACGGGTACCGGCACCTGCGGGGGGCCGTGGCGTTCTACCCCTCGAAGCTGGACCGGGCGACCGTGGACGGGGAGACGGTGCGGGCCCAGGCCGGGGACTTCTACGGCGGCTGGATCACCGACGACGTGGTCGGTCCGTTCAAGGGCGAGGCCGGCACCCGCGGCTGGTGACGGGTCGACACCCCTACCCCCTAGGGGTATGTTCGGCGGTGTGACCGGATACGAGGGCAACAAGGACCAGGTGCTGGCCCGGCTCAAGCGGGTCGAGGGGCAGGTCCGGGGCATCGCCCGGATGGTCGAGGACGACACCTACTGCATCGACGTCCTGACCCAGGTGTCCGCCGCGACCAGCGCGCTGCAGGCCGTCGCCCTGGGCCTGCTCGACGACCACCTGGGCCACTGCGTGCGCGACGCCGTCGCCAGCAGCGCCCAGGACGACGGTGCCGCCGCCGACGCCAAGATCGCCGAGGCCTCGGCCGCGATCGCGCGCCTCGTCCGTCGCTGACCCCCCGAGACCCCAGGAGACCCCCGTGCAGACCCAGACCTTCACCGTCACCGGCATGACCTGCCAGCACTGCGTCGCCTCCGTCACCGAGGAGGTGTCCGAGCTCGACGGCGTCACCGGCGTGGACGTCGACCTGGACAGCGCGACCCTGCGGGTCACCGGGCAGGACGTCACCACCGAGCAGGTCCAGGCGGCCGTGGTGGAGGCCGGCTACACCGCGGACCCGGCATGACCGCCGCGGCCGGCACCCACCACGAGGTCCGCCTCGACATCACCGGGATGACCTGCGCCAGCTGCGCGAACCGCATCGAGCGCAAGCTCAACAAGGTCGAGGGCGTGCAGGCCACGGTCAACTACGCCACCGAGGCCGCCACGGTGCGCTTCGACCGGGACACCGTCGACACCGACCAGCTGCTCGCCACGGTCGCCGCCGCCGGCTACGCCGCGTCGCTGCCGGCCCCGCCCGCGGTCGACGACGAGCCCGGGCCCGACGACGACGCCCCGACGGCGGAGGACCGTGCGCTGCGCCAGCGGCTCGTGGTGTCCGCCGCCCTGGCCCTGCCGGTGCTCCTGCTGTCGATGGTCCCGCCGCTGCAGTTCGAGAACTGGCAGTGGCTGGCCCTCACCCTGGCCAGCCCGGTCGCCGTCTGGGGGGCCTGGCCCTTCCACCGGGCCGCGGCGGTCAACGCCCGGCACGGCGCCTCCACGATGGACACCCTGGTGTCGATCGGCATCGTCGCGGCCTTCGTGTGGTCGCTGTACGCGCTGTTCCTCGGTGACGCCGGGGCACCCGGCATGCGGATGGAGTTCCACCTGCTCGCCGAGCAGGGTGCCGGGACCAGCGAGCTGTACCTGGAGGTCGCCGCCGCCGTCACCGTGTTCCTGCTGGCCGGCCGGTACGCGGAGTCCCGGGCCAAGCGCCGGTCGGGCTCCGCGCTGCGGGCGCTGCTGACCCTGGGCGCCAAGGACGCCGCCGTGCTCCGCGACGGCGTCGAGGTCCGGGTGCCGGCGGACCGGCTCGCCGTCGGGGACCGGTTCGTCGTCCGGCCGGGGGAGAAGGTCGCCACCGACGGCGTCGTCGTCTCCGGGTCCTCGGCCGTGGACGCCTCGATGCTCACCGGGGAGTCCGTGCCGGTCGAGGTCGGCGTCGGCGACCGGGTCACCGGGGCGACGGTGAACGTCGGCGGCCGGCTGGTCGTCGAGGCCGACCGGGTCGGTGCCGAGACCACCCTGGCCGCGCTCGGCCGGCTGGTGACCGCCGCGCAGAGCGGCAAGGCCCCCGTCCAGCGGCTGGCCGACCGGGTGTCGGCGGTGTTCGTCCCCGTCGTGCTGGTGATCGCGCTGGCCACGCTGGTGGTCTGGCTGCTGGTCACCGGTGACGTCGCCGCGGCGTTCACCTCCGCCGTCGCCGTGCTGGTCATCGCCTGCCCGTGCGCGCTGGGCCTGGCCACCCCCACCGCCCTGCTGGTGGGCACCGGCCGCGGCGCCCAGCTCGGCATCGTGATCAAGGGCCCCGAGGTGCTGGAGTCCACGCGCCGGGTCGACACCGTCGTGCTGGACAAGACCGGCACGGTCACCACCGGGGAGATGGCCCTGGTCGAGGTGGTCGGGCACCCCGACACGCTCCGGTTCGCCGCGGCGGTCGAGGCGGCCTCCGAGCACCCGATCGCCCGGGCCGTGGTGCGCGCCGCCGCCCAGCCGCTGCCCGAGGTGCACGACTTCGCGAACCGGCAGGGCCGGGGGGTCTCCGGCACCGTCGAGGGCCGCCTGGTCGTCGTCGGGCGGGTCGGGGAGATGCCCGCCCCGCCGTCGGCCGAGCTGGCGGTCGCGGTCGCCCGGGCAGAGGACTCCGGCCGGACCGCGGTGCTCGTCGCCGTGGACGGCGAGGTGGTCGGGCTCTGCGTCGTCGCCGACACCGTCAAGCCCAGCAGTGCCGCGGCGATCGCCGCGCTGCGGGACCTGGGGTTGGCCCCGGTCCTGGTCACCGGCGACAACGCCGGGGCCGCTGCGGCGGTCGCCCGGGCGGTGGGGCTGGACCCCGACGCCGGCGAGGTGGTCGCCGGGGAGCTGCCCGAGGGCAAGGTCGACGTCGTCCGCGGCCTGCAGGCCCGGGGGCGGGTCGTCGCCGTGGTGGGGGACGGGGTGAACGACGCCCCGGCCCTGGCCCAGGCCGACCTGGGTCTGGCCATGGGCACCGGCACCGACGCCGCGATCGAGGCCGCCGACCTGACCCTGGTGCGCGCCGACCTGTCCGCGGCCGTCGACGCCGTCCGGCTGTCGCGGCGGACGCTGGCCACCATCAAGGCCAACCTGTTCTGGGCCTTCGCCTACAACGTGGCGTTGGTCCCGCTGGCCGCGCTGGGGTTCCTCAACCCGGTGCTGGCCGGGCTGGCGATGGCGGCGTCCTCGGTGCTCGTGGTGGGCAACAGCCTGCGGCTGCGGAGGTTCACCGCCAGCGGCTGACCCCGGACGTGGCAGCGACCCGCCCCCCGGGGGAGAGGACGGGCCGCGCCGGATCGTGCGGGCCTCGCGGCCCGGGTCGGGTCAGTTGCTGCAGCGCTCCCGGACCAGCGGGAGGACGACGGTGTCGACGATCGAGTCGGCGTAGGCCTCGTCGAGCGGCTCACCGGTGAGCAGCCACCGCTGCACGACCAGGGCGGAGGCGGCGTCGGCGACCGTCGAGCCGACCAGGCCCTCGCGGACCTCGCCGCGGGCCTCGGCCCGACCCCAGACCTCGCGGAAGGCCTCGGTCCACTGGCCCAGCGGGCCGTTGCGGAAGGCGTCGGCCAGCGCCGGCTGGTGGGGGAGCGTGGACAGCAGCGACATCGTGGCCGCACCGAGGGGGCCGTTGACCACGTGCACCAGGGAGCGCAGCAGCCCGCGGAGGTCGCCCTCGAGGGAACCGGTGTCCGGGGTGGAGGTCTCGGCCCGGTTCATCTCGGCGATCGTGTCCACGACGAGGTCGGACTTGGTGCGCCAGCGGCGGTAGATGGTCGCCTTGCCGACACCGGCCTCGGCAGCCACGGCGTCCATGGTGAGGGCGTTGTAACCGACGTCGGCGAGGAGTCGCAGGATGGCCGCTCGGATGACGCCGTCACGGGAGGGGTCGCGCGGGCGGCCGCCGCGGCTGGAACGCGGGGCCTCCGTGGAGATGAGAGCTGCCATGGCCAATACTTTAGACCGAAAGATCCTCGACGACCGTCCGAGCTGGCCTGCTGCGTTCCGACACGCCGGTGTTCGTGGGGCAGTTCACACCAGGGGGGCCGTTGCCGCCAACGCTCGTGTTGACCGTCCCCCGAGTGTGGCACCCGCGCGCCTGGCGAACGCGCCCGGGCGTGTCGAGCATCCTCCAGGGGTGACCGGACCCGCGGAGGACCTGCGCCCGGGCTGGCCCACGCCGCGCCGGGTGCGCCGGCTGCTGCTGGCCACGCCCGTCGAGCACGTGCTGCCGATGGTCGCCCGGTCCGCGACGGCGCTCGGCCTGAACGCGGAGTCCACACCGGGCCTGCTCGACGTGGTGGAGGACTCGCGTCCCCTGGACGGGCGGCGGTTCGACCAGCTCTTCGCCCGGCTGGCCCGTGAGCTGACCGCGGCGGAGACCGACGCGGTGCGGGTGGCGACCGACCCCGACTCCGACGACGGGGCCGTGCTCGCCGCCCAGCTGCTGGCCGCGCCCTCGCTGTCGGTCGAGCTGGCCCGGCGCGGGGTGACCGTGGAGGTCGGCCTGCTCACCGAGGCCGCGCTCTGGCCGGTCTACCAGCCGGTCGTCGACCTGACCGACGGCCGGGTGGTGGGTCACGAGGCGCTGCTGCGCGGTCGGGTGGACGGCCGCGAGGTCGGCGGCGGTGACCTGTTCTTCCTCGCCGCGGCCGCCGGGTGGACCGACCGGCTGGACCGCCTGGCCCGGGAGGCCGCGGTCCGCGGGGCGGCCGGCTGGCTCGGAGACGCCGACCTGTACGTCAACAGCTCGCCCGAGGCGGTCTACCGGCCGCAGGTCTGCCTGGAGGGCACCGAGGCGGCGGTGCACGAGGCGGGCCTGCGCCCCGAGCAGGTCGTGGTCGAGGTGGTCGAGGCGCACGCCGCCCGCGACCGGGGGCACCTGCTGGCCGTGCTGGAGCACCAGCGCTCGCTGGGCTGGCGGGTGGCGCTGGACGACGTCGGGGTCGGCTGGTCCAGCCTCGCGCTGGTCTCCGCGCTGCGCCCGGACGTGGTGAAGCTGGACAAGGCGCTGGTCGGTCGGCTCGACGACGCTGCTGCCCAGGCCGTCGTCGGCGCTCTGGTGGAGCTGGCGCACTCCCTCGACGCCGTCGTGGTCGCCGAGGGCGTGGAGAGCGAGCAGCGGGCGGAACAGGTGCGTGCGCTGGGCGTGGACCTCGGGCAGGGGTGGCTGTTCGGCCGCCCGGTGCGGCCGGCGGTCGCGCTGCCCGAGGAGCTGGCGGTCCCCTAGCCCTCGGGGGTGCTCACGTTCCAGCCGGTGAGGGCCGGGCGGTCGTGTTCGTGGCCCAGCACGCCGTAGGAGCCCGCGTGCAGCGCGAAGAGCGACCCGGCCTCCGGTGCCAGGCTCAGCCACCGGGCGGTCAGGACCCGCAGCACGTGCCCGTGCGCGACCAGGGCCACGTCACCGTCGGTCAGCAGGGGGCGCACCCGGGACAGCACCCGGTCCACCCGGGCGCCGACCTCGGCGAGGGTCTCCCCGGGGGTGTCGCCGGGCTCGGTGCCGTCGGTCCACAGCGACCAGGTGCGCCCGAGCTCGGCGGAGATGTCGGGGGTGGTGCGGCCCTCCCACCGGCCGTAGTCGACCTCGACCAGGTCGGGGTCGACGGTGTCGGTGGACAACCCGGCGAGCTCGGCGGTGCGCCGGGCCCGCTCGCGGGGGCTCACGAGCACGGCGGTGAACCGGCGGGCGGCCATCGGCCCACGCAGCCGACGGGCCTGCTCCTCGCCCTCGGGCAGCAGCGGCAGGTCGGTGACGCTGGTGTGCTGACCGCTGCGGCTCCACTCGGTCTGTCCGTGCCGCAGCACCACCAGCTCGTGCAACGTCTCAGCCACGTCCGGCCCCCTCCGTGCGTCCACCGGCGGACAGCCCGCCGGCCACCGCCATCACGGCGACGGCGCCCAGGATGACCAGCATCGGGACGGTCCAGCCACCCGAGAGGTCGTGCACCGCGCCGATGACCAGGGGCCCGGTCGCCGCGATGACGTACCCGCCACCCTGCACGGTCGCCGAGGTGCGCCGGTTCTCCACCAGGTCCCGCGAGCGGGCGACGATCGCGATGAAGACCACGGTGATCCCCCCGCCCTGGGCGACCCCGGCCAGCGAGGACCACACCGCCCACAGCCCCGGTGCCACGATCAGCCCGATCGGCAGCGTGGCCCAGGCGGCCGTGACGGCCAGCAGCACCGCCGCGGGCCGCTTCCACCACGCCACCAGCGCCGGGACGGCGAAGGCGCCCACCACGGCGAACACCTGGAACAGCGACGAGCTGGCCCCGGCCGCGGCGCGGGTGAGGCCCTGCTCGTCGGCCAGCAGGCTGGGCAGCCACGCCGTCACCCCGTAGTAGCTGAAGGCCTGCATGCCGAACGCCAGGGTGAGCCCCCACACCGCGGGCTGCCGCGTGACCGGGCGGTGCGGGACGGTCGGGGTCGGCGGTCCGGGGACGTCCCCGGCCGCGGCCTGGGCGGCGCTCACCGCGGCGGTCCGCACCCGCTGCCGGCGCAGCGCCGCCGTCCACACCCCGGCCGCGGCGAGCACCAGCAGCCCCCAGGAGGCCAGCGCCCAGCGCCAGCCCACCAGGTCGGCCAACGGGGCCGTGGCGGTGGTGGTCAGCGCCGACCCCACGTTCAGTGCTGCGGTGTAGGCCGCGGTGACCACGTTCCGTGCGGTGGGGAAGTCCTGGCCGATGACCACCGGCAGCACCACGTTGCCCACCGTGATGGCCAGGCCGATCACCACCGTGCCGGCGATCGCGGTGCGCGCGTCGCCGACCGAGCGCAGCACCGTGCCGGCCAGGATCCCGGCCAGCGCGACCAGCACCGCCCGGTGCGGCCCGGTGCGGGCGATGACCGCGGAGGCCAGCGGGGCGGCCAGACCGAAGCAGAGCACCGGGATGGCGGTGAGCAGGCCGATCGTCCCGGCGTCGACGTCGAGGTCCACCCGCAGGTCCCCGACCACCGGGGCGGTCGCCACCAGGGGGCCACGCAGGTTGAGCGCGACCAGCAGCACGCCGGCGAGCAGCAGTCCGGGGACCGCGACGGCCGACAGCCGCCGTGGGGTGCGGTCCGGGGCGGTGGGGGCCGGGGTGGTCACCCCGACACCTTCCTCCCCGCCCGCCGGGCACCCTCGTCGGAGGGGTCCCGGGACCCCGGTCACCGACTACTCTGGGCGGCTCGTCGACCTCCCGGGAGGGCACCCTTGTCCGACCTCCCCGGCTCCCACACGCCCCTCGGGCTGGCCGCCAGGCTCGTCCCCGCTGAGCCCGGGGCGGCCACCGGTGCCGTGTACGCCGACGTGGTCACCGCCCTGGGCGAGCTCGACGTCGCCCAGGAGGAGCTGCGGGTCGCCGACGAGGCCCTCCGCGACCAACAGTCGACCCTCACCGCCCTGGTCGCCGCCCACCAGGCCGAGGAACGGTGGCGCGACCGGGTCACCGCACTGCTCCCCGCGGGCACCTTCGACACCGACGCCCAGGGCGTGGTGCTGCGCGCCGACGCCCGGGTGGCCTCGCTGGCCGGACGGGACGCCGGGCGGTTGGTCGGCAAGCCCTTCGTGGTCCTGCTGCCCCCCCGCTCCCGCACGCCCTGGCGTTCGGCGCTGACCCGACTGGCCCGGGGCGCCGAGGAGGTCCGGGTGACCGTGCACCTCGACCCCGGTGACCGGCCCGGCACCACGGTGGAGGCCGTCGGGCTGGCCGAGTCGCTGCCGGACTCCCCGCGCGTGCGCTGGGTGCTGCTCCCCGCGCCCACCGCGCCCGCCGCCTCCGTCTCCGAGCGGAGCAGCGGCACCCCGCGGCCCGCCGGTGTCGACGTCACCGTGGCCGAGGCCGTGGCGCGGCTGTGCCTGCTGCCGCTGGGGGTGCTCGACAGCCAGCGCCTGCTCACCGAGGTGGCGCGGATCGTGCGCGACGCGGTCCCGGGTGCGACGGCGGCCAGCGTCACGCTCGGCACGCCCGCGGCCCCGTCGCGGCTGGCTGCGGACTCCTCGACGGCCCAGCAGGTCGACGGGCTGCAGCTGCGCGAGGGCGAGGGCCCCTGCGTCAGCGCGCAGGCCACGTCGGTCCCCGCGGTCTCCGCCGACCTGGCCGTCGACGTCCGGTGGCCGGCGCTGGCCGCCGCGATGCGCGGGCACGAGGTGCACTCGGCCCTCGCCCTGCCGCTGGTGGGCCGGGGTGAGCGGGTGGGCGTGCTGAACGTGTACGGCACCGACCAGGGGGCCTTCGACGAGCACGCCGTCCTGGTCGGCGGGCTCGTGGCGGCCGCGGTGACCGCGGTGCTGCAGGACGTCGAGGAGAAGCTCGCGCTGCAGACCACGACCGGCAACCTCGAGGAGGCACTGCGCTCGCGCGCGGTGATCGAGCAGGCCAAGGGCATCGTCATGGCCCACCACGGTGGGAGCCCGGACGAGGCATTCGCCCGGCTGGTGAAGCTGTCCAACCAGCACAACGTCAAGGTCCGTGACCTCGCCGGTCTGCTGGTCGAGGGCGGGGCGGCGTCGGGTCTGCGTCCCTGGATGTCCGAACCGGGCTGACCCGGACCTCATTCGAGCAGCTCGGTGACCAGCACGGTGCCCTGGAGGTCACCTAGCAGCGCCGCCACCGGGCTCTGCGTCGCCCGTACCCGCACGGTCCGCCCGCGTCGGTTGACCGCGCTCACCTCGACGGTGCGGTGACCGCCCTCGGCGTCCGCACCGGCCAGCCGCTCGGCGAGCTCGGTGACCGGGAGCCCGATGTCCAGGTCCACCAGCCGCTGCCCGAGCACCTCGTCCTCCCGCAGGCCCCACAGCTCCTCCGACGCGGGGTTCCAGGCGATCAACCGGTCCTCGTCGTCAGCGACCACCACGCCCGAGCGCATGCCGGCCAGCACGGCCGAGACCATGTCCCGGCGGCCGGTGGCCAGCTCGGAGGCCACCCGCAGCTCGTCGTTGCCGGAGTGGAGCTGGTCGTTCATGGACTGCAGCTCCTCGTTCATCGTCTCCAGCTCCTCGTTGGTGGACTGGAGCTCCTCGTTCGTCGTCTCCAGCTCCTCCACCGTCGACTGGAGCTCCTCGTTGGTGGTCTCCAGCTCCTCGTTGGTGCTCTGCAGCTCCTCGTAGGCCACCGCGAGCTTCCGGTTCGCCGCCTCCAGCTCGTCCTGGAGCTGGTGGTAGCGGGTCACGTCGTCGAAGACCACGGTCGCACCGAGCAGGGTGCCGTCGGACTCCACCAGCGGGACGACCTGGACGTCGAGCACCACCAGGTCGGTGCCCACGCGGGTGAGCTCCACCCCGCGGACCCACTGGCTGCGCTGTTCGGCCAGCGCCCGGTCCAGGTGCGAGCGCAGCTCCAGCGGGCGGTAGGAGAGCTCCAGGTCCTGGAAGGGCCGGCCGAGGTCGCGGGGACTGGTGCCGAAGAGCCGGTCGGCCTGGTCGTTGGCCAGCGCCAGCCGCCCCTCCCCGTCGATGACCACCTGGGCGGTCGGCGCGGTGCGCAGCGCCTCGTGCCCGAGCAGCTCCAGCCCGTCGCTCGCCGCGGTCGTCCGGGGCGGGCTGGCGAAGCCCTCCAGGACGGGCTCGGCGCGGCGCCGGAAGAGCCGACGGGACAGGTCGACCGGGGTGAACAGGGGGGAGTGCGCCAGGAGCATCTCGGCCTTGCCGAGCATGAGGACCCCGTGCGGCTCCAGCGCGAAGTGCAGTCGCCCGACGACCCGGGCCTGGGTCTCGGCGTTGAGGTACATCAGGGTGTTGCGGCAGGTCAGGACATCGATGTGGCTGATCGGGGCGTCCTGCACCAGGTCGTTGCGGCCGAAGACCACGGCCCGGCGCAACGGCGCGACCACCGTCCAGCGGTCGCCGTCCCGGACGAACCACTTCTCCACCTGCTCGGGCCGCAGCCCGGCGAGCTCGGCCTCGGTGTAGCGGGCCGCCCTGGCCGCGGCCAGGGCCTCCTCGTCCACGTCGGTGGCGTAGATCTTGACCCGGCGGCGGAACTCCTCCACCCCGAGCGCCTCGGCCAGGACGATGGCCAGGCTGTAGGCCTCCTGGCCGGAGGCGCAGCCCGCGCTCCACGCGCGCACCGGCCGGTTGCGCGCCAGCAGCGGCGGCAGCAGCACCTGGGTGAGGTGGTCCCAGGACTCCTGGTCCCGGAAGAAGCTGGTGACGTTGATGAGCACGGTGTTGAAGAGCGCGGTGAACTCGTCGGGGTGCAGCTCGAGGTGGTCGCGGTAGGCGGCGACGTCGGTGATGCCGACGTCGGACATCCGGCGGGCCACCCGGCGCACCAGGCTGGGCCGCTTGTACCCGGTGAAGTCGAAGCCCCGGCTCTCCTTCAACCAGGCGAGGAGGTGCTCGAACCCGGGGTCGCTGTCGGGCACCACGCTCGCCGTCGGGTCAGTCACCGGTCGATGGTCCCTCATCGCCACCCGCTCGGGGGACCGACAGCGCCGCGCCCTCCAGGAGGTCGCGCAGCACCAGGGCCGCCTGGCGGGCGTCGCCGGCGTGCTCGGTGAAGCGGTCCGCGGTCAGCAGGTGGCCCCGGGACACCGCGGACTCGCTCATCCGGTCGGCCAGGTCGGCCTTCTCCTCCAGGCTGCGCAGCGCCGCCCACAGGGCCGACTCCACCGCGGAGGTCTGGGCACCCACCAGGGTGTCGGCCGACCACGCGTGCCCGACCCGGCACCGGAAGCGGTGCATCGGCCCCACGGCCGAGCCGTACAGCGGGCCACCGCAGTCCGGGCAGCTGATGCCGGTGGGTGCCCCAGGTCGGTCGGCGCAGGCGAGTGCCGCGCCCTCCATCTCGGCCAGCGCGTCCTCCAGCGGCCGGGGTCCGCCGTCGCCGGCACCGGGGACCGCGGGGACGTCGAGCCCGACGAGCGACCCGAGCAGGTCCCCGAGCTCACCGACCGGTGCGACGTGGTCGGCACCGGCGATGTGCAGCGCCGCCTCGGGCATCCCGCTGTAGGCGGCGTCGGCCGGGTCCTGGACCACGGCCAGCCCGCCCCGGCCGCGCACCCGCCGCAGTCCGGCGGCACCGTCGTCCAGGCTGCCGGAGAGCACGACCCCGACCACCCGGGCGCCGGCGACGTGGGCCGCGCTGCGGAACAGCGGATCGGCGGCGGGCCGGTGGCCGTTCTCCCGCGGCCCCCGGGACAGGTGGGTCCGGAGCACCCCCTCGTCGTCGACCACCAGCAGGTGCCGGTCCGGGGGTGCCACCCGGACGGTGCCGGGTGCCAGCACCTCCCCGTCGACGGCCGGGGCGACGTCCAGGGCCGTCTCCCGGGCCAGCACGGCGGCCAGCGCGCTGGCGCCCTGCGCCGGCACGTGCAGCACGACGAGCACGGCGGCGGGCAGCTCGGCGGGCAGGGAGCCCACCAGCGTGCGCAACGCCTCGACGCCTCCTGCAGAGGCGCCGACGACGATCAGGTCCCTCTGTGGCACTGCGCCTCCCGGTTTACGGAACAGCCTCCCCCAGCCGGGACGACCCCGCCCGCCCGACGGCCGTGCCGAGGCCTCCGCCGGTGGCTCCCGTGCCGGTCGCGGGCCACGATGGGCCCGTGGACGCCGAGGACTTCAGCCAGGTCAGGGATGCCGTGCGCCGGCTCGTGCGGGACGTCGTCGTCCCCCGCGAGCAGGAGATCGAGGACACCGACGCGGTGCCCGACGCGCTCCGGCAGGCCGCGGCCGGGATGGGGTTGTTCGGCTACGCGCTGCCCGAGGAGTTCGGCGGGCTGGGCGTGACGATGAGCGAGGACGTGCAGCTGGCCTTCGAGTTCGGCTACACCTCGCCGGCGTTCCGCTCGCTGTTCGGGACCAACAACGGCATCGCCGGTCAGGTCATCGCCCGGTTCGGCAGCGAGGAGCAGAAGAAGGCGTGGCTGCCCGGGTTGGCCGCCGGTGAGCTGATCGGGTCCTTCGCCCTCACCGAGGCCGAGGCCGGCTCCGACCCGGCCGGGCTGCGCACCAGCGCCCGGCGCGACGGGGACGACTGGGTCGTCGACGGCGGCAAGCGGTACATCACCAACGCCCCGATCGCCGACCTCTTCGTGGTGTTCGCCCGCACCGAGCCCGGCGAGACCGGGGGGCGCGGCATCTCGACGCTGCTGGTCCCGGCCTCGACGCCCGGGGTGAGCGTGGGCCCGCACGACCGGAAGACCGGGCAGTCCGGGGCGTGGACGGCGGAGGTGTTCTTCGACGGCGTCCGGGTGCCGGCCGACGCACTGGTGGGCGAGCCGGGCCGCGGGTACGCCAAGGCGCTGACCGTGCTCTCCCGGGGACGGCTGCACGTGGCGGCGCTGTGCGTGGGGATGGCCCAGCGGGTGCTCGACGAGTCGGTCGCCTACGCCGCCACGGCCAAGCAGGGCGGGGCGCCGATCGGCCGGTTCCAGCTGGTGCAGGCGATGCTCGCCGACGTGCACACCGAGCTGCTGGCGGCCCGCGCGATGGTGGTCGACGTCGCGGCGCGCTACGACAGCGGCGAGGACACCTCGGTGGGGCCCTCGGCGGCCAAGCTGTTCTGCTCGGAGATGGTCGGGCGGGCCACCGACCGTGCGGTGCAGGTGCACGGCGGGCTGGGCTACCTGCGCAGCACCCCCGTCGAGCGGTTCTACCGGGACGCCCGGCTGTACCGGCTGTACGAGGGCACCAGCGAGGTGCAGAAGGTGATCATCGGCGGGGCGTTGCTGCGGGCGGCGGGGATGCCGCGTGGCTGAGCTGCTCACCGGGGCGGCCCGCGATGCGCGGCGCGAGGCCGTCGGCGTGCTGGGCGAGGCCCTGCGCGAGCTGGTCGACGCCACCGTGCGCACCGAGGTCGACGCCGACGAGCTCGCCGCGGTCGCCGGCGCCGCCCGGGAGCTGGCCGCCCGGCTCCGGGTGGCCGAGCGGGGCCTGCGGGACATCGCCACCGTGGACGACCCCGCGGCCGGTGAGCGGTGGTACTCCCCGGTGTACGGCCCGGGCAGCCCGATCGCCCCGCCCCTGTCGGTCGACACGTCGGCCGACGGTCGGGTGACGGCGCACGCCACGCTGCCCAAGGCGCACGAGGGCCCGCCGGGGCTGGTGCACGGCGGCACCATCGCGACCCTGCTGGACCACGTGCTGGCCCGGGCGCTGCGGACCGCCGGGCACGGCGGGCTCACCGCCACGCTGACCGTCACCTACCGCCGCCCGGTCCGGTTGGGGGTGCCCGTCGTGCTCGCGGCGGCCGTCACCTCCACCGAGGGACGACGGGCCACCGCGCACGCCACGATCGCCTCCGCCGAGGACCCCGACACGGTGCTCGCCGAGGCCGACGGCCTGTTCGTCGCGCTGCGTCCGGACGCCGCGGCCAGCACGTTCGCCGGCATGAGCCACGCGGTCTCGGCCTGGTCGGCCCGCCCCTGAGTCTCAGGGGTGCAGCACGGGGCCCTCGCCGCCGTCGCCCCGGCCGAGGGCGGCGACGAACTCCGGGAGCAGGCGGTCGCTGGGGTGCCGGGGGTCCCACCCGAGCACCTCGCGGGCCCGGGTGGTGTCCAGCGCCGGCACGCTGAGGCCCAGGTCGAGCCAGCCCGGCTCGGTGGGCACCAGGTGGGCGTGGAAGGCCGCCGACAACCCGGCCCGCAGCAGCGCGGCCGGCACCGGCACCCGGCGGGTGCCCAGCGCGGCGGCGAACGCGTCGGGGTCCAGCACCGGCTCGGCGGAGAGGTTGAACGCCCCGCCGGCCCGGCGGTCCACGATCCGCAGCAGCGCGTCGGCCACGTCGTCGGCGTGCACGAAGCCCAGGTGCAGGTCCTCCGGCAGCGGCAGGGGCAGCTTCGAGGCCACCGACCCGGGCAGGGCCTGCGCCCCGCGCAGCAGCAGCGGCCCGAGGAAGTAGCGGCCGATCGCGCCCGCGGCGTCGGACTGCAGCACCAGCGTGGGCCGGACGACGGTCACGGTGACGTCGGGGTGGGCGGTGGCGAACTCGCGGGCGAGTGCCTCGACGGCGACCTTGTCCCGGCTGTACTGCGAGCTGGGCACCCCGGTGGTGGGCCAGTCCTCGGTGATCCGGTCGGCCGGGTTGCCGGGGGCGTAGGCGCCCAGGGAGGACACCAGCACCACGTGGCCCACGCGGGCCGAACCCGCCGCGTCCAGCACCCGGCGGGCCCCGTCGACGTTGATCCGGTGCAGCAGCTCCGGGTCCCGGCCCGGCTGCAGCGCCCAGGCGGTGTGCACCAGCGTGGTGGCGCCGGTGAGGAACTCGGTCAGCGGGGCCGAGCTGGCCGCCGTGCCGATGTCGGTGTGGGTCCAGAAGACGTTCGAGTACGGGGCGGTGTCCGGGGCCTGGCGGCGGGAGAGACCGCGCACCTGGTGCACCCCGGTGAGGAAGAGCTGCCGCAGGAACGCCGTCCCCAGGTTGCCGGTGGCGCCGGTGACGGCGACCGTCTGTCCGTCGAGGTGGCCGGTGTCGGGGGAGGTCATCCACCGGCCCTACCCGGTCAGCCCAGGGTCACGCCGCCCGGCGTCGAACCGCGGGCCCCGGCGAGTCGCGCCGCCTGGTCCTCCACCGCTGCCCGTTCGGGTCCGGTGAGCTCCCGCCAGGGGGTGACGGTCAGGGCCAGCCGCCTCCCGGCCGACCGCGGTCGCCACACCACGGCCACCTCGCCGTCCACCAGCACGGCGCCCGGGCGGCCGAGGACCGGGAACAGCTCCTTCCGGCGGTCGGCGTCGGGCACCAGCAGCTCCCGGTCCCGCACCTGCAGGAACGGGTCGAAGGGCGCGAGCAGCCAGGTGCCGCGGACCGGGTCGGTGGACGGCAGGTCGAGCACCCAGCGCGTCCCACCCGCCACGTCCACCTCGTCGGCGTCGGCGGGCCAGTGGGCGCGCACCTCGCGCACCGGGGCGTCGAGGTACGCCGCGACCATCGCCGGGGTGGACGGTCCGAACAGCCGCAGGTGCGCCCGGACGACGTCGAGCCGGTCGGGCACCTCGGTGGCCGGCACCAGGTCCGGCACCGGGCGGAGCACCGGCGGTGAGGTGCCCGGCTCCAGCTCGAGCCCGGCGCGCAGCGCGGCGAGCCGGAAGGGCTGCTCGAACACGTGGGTGGTGCCGCAGGGCCGGCAGTGCCGCAGGAACGGCGCGGGCAGGGCCGCGGTCAGGCCGGCGGACAGCTCGCCCTTGACCGTCGGCCCGGTGACGATCGTGCGCATCGCGTCGGCGACGACGTCCAGGGCGCCGAGCACCCCGAGGCCGGCCGCCGTCAGCGGCGTCGCGGCGTCGAAGACCCGCTTCGCGGCGTCCGCGTCCGACCACGGGGCGGTGGCCGCGGCGACGCCGGGCAGGTCGGCCCGCCGGTACACGTGCGGGGCGCCGCGGACCGACCAGACCAGTGCCAGGTCCGCCGCGGCGGGCCGCGCCAGGCCGCGGAGTGCCAGGGCCCAGCGGGCCGCCCCGGGCGGGCCGGTGTCCTGGACCCCGAGGTCGAGCACCGCGGTGTCGTCGACCGTGCCCTCGTCGCGGTCCAGCTGCTGGGCCCGCACCCGGGCGGCCAGCAGCTCGCCCCGGTTCACCCGTGGGCCCGCACGTGTTCGGCGACCAGCTCCCCGAGCCGGGGGCCGGCGGTCTCGGGCACCCAGTGCGTGACCCCGGGCAGCACCTCCAGGCGGTACTCCCCGGTCACGTAGGGCGCGGTCGCCTCGGTGCCGGCCCGGCCGAGGAAGCCGTCCCGGTCGCTCCACACGTGCAGGGTGGGCACCCGGACCCGGCCGACGCCGTCACCCGCACCCAGCGGCAGCGCGCGGTACCAGTCCAGCGCGGCGGTGAGCGCGCCGGCCGGACGCAGCCGGGCCACGGTGTCCTCGGCGTCGGGGCGGGGCATCCCGGCGCGCACCAGGAGGTCGCGCAGGAACACGCCGTTGCCCCGGGTGAGCAGCCTCTCCGGCACGACGGGCAGCTGGAAGAAGGCCATGTAGGCCGACTTCACGCCCTGCGAGCTGGTGAGGAACGAGTGGGTGAACGCGGCCGGGTGCGGCACCGAGACGGCGGTCAGGCTGCTGACCCGGTCGGGGTGCCAGGCCGCCGCGGACCAGGCGACCATCGCACCCCAGTCGTGCCCGACCACGTGCGCCCGCTCCAGACCGGCGGCGTCCAGGAGCGCCAGGACGTCGTCCACCAGCTCGCGGACGACGTAGGACCGGCGGCCGGTGGGCCGGGCCGCGGGGGAGTACCCGCGCTGGTCGGGGGCCAGCGTGCGGAGCCCGGCCTCGTGCAGGGTCGGCGCCACCCGGTCCCAGCTCCCGGCGTGCTGCGGGAAGCCGTGCAGGAGCACCACCGGGGTGCCGTCGCCCGGGCCGGCGTCGCGCACGTCGAAGGTCAGGCCGCTGCGGGTGAAGGTGTCCACGCCGACAGGATGCCGGGTGGGTCGGACAGATGCGTCCGCCTGCACCCGGTTGAGCACGGTCGGATCGGGCACTGCAGGACCATGCCGATCACCACCAGCCACTACGCGCACGTCCGTCTGACGGTCACCGACATCGACCGCTCGCGGAAGTTCTACGACGACGTGTTCGCCCTCCCGGTCGCCATCGACGGCCAGACCGAGGACGCCCCCGACTTCGCCTTCGGCGGCGTCATCTACGCCCTCGGTGAGTCACTGCTGGGCCTGCGCCCGGTCGCCGACGACACCTTCAGCGAGGACCGCACCGGCCTGGACCACGTCGCGTTCGCCGTCTCCTCCAAGGAGGCCCTGGACGAGGCCGCCGCCCACCTGGACTCCCTGGGCATCGCCCACGAGGGCGTCAAGGACATCGGTGCCGGCTACATCCTGGAGTTCCGCGACCCCGACAACATCGCCCTCGAGCTGATGGCCCCGCCGGCGAAGTGAGCCCTCGGGTGCCCACCTAGTCTCGGCCGGGTGGGCACCCTGCAGGACCTCGCCGACCGCGGGCTGATGGCCCCCGACTGGGCCGCGGCCCTGACGCCGGTCGAGGAGCGCATCGACGCGGTGCTGGCCTTCCTGGCCGCCGAGACCGCCGCCGGCCGACCCTGGCTCCCGCACCCCGACCAGGTGTTCCGGGCCTTCGCCACCCCGCTGGCCGACGTCCGGGTGCTGGTCGTCGGGCAGGACCCCTACCCGACCCCGGGCCACCCGATCGGGCTGAGCTTCGCCGTCGACCGTGACGTCCGGCCGCTGCCCCGCAGCCTGGTGAACGTCTACCGCGAGCTGCGCGACGACCTCGGCGTCGAGCCCCCGCCGCACGGTGACCTGACCGCCTGGCGGGACCGCGGGGTGCTGCTGCTCAACCGGTGCCTGACCGTGCGGCCCGGGGGGGCCGGCTCGCACCGCCGCCGCGGCTGGGAGCAGGTGACCGCGCACGCCATCGCGGTGTTGGTGGAGCGGGCCGCGGCCGGGCAGCCGATGGCCGCGGTGCTGTGGGGCAAGGACGCGCAGGGGCTCACCGAGGCCCTCGGGCCGGTGCCCTCGGTGGCCTCGGTGCACCCCTCCCCGCTGAGCGCCTCGCGGGGGTTCTTCGGGTCGCGGCCGTTCAGCCGGGTCGACGCCCTGCTCGTGGCGCAGGGCGCCGACCCGGTCGACTGGTCACTGCCCGCCTGAGTCCCCCGCCGGGGGCCACGTCTTCGCGACCATCGTGAGCACGTCGTACGTGGCCACCGGGTCGCCCGCGGAGTTGACGACGACGGCGTCCCAGCGCACCTCGCCGTGGTCGGCGCCCCCGCGCGGGGTGATCTGCTTGGCCGTGAGCGTCACGGTCACGGTGTCGCCGGGCTTGACCGGGGTGAGCAGCCGCAGCGAGTCCAGGCCGTAGTTGGCCAGCACCGGGCCCGGGTCGGGGTCCACGAACAGACCCGCGGCCCAGCTGAGCACCAGGTAGCCGTGCGCGACCCGGCCGCCGAACAGCGGGTTGGCCCGGGCTGCCTCCTCGTCCATGTGCGCGTAGAACGTGTCGCCGGTGAACGCGGCGAAGTGCTCGACGTCCTCCAGCGTGATCTCCCGGGGCCCGGCGGTCACCGAGTCCCCGATGCGCAGCTCGGCCAGGGACTTCCGGAAGGGGTGCACGCCGTCCTCGCTGCGGGCGGCGCCGGCGACCCAGCGTCGGCCGACCCCGGTGAGCAGGTCCGGAGACCCCTGCACGGCGGTGCGCTGCATGTGGTGCAGCACGCCGCGGACGCCGCCCAGCTCCTCGCCCCCGCCGGCCCGTCCGGGGCCGCCGTGCACCAGAACCGGCAGCGGGGAGCCGTGCCCGGTGGACTCCCGGGCGTCGTCCCGGTCCAGCACGTGCACCCGGCCGTGTGCCGACCCCGCGCCCAGCACGAAGGCCCGGGCGACGGCCGGGTCGTGGGTGACCAGGCTGGCCACCAGCGAGCCCTGGCCCCGGCGGGCCAGGGCGATCGCGTCGTCCAGGTCGGAGTAGGGCAGCACGGTGGACACCGGGCCGAAGGCCTCGACGTCGTGCGGCTCGGGCGCGCTCGCGTCGTCGCAGCGCAGCAGCATCGGGGGCAGGAACGCCCCCCGGTCGCGGTCGGCGCCGGTGACGGTGAAGTCGGTCGGGTCCCCGACGACGAGCTCGGCGTGCGTGCGCAGCCGGTCGACCGCACGCAGCACCTCGTCGCGCTGGTCCCGGGAGGCCAGCGCGCCCATGGTCACGCCGTCGGCCCCCGGGGCGCCGACGACGACCTGCTCGAGCGCGGCCCGGGTGGCCTCGACGACGGCGTCCACGTGCTCGCGCGGCACGATCGCCCGGCGGATCGCGGTGCACTTCTGACCGGCTTTGACCGTCATCTCGGTGACCAGGCCGCGGACGAACAGGTCGAACTCCGGGGTGTCGGGGCCAGCGTCGGGGCCCAGCACCGAGCAGTTGAGCGAGTCGGCCTCGGCGTTGAACCGGACCGCCCGCTCGGTCACGGCCCGGTGGCTGCGCAGCAGGGCCGCGGTGGTGGCCGAGCCGGTGAAGCCGACCAGGTCCTGGCCGTCGAGGTGGTCCAGCAGCCCGGACGCCGAGCCCGCGAGCAGCTGCACCGAGCCCTCGGGCAGCAGGCCGGTCTCGACCATCGCCCGGAACACCGCCTCGGTGAGGTAGGCGGTCTGCGAGGCCGGCTTGACGATCGTGGGCATCCCGGCGAGGAAGGCCGGGGCCAGCTTCTCGAGCATCCCCCAGACCGGGAAGTTGAAGGCGTTGACCTGCACCGCGACGCCGGTCAGCGAGGTGTACACGTGCTGGCCGAGGAAGGTGCCGCGCCGGCCCAGCGGGGTGGGCGGGCCGTCGAGCACCAGGGTGTCGTCGGGCAGCTCGCGGCGTCCGGTGGAGGCGTAGGACAGCACGGTGCCGAAGCCGCCGTCGATGTCCACGGCGTTGTCGCCGTCGGTGGCTCCGGTGCGGTGGGAGAGGGCGTAGAACTCCTCCTTGCGGGCCATCAGCTGCAGCGCGACTGCCTTGAGCAGGCCGGCGCGCTGGTGGAACGTCAGCTCGCGCAGCGCCGGGCTGCCGACCGTGCGGGCGTGGGCCACCATCCCGGCGACGTCCAGCCCGCGGCTGCTGATCCGGGCGACGGTCTCCCCGGTGACGGCGTCCGGGAGCGGGGTGCCCTCGTCGGCGCTGGACCACCAGGCACCGGCGGCATAGCTCTCGAGCAGGGGTGCAGCGGTCATCGGTGCTCCTGGGGTCGGGTCGGGGCGCGCAGGCCGGCGAAGAGGGTGGTGACCAGGCCGTCCGCGAGGTCGGACGGAGACAGGCCGCCGCCCGGGCGGTACCACTCGGTGAGGGAGTTGACGGTGCCGAAGAGCAGCCGGCTGGTGACCCGGGGGTCGACGTCGGGGCGGACGGACCCCTCGGCGACGGCCTCGCGCACCAGCTCGGTCACCCGGTGGTCGAAGTCGCGACGCCGGTGCAGGGCGTGCGACTCGACGTGGGAGTTGCCCCGGACGCGCAGCAGCAGGGTGACGAAGGGCAGCCGGTCGGTGAGCACGCCGACCGAGCCGCGCACCACGTGCTCGAGCCGGTCGATGGCCGGCCCCTGGGCCGCCCCGGGCTCGGACAGCACGGCGAACAGCCCGTCCAGCGCCCGGTCCAGGGCCAGCCGCAGCAGCTCCACCTTGGAGGGGACGTGGTGGTAGATCGCGGACTTGGTGACGCCCAGCCGGTCGGCCAGGGCGTCCATCGAGGTGGCCTCGAAACCGCGCTCGATGAAGAGCGCGACGGCGACGTCGAGCAGCGAGTCCAGCGAGTGTCCGGGCCGGCCGCGGCGGGTGGGGGCCGTCATGCGCGCTCGCGCCGGTCGGTGAGCCGCTGCAGCTTGCCCATCGAGCGGGCCAGCGTGGCCGGGTCGACGACGACCACCTCGACGCTGGTGCCCACGGTCTCCTTGACCAGCACCTGCACCTCCTGGGCGGCGACCGCGCGGCGCTCGGGCGGGCAGTCCGGGCGGGCCTCGACGGAGACCACCAGGTGGTCCATCCGGCCGCGGGTGGACAGCTCCAGGGCGAAGTGCGGCGACAGGCCGGCGGTGCGGAGCACGACCTCCTCGATCTGGGTCGGGAAGAGGTTCACCCCGCGCAGGATGATCATGTCGTCTGTGCGGCCGGTGACCTTCTGCATCCGCCGCATCCCGGGCCGGGCGGTGCCGGGCAGCAGCCGGGTGAGGTCGCGGGTGCGGTACCGGATGATCGGCAGTGCCTCCTTGGTGAGGGAGGTGAACAGCAGCTCGCCCTCGCAGCCCTCGGCCAGCGGCTCGACCGTCGTCGGGTCGACGACCTCGGGGTAGAAGTGGTCCTCCCAGACGTGCAGGCCGTCCTTGGTCTCCACGCACTCCTGGCTGATCCCGGGGCCCATGACCTCGCTCAGGCCGTAGACGTCGACCGCGTCGATGTCGAGCCGGTCCTCCATCTCCTGGCGCATCTGCTCGGTCCAGGGCTCGGCGCCGAAGATGCCGATCTGCAGGCTGCTGGAGCGGGGGTCGATGCCCTGCCGCTCGAACTCGTCGACCACGGCGAGCATGTAGCTGGGGGTGACCATGATGATCCGGGGCTCGAAGTCCCCGATCAGCTGCACCTGCCGCGGGGTCATGCCCCCCGAGACCGGGACGACGGTGCAGCCCAGCGCCTCGGCGCCGTAGTGCGCGCCCAGCCCGCCGGTGAACAGCCCGTAGCCGTAGGCGTTGTGCAGGGTGTCCCCGGGCCGACCGCCGGCGGCCCGGATGCTGCGGGCCATCACGCCGGCCCAGGTGGCGATGTCGCGCTCGGTGTAGCCGACCACGGTGGGCTTGCCGGTGGTGCCGGAGGAGGCGTGCACGCGGCGCACCTGCTCCTTGGGGACGGCGAACATCCCGAACGGGTAGTTCTCCCGCAGGTCGGCCTTGGACGTGGTGGGGAAGCGGGCGAGGTCCTCCAGCGAGCGGCAGTCGTCGGGGTGCACGCCGTGGGCGTCGAAGGCCCGGCGGTAGTGCGGCACGTTGTCGTAGGCGTGCCGCAGGGTCCACTGCAGCCGCTCGAGCTGCAGGGCGCGCAGCTCGTCGACCCCCATCCGCTCGGCCGGGTCGAGGGTGGCCGGGTCGGGGGCCGTGCCCAGGCGCTTCGCGGTCGGGCTGGTGGTCGGTGCGCTCACGAGGGGGCCTTCCCTGGTACTCCGGCGGCGGTGCGCGGTCACGTGCGACGGACGATTTACCGACCGCCCGGTCAGTAACCAACTACCGCAGGGCGTGGGCTGTCAAGACGGGGTTGTGGAGCACGTCCACCTGCGGCACACTCATTACCGACCGCTTGGTCAGTAAATGACCGCAGGAGGCTCATCCCGATGTCCGCACCGACGCTCGACCGCTCCGCCGACGCTCCCGTCGCGGCCCCCGTGCCGGACGAGGCGGCGCTGCAGGCGCACTTCGACGCCACGATCGCCGCCGACCACCGGGTCGAGCCGCGCGACTGGATGCCCGAGGCCTACCGCAAGGGCCTGGTGCGCCAGATCGCCCAGCACGCGCACTCGGAGATCATCGGGATGCAGCCCGAGGGTGACTGGCTGCTCGCCGCGCCGTCGCTGCGCCGCAAGGCGGTCCTGCTGGCCAAGGTGCAGGACGAGGCCGGGCACGGGATGTACCTGTACTCCGCGGCCGAGACCCTCGGCGCCGACCGGGCCGACCTCACCGACAAGCTCATCGAGGGTCGGCAGAAGTACAGCTCGATCTTCAACTACCCCACGCTGACCTACGCCGACTGCGGCGTCATCGGCTGGCTGGTCGACGGCGCGGCGATCTGCAACCAGGTCCCGCTGTGCCGCAGCAGCTACGGCCCCTACGCGCGCGCGATGATCCGGGTCTGCAAGGAGGAGTCCTTCCACCAGCGGCAGGGCTACGAGCTGCTGATGACGATGATGCGCGGCACCGACGCCCAGCGCGCCATGGTGCAGGACGCCGTGGACCGCTGGTGGTGGCCCTCGCTGATGATGTTCGGCCCGCCGGACGACGACAGCCCGAACTCGGCGCAGTCGATGGCCTGGGGCGTCAAGCGGCACAGCAACGACGAACTGCGCCAGCGCTACGTCGACATGTCCGTCCCGCAGGCCGCGGCCCTGGGCGTGACGCTGCCCGACCCCGAGCTCGCGCTGGACCCCGAGACCGGCCGCTACCGGTTCGGCCAGATCGACTGGGCCGAGTTCAAGCAGGTCATCTCCGGCAACGGCCCCTGCAACGAGGAGCGGGTCTCCCGTCGTCGGGCCGCCCGCGACGACAACGCCTGGGTGCTCGAGGCGGCGACCGCGTACGCGGACAAGCACGCGTCGTGAGCGAGCCGACGACCCCGTCGGCCGGTGAGACCACCGCCGAGGGCGGCCACGGCGCCGTCCCCACCGGGCCGGACATCCCCAGCGGCGCCGAGCCGACCGCGGCCAACACCCGGCGGGACTGGCCGCTGTACGAGGTGTTCGTCCGGGGCAAGCGCGGGCTGAACCACGTGCACGTCGGTTCGCTGCACGCCCCCGACGACGAGATGGCCGTGCACGCCGCGCGGGACCTGTTCACCCGCCGCAACGAGGGCGTGAGCATCTGGGTCGTGCAGGCCAACGACATCACCGCGTCCAGCCCGGACGAGAAGGACCCGATGTTCGCCCCCGCCGGGGACAAGGTCTACCGGCACCCGACGTTCTACGAGATCCCGGACGACGTACCGCACATGTGAAGGACCCCCTCGTCCCCCCACCTCCCTCGTTCCTCGGGAGTCGGGGCCCCTACGAGGGGGCCGCAGTGCCCGCACCCGTTCCGGGCGCGTGGCCGACTGGCCCATGGAAGAAGGAGCACCGCGGTGGCTCACGAAGAGACCGTGTACGACGCGTTGGACACCGCGCACGGGGGGGAGGGGCAGTGGGCGTTCGGGACCGGGTTCGACGATCCGTTGGCCGGGGTGGACACCACGGTCCCGGACGGGGTCGACGCGGCTGACCTGGGCGCCTACTGCCTCATGCTCGGGGACGACGCGCTCGTGCTCTGCCAGCGGCTCACCGAGTGGGCGACCCGGTCGCCCGAGCTCGAGGAGGAGGTCGCGATCGCCAACTGCGGGCTGGACCTGCTCGGGCAGGCCCGGCTGCTGCTGGCCCGCGCCGGCTCGGCCGGGGTGCTCGGGCGCAGCCGCGAGCGCGCGACCGACTCGATCCCCGACGAGGACGCGCTGGCCTACTTCCGGGACGCCGACGAGTTCGTGCACCACCACCTCGTGGAGGCCGACGGCGGCGACTTCGCCCAGACGATGATCCGGCTGTTCGTGGCCAGCACGTTCCGGCTGGCGCTGTTCGCCCAGCTGCGGGAGTCGCGCGACCCGGTGCTGTCCGCGATCGCGGCCAAGGGCGTCCCCGAGCTGACCTACCACCGCGACCACGCGGCCCGCTGGGTGCTGCGCCTGGGTGACGGCACCCCGGAGTCCCACCGCCGGGCGCAGGCCGGGGTCGATGCCGTCTGGCCGCTGCTGGCCGACCTGTTCACCGCCACCGAGGTGGAGATCCGGCTGACCGCCGCCGGTGTCGCCGTCGACCCCGCCGGGGTGCGCGAGGAGGTGCGCGGCGTGCTGACCATGGTGCTCGAGCGCGCCACCCTCGCCGTCCCCCCGTGGCCGACCGAACGCCCCAGCCCCGGGCGCGCCGGGCAGCACACCGCCGAGCTGGCCCCGCTGCTGGCGACCCTGCAGGGCCTGGCCCGCGAGCACCCGGCGGCGACCTGGTGAGCGCCGTGCTGACCGACCCCCGGGACGTCGCCGGGACGGTCACCGACCCCGAGCTCCCGATGCTGACGCTGGCCGACCTCGGCGTGCTGCGCGACGTGCACACCGCCGAGGACGGCACCGTGGTCGTCACCATCACCCCGACCTACTCCGGCTGCCCGGCGATGGGCGTCATGCGCGCGGACCTGGTGCACGCCCTGCACCGGGCCGGGTTCGCCGACGTGGACGTCCGCACGGTGCTGTCCCCGCCGTGGAGCACCGACTGGATCAGCGAGGACGGCCGGCGCAAGCTCGCCGAGGGCGGCATCGCCCCGCCCGGGCACGCCCCCGTCCGCGCCGCCGGGCCGGTGCCCCTGTCGCTGGGCCCCACCCGGCGCACCGCGTCCTGCCCGCTGTGCGGGTCCGCGGACACCGAGGAGCTCTCGGAGTTCAGCGGCACCGCCTGCAAGGCACTGCGTCGCTGCCGCACCTGCCGCGAGCCGTTCGAGCACGTCAAGGAGATCTGAGTGAGCGCCCCCGCGCGTCGCCGCCCGCAGTTCCACCCGCTGACCGTCGCCCGCGTCGACCAGCTCACCGACGACGCGGTCGCGGTCACCTTCGACGTCCCCGCCGAGCTGGCCGAGGACTACGCGTTCGCCCCCGGCCAGGCGCTCACCCTGCGCCGGGTCGACGGCGACCGCGACGAGCGCCGGTCGTACTCGATCTGCGCGCCGGTCGGTGAGGCCCCCCGCGTCGGGGTGCGCGAGGTGCCCGGCGGCTACTTCTCGGCGTGGCTGGTCAACGAGGTGCGCCCCGGCCAGCAGATCGACGTGCTGCCCCCCAGCGGCACCTTCACCGCCGACCTGTCGACACCGGCCGACCACGTGTTCGTCGTCGCCGGTTCCGGGGTCACCCCGGTGCTGAGCCTGGCCGGCAGCGTGCTGAAGGACGGCGAGTCCACGGTCACCGTGTTCTACGGCAACCGGCGCACCAACACCGTGATGTTCGCCGACGAGCTGGCGGACATGAAGGACCGCTACGGCCACCGGCTGCAGCTGGTGCACGTGCTCTCCCGCGAACCGCGCGACGCCGAGGTGACCAGCGGTCGGCTGGACGGCGAGCGGCTGCGCACCCTGGTGGCCGCGCTGGTCGACGTGCCCGACGTGGAGCACTGGTGGCTGTGCGGGCCGCACGGCATGGTCACCGAGGCCCGGGACCTGCTGGCCGAGCTGGGGGTGCCGCGGGAACGGGTGCACCAGGAGCTCTTCTTCGTCGACGACGCGCCGCCGGAGCCGGTGCGCCGGGAGGAGAAGGGGGCCGAGGGACCGACCAGCGAGGTCACGATCGTGTTGGACGGCCGGTCGACCACGCTGTCCCTGGAGCAGGACGTGCCGGTGCTCGACAGCGCCCAGCGGGTGCGTTCGGACCTGCCGTTCGCCTGCAAGGGCGGGGTCTGCGGCACCTGTCGGGCGAAGGTCACCGAGGGCGAGGTCGAGATGCGCCGCAACTACGCCCTGGACCCCGACGAGGTCGCCCGGGGCTACGTGCTCACCTGCCAGACCGTCCCGCTGTCCGACCAGGTCACCGTCGACTTCGACGCCTGAGCGAGCACGTCGCCGGCCAGCGTCGTGGGACGATGGCGGTGTGGCCGAAGAACTCATCGTGCTCGTGGACGACGACGGCCGGCAGGTCGGCACGATGCCCAAGCGGCTCGTGCACCACGGGGAGACCCCTCTGCACCGCGCCTTCTCGGCCTATCTCTTCGACGAGGCCGGTCGGCTGCTGGTGACCCGCCGGGCCCAGGTCAAGCAGACCTTCCCCGGGATGTGGACCAACACCGTCTGCGGGCACCCCGGCCCCGGTGAGGACGACGGCGCTGCCATCGCCCGCCGCGCCGACGACGAGCTGGGCCTCACCGTCACCGCCCTGGAGCCGGTGCTCCCGGGCTACCGGTACCGGGCGGAGTTCGCCGGGGTCGTGGAGAACGAGATCTGCCCGGTGTACGTCGGGGTGTTCCACGGCGATCCGCGCCCGGCCGACGACGAGGTCGGCGACTGGGAGCTGCTGTCCTGGTCGGCCTTCCGGGCCCGGCAGGACGTCGAGGGCGACGCCTGGTCCCCGTGGTGCCGGGAGCAGGCCCGGCTGATCGAGGAGGCCGGGGCCGTCCCGGTCAGCTGACCCGGTCGGCCGAGCGCAGCCGCGGGTCGATCGACAACCGGACGACGCAGCCTTCGCCGTCGGCGTCCAGCGGTCCGGTGGTCATCGAGTCCACCGCCCGCCGGGCCAGCCACAGCCCCATCCCGCCGACGGACAGGTCGCCGCCGTGGGCCGGGCCGTAGCCCGTGAGCGGCTCGTCGAAGCCGGGCCCGTGGTCGCTGACCACGCACAGCACCTGCTCCGGGGTCACCCAGAGGCGCACGTCGACGGGCGGGACGCCGTGCTCGGCGGCGTTGGCCACGACCTCGTCGATGGCCAGCACCAGGTCCTCGGCGTCGTCGGCGGGCAACGGACCGTCGGCGAACAGGCCCTGCAGCGCCCGGCGGAGCACCCGCATGTCGCCGACGTCCTGGAGGGCGAGGGTGGGCGGGGCGTCCTCGAGCGGGTCGGCGAGATCGACCCGGCCGAGTTCGCGCAGCAGGTCGGCCGGTTCGCGGTACCCGGCGTTGGCCACCACGCCGTCGGCCCCGAGCAGCCGCGGGTGGCAGGAGGACGCGCGGTCGATGTCCTCGCCGAGGTCGGCGTGGTCGAGCAGGCAGACGTGGTCCAGCGCCCGGTCGGCCAGCACGTGGTTCAGCAGCGCCTCGGTCTGCAGCCAGGCGGGGCGGCCGGAGCCGTGCGAGCTGTCGGTGACCAGCAGCAGACGGGAGCCCGCAGCGGGCGCGTGCTCGTCGATGAGCGCGGTGTAGCCGGCCAGGGCGTCCGACGTCCGCCCGACGAGCACGTCCTCGTCGACCACGGCGACGGACGCACCGGAGGGCAGACGGGCCTGGAGTGCGTCGCGGAGGGCTGCCGAGCAGGCCAGCACGAGCGGGTCGCCGGCCTCGAGCCGGGGGCGGAGGTGGTCGGCCAGCGCCGTGGTCGTCGGGGCGTCGACGGTGCCGAGGCACCCCACGTGCCGGTAGCCGACCGAGGGGTCACCCGACACGGTGACGTCTCGCCCTTGCAGCACTGTTCGGTCATGCCCGCAGGTGGCGCGCGCAACCATGGCGTTGGACACCGTTCCGCCGGGCTCCCCCCGCGGGGTCGGGCATGACCGGACCGTCGGTGGTGTTGGGTCGGCCGTGCACGCGGAGGTTGTGGTCGTCGGAGCGGGCCAGGCGGGCCTCTCGGCGGCGTACGCGCTGCACCGTGCGGGCGCCGACTTCGTCGTCCTGGACGCCGACGACGGGCCCGGTGGAGCGTGGCAGCACCGGTGGGCCTCGCTGCGGCTCGAGCGCGCCAACGGCATCGCCGACCTGCCCGGGATGGCGCTCACCGGGGACCCGGACGAGCGGGCCTCCGTGGCGATGGCCCGCTACTTCGCGGCCTACGAGGAGCACTACTCGCTCCCGGTGCACCGTCCCGTCGCGGTCCGCCGGGTCACGCGCACCGACGACGGCTACCGGCTGGAGACGTCGGCAGGGGAGTGGACCGCCCGTGGGCTGGTCAACGCCACCGGCACCTGGTCCCGCCCGTTCTGGCCCGCCTACCCCGGTCGGGAGACCTTCGGCGGCCGGCAGCTGCACGCCGCGGACTTCCGGACGGCGGCGGAGTTCGCCGGGCAGCACGTGGCCGTCGTCGGCGGGGGCATCTCGGCGCTGCAGCTGCTCGTGGAGATCGCCGAGGTCACCACGACCAGCTGGCTGACCCGTCGTCCCCCCGTCTGGCGGGAGGACGACTTCGACCAGGACGCCGGCCGGGCCGCGGTCGCGATGGTCGCCGAGCGGGTCCGCGCCGGGCTGCCCCCGGCGAGCGTGGTCAGCGTGACCGGGCTGCCGGTCACCGACGAGGTCCGCCGGGCCCGGGCGCGCGGCGTCCTGGACGCGCTGCCGGTCTTCGACCGGATGACCCCCGCGGGACTGGCCTGGGACGGCGTCGACGGGTCACCGGCCCGCACGCTGGACGTCGACGTCGTGCTGTGGGCCACCGGCTTCCGGGCCGCCCTGGAGCACCTGGCGCCCCTGCACCTGCGGGCCCCCGGCGGCGGCATCGCGGTCGAGGGCACCGCGGTCGTCGGCGAGCCCCGGCTGCACCTGGTCGGCTACGGGCCCTCGGCGAGCACGATCGGGGCGAACCGGGCCGGCCGGTCCGCCGTCCGGGAGCTGCTCGCCACGCTGGCGGGCTGACTCAGCGGTCGGGGCGCGGGCGGTCCTGCTCGTGCAGCCGGACGGCGAGCAGCGCCACGTCGTCCTCGGCCCGGTCGGGCAGCATCCGCTCCAGCAGCAGGTCGACCAGCTCCTCCACCGGGGTCTCGCCGTGCCCGGCGATCTCGGTCAGCAACCGGGCGATGCCCTCGTCGAACACCTGGTCCCGGCGCTCGACGAGCCCGTCGGTGTACAGCAGCACGGTCGAGCCGCGCTCGACCACGGCCACGTGCTCGTGCCGGGTCGTCTCCGGGGCGACCCCGAGCAGCAGGTCGGACCGGGTGTCGGTGCCCAGCAGCACGGCGTCCCCGGACGCCGGGAGCACCAGCGGGGGCAGGTGGCCGGCGTTGGACCAGCGGATCCGGCTGACGCCGCGCTCGCGCTCCTCGTCGGTCTGCTCGAGCCGGGCGACCAGCACCGAGGCCATCGCGGCCACCCGCAGGCCCTCGATCGCCCGGTCCAACCGGCTCAGCACGCCGGCGGGTCCGACCTCGGCGTCGAAGGCGATCCCGCGCAGCAGGCCGCGCAGCTGGCCCATGACCGCCGCGGCCTCCACGTCGTGGCCGACCACGTCGCCGATGACGAGCACGGTCGCCCCGTCGGGCTGGGTGAACACGTCGTACCAGTCGCCGCCGACCTGGGCCTCGCGGGCGGCGGGCACGTAGCGCACGGCCATCTGCAGGTGGTCGGGCTGCGGGGGCTCGGACAGCAGACTGCGCTGCAGCGTCTCCGCGGCCCGGGCCACCCGCCGGCTGCGGGCGTACAGCGCCTCGAGCAGGTTGGTGCGCAGCGCGGTGGCCTCGGTGACCTCCTCGGGGGTCCACGGCTGCGACCGGTCGCGCACGGCCTCCTGCCAGCGGGCGAAGGACTTCCGGGGGGAGATGCGGACGTCCTCGCCCTCCTGGAGGGTGATCACCTTGGCCCGCGGGTCGCCACCCCAGTCGACGGTGCGCAGGTGCTCGCCCCGGGCCCACAGGACGTACTGCCCGTCCGGCAGCGGCACGACGAGCGCGCCGCACGCCAGGTGACGGGGCACGTCGAGCTGCGGGGCGACGGCGGGCAGCGCGTCGGAGTGGGCGACGTCGACGTGCTGGTCGGCGGCCCAGCCGGCGATCGCCGCGGCGGTGCCCGGGTCCAGCGGCGCCCCGCGCACGGCGGTGCGGCCCTGCAGGTGCACCACGACGGTGTCGGCCTCGACCAGGTCGAGCAGGTCGGGGGTGCCCAGCAGCGACTCGGCCAGCGGGCGGTCCTCGTCCAGGGTGGCCGCGGTCAGCCAGGCCAGCGTGGACCGGGCCCGCAGCGCCCGGCGCACCTCCTCCTCGGCGGCGCGGTCGACCAGGCGCAGCGACAGCGTCGAGGCCAGGAACTCCGCGGCCGCCCGGGTGGCGTACGGCGGGGCGTGCGGTCCGGAGTAGTGGTGGCAGGCGATGAGGCCCCACAGCTTCTCGTCGCGCAGCAGCGAGATCGACATGGACGAGCGGACGCCCATGTTGTGCAGGTACTCCACGTGCAGCGGGGAGACGCTGCGCAGCGTGGAGTAGGTCAGGTCGAGCGGCTCACCGGTCGCCGGGTGGGCGACCGGGTGCAGCCGGGCCGGGAGGTAGGAGACGTCGGAGATGAGCCGGATCCAGCTCTTCTCGTACAGCGCCCGGGCCTGCGGCGGGATGTCCGAGGCCGGGTAGTGCAGCCCGAGGAACGGCTCGAGGTGGCCGGCGGCGGCCTCGGCGACGACCTCGCCGTTGAACTCGGCGTCGTACCGGTAGAGCATCACCCGGTCGAACCCGGTGAGGCTGCGGACGGCGGCGACGGTGGTGTCGTAGAGCTCCTGCAGGTCGGTGGCGCGGTTGAGCTCGGCGATGGTCCCGCGGACGGCCTGGTAGGTGTTGGGGAAGCTGAAGGGCCGCGGGCCGAAGGCCGGCTCGAGCTCGATCACCAGGCTGCTGGCCGGGGCGTCCGCGGCCTCGGGCACCCCGATGGGCGGGCCGGCCTCGCCGTGCAGGGCGCGGTGCAGGATCGCGTCCACCGGCACGGGGCTGCCGTCGAGGTCCAGGGTCAGCTCGACCGGGTTGCGCTCGCGCAGGTCGCCGAAGGCCGCGGCCGACCGGGCCACCGCCTGGGCGGGCACGGTGCCCAGCACGTCGGCCAGCGGCCGGCCCAGTGCCGCGGTCCAGTCCACCCCGGTGACGTCGGCGAGGTTCTCCGAGACCTGCTCGACGACGAGGTCGGGCTCGCTCACCGCGATCAGCACCCCGCGAGGCTGGATGCTGCCGGGCACGTGGATGGGCTCGCGCTCGCAGTTGGTGAGGTCGACCGGGGTCTCCGGGTCCAGCCACGGCGACGGGCGCAGATCGGTCACGCGGGGACACCTCCCGGAGGGGACGACGACGGGACGGCCGGGTGCGACGCAGGCTGCTCTACGTCGGTGCACCACGCGGCCAGTCCGTGAAAGGTACGGCGTGCGGCTGACACGGCGGTGTCGGCGTCCGGGCCGGGCACGAGCCGGTCGCGCACGACCCGGCGGAACGCCGCCCACATCGCCCCGGTCCGCTCGCCGTAGGGGGAGAACGCGTGGAGCCGTGCCGCGCCGGCCAGCGTCGGCAGCGTGGCCAGGTGGGCGTCGATGAACTGCCCGCCCAGCGTCGAGCCCTCCAGCACGTACAGCCGCCCCAGCGCCGTGGCCGTGTCGACGACCGGGTCCAGCGCCGGTGCGTCGCCCTCCGGGGCCCGGCCCAGGGCGGCCAGGTCGGCGGCGAACAGGTGCGCCCGGCGCCGGGCCGGCCAGTCCAGCGCGGTGGCGGTGTCCGGGTCGGCGGCCGCCCAGTCGTCCAGGCCGGCCTCGGCAGTGACCCAGAACCCGTGCATCCGGTCCAGCACGTGCCCCAGCCGGGCCGCGTCGAGGGCCGGGTCGAGCAGGTCGAGGGAGTCCTCGAGCTGCTGGTGCTCGGTGGCGGTGCCGGTGCGCAGGGCCAGCATCACGTCGACGCCCGCCGTCCCGTTCCGTGCCACGACCAGCAGACCCTAGGGCACCACCGGCGTCGGGCGGTCCGCTCGCGCCGGGTCCGCCGCGGGGGCGCCCAGCCGGGCCGCCCGGACGGCGAGGTGCAGCGCCAGCCGGTCGGCCCCGTCGGCGAGGTCCAGCCCGGTCAGCTCCGCGATCCGGCCCAGCCGGTAGTACAGCGTCTGCCGGTGCACGGTCAGCAGGGCGGCTGCGCGCTGCGGGGAGGCGGCGGCGTCCAGCCAGACGTCGGCGGTGCGGCTGAGCACCGGGTCGGCCAGCAGCACGGCGAAGGCCGGGTCCGGGCCGTCGAGCCGGACCACCTGCCGCCACGCCCCGAGCTCCGACCAGGAGGCGACCGGAGCCAGCCGCGGCTCCACCGCCGCGACCCGTGCGGCGTCCCGGGCTTCCTGCCACTGCACGGTCAGCGCGCTGCAGCCCAAGCGCGCGGTCGCGACACCGGCCGTGCTGCCCGCCGGCAGGTCACGCAGCGCAGCCGCGGTCAGTGCCCCGGCGGGCCGTGCGTCGGCGGTGCCCGGCAACGGCAGGAGCACCGCGACCCACCGGCCGGTCACGACGCCGACGGCGCCGGCCCCCGGGGGCGCCCAGCCCGACGGGAGAGGGCCCGCCGGGCGGAGCGCCACGACGGTGACCGGGGTGTCCGGGCCCAGTGCCACCCCCAGGGCTGCCGCGGCCGGTGCGTCACCGGTGAGGGCGGTGCGCAGGGTCGCGGGCAGGTCGTCGGCGCCCGGGCGGGTCGCCGCGAGCAGCGCGCCGGCCCGGGCGGCCAGCGCCATCGCCGCGGCCAGGGCGGGGGACTCGGCGTCGGTGGTGTCGGTGCGGCCCTCGTCCAGCAGCCACAGCCAGCCGTGCAGCCGGCCGTGGTGCCGGACCGGCAGGCAGAGCCGGGTGAGGATCCCGGCGACCGGGTCGGCCGGGGTGCGCAGCGGTGCCGTCGCCCCCGCGATGCCGAAGTCGGTGAACCAGCGCCGGGTGGCCTCGGGCGAGCCGCGGGTCAGGATCGACCGGGTGCGGACGGCGTCCAGGGCGGTGCCGGCGGTGTCCTCCCCCTGGGCGCAGAAGGCCAGCAGGGTGAAGTCCGGGTCCTCCAGCGTCGCGGGCGCGCCCAGCAGCCTCGACACCTCGTCGACGAGGTCCTGGAGGTCGTCCCGCATCAGACGATCGTACGAAGGAGTCCGGACGTCTGTCGCTGGTGCCCGGGCGGTCCGCGCTCCTAGCGTCGTCGGCACACCACCCCGCCCCCGGAGGTCACCGTGCTCGGTCAGGCCCTGCTCGCCGCGTCCCGCCGTCCGGCCCTGCGCAGGGCCGTCGTCGGCACCCCGGTGACCCGCCGCGTCGTCGACCGCTTCGTGGCCGGGGAGACGCTCCCCGACGCCCTCGCCGCCGTGGAGTCACTCCGCGCCGAGGGCCTGGCGGTGACCCTGGACCACCTCGGGGAGGACGTCACCGACCGCACCGAGGCCACCCGTTCGCGGGACGCCTACCTGGCCTTGCTCGACGGCCTGGCCCCGCTGCGGCTGGGGCGGGCGGCCGAGGTGTCGGTGAAGCTGTCGGCCTTCGGGCAGGCGCTGCCCGGCGGGCACGACGTGGCCCTGGAGCTGGTCCGCCCGGTCGTCGAGGCCGCCACCGCGATCGGCACGACGGTCACGCTGGACATGGAGGACCACCGCACCGTGGACTCCACGCTGGCCGTGCTCGCCGAGCTGCGCCGCGACCACCCCGGCACCGGCGCGGTGCTGCAGGCCGCGCTGCACCGCACCGAGGACGACGCCCGCGCGCTCGCCGTCGCCGGCTCCCGGGTGCGGCTGGTCAAGGGCGCCTACGCCGAGCCGGCCGCCGTCGCGCACACCGAGAAGGCCGACGTCGACGCCGCCTACCGGCGCTGCCTCACCACGCTCTACCGGGGCGACGGGTACCCGATGGCCGGCACCCACGACCCCGCGATGATCGCCCTCGCGCTGGAGCTGGTGGCCGAGACCGGCCGCGCCGCCGACAGCCACGAGTTCCAACTGCTGTACGGCATCCGCACCGGCGAGCAGCAGCGGCTGGCCCGCGAGGGGCACACCGTGCGGGCCTACGTGCCCTACGGCGCCGACTGGTACGGCTACTTCATGCGCCGGCTGGCCGAGCGCCCGGCCAACGTCCAGTTCTTCGTCCGATCCCTGCTGACCCGATCCTGAGGAAGGACCCCACCGTGGACGGCATCACCCAGGTCCCCAGCCCGCGCAACGAGACGGTGCTGCAGTACGCCCCCGGCTCTGCCGAGCGCGCCGAGCTGCAGGCCGAACTGACCCGGCTCGCCGCCGCGCCGGCCGAGCTCACCGCCACCATCGGCGGCGTCCAGCGGATGGCCGGCGGGGAGTCCTTCGACGTCGTCGCCCCGCACGCCCACGCCCAGGTGCTGGGGACGTCGGCGCACTCCACCGCCGCCGACGCCACCGACGCGCTGGCCGCCGCGCGGGCCGCCGCCCCCGGGTGGGCCGAGCTCTCCCAGGACGACCGGGCCGCGGTCTTCCTCAAGGCCGCCGACCTGCTCGCCGGACCGTGGCGGCAGACGCTCAACGCCGCCACCATGCTCGGGCAGTCCAAGACCGCGTACCAGGCCGAGATCGACGCGGCCTGCGAGCTGGCGGACTTCTGGCGCTACAACGTGCACTTCGCCCGGCAGATCCACGCCGAGCAGCCGGTGAGCTCACCCGGGGTCTGGAACCGGATCGACCACCGCCCGCTCGAGGGCCCGGTCTACGCCGTCACCCCGTTCAACTTCACCGCCATCGCCGGCAACCTGCCCACCGCGCCGGCGCTGATGGGCAACACCGTGGTGTGGAAGCCCGCACCCACCCAGCAGTTCGCCGCGCACCAGCTCATGCGGCTGCTCGAGGCCGCCGGCCTGCCCGACGGCGTGATCAACATGCTGCCCGGGGACGGCGTCGCGGTCTCCGACGTGGTGCTCGCCGACCGCGACCTGGCCGGCATCCACTTCACCGGGTCCACCGCGGTGTTCCAGCACCTGTGGCGCACCGTGGGCACCCGGATCGCCGAGTACCGCTCCTACCCGCGCATCGTCGGGGAGACCGGCGGCAAGGACTTCGTCGTCGCGCACCCCTCGGCCGACGTCGACGTGCTGCGCACCGCGCTGGTCCGCGGCGCCTTCGAGTACCAGGGCCAGAAGTGCTCGGCGGCCTCCCGGGCCTACGTGCCGCGCAGCGTGTGGGACCGCGTCCGCGACGACCTCGTGGACACCGTGGACTCGCTGCCGATGGGGCCGGTCACCGACTTCTCGAACTTCCTGGGCGCCGTGATCGACCGGAAGAGCTTCGGCAAGCTCTCCGGGGTGCTCGACCGGGCCCGCTCGGACGACGCGTTGAGCGTCGTCGCCGGTGGCACCGCCGACGACAGCGAGGGCTTCTTCGTCCGGCCCACCCTCATCGAGGGCACCGACCCCACCCACGAGGTCTTCCGCACCGAGTACTTCGGCCCGGTGCTCGCCGTGAACGTCTTCGACGACGCCGACTACGACACCGTGCTGCACCAGATGGAGTCCGTCGCGCCCTACGCGCTCACCGGCGCCGTGATCGCCCGCGACCGGGCCGCGATCGCGCACGCCTCGCGCGTGCTGCGCAACGCCGCGGGCAACTTCTACGTCAACGACAAGCCCACCGGCGCCGTCGTCGGCCAGCAGCCCTTCGGTGGTGCCCGCGCCTCGGGCACCAACGACAAGGCCGGCGCCGCGCAGAACCTGCAGCGCTGGACGTCGACGCGGGTGGTCAAGGAGACGTTCGACGCGGCCCGCGACCACCGCTACCCGCACATGGGGTGAGGGTCAGGCGGTGACGCCGCGCTCCTCGGCGAGCTCGCGGAGGAGGGTCTGGACGGTCTCCTCGATGGAGCCCTCGCCGTCGTAGCGGTGGCCGGGCTCGTCGGCGGTGAGCGGCTCGAGGGTGGCCAGCTGGCTCTCCAGCAGGGAACCGGGCATGTAGTGGCCCGTCCGCTTGCGCAGCCGCTCGACGAGGACCTCCTCGCGGGTGTCCACGTGGGCGAACCAGACCGAGTCGTGGCCCTCGCGCAGCAGGTCGCGGTACTCGTGCTTGAGCGCCGAGCAGGTGATGACCATGTTCGTGCCGGCCGCCTCGTGCTCGCCGATGGCGGCGGCCACGGCGCGCAGCCACGGCCAGCGGTCCTCGTCGGTCAGCGGGGTGCCCGAGCGCATCTTCTCGACGTTGGCCTCGGGGTGCAGGTCGTCGCCCTCGACGAACTCCCAGCCCAGCCGCTGGGCGATCTGCTCACCGACCGTCGACTTCCCGGTCCCCGACACCCCCATCACGACGACGGAGGTGGACGGCGGGAGGGCGGCGTCGGGCATCTCCTGAGTCTGCGGCATGCTCGACGACGCCGATGGACGGGGGAGCAGAGCAGCAGACGGGCCCGGTGTGGCGTCTGCCCGCCGTCCGCGCCCTGCTGGCTGCCTCCGTGCTCGGCTTCACCAGCTACGCCGTCACCCTCTCCGCCCTGCCCTCCTACGCCGTCCAGGCCGGCGCGGGGGTCGGTGGCGCCGGGCTGGTCACCACCGTCTTCCTCGCCGCGACGGTGCTCACCCAGCTCGTCGTGCCCCGGCTGGTCGCCCGCTTCGGCCTCGGCCCGGTGCTGGCCGGCGGACTGCTCTCCCTGGGCGCTCCCGCGCCGCTGTACCTGCTCGGCGACGGCCTGGTCTGGCTGTCGGTCGTCTCCGGGGTGCGCGGCACCGGCTTCGGGGTGATCACCGTGCTCGGCGCCACGATCGCGGCGAGGGCGGTGCCGGTGGCCCGCCGCGGGGAGTCCCTCGGCCTGTACGGCCTCGCCCTCGGGCTGCCCACCCTGGCCGCGGTGCCCGGTGGGGTGGCGCTCGTCCTGTCCGGGCACCTGCCCGTCGTCGTCGCGCTGGCCACCCTGCCCGTGCTCGGCCTTCTCGCCGTCCCCGCGCTGGTGCGCGCGGTCCCGGCCGCGGTCACCGCCCCCTCGGGTGACCCCACCGGCCCGGCCGCACGGGCCGCTGCGCCACCGGCGCTGGTGCTCCTCGTGGTCACCCTCGCCGGCGCCGGGCTGGTCACGTTCCTGCCGATCGCCCGCCCGGACGGGCTCATCGCCACGCTCGCGCTGCTGCTGTTCGGCATCACCGGCGCGCTGTCCCGCTGGGGCGGGGGAGTGCTGGCCGACCGGGTCGGCACCCGGGTGCTGCTCCCGGCGTCGCTGCTGGTCGGTGTGGCCGGCCTGGTGGTGCTGGCCCTCGGTCTGGACGTCGACGCGCTGGTGCTCCTCGGCGCGACGGTGTTCGGGCTCTCCTACGGCGGGGTGCAGAACACCTCGCTGGTCGTCGCGATGGCCCGGGCCGGGGAGCGGGGGACGACGACGGCCAGCGCGGTCTGGAACGCCTCGTTCGACGCCGGCACCGGGGTGGGCGCCCTCGTCGTGGGGGTCGTCGCCGCGGCGGTCGGGCTGGACCTCGCCTACGCCGTCCTCGCCGCGCTGCTGGTGCTCGTCCTGCCGTTGGCCGTGCGGGTCACCCGGCCGGGCTGAGCCGCGTCAGGCGGTCCCGGCGGCCCGGGCGGCCGTGTTCGCCTGCATCTGCCGGACGAACACCGCCTCCGCGGCCGAGGCGGCCAGCCAGGTGCGCAGCGCCTCCGGGTCGCGGCGGGCGCTGTCGCGCAGCGCGCTGATCCGCATGTGCCGGCCGGTGGCCTGGGCCCGCTGGGCGGGGGAGAGCTCGCGGGCGCCACCGCGGGAGACCGCGGTGAACGCAGCTCCCAGGTAGGTCATCGCCGGCAGGTCGACGGCCTCGTCGAGCACCCGCTGGGCGCCCTCGGTGTCCCCGGCCGCGGCCAGTGCGAGGTGCTCCTCGGCGCGGCGCTGTCCCTCGGTGGGGCCTGCTGCTGCGGTGCTCATCCGGTCTCCTCCGTCGGCCTGCCCCGAACGCAGAACGGCCCCGCCGAGGCGGGGCCGGACTGGGGTGGGTGCGCCATCAGGGACTTGAACCCCGAACCCGCTGATTAAGAGTCAGCTGCTCTGCCAATTGAGCTAATGGCGCGGCGTCGCGGTGGTGCAGCAACTCCGAAGACACTACACCGGCCCCAGGGGTCACGGCACCGTGGGGTCGGACACGCGGTGACAGTGACTTGTCAGCATCGGCGTGGACACTGGTGAGCGGCGTGTGGTCGGTACCGGGAACGCCCCGGGTGCCCGACCGGCGTCGGCTGGGGGCAGGGGTGCGTGCACGACAGCGGTGGGCCGCGGTGGCGGTGGCCGGGGGGCTGGTGCTGCTGGCCGGGTGCACCGGGGGCTCGTCGTCCTCGGGGCAGGCCGACGGGAGCAGCGCACCCACGAGCGAGGCACCGGCCGCGCAGCTGGCGGTCTCACCGACCGACGGCACCGCCGACGTCTCCCCGACCACGCCGGTGCAGCTCGCGGTGACCGACGGGGCGATCGGCGAGGTCACCGTGACCGACGCCGCCGGCACCGTCGTCCCCGGCGCCGTCGCGGAGGCCCCGGCCGACCCCGCAGCGCCGACGACGGCAGCCCCGGGCGCCACCACCTCGGTGTGGACGCCGACCGACCCGCTCGCCTACGGCACGACCTACACCGTCGACGCGACCGCGACCAACGCCGACGACGCGGAGACCGACGCCTCGACGACGTTCTCCACCGTCACCCCGGCCTCGGTCACCACCCCGTCGATCGGCCCGCTGGACGGCACCACCGTCGGCGTCGGCATGCCGATCCGGGTGTTCTTCGACCAGCCGGTCACCGACCAGGCCGCCGTGGAGAGCCACCTGCTGGTCACCAGCTCGACCCCGACCGACGGCCGGTGGAACTGGGTGAGCAGCAGCGAGGTGCACTTCCGCCCCTCCACCTACTGGCCGGCGAACACCACGGTGACGCTGGACGCCGACCTGTACGGCGTGGACACCGGCGACGGCATCTGGGGCGAGAAGGACCGCACGGTCACCTTCACCGTCGGCGAGAAGCACGTCTCGGTCGCCGACGCCGGCTCGCACACCCTCACCGTCTACGACAGCGACCAGGTCGTGCAGACCTACCCGATGAGCGCGGGCAGCTCGGAGAACCCGACCCGCAACGGCGCGCACGTCGTGCTGGAGAAGTACGAGGACATCACGATGGACTCCTCGACCTTCGGCCTGGCCGTGGACGCCGCCGGCGGCTACCGCACCGACGTGCAGTACGCCACGCGCATCTCCAACAACGGCGAATTCGTGCACGCCGCCCCGTGGTCGGTGGGCCAGCAGGGCTCCAGCAACGTCTCGCACGGCTGCATCAACCTGTCCACCGACCGCGCGCAGTGGTTCTACGACTTCAGCCAGCCCGGCGACGTCGTCGAGGTGGTCAACTCCATCGGCCCGACCCTGAGCCCGGTGGACGGCGACATCTACGACTGGGCCATCCCGTGGGACCAGTGGGTGGCCGGCAGCGCGCTGAGCTGACCCGCACCAGCCGCGGAACGACGAGAGGCCGTGACCCGAACCGGGTCACGGCCTCTCGTGCGTGGGGTGAGTGACGGGACTTGAACCCGCGACATCCAGGATCACAACCTGGCGCTCTACCAGCTGAGCTACACCCACCGTGCGGCCCGCGAACGGGCCTCGTGAAGGGTACCGGAGCACTCAGCCCTGCGGCGCGGGGGCCTGTCCGTCGGCCAGCAGCTGGGCGTAGCGGTCGATCACCAGGGCCGACCCGGCCTGGGCCTGCTCGCTGGTCGGGCCCGGCGCCGGCACGAAGGCGACCTCGCGGTAGTAGGCCAGCTCGCGGATGGACTCCAGGATGTCGGCCAGCGCCCGGTGCGCCAGGCCCTTGGGCGGCTGGCTGAAGTACACCCGGGGGAACCAGCGGCGGGCCAGCTCCTTGATCGAGGAGACGTCGATCATCCGGTAGTGCAGGTGGTCGTCCAGCTCGGGCATGTCCCGGGCCAGGAAGCCGCGGTCGGTGCCGATCGAGTTGCCGCAGAGCGGGGCGGTGCGCCGGTCGGGCACGAAGCGCTTCACGTAGGCCAGCACCAGCTGCTCGGCCTCGGCCATCGTCACCGTCGAGGCGCGGACGGCTTCGGTCAGCCCGGAGGTCGCGTGCATCTTGGTGACGACCCCGCCCATGCCGGCCAGGGCGTCGTCGTCGGCGTGGATGATCACGTCCAGGCCGTCGTCGAGGACGTTCAGGTCGGAGTCGGTGACCACGACCGCCACCTCGATGAGCGCGTCGGAGCCGATGTCCAGCCCGGTCATCTCGCAGTCGATCCAGACCAGGTTCCGTGTTCCGCTGTCCGCCACGACCGGCGACAGTACGCACCGGAGGCCCCCCGCGCCGATACGCTCCGGGCTCGCCACCGGCCGAGGAGCTGCCCGTGTCCGCCGACACCCGCACGACCCAGACGACGGTGACGCCCGCACCGGCCTCGCCCCGCGCCGTTCTCCGCCACCCGGTCCGCGCGGTGCGTTGGCTGTGGGCCTACGCGATGACCCCCGGCGCCCCGGGGCGGGCCACCAGCCAGACCGAGCTGCGCTGGCTGTACGGCGGCTGGCTGCTCGCCTTCGCGCTGAAGATGCTCGGCTCGAGCTGGGACGTCTCCTGGCACTTCCGGTGGCTGCGCGACGACCTCGCCCCGCCGCACCTGCTCAACTCCGCGGGCACCGTGCTGGTGGTCGGCCTGGTCGTGGTGCACAGCTACAGCGGACGGGGCGTGGACCGGCGGGCGCTGCGCTGGATGCAGGCCGGCACCGCGGTCTTCCTGCTCGCCGTCCCGATCGACATCGTCAACCACCGGGTCAACGGCCTGGACATCACCAGCTGGAGCCCCAGCCACGTGCTGCTCTACCTGGGGACGGCGGTGATGCTCGCCGGCGCCGCCCGGGGGTGGTGGCTGTACGCCGCGCCCGGTCGCGCCCGGCTGTGGGTGGGCCTGGGCCTGTGGTTCTTCGCGTTGGAGAACGTGCTGTTCCCCAACCAGCACCAGGAGTACGGCGTGCTCTCCCTGGCCGCCTACCGGGCCGGGAACACCACCGCCGAGCCCCAGCTGCTGGACTTCGCCGCCGGGCAGGGCTCCTCCCCGGCGGACTTCATGCTCCCGGTGCCGCCGTGGGTGCACCCGGCCTGGCTGGTCTGCGTCGGCCTGCTGACCCTCGTCGTCGCCCGCCGGGTGGTCCGGTGGCGCTCGACGGCGACGCTGCTGACCGCGGCCTACCTGGGCTACCGCGCCGTGGTCTGGGGGCTGCTCGTCGCCACCGGCTTCCCGCCCTCGGTCCTGCCCGTGATGCTGCTGGTGGGCGCGGTGCTGGTCGACTGCGCGGTGACCTGGCGGGTGCCCGGCTGGATCGCCGGTGTCCCGGTGGCCGCGGCGGTGTTCCTCGCCGCCTTCCTGCAGGAGTTCTGGGCGGTCGTCCCGCCCTGGGAGTGGTCGGTCGCGCCGGTGGTCTGCCTGGGCTTCGCGGTCCTCTGGACGGCGGTCGACCGGACCGCGGGCAGCCGGGCCTGGGCGCGGTGGCGGCGACCGGTCGGCACCCCGCCGGAGCCGGCCCGTGTGACGGTGACGGGCGGCGCGTCCCGGGGCTGAGTGCCCGGCACGGGGGAGCCCGTGTCGTACCGTCGGGGTCGACCGCGGCCGCCGTGCCGCTCTGCCGACCGGTGCTGCGAGCCGGTCGACGTGGCTCCCCGCCAGCCCGCCAGGGGCCACCCCCGACGTGCGTGACGAGGAGGCCCGGTGCTCACCCTGACCCCCTCGGGTCTGGAGACCCAGGCCGAGCTCTCCTTCTTCCGGGAGCTGACCGGCTGGGACACCGGCGGTGCCGTGCGCGGTGCCGTGGTGGCCTCGCTGCCGCTGACCGACGGCGCGATGAACCGCCGGGTCTCCGACGCCGTGGTGTTCGTCCCCGAGGGCCTGGCCGTCATCCGGGTGGTGGAGGTGGTCCGCCAGTCCGGCGTGGTCACCGCGCTGCCCGAGGGCGCCTGGACGATCGGGCCCGGTGCCGGCCCCGGCGACGTGCTGCGGCTGGCCGGGGGCGGTTCGACCACCCTCGACGGCCTCATGCGGGCCGGCATGGAGGCCGCCGTCCGACTGCGCAAGGTGGGCCTGGAGCCCGGCCGGATCGCCCGCCTGACGGTGCTGTCCGGCGACCTGCACGGGCTGCTGCCGGCCGACGGCGACCTCGGCGAGGGCGACCAGGTCGCGCTGCTGGACCCGCGCTCCCTGCTGCTGGGCATCGCGCGGGCCAGCCGGTACGCCGGCACCGACAACCCCCGGCTGTGGACGACGGCCGACGTGCGGGCCGCGCTGGAGGCCCTCGGGGTCGGCGGACGCAGCCCCTCGGTCGAGGAGCTCAACGGCGAGGGCTTCCCGTACTCGCCCTACGTGCTGCGCCGCCGGGAGCTGCTCGCCCCGGCCACGCTGGCCCAGCCCGCCGTCCGGACGGCTGCCCCGACGGCCTCGCCGCACACCGCCGGCCCGACCGACCACCGCCCGACCGACCTGCCGGCCACCGGGCCCGGGTCCTCGGGTGCGCCGGTCGGCAGCCCGGACGGCCCCCTCGTCGACCCGGCTGCCGCGGCCGCGCTCGCCGCCGCCGCGGTGGCCGACCAGGAGAGCCGGGAGTCCGCCGCACGGGCCGGGGTCCCGCTCGCCTCGGCCCAGGACCCGCTGCCCGAACAGCTGCGCCGGCCCACCCGGGACACCGTCGCCCTCGCCGACCGGGACGAGGCACCGCCGGTCCAGGAGACCCAGCAGATCCGCCCCGTCGCCCCGGAGCAGCGCCCGGCCCGGGACGAGAGCGGTGGCATCGGCGGGCTGTTCCCCGGTGGCCCCCCGGTGGCCACCCCGCCCCGGCCGACCGCCGCGCACGGGTCGGAGTCCCCGCCCCCGTGGTCCCCGCCGGTCGCCCTGGACGAGGAGTCCGTCCCCGGCCGCCGGCGCGGCCTGCTCGTCGTGCTCGCCGCGCTCGCCCTGGTCGTCGTGCTCGGGGTGGGGGGCTTCCTGCTCACTCAGGGCGGCGACGACGGCGACGGCGGCACCGACCCGGCCGCGCAGACCACCTCCGTGGCCCCCACCTCGACCGCGCCGCCCACCCCCGAGGGGCTGCCGGTGGGCAGCACCCAGCAGGTGGGGGACACGACCTACACGCTGCAGGCCTTCGCCTACGACGACTCCTGCGCCGACCACTCCTACGGTGCGGCCGCCGGGTTCTTCGGCACCTCCGACTGCGCGGGCCTGGTGCGGTCGCTGTGGTCGGCCGAGGCCGACGGGCAGTCCGCCGTCGTCTCGGTCGCGCGGGTGACCATGCCCGACCCGTCCCGCGCCCAGGCCCTGCTGGCCCTCACCGACACCTCGGGCACGGGCAACATCAGCGACCTGCTGCGCGAGGGCGTGCGCTACGCCGGCGGCCCGGACGGGCTCTCCGGTGCGGCGTACGAGAGCGCGGTGACCGACGACGTCGCCACCATCGTGGAGAGCTCGTGGACCGACCCCGCTGCCGCGGGCACCCCGGAGGGCCTGGACGGCCTCGCCCTCGGGGGTCTCGAGCTGGACGCCCAGGCGACCTGAGGCTCAGACGGTCGCGGCGGCCCGGGCCATCGCGGTCAGCAGGGCCGCCATGGCCGGCCGGGACAACCGGCCCGCGCTGTGCGGGGTGGAGTTGATCAACCCGAACACCGCGTGCGCCCGCGCCCGGCAGTCGGCGGTGGCGGCGGCCGGGTCGCGCCGGCCGAGGACGGCGACCCACTCCTCGACGTAGCGGCGCTGCAGCCGGCGGACCTTCGCCGCGTCGGACTGCTCGAGGGCGCCGAGGTCACGGTCCTGCACGGTGATCAGCGCCGGGTTGTCCAGGGCGAAGTCGACGTGGAAGGCGATCAGCGCGTCCAGCTGGGCCTCGGGGTCGTCCCCGGCCCCGGCGACGACGGTGGCCCCACCGGCCTGCAGCCGCTCGCTGATCCGCACCAGCATCTCGGCCAGCATCGCGTCCTTGCTGGCGAAGTGCCGGTAGATGGCGGGACCGGTCACGCCGACGGCGGCGCCGACGTCGTCCACCCCGACGCTGCGCGAACCCCGCTCGGCGAACAGCTGGGCGGCGGCGCGCAGGATCTGCTCCCGGCGGGAGGGACGCCCGGCGTCCAGGTGCAGCGCACTGTCCTGCTCGGCCATGCGCACAGGTTAACCGCTGTTCACCCCGGGGGTGGTCACGGGCGTGAACGGCGGTTAACATCGCCGACGTGGATGCACCGGTGCTCGCCAGCGCCCCGCCCGCCGACCCCGAGGCCCCCGCCCGCAACGCGGCGGCGCACCGGGCCCTGGCCGACGACCTCGCCGAGGCCCTCGCCCGGGTCGCCGAGGGGGGAGGTGAGCGCGCCCGCGCCAAGCACGTGGCCCGCGGCAAGCTGCTGCCCCGCGACCGGGTGGACGCCCTGCTCGACCCCGGCAGCCCGTTCCTGGAGCTCTCGCCGCTGGCCGCACACGGCCTCTACGACGGTGCCGCCCCCGGGGCCGGGATCGTCACCGGGGTCGGCCGGGTGTCCGGTCGCGAGGTGGTCGTGGTGGCCAACGACGCCACCGTCAAGGGCGGCACATACTACCCGATGACGGTGAAGAAGCACCTGCGGGCGCAGGAGATCGCGCTGCAGAACCAGCTGCCGTGCGTCTACCTGGTGGACTCCGGCGGGGCGTTCCTGCCGCTGCAGGACGAGGTCTTCCCCGACCGCGAGCACTTCGGCCGGATCTTCTACAACCAGGCCCAGATGTCGCGCCGCGGGATCCCGCAGATCGCCTCGGTGATGGGCTCGTGCACCGCCGGCGGTGCCTACGTGCCTGCGATGAGCGACGAGGCGGTCATCGTCCGCGACCAGGGCACGATCTTCCTGGGCGGCCCGCCGCTGGTGAAGGCCGCGACCGGCGAGGTGGTCACCGCCGAGGACCTGGGCGGGGGAGACCTGCACAGCCGGGTCAGCGGGGTCACCGACCACCTGGCCGACGACGACGCGCACGCCCTGCAGATCGTCCGGCAGATCGTGGGCACCCTCGGTCCGGTCGAACCACCGCCGTGGGACGTCGAGCCCGTCGAGGAGCCGGCCTACGCGGCGGAGTCGCTCTACGACGTCGTCCCCCCGGACAGCAAGACGCCCTACGACGTCCGCGAGGTCATCGCCCGGCTCGTCGACGGCAGCCGGTTCCACGAGTTCAAGGCGCTCTACGGGCAGACCCTGGTCACCGGGTTCGCCCGCGTCCACGGCCACCCGGTGGGCATCGTGGCCAACAACGGCATCCTGTTCGGGGAGTCCGCGGTCAAGGGCGCGCACTTCATCGAGCTGTGCGACAAGCGGAAGGTGCCGCTGCTGTTCCTGCAGAACATCAGCGGCTTCATGGTCGGCCGGGACTACGAGGCCGGCGGCATCGCCAAGCACGGCGCCAAGATGGTCACCGCCGTCGCCTGCGCCCGGGTGCCCAAGCTGACCGTGGTGATCGGTGGCTCGTTCGGCGCCGGCAACTACTCGATGTGCGGCCGGGCCTACTCCCCGCGCTTCCTCTGGACCTGGCCCAACGCCCGGATCTCGGTGATGGGCGGTGAGCAGGCCGCCAGCGTGCTGGCCACCGTCCGCCGCGACGGCCTGGAGTCCCGCGGGGAGCAGTGGTCGGCCGAGGACGAGGAGGCCTTCAAGGCCCCGGTCCGGGAGCAGTACGAGGCGCAGGGCCACCCGTACCACGCCACCGCCCGGCTCTGGGACGACGGCGTGATCGACCCCGCCGACACCCGGACCGTGCTGGGCCTGGCGTTGTCGGCGGTCTCCCACGCCCCCCTCGAGGAGGTGGGTTATGGCGTCTTCCGGATGTGAGTCAGACGCCCGCGGCGCGCGGGGCGGTCGGGTCGACGCCCTCGCCGGCGGCGGCCTCGCGCTGCACGTAGTCCTCGATCTGCTCGACGTCGTGCGCGCTCCGCTTGGCCACGGCCAGCAGGTCGCTCATCTTGCTGACCTCCTCGACCTGCTCCTTGATGAACCACTGCATGAACTGGTCGGAGGCGAAGTCGAACTGCTCGCGGGCGATCCGGGTCAGCTCGTTGATCTGCTGGGTGACCCGCTTCTCCTGCTCCAGGGCCAGCGCGATCGGCGCGACCACGTCGGAGAAGTCGTTGATCGGGGCCGGCAGCGCCGGGATGCGCACCTCGGCGTCGGCGTCGAGCAGGTAGCGCACCATCATCATCGCGTGGCTGCGCTCCTCGGCGGCCTGGTCGAAGAAGAGCTGCGCGGTCTGCTGCATCGTCTGCTGGTCGTAGTAGACGGCGCAGGCCACGTACTGCTGGTGCGCGGCGAACTCGTGGCCGATCTGCTGGTTGAGCTGGGCGATGAAGGCCTCGGCTGCCACGGGGGCTCCTCTGTCGGTGCGGCGGACGTCGCGACGACGGTACCGGGCCCCGCCGACAGCCCCTGGACGCCGGAGGTAGGCATGGCTAACCTCACCGTGTGTCCTCCAAGGCCAAGCAGCGCATGCCGAAGAAGAAGTGCTGTGTCGACAAGCCGCGCTGCGGCCGCTGTCCGCTGCGGATGCTCGCCGAGGGCACGCTCCCCGCGGGCTACACGGTCAAGAAGCGCCAGCTGGTCAAGGTGGGCAAGGCCGACGCGATCCTCCGCAAGGCGGCCTGAGCCCGCACTGCCCGCGTCGTCCGGCCCCGAGTCGGGAGACGCGTGATGTTCCAGACCGTGCTCGTCGCCAACCGCGGGGAGATCGCCGTCCGGGTGATCCGGACCCTGCGGTCCATGGGCATCCGTTCCGTCGCCGTCTACAGCGAGGCCGACGCCGGGGCGCTGCACACCCGGGTCGCCGACGTCGCCGTGCCCATCGGCCCGGCCCCGGCCGCGCAGAGCTACCTGTCGATCGAGCGGGTGCTCGAGGCCTGTCGACGCACCGGCGCCCAGGCCGTGCACCCCGGCTACGGGTTCCTGTCGGAGAACGTCGAGTTCGCCCGCGCCCTGGAGGCCGCCGGGATCACCTTCATCGGCCCGCCGGTCACCGCGATCGAGGCCATGGGCGACAAGATCCGGGCGAAGGCGACGGTGCAGGCCGCCGGCGTCCCCGTCGTCCCCGGGTCCAGCGAGCCCGGCATGGACGACGACGCGGTGGCCGCCGCCGCCGTCGCGGCCGGCTTCCCGGTGCTCCTCAAGCCCTCGGCCGGCGGCGGCGGCAAGGGCATGCGCGTGGTCCGGTCGGCCGAGGAGCTGCCCGAGCAGATCGCCGGCGCCCGGCGGGAGGCCCGCGGCTCCTTCGGCGACGACACGCTGCTGGTCGAGCGGTACGTGGGCAACAGCCGGCACGTCGAGGTGCAGGTCATGGGCGACACGCACGGCAGCGTCGTCCACCTCGGGGAGCGGGAGTGCTCCCTGCAGCGCCGGCACCAGAAGGTGGTCGAGGAGGCGCCCTCCCCGCTGCTGACCCCGCGGATGCGCGCGGCGATGGGCAAGGCCGCCGTCGACGCCGCGGCCGCGGTCGGCTACACCGGCGCCGGCACGGTGGAGTTCATCGTCGACGCCGACAACCCGCGGGACTTCTTCTTCCTGGAGATGAACACCCGGCTGCAGGTCGAGCACCCGGTCACCGAGCTGGTCACCGGGCTGGACCTGGTCGAGCTGCAGGTGCGGGTCGCGGCGGGGGAGCAGCTGCCCTTCGAGCAGGCCGACGTCTCGTTGGACGGGCACGCCGTCGAGGCCCGGCTCTACGCCGAGGACCCCTCCCGGGGCTTCCTGCCGCAGACCGGCACGGTGCTCGCCCTGACCGAGCCCACCGGCGAGGGCGTGCGGGTGGACAGCTCGCTGGTCGAGGGCGGCGTGGTCGGCACCGACTACGACCCCATGCTGGCCAAGGTGATCGCCTGGGGCCCCACCCGGGAGACCGCCCGGGCCCGGCTGGTCGCGGCACTCGGCCGCACCGTGGTGCTCGGGCTGACCACCAACACCGTCTTCCTCCGCGCCCTGCTGGCCGACCCCGACGTCGTCGCCGGCGACCTGGACACCGGGCTGATCGAGCGCCGGGGTGCGGCACTGACCCGCACCGACGACCCGCCGCCGACCGCGTTCGCGGCCGCCGCGCTCGCGCTGCTGCTGGAGTCCGAGCCCACCGGTGCCGTCGTGGACCCGTGGACGGTGCCCGGCGGGTGGCGGGTCGGCGAGCACGCCTGGACCCCGCGCACGCTGACAGTGCCCGGCGGCGAGCCGGTCGTCGTCCGCACCCGGGGGCGGGCGGCCGCCGCCGAGGTCCGGGTCGGCGACGGCGCCCCGCAGCGGGCCCGGGTCTGGCGGGAGGACGGCCGGCTCGCGGTCGCCCTGGACGACGTCACCACCCGGTACGCCACCGCCCGGGACGGCGGCACGGTGTGGCTGGGTGTGGAGGGGTACGCGCTGCCCTTCCGCGAGGTCGGGCGGCTGGCCCCGGCGGGTGCGGCGGCCGGCGGCGACGGGGCGGTGACCGCACCGATGCCCGGGACGGTCACCGTCGTGCGCGTGAGTGTCGGCGACGAGGTGACGGCGGGGACCCCGCTGCTGGTCGTCGAGGCGATGAAGATGGAGCACGTGTTGACCGCGCCGATCGACGGCACGGTCACCGAGCTCGCGGTGACGACCGGCCAGCAGGTCCGGTTGGACGAGACGCTGGCCGTGGTGACCCCACCGGCGGCGTCCGAGCAGGAGAGCTGAGATGGCACTGGACTACCGGCTGGACACCGAGACCGAGGCGCTGCGGACGATGGTCCGCGAGTTCGCCAACGAGGTCGTGCGCCCGCAGATCGGGGCCTTCTACGAGGCCGACGAGTTCCCCACCGCGATCGTGCGGCAGATGGGCGAGCTCGGGCTGTTCGGGCTGCCCTTCCCGGAGGAGTACGGCGGCTCCGGGGGCGACTACTTCACCCTCTGCGTGGCGCTGGAGGAGCTGGCCCGGGTCGACTCCTCGGTGGCGATCACCCTGGAGGCCGGGGTGTCGCTGGGCGCCATGCCGCTGTTCCGCTTCGGCACCGAGGAGCAGAAGAAGGAGTGGCTGCCGAAGCTCTGCGCCGGTGAGGCGCTGGGTGCCTTCGGGCTCACCGAGGCAGGCGGCGGCTCCGACGCCGGCTCCACCCGCACCACCGCCCGGCTCGAGGACGGCCACTGGGTGGTCAACGGGTCCAAGTCCTTCATCACCAACTCCGGCACCGAGCTCACCGAGCTGGTCACCGTCACCGCGGTCACCGGCACCCGGCCCGACGGCGGCAAGGAGATCTCGGCGATCCTGATCCCGTCCGGCACGCCGGGGTTCGTCGTCGGCCAGCGGTACTCCAAGGTCGGCTGGAACGCCTCCGACACCCGCGAGCTGTCCTTCACCGACGTCCGGGTGCCCGAGGAGAACCTGGTCGGCGAGCGGGGCCGCGGCTACGCCCAGTTCCTGCAGATCCTCGACGAGGGCCGGATCGCGATCGCCGCGCTGGCCGTCGGGCTGTGCCAGGGCTGCGTGGACGAGAGCGTGAAGTACGCCGGTGAGCGGGAGGCGTTCGGGCAGGCGATCGGCAAGAACCAGGCGGTCGCGTTCATGATCGCCGACATGGAGGTGCGGGCGTCGACCGCCCGGCTGGCCTACTACCGGGCCGCGGAGAAGATGCTGCGCGGCGAGCCGTTCAAGCGCGAGGCCGCCATCGCCAAGCTCTACAGCTCGGAGATGGCCATGGAGAACGCCCGCTACGCCACCCAGGTGCACGGCGGCTACGGCTTCATGAACGAGTTCCCGGTCGGCCGGTTCTACCGCGACGCGAAGATCCTGGAGATCGGCGAGGGCACCAGCGAGGTCCAGCGGATGCTCATCGCCCGCTCCCTCGGCGTCGGCGCCTGACCCCGCCCGCTCCGCAGCGTGGATCAGGTGACCTGATCGAAGCCTGGCCGCCCCCACCAACGCTGGTGAGGGCGGCCAGTCGTTCGTGAGGGTGACGGTCGGCCGCGTGCACTGGTACCGTTTCTCGTACGACGACCCTCCAGGAGGTCCGGTGTCCGTCACCGCGAGCGAGGCCCGACAGCGGCTGTTCCCGTTGATCCAGGAGGTCAACGAGGACCAGACGGCCGTGGAGATCGTGTCCAAGGGCGGCACGGCCTTCTTGGTCTCCGAGGACGAGTACCGCTCGCTGAAGGAGACCGTCTTCCTCCTGCAGTCACCGGCCAACGCCGAGCACCTGCGGCAGAGCCTGTCGCAGGCCCGACGGGGTGAGGTCGAGGAGCACGGGCTCCTGCCGTGAGGGTGGTCTTCACCCCCCACGGCTGGCGGGACTACACGAGTTGGTCGGGGGACAGGAAGACGCTCACCCGGCTGAACCGGCTCATCGTGGAGGCCGCCCGGGATCCCGGATCGGGTACGGGCAAGCCGGAGCGGCTCAGTGGCGACCTGTCGGGGTGCTGGTCCCGGCGCATCGACCAGGAACACCGGTTGGTGTACCTGGTCGACGGCGAGGACCTCGTGGTGCTGCAGGCCCGACGGCACTACTGAGGTCGGGCCGCGACGCTCAGGCGGTGACGTCGATGAGCACCTTGCCGACGACGGCGTCCTGCACCGCCTGGTGCGCGGCGGGGGTCTCGGCCAGCGGGTGGGTGTGCAGCGGCAGCCCGGCGTCCTCGCCCACCCGGATCGCCCCGGCGGCCAGCGCGGCGGTGATGTCGGTGACCGCCTGGGCCTTCGCCTCGGCCGGGGCGGTGTAGACCATCACGAACTGGAACCGGGTGTTGAGGGCCATGAACGCCCGGGTCGGGGCGCTGAACTCCGGGCCGCCGTCGTCGGCGTAGACCGCGATCGAGGCGTGCTGGGCGACGACCTTCGTGTCGACCTCGGCGTTGGCCCGGATGGACACCTCGACGACGGCCTGCACGCCGTCGGGTGCGATCTCGCGGACCCGGGCCGCGACGTCCTCCTGCCGGTAGTCCACGACGTGCTCGGCGCCCGCGGCCCGGGCCAGCGCGGCCTTCTCCGGCGAGCTGACGGTGGTGATGACGGTGGCCCCGGCCCAGCGGGCGAGCTGGATCGCGGCGTTGCCCACCGCGCCGGCCCCGCCCTGCACCAGCACGGCCACCCCGGCCAGCGACCCGGGGGCCAGGTGACGGGGCAGGTGCTCGGCCACGGTCAGGCACCGGTGCGCGGTCATGAACGGGATGCCCAGTGCGGCACCGAGCTCGAAGGAGTGCTCGCCCAGCGGGACGGCCTGCTCCTCGCGGACGACGGTCTGCTCGGCCGCGGTCCCGGTCGGGCGCTGCCAGGCGGCCTCCCAGACCCAGACCCGCTCGCCGACCCGGTCGGGGGACACGCCCGCACCGACGGCGTCGATCGTGCCGGCGCCGTCCTGGTTCGGGGTCTTCCCGGCCTCGCCGGGGTCGGCGGTGCTGCGGGACTTCCAGTCGGTCGGGTTGACCCCGGAGAACGCCAGCCGCACCCGCACCTCCCCGGGCCCCGGCTCCGGGGTGGGTCGGTCGGTCAGCTGCAGGACGTCGGGGCCACCGGTCTCGGTGTAGGTGATCGCTCGCACGGGACCTGCCTACAGCCGGTCGAGCTCGTCGGCCAGCTGACCCAGTCCCAGCGGGCCGAGGTCCAGCACGGCCTGGTGCCAGGCCTTGAGGTCGAAGGCGTCCCCGTGGCGGGCGCGGGCCTGCTCGCGGCAGGTCAGGAAGACCCGCTCGCCGACCTTGTAGACCGGCGCCTGGCCCGGCCAGCCCAGGTAGCGGTGCAGCTCGTCGACCAGCATCTGGTCCTCCATGGAGACGTGGTCGCGGAGGAACTGCAGTGCGACGTCGTAGCCCCACCGGTCGGCCGTGATGCCGTGGCCAGGGGTGATCGGCAGGTCCAGGTGCACCCCGATGTCCAGGACCACCCGCGCGGCGCGCAGCTCCTGGGCGTCGAGCATGCCCAGCCGGTCACCGGGGTCGTCGAGGAAGCCGAGCTCGCCCATGAGGCGCTCGGCGTAGAGCGCCCACCCCTCGCCGTGCGCCGAGCAGAAGAAGAGCACCCGCTGCCACCGGTTGAGCAGCGCGGAGTTGTAGACCGCCTGCCCGATCTGCAGGTGGTGCCCGGGCACGCCCTCGTGGAAGACCGTGGTCGTCTCCCGCCAGGTGGTCATGTCCTCCACGCCGTCGGGCAGCGACCACCACATGCGTCCCGGTCGGCTGAAGTCCTCGGTGGGGCTGGAGTAGTAGACGCCACCGCCGGCGGTCGGGGTCAGTCGGCCCTCGATCACCCGCACGGGCTCGGGGACGTCGACGTGCACCCCGTGCAGGGCGGTGATCGCCGCGTCCGCCGTGTCCTGCAGCCACTGCTGCAGGGCGTCGCGGCCGCGGACCTGGCGGGCCGGGTCGGCGTCGAGCACCTCGACCGCGCCGGCGAACCCCCGCCCGGGCGCGATCGACTCGGCGACCGCCGCCTTCTCCGCCACGATCCGGGCCAGCTCCTGCCAACCCCAGGCGTAGGTCTCCTCCAGGTCCAGCGCGGTGCCGGTGAAGTACCGGGACTCCATCTCGTAGCGCTCACGGCCCACCCCGTCGCGCTCGGGGGCCAGGGGCAGCAGCTCGCGCTCGACGTGCTCGGCGAAGCGCAGGAACGCGTCGTGGGCGCCCTCGACCGCACGGTCGAGCTCGGCGCGCAGGGTGGCGGGGGCCGGGGCGGTGAAGGTGGTGAAGAAGCCCGGGACGTGCGGGGTGCCGGCCCAGGTGCGGGCCAGGGCGGCGGTGAGCCGGACCTGCCGGGCGGCGGTGACCTTCCAGTCGGCCGCGGCGGCGTCCAGACCCTCGAGGTACTGCGCCACCGCGGCGGGGAGGGCGGTCAGCCGACGGGTGACCACCGCCCAGTCCTCGTCGGTGTCCACGGCCATGACGTCGAAGGTCTGGCGGAAGTCCTGCAGCGGGCACTCCATGCTGTTCAGGCTCGCCGCGGCCCACCCGGAGTCCAGCAGGGCCAGCTCGGAGGACAGCTGCTCGACCATCGCGGTGCGGGCCACGGCGTCCCGGTGGTCGACCGGCTCGCAGGCGCGCACCTGCTCGATCGTCGTCCGCAGCAGGTCGGCCAGCGCGGCCCGGCCCGCGGGGGAGTGGTCGCTCCACCGGTCGTCGTGCCCGGGGACGCCGATGTACGTGGCGACCTCGGGGACGGCGGCGGCGTACGCGTCGACGAAGGAGTCGGCGACGGCGTCGAGTGCGGACGGGGGTCGGGCGGGAGCGCTCACGCCCCGCACGCTATAGAGCCCGGCCGGCCCGTGGGGGGGCCGGCCGGGCGACCGCTCAGACCTGGAAGCCGCGCTGGCGGCGGACCAGCTTCTTGAGCATGAAGACGGTCTGCAGCACCGTCAGCAGGTAGAGCACCGGCCAGCCGATGGAGAGGATCGCCGACTGCAGCTGCACGCTCTGCTGGCTCCAGGCGAAGATCAGCACCGCGAAGGTGACGACGGCGCAGATCAGCGGCATGACGTAGGCCGAACCGCGACCACGCTCGGCGGCGGCCTGGGCGGCCCAGTTGTCCTTGTCCGAGCGGGCGAAGAACTGCGTCCACGCGGTGAGGAAGTGGCCCATCCGCAGCCACATGTAGGCCTCGGCGGGCACCACGAGCAGGGCGTAGAAGATGTCCGACCCGCTCTTGTCGTGCATGGAGGCCGCGATCCGCAGGTTCAGGCAGGTCGCCACGACCGGCGGGATCAGCCAGATCGGGTTGAACACGAAGGCGTCGATGCTCAGCGCCGCGGCCAGCAGGAGCAGGAAGGCCATCCGGCTGAAGATGTTGAAGACCATCGCCAGGTTCTCGTACCAGCGCAGCCGCAGGTTCGGGTGCATGGGCTGGCCCTTGGTGTCCCCGCGCTGGCCGGGCCACAGCAGGTCGATGCCGCCGTAGTTCCACTTCACCTGCTGGCCGTGCAGCGACCGGAGGGTCTCCATCGGCCCCACGTTCGCCCGGGCGCGGGCGCTGATCTTGGTGCTGTACCCGGCGTCCTTGATCTGCAGGGAGAGCTTGGAGTCCTCGACCTCGGAGTCGCGCACCCAGGGGGCGGCCTGGTGGTTGAGGTACATGACCTGCTCGAGGGCGCGCACGCTGAACAGCGAGCACTGCCCGCCGAGCACGGCCATGTTCCGGCCGCGGACCAGGTTGTCCATGTTGAAGCCGGCGAACTGGGCGCGCTGACCGGCGACCAGGAACCGCGCCATCGGGCCCTTCACGGTGGACTTGTCGAAGGAGTAGATGGCCGACAGACCGCCGATGCGCTGGTCGGTCACCATCTCCTTCTCCATCCACTCGACGCAGAAGCGGTCGAGGGTGGTGTCGCCGTCCACGCCGAGGATGTAGTCGTGGCCGCGGCTGACGTAGTAGCCGAAGTTCAGCGCGCCGACCTTCTTGTCCGGGTTGACCCCGATGTCGTGCACGTGCACGACGGTCGAGTAGGTCTGGCCCTTGACGGTGCGCTCGTGCTCGCCGAGGAACTCCCCGGCGATCTCGCCGGTGTCGTCGTCGGTGTTGTTGATGACGACGTGGATCGTGTCCGGCGGCCGGGTCTGGGACAGGATCGAGGTCAGGACGGCGTGGATCGTCGACTGCTCGTTGTAGGCCGGGATGACGCAGGCGATGGTCGCGTGCCGGCGGGAGGCCATCCCGCGGCGGTCGGCGAACTGCTCGGGCACCAGGGTCGAGACGTCGGGGACGTCGGCCCCTCCGCTGCGGGCCAGCAGGGTGACCCGGTCGGTGGACCGGCGCATGCCGCGCGTGGTCACGTCGGGGACGGCGATCTCGGTCACGGGGTCTCCTGCTCGGCTGCAGTGGTGGTGAGGGGGAGGACGAGGGTGTCCATCACGGTCTGGCGGAAGTAGCGCTCGGAACCCGGCTCGGTCTCCACGAGCAGGTCGAACTGCAGGGACACCGACAGCGACGTCGCCGCGGAGTCCGAGGGCGGCAGGGTCAGCACCGTGCCGTAGGTGTAGGGCGCGGAGATGACGAACTCCCCGAGGTCCTCGTCGACCTGGGTGCGGGTGACCCCGTCGTCCAGCACGGCGGCGAAGCGGGTGACCAGCACCAGGACCTCGTCGTCGGAGCCGCCCTCGAGGTGCGCGGACAGCTGCAGGGTCTTCGGGTCGCCGGCGGTCCAGTCGACGGCCGTCTGGTCGGTCCACCAGTCCACGACGAGGTCGCGGTCACCGGCGGGCACCACGTGCGTGGTCGAGCCGACGTCGAGCTCGCCCGGCGGGCGGACGGGGGTGGCGGCGGCCTCCAGGGCGGCGGCCTCGGCTGCTGCGGCGTCGACCTCGGCGGCGTCGGCCGTCGGCGTGGCGGTGGCCGTGGGGGAGGCGGTCGCGCGGGGTGTGGCCGCGGGCGTGCTCTCGGACATCGGGGGGCTCATGCTGACGTCGGGCAGCTGGCAGGCGCTGAGCGCGCCCGCGGTCAGCAGCACGACGCCGGCGCGCACCAGCACCGGGCCGAGTCGGGTCGGTCGGGTGCGACCGGCACGTGGGATCACGGGACGTCCTCTTCGGTCGCGACGCGGGTGCGTCGCTCGGAGATGAGCGACGGGGGCGACGGCGACCCCTGCTCCACCTGCGGTAGCAGGCGTTCAGTGAGCAGGATGTGACACAGCGTGAGACGGCGTCAACGGTGCTGGAGCGACTCCAGCCTTTGGGGGGAGGTTGCCGGCCCAGGTGCACCCGCGGGCGTCACGGTGACCGCCGCCGACGGCGCCGTGCGCTCACGCCCGGTGACCGCGCCGGGCGCAGACGTGTGGCGTCAGTCCCCCGCAGGGGGCTCGACGGCGGTGAGCCCGGGCAGGTTGACCACGATCGCGTCCTGGCTGCTGCGGGCGATGACGACCACGGCCTCCTCGCCGGTCGGGTTCTCCTCCCGGTGCGGCACGAACGGCGGCACGAACACGTAGTCCCCGGGCGAGGTCTCGAGCCGGACCTCCGCGCCGTCCCGGGCGAAGACGAACACCGGGTGGCCGACCGCGACGTAGATCGAGGTCTCGGAGTCCCCGTGGTGGTGGTCCCCGGAGTTCGTGTGCGGCGCGACGTGCGTCTGGCCCATCCACAGCCGCTGCGAGCCGACGGTGCGCGCCGACACCGCCTCGCGGCGGCGCATGCCGCCGGTCTGGCCGGTGTCCTCGGACAGCTCGGTGGCCCGCACGTGCCGCAGCGGCTGGTGCCAGGGATCGGTCATCGCGGGCCTCCGGATGCTCAGGCGGGGGTGATCTGCAGGGTCAGCGCGCGGCGGCCGGCGTCACTGCGGGCGGTGGCCAGCCGCTCGGCCGACGGGGTGCCGTACTCGGTGGTGCGCTGGCGGGCCGGGCGGCCGATCGCGGCGGCCATCGCCTCCAGCTCGGCGATGGTCTTCAGCGACCCGTTCTCGCTGCCGGCCATCCGGCTGATGGTCTCCTCCATCAGCGTCCCGCCGAGGTCGTTGGCCCCGCCCTGCAGCACGGCGTGCGTGCCGGCCTCGGCGAGCTTGACCCAGGAGGTCTGCACGTTGTCGATCCGGCCGTGCAGCAGCAGCCGGGCGACCGCGTGCACCGCCCGGTTCTCCCGCATCGTCGGGCCCGGGCGGGCGACCCCGGCCAGGTAGATGGGGGAGTTGTGGTGCACGAACGGGAGCAGCACGAACTCCCGGAACCCGCCGGTGCGGTCCTGCAGCGCGGCCAGCGTGCGCAGGTGCGCGACCCAGTGCGCGGGGGTGTCGACGTGGCCGTACATCATCGTGGAGGTCGAGGGCAGGCCCACCGAGTGGGCGGTCTCCACGATCTCCAGCCAGGTCGCGCTGGGCAGCTTGCCCTTGGTCAGCACCCAGCGGACCTCGTCGTCGAGGATCTCCGCCGCCGTCCCCGGGATCGAGTCCAGCCCGGCTTCCTTGGCCGCCAGCAGGAACTCCCGGAACGACAGCCCGGTGCGGGCGGCGCCGTTGACGATCTCCATGGGGGAGAAGGCGTGCAGGTGGATGCCCGGCTGCCGGCGCTTCACCTCCCGGGCGAGGTCGAGGTAGGCGGTGCCGGGCAGGTCGGGGTGGATCCCGCCCTGCATGCAGATCTCGGTCGCGCCGCCGGCCCAGGCCTCGTCCACCCGGTCGCCGACCTGCTCCAGGGACAGCGTGTAGGCGTCGGCGTCGGTGCGCCGCTGGGCGAACGCGCAGAACCGGCAGCCGGTGTAGCAGACGTTGGTGAAGTTGATGTTGCGGTTCACGACGTAGGTGACGTCGTCGCCGTTGACGTCCCGGCGGACGGCGTCGGCCAGCCCGGTCAGCGCCTCCAGGTCGTCGCCGTCGGCCCCGAGCAGGGTGAGGTACTCGGCGTCGGTGAGCCCGGCCGGGTCGAGCTCGGCGCGGCCCAGGGCGGCGTGCACCGCGGGGTCACCGACCCGCAGCGCGGAGGACGACCCGTCGCGGGCGGCGGTCGTGCGGTCGCGCAGCTCGGCCCAGTCGCCGTAGACGGCGTCGAAGTCGCTGCGCCGGTCCCCGGTCCGCCCGGTGGTGTCGATCTCGGTGTGCAGGTCGACCCGGCCGGTCCCGCCCCAGGCCTCGTCGGGCTCCTGCCAGGGCAGCCCGACGGGCAGTCGGCCCTCCACGGCCAGCCCGTCCGGGCCGGCGAGCGCGGCGACGTGCGGGCGCACCCGCGGGTCCAGCCAGGGCTCCGGGGAGCCCACGTAGGGCGGCTGGGCCGCCAGCCGCTCGCGCAGGGTGAACCCGGCCTCGGCGGTGAGGGTGGCGAGGGTGTCGATGTGCGGCCAGGGCCGCTCGGGGTTCACGTGGTCCGGCGTCAGCGGGGAGACCCCGCCCCAGTCGTCGACCCCGGCCCGCAGCAGCAGGCCCAGCTCGGCGGGGTCGGTCAGGTTCGGCGGCGCCTGCACCCGGTGCCTGGGGCCCAGCAGCAGCCGGGTGACGGCGACCGCGGCCACGTACTCCTGCAGCGCCAGGTCCTCGGTGGCGGCCATCGCCGTCCGCCGCTTGGCCCGGAAGTTCTGCACGATCGTCTCCTGCACGTGCCCGTGCCGCTGCGCCGAGGCCCGGATCTCCAGCACCGCGTCGACCCGCTCGGCCGGGGTCTCCCCGATGCCCAGCAGGACGCCGGTGGTGAAGGGCACGGCCGAGCGGCCGGCGTCCTCCAGCACCCGCAGCCGGACGGCGGGGTCCTTGTCCGGGGAGCCGAAGTGCGGGCCGCCGGGCTCGGTGAACAACCGGGTCGCGGTGGTCTCCAGCATCATGCCCATCGAGGCCGACACCGGCTTGAGCCGCTGGACCTCCTCCCACGACAGCACCCCGGGGTTCAGGTGCGGCAGCAGGCCGGTCTCCTCCAGCACCCGGATCGCCATCGCCCGCAGGTAGCCCAGCGTGGAGTCGTAGCCGTGCTCCTCCAGCCACTGCGCCGCGACCGGCCAGCGGTCCTCCGGGCGGTCGCCGAGGGTAAACAGCGCCTCCTTGCAGCCCAGCGCGGCGCCGGCCCGGGCGACGTCGAGCACCTCGTCGGGGGACAGGAACGGCGCCTTGCCCTCGGCCCGCAGCTGCCCCGGGGTGGTGACGAACGTGCAGTAGTGGCAGCGGTCGCGGCACAGGTGGGTCAGCGGGATGAACACCTTGCGGCTGTAGGTGACCACCCCGGGGCGCCCGGCCGAGGCCAGGCCGGCGTCTCGGCCCCGGGAGGCGGCGGTGAGCAGCCGGTCCAGCGGCTCGCCCTCGGCCAGCCCGCGGGCGTGCAGCAGGGTCTCGGCCTCGACGGCGTCCAGGGTCGCGCCCCGTTCGGCGCGGACGACGGCGCGGCGGACGGCGGACTCGGAGAACGGGGAGTCGGTCATCGCCCCTGAAGTTAGACCTCCGGTACGACACCCGGTGTCACGAGCGGCGGAACGACCGCCCCGCACCGTCGGTCCACCGGCCGCGCAGCCGCAGCAGCGGGTCGCGGGTCTCCTCCAGCACCGGCACGCCGACCACCTCGAGGACGGCGAGGGTGTGGTCCCCGGCCGGGACGAGCTGGGCGACCCGGCAGTCCAGCGCGGTCACCGCGTCGTCCAGGACGATCCCGCCGCTGTGCTCCGCGCGCTGCCACGGCACGGTCTCCAGCAGGTGCCGGGCGCTGGGCCGACCGGCCGAGGCGAACCGGCTGGCCAGGATCTCGTGCTGGACGCCGAGCACGTTCAGCGCGCACGAGCCGACGCTCTCCAGCACCTCGTGCGGGTAGCCGTCGGTGGTCAGGGCGACCGCGACCAGCGGGGGGTCCGCCGAGACGCTCATCGCCGAGGTCACCGTCGTCCCCACGTCGTCGATGTCGTCCCGCACGCACATCAGCACCACGCCGGCGGCGTACTGCCGCAGCGCGGCGGCGAACTCGGACCCCTCGACCGGCATGCGGCCAGTCGACCACACCCGGAGACTGGAGCCGTGACTGCAGACCAGACCTTCGACGTGATCGTGATCGGCGCCGGCTCGACCGGTGAGAACGTGGCGGACGCCGTCGTCAAGGGCGGCCTGAGCGCGGCGATCGTGGAGAGCGAGCTCATCGGGGGCGAGTGCTCGTACTGGGCCTGCATGCCGAGCAAGGCGCTGCTGCGCGGCACCGAGGTGCTCGACGAGGCCCGCGCGGTCTCCGGTGCCGCCGCGGCCGTGACCGGTGACCAGGACGTCGCCGCCACCCTCGAGCGCCGCAACTCCTTCACCAGCAACTGGGACGACTCGAGCCAGGCCGAGTGGGTCACCGGCGCCGGCATCACCCTGGTCCGTGGCGCCGGCCGGCTCGACGGGGAGAAGACCGTCGTCGTCACGGCCGCGGACGGCACGACCACGACGCTCACCGCCCGGCACGCGGTCGCGGTGTGCACCGGCTCGGACGCCGCCGTCCCGCCGCTGGAGGGCATCGAGGACGTCGAGGTCTGGACCGCCCGCGAGGCCACCAGCGCCCAGCAGGCCCCCGGTCGGCTGGTGATCCTGGGCGGCGGGGTGGTCGGGGTGGAGATGGCCACCGCGTGGTCGGCGCTGGGCTCGCAGGTCACCCTGCTCCAGCGCGGCGGGCGGCTGCTGGCCGGGCAGGAGCCCGAGGCCGGGGAGGCCGTCGCCGAGTCGCTGCGCGGCCGGGGGGTGGACGTGCAGCTCAACACCTCGGTGTCCGCCGTGCGCAAGGACGGCGACGACGTGGTCGTGGTGACCAACGCCGGCGAGGTGCGCGGGGACGAGTTCCTCGTCGCCGCCGGCCGGAAGGCCCGCACCGAGGACATCGGCCTGGACACCGTCGGGCTGACCGCGGGGGAGTACTTGGACGTCGACGACACCCTGCGGGTGCGCGGGGTCGACTGGCTGTACGGCGTCGGGGACGTCAACGGCCGCCGGCTCCTCACCCACATGGGCAAGTACCAGGCCCGGCAGGCCGGCGCCGCGATCGTGGCGCGGGCGACCGGTGAGCAGGTGTCGATGGCCGACTGGTCGCCGTTCGTGGCCACCGCCGACGCCGCCGCCACCCCGCAGGTCACCTTCTCCGTCCCGCAGGTCGCCTCGGTCGGGCTCACCGCGGCGCAGGCGGAGGAGCAGGGCCTGGCGCACACCGTCGTCCGGTACGAGCTCGGGAACGTCGCCGGGTCCGCGCTGTTCGCCGACGGCTACAGCGGCAAGGCCGTCGCCGTGGTCGACACCGACCGGCAGGTGCTGGTCGGGCTGACCTTCGTCGGCCCCGGGGTCTCGGAGATGCTGCAGGCGGCCACCATCGCGGTGGTCGGCGAGGTGCCGATCAGCCGGCTGTGGCACGCGGTCCCGGCCTACCCGACGATGAACGAGGTCTGGCTGCGGCTGCTCGAGACGCTGAAGGGCTGACCGGGTGCACGCCTCCGGGCGGATCGGTCTGGTGCTCCACCCGCGGCGGGACTGCTCGACCGCGGCCCGCCAGGTGGCGGCCTGGACGTCGACGCACGACGTCGACCTGGTCGCCGCCGAGCCCGACGTGGCCCGGCTGGGCGTCGAGGGCGTCCGGCCGGTCGCGCTGGCCGAGCTCGCCGATGAGTGCGACGGCCTGATCGCCCTCGGCGGGGACGGCACCCTGCTGGGCGCGATGCGGCTGGTCGTCGACCGGCCGGTGCCGGTGCTCGGGGTCAACCTGGGCCGGCTGGGGTTTCTGGCCGAGGTGGAGGGCCGCGAGCTCGACGACGCGCTGGCCGCGATGGCGGCCGGCCGGTCGACCACCGAGTCGCGCACCTGCCTGGTGGTCCGCGGGCCCGGGTGGGAGACCGTGGCGTTCAACGACGTGGTGCTCGCCCGGGTGCCCGGGGAGGGCCTGGTCGAGGGCGACCTCGCGGTGAGCGGACGGCGGTACGGGCACTACCGCTGCGACGGGCTCATCATCGCCACCCCGATGGGCTCCACGGCCTACAACTACGCCGCCGGGGGGCCGGTGATGAGCCCGGGCGCCGAGGGCATCCTGGTCACCCCGTCGGCGCCGATGAACGGGATCAGCCGGTCGCTGGTGCTCGGTCACGGGGAGCCGCTGCGGGTGACGCTGACCGCCGGACGCCCGGCGGTCGAGGTGGACGGGCTGCTGGCCGGCCGGGTCGCACCCGGGGACGTGCTGGAGGTGACCAGCCGGGCCGAGGCCGGCCGGCTGGTGCGCATCGACGACTCGGTGGCCGCCGACCGCAGCCGGGTGAAGCTGTCGCTGCTGGACCTGCCGCTGCTCCCGGAGGAGCTGCTGGAGCTGGTGCCCGAGGAGCTGCGCCGCCGGCACCCCGGCGGCGCGTCCACCCCCGGGTGAAGGACCACGCCGAGAGGTCCCTACGGGGCTATGACATCGGGAACGGCTCGTCGGAGGGTGCCGGGAGCTGGCCGTCGACGGTGGCGGTGACCGTCATCCGGCCCAGCGTGGCGCGGCCGCCGAACAGCGACAGGAACGCGGTGTCGGCGGCGTCGCGGCCGTGGCAGATCCGCACCAGGGACGACGTGGGCGCCAGCCGGGTGGGGTCCACGGTCTTCCAGACGCCGTCGACGTCGGCCTCGACGACCGCGTGGAAGTCCATCGGCGCCAGGCCCGGGGCGTAGACGGCGACCAGCCGGGCGGGCACCTCGAGGGCCCGCAGCAGCATCACGGTCAGGTGGGTGTAGTCCCGGCAGACGCCGGAGCCGGCGAGCAGGGTGTCGATCGCGGTGTCCACCGGACGGCTGGCCCCGGCGACGTAGACCAGCCGGTTGCCCACCCAGGAGGCGACCTGCCCGACCAGCTCGGCCCGGTCGGTCGTCTGGTCGAACTCGGTGGAGGCGTAGCCCTCGATCTGGTCGGAGGGGCAGTAGCGGGAGGGGCGGAGGTACTCGGCCCGGTCGGCCGGGGTGACCTCGCGGGCGGGACCGCCGGACTCCACCGAGGCCGAGTAGGCGATCGTCGTCTCCCCGGCCGCCAGCTCCAGCTCGTGCACGCGGGCCCCGAGCACCTGGGTCTCGATCGCTGTCCGGGCCGTGCCGGCCGACACGATGGTCAGCTCCTCGGTGGTGGGGGTCGCCACCGCCACCTGGAGGAAGGCCGTCGCCGGGACGGGGGCGGAGATCGTGAGGGTGCAGGCGACGTCGGTGCGCATGGGGCCAGATGATCCCGGTCGTTGGCCCTGCGCGACGCACCCGCCCGGGTGTGTGTTCGGCCACCGTGGCCCTCCGGCGATGATGGGCGCGTGCGCGACGAGTGGCAGCGGTACGTGGCGGTCGGGGACTCCTTCACCGAGGGTGTCGGTGACCCCGGCGACCGGCCTGACGAGTTCCGTGGCTGGGCCGACCGGTTGGCCCAGCACCTGGCGACCGCGCAGGGCGAGATCGACTACGCCAACCTCGCCGTCCGCGGCCGGTTGCTGGCCCAGGTGCTCGACGACCAGCTGCCCGAGGCGCTGGCCGCAGCACCGGACCTGGTGAGCATCGTGGCCGGTGGCAACGACCTGCTCCGGCCCGGCGCCGACCCCGACGCGCTGGCCGCGCTGATGGACGAGGCGGTGGCCGAGGTCCGCTCCACCGGTGCCGACGTGCTGCTGGCCACCGGGGTCGACCCCCGGCAGACCCCGCTGATCGGGCGCACGCGTGGTCGCTCGGCGACCTACAACGCACACCTGTGGTCCATCGCCCGCCGGCACGGCGCCGTGGTGCTCGACCAGTGGGGCGCGGTCTGGGTGCAGGACGCCCGGATGTGGGACGTCGACCGGCTGCACCTGAACACCGAGGGCCACCGGCGCACCGCGCTGGCCGCGGCCGCCGTGCTCGGGCTGGAGGTCGAGGACGACTGGTCGACCCCGCTGCGTCCGGCCGACCCGTTGCCCCGCCGCGAACGGGTGGCCGCCGAGGCCGCCTGGGTGCGCTCGTTCGTGGTGCCGTGGGTCGGCCGCCGGGTGCGCGGCCGGTCCTCCGGCGACGGCCGGAGCGCCAAGCGCCCCGAGCTGACCACGGTCACCGGCTGACCGGCGCGCCCCTCAGGCCGGGGTGGGTGCCGGCAGCGGTGCCGGCCGGCCGAACGCGTAGCCCTGGGCCATCAGGCAGCCGTGCTCGCGCAGCCAGGTCGCCTGGTCGGCGTCCTCGATGCCCTCGGCGATGACCTCCAGGCCCATGCCCTGCCCCAGCTGCAGCAGGCCCTGCACGAGCGCCGCGGTCGAGGGCTCGGTGACCACGTCGGCCACGAAGGACCGGTCGATCTTCACGGTGTGGATCGGCAGCCGGTGCAGCGCGGTGATCGCGGAGTAGCCGGTGCCGAAGTCGTCCAGGGCCAGGGTGACGCCGCTGGCGGTCACCTCCGACACCGAGCGCAGGGTGGCCTCGGCGGCGAACAGCGCGGTCGACTCGGTGATCTCCAGCTCGAGCCGGCCCGGCTCCAGGCCCGACTCCTCCAGCGAGGCCGCGACCAGCTCGGAGAAGCCGGGCTCGGCCAGGTGCCGGGAGGAGATGTTGACGTGCACCCGCAGGCTGGGCTCCCAGCCGGCGGCGTCCCCGCAGGCCTGCTTGAGCACCCAGGCGCCGAGCTTGGAGGTCAGCCGGTTGTTCTCCGCGGCGTCCAGGAACGCACCCGGCGGGAGCAGCCCGCGGGTGGGGTGCTGCCAGCGGATCAGCGCCTCGTAGCCCAGCAGCCGCTCGTCGCTCAGGGCCACGATCGGTTGGTAGAACAGCCGCAGCTCCCCGGCGTCCACCGCGTGCCGCAGGTCGGTCTCCAGCTGGAGCTGGTCGACGTCCCCGCCGCTGAGCGCCTCGTCGTGCACGACGACCCGGCCCCGGCCGCCGTTCTCCTTGGCCCGGGTGAGCGCACCGTGCGCCTGCCGCAGCAACGCGTCGGGGGCGGCGTCGGAGCCCAGCGTCAGCCCCATGCTCGCCGACAGCACGATCTCCCGGTCGTTGACGTGGAACGGGTCGTCGAGCACCCGCATCAGCCGGTCGGCCAGGGTGCGCAGCGCCTCGACGTCGTCGACGTCCTCGGCCAGGATCAGGAACTCGTCGGCCCCGAGCCGGACGGCGGTGTCCTCCACCCGGGTCGACCAGCGCAGCCGGTCGGCGACCTGGCAGAGCAGCTGGTCCCCGGCCTCGTGGCCCAGGGAGTCGTTGACCGACTTGAACCTGTCGAGGTCGAGGTAGACCAGCCCGACCGGGCCGCCGCGGCGACGGGACAGGTTCAGCGCGTGCTGCAGCCGGTCGGTGAGCGAGCGGCGGTTGGGCAGCCCGGTCAGCGGGTCGGTGAGCGCCCGGCGGACCAGGTCCTCCTCGGCGCGGCGCCGGTCGGTGACGTCGACCAGGGAGAGGACGACGAACTGCGGGTCGCCGTTGGTGCGGCGGACCAGCTCGCGGGCCTGCTGCACCCAGAGCGTGCTGCCGTCGGCGCGCTGCAGCCGGCGCTCGCCGACCACCTCGAGGTGCGGGTCCAGGGCCGGCTCGCCGGCGGTGTGCGGCGGTGCGAGGTCCTCGACGGGGATGTCGTCGGGGTGGGCGAGCAGGTCCAGGTGCCGGCCGACGAGCTCCTCGGCGGTGCGGCCGGTCAGCGCGCACAGCGCCGGGTTGACCACCTGCAGGTGGCCGTCGAGGCCGACGACGGCCTTGCCGATCGGGGCGGAGAGGAACAGCGCGCGGAACAGCTGGCCGCGGTCGGCCAGCAGGGCGTCCACGGCCCGCGGCCCGCTGGGGGATCCCGGCGGGGTGGGCGGGGCGGAGAGACTCACCCGGACAGCCTCACCCATGCACCCGCAGTAACCGCGCAACTGAACCGGGAGCGTCGTGGTCGAGTCGTGACACCGCGTCACGGCTGGCGGGGTGCGGTGGCCGGTGGGGCGGCTGTGGTGCGGCTGTGGCGCGGTCCACCCGTCCACGCCCGTGTTGACGGCGCCCGGCGGGCCCGGCGACGATCCCGGGCATGGGCATCCTCGACCGCTTCCGTCTCGACGACCGCGTCGCCGTCGTCACCGGCGCCTCCTCCGGGCTGGGCGTCCGGTTCGCCACCGCGCTGGCCGAGGCCGGCGCCGACGTCGTCCTGGCCGGCCGCCGCGCCGATCGGCTGGAGGAGACCGCCGTCGACGTGCGGGCCACCGGGCGTCGCGCCCTCGTCGTCCCCACCGACGTGGCGGACCCCGACGCCTGCACGGCGCTGGTCGCCGCCGCGACCACGGAGTTCGGCCGGCTCGACGTGCTGGTCAACAACGCCGGCGTCGGGACCGCCGTGCCGGCCACCCGGGAGACCCCCGAGCAGTTCCGCGCCGTGCTCGACGTGAACCTGATGGGCGCCTACTGGATGGCCCAGGCCTGCGGGCGGGTCATGCAGCCCGGTGCGGCGATCGTGAACATCAGCAGCGTCATCGGCCTGCACCCCCAGCCGCTGCCGCAGGCGGCCTACGCCTCCAGCAAGGCCGGGCTGATCGGCCTGACCCGCGACCTGGCCGCGCAGTGGTCGGGCCGCAAGGGCATCCGGGTCAACGCGGTGGCGCCGGGCTTCTTCGAGTCCGAGATGGGGGAGTCCTACGCCGAGGGCTACGTCGAGCGGCAGCTGGAGCGGATCGTGCTGGGCCGGCAGGGGCGGCTCGACGAGCTCGCCGCGACCGTCGTGTGGCTGGCCGGTGAGGGCGCCGGCTACGTCACCGGGCAGACCGTCGTGGTGGACGGCGGCTACACGATCGGCTGAGGTGTGACCGGGCTGACGGCACCGGGACGGAATGGTCCCGGCGCCCCGGCGGCTGACCGGTGACATGGACCTGTTCTCCCCCGTGCAGCTCGGTGACCTCGAGCTCGCCAACCGCATCGCCATGGCCCCGCTGACCCGGATGCGCTCGGGCGCCGACGGCGTGCCGGGCGACATCGTCGTCGAGCACTACGCCCAGCGCGCCAGTGCCGGCCTGATCGTCACCGAGGGCACGTACCCCAGCCACGAGTCGCGGGGCTACCCCGGCCAGCCCGGCATCGTCACCGTCGAGCAGGCCGCCGGCTGGGCCCGCGTCGCCGACGCCGTGCACGCCGCCGGCGGCACCGTGGTCATGCAGCTGATGAACGCCGGCCGCGTCTCGCACACCGACATCACCGGCACCGACCGGATCGTCGCTCCCTCGGCCATCGCCATCGACGGGGAGGTGCACACCGCCGACGGCAAGAAGCCCTACCCGGTGCCGCACGCCCTGACCACCGAGGAGGCCGTCGCGGTCAAGGCCGAGTTCGTGGCCGCCGCCCGCCGCGCCGTCGACGCCGGTATGGACGGGGTCGAGGTGCACGGCGCCAACGGCTACCTGCTGCACGAGTTCCTCGCCGCGGACACCAACCTGCGCACCGACGTCTACGGCGGCAGCCCGGAGGCCCGGGCCCGCTTCGTCGTCGAGGTCGTCACCGAGGTGGCCGCCGAGATCGGCGCCGGTCGCGTGGGCCTGCGGATCTCCCCGTCGCACGGCGTGCAGGGCGTTGTCGAGCCCGACGCTGCCGACGTGCACGAGACCTACGGGGTCCTCGTCGACGCGCTGGCCCCGCTGGGCCTGGCCTACCTGTCGGTGCTGCACGCCGAGCCCGCCGGCGAGCTGGTGCAGGACCTGCGCACCCGCTTCGGCGGCCCGCTCATGGCCAACACCGGCTTCGCCTCGCCGACCGCCCGCGAGGAGGCCATCGGCTTCGTCGAGTCCGGGCAGGCCGAGGTCGTGGCCGTCGGTCGCGCCCTCATCGCCAACCCGGACCTGGTGCAGCGCTGGGTCGGCGGGCACGAGGAGAACGAGCCCGACTCGTCCACGTTCTACGGCGGCGGCGCCGAGGGCTACACCGACTACCCGGCCCTCCACACCGCCGGCGTCTGACCTCCCGCACGTCCCCTCGGGCCCGATCGCACACCGCGGTCGGGCCCGAGCTGGTGCTGGAACAGGTCGGAGTGGTTGAGTGTTCAAGTGAGTGACCGAGGAGGTCTCGACATGGACAAGAAGATCGGTTTCCTGAGCTTCGGGAACTGGAACCCGGGCCGTGGCTCGCAGGTGCGCACCGGGCGCGACGCCCTCGTGCAGAGCGTCGAGCTCGCCGTCGCCGCCGAGGAGCTCGGCCTGGACGGCGCCTACTACCGGGTGCACCACTTCGCCCGGCAGCTGGCCGCCCCGTTCCCGCTGCTCGCCGCGGTCGCCGCGCGCACCAGCCGGATCGAGATCGGCACCGGCGTCATCGACATGCGCTACGAGAACCCGCTGTACATGGCCGAGGAGGCCGCGATCAGCGACCTGCTCAGCGACGGCCGGCTCCAGCTCGGCATCAGCCGGGGGTCACCGGAGACGGCGCTGCGCGGGGCGGAGTCCTTCGGGTACTCCTTCGCCGGCGACGCCGAGGGCGGTGACCTCGCGCGGGCGCACACCGAGGTGTTCCGGGCCGCCCTGGCCGGGGCCGGGGTGGCCGACGCCAACCCCGCGATGACCGGCGGGGTCAGCGGCAAGCTCGCGATCCAGCCGCAGGCCCCGGGCCTGGGCGACCGCATCTGGTGGGGTGCCGGCACGCGCGACACCGGCGTGTGGACCGCCCGCCAGGGCATGAACCTGATGAGCTCCACGCTGCTCAGCGAGGACACCGGCATCCCGTTCGACGAGCTGCAGGCCGAGCAGATCGAGCGCTACCGGGCCGCCTGGGCCGAGGCCGGCTGGGAGCGCGAGCCGCGCGTCTCGGTCAGCCGCAGCGTGATGCCCGTGGTCACCGACGAGGACCGGATGTACTTCGGCGACCGCAGCGGCGAGGACCAGGTCGGCCTGCTCGGGGGCGTGCGCTCCCGCTTCGGCAAGACCTACGCCGGCCCCCCGGACCAGCTGGCCGAGGAGCTCTCCAAGGACGCCGCGGTGCGCGAGGCCGACACCCTGCTGCTCACCGTGCCGAACATGCTGGGCGTGGACTACAACACCCGGCTGCTGGAGACCGTCGTCCGCGAGGTCGCCCCGGCGATCGGGTGGACCCCGAAGCACTGAGTCACCCCGCTGGTCTCACCCGGCCAGGTGCTCCCACCGCCAGCCGTCGTCCTGCCGCGTGTAGCGCAGGCGGCGGCTGGCGGTGTCCGCGCCCCCGGCCCAGAAGGTGAGCTCCACCGGCTGCAGCCGGTAGCCCACCCAGGACGGCGCCGGGGCCGACCCCTCGTCGGTGGGGACGTCGGCGGCCCACCCGCTGCGCCTCCCGGCGAGGTCGAGCCGGGCCAGCTCGTGGGTGTTCAGCCAGGCCAGCCGGCGCAGGTGGTCCGAGCGGGCCGCCCACGCCCGGGCCTCGTCGGGGTCCGGCACCACCTCGCCACGCAGCACGAGCTGTCGGGTGAACCCCGGCCAGGTCGCCGTCATCGCCGCACGGGGTGCGGCCGCCAGCTGCTCCACCTTGCGGCTGGAGCGGGCGGTGTGGAAGGCGAACCCGGTCGCGTCGAAGGACGTCAACAGCACCGTCCGGGCGTCCGGGCAGCCGTCGGTGCCCAGCGTGGACAGCACGACCTGCGGCCGGTCGGGCTCGTCGTCGTCGGGCAGCCAGCTGCGGGCGACGTCCATGGGGTCCGGAGGCGGCCGGCCGTCGGCGTGCAGGTCGAACGGCCGGGTCACCGCACGGCGCCCTTGGTGGGGCCGCCGTACTCCGGGTTGAGCTTGCCGGGGTTGAGCAGCCCGCGCGGGTCGGTGCGCTTCGCGGTCTCGACCGTGCGCTGGAGCTGGAAGTCCACGTTCCACTGGTGCGGGTCGTGCACCCCGACGCCGATCTCGTTCAGCGCCAGGATGCCGGCAGCGACCTGCTCGGGGCTGCGGTAGACCCCGGCGAGCATGCCGATCGGCCCGGAGTTGCCGATCTCGCAGTGCAACTGGCCGCCCTCGTAGACGGCCTCGACCTCGGCGAGCCGGTCGATCAGCGCCGCCCCGCCGACCTCGAGGTGGAAGTAGACGCCGGGGGCGCTCTTCTGCAGCCACTCGATGGGGTGGTTGTAGCTGAGCACGCTGATCGCCAGCGGCACCTGCGGTCCCTCGCGGACGTCCTCGAGCCGCCCACCGGCGGCCTCGACCAGCTCGGTCGCCCGGGCCACGGTGCTCGCCTCGGCGATCACCCGGACGCTGGCCCGGCCCGCCGGGTACGCCGGGTCCTCGGGCAGGGCGGCGGTGATCACCGGGTTGTCCGCCGAGACCAGCCGCGGGGTCGGGGTCATCGCGCCCAGGTCGCGGAGCACCGACTGGGCCGAGGGGAAGTCCGGGAAGCTGGCGTAGACCCCGCGCCACTCCTGCAGCGGCTCCAGCCGCACGGTGGCCCGGGCGATCACCCCGGCGGTGCCGTAGTTGTGCACGTACTGCTGGGCCTCGTCGCCCTCGACGTGGTGCAGCTCGGGGGAGCCGTCGGCGTGCACCACGTCCAGCGCCGCCACGAAACCGGCGTCGTTGGTGCCGTGCACGATGCTGCCGGTGCCGCCCGACCCGCCGGCGAGGAAGCCGCCGAGCGAGGACTGCACCGTCGAGGGGTACATCCACAGCTGCTGACCGGTCGCCTGGGCGGCCCGCTCGCAGGTCACCATCGGTGCCCCGGCCTCGGCGGTCAGCCAGCCCTCGCCCACCTCGACGACCGCCCGGGCCCGGGACAGGTCGAGCACCAGCCCGCCGGACATCGGGATGCCCTGCCCGTAGTTGCCGGTGCCCTTGCCCCGCGGGGTGACCGGGACGCCGTGCCGGACGGCGGCGGCCACGGCCTGCCCGATCTGGGCGGCGTCGGTCGGGAACGCGACCACGTCGGCGACCCCGAGCGGCAGCAGCTCGCTGATGATCGGGCTCATCCGGGCGCCGTCGACCGAGGCGCGCTCGCGGGCCCGCAGCTCGGTGCTCACGTTGCGCTCGCCCAGCAGGTCGGTGAGCTCGGCATCCAGGGCGGCGACGGCGGCAGGGCGCGTGGTGTCGGTGAGGGTCACACCGAGGATGGAAACGCGCGGCGGTTACGTCCGTGTGACCTCTTCGGGTCATCGGTGACCCGGGGGCTCCCGGGGTGCTTCCATCCGGCGCGTGAGCTTCTTCTCCGACGTCGAACGCGACCTCGTCGTGGCCGACCGCACGCTGCTGGCCGACGGCGTGGTGGCCCTGGACCTCCGGTCGCACAACGGCCGCGACCTGCCCGCCTGGACCCCCGGTTCGCACCTGGACGTGCTGCTGCGCCCCGGCCTGGAACGGCAGTACTCGCTGTGCAGCGACCCCGCCGACCGCTCCCACTGGCGCATCGCGGTGCTCCGCGAGGCCGACGGCGGCGGCGGGTCGCTGGCCCTGCACGACGAGGTGGCGGTGGGCGACCGGCTGCGCATCCGCGGGCCGCGCAACCACTTCGCCTTCGAGGTCACCCCCGGCACCCGCTACCGGTTCGTCGCCGGCGGCATCGGCATCACCCCGCTGCTCGCGATGGTCACCGCGGCCGAGGCGGCGGGGGCCGACTGGGAGCTGGACTACGCCGGCCGGTCCCGGTCCTCGATGGCCTTCGCCGACGAGCTGGTCGCCGCACACCCCGACCGGGTCCGGCTGCACCCGGCCGACGAGGGCTCCCGGCTGGCCGTGGACACCCTGCTGGAGACCCCGCCGGCCGACACCGCCGTCTACGTGTGCGGCCCGACGAAGCTGCTGGACGCCGTGGAGGCCGCCGGTGCGGACTGGCCGGCCGGCACGCTGCACGTCGAGCGGTTCGAGGCCAAGGAGTTCGGCGCCCCGGTGTGGCCCGGTGCCTTCGAGGTGGAGCTGGCGCTGACGGGGGAGACGGTGACGGTGGAGCCGGGCACCTCGGTGCTGGACGCCGTGGCCGGGGCGGGCGCCGTGGTGCTGTCCTCCTGCCGGGTGGGCACCTGCGGCACCTGCGAGACCCCGGTGCTGGAGGGCGCGGTCGAGCACCGCGACTCGGTGCTCAGCCCCGGCGAGCAGGCCGAGGACACGATGATGATGGTCTGCGTGTCCCGGGCGGCCGGCCCGCGCCTGGTGCTGGACCTCTGAGCGCGCCCGCGGGCGCCCCGGCCTGCCCGAAGTCCATGACGTTCGGGCCCTGCGGCGGGGTCACCGACGACGGCGGCTGCGAGGTGGGGCACGGGCCGTGCGCCTTCCTGCCCGTGCCGACCGTCCAGTGGCCCGGGGCGGCCCGGCCCCGCACCGGACCCGAACCGCACCTGCTCGCCCTCATGCGCCAACGCCCGGTGGTGGTCGCCGACCTCCCCGCCGTCGCGCTCGACCGGGACTCCCTGGAGCGGGCCGCCGACCGGGTCGTCGGCCACGTCGACGCGGTGCTGCTCGGGGACCACGGGGCCGCCCGGGTGCAGTTCTCCCCGACCTACCGGGCCTCGCTCGTGCAGGCCCGGGGCCTGCCGGTGTGGCAGGGGCTGAACTGCCGGGACCGCAACCGGGTGGCGCTGGAGGGCGAGCTCGCCGGGCTGGCCGACCTGGGCGTGGGCGCCGTGCACTGCGTGACCGGCGACCACACCGCGACCGGTGACCGGCCCGACGCCCAGCCGGTCTTCGACCTGGACTCCACCCAGCTGGCCGCCGCCGCCCGGGCCGCCGGGGTGCTGGTGTCGGTGGGGGAGACCCCGCACGGACCACCGGCCGAGCGCCGACCGCACCGGCTGGTGGAGAAGGTGCGGGCCGGTGCCGACGTCTGCTTCGTCAACCACGCCGGCTCGGTCGAGGCACTCCGCTCCTTCGTCGAGCGGGCCACCGACGCCGGCGCCGACGTCCCCTTCGTGGCCTGTGTCGCGGTGGCGCTGGACCCCGGTTCGGCCGACCAGCTGCGCCGGTTCACCAGCCTCCGGCTGCCTGCGGGCCACCTGGCCGGCATCGAGTCCGCCCGCGACCCCCGCCGGGCCGGCATCGCCGCGGCCATCGCGCTCGCCGAGTCCTACCTGTCGGTCCCGGGGGTGCGCGGCGTCGACCTGTCCGGCGTCCCCACGCCCGGCGCCGAACTGACCACCGCCACGGCCCTGGCCGAGATCGGACGCGCTCTCACGTGACTCTCCTGCTGCAGTCGGTCACCGACCTCGACGGTCGGTTCCTCGACGTCCGGATCGACGGGGCCACCGTCGCCGACGTCGCCCCCGCCGGCACGCTGGCCCCCCGGCCGGACGACGAGGTGCACGACCTCGCCGGGCACCACCTGCTGCCCGCCCCGGCCGAGCCGCACGCGCACCTGGACAAGGCGCTGACCAGCCACCGAGCGCCCAACGCCACCGGCGACCTGGCCGGGGCGATCGTCGCCATCCGGCAGATCAGCGAGGGCTTCACCCACGAGGACCTCGTCGACCGGGCCACCCGGGCGGCGTACGAGTACCTGGCCAACGGGACGACGGCGATCCGCACGCACGCCGACGTCGGGGCGCACGCGGGCACCCGGCACGCCCGTGCGCTCGTCGAGGTCCGCGAGGCCCTGGCCGGGCTCGTCGACGTGCAGGTGGTGGCCCTGGCCAGCGCGCCGTGGGCGCCGGGGGAGGCCGAGCTCAACGCCCGGCTGCTCGAGGAGGCCGTCGACCTGGGCGTGGACCTGGTCGGCGGGGCACCGCACATGTGGGCCGACCGGGCGGCCGGACTCGACCTGTCCTTCGGGGTCGCGCAGCGCCGCGGGCTGCCGCTGGACCTGCACACCGACGAGACGCTGGACCCCACCGCGCAGGGCCTGCTGCACCTGGCCCAGCGGGTGCGGTCCACCGGGTTCGCCCACGGCGCCACCGCCAGCCACTGCGTCTCCCTGGGCGTGCACCCGCTCGACGTCGCGCGGGCCACCGCCGCCGAGGTCGCCGCGGCCGGCGTCGGCGTCGTCGCCCTGCCGCAGACCAACCTCTACCTGCAGGGCCGGGACGCACCGGTGGCGACCCCGCGCGGGCTGACCGCCGTCCGCACGCTGCTCGAGGCCGGGGCCGTCGTCGGCGCCGGCGGGGACAACCTGCGCGACCCGTTCAACCCGATGGGCCGGGCCGACGCCACCGAGGCCGCCTCGCTGCTGGTCACCTCTGGGCACCTGTCGACCCGGGAGGCGTGGGACGCGGTGTCGGCCGCGGCCCGCCGGTGCATGGGGCTGCCCGTGCCGGCCGTCGTCGTGGGGGCACCGGCGGAGTTCGTGGCGATCGCCGCGGAGAGCCTGGACGCCGCCGTCGCCGGCGCCGGCACCGCCCGGGTCGTGCTCTCCCGTGGCCGGGTCGTGGCGAGCACGCAGGTGCAGCGCGTGGTCACGGGGCGTGCCGTGTCCCAGTCGTGACGAACCGGTCGGCTGCGTTCACCGATGGCACACGCAGGCGAAACAGACCCACCGGAAGGTGACGTCGTCGGCCGGACACCCGGTCGACCCACCGACACCGAGCCCCCGGAGGTGCCCGTGAGCGCACCCGCGCCCACCCTGTCGTCCGCCCGCCCCGCGACGGGCCAGCCCGGTGACCTGGTGCTGCGGTTCCGCGACGTCGCCAAGGCCTTCCCCGACGGCACCGTCGCGCTCGAGGGCGTCGACCTCGACGTCCGACGCGGCGACTTCGTCACCGTCGTGGGCCCCTCGGGCTGCGGCAAGTCCACGCTGCTGCGGATCGCCTCGGGGCTGTCCCCGGCCACCGCCGGCACCTCCCAGGTCGACGCCGAGCGGATCGGGTACGTCTTCCAGGACGCCACGCTGCTGCCCTGGCGCAGCGTGAAGAAGAACGTGGAGCTGCTCGCCGAGCTGCACGGGATGAGCAAGACCGCCACGAACCAGGCCGCCATGGACGCCATCGAGCTGGTCGGCCTGCGCGGGCACGAGAAGAAGCTCCCGCGGGCGCTGTCGGGCGGCATGAAGATGCGCGCCTCGCTGGCCCGCTCGCTCACCCTGGACCCCGACCTCTTCCTCTTCGACGAGCCCTTCGGTGCCCTGGACGAGATCACCCGCGAGCGCCTCAACGACGAGCTGATCCGGCTCTTCGCGGCCAAGGGCTTCGGCGCGCTGTTCATCACCCACTCGGTCAGCGAGGCCGTCTACATGTCGACCAAGGTGCTGGTCATGTCCGGCCGGCCGGGCCACATCGTGGAGTCCTTCGACGTCCCGTTCGGCCCCGAGCGCACCCCCGAGCTGCGCTTCACCCCGGAGTTCGCCGCGCTGGCCGGCGAGGTCTCCCACGCCCTCCGCGAGGGCCACTCGTGACCACCACCGCGCACCCTGCCGAGGAGACCCTCGTGACCACCACGGTCGACACCCCGCCCGCCGCGCCGACCGCGGACCCGGTGCTCACCGGCGCCGGTACCGCGCCCCTGGTCAAGCGCCGCGGCAAGGGCCGCAAGCGGGTCACCGACTCCCTGCTGCCGATCGCGGTCTTCCTGGGCCTGATCGCCGTCTGGTACGCCATCACCTACCTGGTGCTGGACCCCAACCGGCGCTTCCTCATGCCCGCCCCGCACACGATCGTCACCGACGCCCTGTTCGACGGCCCGACGATGGACAAGATCCTCCCGGCGCTGGGCCGGTCGATCGTGGTGACCTTCACCGGGCTGGCGATCGCGATCGTCATCGGCATGGTCTGGGCGATCGCGATGAGCCAGAGCCGGCCGATCGAGCGTTCGCTGTTCCCCTACGCGGTCGCCCTGCAGTGCATCCCGATCCTCGCCCTGGTGCCGCTGATCGGGTTCTGGTTCGGCTACGACTTCCCGTCCCGGGTGATCGTCTGCGTGATGATCGCGCTGTTCCCGATCGTGTCGAACACGCTGTTCGGCATCCAGTCGGTGGACCGCGGCATGCACGAGCTGTTCACCCTGCACAACGCCAGCCGGACGACGCGGCTGCTCAAGCTGGAGCTCCCGGCCGCCATGCCGGCCATCTTCGCCGGCTTCCGGATCTCCGCCGGGCTGTCGGTGGTGGGCGCGATCGTGGGCGACCTGTTCTTCAAGCAGGGCGACCCCGGGCTGGGGATCCTGCTGGACAACTTCCGCGCCCGGCTCCAGGGCCAGGAGCTCTTCCTCACGATCATCATCACCGCGGCCCTCGGGTTCGCCGTCTTCGGCCTCTTCGGCTGGCTGGCCAAGGTCGCCGTCGGGCGCTGGTACGACCAGTCCCGCGACGCCGGCTGACGCACCCCCCCCTCCACGCCCGACCCGGAGCCACCCCCGGTGGCCCCGGTGGTCGGTGCTGTCCGCACCACCCCTGCACCACCCCTGCACCACCGGGTCCGCGCACCGCCGCCGGCCCCGACACGACCCCCCGATCCTGAGGGGCCGTGCCTCTCCCCACCCCTAGGAGCACGTGTGCGCATCACCCGGACCACGTCGGCCCTCGCGGCCACGACCGTGCTCGCCCTCTCCCTCGCCGCGTGCGGCGGTGGCGACAGCGACACCGCCTCGGCCGGCCCCTCGGGCGAGGTCGGCGCCAACGACCTCTCCGACGTCTGCCCGGCCAACGTCGTCGTCCAGACCGACTGGAACCCCGAGGCCGAGCACGGGGGCCTCTACGAGTCCCTCGGTGACGACTACGTGGTCGACGCCGGCAGCAAGAGCGTCAGCGGCACCCTCATCGACTCCGACGGGGAGAGCACCGGTGTCACCCTGGAGATCCGGGCCGGCGGCCCCGCCATCGGCTTCCAGACCGTGACGGCGCAGATGTACACCGACACCGACATCAACCTGGGCTACATCGCCACCGACGAGGCCATCCAGCTCTCGGACACCCAGCCCACCACCGCGGTGCTGGCCCCGCTGGAGATCTCCCCGACCATGATCATGTGGGACCCGGAGACCTACCCCGACGTCACCTCCATCGAGGACCTCGGTGCCGCCGGCACCACGGTGCGCTACTTCGAGGGCTCGGCCTACATGGCCTACCTCACCGGTGCCGGCATCCTGAACGCCGACCAGGTCGACGGCTCCTACGACGGCACCCCGGCCGGCTTCGTCGCCGCCGCCGGTGAGGTCGCCCAGCAGGGCTTCGCCTCCGCCGAGCCCTACGTCTACGAGAACGAGGTCGAGGCCTGGGGCCGGGCGGTGGACTACCAGCTCGTCTACGACGCCGGTTTCCAGCCCTACCAGTCCTCCATCTCGGTCCGCTCGGACGACCTGGACGGCATGAGCGACTGCCTCTCCGAGCTCGTCCCGCTCATGCAGCAGGCCGACGTGGACTACCTCGAGGACCCGGCTCGGGTGAACGACATCATCTTCGACCTGGTGGAGCAGTACGACACCGGCTGGGTCTACACCCAGGGCGTGGCCGACTACTCGGTGGAGACGCAGAAGGAGCTCGGTCTGGTCGGCAATGGCCCGGACGACACCCACGGCAACTTCGACACCGACCGCGTGGACACCCTGATCGAGCAGACGACGCCGATCTTCACCGAGCAGGGCACGCCCCCGCTGGACGGCATCACCGCCGACGACCTCGTCACCAACGAGTTCATCGACGACTCCATCGGCGTCCCCGCCTCGTAGCACCCGCCCCGACGACAGGCGCCCTTCTCGTCAGCCCCGCTGACGAGAAGGGCGCTTCTCGTCGGGTCCGGCCCCGCCAGCGACCGGTCACGACCCGGGAGACCCCCCGGACACAGGAGCGAGCATGCAGACCGACGCGGCCGTCGCCGGCGACATCGACGTGGACACCCTCGCCGACGGGACGACGATGCTGGCCGCCCTGGCGGCCGGCGAGGTGTCCGCGGTCGAGCTGACCCGGGCGCACCTGGACCGGATCGCCGGGCCGGGGGCCGTGCTGAACGCCGTCGTCGTGGTCGACGCCGACGGCGCGCTGGCCGCGGCCGCCCGGATCGACGCCGACCGGGCCGCCGGCCGGCCGCTGGGTCCGCTGGCCGGGCTGCCGATCACGGTCAAGGACTCCGTCGACGCCCTCGGGCTGCCCACCTCCCATGGCCGGGCCGAGGACCGGCGGGTCGCGGCTGCCGACGCCCCGAGCGTGCGGCGGCTGCGGGACGCCGGCTGCGTGGTCCTCGGCAAGACCAACGTGCCGGTGTGGCTGGCCAGCATGCACAGCGAGAACGAGCTGTTCGGCGCCACGCTGAACCCGTGGGACCTCTCCCGGTCCAGCGGCGGGTCCAGCGGTGGCTCCTCCGCCGCGGTCGCGGCGGGGCTGGCGGTGGCCGACCTCGGCAGCGACCTGGCCGGGTCGCTGCGGGTGCCGGCGGCCTGGTGCGGGCTCTTCGGGCACCGGCCCAGCAACGGCGCGGTGTCCAAGCTGGGCAACATGCCCTGGCCGGACGGCGGGCTGCTGGAACCGATGGTGTCCGCGATCGGGCCGTTCGCCCGGTCGGCGGCGGACACCGAGCTGTTCAGCGAGGTGCTGTTCGGGGTGGAGGGCCTGGACGCGGTGGGCTGGGGGCTGCGGCTGCCCCCGGCCCGGGTCACCGACCTGGCCGGCACCCGGGTCGCGGTCTGGACCGACGACCCGGCGCTGCCCGTCGACCCCGAGGTGCGGACGGCGGTCCGCGCCTTTGCCGACCGGCTGGCCGACGCCGGCGCCCGGGTCACCGAGCTGACCGCGCCCCCCGTGGGCGGGGCCGGGGACCTCGCGCTCTACCACCGGCTGCAGGCGGCCGAGGTGGTGCACGGCTTCTCCGCACAGGACCTCGCCGACGCTCCCGCGCAGTACCACCAGTCGGTGTGGGCGGCGCTGCGCGACCTGGAGTCCGCGCGCGCGGCGACGGCCCGGTGGGCGGAGGTCTTCGGCGGCGTGGACGTGGTGCTGTGCCCGGCGGTGTCCCGCACCGCGACGGCCTACACCGACGAGCGGAAGGCACCGGAGCTCGTCGAGGTCGACGGCCGGGACGTGCCGATCGACACCGTCTGCGACTGGGCGCGGATGTCCAGCCTGGGCCGGTTGCCGGCCACCGTCGTCCCGCTCGGACCGGGCGCGGACAGCGGCCTGCCGGTGGGGGCGCAGCTGCTGGGCGCCTACTTGGAGGACCGCACCCCGCTGGCCGTCGCCCGCCTGGCCGAGCAGGCCGGGCTGGTCGGGTTCAGATCACCGTGGTGAGTCCGGTGTGCAGGTCGGCCCCGCCGCAGGGGCCCGCCGCGCGCGGAGCGCGTGGTGGGGGGCGGCGGGGTCCTTTTGGAAGTCCGCCTTCCTGATGGTGGCGTGCACGCCCTTGACCACATCGACGACCTGGCTGATCCGGAAGTCCGTCGCCGCCGAGAGGTAGGCGTAGGCCAGCGAGGCGTCCATGCCGAACGCGGCCTGCAGGAGCGCGACGGCGGCGCGGACGCAGTCGGCCACCGCGACGTCGAGGTCCTCGTCGAGCCCGGTGGGCACCAGGAACTCCGCCGTCTCCGCGAGCGGACCGGCGAGGTCGCCGAAGCGGGCCAGTGCGTCCTCCCGCGGCACCACGTCGAACCGGACGGTGGCCCGCAGGCTGGCCTCCATGGCGGTGAGGGACACCTCGCCGTCGCCCTGGGCGAAGTGCGGGTCGCCCACGTAGGCCAGTGCCCCGTCGACCTGCACCGGGAGGTACAGCGTGCTGCCGGTCGTCAGCAGGGCGATGTCCAGGTTCCCGCCGTGCCGCCCCGGCGGGACCGAGTGCGGCCGCTCCGCCCCCGGGACGGCGACGCCCATGATCCCGAGGAACGGCCGCAGCGGGAACCGCACCGTGGGCGGTGCGCCGGGGGTGAGCGGCAGCAGCCCGTGGCCGCCGTCCGCGGACACCGCGGCGAACGCGCTGAACACCGGGGCGCGGCCCAACGGGTGCTCGCCAGCCAGCGCGCCCTTGCCGTGCCGGTTGGAGATGACGCCGTAGGGCACCCGCGGCGTCGTGTCGAGCACGGTCATCGCCAGCAGGTCGCCGACCCGGGCGCCGTGCACCGCGACCGGGCGGCTCACCACGTGCGGTCCGTCGACGCCGAACTCGTGCGGGTGCGCGCTCGTGGCCAGGGCCACGGCGTCCTCGAGCACCTCGGTCACCCCGTGCCGGCCGAAGAACGCGGCCGGGTCGCGGCCCTGGTCCTCCAGGACACCCTCGTGGCTGACCGTGTCCAGGGTGACCGCCGTCCCGGGCTCGACGGTGAGCACCGGCTCGTCCGCCGCGCACGGCAGCCTGCCCCAGAGGACGTGCTCGGGGGTCGAGGGCAGGTACGTGTCGGCCGCGATCGGCCCGCGGCCGGGCTGGAGGACCGCCGTCACCGGGCCGCGACCTCCGCGGCCAGCCGGGCCATCCGCTCGTGCACCTGGTCGACCACCTCGTCGGCCTGCGGGTCGGTCAGCTCCGCGCCGTCGGCGACCATGCGCCCGCCCACCCAGACCGAACGCAGGTTGCGCAGCGAGCAGGCCAGCACGTAGGTGCCGACGGCGTCCCAGACCGGCCCGGTGTCGGGCCTGCGCGGGTCGACGACGCAGAAGTCGGCGAACCGGCCCACCCGCAGCGAGCCGACGTCGCCGTCCACGCCCAGGGCCTCGGCACCGCCGCGGGTGTGCATCATCAGCACGTCGGCGACCGGGGCGGCCATCGGGTCCTTGTACTGCGCGCGGAGCATCGCGATGCCGGTGCGCATGTTGTTCCACGGGTCGGCGACGTCGGTGCACGACTGGTCGTCCAGACCCATGCCGACCCGCATCCCGGCCGCCCGCAGCTCCGGGATCGAGGCCACCCCGCTGGCCAGGCGGCCGTTGCTCATCGGCTGCCAGCTCATCCCGCACCCACCGGCCGCGGCGGCGGCGATGATCTCCGGCGTCGTCTGGATGAAGTGCCCGAACACCAGCTGCGGGGTCAGCGCCCCGGCCTCGGCGTACCAGGCGAACTTGGACCGCTGCAGGTCCAGCATCTCGGCGGTCTCCAGGAAGTGCGCCTGGTTGACCAGCCCGTACCGCCGCATCACCTCGACCTCCAGGGCCGCGGTGTCCGGGGTCGGCGCCCACTGCACGGCGCCGCTGACCGCGACGCCCAGCAGCAGCGAGGGATCGGCGCCGGCCGCGGCCGCGACGGTGTCCTCGACGTGCGCCAGGGCGTCGGCCCGAGGGACGTCGCCCTGGGCCAGCATCACCGAGTGCAGGCTGCGCAACCCGGCGTCCAGCTTCGCGCGCAGCTGCGCCTCCTGGCGGGCCACCGAGGGGATCCAGTCGCCGAAGCTGGCGATCGTCTTGTCGAACTGCAGCCCGCCGTCGGTGAAGTCGTAGGCGGTGGTGATCCCGTTGCGCAGGAAGTCCTGCGCGCCGTGCCGGGTCGACCAGTACATGTCCTCCGGGGTGGCCGGCATGACGTAGCGCAGCATCGCCTCGATCCAGCCGTACAGCGTCTCGTCCATGCCCAGCCCGCGGCTGCCCGAGGTGAACAGGTGGCTGTGCGCGCTGACGAACCCCGGTCCGATCAGGGTGCCGGTGGCGTCGAGCACCTCGTCGGCGGCGGCGAGCTGCTCCGGGGTCGGCGTCCCCGGCTCGACGTCGGTGAGCCGCCCGTCGGCGCCGACGGCGAACCAGCCGACGAAGGGGGCGGGGCGGTCGGGGTCGACGGTGAGCAGGGTGGCGCCGTGCACGAGCAGGGTGGTCATCAGGAGGCCTCCGGGGTCCACTGGCCGGTGACCAGTTCGGTGTACATGCGGCGCAGCAGCAGGCTGTTCTTGTCCGCCTTGGCGTGGGCGTTGAGGTGCTGGGCCAGCGGGAACCCGTCGGGCAGCCGGTCCAGCAGGTCCTTGTCCTCCAGCTCCACCTGGTGGTCGAAGGCGCGGATGTCGGCGGCCGGGCGGTCGGCCTCGGTGTCGGTGCGCAGCACCACCTGGTGGATCACGCAGCTGCGGTCGTCGACCGGGGTGATCGCCTTGAGCATCACGTGGCCCAGGCCGTCGGGGTAGCGGATGAGCAGGTGCATGAAGAAGGGCAGGTGCACCTGGCTCCAGGTGTGCCGCACGGTGGAACCGGTCTCCCCGGGGCGGCCCTCGACCGGGACGTCGGTCCAGGTGACGAGCCCGTACGGCGTCCGCTCGACGTTCTGGTCGGTCAGCTCGGGGTTGTCCGGGTTGCCGAAGGAGTTCCGGTGGACGAACGCGACGTGCCCGGGGTCGATGTTGTTCTCCACCAGGTGCATGGCCGTGCAGTCGAAGTCCCAGGAGCCCTCGGGCACCTGGCGCCAGGCGGGGTCGTCCCACTCGGCCACGTGCGGGACGTCGGCGATCGGTCCGCCCTCGTCCTCGCCGGCCAGGCAGACCCACACCAGCCCGTAGCGCTCGGTGCTGGCCACCATCGTCAGCCCGGACTTCGTGGGGTGCGGGGAGTCGGGGAACTGCGGGATCCGCCGGGTCGTGCCGTCGGCGTCCCACTCCCAGCCGTGGTAGGCGCAGACCAGGCGGCAGTCGGTCACCCAGCCCATCGACAGCGGGGCGTCGCGGTGCGCGCAGCGGTCGTGCGCGACGCTGACCGGTCCGTCGGGGTCGGGGCGCCAGACGACGAGGTCGGTGCCGAGCAGCCGGCGGTGCAGCGGGGCGGCGCCCCGTCGGCCGGGCTCGGGCTCGGTGCGCACGTCGTCGACGGCGCACACCACGTACCAGAACCGTCGGAAGACGGGGTGCTCGGAGAGCACGAGGTGGTCGGGTCCGGCGTGCCGGGTGGTGCGCTCCTGCAGTGCGGTCATGGGTCGTCGTCCTGGTCTCGCACGGGCCGCTCGCGCCGTTCGCGCGGCCCCGGGGGCACGCTGCCCGCCGCGGGTTGCGGTGCCGTTTCAGCCCCGTTGCACGTCCGCGAGGACGACGGCCGCGGCATTGCGACCCGAGGCGCCCCACACGCCGGCGCCGGGGAAGGTGCCCGCGCCGGTGAGGTAGAGCCCGCGCACCGGGGTGGCGTACCGGGTGAGCTCGGGGTCCCGGCCGACGAGGGCGGCGAGCGGTCCGCCGGAGAAGGACGGCGCCCACCCCCGCGGCATGCCCAGGTCGCGCTCGTAGTCCTCGGGGGTGACCACCCGCCAGCGCCGCACACCGGCGGCGAACCCCGGGCCCACCTGGGCGGCCAGCAGGTCCAGCCACCGCTGCGGCTCGGCCGACGCAGCCCAGCCACCGGGGACCGCGTACGGCGTCCAGAGCACCTCGAGGGAGAGCACGTGGTCCGCACCGACGAGCATCGTCGGGTCGAGCACGGAGGGCGTGTTGACCAGCGCCATCGGCCGGGCAGCGACGGCACCGCTCGGCAGTGCGGCGTGCGCGGCCTCGACGGCGGCCAGGGACGGCGCCAGCGTCGTCGTCGGCACGTGCGGGTCGAACGGGCCGACCCGCTCCTGCAGGTCGTGGACCTGGGGGAACGCCGGGAGCGTGCCCACGACGGCGTCGAGCTTGGACTCGTAGCCGTCGGGCTGAGCCCGGTCGGTCCACCGCGCGACCATCGCCTCGGCCCCGGACGGCGGCTGCGGACCGAGCCAGTCGACGACGGTGGTGCGCGGGTCGATCGAGCTGACGACGACGTCGGCCGGGACCTCCTCGCCGCTGTCCAGCAGCACCCCGCGCACCCGCGGACCCTCCGCCAGCACGCGGACGACCCGGGCGCCGGTCCGGACGACGCCGCCGGCGGCCTCCAGCGCACCGCGCAGCGCCGTCGGCAGCGCACCGGAGCCGCCGACCGGGCGGCCGATCCCGACCAGGTGCCGCATCGCGATCCCGGTGGCACCCAGTCCGGTGCCCGGGGTCGACGGCGCGACGCCCCAGACCGCAGGCCCGGTGGTGAACGCGCCGGCCACCAGGAACTCGTCGGTGAGGTAGCGGCCGAGCACGTCGACGACGCTGCGCCGGGACCAGTCCAGCAGCCGGGGGAGCGCGAGCGCCTTGCGGTCGGCCAGCTTCCGCAGCACCCGGCCGGGGGTGGGCGGGGTCGAGGTGAGCTCGACCAGCAGCCGGGCCACCGGCGTGGCGTCGGCCAGGTAGCGCCGGTAGCCGGCGACCTGGGTGGGGTGGGTGACCGCGAGGGCGTCCAGGGTGCGCTCGGCATCCCGGAACTGCACGAACGCCGGGCCCGCGGCGTCGTCCCAGCCCACGTGCAGGGCCTGCGGGTCGACGTCGAGGTAGGCCAGGCCGTGCGCGGCGAGGTCCAGCTCGTCGGCGATGGTCGTCGTCCGGACCATCGTGTGGTCGCAGTTGCAGGTGTTGACCCGTGCGCCGTCCAGCGCGTCGACGGTCGCCGCGCAGCCGCCGGTCTCGGAGCCGGCCTCCAGCACGGTGACCGCCAGCCCGGCCCGGGCCAGGTACGCCGCGCAGACCAGCCCGTTGTGCCCGCCGCCGACCACCACCATCGTCGTCATGACCGCACTGTCGCCCGCGACCGTGACGGAGGCGTTACGGCCGACGCTCGTCCTCCGCCACCACCGTGCGTCCTCCTCCACCGACGTCGGTGGAGGAGGACGCACGCTGGTCGTCGGAGCTGATCAACGCCGGCGGGCGGTGAGCAGGGTGGTGAGCTCGCGGACGACGTCGGACTCCTCGCGGTTCACCAACCGGCCGTCCCGGACCACCACCCGGCCACCCACCACCACGTGCTTCGGCCGTCGGCCGGGGGCGGCCCACAGCAGCCCGGCGACCGGGTCGGCCACCCCGGCGTCGGCCACCCCGGTGACGTCCCAGCACACCAGGTCGGCGCGGGCGCCGACCTCGATGCGGCCCAGGTCGGGTCGGCCCAGCCCGTCGGCCGAGCCGGTGGTCGCCCACCCCAGGACCTCGCGGGCGCTCACCGGCCGGCCGACCAGCGGGGCGACCTGCATCGCCAGCCGGGCGTCGGCCAGCAGGTGCCCGGCGTCGTTGGACCCGCCGCCGCTGGTGCCCAGCCCGACCGTCACTCCGGCGTCGGCCAGCGCGGCCACCGGGGCGATGCCCCAGCCCATCGGCAGGTCGCAGCCGGGCGCGTGGGTGGCGGTGACGCCCGTCGCGGCCAGCCGGGCGACCTCGGCGTCGGTGACCTCGCACAGGTGGGCCAGGGTGACGTCGGGGGCCAGCCAGCCCCACTCGTCCAGCAGCTCCAGCGGCCGCCGGCCGTACCGCTCGACCGCGATGACCACGTCGACCTGCTCGTTGGCCTGGGTGCGTCGCCGCAGCCCGCGGGCGGCGGCGACCTCGGCCATCAGCCGGAAGGTCTCGGGGGAGTCCGAGTGCACGCCGGCCGGGCCGACGGCGACCTGCACGACGCCGTCCTCGGTCACGCCGTCGCCCCCGACCCCGGAGTGCGGCACCAGGGCCGCGGCGATCGCGTCGGCCGAGGCGGCGGCGGTCTCGGCGTCGTCCCGGGCGCTGCCGCGGACGAACGCCACCCGGGCGCCGAGCTCACGGGCCGCCGTCGCCGTGGCCGAGGCGATGCCCACCCCGCCGTCGGCGAGCGTGGGCCAGGTCAGGTGGTGGTCGGCGACCGTGGTCACCCCGCACAGCAGGGCCTCGGCCAGCCCGGCTGACGCGGCGGCGTGCGCCAGCTCGGCGTCCACCCCGACCGCGGCGTAGGCCGCCGCCATCGTCGGCAGCCACTGCGCCATCAGCACGCCCCGGGTGGCCGGCAGCGTGCGGAAGGCGGTCTGCAGGAGGTGGTGGTGGGCGTTGACCAGACCCGGGGTGACGACGCAGCCGGTGGCGTCGAGCACCTCGCCGCCGGACGTCGCCCCGAACCGGCCGTCGTCCCCGCAGGTGAGGTCCCCGGTCCCGTCCTGCCCCAGCACGGCCACGGCTCCTCGCACGGTCAGCATGCGGCGACCCTGACAGCCCCGTGTTCCGCCCAGGTGACAGCTGGAACGCCGCCGTCACCGGCGCGCAACGACCCGCCCCTAGCGTCCGCCGGGTGACCGTCCGACTGCTCACCGAGCTCTCCGCCCCCGCCATCGCCGACGCGCTCGGCCCGGACTCGGTGCTCGTGCTGCCGACCGGTGCCATCGAGCAGCACGGCCCGCACCTGCCGGTCGCGACCGACCTGATCACCGCGCAGAGCATGGCCGAGCTGGCCGTCGCGCAGTTCGGCGAGGAGCTCGACCTCTGGCTGCTGCCGCCGCTGGCCTACACCAAGAGCAACGAGCACCACTGGAGCTGCGGCACGTTCTGGCTCTCCGCGCAGACCATGCTCAGCGTGCTGCACGACCTCGGCTCGTCGATGACCAAGACCCCGGCCCGCCGGCTGGCCTTCCTCAACGGGCACGGCGGCAACTCCGCGCTGCTCCAGGTGGCCGCCCGCGACCTGCGGATCGCGTACGGCCTGCGCACCTTCACGCTGCACCCCTCGCTGCCGGCCGACCACGGCGGGAAGAGCCCGGAGAGCGAGCTGGGCCTGGGCATCCACGGCGGGCACGAGGAGACCTCGCTGATGCTGCACCTGCGCCCGGAGCTGGTGGACATGGAGAAGGCGCAGCGCTGGGTGCCCGAGCAGCTGACCGAGTACCGGCACGTGCGCTTCGGCGGGTCGGTGAGCTTCGGCTGGACGTCGGACGACTTCGGCCCCGACGGCGTGATCGGTGACGCGAGCACCGCCACCGCCGAGCACGGCAAGGAGAAGACCGAGGCGATGCTGGCCTACCTGGGGGAGGCGTTCGCCGAGGTCGCCGCCTTCGACCCCGGCCCGCGGTCGTGAGGCTCGCCGGCAAGCGGGTCGTCGTCACCGGCGGGGCCCGGGGGATCGGCGCGGCGATGGTCCGCACGTTCGCCGCCGAGGGTGCCGTCGTGGCGATCGTGGACCGGCTGGCCCCCGAGGCCGGGAAGCTGGCCGCCGAGGTGGGCGGGCACGCCGTGGAGGTCGACCTGGCCGACGTCGCGGCGACCCGCACGGCGACGACGACGGCGATCGACGCCCTGGGCGGGGTCGACGTGCTGGTCAACAACGCCGGCATCCTGCGCTTCGCCTCGTTGCTGGACCTCGAGCCGCACGAGTGGGACGAGGTCTTCGCCGTCAACGTGCGGGCGATGCTGGTGACCACCCAGGTCGCCGTCACCGCGATGGTGGCCGAGCGGGCCCCGGCGCGCCCCGGCGACGTCGTCGGCAAGATCGTCAACACCGCCTCCATGGGCGGCAAGGCCGGCGGCGCGGGGCAGGCGCACTACGCGGCGTCCAAGGCCGCCGTCATCGGCCTCACCCGGGCCACCGCCGAGGAGCTCGGCCCGCTGGGCATCACCGCCACCTGCCTGTGCCCGGGGTACGTGCTCACCGAGATGGGCGCCGGCACCCGGACGCCTGCCGACGTCGCCCGCTGGTCGACGAGGTCGCCGCTGGGCCGCCTCGGCGAGCCCGAGGACGTCGCCCGGGTGGCGCTGTTCCTGGCGTCGTCGGACTCGGACTACCTGACCGGGGACGCGCTCAACGTGGCCGGCGGGATGATCACGCATTGAGCCGCAACGCCTGGGGGTTGAGCCCCGACGCCGTCGACCTGCGGCGCCCGGTCGTGGAGTGCCGGCCGGTCGAGGTGGCCGCGCTGCCCCAGCGGCTGACCCTGGACCTGGCCCGCACCGCGCTGGTCGCGGTCGACCTGCAGAACGACTTCTGCCACCCCGACGGCTGGCTGGCCTCGATCGGCGTCGACGTCTCCGGAGCCGCCGCACCCGTCGCCGCACTGACTGCCGCGCTGCCCCCGCTGCGCGCAGCCGGCGTCCCGGTCGTGTGGCTGAACTGGGGCAACCGGCCCGACCGGGCCAACCTGCCGCCGGGCGTGCGGCACGTCTACGACCCCGACGGCGCCTCGACCGGCATCGGTGACCCGCTGCCCGGCGGCTCACGGGTGCTGGAGCTGGGCTCCTGGTCGGCCGGGCTGGTGGACGAGCTGGTGCCCGAGCCCGGTGACCTGCACGTCGCCAAGTACCGGATGAGCGGTTTCCCCGACACCCCGCTGGACTCGGTGCTCCGCAACCTGCGCGTGGACACCCTGCTGTTCGCCGGCGTCAACACCGACCAGTGCGTGCTGGCCACGCTCACCGACGCCGCCAACCTGGGCTACGACGTCGTCCTCGTCGAGGACCTCTGCGCCACGACGTCCCCCGACTTCTGCACCGCCGCGACGCTCTACAACGTGCGGCAGTGCTTCGGCTTCACCACCACCTCGGCCGAGCTCCTCGCCGGCCTGCACCCGTAGGAGATCCCGTGGCCATCGCCCCCGTCGTCAAGTCGCTGTCCGACATCACCCCGCACTACATCGGGGACAACCGCTCCGTCCGGCTGGCCGTGCTGTCCGGTCCGGCCGACGGGTCGGGCACGACCGTCGTCCTGGAGATCTGGGAGCCCGGCGGCTCCCAGCCGGACAACTCGCACGAGGAGTCGACCGAGACCTTCGTCGTGCTGCGCGGGACGGCGCGGGCGCACAGCGACGAGCACGTCGCCGACCTCGGCCCCGGTGACGTGATCGTGCTGCCAGCCACCTCGGTGCACCACATCGTGAACACCTCGGCCACCGAGCGGCTGTACACGATCACCGTGATGGAGAACGACGGCGGTTTCGCCGACCTGATCCTGACCGGCCCGGAGGCGTCCCTGGACGCCGCGGATGCCGCGGTGCTGGGCGCCGTCCTGACCGCGGCGTGAGCGTCCCGGACGAGGTGCGGGCCGCGGTCGCCCGGTACGAGACCGCGCTGGGGGCCAACGACCTGCCCGAGCTCGACGCGCTGTTCGCGCCCGGGGACGACACGCTGCGCGCCGACGCCGGGGGAGTGCTGGTCTCGCACGCCGCGATCAGCGACTACCGCCGCGGCCGGGGCGGGGCACCGGCGCGCACGGTGACCGCCCTGCACGTGGTCGAGCACACCGCCGACCTGGCGACGGCGGTCGCCGAGACGCTGCGCCCGGACGGCACCCGGGGCCTGCAGACCCAGGTGTGGGAGCGGGGTGCCGCGGGCTGGCAGGTCCGGGTGGCGCACGTCAGCTCCGGCCCGGTGCCCTCGACCCGGACGGCGGCCGACGCCGAGTCCGAGCGGGCCGACCCGGCGACGTGGCGGGTGGTCGGATCGCCGCTGGTCGCCCCGACCTTGGCCGGGCCGCTGGACGGGGTCTCGGTCGCGGTCAAGGACCTGCTGGACGTCGCCGGGCATCCGGTCGGCGCGGGCAACCCGGTGCGGCTGGCCCAGGCCGTGCCGGCGGCCACGCACGCCCCGGTGCTGGCCGACCTGCTCGCCGCCGGCGCGCACGTGCAGGGCATCGCGCGCACCGACGAGCTGGCCTACAGCCTGTCGGGGACGAACGTGCACCACGGCAGCCCGGTCAACCCCTGGGGTGCGGGGCTGGTGGTCGGGGGCTCCACCAACGGTCCGGCGTCGGCCGTCGCGCGCGGGCAGGCGGACCTGGGGTTGGGCACGGACACGGCGGGGTCGATCCGGGTGCCGGCGTCGTACTGCGGGCTGCACGGGCTGCGGCCCACGCACGGGTCGCTGCCGCTGGACGGGGTGCTGCCGTTGGCTCCCGGGTTCGACACCGTGGGCTGGCTGACCCGCGACGCCGGCCTGCTGCACGAGGTGGCGTCGGTCCTGCTGCCGGACGCCGCGCCGATCACCTCGCTGGTGCTGGCCACCGACCTGGTGGCCCTGGCCGACGCGGCGGTGGCGTCGGCGCTGACGTCGGCGGCGGCTGAGCTGGCCGCGGCCTCGGGGCTGCCGGTGCGCAGCGCGCAGCTGGTGACGCCGGAGGAGCACGAGAGGTGGTTCACCGCGTTCCGGACCGTGCAGGGCGCCCAGGCGTGGGCCGCGCACGGGGCGTGGATCGAGGCGAACCCGGGCGTGCTGGGGCCCGGGATCGCGCAGCGGTTCGCCGACGGGTCCGCGGCCGGGCCGGACGTGGTCGCCGTGGCGGAGGTGGTGCTCGCCGAGGGTCGTGCCGCGCTGCGCGAGCGGGTGGGTCTCGGCGTCGCGGTGCTGCTGCCGGCGGCCAGCTCGACCGCGCCCCCGGTCTCGGCGCCGGCGGAGCGGAAGGCGGTCTACCGGGCGGCGACGTTGCGGCTGACCTGCCTGGCCGGGGTGGGCGGGCTGCCGTCGGCGGTCGCGCCGGCCGCGCTGGTCGAGGGCCTGCCGGTGGGGCTGGCGCTGCTGGGCGCCGCGGGCAGCGACACGGCTCTCACCGCGGTGCTGGCCTCCTGGGACCGGCGCCTCGCGCCACCGTCCTGACCTGCGTGGTGCGCTCGGCGGGAATCGAACCTGCGACCAAGGCGCCGAGCACGGCGAGTTCGACGGGGTCGGGGGTGTAAAAGACGGTGCTGCCCAGCATGGCGGTGTACCTCCGTGGTCGGTGTGCCACCACGGTGCAGAACCAGCCCGTCCGTCTGTGCAGAAATTGTCGGTAGCGGGACGTACGTTCCGAGGATGAGCGAGTCGCTGACGGTTACGCAGTTCCTGCATACCGCCTACCGCAACATCTACGACTCGCTCACGGCGTGCGGCCAAGACGAGAGCCGCTCCCATGACGCCCCGGCGTTTCAGATGATGGAAGAAATCGAGCAGGAAGGCGATGCCCCGGCGACGGCGCAGGAGATTCTCCTCCGCATCGGTGGGTTCATTCTCGCGAGCGTCGGCATTCGGGTACGACAACATGTTGGCGCGCTGGCGCTGACCTACACCAGCGGCGACCCCGGCCCCCACTATGAAGGTGAACCATTCGATGCGTACCAAAGATGGCCCGGCGGAGCCGCATTCACGATTGCCAGGTCGATTCTGGAAGGAGTGGCTACTGCTTGTTGGCTGGTCGAGGCGGCTCCGGGTGTTGACGCATTTCTGCGCAGGGTAACCCTTCTCGAGTTGTGGTCGTCCGCCCATAACGACCGAGCTGGCGAAGCCCCCCGTCTTCTTGCCGAGACGAAGTCCTTGGTTCAGGGAGCTGGTTTTGTCGTAGTTCACAAGGAGGGGGCCATGCCCGGTCTGCAGGTGGTTGGTCGACCACCCGAGCGATTCCACCACAGCGTCGCCATCCGGACCGTCTTCGGCGAAGAAGGCGCCGCGCTTTACAGTCAGTGGAGCGGGCGATCGCATCATGCGCTTTGGTCCGAAAGGGGCCGCCTGACCGCCACCGCGCAAGAGCGGATATCTGGGGCGGGGATGTCCTTCCGGTCAGACATGGAGGAATACGCCCATGTCGCAGTAGTAGCGAACGTGGCGAAGATGGCCGCTAGGTACATCGACGACTTGGCGACCTATTACGGTCGGAGCAATGGGGCGGGGGAGTTACATAACCTGGCCGCCTTCTTGCAGGAGCAAGCCCATGCCGCGCTGAACGAGAGGCTGCGAGAAGGTCGATGACCACACCGCCGCACGATGGCGAGGCGGTGACGCCACCTGCCGCTGAAAGCGCCGATGCTGGCAGGAGAGATGCGACAGGTCCGAAGAGGCGCGGCCCGCTAGCTCACAATCCGGACCTCGACCACCTCCGCATACCGCCATCCGACAAGTGCTGGTGGTGCGGCAGCAAGGCCGACACGCAGGAGCATCGGTTCAAGCACTCATCGTTGCGTCGGGTCGCGGCCGGGAAGGGTCCCACCAATGTCTTCAAGGTCAGCAACGACTATTCCGGAACCCTCAAGAGCATTTCAAAGGGCGTGCAGGTGAAGTGGCCGAAGAATCTATGCGCAAACTGTAATGGTTCGCGCAGTCAGCCCTTCGACTACGCCTACGACGAGTTCGAGGCTTTCCTCTTCGATAACGGGTCTTGGCTGGGTGGGCGGTCAAGTTTAGATTGGACCGAAGTTTTCGGTGAAGACTGGAAAGTTGGGGCGGCCAATCTCGCACGCTACTTCGGCAAGCAGTTGGGGTGCATGCTCGCTGCGCAGAATCTCCTAGTGCCGGCTGAATTGGTGCAGTTCCTCGATGGAAGCCAGAATTGCCCCAGCATTGGCTTCTCTATGGCTCGAAACTGGCGTGGGGTCTCAGCCGACCGCGTGATGCGCCGACATGATCGTGGTGGGGAAGGCTTGATGAACTTCATCGGTCTACTGCCCGCCCCCGCCTACACCACCGAGGGCAGGTTCAGTGGAATCGACTACGGATGCCATATTGGCTACGTCTGGATGGTCGCCACTTGGCGTGCCGAATCGCAGCAACGCGCGTGGTTCGAACAACGCGAGCTATCTCTGCCCCTGTTCAACGGGTCCGTCCGCGAGAAGCTGAGGTGGTTGCCCCGGCTGGCAGGAATGGAGTACAAGCACGCACGGGAGAAAGTGGCATCGCTGACGAAGCTCCTCCCTGGCAAGTTCAAACGCTAGGTCGTCAGCGCCCTACGTGGACCACGGCTGCTCGGGTCAGGAGGCGGTGCTCGCTGCTCTGGCGGCCCGCACCTTGGCGAGCGCGGCGGCGTAGTCCGGCTCCTTCGGGGTGTGCAAGTAGACCTTGTCGGTGAAGGCGACGCTGGAATGGCCCAGCCAAGGGCTGACCAAGAACGTGTCGATGCCGTCCGCAATCCACTGGCTGGCGCAGGTGTGCCGCAGGTCGTGGAACCGCACTCCAGTGAACGACTCGGCGGGCAGGCCCACGGCGGCCACGGCCGGGCGGTAGACCGTCTTGTAGAACAGCAATGCGTCCCACAGGTGGTCTGCGTCGGCGCTGCCGTAGTCCAGACCCCCGGCGCCCACGGCCGGGCCACAACGGGGCGTCTAGTTCGTCACGCCGTGGGTGGGCGGCCAGGTAGGTACCCACGTCGTGCAGCAGGTCGTCGTCCAGGATCGGCACCCGTCCTGCCGGCGCTCGCGTCCTTGGGCTTTGCCGTGCACTCGCCTCTGACGAGTGCCAAGGAACCAGCGGGTGTTGCCCGGCCATGATGGGGCTGATCAATGCAAGGACGCAAGGGCTGCAGCGGGGATGGGACGAGCCCTGTAGATCTGATTTCTGGGGCGGGGTGTCGCCCAGGAGTGGCTCACGGGGCTGTGTCGTTCGGACGGGCCACGGACCGCTAACCGTTCTACCTGGTGATTCAAAGTGCGCCCGGCAGGAATCGAACCTGCGACCAAGGGATTAGAAGGCCCCTGCTCTATCCGCTGAGCTACGGGCGCTCGGCGGCGCCGATCATCCCATCCGCCCTAGCCGGTCCCGGCGCGACGTGCATGCCGCCGTCCACATCCGGGGTGTCGTCCACAGAACGGTCGGGGCCGGGCTCCGGCGGCCCGGGTGGACCCAAGGTCAGGGGGAACCGGCGGCCGTCGCCGGCGAGACCACCCGGAGGACCGCCATGAGCCAGACCCAGATCACCGTCGTCGGCAACGTCGTCGACTCACCCGTCCGCCGCCGGGCCGGCACCGGTGAGGTCACGAAGTTCCGGATGGCCGCGACCGACCGCTACTTCGACTCCGCCGCCGGCCAGTGGGTCGACGGCGACACCTTCTACGTCGACGTCGACGCCTGGAGCGCGCTGGGAGCGAGCGTGTCCTCGAGCGTCTTCAAGGGCGACCCGGTCGTGGTGACCGGGAAGATCGCCACCTCCGAGTACGAGGTCGACGGCGCCAAGCGCAGCCGCCCGGTGGTCCGGGCGTTCGCGGTCGGGCACGACCTGGGCCGCGGGAGCGCGGTGTTCAAGCGGACCCCGAAGGCCGCCGAGCAGCCCGCCAGCGGTCCCGAGGGCGGGGACACCGGTGAGGTCGACCCGACGGCCTACACGACGACCGAGGACGGGGAGCCGGTGGACACCCGCACCGGCGAGCTCGCCGACTCGGGCGCGGCCCCGTTCTGAGGCCGGTGCCGGGGCTGGGTCTCCCGGTCCCGGCGCCATCGGGGTTGCCGGGGGCTGGGAGACTGGGGTGCAGGTGTGGCGTGCGGACCCTGGTCGGTCGCCCCCACCGCTGAGACCAGCACGATCCCCGATCCCGACGGAAGGCTCCCGTGGCCCAGTACATCTACTCCATGGTCCGCGCGCGCAAGGCGCACGGAGACAAGGTGATCCTCGACGACGTGACCCTGGCGTTCCTGCCGGGGGCGAAGATCGGCGTCGTCGGCCCCAACGGCGCCGGCAAGTCGACCGTCCTGAAGATCATGGCCGGCCTGGAGCACGCCTCCAACGGCGACACCACGCTGGCCCCCGACGCGACCGTGGGCATGCTGCAGCAGGAGCCGCCGCTCAACGAGGACCTCGACGTCCGCGGCAACGTGGAGGAGGCCGTCAAGGAGGTCCGCGACGCCCTCACCCGCTTCGAGCAGGTCAGTGCCGCGATGGGCGAGCCCGACGCCGACTTCGACGCGCTGCTCGCCGAGCAGGGCGACCTCATGGAGGTCATCGAGAACGCCGACGGCTGGGAGCTCGACAACCGCATCGAGCAGGCCATGGACGCCCTGCGCTGCCCGCCCGGCGACGCCGACGTGCGGGTCCTCTCCGGTGGTGAGCGTCGCCGCGTGGCGCTGTGCAAGCTCCTGCTCGAGGCGCCGGACCTCCTCCTGCTCGACGAGCCCACCAACCACCTGGACGCCGAGTCCGTGGCCTGGCTGGAGGCGCACCTGGAGAAGTACGCCGGCACCGTCGTCGCCGTGACCCACGACCGGTACTTCCTGGACAACGTGGCGCAGTGGATCCTCGAGCTCGACCGCGGTCGGGCCTACCCCTACGAGGGCAACTACTCCACCTACCTGGAGACCAAGGCCGCCCGCCTCAAGGTCGAGGGGGCCAAGGACGCCAAGCGCGCCAAGCGGCTCAAGGACGAGCTGGAGTGGGTCCGCTCCGGCGCCAAGGCCCGCCAGGCCAAGAGCAAGGCCCGCCTCGCCCGGTACGAGGAGATGGCCGCGGAGGCCGACAAGTTCCGCAAGCTGGACTTCGAGGAGATCCAGATCCCGCCGGGCCCGCGCCTGGGCAGCGTGGTCATCGAGACGAACAAGCTGGTCAAGGGCTTCGGCGACCGGGTGCTCATCGACGGCCTGTCCTTCTCGCTGCCCCGCAACGGCATCGTCGGCATCGTCGGCCCCAACGGCGTCGGCAAGACCACGCTGTTCAAGATGCTGGTCGACCAGGAGACCCCCGACGGCGGTGAGATCAAGGTCGGCGAGACGGTCAAGATCAGCTACGTCGAGCAGAACCGCAGCGGCATCGACCCGACCAAGAGCCTGTGGGAGGTCGTCTCCGACGGCCTGGACCACATCAAGGTCGGCAACGTCGAGGTGCCCTCCCGGGCCTACGTGTCGGCGTTCGGGTTCAAGGGCCACGACCAGCAGAAGAAGGCCGGCGTGCTGTCCGGTGGTGAGCGCAACCGCCTCAACCTCGCCTTGACGTTGAAGCAGGGCGGCAACCTGCTGCTGCTCGACGAGCCCACCAACGACCTGGACACCGAGACGCTCACCAGTCTGGAGAGCGCGCTGCTGGAGTTCCCGGGCTGCGCCGTGGTCGTGAGCCACGACCGCTGGTTCCTCGACCGGGTGGCGACGCACATCCTGGCCTACGAGGGCGACTCCCAGTGGTTCTGGTTCGAGGGCAACTTCGACGACTACGAGAAGAACAAGATCGAGCGCCTGGGCGCCGACGCGGCCCGCCCGCACCGCGCGACCTACCGCAAGCTCAGCCGCGACTAGGGGCCGTTCCAGTCGGTTCGCTCGGGCCTCTCCTCGCCGAGTGACAGCTGAGCGGGGTCACCCGGGCGTCCGGACCCCGCGCAGCTGTCACTCGACGTGTGGACCTGGGCGGAGGAAGTCCTGCACGAACCGGCGCTGGGCGGGGGTCTCCACCGCGCGGCGCCGGTACGCCGTCCGCACCCAGGCGACCGCCTCGGCCGGCGGCACGCCGTCCAGGACGGCCAGGCAGGCGAGGGCGGTGCCGGTGCGGCCGGTGCCCCCGGCGCAGGCCACCTCCACCCGCTCGGTGGCGGCCCGGGACAGCAGGTCGACCAGCGCGTCCCGCAGGTCGGCGGGGGAGCGGGGGAGCCGGAAGTCCGGCCACGCCACCCAGCGGTGCGCCCAGCGCACCGGGCGGTCCCGGCCCAGCAGCACCAGCCCGAACCCGGGGTCGGGGAGCTCCTCGCGCAGACCGCGTCCCCGCACCAGGCGGCCCGAGGGCAGCTCGACCACGCCGCGGTCGCCCGCCGTCCAGGTCACCCCCGCACCGTAGGGCGGGCCGGGGTACGGCAGGGTGTGCGTCCGTGAGGTTCTCGGTGCAGGTCCCGATGCGCTGGTCGGACATGGACGCCTACCAGCACGTCAACAACGTCGCCTTCCTCGGCTACTTCGAGTCCGCGCGGGTGGCGCTGTTCTTCGACCAGCCCACCCACGACGAGATCACCGGATTGCGCCGCGGCATCGTCGTCGCCAAGCACGAGATCAGCTACAAGCGGTCGGTGGTCTACGACGCCGCGCCGCTCGAGGTGCAGATCTGGTGTTCCGACGTGCGCGCGGCGGCCTTCACCTGCCACTACGAGCTCTTCGACCACGGCCGGCTGGCCGTCACCGGCAGCACGCTGCTCGTCCCGGTGGACTTCGCGCTGAACCGGCCGCGCCGGCTCACCGCCGACGAGAAGGAGTTCATCGGCGCGCACCTGGACGAGGGCCCGCTGCCCACCAGCGGCTAGACCGGCACCGGGCGGTCGGCCGGAGCGCCCAGGGAGGCGGCCTCGGCGTCGGAGACCACCCGCACCGCACTGCCGACCGCGATGGTCCCGGCCGAGTAGACCCGGACGTTGATGCCGCCGCGGTGGGCCATCGGCCTCACCAGCGGCAGACCGGTCAGCGTGGCCAGGTGCCGGCACGGCGGGCAGCGCTTCATCCCGAAGGCGAGCACGTCGCCGAGCACGAACCACCGGCCCACCAGGCCGGGCAGGTCGATGCCGCGCGTCACCACGTTGCGCCGGGTGTCGGCCGGGGTGAACGGCGCGCCCAGCTCGGCGGCCACCTCGGCGACGGCGTCGGCGTCGACGAGGGTCAGCTGCTTCTCCCCGTCGGGCCAGTCCGCCCAGGTGCCGCCGCCCAGGGCGTAGCGGTCACCGGCCAGCCCCACGCCGGGCAGCGCCTGCGCGGCGGACACCGACACCATGGGCGCAGCCGCCTCGGGGGCCAGGTGGATGGCGACGACGGTGGGGGTCACGCCTCGGAGTCTGCCCCGCGGGCGTCCAGCGCCTCGGCGAGGGTGTGGGCCAGCACCAGCACCTGCACCAGCAGCGGGACGACGATCCGGGCCTGCGCCCGCGGCCCCCGGCCTGCCCCACCGCGGGCGGCCTGGGCCTCCCGGATCCGGGCGGCGCGTTCGCTGATCACCGGGATGAAGCGCAGCGTCATGGCGACGAGCAGGCCGATCCGGGCCGGGCGCACCCCGAACACCCGCAGCGGCGAGCAGACCCGCTCGACCACCTCGACCATCTCGCTGACCCGGCTGGTGGCGGTGACGACGGCCCCGGCCAGCACGAGGGTGAGCAACCGGGTCACGGCCAGCCCGCCCTCGGTCAGGCCCACGCGCCAGCCGTCCACGAGCACGTGCACGACGAGCAGGGCCAGCAGCACCCAGAGCACCGCCCGGGCCTGGTGCCACAACACGGCCGAGGGGAGTCCGGCCAGGCCGAGGCCGACCAGCAGCACGACGGCCAGCCCGCCCAGCACGACCGGCCAGGACGCGAACACGAACAGCAGCAGGCTGCCAGCAGCCAGCAGGGCGAGCTTGACCCCGGCGGGCACCCGGTGCACCGGACTGCCCGAGGCGACGTAGAGCGCGAGGGTCACCGGCGGGCGTCCATCAGGGCCCGGTAGGCCGCCAGCGCGGGTGCGGGGGCGTCGTCGGCGGCGATCCGCCCGCGGTCGACGACCAGCACCCGGTCGAAGTCGGTCAGCAGGTCCAGGTCGTGGGTGACCACGACGACCCGCTCGTCCAGGGTGGTGATGAGGTCGGCGATCCGGCGGGTGTTGAGCAGGTCGAGCAGCGTGGTGGGCTCGTCGAAGACGATCCGGTGCGGGCGCATCACGACCACCCCGGCGATCGCCAGCAGCTGCTTCTGCCCACCGGAGAGCAGGTGGGCGGGGTGGTCGGCGTGCCCGTCGAGCCCGAACCGGACCAGCGCCTCGGCCACCCGGGTGGCGCGCTCGGCGGGGGGCACGCCCTGGTTCTGCAGTCCGTAGGCGACGTCCTCGGCGACCGTCGGGTGCACGATCTGGGCGTCGGGGTCCTGGAAGACGAAGCCGACCCGGCGGCGGACGGCGCGCAGCTCGGTGGCGGTGGACAGCCCGTCCACCAGCACCTCGCCGCTGGTGGGGAGCACGAGGCCGTTGAGCAGCCGGGCCAGGGTGGACTTGCCCGAGCCGTTGGCCCCGACGACGCCGACCCGTTGCTCGTGCAGGGTCACCGTCAGGTCGGTGAGGACGGTCCGCTCGCCGTAGGCGTGCCCGACGTCCCGCAGCTCGATGCCCCGCGCGGGGTCGGCGGCGGCGGCCGGGGCGGTGCTGCCGTCGGACGCCGACCGCCGGCGTCTCACGGGGCCGTGGCCGCCCGGCGGGGCCGCTCGATCACCGGGTAGGCCCGGCGCACCTGGACGGCGACCACGCTGGCGATGGCGACCTTGACCGCGTCGCCGATCAGGAACGGGACCGCGCCGGAGGCGAGGGCGGCACCGAAGGACAGGTCCAGGACCAGGGCGAGCACCGTGACGCCGACGGCGTAGACGACCACGATGCCGCCGACGACGTTGGCCACCACGGCCCAGGCCAGGTTGTAGCGCGACCACACCCGCTCGGTGACGAACCCGATCACGGCGGCACCGACGGGCCAGGCCAGCAGGTAGCCGGCGGTGGGGCCGGCGAAGACGGCCAGTCCGCCCCCGCCACCGGGCAGCACGGGCAGCCCGACGGCCACCAGGACCAGGAACAGCAGCATGGCCAGGAAGCCGCGGCGGGCGCCCAGCACCGAGCCGGCGAGCATCACCCCGAGGGTCTGGGCGGTGATCGGCACCGGCCCGACGTCGATCGCCGGCACCAGGCCGAGGACGGCGGTGAGGGCGGCGAAGAGCGCGACGAGTGCGAGGTCCCTGGTCTTCACGAGGTGCGTGCCTCCGGCTGCGACGGCGGGGTGGGACCGTGCGTCCCGGTCGGCGGAAAAGTACCCGACCACGCCGGGGTCGCCGCCCGGTGGGGCGGGGCCCGCCGCGCTGACCTGGGCATCCGAGACAGGAGTTGCACCCATCGGCGGAGCGCAGTTGGCTGGTCACGCACGGGGGTCGACAGGGCAGGTGGATCGACGATGGCGACCGGCTGGCGTGCTGCGTGGCGGTCCTGGTGGGACCCCGCAGCGGACCCGGCGGCTCCCCGTCCGTCTCCCGCGCCGCCCCGGTCGGCCCCGGCACCCCCTGACCCGTCCGGCTCCACCGGACGTCCCGGGTCGCCCGTCGACCCGGACCGCGGCGCACCGCCGCGACCCCCCACCCCGACGACAGGAGCACTCCCCGTGGCACAACTGGACACCGTCATCGCCGACCTGCTGGCCATCGAGGGCGCCAGCGGCGCCGCCATCGTCGACGTCGAGAGCGGCATGGCCCTCGCGGCCGGCGGCAACCCCGGCTTCGACCTGAACGTGGCTGCGGCCGGCAACTCGAACGTGGTGCGCGCCAAGCTGCGCACGATCACCGACATCGAGCTCGACGACGAGATCGAGGACGTGCTGATCACCCTGCGCACCCAGTACCACCTGATCAACGTGCTCAAGGGTGCGGGCACCAGCGGCCTGTTCGTCTACCTGGTGCTGAACCGGACGACGGCGAACCTGGCGCTGGCCCGGCACAAGCTGCGCAGCGTCGCCGGCGCCATCGCCGTCTGACCCCGGGGGGTCGTCCCGGACCGGGGGGACCGGGACGACCCCCACCGCACCGCTCAGCCGGTCGGTGCCAGCACGAGGTCGCGGACGGCGGTCGGGTCCGACCCGACCGGGTCGACCCACCGGACGAGCCGGCCGCCGGCCAGCACCCCGACCCGGTCGCAGAACTCCATCAGCTCGTCGGGGTCCACCGAGACCACCACGACCGCGGTGCCGCGCGCGGTGGCCTCCTCGACGACCCGCCGCACCTCGCGCCGGGACCGCAGGTCCAGCCCGCGGGTCGGTTCGTGCACGACCACCACCTCGCCCGCGTCGGCCATCCACCGGGCCAGGGCCAGCTTGTGCTGGTCCCCGCCGGAGAGCGCCCCGAACACGGTGCGGATGCTCCCGGTGTTGACGTGCAGCTCGTGCACGGTCTTGATCACCCCGCGCAGCGAGGCGATCTCGGTGCTGAGGTCGGTCGGGCGCCCCCACGGTTCGTCCACGAGGGTGCGGACGATGGTCTCGCCCGGGTCCACGCCGTAGGCGTCGTCGTCCGGGGCGTAGGTGGGCAGCCGCAGGGTGAGCGGGCCCTGCTCGGTGCTGGCGGGCACGAGGCCGGCCAGGGCGGCGGCGAGCTCGCGCAGCCCCGAGGTGCGGTCGCCGGTCAGGCCGAGCACCTCGCCGCGGTGCACGTCGAGGTCCACCCCCTCGACGTGGCCCGCCACCCGGAGACCGCGCAGGCGCAGCGCCACCTCGGTGGTGGCGGTGGAGACCCGCCGCGGGCTCCGCGAGGGCAGCCGGACGGGTGCGGCGTCGACCGGGGGGCGGGGGCGCGGGACCAGGGCCGCGCCGTCCAGGGTGGCCGCGGCCAGCCGGGCGGGGTCCAGCCCGGCGGCGGGGCTGTCGGCGGCGATGACGCCGTCCCGCAGGACCAGCACGCGGTCCACGACCTCGAGCATCTCGGGGAGCCGGTGGCTGATGTAGAGCACCCCGCGGCCCTGGGCACGCAGCCGGCCGGCGACGGCGTGCAGCGCGGCGACCTCGGACCCGGTGAGCGCCGCGGACACCTCGTCGAGCACCACCACCCGGGTGTCCTCGGCCAGCACCCGCGCGGCCTCCACGAGGCCGTGCACGAAGCGGGGAAGGTCGCCGACGGGCAGGTCGGGGTCCAGGTCCAGCCCGACGGTGGCGAGCACGGCGGCTGCCTCCTCGCGGACGGCCTCGGGCGTGAGCCCGGCGGTGCCCGTGCGGCGGGTGAGGGCCTGGGCGACGGTGAGCGTCGGGTCGATGCGCACCAGCTGCTCGACCACCCCGACCCCCAGGTGCCGGGCGTCCTCGGGCGACAGCGGGGCGTAGGGCCGTCCGGCCAGGCTCATCGACCCGCCGTCGGGGGCGGTGATGCCGGCGACGACGTCCCCGAGGGTGGACTTGCCCGCGCCGTTGGCGCCCACCAGGCCGACCACCTCGCCGGGCTCCACGGTCAGGTCCACCCCGCGCAGCACGCGGCGCGGGCCGAACGAGTGGGTCAGTCCGACCACCTGCAGCAGGGCCATGCGGGCGGCCTTCCGAGAGGGTTGTCGTGACGTCCTGTACCGGTACGGATGCTACCCGTGCCGGGTGCCGCCGCCCGTCGGGACGGCGGTCCGCTCAGCCCTCGAGCCAGGCGGCCGCGTCGTGCGGCAGCAGGCCCTCCACCACCGGTGCGCTGGCCAGCACGAGACGTCCCTCCGGCAGCGCCACGGGGGCACCGGACAGGTTGAGCCAGAGCACCAGTCCGCCGTCCCGGCGCAGGGCCAGGCAGCCCTCCGGCGCCGTCAGCCAGTGCACGTCCCCGCTGGCCAGCGGCGTGCGACGCAGCTGGAGCGCAGCTCGGTACAGCGACAGCACCGAGTCGGGGTCGGCCGCCTGGGCGGCCACCGTGAGACCGGCCCAGCCCTCGGGCATGGGCAGCCAGGTCGTCGTCCCGGCGGTGAACCCGTAGGGCGGGGCGTCGCCGGACCACGGCACCGGGATGCGGCAGGCGTCGCGGCCCCGTTCGGTGTGCCCGGAGCGGGTCCAGACCGGGTCGGTCAGGGCCTCGTCGGGCAGGTCGACGTCGGGCATGCCGAGCTCGTCGCCGTTGTAGACGAACGCCATCCCGGGCAGGGCCAGCTGGAGCAGGGCCGCGGCCCGGGCCCGGCGGGTGCCCAGCTCGCCGTCGCCGTAACGGGTGACGTGCCGGGGCCGGTCGTGGTTGGACAGCACCCAGCACGGCGGGGCGGGGGTGCCGGCAACCGAGGCGAGGGAGTGCACGACGGCGTCCCGCAGCTCCTCGACGTCCCAGTCGGCGGTCAGCAACCGGAAGTTGAACGCCGAGTGCAGCTCGTCCGGGCGCAGGTACCGGGCCAGCCGCTCGTCGTCGGCCACCCACACCTCACCGACGGTCATCGCGCCCGGGTGCTCGTCCAGCACGCGGCGGATCATCCGGTGCACGTCGTGCACCCCGTCGACGTCCAGCCGCGGGTCGGTGGGGCCGTGGTCGTCGAAGAGACCGGCCTCGTCGAAGTCGACGTCGGGCAGCCCGTCGGCCTTGACCATCCCGTGCGCCACGTCGATCCGGAAGCCGTCGACCCCGCGGGCCAGCCAGAAGCGCAGCGTCTGCGCGAGGTCCTCGAGCACCTCGGGGTGGGTGAAGTCCAGGTCGGGCTGCTCGGGGGCGAACAGGTGCAGGTACCACTGGCCGTCGGGCACCCGGGTCCAGGCCGGGCCACCGAAGATCGAGGGCCAGTTGTTCGGCGGCTCGGCGCCGTCGGGGCCGGTGCCGTCCCGGAAGACGTAGCGTGCCCGGGCCGGTGACCCCGGACCGTCGGCCAGCGCCTGGACGAACCAGTCGCGCTGGTCGGAGGTGTGGTTGGGGACCAGGTCGATGGTCACCCGGATGCCGTGGCCGTGTGCCTCAGCCAGCAGCGCGTCGAACTCCGCGAGGTCGCCGAACACCGGCTCCACGTCGCGCGGGTCGGACACGTCGTAGCCGTGGTCGGCCATCGGGGAGGGGAAGAACGGGTTGATCCACAGCGCGTCGACACCGAGGGCCACGAGCTCGGGGAGCCGGGCCCGCAGGCCGGCGAGGTCGCCCACCCCGTCGTCCCCGCCGTCGGCGAAGGAGCGGATGTAGACCTGGTAGAAGACGGCCTCACGCCACCAGTCGGTGGCCGTCGGGGTGCTCGCGGTGCTCACGGGGAGAGGTCCCCCTCGGTCGGCTCGGTCCAGCGGTTCTGCATGCTGCGCGCGGCCATCTCCAGGTAGCCCCACAGCTGGGCGTCCTGCTCGGGCGTCAGCGACAGGGAGTCGACCGCCGCCCGCATGTTCGACAGCCACGCGTCCCGCTCGGCCTCGCCGATGGCGAACGGGGCGTGCCGCATCCGCAGCCGGGGGTGGCCGCGCTGCTCGGAGTAGGTGGTGGGTCCGCCCCAGTACTGCTCGAGGAAGCGCCGCAGCCGTTCCTCGGCGCCGTCCCAGTCGTCCTGGGGGTACAGCGGGGCGAGCACGGGGTCCTGCCGGACCCCGCGGTAGAAGTGCGCGACCAGGTCGTGGAACACGGGGGCCCCGCCGACCTCGGCGTAGAAGCTGCGCGCCGAGGGGAGGGGCCGACTCGACTCGCTCATGCCCCCGATGGTCCCGCAACGCGGGCGTCGGCGGGCGGGCGGGTGCGGCGCAGGGCCACCAGGGGAGCCACGGCCACGACGGTCCCTACGACGCCGGCGCAGGCGACCACCACGCTGGGTGCGACCACCTCGGCCAGGGCCCCGCCGGCGAAGATCCCCGCCCCCGACGCCGCGGACAGCCCCGCGACCGCGATGGCGAACGCCCGGCCCCGGTACTCCGGTGGCACGGCCTGGACGAACAGGACGTTCAGCGGGATCGACCAGGCCGACCCCACACCCGACACGAACAGGGCCACCACGACGCCGGCGTCCCGCGCCACCCCGTCGGGCGCCAGCAGGGCGAGGGCGCCGGCGACCGCGGTGCCGAGGAAGGACGTCGCCACCAGCCCGGGCACCAGCCGCTCCCGCAGGGACGGCGGGCAGAACCGGCCGATGAGGACCCCGCCGAGGACGGCGCCCACCGGGTTGGCCGCCAGCAGGAGCCCGACGGCCGCGGTGCTCCCGGTGAGTTCGACCGACCACGGCGTGACGATGCCCTCGGGTGCGCTGAGGAAGACCCCGCCCACCCACAGCAGGACGACGATGGACAGCAGCCGCGGGGTGCGGAGGACCAGCCGCAGCCCCTGGAGCGCCGCGGCCAGCGGGGACGCCACCTCCTCCTCGTCGTCGGGGACCGGCGCCGGCCGCTGGGTCAGCCCGGCGCGCAGCCACAGGGCGGAGACGGCGAAGGTCGCGGCGTTGACCAGCAGGGCCGTGGAGGGTGAGAAGACCGCGATGAGCACACCGCCGGCCAGGAAGCCCACCGCCTGCGAGAGCTGCAGCACGATGCCGGTCAGCGAGGTGGCGACCGCGTAACGGTCGTCGGTGAGGATGTCGGCCGTCAGCGCGGACCGGGCCGCCTCGAAGGGCGGCGCGCAGAAGGAGACCAGCACCAGCAGCCCCAGCAACGCCGGCAACGGCGTGCCCGGCAGCGCCATGCAGGCCACCAGGAGGGCGCGCAGCACGTCGGAGGCCACCAGCACGGTGCGCCGCGGGAACCGGTCGGCCAGCACGCCCAGCACCGGCCCGCCGAGCACCCAGGGCAGGTAGCTGACCGCGAAGGTCGCCGCCGAGAGCAGCGTGGACTGGGTGCGCTGGTAGACCAGCACGGTCAGCGCCAGGCGGGCCAGCTCGTCGCCGATGGTCGACAGCAGGTAGGACCCGAAGAGCGGACGGAACTCGCGCACGGCGAAGACCGCCCGGTACGTGGCCGGTCGGTCTGCCGTCTCGTCCGCTGCGCGGTGGCTCAGGGCGCCTGGCCCCCCACGGGCCCGCCGAGCGAGGGCAGCGGGATCTTGATGCCCTCGACGGCGAACCGCTCCTGCAGCCGCATCCGCAGCTCCCGGCCGACCCGCCACTGGTCGGCGTTCGTCGTCCGGACCTGCAGCCGCATGACGATGCCCTGGGCGGCGATGGACTCCACGCCGAGGGACTCCGGCTGCCCGAGCAGCACCTCGGCCCACTCGGGCTCGGCGTAGACGGCGTCCCCGACCTCCTGCATGACCGCCTTGCAGCGCTCCAGGTCGGTGTCGTGGGCGACCGGCATGTCGATGACGACCTGGGCGTAGCCCTGGCTCTTGTTGCCCACCCGGAGCACCTCGCCGTTGCGGGCGTACCAGACCACCCCGTTGACGTCGCGCAGCCGGGTGATCCGCAGGCCGACGGCCTCCACGGTCCCGCTGGCCTCGCCGAGGTCCACGACGTCACCGACGCCGTACTGGTCCTCCAGGATGATGCCGATCCCGGCGATGAAGTCCTTGATCAGGTTCTGGGCGCCGAAGCCCAGCGCGACGCCGACCACCCCGGCCGAGGCCACGATCGGGGCCAGGTTGATGCCCAGCTCGCCGAGCACCAGCACGATGGCGATGAAGAAGACGACGATCGAGGCGAAGCTGCGCAGCACCGACCCGACGGCCTCGGCCCGCTGGGTGCGCCGAGCCGCCACCTGCTCGACGACCTGCTGGTGGGACTCCCCGTTCTTGGTCCGCCGCGGCTTGAGGATGGTCGGCACCTGACCGGTCGCGGTGCGGTCGGTGAGCCGGTGGATGGTGCGGTTGATCAACGCCCGGGCGATCAGCGCGACCACGACGACGAGCAGGATCCGCAGCGGCGTCGCGACCAGGGTCTGGGCGTTCGCGGCCAGCCAGTCCAGTCCGAACCACTCGTAGAGCCGGGCGCACAGCGACGTCGAGTCCTCGGTGACGCAGCTGGGCACGTCCAGGTCGGTGAGTCCGTCCAGGCCGTCGGTCGCCGCCGCGGTGACGGTGAGTGCGTTGGTCATCACGGCGGAGTCTCCCAGGTCGGCTGCGGTGGTCGGGGGGTCCCCGGGTCGGTCCGCGTGCCGATGCCGAGGCGGTCCCGGATCGGAACGCGGACGACTGGATCAGCCGGCGACGAGCCCGGTGTGCTCGGCCAGGAACGCCAGTTGGTCGGCGGCCAGGCCGACGGTCCGGGAGACCGCGCGGGCGCCGTGCCCGACCGCCACCTCCCGGCGCAGCACCACCGGCGCACCGGACGACGTCGCGTGCTGCAGTGCCGCGGCGAGCTTGCGGGCGTGCAGCGGGTCGACCCGGGTGTCGGACTCGAAGGTCGTGAACAGCACCGCCGGGTAGGCGGTGCCCTCGACCACGTGGTGGTAGGGCGAGTACCCCAGCAACCAGCCCAGTTCCTCGGGGTCGGCGGCGGTGCCGTACTCGTCGTTCCAGGTGCGGCCCAGCCCGAACAGCTCGTACCGGACCATGTCCAGCAGCGGGGCGCTGCAGACGACGGCCGCGGCCAGGTCGGGCCGCTGGGTCGTGGTGGTGCCGACCAGCAGCCCGCCGTTGGACCCGCCGAAGACGCCCAGCTGTCCGGGCGTCGTCCAGCCCTGCGCGACCAGGTGCTCCCCGGCGGCGGCGAAGTCGTCGAACACGTTCTGCTTGCGCTCGCGCATACCGGCGCGGTGCCACTCCTCCCCGTGCTCGGAACCGCCGCGCAGGTTGGCCACCGCCCACACCCCGCCGGCGGCGACCCAGGCCAGGGTCTGCGCGCTGTAGCCGGGGGTCAGCGAGACGTTGAAGCCGCCGTAGCCGTACAGCACGGTCGGCCGCGGCCGGTCGGGGGCGGCCGCCGCGGCGACCACGAACAGGTGCACCTGGGTGCCGTCGGGCGAGGTCGCGTGCGTCTCGGTCACCACGACGTCGGGGACGGCGCCGGCCACCGGGGCCCGCTCCCAGTCCACCAGCGCGGTCGGGTCGGCGGCGTCCCAGCGCAGCACGGAGGGCGGGGTGGCGTGGTCGGTGTAGCCGACCCAGGCGCTGGTGCCGCCCTCGGGCGGGGTGCTGACCCCGGAGATGCTGCCCGGCGGGACGGCCACGTCGGCCAGTCGGCCCGAGCCGTCCGCGGCCCAGAGCGAGAGCCGGTCGGTGGCGTCCACGGCGTGCACCGCGAGCACCCGCAGGTCGCCGTCCACGCCGTCGACCAGGGCGACGTCGGACAGCACGCCGGACTCCTGCTCGCCGATCACCGGGGTCCACGCGGGGGGCTCCCAGGTGGCCGGGTCGGCCGGGTCGGCGACGGCGAGCCGGCCGCGCGGGGCGTCCCGGTCGGAGAACAGCCAGAGCCGGCCGTCCCGGGCCACCCAGGCCGAGGTCTGTGCGTCCACGCCCACCTGCAGCGGGCGTAGCTCGCCGTCGCCCTGCAGGTCGGCGAGCCAGACGTCGTCGCGCGGGGCGGTGCCGGCCGAGGCCGAGACCACCAGCCAGCGGCCGTCGGCGGAGACCCGGACGCCGTAGTAGTTCGTCGGGTCCAGCCCCTCCCCGTGCACCAGCACGTCGGTGGCCGGGTCGCTGCCCACCCGGTGCCGCCAGACGCGGCGGTGGAACTGCTCGTCGCCGGCGGGCACCTGGTCGGGAGCGAGCCGGCGGACGTAGAAGAGCTCCGCACCACCGGGCAGCCAGGCCACGGGGGAGTAGCGGCACCGGTCGACCGGGCCCTCCAGCAGCTCACCGGTCGCGACGTCCAGGACGTACAGCGCGGACTCCTCGTCGCCGCCGACCGACACCTGGTAGGCCAGCCGGGTGCCCTCCCAGGAGGGTGACCAGGCGTCCAGCGTGGTGGTCCCGGCCGGGTCGAGCTGCATCGGGTCGACCAGCACGCGCTGGGACCCGTCGGCCTCCCGCACCCGCAGCACGGCGTGCTCCTGGCCCGGGTCGCGGCGCAGTGAGAACGCCCGGCCGGCCCGCCACGCGGGGGTGCCGACGACACCGGAGCGCACCAGCTCGCCCAGCCGTGCCGCGAAGGCCTCCCGGGTGGGCAGACCGCCCAGCACGGCGGTCGAGTACGCGTCCTGCGCCTGCGTCCACGCCGTCGTCCGGGGGTCCGCGCCGTCCTCGAGCCACCGGTAGGGGTCGGCGACCCGGTGTCCGTGCAGGTCCTCGACCAGGTCGAGGCGGGGGGCGAGCGCGGAGGTGTCGGGCAGGGGAACGGCAGACGTCACACCGGCGACGGTAGCCACCGTCACACCCGGGTCGGAGAACCCGCTTGCCCTTAGCACACCCCCGGGGGGCAGGATGAGGGTGCCCGTGGGTCGTGCACACCCCGGCGGTCCGGGGCAGACGGAGGTGCCCCGTGTCGCTCGCCGCACTCGGGTCGTCGACCGCATCGGGCCCGCCGGGCCCGCGGCGCGACCCCCGCCCTGGAACCCGCACGCCCGCTCCCGTGACGCCCTCACCGGCGACCACCGCGTCCTGTCTCCTGCTCAACGCCACCTACGAGCCGCTGTGCGTGGTGTCCAGCAGGCGCGCGATCGTGCTGGTGATCGCGCGCAAGGCCGAACCGGTCGACGTCTCCGACGTGCTGTGCCACGCCGAGGTGTTCGCCCTGCCGGTGCCGGTCGTCGTCCGGCTGACCCGGTACGTGCGGGTGCCCTACCCGGCCCAGGTGCCGCTGTCCCGCCGCGCGGTCTTCACCCGCGACGAGGGCACCTGCGTCTACTGCGGGGCGGCGGCGACCAGCATCGACCACGTCTGGCCGCGCAGCCGCGGTGGCACCCACACCTGGGACAACGTGGTCGCGGCCTGCCGGCGCTGCAACCACACCAAGGCCGACCGGTCGCTGGCCGAGCTGGGCTGGACGCTGCCCCGCCCGCCCGGTGCGCCCAGCGGCGCGGCCTGGCGGCTGCTCGGCCACCGCACCGTCGACCCCCGCTGGCGCAGCTGGCTGGGAGAAGGACCCCCTGCCTCTCACCCCACGCTCCGCGCGGGGTGAGCCTCTGCAGGGGGCCGTTCCATCAGGTCACCCGGGCCCGCTCGGTCGGGAAGGCCTCGTGGGCGTCGGTGGCCAGGATGTCGGCCAGCCGGTCGACGGCGTCCCAGACGTCGACGAAGCGGGTGTAGAGCGGGGCCGGGCCGAACCGCACCCGGTCCGGCGTCCGGAAGTCCGGGACGACGTCGCGGGCCAGCAGCGCCTGGGTCAGCTGCCAGGCCTGCGGGTGCGCGAGGCTCACGTGCGCCCCCCGGCGGGCGGCGTCCCGGGGCGAGGCCAGCCGCAGCTGCGGCAGCCGCTCGTCGGCGAGGGCCACCAGCAGGTCGGTCAGCGCCCGGCCCTTGGCCGCGACCGGGCCGATGCCCGCCTCGGCGGTCAGGGCCACGCCCACCTCCACGGCGGCGGTGGCCAGCACCGGCGGGGTGCCGACGGCGAACCGGTCGACGCCCGGTGCCGGGTCGTAGGCCGGGCCCATCTCGAACTGGTCGCGCTGCCCGAACCAGCCCCAGACCGGTTGGCGCAGGTCGGCCTGGAGCTCGCGCCGGACGTAGAGGAAGGCCGGGGCGCCGGGCCCGCCGTTGAGGTGCTTGTAGGTGCAGCCGACCGCCAGGTCCGCCCCGCCGGCGTGCAGGTCGACCTCGACGGCGCCGGCGGCGTGGCTGAGGTCCCACAGCACCAGCGCGCCGTGCTCCCGGGCCAGCGCGGTCACCGCGGCCAGGTCGACCAGCGCGCCGGACCGGTAGGCCACCAGCGAGAGCACGACGACCGCGACCCGCTCGTCCAGTGCCGCGGCCAGCACGGCGGTGTCCAGCCCGGTGTCGGGGTCGGCGGGGACCTCGCGGACGGTCATCCCCTTCTGCCCGGCGACCCCGGCCACCACGTAGCGGTCGGTGGGGAAGTCGTCGGCGCAGCACACCAGCACGTCCCGGCCGGGGCGGGCATCGCAGCCGGCGACCAGCAGCTTGAACAGGTCGACCGAGGTGGAGTCCGAGACCAGCACCTCGCCCGGCCGGGCGCCCAGCACCCCGGCGGCCAGGGCGTCCCCGACCCGGCCGGCCTGCCCGACCCACTGCGACCAGGAGCCGACCAGGCCCTGCCCCCACTCCTGCTCCACCACCCGGGCCAGCGCGGCGGGGGTGGCGCGGGGCAGGCGGCCCAGGGAGTTGCCGTCCAGGTAGAGCCGGCGCCCGGGGCCGTCGTCCCAGCTGCCGTCGGGGCCGTCGCCGACGAAGCGCTCCCGGAACGGCGCCAGGGGGTCGGCGGCGTCCAGCGCCTGGGCATCGGCACGGGTCAGCACCGGGCCCATGATCCACGGGCTAGCGTCCCCGGGCATGACGCAGCTGCACGAGCTGACCGCGCTGGAGCAGGCCGCGGCCGTCCGGTCGGGGCAGACCAGCCCCACCGAGCTGGTCGACCACCACCTGGCCCGCATCCAGGCCCTCGATGCCGGGATCGGCGCGTTCGTCACGGTGACCCCCGAGCGGGCCCGGGCCGCCGCGACCGCCGCCGAGCGCCGTCTCGCCGAGGGCGGCGAGCTGCCCCCGCTGCTCGGGGTGCCGACGGCGATCAAGGACCTGAACCTCACCGCCGGGGTGCGCACCACCTTCGGGTCGGCCGCGATGGCCGACCACGTGCCCACCGTCGACGACCACGTCGTGACCGCGCTGGCCTCCGCCGGGACGATCAGCCTGGGCAAGACCAACACCCCCGAGTTCGGCTTCCCCTGCTACACCGACAACGACGTCGTCGGACCCACCCGGTGCCCCTGGGACACCACCCGGCTGGCCGGTGGGTCCAGCGGGGGAGCGGCCGCCGCCGTGGCGGCGGGGATGCTGCCCTTCGCCCAGGGCTCGGACGGCGGTGGCTCCATCCGCATCCCGGCCGGCATCAACGGCCTGGTCGGGATCAAGACCGCCCGCGGCCGGGTGAGCAGCGCCCCGCTGGGCGCCGAGATCACCGGCCTGGGGGTGCAGGGCCCGCTGGCCCGCACCGTGCGCGACGCCGCCGCGATGCTCGACGCGATGGCCGGCCCGGTGGCCGGGGACCCGACCTGGGCGCCGCCGCTGCCGCCGGGGGAGACCTTCCTGGCCGCCGCGGAGCGCCCCGTCGGCCGGCTGCGGGTCGGCCGGTACCGGGACTCGGGGATGCCCGGCGCCGAGCTGTCGGCGGAGGTGTCCACCGCCTTCGACGAGGCCTCGGCGTTGCTGGAGTCCCTCGGCCACGACGTCGTCGACCTGCCGGCGGCGCCGCTGACCGAGCAGGTGCTGGCGGCCTTCGAGACCACCTGGTCCCTGGGTGGGGCCACCCTGCCGGTCACCCAGGAGCAGGTGCCGCTGCTGCGCCCGCTGACCCGGTACCTGCGCGACCGGGGCCTGGCGCTCAGCGCGGCGCAGGCGATGGACGCGCTGTTCACCCTGCGGGTGTTCAGCCGCCGCTTCGTCCAGGCCACCGCGGCCTTCGACGTCCTGCTCGCCCCGATCTGCACCGACACGCCCCGGCCGCTCGGGTGGTTCGACCACGACGGTGACGGCGCCGCCGACTTCGAGCGGCAGAAGCAGTACGCGGCGTTCCCGGCCGTCTACAACGTGACCGGTCAGCCCGCGGTGAGCGTCCCGCTGCACTGGACCCCCGACGGCCTGCCGATCGGCACCATGCTCGTGGGCCGGCCCGCGGACGAGGTCACGCTGATCGCGCTGGCCGCGCAGCTGGAGGAGGCCCTGCCCTGGGCGCACCGGCACCCCCCGGGCTGGTGAGCCGCCCGGTGGTGACCCCGGTAGATTGCGCGGCGTGACCGTGGTCGAGACCCTGCTCGTCTTCGTCGTGGCCCCGCTGGCGTTCTTCGCCGTGGTGGCCGCGCTCGTGATGCTCCCCGCCCTGAAGAACCGGGACCGGTACAAGCCCGGCAAGCCCTGGGGCCACGGCCCGGTCTGGTACGAGCCGCACCGGCCCGGTGCGGCCGCGCACGACGAGCACGACGACGACCACGCCTCCATCACCCCCGGCGCCCGCGCGTCGGCCCTGGCCATCGGCCAGGCGCCGCACGCACCGGCCGCCGTCCCCACCGTGGCGCGCACCGCGTCCGGTGGCGCCCGCGGGACCTGGTGACCCGAGCGTGAGCACCCCCACCCGTCCCTGCGTCACCGCCTCCGGAGGCACCGCCTGATGGCCACCGAGCTCGCCGGCACCCACGAGCCGATCGTCGACGACCAGGAGTCCCCCGACGCCGGGGCGCCGCCGTTCACCCCGGCGGAGCTGCTCCGCCTCGACGAGGCGCTGACCATGTCCTCCCGGGAGACCGGGCTGCGCTTCACCCTGTTCCTCGGGGAGCTCCCCGCCGACACCCGGGCCGGCGCCGAGGACCTGCACGCCCGCTCCGGCGGCGACACGGCGAGCTCCGTGCTCATCGCGATCTCCCCGGACCAGCGGGTCATGGAGGTCGTCACCGGCGCCGCTGCCGCCCGTCGCCTCCCCGACCGGGCCTGTGCCCTCGCGGTGCTGTCGATGACCACGTCCTTCGGCTCCGGTGACCTCGTCGGTGGCATCGTCAACGGCCTGCGCCAGCTCTCCGACCAGGCCGGCCACCCCGCCGCCCACCGCTCCCGCCACTGACGACGACCTGACGAGGAGAGCCCTCCTCGTCAGCCCCGAACGCGAGAAGCGCCCTTCCCGTCAGGACTCCTGACAGGAAGGGCGCTCTTCGTCGTCTCAGGCCCGGGTGCGCCCGGCCTCGGCGTCTCGCTGCTGGGCGTGCAGGGCGCGGGCGACGCCGTCGCGGCCCTCGCTGACCAGCCGCCGCAGCGGGGCCGGGTGCGAGGGGTCGGCCAGCCAGGCGTCGGCCGCATCGACGGTGGCCGGGGAGACCTGCTTCGGGAACAGGTACTCCACCGCGTTCTTCGCGATCTCGCCCGGACGGCGGTCCCACAGCGGGGCGATGTCGGCGAAGTACCGCTGCACGTAGGGCTCGGTCAGCGCGCGCTGGGCCGGGTGCCAGAAGCCGGCCACCATCGCCTCGTGGATCGAGTTCGCGATCGACTCGTCGGTGAACGCGCGCCGCCACGTGTCGGCCTTGGACTCCGCGGTCGGGCGTAGGGCCCGGGCGGTGGCGGTCTGCCGGACGCCGGTCGCGGTGGCGTCCCGGGCGGCCTCGGCGTCGATCTCGGCGTCCCCGGCCGCGCCGACGGCGACCAGGCCGTGCAGGAACGCCCAGCGGGCGTCGGCGTCGACCTCGAGCCCCGGCACCTCCTGCGAGCCGTCCAGCAGCCCGCGCAGCAGACCGATCTGCTCCTCGGTGCGGGCCGAGGAGGCCAGCGTGCGCGACCACTGCAGCTGGGCGTCCGAGCCGGGCTCGGCGGCGCGCAGGGCGGCGACGGACTTCTCGCCCAGGGCCGCCCAGCCCTCGTCGGCCCAGGCCGGGTCGGCGTAGTTCGACAGCGCCGCCTGCACCCGGGCCAGCAGCGACTGGACGACGGAGATCTCGCTCTCGGCGTCCACCCCGGCCAGGACGAGGGCGACCCAGTCGCGGGCGGGCAGTTCGCCGTCCCGGGTGGTGTCCCAGGCGGCCGACCAGCACAGCGCGCGGGCCAGCGGGTCCGACAGCGAGCCGATGCCGGTGCGCAGGGTGGTCAGCGACCGCTCGTCCAGGCGCAGCTTGGCGTAGGTCAGGTCGTCGTCGTTGACCAGCACCAGGTCCGCGGCCGGGTGGCCGACCAGCTGGTCGACCACGGTGCGGGCACCGGAGACGTCGAGCTCGACCCGGTGCGTGCGGGTCAGCCCGTCCGACCCGGCGGAGTAGAGCCCCACGGCCAGCCGGTGGTCGCGCAGCACCGGGTGCTCGCGCACCGCGGTCTGCTCGATGGCGAAGGAGGAGTAGCGACCCTGGTCGTCGGTCTCGAACACCGGACGCAGCGTGTTGACCTGGCTGGTCTGCAGCCACTGCTGGGCCCAGGCGGACAGGTCACGGCCGGTGGCCTCCGACAGCGGGCCGAGCAGGTCGGCGAGCGTGGTGTTGCCGAACGCGTGCGCCTTGAAGTACTGGCGCACCCCGGCCAGGAACGCGTCCTGGCCGACGTAGGCCACCAGCTGCTTGAGCACCGAGGCGCCCTTGGCGTAGGTGATCCCGTCGAAGTTCACCTCGACGGCGGCCACGTCGACCATGTCCGCGGCGATCGGGTGCGTCGAGGGGAGCTGGTCCTGGGCGTAGGCCCAGGACTTCTCGGTGTTGGCGAACGTCGTCCAGGCGGTCGTGTACTCGGTCGCCTCGGCCTGGCAGAGCGTGGAGATGTAGGTCGCGAAGGACTCGTTGAGCCACAGGTCGTCCCACCACCGCATGGTCACCAGGTCGCCGAACCACATGTGCGCCAGCTCGTGCAGGATCGTCTCGGCGCGCCGCTCGTAGCGGGCCCGGCTGGTGCGCGACCGGAAGACGTAGTCCTCCCGGAACGTGACCGCCCCGGCGTTCTCCATCGCCCCGGCGTTGAACTCGGGCACGAAGAGCTGGTCGTACTTGTCGAAGGGGTACGGGTAGTCGAACACCCGGTGGTAGAAGTCGAACCCCTGCTTGGTGACCTCGAAGAGTGCGTCCGGGTCGAGGTGCTGGGCCAGCGACGCCCTGCAGTACAGCGCCAGCGGCAGGCCCTCGTGGGAGTCGGTGACCTTGGCGTACGGGCCGGCGATCAGCGCGACCAGGTACGTCGAGATGGGCTCGGTGGGCTCGAAGTGCACCAGCTGCGAGCCGCCGGTGCCGGCCTCGATGGTGCGTCCGCCGGTGTTGGAGACGACCTGCCAGTCGAAGGGCGCGGTCACGTGGACGGTGAACGGGGCCTTGAGGTCGGGCTGGTCGAAGCAGGCGAAGACCCGCTTGGCCTCGGCCGGCTCGAAGTGGGAGTAGAGGTAGACCGCGTCGTCCTCGGGGTCGACGAACCGGTGCAGGCCCTCGCCGGTGCGGGAGTAGCGGCAGTCGGCGTCGACGACGAGCTCGTTCTCGGCGGCCAGGCCGGGGAGCGGGAGACCGTGCTCCTCGGTGTAGGTGGTGACGTCGAGCTCGGTGCCGTTCAGCGTGGCCGAGTGCACGCGCTCGGCGACCAGGTCGACGAAGGAGTCCGCGCCGGGGGTCGCGGCCGCGAAGCGCACCGTGGTCGTCGATCGGAACACGTCCTCGCCGGGGTGCCCGGCGCCGTCGCTGACGTCCAGCTGCAGGTCGTAGGCGTGCACGGTGAGGAGCTGGGCGCGCGCGGCAGCGTCGTCGCGGGTCAGGTTGGGAACAGCCACCGGTGGAGCTTCCCACGTGGCCGGGACGGCGGGCGGGGCGACGGTTGTGCCGGGCCCCCCGCGGGGAATGCCGGGGGAGGCCGTCGGACTTGTCGGCGGCAGACCACCAGCACCACCGATCACGAGGAGACCGCATGTCCGAGGCCGTGCAGACCGCACCCACGAAGGCCCGGGTCGACGTCTGGGTGGACCCGCTCTGCCCCTGGGCCTGGCTGACCAGCCGCTGGGTCATCGAGGCGTCCACCGTCCGGGACATCGACGTCCACTGGCACGTGATGAGCCTGGCCGTGCTCAACGAGGGCAAGGACCTGCCCGAGGAGTACCAGCAGATGATGGCCGAGGCCTGGGGCCCCGTTCGGGTGCTGATCGCCGCCGCCCAGCAGCACGGCGACGAGGTGATCGGCGACCTGTACACCGCGATGGGCACGCTGCGGCACCAGGAGGGCGCCGAGCTCCCCGACGTCATCGCCCCGGCCCTCGAGCGGGTCGGCTTGCCGGCCTCGCTGGCCGAGGCCGCCGACTCCACCGAGTACGACGAGGCGCTGAAGAAGAGCCACCACGAGGGCATGGACCCGGTCGGCGAGGAGGTCGGCACCCCCGTCCTGCACGTGGACGGCGTGGCGTTCTTCGGCCCGGTCATCAGCCGCGTGCCCACCGGTGAGGACGCCGGCAAGGCCCTCGACGGGGCCGTCCTGCTGGCCAACCTGCCCGGCTTCTGGGAGCTCAAGCGCACCCGCACCGAGGGCCCGGACTTCTCCACCGTCCCGGCGTCGGCGCTGGAGATCACCCGCGCGCAGGGCTGAGGGCACCCGGGTGCGGCATCCTGACCGGGTGCCGCACCCGACCCGCCAGCGCATCCTCATCACCGGGGCCAGCTCCGGACTCGGCGAGGGGATGGCCCGCCGGTTCGCCGCCCTCGGCCGCGACCTGGCACTGGTCGCCCGGCGCACCGACCGGCTCGACGCGCTGCGCGAGGAGCTGACGACCGCCCACCCGGGCGTCACCGTGCTCACCGCGGCGCTGGACGTCGACGACCCGGCCGCCGTCGCCGAGGTCGTGCCCCGGCTGGCCGCCGGGCTCGGCGGGCTGGACCGCTTCATCGCCAACGCGGGGCTGGGCAAGGGCGTCCCGGTCGGCACCGGGGGTGCCGGCCCCAACCGCGCCGTGCTCACCACCAACGTGCTCGGCACGCACGCCTGCTGCGAGGCCGCGGTCGCCCTGTTCCGCGCCCAGGGGCACGGCCACCTCGTGGTGGTCTCCTCCGTCGCCGGGGTGCGCGGCATGAGCGGCACCCGGACGGCGTACGCCACCTCCAAGGCCGCCGACGCCGTCCTCGCCGAGGGCATCCGGGCCGACCTGCTGTCCTCGCGGGCCACCCGGCGGATCCGGGTGACGACGATCCACCCCGGCTTCATCGAGACCGACATCAACACCGGACGCCGGGGACCGTTCACCGTCGACCTGGACACCGGGGTGGACGCGATGACCGCCGCGGTCGAGCGCGAGCCGGTCCGGGCCTACGTACCGGAGTGGCCGTGGCGCCCGGTCGCCGCCCTGCTGCGCGCGCTGCCCCTCCCGGTGGCCGCGCGCCTCTCCTAGGGGAGGATCGGGGCATGCGCGTCTTCCTCGGCACCGACCACGCGGGCCTCGAGCTCAAGGCCCACCTGCTGGAGGCGGTCGCCGCCGCCGGGTACGAGCCGGTGGACTGCGGGGCGTTCGACTTCGACCCCGAGGACGACTACCCGCCCTTCTGCATCGAGGTGGGCGAGCGGGTCGTGGTCGAGCCAGGCAGCCTCGGCGTCGTCATCGGCGGGTCGGGCAACGGCGAGCAGATCGCGGCCAACAAGGTCCCCGGCGTGCGGGCCGCGCTGGTCTGGAACCGGTCCACCGCCGAGCTCGCCCGCCAGCACAACGACGCCAACGTCGTGGCCGTCGGCGGCCGCCAGCACAGCGTCGAGGAGGCCACCGAGCTGGTGCTGCTCTTCCTGGCCACCCCGTTCAGCAACGAGGAGCGGCACGTGCGCCGCATCGGTCTGGTCAGCGCCTACGAGCAGGAGCGCCACCACCCCGCGGGGGGCTGAGCCGTGACCGGGGACGACGTCCGCACCGCGGTCGACGAGGCCGCCGCCTTCCTGGCGATGGCGCCGGACCCGTCGGCCCCGGTGCCGTCGTCCGGCACCGACGTCGCCGGTGTCGCCTGGCACGTGGGGGAGTGCCTGCACTGGTACGGCCACGACCTGCTCGTCGGCCGGGTGGACCTCACCGCCGGCCGCTACGAACGCGACCCGGAGGCCGGCTACGGCCGGTTGATCACCGGACTGACCAGCTGGGGCGAGGTGCTCGCCCGGGTGCTGGACGGCGCCGACCCCGGCGAGCGCGGCTTCCACGGCTGGGGCTCACCCGACCCGGCCGGCTTCGCCGCGATGGCCTGCGCCGAGGTCCTGGTGCACACCGGGGACGTCGCCGAGGCGACCGACCGGTCGTTCGGGGTCCCGGCCGACCTGGCCGCCGCGACGCTCGCGCGGCTCTTCCCCGAGGCGCCGACCGACACCGACCCGGCCACGACGCTGCGCTGGGCGACCGGTCGGGCCGACCTGCCCGGCCGCCCGCGTCCGGCCACCTGGCGCTACCGGGTGGAGCCGCTCAGAACTCCGTGACGCACCAGGGCGCCACCGGCCAGGAGAACGACGTCGAGGCCAGCGTGACCGCCCCCGGGCTGACCTCGGTCACCCGGCCCGCGGCGTGCAGCGCGGCCAGCGACGTGCCGCCCAGGTAGGCCGCGCCCAGCTCCTCGACGCCCAGCACCAGGTCCGGGTCGCGGTCGGTGCGGCCGCAGTACCCACCGGCCGGGTGGCCCGACAGCCGCCAGCGCCCCTCGTTCCAGGGACAGAACGGGTCGCGCACCTCGATCACCAGGTCGATCGGCGCGGGGTAACGGCGGGCGGCGAGCGCCCGGTCGACGTCCACCAGCCGCACCCACAACCCGTCGAAGGGCCGGGAGGCCAGCGGACGGGGGTCGACCAGCAGGTGCTGGACGGGCTCGCCGGCCGGCCCGGCCTCGTAGGTCAGCCGCCGCACCAGGTCGTGGCCGAGGAGGAAGCGCCACAGCGCGGTGTGGGCGGCCGGGGTCGCCGACCGGACCTCCTGCACCGTCATGGTCGTGTCGGGCAGCCCGCCCTCGGTCCAGGCGGCCTTGAGCCGGTGGGTGGCGTAGCCGGTCACGGTGCCGTCGGGCTCGGTGTGCAGCGCCAGCTGGCGGGGGGTGGCGCCGTGCCGCTGCTCCTCGTCGTCGCGCAGGGTGCGGGTCCACCAGCGGTCGTCGCGGGCCATCGTGCCGGGCACCTCCCGACGCACCCGCTCGTACAGCGCGGCCGCGGCCGGCCGGAACTCCTCGACGTCGACCAGCGTCACCCGGCCCTCCCCGGCGGGTGCGTCCGGGCGCAGCCGCACCCGGGTCGGGTCGACGCTCCAGCCGCCCTTCAGCGCGGCGGGGGCGTAGCCGAAGCGGCCGTAGATGCCGGCCTCGGCGGCCCAGAGCGCGGCGAGCGGCTCSCGGCCGGCGGCGTGCACCTCGTCGAGCTGGCGGCGCATCAGCGCCGTCAGCACGCCCTGCCGGCGACGGGCCGGGGAGACGGTGATCCAGGTGATCCCGGCGGTGGGGACGGCGGCCCCGCCCGGCACGGTCATCTCCAGGCTGTAGATCCCGGCGGTGGCGTGCACCCGCCCGTCCTCACCGAACAGGCCCAGCGAGCGGTCCAGCTCGGCCAGCGGGGTGGGGGTGTCCAGGTACGGGCCGGTGGACGGCTCGCCGAAGACGACGTCCATCGCCCGGCCGAAGCGGGGCCAGTCCTCGGCGGTGGCGGGGCGGAGGTCAGCGGGGTCGATCACCGGTCAGGTGTACCCGTCGCGGGCGGCCCGCCGCGACCCGGTTTCCGGTGCGCGGGACCGACACCGGTGTCACCGGACGGTCACCTCGGGAGACCCGGCTGTGTCGGTGGTGGCCGCTAGGGTCGACCCGTCTCTGCTCTGCCGCTGGAAGAAGGTCCATGCGCTCCGCCGCCGTCCCCTCCGCCGCCCTCGCCGGGCTCCTGCTCCTGTCCGGCTGCACCGGGTCCTCCGGTGGGGGAGGTGGCGACGCCGCGCCGGTCGAGCCGGTCACGGCGGCCCCCGACGCGGCCAGCACCCTGGTCGCCGACACCGACCCGGCCGCCTCCGCCGTCTCGACCAGCCGGGCGCTGTTCACCAGCTCCCCGGTGGTCGTCGTCGCCGGTGCCGACGACGAGGCCGGCCAGCTGCTCGGCGCCTCGGCCGCGGTCTCCCTGGGCGTGCCGCTGCTGCTGACCACCGGTGGCGCCGACGACCCGGTGGGTGACGAGCTCGACCGGCTCGGCGCCACCGACGTCCTCGCCGTCGACGCCGAGCTGCCCGCCACCGAGGGGCGCGACGTCGTCTCGGTGCCGGCCACCGCCGACGCGGTCGCCGGGGCCACCGGGGTGGACCTGGGGCAGGCCGACGAGGTGGCCGCCGACGGTGCGGTGGCCGCGGTCGCCGGTCTGGACGGCGACGCCCCGGTCGCCCTGGTGCCGGAAGACGGTGCGGCGGGCGAGGGGGAGTCCGAGGGCGGGGAGCTGCCCGAGGTGACGCGCGCCGAGCCGCTGGAGGACGTCGTGGTGCTCGCCAGCGGCAGCCCCGAGTCCCTGGCCGGCGTCGCCACGGCGCGCGCCGCCGGCGCCACGGTCACCCTCACCGAGGGCCAGACCGACCCGCGGGCCTCGGCCTCGGTCGTCGACGCCCTCGCCCAGGCCCAGCCCGACGCGGTCGTCGTCCTCGGTGCCGACTTCGCCGGCGTGGCCGGCCTGGACTGGAAGACCGCCACCGCGGCCTCGGGCACCCAGCTGCCCGGCGGTGGGCAGCTGTTGTTCCCCGAGCACTTCTTCGTCGCGCTCTACGGCTACCCCGACGGCGGCGCACTCGGCGTGCTCGGCGAGCAGCCGCTGGAGCAGTCGATCACCCGGGCCGAGGAGACCGCCGCCCAGTACGACGCCCTGGTGCCCGACCGCACCGTCGTCCCGATGTTCGAGATCATCGTGACGGTGGCCTCGGCCTCGGCGGGCCCGGACGGCAACTACTCCACCGAGGCCGACCTGGAGACCCTGCGGCCCTACGTGGAGGCGGCCGGCGCGGCCGGGCTCTACGTGGTGCTCGACCTGCAGCCCGGCCGCACCGACTTCCTCACCCAGGCCCAGCAGTACCAGTCGCTGCTGGAGCTGCCCTACGTCGGTCTCGCGCTGGACCCCGAGTGGCGGCTGCAGCCGAACCAGGTGCACCTGACCCAGATCGGCCAGGTCGGCATCGACGAGGTCAACCAGGTCGTCACCTGGCTGGCCGACCTGACCCGGGCCAACGCGCTGCCGCAGAAGCTGCTGGTGCTGCACCAGTTCCAGGTGCGGATGATCGTCGACCGCGAACGGCTGGACACCAGCCGCGACGAGCTGGCGATCATGGTGCACGTGGACGGCCAGGGCTCCCAGCCGGCCAAGCAGGACACCTGGAACGTGCTGCACCAGGACGCGCCGAGCCCGCTCTACTGGGGCTGGAAGAACTTCTACGACGAGGACGAGCCGATGCTCACCCCCGAGCAGACGATCGAGCAGGTCCTCCCCGTGCCGGAGCTCGTCACCTACCAGTGAACTGAGGGACGCCGTGACCGACCTGCTGGGCCCCACCACCGAGGACCGGGCCGACCTCGAGGCGAGGATGGCCACCCACCGCCCCGAGCTGACCGGGTACTGCTACCGGATGCTGGGCTCCTCCTTCGACGCCGAGGACGCCGTCCAGGACACGATGGTGCGGGCCTGGCGGTCGCTGGAGAAGCTGCAGGGACCCGGCGCCCTGCGCTCGTGGCTGTACCGGATCGCCACCAACGTCTGCCTGGACGTCCTCGACGGACGCAAGCGGCGGGCACTGCCGGTCGACCTCTCCGACGAGCCCTCGGCTCCGGTCGAGGCGTCGCTGGCGGGCACGCTGCCCGACGGCGCCTGGGTCGAGCCGGCGCTGACCGGCCAGGTCGTGGCCCTCGGCACCGACCCGGCCGAGGTCGCGGTGCAGCGGGACTCGGTGCGGCTGGCGTTCGTGGCGGCGCTGCAGGTGCTGCCCCCACGCCAGCGCGCCGTCCTGGTGCTGCGCGAGGTGCTGCGCTGGAAGGCCGACGAGGTCGCCGACCTGCTCGACACCACGGTGCCGGCGGTCAACAGCGCACTGCAGCGGGCCCGGGCCACGCTGGCCGGGCACGACGGCAAGGCCCGCCCCGGCGAGGTGGACGCCGAGCAGGCCGAGCTGCTGGCGCGCTACGTCGACGCCTTCCAGCGGTACGACATGGAGGCCTTCGTCGCGCTGCTGCACGCCGACGCCGTGCAGGACATGCCGCCGTTCACCATGTGGCTGCGCTCGGCGCAGGACGTGGTGGCCTGGATGGTCGGGCCGGGCTCGGCCTGCCGCGGCTCGGTGCTCATGCCGGTGGAGCTCAACGGGTCGACCGCGTTCGCGCAGTGGAAGCCCAGCGGGCCGGGCGGGGCGTTCGAGCCGTTCGCGTTCCAGGCCCTCGAGGTGCACGACGGGAAGATCAGCCGCATCACGTCGTTCCTGGACACCCGGCTCTTCGAGCTCTTCGGGCTGCCGCAGACCCCGCCGGCGGAACTGCTGCCCGGCTAGGGAGCGCCCGTCGCGCCCACGGTGGCCCGCCGCGGGCGGCACCGGGACAGGTAGGAGGTGAGGAAGGCCCGGCCGGCTGCCCCGTGCGGCCCGTCGTCCCGGGTGACCACCCCTAGCTCCCAGGTCGGGGCACCGACCAGCGGGACGAGGTCGATGCGGTCGAAGGTCTGCCGGTCGACACAGGCGGCGGGGCCGTAGGACACCCCCACCCCGCGTTGCACCAACGTCAGGACCGAGTGCCAGTCGGCGACCTCGAGCCGCACCTCCCGGTGCAGTCCTGCCGCCTCGAGCAGGCGGTCGAACAGGACGCGGGACCACCACCCGGGGGCCAGGTCCACGAGGGGCTCGGCCACGAGCTCCCGAGGGTCGACGGTGTCGCCCCCGGAGAGCCGGTGGCCGGTGGGACACAGCCCGACCAGGGGCGTCGAGGTCAACCGGGTGAACCGCAGGGGACGGCCCGGCTGCGGCGGCAGCGGAGCGACCGCGAAGTCAGCGTCGCCCTCGACGACGAGCTGCACCGCCTCCTGGGCTCGGGAGGGCACCACGTGCAGGTCCACCCCCGGGTGCGCCGTCCGGAACCCGCTGATGGTCCGGCTCAGGTCGAGCTCCCGGGGCAGCGGGACGGTCGCGACGCGCACCGAGCCCCGCAGCAGCCCCTCGACCGCGGCGACCGCGTCCCGTGCCCGGCCGACCCCGCGCAGGACCGTGCGGGCCGGGTCGAGCAGCGCGTGGCCGGCGGCGGTCAGCTCGGTCCCGCGACGCCCGCGGACGAACAGCTCGGTCCGCAGTTCGCGCTCCAGGGACAGCACCGAGGCCGACAGGCTGGACTGCACCAGGTGGACCCGGGCGGCGGCGCGGGTGAACGAGCCCTCCTCGACCACGGCGAGGAAGTGCTCGAGCTGCCTCAGCTCCACGGCCGGGCCGCGCTGTGCCCAGGAGTGCGTCCGGCGGTCACCGCTCCAGCATCGACGCCTCCGGCCCGGTGCGGCATGGGCGGACCGTCACGAGGACATGGACACACCGTCCGTCCTGCGCAGCAGGTGGATGAGCTCCTGCTGAGAGCCGACGCGCAGCTTGCGGAACACCGCGGAGAGGTGGTTGCGCACGGTGCTGGAGCTCAGGAACAACGACTCGGCGATCGCGGGCACGCGGTCCCCGTCGAGCAGCCGGAGGACGATCTCCAGCTCCCGGCCGGACAGGTCGCCCAGCCCCCGGTCCGCCGGGAGGGCGCCGGCCCGACGCGACGACGACGCCGCCCGCACGGCCTCGTCGAACCCCCACAGCGCCTCCCGCATCCCGGGGGCGGAGGTCAGCGGGTCACGCGGTGCCACGTCGAGCACCGCGAAGGCGAAGCTGGGGGAGGGCTCCATCGGCAGCAGCAGCAGGCGCCGGCGGCTGGGTCGGGAACCGGACAGCTGCATCCGCACGACGAGGCTCGTGCCCAGGCCCGAGCCGGTGCTGCGGGCCAGGGCCTCCAGGAGCGGCGCCACGTCGGCGGTGTCCACGAGCCGCAACAGCGACTGGCCCACCACGTCGGTCGCCGGGTGGTCCAGGAGGGCGACGACGTCGGTGCTGACCCGGTCCACGGTCAGGTGGCCGTCGGTCGACCCGACGACCGCGGCGGCCCCCGCGCCCTCGGGCCGCGGCAGCGCCCCGCCGAGCGCTGCCGGGTCGACCAGCAGCTTCGCCAGCGCGTGGGTGCGGCGCTGCGGGCCGCCCACCCCGCGGACCCACACGGTGAGCGGGACCGCCCGTCCGCCGCGGCGGAGGGTGCGGCGCGCCTCGTAGCCGTCCAGTGAGCCCTGCACCACCAGCTCGAGGGCACCGGTCGGCCCGTCGACGGTGAACTCCTCGAAGCCACGACCGACCGGGGAGCCGCCGTCGGGGCACAGCAGTCGCCGGGCCGTCCCGCTCGCGGCCACGACCTCCTCGGAGGGGATGGCGAGCAGCAGCGACGGGAGCGGGCAGGCGGTCACGACGTCGAGGACCGCCTGCGGTGGTCCTCCGGGGGCGGCGGGGGAGGACGGGTGGGTGACACCGGACGGGTGCACGAGGGCCTCCTCGGGGACGACCCCCAGCCTGGCACCGGAGGCGGCCCACCGGGGGACATCGGACGGCCGGATCTCCCCGTCATCGACGGAGTCGCTGTCACCCACCGGATCTGCACGCTTGATCCGGGAGGGGTCCGGCACGAAACCTGGGTCGCCCTCGTCGAGGGTGCTCGATCGGACCACCGCCGGGAGTTCTCGTGCACATCGCCCACCCCGTCCCCGCACCCGACGGTGACGCGGCGGCACCGGAGGACCCGGTGCTCCTCGCGGCCGCGGTGCTGGACGCGCTGCCGGCCCCGACCGTGCTGGTGGACCCCGACGGCACCGTCCTGCTGACGAACCCGGCGTGGGAGGACGCCGTCGGGGCGCTCGGCGAGGACCGGGTCGCCGGTGGCGTCGGGAGCGACTACTTCGCCCTGGTCCTGCGCGTGTGCGGGGAGGTCTCCGGTCGGCCGGTGGTGGACGCCCTGCGGACGCTGTCCCGGGCTGCGGGTGGGTCCGTCGCGGGAGACCACCCCGTGGAGCACCCGACCGGCACCCGCTGGTACCACCTGCGCGCCTCGCGGGCGGGGGCCCGGGGTCGGCTCGTGGTGACCCACGGCGACGTCACCGACCGGGTGCTGGCCGGGCGCCTGTCGTCGTGGCGGGCCCGCCACGACGACCTCACCGCCCTGCCCAACCGGGCCGCGCTCCGGGACCTGGTCGACGCCGAGCTCCGGCAGCCGGACCGACCACCGGTCACCGTCCTCCTCCTGGACGTCGACGACTTCAAGGACGTCAACGACTGCCTGGGTCACGACGCGGGGGACGACCTCCTGCGTCAGATCGCCGGGCGGCTGGTTGCACGCACCCGGCCACAGGACAGCGTGGGCCGGCTCGGTGGTGACGAGTTCGTCGTCCTGTGCCGGGACTGCGACCCCGCCGGTGGCGTCGCCCTCGCCGAACGGTTCCGTGCGCTCTTCGACGAGCCCTTCCAGGTCGCCGGCCGGACGGCGAGGGTGACCGTCGGCATCGGGGTGGCGAGCGGCAGCGGCCCGGCCGCCGACCTGGTCGGGGACGCCGACCTGGCGGTGTTCGCCGCCAAGCGGGGCGGCCGGAACCGGGTGCGCGTCTTCAGCGCCGACCTGCGGGACGCGGTGCAGCAGAAGGTGCAGGTGGCCGCCGAGCTGCGGGAGGCCATCGGGGCCGACCAGCTCGTCCTGCACTACGAGCCGATCGTGCACCTGCGCTCGGGCCGGGTGCACGGCGTCGAGGCCCTGGTCCGGTGGCAGCACCCCGAGCGCGGGCTGCTGCCACCGGCGGACTTCATCGCCGTGGCCGAGGGGTGCGACCTGATCGTGCCGCTGACCCGCTGGGTGCTCTCGGCCGCCACCCGGCAGGCAGCGCGGTGGGCCGCGCAGGGCCTGCCGCTCGTGGTCAGCGTGAACGTCAGTGCGGCCTCCTTGGTCGCCGGGTCGCTGGCCGGCGACGTCGCCGCAGCGCTGGCCGCGGCGGGGCTCCCGCCCGAGAGGCTGATCGTGGAGCTCACCGAGACCGCGGTGGCCGAGGACCCCGAACGGGCCGCGGCGCAGTTCGCCGCGGTGCGGAGGTCCGGGGTGGAGGTCGCCATCGACGACTTCGGCAGCGGCTTCTCCTCCCTGGGGCAGCTGGTCACCATCCCGGCCGGGATCCTCAAGATCGACCGCAGCCTGGTGGCCGGTGCGGCCGACCGACGCAGCCGGTCGGCCGCAGCCGTGGCGGCGGTCGTCGCGCTGGCGGAGGCCGTGGGCATGCGGGCCCTGGCCGAGGGGGTGGAGACCGCCGACCAGCTGGCCGTCACCACGGCGCTGGGGTGCGCTCTCGCCCAGGGCCACCACATCGCCCGGCCGATGCCGCCCGAGGACCTGGCGGACTGGGTGCGGCACCGCACGGTCGAGCGCACGCGGGCCGGCTGGAGGTCGCGGGCCGGGCGCCGGTGACCGGGCCGGTCAGCCGGGCTGCACGCGGATCCGGCGTCCCACCCGGTCCCGCTCCGCGAAGTCCGCGATCCGCCGGACCAGCGTGTCGGTGACCCGGGTACCCCGGCTGACCAGCAGGACGCCGTCCGTCGTCCGCACGTCGTCGTCGACGACCATGCCCGGGGCGAGGTCGGCGACGTCCACCTCGGGCGAGGGGACCCCGCTCCCCGGGACGTCGTGACAGGCCACCAGGGCGGCGAGCACCCGGGGGTCGTAGGCGCCGGGGTCGGTCCGGAGCGCGTCGATGGTCGCCTGCACCGACGGTCGCTGTGCCATCCCCGCGTCGAAGTCCACGGCCAGCCGGAGGACCCGCGCCGGGAGCGGGAGGTCCTCCCCCCGCGGGACCCCGGGGGCGGACCCGCCGCCGTCGTAGCGGGCCAGGTGCCAGCCGATGGCCAGCCCGATGCCGTCCAGCCCGGGGATCCGGCCCACCAGGTCGCGGCTGATCGCCGGGACCCGGCCGACGGCGGCCGACTCGTCCTCGGTCAGGGGGCGCCCGGCGTCCAGCTTGGCGAGCACGCTCGCGGGGACGCCCACGGCGCCCAGCTGGGACAGCAGTGCCGTCGCCTCCAGCTCCCACGTCTCCACCTGCAGGACGGCGGCCAGCTCGGCCACGGTGCGGGCGACCCGGAGCGCCCGGCCGGACGCAGCGGGCTGCGCGACCGACAAGGTCTCGGCCAGGGCCTCGACCACCCGGCCCAGGAGCGAGGCCCGGGCCTCCCGCTCGGCGACCAGGGCGCGGTGCTGCGCGAGGGCGCCGTCGAGCTCCGCTGCGAGCACCGGCACCGGGCAGGGCCTGGTGAGGAAGCGGTGCACGCGGGCCTCGTTGACCGCGGCCACGGCGGTCCGCGCGTCTGACCGGCCGGTCAACACGACCCGGACGACGTCGGGGTGGAGGGCGTGCACCCGGGACAGCAGGGTCGCCCCGTCCATCTCGGGCATCCCCAGCTCCGAGACCACTGCGGCCACCGGTTCGGACCCGAGCACCTCGAGGGCCCGGGCGCCGCCCACGGCGGTCAGCACCCGGAAGCGCGGCGGCAGCGGACGACGCAGGCAGTCCAGGACAGTGGCCTCGTCGCCGACGAGCAGGACCGGGGCCGGACCGTCGGGGGTGCGCGCGAGAGGGACGTTCACGGGGACTCCTGGGGATCGACCACACCGGGCGGCGGTGGTGCTGCCGTCCTGTGCTCTCGTCACCGCGGGGCCCGGCATCGCGCGGAGCGGGTCGGGACCTGTCGATGCCCCCCATCGGGCACGCCCGACCGGGCCGGGCCCACCGGTGGTCGGTGCCGGGTGCGCTGGGGCGAGCACGTGGACCTGCGCGGGCGGCCGGGGACGGCGGGCTTCGGGCGGGTGTGCGCGTGGGCAGGCGCCGGTGGTGGAGCGGGTGACCGGGATCGAACCGGCATGGCCAGCTTGGAAGGCTGGGGCTCTACCATTGAGCTACACCCGCGAGGTGTCGTGCGTCCTGCTGCCCGGCCACAGTACCGGTAGCCCGAGGCGCCTAGACTCGCCCCGGCCACGGGGTGTGGCGCAGCTTGGTAGCGCACCTGCTTTGGGAGCAGGGGGCCGCAGGTTCAAATCCTGTCACCCCGACACCGTCACCGGGTCTCTGCGAGACTCGGGGGCATCCCGGCGTGTCCCGCCCCGTCGTCCTGCGACGGGCCGGCCACGCCGACCACCACCTGACGTCTGCACACCGAGGAGCGCTGCGCTGTGAAGAGCACCATCGAGAACCTGGGCCCGACCCGGGTCCGGCTCGCGATCGAGGTGCCGTGGGGCGACCTGGACCACGCCTTCGGCGAGGTCTACAAGGAGCTCGGCCGGCAGGTCAAGGTCCCCGGCTTCCGGCCGGGCAAGGTCCCCAACCGCATCCTCGACCAGCGGGTCGGCCGTCCCGTCGTCCTGGAGCAGGTCGTCCAGCACGCCGTCCCGGAGGTCTACTCCGAGGTCGTCCGGGAGAACCAGGTCCGGCCGCTGAGCCAGCCCGACGTCGAGGTCACCCGCATCGACGACGGCGACACCCTGGCCTTCACCGCCGAGGTCGACGTCGCCCCGCAGCTCGAGCTGCCGGAGCTGGACTCCCTGGCGGTGACCGTCGACGACGTCGAGGTCACCGACGAGGAGATCGACACCCAGGTCTCCACCATGCGGGAGCGCTTCGCGATGCTCACCGGCGTCGAGCGCGCCGCCGAGGACGGCGACTTCGTCTCCATCGACCTCGTCGCCACGCTCGACGGCGCGGAGCTCGAGGACGGCAGCACCAGCGGCATGTCCTACGAGGTCGGCACCGGCACCCTGATGGACGGCCTCGACGAGGCCGTGCGCGGGCTGTCCGCCGATGAGTCGGCCACCTTCACCTCCCCGCTGCTGTCCGGTGACAACGCCGGCGAGGCCGCCGAGGTCACCGTGACCGTGCGCTCGGTCAAGACCAAGGAGCTCCCCGAGCTCGACGACGAGTTCGCCTCCACGGCGAGTGAGTTCGACACCCTCGAGGAGCTGCGCGGCGACGTCCGCACCCGGCTCTCCCGGGTGAAGGTCCTGCAGCAGGGCAGCCAGGCCCGCGACAAGCTGGTCGAGCAGCTGCTGGAGACCATCGAGGTCCCCGTCCCGGAGAAGCTCGTCGAGCGCGAGCTCGAGTGGCGCACCCGTGCCATGGAGCAGGAGCTCGCCCAGGCCGGCATGGACTGGGACGCCTACTTCTCCGCCGCCGGGGTCGACAGCCGCGAGGCCTACGACGCCGACATGAAGTCCAACGTGGAGAACGCCGTCCGCACCCAGTTCGTGCTGGATGCGATCGCCGACGCCCGTGAGGTCACCGTCGACAACGACGACCTGTCGGCGCAGATCATGGCCCAGGCTCAGCGCAACCGGGTCAGCCCCGAGCAGTACGCCCAGCAGCTCCAGCAGGGCAACAACATCGCCGACTTCGTCGCCGACGTGCGCCGCACCAAGGCGCTGGCCCAGCTGCTCGAGCAGACCACGATCACCGACGCCTCGGGCAACGCCGTCGACCTCGAGGCCCTGGCCCCGAAGACGGTCCGGGCCGCCGAGTCCGCCGAGGACGAGGACGCCGCCGAGTCCGTGGAGGAGACCCCGGCCGAGGCCGAGGCCCCCGCCGTCGACGAGGCCCCGGTCGACGAGGCTCCGGTCGAGGAGACCCCGAAGGCGAAGAAGAAGGCCGCGCCGAAGAAGAAGGCGGCCGCTGCCGCCGAGGACGACGCGGAGGCCTGATCCCGAGGCCTGACCCACCCGCACGCACCGACGCCCGTCCCCCCGCACCGCGGAGGGGCGGGCGTCGTCGTCGGTGGGGGAGGGGTGAGGTCGCTGCGCCCTCGGCGAACACCGGCCGTCACGGGAGTGGGCCGTCGGACCTCCGCGTTAGGGTCGACGTGACACCGAGAAGGCACCCGGGTCCGGCTCCGGCCGGCGTCCGGGCCATCCCCGGCGGACGACCAGCACCACCGCTCCACCCGAACCCAGACCGCCAGCACGCCAGTCCCACGGAGGTCACCGCACACGTGAACACCGCACACCCGTCCGCGCCCGTGATGCGCGGCTCCGGGACCATGATGAACCTCGGCGACTCGGTCTACGAGCGCCTCCTGCGCGAGCGCATCATCTTCCTGGGCAGCCAGGTCGACGACCAGATCGCCAACCAGCTGGCCGCCCAGATGCTGCTGCTGTCCGCCGAGGACCCCAAGCGCGACATCCACCTGTACATCAACAGCCCCGGCGGCTCGGTCACCGCGGGCATGGCGATCTACGACACGATGCAGTTCATCGACTGCGACGTCGCCACCTACGGGATGGGCCTCGCGGCCTCGATGGGGCAGTTCCTGCTCACCGCCGGCACCGCGGGCAAGCGCTACGCCCTGCCGCACGCGCGGATCATGATGCACCAGCCCTCGGCCGGTGTCGGGGGCACGGCGTCGGACATCGCGATCCAGGCCGACCTGTTCCGCCGCACGAAGAAGGAGCTCAACGAGCTCCAGGCCCAGCACACCGGGCAGACCGTCGAGCGCATCGCCGAGGACTCCGACCGCGACCGCTGGTTCACCGCGGCCGAGGCGCTGGAGTACGGCTTCGTCGACCACGTGGTCACCAAGGCCTCTGCCACGACCGAGACCGACAACCCGGTCACCGAGAACTGACGGTCGGAGGACCTGACATGAGCTTCGAGATGCCGCAGAGCCGGTACATCCTGCCCTCCTTCACCGAGCGCACCAGCTACGGGATGAAGGAGTCCAACCCCTACAACAAGCTCTTCGAGGAGCGCATCATCTTCCTCGGGGTGCAGGTCGACGACGCCAGCGCCAACGACGTCATGGCCCAGCTGATCACGCTGGAGTCCAACGACCCCGACCGTGACATCACGATGTACATCAACAGCCCCGGTGGCTCGTTCACCGCGCTGATGGCCATCTACGACACGATGATGTTCGTCCGCCCCGACATCCAGACCGTCTGCATGGGCCAGGCCGCCTCGGCCGCCGCCGTCCTGCTGGCCGCCGGGACCAAGGGCAAGCGGCTGGCGCTGCCCTACTCGCGGGTGCTCATCCACCAGCCCTCGGGCGAGGCCGGCGGCCAGGTCACCGACCTGGAGATCCACGCCGCGGAGATCGAGCGGGTCCGCACCCAGATGGAGCAGATCCTGTCCCGGCACACCGGCCGCTCCCAGGAGCAGGTCCGCAAGGACATCGACCGCGACAAGATCCTCACGGCCCAGGAGGCCAAGGAGTACGGGATCGTCGACGAGGTCATCCAGAGCCGCAAGCTCAACGCCCTCCCCGCCTGACGCCCCACCCGGCGGCGCGGCCGGCGGGGCCCCTCGGGGCCCTGCCGGCCGCACCGCCGGAGCACGTCCCCGACCGCCGGACCCCCGGGTGCGTCACTGCCCGAGAACGTCGGTGGTGGCCGGTACGGTCGGACGAACGCCCGATCCCCGGCCTTCGCCGGCTCCCGCCAGAGGCCCGCTGCCCGGCGGGCGGTCATCGACACAACGAACGAGGGCCCTGCCTCCCCGCAGGCCCGCAGTGACTCGGAGGTCAGCCAGGTGGCACGTATCGGTGAGAGCGGCGACCTGCTCAAGTGCTCGTTCTGCGGGAAGAGCCAGAAGCAGGTCAAGAAGCTCATCGCTGGCCCCGGGGTCTACATCTGCGACGAGTGCATCGAGCTGTGCAACGAGATCATCGAGGAGGAGCTCAGCGAGTCCTCGGACCTCAAGTTCGACGAGCTCCCCAAGCCCAAGGAGATCCACGACTTCCTCGAGCAGTACGTGATCGGCCAGGACAAGGCCAAGCGCACGCTCGCGGTCGCCGTCTACAACCACTACAAGCGCATCCAGTCCGGCGGTGAGCGCGGCTCCCGCGACGAGGGCGTGGAGCTGGCCAAGTCCAACATCCTGCTCATGGGGCCCACCGGGTGCGGCAAGACCCACCTGGCGCAGACCCTCGCCCGGATGCTCAACGTGCCCTTCGCGATCGCCGACGCCACGGCGCTCACCGAGGCCGGCTACGTCGGTGAGGACGTCGAGAACATCCTCCTCAAGCTGATCCAGGCCGCCGACTACGACGTCAAGCGCGCCGAGACCGGGATCATCTACATCGACGAGGTCGACAAGATCGCCCGCAAGAGCGAGAACCCCTCGATCACCCGGGACGTGTCCGGCGAGGGCGTGCAGCAGGCGCTGCTGAAGATCCTCGAGGGCACGACGGCCTCGGTGCCGCCGCAGGGCGGGCGCAAGCACCCGCACCAGGAGTTCATCCAGATCGACACCACGAACGTGCTGTTCATCGTGGGTGGCGCCTTCGCCGGCCTGGACAAGGTCATCGAGCAGCGGATCGGCAAGCAGGGCATCGGCTTCGGTGCCGAGGTGCGCGGCAAGGCCGAGGTCGAGGAGGCCAACGCCCTGGCCGAGGTCATGCCCGAGGACCTGCTGAAGTTCGGCATGATCCCCGAGTTCATCGGCCGTCTGCCGGTGATCACCAGCGTGCAGAAGCTCGACCGCGAAGCGCTGATCAACATCCTCACCGAGCCGAAGAACGCCCTGGTGCGCCAGTACCGCCGCCTCTTCGACCTCGACGGCGTCGAGCTCGAGTTCACCGAGGACGCGCTGGAGTCGATCGCCGACCAGGCCATCCTGCGGGGCACCGGCGCCCGCGGTCTCCGGGCGATCATGGAGGAGGTCCTCCAGTCGGTCATGTACGACATCCCCGGCCGCGAGGACGTCGCCACCGTCGTCATCACCCGCGAGGTCGTGATGGACCGGGTCGCCCCGACCATCGTCCCGCGCAAGCCCGTCCGCGAGCGCCGCGAGAAGTCCGCCTGACCCAGGCGCCACCGCACGCGAGAGGCCCAGGACCACCCGGTCCTGGGCCTCTCGCGTTCTCCAGGCACAGACTCACACCGTCCAGGGATGCTGGCGCCCTGCAGCGCGACAGCGTCCCTGGACCGCGTGAGTCTGTGCGGCTCGGCTACTCGGTCGGGGCGAGGACGACCTCGACGGTCATCGGGCCGTCGCCGGCCGACACGGTGAGCTCGGCGATGATGCCGGCCGCCACCAGGTCGCGGCGGACGGCCTCGACCAGGGCGACCTGGGCCGGGGGAGCGTGCACGACCGCGGTCTGCACCGGGGCGCGCATGGACACCTTGGCCTCGCTCTTGGCCTTGCGGACCGCGGCCAGCGCCTCGGCGGCGACGGTCACCAGCTCCGGGTCGCCGTCACCGGCGAGCTCGTCGGTGGTCGGCCACGGGGCGCGGTGCACCGAGCCGGTCTGCCACCAGGACCAGACCTCCTCGGTGGCGAAGGGCAGCACCGGGGCGAGCAGCCGGTTCAGCACCGACAACGCCGTCGCCAGACCCGCCTTGGCCGACGCCGCGCCCTCGGCCGGGCCGCCGTCCTCGCCGTAGGCCCGGGTCTTGACCAACTCGACGTGGTCGTCGCAGAACTGCCAGAAGAAGGTCTCGGTGACCTCGAGGGCCCGGGTGTAGTTGTAGGCGTCCATCGCGGCGGTGGCCTCGGCGACGACCCCGCGCAGCCGGGCCAGCAGCGCGGCGTCGACCGGCTCGGTGACCGGGGCGCCCACCAGGTCGGCGGTGGCGCCCAGGCTGCCCAGCACGAACTTGCCCACGTTGAGCAGCTTGATGGCCAGCCGGCGGCCGACCTTCATCTGCACCTCGTCGAAGGGGGAGTCCGCACCCGGGCGGGCCCCGGCGGCGCGCCAGCGGACGGCGTCCGTGCCGTACTTCTGCAGCACGTCGATCGGGGTCGTCGCGTTGCCCTTGGACTTGCTCATCTTCTTGCGGTCGGGGTCGACCACGAAGCCGGAGATCGCCGCGTGCGTCCAGGGCACCTGGCCCTGCTCGTAATGCGCACGAACGACGGTGGAGAACAGCCAGGTGCGGATGATGTCGTGCGCCTGGGGCCGCAAGTCCATCGGGAAGACGTGCGCGAAGAGCTCCGGGTCGGTGTCCCAGCCCGAGGCGACCTGGGGCGACAGCGAGGAGGTCGCCCAGGTGTCCATGACGTCGGGGTCGGCCATGAACCCGCCGGGCACGCCGCGTTGGTCGGCGGTGAACCCCTCGGGCACGTCGGAGGACGGGTCGACCGGGAGCGACTCCTCGGGAGCCAGCAGCGGCTGGTCGTAGACCGGCTCACCGGCGTCGTCCAGGCGGTACCAGACCGGGAACGGGACGCCGAAGAAGCGCTGCCGGCTGACCAGCCAGTCGCCGTTGAGGCCCTCGACCCAGTTCTCGTAGCGGTGCCGCATGTGCTCGGGGACCCACTGGATCTCCTTGCCGCGGGCGACGAGCGCGGCGCGCAGGTCGGCGTCCCGTCCGCCGTTGCGGATGTACCACTGGCGGGTGGTGACGATCTCCAGCGGGCGCTCGCCCTTCTCGAAGAACTTCACCGGGTGGGTGATCGGGCGGGGCTCGCCGTCCAGGTCCCCGGACTCGCGCAGCAGCTCGACCATCCGGGCCTGCGCGCTGAACACGGTCTTGCCGGCGAGCTCGGCGTACGGCGCAGCGGGGACGCCGCTGGGGGCGTCGGGCACCAGCCGGCCGTCCCAGCCGACCACCGGGCGGGTGGGCAGCTGCAGCTCACGCCACCAGGTGACGTCGTTGAGGTCGCCGAAGGTGCAGATCATCGCGATGCCCGAGCCCTTGCCCGGCTCGGCCAGGCGGTGCGCGACCACCGGGACCTCGACGCCGAACACCGGCGTGGTCACGGTCTGGCCGAACAGCGGCTGGTAGCGCTCGTCGTCCGGGTGCGCGACCAGCGCCACGCAGGCCGGGAGCAGCTCGGGGCGGGTGGTCTCGATGTGCACCGGGCCGGTCGGGCCCGCGAAGGCGATCCGGTGGTAGGCGCCGGGGCGCTCCCGGTCCTCCAGCTCGGCCTGGGCGACGGCGGTGCGGAAGGTGACGTCCCAGAGGGTCGGCGCCTCCTGGGCGTAGGCCTCCCCGCGCGCCAGGTTGTGCAGGAACGCCCGCTGCGCGGTGGCCCGGGAGGTCTCGGAGATGGTCCGGTAGACGTTCGACCAGTCGACGGAGAGCCCGACCTGGCGCCACAGCTCCTCGAAGGAGTCCTCGTCGACGGCGGTGAGCCGCTCGCACAGCTCCACGAAGTTGCGCCGGCTGATCGGCAGCTGGTCCTTGCCCGGCTTCTCGGGGGGCTGGAAGGACTCGTCGTAGGGGAGCGAGGGGTCGCAGCGCACGCCGTAGTAGTTCTGCACCCGGCGCTCGGTGGGCAGGCCGTTGTCGTCCCAGCCCATCGGGTAGAAGACGTGCTTGCCGGTCATCCGGTGGTAGCGCGCCACGATGTCGGTGTGCGTGTAGCTGAACACGTGCCCGACGTGCAGGGACCCGCTCGCGGTCGGCGGCGGGGTGTCGATGGCGAACGTCTGCGCGCGGGGGGCGGCCAGGGCGGCGGCCCGGTCGAAGCCGTAGACGTCGTCCTCGGCCCAGGCGGCCACCCACTTGGCCTCCAGGCCGTCGAGGGTGGGCTTGTCGGGCACGGTGCCCGGGGCGGTGACGTCTGTGGACATGCCCTCATCCTAGGAAGCCCCGCGACTGGCATCCTGGGCAGGATGACCACCTCCCCGTCCCAGCCCAGGTCCGCCGGGACCGCCCGAGAGCTGGCCCGGGTCGAGGCCGCCCTCCTGGCCCGTTGGCCGGAGACCCGGCTGGAGCCCAGCCTCACCCGCATCTCGGCCCTGCTCGACCTGCTCGGCTCCCCGCACCGGGCCTTCCCCGTCGTCCAGGTGACGGGCACCAACGGCAAGACCACCACCGCCCGGATGGTCGACGAGCTGCTGCGCGGCTTCGGCCTGCGGGTCGGCCGGTTCACCAGCCCGCACCTGGAGACCGTCCGCGAGCGGATCGTCATCGACGGCCGCCCGATCAGCGAGGAGCGCTTCGTCGAGGTGCACGACGACATCGCGCCCTACGTGCAGATGGTCGACGCCGGCAGCGAGGTGCCACTGTCCTTCTTCGAGGTGATGGTGGCGATGGCCTACGCCGCCTTCGCCGAGACCCCGGTCGACGTCGCCGTCGTCGAGGTCGGCATGGGCGGCACCTGGGACGCCACGAACGTCGTCGACGCCCGGGTCGCCGTCGTCACCCCGGTCTCGATGGACCACGCCGAGTACCTCGGGCCCGACGTGGCCTCGATCGCGACCGAGAAGGCCGGGATCATCAAGCCCGCGCCGCCGACCGAGGAGGGCGTCCCGGGTCCCGACGTCGTCGCGGTGCTCGCCCACCAGCCCGCCGGGGCCCTGGAGGCGCTGGTCCGCCGGGCCGTCGAGGTGGACGCCACCGTGGCCCGGGAGGGCACCGAGTTCGGCGTGCTCGAGCGCCGGGTCGCCGTGGGCGGCCAGCAGATCCGCGTCCAGGGCCTCGGCGGGGAGTACCCCGAGGTGTACCTGCCGCTGTTCGGTGCGCACCAGGCGCAGAACGCCGCGGTCGCCCTGGCCGCGGTCGAGGCGTTCCTGGGCGCCGGTTCGGCCAGCGGCCCGGTCGACCCCGAGGTCGTGCGCGCCGCGTTCGCCGCCGTCCGCTCCCCGGGGCGGTTGGAGCGGGTGCGCACCTCGCCGTCGGTGCTGGTGGACGCCGCGCACAACCCGGCCGGCATGGCCGCCACCGTGGAGGCGGTACGGGAGTCCTTCGACTTCACCCGGCTGATCGGCGTGGTGGGCTGTGTCCAGGGCAAGGACGTCGCGGCGATGCTCACCGAGCTCGAGCCGCTGTGCGCCGAGCTGGTGGTCACCCAGAACAGCTCGCCCCGGGCGATCCCGGCCGACGAGCTGGGCGCGATCGCCGTCGACGTGTTCGGCGCCGACCGGGTCAGCGTGCACCCGCAGCTGTTCGACGCCCTGGAGTCGGCGATCGAGCTGGCCGAGGCCGGCGCCGACCACGCCCTGGGCGGGTCCGGGGTGCTGGTCACCGGCAGCGTCATCACCGCCGGCGAGGCGCGTCGGATGATGGGCGGGAAGAAGAAGTGAGCACCCCGCAGGCGGCCGACCCGGCCCGGGCGGCCAAGGCGCTGTCCGGTGCTGCTGCCGCGACGGTGCTGCTCGAGGGCATCGCCGTGCTCTTCGTGCCGCGGGCGCTGGCACCGACCGAGGGGCTGGGCGGGGGAGTGCTCGCCGCGCTGGTCGTGCTGTCGATCGTGCTGATCCTGGCCAGCGGGGTGCAGCGTCGTCCCCAAGGCCTGCTCATCGGCACCGTGCTGCAGGTCCCGCTGCTGGCGACCGGGCTCTTCTCCAGCGCCATGTGGTTCGTCGGCGGGGTCTTCGTGCTGGTGTGGATCTACCTGCTCCAGATCCGCAAGGACCTGGTCGGCACCCGCTTCGGACCCGTGCCGGAGTCGCCGGTCGTCGAGGGCCCGTAGCCTCTCGGGCGTGTCCGAACCCACCACCGAACGTTCCCTCGTCCTCGTCAAGCCCGACGGCGTCGCCCGCGGCCTGGTCGGCGAGGTCGTCAGCCGCCTGGAGGCCAAGGGCCTGCGCCTGGTCGCCGCCGAGCTCCGCACCCTGCCCCGCGAGGTCGCCGAGCAGCACTACGCCGAGCACAGCGAGCGGCCGTTCTTCGGCTCGCTCGTCGAGTTCATCACCGGCGGCCCGCTGCTCGCCCTGGTCGTCGAGGGCCCCCGCGCCATCGAGGCCTTCCGGGCGCTCGCCGGCGCCACCGACCCGGTCAAGGCCGCCCCCGGCACCATCCGCGGCGACCTGGCCCTCGAGGTCCAGAACAACATCGTGCACGGCTCGGACTCGCCCGAGTCCGCCACCCGAGAGATCGGCCTGTTCTTCCCCGCCCTGTAGTCGCCCCTGTTTCCGGCCCCGTCCAGGGGCCCGTCCTGAGCTTGCGAGGGGCGGGGGGGACGGGGTCCTTCAACTACTCTCGGACGCGCTATGACTGTCGAGAGCCTGTACCCCCGTCTCGAGCCGCTTCTCGCCCAGGTGCAGAAGCCGATCCAGTACGTCGGTGGTGAGCTCAACGCCCAGACCAAGCCGTGGGACGACGTCGCCGTCCACTGGGCGCTCATGTACCCCGATGCCTACGAGGTCGGCCTGCCCAACCAGGGTCTGATGATCCTGTACGAGGTGCTCAACGAGCGCGCCGACGCCCTGGCCGAGCGCACGTACGCCGTGTGGCCGGACCTCGCCGGGCTGATGCGGGAGGCCGGGGTCGGCCAGTTCACCCTGGAGAACCACCGCCCGGTGCACGACTTCGACTTCCTCGGGGTCAGCTTCGCCACCGAGCTGGGCTACACCAACCTGCTCGACGCCCTGGACCTCGCCGGGATCCCGCTGCACGCGGTCGACCGCGACGAGCGCCACCCGGTCGTCGTCGCCGGCGGGCACGCCGCCTTTAACCCCGAGCCGGTCAGCGACTTCGTCGACTGCGCCGTGCTGGGTGACGGCGAGCAGGTCGTCGGGGACATGACCGACGTGCACAGCGCCTGGCAGGCCGAGGGGAAGCCGGGCGGTCGCACCGAGCTGCTGGCCCGCCTCTCCCGCGTCGAGGGCGTGTACGTGCCGCAGTTCTACGCGGTCACCTACTCACCCGACGGCACCATCGCCGCCTTCACGCCCACCCGGGACGACGTCCCCACCCGGGTCGCCAAGCGCACCGTGATGGACCTCGACGAGTGGCCCTACCCCAAGCAGCCGCTGGTCCCGCTGGCCGAGAGCGTGCACGAGCGGATGAGCGTGGAGATCTTCCGCGGCTGCACCCGCGGCTGCCGCTTCTGCCAGGCCGGGATGATCACCCGCCCGGTGCGCGAGCGGACCATCACCGGCATCGGCTCGATGGTCGACGCCGGTCTCAAGGCCACCGGCTACGAGGAGGTGGGCCTGCTCTCCCTCAGCAGCGCCGACCACTCCGAGATCGGGCAGCTGGCCAAGGAGCTCGCCGACCGGTACGAGGGCACCAACACCGGCCTGTCGCTGCCGAGCACCCGGGTCGACGCGTTCAACGTGACGCTGGCCAACGAGCTCTCCCGCAACGGACGGCGCTCCGGGCTCACCTTCGCCCCCGAGGGCGGCAGCGAGCGCATCCGCCGGGTGATCAACAAGACCGTGTCCAAGGAGGACCTGGTCCGCACGGTCACCACGGCCTACGCCAACGGCTGGCGCCAGGTGAAGCTGTACTTCATGTGCGGTCTGCCCACCGAGACCGACGAGGACGTGCTGGAGATCGCCGAGCTGGCGGTCGAGGTGATCCGGGCCGGCCGCGAGGCCGCGGGCAACAAGGACATCCGCTGCACGGTGTCCATCGGCGGGTTCGTGCCCAAGCCGCACACCCCGTTCCAGTGGGCCGCCCAGGCCTCGGCCGAGACGATCGACCACCGGCTCAAGGTGCTGCGCGACGCGATCAACGCCGACCGGCGGATCGGTCGCTCCATCGGTCTGCGCTACCACGACGGCAAGCCCGGGGTCATCGAGGGACTGCTGTCCCGCGGCGACCGCCGGGTCGGCCGGGTCATCGAGCGGGTCTGGCGCGACGGCGGGCACTTCGACGGTTGGAGCGAGCACTTCTCCTACGACCGTTGGGCCACCGCCGCGGCCGAGGAGCTGGCCCCCTTCGGGCTCGACCTGGCCTGGTACACGACCCGGGAGCGCGGTGAGCACGAGGTGCTGCCGTGGGACCACCTGGAGTCGGGCCTGGACAAGGAGTGGCTCTGGGACGACTGGCAGGACGCCCTCAACGAGGACGAGGTCGCCGACTGCCGGTGGACCCCCTGCTACGACTGCGGGGTCTGCCCGACCATGGGCACCGACATCCAGATCGGGCCCACCGGTCGTTCGCTCATCCCGCTCACGCCCATCGGGGCCGGCCCGCGTCCCCAGGTCACCGCCCAGGTCGACGTGGGTGTCGAGGCGAACGCCGCGGACCCGGTCCACACGCACTGATGGCGCGCACCCCCGACGGTCCGCCGCCCCCGCCGACGGTCCAGAAGCTGCGGCTGCGCTACACCAAGCGCGGTCCGCTGCGGTTCGCCTCGCACCGGGACCTGGCGCGTGCCCTGGAACGGGCGCTGCGCCGGGCCCAGGTGCCGATGGCGTTCTCCGCCGGCTTCAGCCCGCACCCCAAGATCAGCTACATGGGCGCGGCCCCCACCGGGGCCGCCTCGGAGGCCGAGTACGTCGAGATCGGGCTCGCCGTCCGGTGCGACCCGGAGGCGGTCCGGGTGGCCCTGGACGCCTCGCTGCCCACGGGCATCGACGTGCTTGAGTGCGTCGAGGCGGCCGAGGGCACCGGGGGTCTGGCGGACCGGCTGGACGCCACCGTCTGGCGGATCGACCTGGCCGGGGTGGACGTCGCCGAGCTCGCCGCGGCGACCGAGGCCCTGCTCGCCGCCGAGGTGGTGACGGTCTCCAAGCGCACCAAGAACGGCCCGCGGGACATCGACGCCCGGGCTGCCGTCGTCTCCGCCTCGGCGTCGGAGGGGGCAGGTTGTGCCATACTGCACGTGGTGGTACGGCAGCTGACGCCGACCGTACGACCGGACGACGTGTTGGCCGCTCTCGCTGCCGTCGCCGACCTGCACCCGCCGTTGCCCCCACGGGCCGTGCGTGAGGCGCAGGGCCGGCTCGACGACAGCGGTGAGGTGGCCGATCCGCTCGGGCCCGACCGCGAGGCCGGCTCCCGCTGCCAGGGGGAGCCCCAGCCGGTCTGACCCCTGGGGAGCCGGCTGCGCGACCGACACAGCACCGTCGCCCCGCACCACGTCTGCCAGCCGTGGCGCACCCCGTCTCCGTGCAGGACCGCTCCACCCGTGAGCCAGCTCCGCCGAACCCGTACCGCCGCACCGTTGCACCACCCAGACACCGCACCACCAGCACCATCCCCAGACTTCAGTGGGTCGGACGCACTGCCGATCACCGGCAGTCCGACCTGCCCGACCCGCGTCCCTGCGCGGCCGCCAGTCGTCGAGGAGACGATCGGCGCCCGGGGACGCACCAGGAGGCGAGCCCTCAGTGGCCGACGACCAGACCACCCCCGAGACACCCGACACCACCCCGGAGAACGACCCGGCCCAGGTGCAACCCGCACAGCTCGACCCGCAGGCCCCGGCCGACGCCGAGGGGGACGAGGAGGCCCCGGCCGACCTCGAGATCGACCCCGAGGCCCCCGCGGACGCCGATCCCGCCGCCGTCCTGGCCGAGGAGCCGGCGCCCGAGCCGGCCCCCGAGCCCGAGACCGAGCCCCGACTGCGGGCGGACGCCGAGACCCTCGAGGCCGCGGCGATCCCGCCCTCGCGGTCCACCGAGGCCCCCTCCGACGCCGAGGCCCCCCGCTTCGGCGCCCAGTTCAGCTCCCCGGAGCCGACCAGCGTCACCGCGCGCCCCCGCCGCCGGGCGACCCGCCCCGCGCTGGCTGCCGACCCCGACTCCGTCGAGCCGGCTCCTGCCGCGGCCCCCACCCGGCCGGCCTTCGTCAGCTTCGTGGCCCCGGCCGCCGAGGCCGCCGAGGCGGCTCCGGCCCCCCGCCGGCGCAGCCGCCGCGCCCAGGCCGAGACGCCCGCCGAGGCCCCCGTCGAGAGCCCGGCCCAGGACGACGCCCCCGCGGCCGAGCGCGAGGACGACCGGCCGGCCGAGAAGCCCGCCCGCCGCAGCCGCTCCCGTCGCAAGACCGCCGCCGAGCGTGCCGCCGAGGCCGCCGAGGCGCAGGAGCAGGAGGAGACCGAGCCGGTCGTCCTGCCCGCCCCCGGCGACGCAGAGGACACCGCCGCCGAGGACACCACCGGCGAGGAGTCCGAGGACACCGACGACGACGGCGAGGACTCCGACGACGCGTCGGCGGGCAGCCGTCGCCGTCGTCGCGGCCGCCGTGGCCGTGGCCGGGGCCGCAACGACGAGGACGACGCCGACCGCGACGAGTCCGCCGCCGACCAGGGCACCGGCGACAGCGGGACCGACGCCGAGTCCGAGGACGACGCCGAGGACGCCGACGGTGCCGACGCCGAGGACGGTCAGGGCTCCAGCACGCGCCGGCGTCGCCGTCGTCGTCGCCGTGGTGAGTCCACCGGGGCCACCGCCGACACCACCGACAGCTCCGACGACGACCGGCCCGAGCGCGCCGGCCGCAACGGTCGGGACTCCAGCGACGACGCCGTCCGCGGCGTGGCCGGCTCCACCCGGCTCGAGGCCAAGCGCCAGCGCCGCCGGGACGGCCGGGACACCGGTCGCAAGCGCGCCCCGATCCTCAGCGAGTCCGAGTTCCTGGCCCGCCGCGAGGCCGTGGACCGGGCGATGGTCATCCGCCAGCAGGGCGACCGCACCCAGATCGCCGTCCTCGAGGACGACGTGCTGGTCGAGCACTACGTGACCCAGGCGCAGTCGGCGTCCTTCGCCGGCAACGTCTACCTGGGGCGGGTGCAGAACGTGCTGCCGTCGATGGAGGCCGCGTTCGTCGACGTGGGCAAGGGCCGCAACGCCGTGCTCTACGCCGGTGAGGTCAACTGGGAGACCGCCGGTCTCTCGGGCAAGTCGCGCTCGATCGAGCAGGCGCTGAAGTCCGGGGACAAGGTCCTGGTGCAGGTCACCAAGGACCCGATCGGCCACAAGGGCGCCCGGCTGACCCAGCAGATCAACCTGCCCGGACGCTTCCTGGTCTACGTGCCCGGCGGCTCGATGACCGGGATCAGCCGCAAGCTGCCCGACAACGAGCGTCAGCGGCTCAAGGACATCCTCAAGAAGATCGTGCCCGAGGACGCCGGCGTGATCATCCGGACCGCCGCGGAAGGCGCCTCGGAGGAGGAGCTCACCCGCGACGTGGCCCGGCTGCAGGCGCAGTGGGAGGTCATCCAGACCAAGGCGAAGTCCACCAGCACCGCCCCGACGCTGCTCTACGGCGAGCCCGACCTGGCGATCCGGGTCATCCGCGACGTGTTCAACGAGGACTTCAAGCGGCTGGTCGTCCAGGGCTCGGACGCCTGGGACACCGTCGAGGCCTACGTCGCGCACGTCTCCCCGGAGCTCTCCGAGCGGCTGTCGCGCTACACCGGCAACGGCGACGTCTTCCGCGAGCTTCGGGTCGACGAGCAGCTGCTCAAGGCACTGGACCGCAAGGTCTGGCTGCCCTCGGGTGGCTCGCTGGTCATCGACCGCACCGAGGCCATGACCGTCGTTGACGTCAACACCGGGAAGTTCACCGGCTCCGGGGGCAACCTGGAGCAGACCGTCACCCGCAACAACATCGAGGCCGCCGAGGAGATCGTGCGCCAGCTCCGGCTGCGCGACATCGGCGGCATGATCGTCATCGACTTCATCGACATGGTCCTGGAGAGCAACCGCGAGCTGGTCCTGCGCCGGCTCACCGAGTGCCTGGGCCGGGACCGCACCAAGCACCAGGTCGCCGAGGTGACCTCGCTGGGTCTGGTCCAGATGACCCGCAAGCGGGTGGGCCAGGGCCTGCTCGAGGTCTTCTCCGAGCCCTGCGAGCACTGCCGCGGGCGCGGTGTGGTCGTGCACCTGGACCCGGTCGACGAGAAGAAGCGCTCCGGTGGCAGCCCGGTCCCGGCGCCGTCTGCCCCGAACGGCAACGGCTCCAACGGCAGCGGCTCCACCGGCAACGGACGACGGGGGAACGGCACGCCGTCGGCCCCCGAGGTGGTCGAGGAGGTCCCGGCCGCCGAGACCCCGGCCGCCTCCACCGACGAGGAGCAGCCGCAGGAGTCCTCCGGCCGCTCCGGTCGCCGCAGCCGGGGTCGCCGCAACCGCGGTCAGTCCGGTGAGGCCCGGGCCGCCGAGGACGCGGCCGTGCTGGCCGGCGCCCGCGGGGACGACGGGGACACCCCCGCGCCCCCGGTCGAGGAGGAGGACGGCCAGCTGGCTGTCGACACCTCCGAGACCGAGCTCGAGCTGCCCCCCGCCGCGGACGCGGTCACCGAGGACACCGCGGCCACCTCGCCCGAGGGCGACGCCGCCCCGGAGCCCGACGAGCAGCCGCAGGCCGAGCTCCCGGTCGACGAGGTCCCGGTCGAGGAGGCCCCCGTCGAGGAGGCCCCGGCCGAGGCGCAGGTCGAGGCCCCGGCCGAGCCGGAGGCCCCGGTCGAGCAGGAGCCCGAGCCCCAGCCTGCGCCGGTCGAGGCAGCCGCCCCGGCCCGGCCGCGGCGCCGTCGGGCAGCCAGCCGACCGGCGGGCCCGCCGGCCTGATCGGACGCCCCGGCGGGTGGGACCACGGTCTCCCGCCGGGGGTTCGACCCGGACGGTCGGCCTCGGGTACGCTGTCAGGGTTGCTCCGTCCGGAGCGGCTGCTGCCCTGCGCCCCGTGCGCCGCCGGCGGCGCCCCCGGATCGTGAACAGCCCGTCCCGCACACCGGTCCCGACCGGGGTGCGCCCAGGACAACGAAGACCTATCGAGGAGTCAGTGGTGTACGCAGTCGTCAAGGCCGGTGGCAAGCAGCACAAGGTGGTCGTGGGTGACACGTTCACCGTCAACCGCCTGTCCGGAGCAGCTGGTGACACCGTCGCCCTGCCCGCCGTGCTCCTGGTCGACGGGGACACCGTCACCAGCGAGGCCGGTGCCCTCGCGGGGGTCACCGTGACCGGTGAGATCGTCGGGCACGCCAAGGGCCCGAAGATCAAGATCCACAAGTTCAAGAACAAGACCGGCTACCACAAGCGTCAGGGACACCGTCAGCCCCTGACCGACGTCGTCGTCACCGCCATCGACACGAAGAAGGGCTGAGCACCTCATGGCTCACAAGAAGGGCGCATCGTCGTCCCGCAACGGTCGTGACTCGAACTCCCAGCGTCTGGGTGTGAAGCGCTTCGGCGGCCAGGTCGTCAAGGCCGGCGAGATCATCGTCCGCCAGCGCGGCACCCACTTCCACCCGGGTCTCGGCGTCGGCCGCGGCAAGGACGACACCCTCTTCGCGCTCGCCCCGGGCGCCGTGGAGTTCGGCCGCCGTCGTGGCCGCCGCGTCGTCAACGTGCAGGCCGTCGAGCCCGCGCTGGCTCCCGCCGTCTGACCTCAGCACCAGCGTGATCCGGGCCCGGCGGGATCTCCCGCCGGGCCCGTTCGCGTCCCACCCCGCACCCACCGCGCCACCGATCAGAGAGAGGCGGCGATCATGGCCGCTTTCATCGACCGTGTGACCGTGCACGTGTCCGCCGGCAACGGGGGGCACGGCGTCAGCTCCGTGCACCGCGAGAAGTTCAAGCCCCTGGGCGGCCCCGACGGGGGCAACGGCGGGGACGGCGGGGACGTCGTCCTCGAGGTCGACTCCGGCGTCCACACCCTGCTGGACTTCCACCACCACCCGCACCAGAAGGCCCCCAACGGCAAGCCGGGCGCCGGCAGCAACCGCAACGGCGCCCGCGGCGAGGACGCCGTGCTGCGCGTCCCCGAGGGCACCGTCGTGACCACCGCCGACGGTGAGGTCCTCGCCGACCTGATGGGCATCGGCACCCGGGTCGTCATCGCCGCCGGCGGGCGGGGCGGGCTCGGCAACGCCGCACTGGCCAACGCCCGGCGCAAGGCCCCCGGCTTCGCCCTGCTCGGCGAACCCGGCGAGACCGTGGACGCCGTCCTCGAGCTCAAGAGCGTCGCCGACGTCGGCCTGGTCGGGTTCCCCTCGGCCGGGAAGTCCTCGCTGGTCGCGGCGATGAGCGCGGCCAAGCCCAAGATCGCCGACTACCCGTTCACCACCCTGGTGCCCAACCTGGGCGTCATCCGCTCCGGTGGGGTCACCTACACGATGGCCGACGTCCCCGGCCTGATCCCCGGTGCCTCCACCGGGCGCGGCCTGGGCCTGCAGTTCCTCCGGCACGTCGAGCGCTGTGCCGTGCTGGTGCACGTGGTCGACATGGCCACGATGGAGCCCGGCCGCGACCCCGAGACCGACATCGCGGCGCTGGAGCACGAGCTCGCGCTGTACTCCACCGACCAGTCGCCCGAGGGCGAGGACGCCGGCGAGGGCATCGACCTGGTCGGCCGGCTGAAGATCGCCGTGCTGAACAAGATCGACGTCCCGGACGGTCGCGAGCTGGTCGACCTGGTACGCACCGCCCTGGAGGCCCGCGGACTGCAGGTCTTCCCGATCAGCGCGGTCACCGGCGAGGGCCTGCCCGAGCTCGGCTACGCCCTGGCGTCCGCGGTCGAGGCGCACCGCGCCTCGCTGCCCGCCCCCGAGGCCACCCGGATCACCCTCACCCCCCGCGCGGTCGACGACGGCGGCTTCACCGTCGAGCCCGACCCGCGCACCGACGGCTGGATGGTCCTGGGCGTCCGCCCCTCCCGCTGGGTGCGGCAGACCGACTTCAGCAACGACGAGGCCGTGGGCTACCTCGCCGACCGGCTCAACCGGCTCGGCGTGGAGATCGCGTTGGCCAAGGCCGGGGCCAAGCCCGGCGACGCGATCACCGTCGGCGACGTCACCTTCGACTGGGAGCCCACGCTGCCCGCCGGCACGCTCACCGTCGAGGAGACCGCCGGCCTGGGTGGCCGTGGCACCGACGTCCGGCTGGAGAACAACACCCGGCCGCGCGCCGAGGACCGGCTCGCGGCCAAGAAGCTGCGCCGCACGCCCTACGAGCTCATCGAGGAGTACCCCGACGAGCTGTGGAACGACGACCGGGCATGAGCACCCGGGCCGACGTCGCCGGGGCGCACCGGGTCGTGGTCAAGGTGGGGTCCTCCTCGCTGACCACGCTGGCCGACGGGCTGGACACCGAGCGCCTGCGTGCCCTGGTCGACGTGCTCGCCGCGCTGCGGGCCGACGGCCGGGAGGTCGTGCTCGTCTCCTCCGGGGCGATCGCGGCCGGCCTGGCCCCGCTCGGGCTCACCGGGAAGCCCCGTGACCTGGCCACCGCCCAGGCCGCGGCCAGCGTCGGTCAGCTCCGGCTGGTGCAGACCTACGCCGACGCCTTCGCCGCGCACGGGGTCACCGTCGGGCAGGTGCTGCTCACCGCCGACGACCTGACCCGGCGCGGGCACTACCGCAACGCCCGGCAGACCGTCGACCGGCTCCTCGCCCTCGGGGTGCTGCCGATCGTCAACGAGAACGACACCGTGGCCACCGAGGAGATCCGGTTCGGCGACAACGACCGGCTCGCTGCCATGGTCGCCCACCTCGCCGTCGCCGACGCCCTGGTGCTGCTGTCCGACGTCGACGGCGTCCACGACGGCGACCCGCGGACCGGTCCGACGCAGAGGATCGACACCGTGCACACCGCCGAGGACCTCGCCGCGGTCACGCTGGGCTCGGCCTCGCGCAACGGCGTGGGCACCGGCGGGATGGCCACCAAGGTCGAGGCCGCGCTCATCGCCGCCAACGCCGGGGTGCCCGTCGTCGTCACCTCCACGCCCCAGGCCGGCGCCGCGCTGGCCGGGGAACCGGTGGGCACGCTGTTCGCCGCCCGCGGCCGCCGTCCCTCGGCCCGGCAGTTCTGGCTGCGGTACGCCACCCGCCCGCGGGGCCGGGTGCTGCTGGACGCCGGTGCGGTCACCGCGGTGGTCGAGCGGGGCGCCTCGCTGCTGGCCGCCGGCATCACCGGCGTGGTGGGGGACTTCCTGGCCGACGACCCGGTGGAGCTCGCCGGACCGGACGGCGTCGTCGTGGCCCGGGGCCTGGTGTCCTACGACGCACGCGAGCTGCCCGCGGTGCTCGGCCGCAAGACCGCCGACCTGGACCCCGAGCACCGCCGCGAGGTCGTGCACCGCGACGAGATGGTGCTGGTCCGGGCACGGCTCTCGACCGATCCGGTCGCCTGAGAGACTGCTCGGCGTGGCACTCCGTCCCATCCGTGAACTCGGCGACCCGGTGCTCCGCACCCCCTGCGACCCGGTCCGGTCCTTCGACCGTCAGCTGGCCGACCTGGTCCGCGACCTCGAGGAGACCGTCGACCACCCCGGCCGCGCCGGGCTGGCCGCCAACCAGATCGGCGTCTCGCTGCGGGTCTTCTCCTACAACGTGGACGGCGTCATCGGCCACCTGGTCAACCCGGTGATCACCGAGCGGTCCGACGAGACCCAGGACGGCGACGAGGGCTGCCTGTCCGTCCCCGGGTTGTTCGCCCCCACCGTGCGGGCGATGCACTGCGTCGCCGAGGGCGTCGACGTGCACGGCGAGTCGCTGCGGCTGGAGGGGGAGGGCCTGATGGCCCGCTGCCTGCAGCACGAGGTGGACCACCTCGACGGGAAGGTCTTCCTCGACCGGCTGGTGGGCGACGCCCGCAAGCAGGCCTTCCGGGCGCTCCGCGGCTGAGCAGTCAGCCCTGACGGCTGAGTACATTGCACGAGTGCCCGACGTCTCCGCCCTGCCGCTGATCGGTGCCGCGGCCCTGCAGGCCCGTGCGGCCGCCCGGGTGCTGCGCACGCTGCCCACCCAGACCAAGGACGCCGCGCTGCTCGCGATGGCCGACGCGCTGGTGGCGCACACCGAGGACGTGCTGGCCGCCAACGCCGCCGACGTCGAGACCGCCCGCGCCGGTGGCACCCCGGAGTCGGTGCTCGACCGTCTGCGGCTGGACGCCGACCGGGTCGCCGGCACCGCGGACGCGTTGCGCCAGCTGGTCACCCTCCCCGACCCGGTGGGCGACGTCGTCCGCGGGTCCACGCTGGTCAACGGGCTGCAGCTGCGGCAGGTCCGGGTGCCCCTCGGCGTGGTCGGGATCGTCTACGAGGCCCGCCCCAACGTCACCGTCGACGCCGCCGGGCTGTGCCTGAAGAGCGGCAACGCGGCGCTGCTGCGCGGTTCGGCCTCGGCGTACCGCACCAACGAGGCGCTGGTCGCCGTCCTCACCGAGGCCGCCGAGAAGACCGGCCTGCCCGCCGGGTCGATCGCGCTGCTGCCGGCCGACCGGGCCTCGGTCGGGGAGCTGCTGCACGCCCGCGGCCTGGTCGACGTGGTGATCCCGCGCGGGGGAGCGGCCCTCATCCAGCGGGTGGTCACCGAGTCGACCGTCCCGGTGATCGAGACCGGCGTCGGCAACTGCCACGTCTACGTGGACGCCTCCGCCGACGGCGCGATGGCCGAGGCGATCGTGCTCAACGCCAAGACCCACCGGGTCAGCGTCTGCAACTCCGCGGAGTCGCTGCTGGTGCACGCGGACTCCCCGCACCTGGGTCGGCTGCTCACCGCGCTGGTGGACGCCGGGGTCACGCTGCACGGGGACGACGCGGCGCAGGCGGCCCACCCGGCCGTCGTCCCGGCCACCGACGAGGACTGGGCCACCGAGTACCTGTCGATGGACATGGCCGTGCGGGTCGTCGCCGACCTGCCGACGGCCCTGGACCACATCGCCACCTGGGGCAGCGGGCACTCCGAGGCGATCGTCGCGGACTCCGCGACCGCGATCGCCGACTTCACCGCCGGGGTCGACGCCGCTGCCGTGCTGGTCAACGCCTCCACCCGGTTCACCGACGGCGGGGAGTTCGGCTTCGGTGCCGAGATCGGCATCTCCACCCAGAAGCTGCACGCCCGCGGCCCGCTCGGCCTGCCCGAGCTGACCTCGACCACCTACGTCGTGACCGGTTCCGGTCACACCCGCTGAGCCCGTCCCCGAGGAGCCCCGTGCCCGCGCAGCCGCTGCAGTCCGCCCAGTTCGCCGACGTGGCGGACGTGACCGCCCGGCTCTCGGCCGCGGGGTACCTGCCCGACGCCCAGATCGCGACCACCGTCTTCCTGGCCGACCGGCTGGGCAAGCCGCTGCTGGTCGAGGGCCCCGCCGGGGTGGGCAAGACCGAGCTGGCCAAGGCACTGGCCACCGCGACGTCCTCGGAGCTCATCCGGCTGCAGTGCTACGAGGGGCTGGACGAGGCCCGGGCGCTGTACGAGTGGAACTACAAGAAGCAGCTGCTGCGCATCCAGGCGTCCCAGAACAGCGCGGACGGCGGTGACTGGGGAGACCTGCACGACGACGTGTTCGGTGAGGAGTTCCTGCTGTCCCGCCCGCTGCTCACCGCCATCCGGCGCACCGGGCCGACCGTGCTCCTCATCGACGAGACCGACAAGGCCGACGTCGAGGTGGAGGGCCTGCTGCTGGAGGTGCTCAGCGACTTCCAGGTCACCATCCCCGAGATCGGCACCATCGTGGCCACCCGACGTCCGCTGGTGGTGCTGACCTCCAACGCCACCCGTGAGCTGTCCGAGGCACTCAAGCGCCGCTGCCTCTACCTGTCGCTGGACTACCCCAGCGCCGAGCGGGAGCGGGAGATCGTGCTGTCCCGGGTGCCCGACCTGGCACCCGCGCTGGCCGACCAGCTGGTCCGCACCGTGCGGGCGCTGCGGGCGCTGGAGCTGAAGAAGTCCCCGTCGATCTCGGAGACGCTGGACTGGGCGCAGACGCTGCTGGCGCTGGGCTTCGACACCCTGGACTCCGACGCGGTGAAGGCCACGCTCGGCGTCGTCCTCAAGCACGCCAGCGACCAGACCCGGGCCGCGGCCGAGCTGCGGCTGAACTGATGGACGCCCCGGCCACGGGCGGGCTGGTCGCCCACCTGGACGGGTTCGTCCGGGCGGTGCGCGAGGCCGGCATCCCGGTCGGCATCACCGGCGCGGTCGACGCCGCCCAGGTGCTCACCGTGGTGGACCTGCTCGACCGGGAGCAGCTTCGGCACGGCCTGGCCGCTGTGCTGCTGCAGCGGGCGGCCCAGCGGGCGACCTACGACGTGCTGTTCGACCTGTGGTGGCCGCTGTCGGACCGGCCGGTGGTGCCTGCCGCCGCGGACGAGCCGGCCGACACCGACCCGGACGACGGGGTTCCCGACGCCGACCGGATGGCCGCGCTGGCCGCGGAGCTGCGGGCCGAGCTCCTGGCGAAGCTGCAGGACGGCGACGACGAGGAGCTGCGCCGCTTCGCCCGGCTCGCGGTGGAGGTGCTGGGTCAGGGGCAGCCCTCGCCGTCCGGGCAGTCGTTCTTCTCCTACCGGGTACTGCGTGCGCTGTCCCCGGACACGCTGGTCGCCCAGCTGCTGGCCGGCCTGCTCGGGGACGCCCCCCGCGGCGGGCTGGACGAGCAGGTGGCCCGGCAGACCGTCCGCGAGCGGCTGGCCACCTTCCGGGCCGCCGTGGAGGCCGAGGTGCGCCGCCGGTCGGCCGCCGAGCGGGGGCGGGACCGGGTGGCCCGCACCGCTGTCAAGCCGCTGGCCGACCAGGTCGACTTCCTCCGCGCCCAGTCCGCCGACCTCGCCGAGCTGCGCCGGTCGGTGGCCCCGCTGGCCCGGCGGCTGGCCGCCCGGCTCTCGGCCCGCCGTCGGCTGGGCCGCGACGGCCGGCTGGACTTCCGCAAGACCGTGCGGGCCTCGCTGGCCACCGGGGGCGTGCCGGTGGTCACCCACCACAAGCCGCGGGCGGTGCACAAGCCCGAGCTCGTGGTGCTGTGCGACATCAGCGGCTCGGTCGCCGGGTTCAGCCACTTCACCCTGATGCTCACCCAGGCGCTGCGCGAGCACTTCTCCGGTGTCCGGGCCTTCGCGTTCGTGGACTCCACCGACGAGGTCACCCGGTTCTTCGCACCCGGTGCCGACGTCGCCGACGCCGTGCAGCGGATCGGCCGGGAGGCCGACGTGGTGTCCTTCGACGGGCACAGCGACTACGGCAACGCCTTCGAGGTGTTCGCCGAGAAGTGGCCCGGCGCCGTCGGTCCCAAGACGTCCCTGCTGGTGCTGGGCGACGGCCGGACCAACTACCGGCAGCCCGGCCTGCCGGTGCTCGCCGACCTGGTGCGCCGCTCCCGCTCGGCCTACTGGCTCAACCCGGAGCCGCGTCGGTTGTGGGGGAGCGGTGACTCCGCGGCCGACCGGTACGGCGAGGTGCTGCCGATGATCGAGGTGCGCACCGCGGCCCAACTGGCGGACTTCGTCACGACGCTCTGAGCAGGTCGTTCGCCGTGGCAACGGTCCCGCTGACGAAATACCGGCCGTGGGCGTATCCAGAACCCCCCCGGTGCCGTTTCTCAGGACGGATCCGGCAGCTGCACCGCCGGTCCGCTGCAGGACCCGGGACGGCGCGAGCCGGCCGCTCCGGGCGATCGGCGACACGGGGGCGCCGGTCGCGGTGCGAGGTCCGGTCGGGGTGGCGGTGACGCCCTCCGGCCGGGCTGCTGTCGTCCCTGCCGTCTCGCTGTCCGACCCCCGCGTGCCGTCCCGGGCTAGGCTCGGACGGTGGCAGGCAGTCGACTGGGCGTGATGGGCGGGACGTTCGACCCCGTGCACCACGGTCACCTCGTCGCCGCCAGCGAGGTCGCGAGCCTGTTCGGGCTCGACGAGGTGGTCTTCGTGCCGACCGGTGAGCCCTGGCAGAAGGCCGACCGCGAGGTCAGTCCCGCCGAGGACCGCTACCTGATGACGGTCATCGCCACCGCCTCCAACCCGAGGTTCTCCGTCAGCCGGGTCGACGTCGACCGCGGCACCACCACCTACACGATCGACACGCTCACCGACCTGCGCCGGCAACGGCCCGACGCCGAGCTGTTCTTCATCACCGGCGCCGACGCCCTGGCCCAGATCGTGGGCTGGCGGGACACCGAGCGGCTCTTCGACCTGGCGCACTTCGTCGGGGTCACCCGGCCCGGCTACCAGCTGGCCGACGCCGACCTGCCGCACGGGGCGGTGAGCCTGGTCGAGATCCCCGCCCTGGCGATCAGCTCCACCGACTGCCGGGAACGCGTCGCCCGGGGTATGCCGGTCTGGTATCTCGTCCCCGACGGCGTCGTGCAGTACATCGAGAAGCGCGGCCTCTACCAGGACGGCCGCCCGCCGACCCCGCCCGGGCAGCTGCTGCCCGGCACCGCGGTCCGGCACCTCGGTGCACCGCCCGTCCTGCACACCGCCACACCCCCCGCCGGGCCCACCCCGGGCACCGGCACCACCGAGCTCCAGGAGACACCCCGATGACCGCCTCGACAGAGGCCCGCGACACCGCGCTGTGGGCCGCCCAGGCCGCAGCCGACAAGCTCGCCACCGACGTGTCCATCGTCGACGTCAGCGACCGGCTGGCCATCACCGACGCCTTCGTGCTGGCCTCGGCACCCAGCGAACGCCAGGTCCAGGCCATCGTCGACGGCGTGGAGGAGGCCCTGCGCGAGCACGGCCTCAAGCCCGTTCGTCGCGAGGGCGTGGCCGAGGCACGTTGGGTCCTGCTGGACTTCGTCGACGTCGTGGTGCACGTCCAGCACGCCGAGGAGCGGGCCTACTACTCCCTCGAGCGGCTCTGGAAGGACTGCCCGACCATCCCCTTCACCGACGCCGCGCTCGCTGCCGCCGGCCGCTCGCAGCCGGCGACCGGGGACGTGACCGTCGACGGCGTGACCGACGACGTGGCTCCTGCCGACGAGGCCGGGGACGTGGTCTCCGGTGGCGTGTCCGGGGAGGGCGAGTCGGCCGAGGCCGCGCTCGACCCGGCGACCGCGCACGCGCCCGAGGCCGACACCACCCGATGAGCCAGGGCGCCCCCGCCGCGCCCCCCGCCGTCGCACCACCCCGGGTCACCCGGCTGCTGGTGTGGCGGCACGGGCGCACCGAGTGGAACGCCAGTGGTCGCTTCCAGGGCCAGCTCGACCCGCCGCTGGACGCGACCGGCCGTCGGCAGGCGGTGGACGCCGCCGACGACCTGGTCACCTCCGGCCTCCCCGCCGACGCCCTCGTGGTCAGCAGCGACCTGGTCCGTGCCCGGGAGACCGCGCAGGCCCTCGGCGACCGGCTCGGCGTCCCGGTGCGGGTCGACGAGCGGCTGCGCGAGCACGGGCTGGGCAGCTGGGAGGGCCGCACCCGGGACGAGGTCGCCCGCGACCTCCCCGATCAGTACGCGGACTGGATGGCTGGGCGGCCCGTGCGCGGGCGCGGCGGCGAGGACCCGGCCGAGGTCGCCCGTCGCGCCCAGGCGGCCCTGGCCGACCTCCCCGCGGCACCGGTCGCCGTGGTGGTCACCCACGGCGGCACCGGGGGCCGGCTGATCGAGGCGCTGCTGGGTCTGGGCCCGGAGCACCGCCGGGTGTTCGGTCCACTGGCCAACTGCCACTGGACCGAGCTGGCCTTCCAGGGCACCCGGTGGCGGGTGCTGCGGCACAACGTCGGTGCCCCCTCGGCCGGACCCGGTGAGGGTGCCGCCCGGCGGTCGGGCGCCGACACCGGACCCGACGTCGCCGAGGCCGCCGGGGTCTCCGACGCGCCCCTGGACCGTGGCGCGACCCCCGACGACGCCGCCCCTGCTGCCGGCGCGCCCACCGACGCCGACGCCGGGCTCTGAGCGACGGCTAGCCTCCGGGCATGTCCGTCGCCGTGGTCACCGACTCCACGGCCTACCTCCCCGACGACCTGACCGCCGCGTTCGGCATCGAGGTCGTCCCGCTCTACGTGGTGCTGACCGGGCGGTCCGGTCGCGAGGGCCTGGACGTCAGCCCGGCCGACGTGGCCGGCACCCTGGCCGTGCGGGGGCAGCACGTCACCACCTCGCGGCCCACGCCGGGGGACTTCGTCGCGGCCTACCGTCGCCGCCTGGACGCCGGTGCCGACCGGGTGGTGTCGGTGCACCTGTCCAGCGAGCTGTCGGGCACCTGGGACGCCGCCCGGCTGGCCGCCGCCCAGGTCGGTACGCACGTGGTGAGCGTGGTCGACAGCCGGCAGGCCGCGATGGGCTCGGGCTTCGCGGTGCTCGCCGCTGCCCGCGCCGCGGCTGCCGGCCGCTCCGCCGAGGAGGTCGCCGCGGCCGCCCGCCGGACCGCCGCGGCCACCCGGACGCTCTTCGTCGTCGACACCCTGGAGCACCTGCGCCGCGGGGGCCGGATCGGCCCGGCTGCAGCCGCGCTGGGCACCGCATTGGCCGTGAAGCCCGTGCTGCACGTCGAGGACGGTCGCATCGTCGCCCTGGAGAAGGTCCGGACGACGACGCGGGCGGTGGCCAAGATGGTGCAGCGGGTCGTGGACCTCGCTGCCGGTGCGCCGGTCTCGGTGGCGGTGCACCACCTCGCCGCCCCGGAACGGGCCCGGGCGCTGGCCGAGGAGCTGCGGTCGCGGTTGCCCGCACTGCGTGGCGAGGTCCACCTGGCCGAGCTCGGTGCTGCGATCGGTGCGCACGTGGGCCCCGGTGCGGTGGGTGTGGTCGTCGACCCGACCGACCGAGACTGAGCCGGCCGGCTTCAGCCGGCGCAGTGCCCCCGGGGCCGCCAGGCACTGCTGAGCGTCACCGGGCCCGGTGAGCCGACCCGGAGCAGGACGGTGCCCGGGGTCGGACCGGGTGCCACGCAGGCGTCCCCGGCGGTCACGTCCAGGTGGTCGGACCAGAAGAGCGACAGCTCGACCCGTCCGACCTCGGCGGCGGTCAGCGCCACCGACCGCCGGTCGCTGCCGGTCAGCACCGCGTCGCCGGCCAGCACCAGACCGGGCCCGTCCACCGCGTAGAGCGTCCACGTGTCGTCGGACCACACCGGGGACAACCCGGGCACCCCGCGGCGCACCAGCGTGGCCTCCCGGCGGGCTGCCCAGTCCGGACGCCGGTCCGTCAGCGCCACCCAGGAGACCCCCCGGTCGCGCAGCCAGCCCAGGTAGCTGCCGGCGTCCAGCGACCCGTCGTAGAAGACCGGGTTGCGGGCCAGGTCGAGCTGGCGCGTCCAGCCGCGGGCCAGGGGGACGGTGTCGGCCAGCAGCGACTCCTGGTGGGTGGCCAGCGGCACGACCTCGACCCGGCCGACCGGCCCCCGACGCGCCAGCTCGGCCAGCAGCCCGGCGCTGCCGGTCCGGGCCACCGCGTCGTCCAGGCCGCCCCGGGGGGAGAGGTCGCCGGGCACCAGCGGCGGGAGCAGCCAGGTCACCAGGGCGGCGGCCAGCGCCACCAGCACCCGGTCCCGACGGGCCAGCCCCACCAGCACCGGCACTGCGAACAGCAGCACCAGCCGGGTCGCGTTCGACCCGACCGGGTCCGGGACAGCCCAGGCGAGCAGCAGGCCGGCCGCGGTGAGCCCCGCGCCCACCCGGGCCACCGGCTGGTCCGGGCCGAGCACGGCGACGACCACGAGGGCGGCCAGCACCGCGGCGGCCATCTGGTGGGCCGAGCCGGTCATCGGGCCGCCGGCCGCGCCCAGGCCCACCATCGCCGCCAGCGGGAGGCCCGCCCCGATCGTCAGGGCGACCGCGTCGGCGGTGTGGCGCAGCGGCCGTCCGGAACCGCAGACCCAGGCGACGGCGGCGAGCCCCAGGAACACGGCCACCACCGGGCTCAGGCCCCCGGCCACGGCGGCCAGGACGGCCGTGCCCACCGTCCGCCGGACCGGCGGCCAGCGGCGGCCGGCCACGCAGAGGGCGAGGAGTCCCACGGCGAGACCCAGGGCGAACGTCGTCCGGCCCGACAGCTGGTCGGCCCCGAACGCGAGCGCCGCGGTGGCCCCCGCCGCGACCAGACGGACCGCACCGGCCCGCCGGAGCAGGGCCGTCGTGGCGGTCGCTCCGACCACCGTGGCGAGGACGCCGGGCACCGCCGGGCCGGCCCAGGACATCAGCCAGGGCGAGAGCAGGCTGTAGGAGACGGCGGGCGAGCCGGCGTACCAGCCCAGGTCCACCGGCTGGTCGCCCCCCGAGGCCGCCCAGGAGGCCCACCACTGCTGGGCCACCAGGTCGGCCCCCACCCAGGGCAGGAGCTCGACCAGCACGGCCACGGCCAGCGCGAGGACGGCGGTGGTGCGCAGCGGGTCGAGAGGTCGGGTCCACGTGCGCACGCTGACCCCCTCCCGCCCGGTCCTGCTGCCCGTCGTCCACACCAGGGTGCGTTGTCCACAGATGTGCCGGGGGCAGCAGGTGGGCCCCCACGCCGTCCTAGCGTGCCGCCGTGCTGTTCTCCTCGCGCCGCGACGACGACGCCGACGTCATCCGGGCCCGCCTGCGTGCCCTGCTCGACGACGGGTCCGCCCGCCGGGGCTGGCTGCCCGAGGACGACGCCGACGACGACGCGTGGGGCGACGACGTGGCGACGGTGCCCGTTCCGCCCCACGGCCGCACCCCGGGGCGGGTCGCACCGGTCGGCGCCCCCGACACCGGCGACCCCTCCGAGGGCCCTGTCGACCGCGTGGGCCGGCACCGCGCCGCCGGCACCGAGGTGCGGGTGCCCCCCGGTCGCTCCGGGGCGCGGGCGATGTGGATCGCGGCCGTCCTGGCCGGGGCGCTGGTCGTCGGGTGGAGCTGGCTGGGCCGGCCCGCCGTGGACCCGGCGCCGGTCCCCGGCGCCGCCGTGTCCTCAGCACCCGCTGCGGCGACCGTGCCGCCGTCCCCGAGCACGGCCGCCGCCGCGGAGTCCGTGGTCGTCGTCGCCGTGGTCGGGCAGGTGGTCTCCCCGGGCCTGGTCACCCTGCCGGCGGGGTCGCGGGTGGCCGACGCGCTCGCCGCGGCGGGCGGGCTGCTGCCCGAGGCCGACCCGGCGTCGGTCAACGCCGCTGCCCTGGTGACCGACGGCCAGCAGATCGCGGTCGGGGTCCCCGGCGCCGGGCCCGCCCCGGCCGCCGACGGCACCCCGGCGGTGGCCGGGGGACCGGTCGACCTGAACACCGCCACGGTCGCCGACCTCGACACCCTGCCCGGCATCGGTCCGGTGCTGGCCCAGCGGATCGTCGACCACCGCACGGAGTCCGGGGCGTTCACCTCCGTCGAACAGCTCGACGACGTCAGCGGCATCGGCCCCGCCCTCTACGCCGAGGTCTCCCCACTGGTCACCGTCTGAGGGGCGCGCGGTGGGATGGGGGCATGGGCGACGGGCTGCACGATCTGTACGAGGTCATCCACTCCCGGCGGGACGTGCGCCGGGAGTTCGTCGGGGGACCGGTCGAGCCGGCGGTGCTGCGGCGGGTGCTGGAGGCCGCGCACGCGGCACCGAGCGTCGGGCTGACCCAGCCCTGGGACTTCGTGCTGGTCCGTGACGACGGGCTGCGGTCCGCGTTCCAGACCCACGTCGCGGCCGAGCGGGAGGTCTTCGACGCGACCCTGGACGCCGGGCAGGCATCGACCTTCGCCCGCATCTCCGTCGAGGGGGTGCTCCAGTCGTCGCTGGGCGTCGTCGTCACCTACGACCCCACCCGTGGTGCACCGACGGTGCTGGGTCGGCACGCGATCGCCGACGCCGGCCTCTACTCGACCTGCCTGGCGATCCAGAACCTGTGGCTGGCCGCGACCGCCGAGGGCTGGGGAGTGGGGTGGGTGTCCTTCTACCGGGAGCCCTTCCTGCGTGAGCTGCTCGGGATCCCCGCGCACGTCCGCCCGGTCGCCTGGCTCTGCGTCGGCCCGGTCGAGGGGCTGCAGGACGTCCCCGACCTGGAGCGGCACGGTTGGCGTCGGCGGCGGTCGCTGGACGAGGCGCTGCACGCCGACCGCTGGGGCACCCCCGCCCCGTAGCAGCCCGGCGGTGCCCGTGCCGGCCGTCGTCCACACCGGGGAGCGGCGTCCACACCTCCCGGGAGACCGCACCGGGCGACCGAGGCTCTCCCTAGCGTCCGATCCGTGCAGCGGCGACGGGTCTGGGAGCGCTGGTCGTGGGTCGACCTGCGGCTGGTCCCGCCCGCCCTCACCGTCTGGTCGCTCACCCTGCTCCTCCCGGTGCTCCCGCCGCCGGTGCTGCTGGTCCTGCCGGCGGCCGCAGCCCTCTTGGCACTGGCCACGGGCCGACTGCTCCGCGGCCCCCGCCGCTGGGCCGTCGTGGCCTGTCTCGCCGCCGTGGCGGTGACCGCGGTGCTGGCCTCGGTGCGGGCGGGGGAGCGGTCGGCGTCGCCGCTGCCCGCGCTGGCCGACCGCGGCGGTGTCGTCGAGGTGGTCCTCACCGTCGACGAGGAGCCCCGGGTGCTCACCGGGGGCGCCGGGCCCGCCCGGGTGCTCGTACCGGGCTCGGTCACCGCCGTCGTCGGTGGCCCGGCGATGCGCCCGGCCCGGGTCCTGGTCTTCGGGCCCGCCGACGAGTGGGACGCGGTGCTGCCGGGTACCGCGGTCACCCTGCGCGCATCGCCCGGTCGGGCGGAGGACGGCGACGACGTGGTCGCCGTGCTGTCCGCCCGGAGCCCGCCGAGCACCGTGGCGCCCGCCGGGGCGGGGCTCCAGGTCGCGGCGGACCTGCGGCGCGGGCTGGCCGACGCCGGCGCCCGGGTGCTGCCGCCGGCCCCGGCCGGTCTGCTGCCCGGCCTCGTCGTGGGCGACACCTCGGGGATGGACCCCCAGGTCACGGCCGACTTCCGCCGCGCCGGGCTGGGCCACCTGACGGCCGTGTCCGGGGCGAACGTGGCCATCGTGCTGGCCCTCCTGCTGTGGCCACTGCGCCGCAGGCTCGTCGACCGGCGGTGGCAGGCCGTCGTCGGCGCCCTCGGGCTGCTCGGCTACGTGGTGCTGGCCCGGCCGAGCCCCAGCGTGCTGCGGGCCGCCGCGATGGGGGCGGTCACGCTGCTCGCCCTGGCCTCCGGGCGCTCCCGGGTCGCGGTGCCCGCCCTGGGCGCTGCGGTCGTCGTGCTGCTCCTGGTCGACCCGCGGCTGGCCGCCGATCCGGGCTTCGCGCTGTCGGTGGTCGCGACCGCGGGCATCGTGCTGCTGTCGCCGGGCTGGTCCCGGTCGTTGCGGCGGCGGGGCACCCCGGTCCTGCTGGCCGACGCGCTCGCGGTCAGCGCCGCGGCCGGACTCGTCACCGCGCCCCTGGTCGCCGGGTTCTCCGGCCTGGTCAGCCTGGTCGCCCTGCCGGCCAACCTGCTGGTCGCACCCGCCGTCGCCCCGGCCACCGTGCTGGGCCTGCTCGCCACCCTCGCCGGCCCGGTCAGCACCCCGGTCGCCGACCTGCTGGTCTGGGCGGCCGGCTGGCCCACCCGCTGGCTGGTGCTGGTCGCCGACCGGGCCGCCGCGGTGCCCGACGGTGCCGGCGGGTGGCCGGCCGGGGTGGGCGGTGCGGTGCTGCTCACCGCGCTGCTCGCCGCCGTGGCCGTCGTGCTCGTGCGCCGGCCACGCACCCGCCCGCTGGCGTTGGCAGCCGTGGTCGGCGTGGTGGTGCTCGGCTGGCCGGTCCGGCAGGTCACCACCGGGTGGCCGGTGCCCGGCAGCGTGCTGGTGGCCTGCGACGTCGGGCAGGGCGACGCCCTCGTCCTGCCGACCGGGCCGGGGGAGGGCGTGCTCGTCGACGCGGGGCCCGACAGCGCACTGGTGGACGACTGCCTCCGCAGGCTCGGCATCGACCGGCTGCCGCTGGTGCTGCTCTCCCACCTGGACGCCGACCACGTCACCGGGCTCGCCGGGGCTCTCGAGGGACGGGACGTCACCGAGGTGCTGACCGGCCCGCTGGCCCCCACCGACGACCGGCTCCCCGCGGTGCGCCGGGTGGCCGAGCGGGCGGGGGCGGCCGTCGGTGTCCTGACGGCGGGGGAGTCCCGCACCGTCGGCAGCGCTCTGGTCGAGGCGCTCGCGCCCGAACCGTCCGACGCGGTGCCCTCGGCGGACCCGAACGGCCTGTCCCTCGTGGTCCGGGTGACCCAGCACGGCCTGCGCCTGCTCCTCACCGGTGACCTGGGGGAGGAGTCCGAGACCCGGATCCTGCGGCGCGGGGTCGACCTGCGCGCCGACGTGCTCAAGGTGCCCCACCACGGCAGCGGGGACGCCGACCCGGACTTCCTCGCCGCCACCGGGGCGCGGGTGGCGCTGGTCTCGGTCGGGGTGGACAACGGCTACGGGCACCCCACCGGCCGGCTGCTCGACTGGCTGGCGGCCGACGGCATGCGGGTGCACCGCACCGACCTCGAGGGCGACCTGGCCGTCGTGGGCTCCGCCGGCTCCTGGGGGGTGGCGGTCCGCGGGCCCGACGAGGTCCAGCGCGCCGTCGCGGCCGGGCCGCCGGACGGCGTGTCCGGGACCGGACGGAGGACCTCCCGGGGCCGTCCCGACCGGGCGTCGCTGTCGGTCCCCCGTGACACGATGAGGTCGTGCCCGTCGCCGCCGCTCCGCCGCCCACGTCGCGCCTGCGGATCGTGGTCGGGGAGGAGGAGCTGCTCCGCTCCCGCGCGGTATCCGCCGTCCGCGCCGCCTCGCTGGAGGCCGACCCGGGCACCGAGGAGCACGAGCTGACAGCCCTCGGGCTGCCCCCCGGGCAGCTGGCGGACGTGCTGGCCCCCTCGCTGTTCGGTGGGCACCGGCTGGTGGTCGTCTGGGGGGTGCACGAGGCCGCCTCCGGGCTGGTCGACTCGCTGCTCAGCTACGCGAAGGAGCCCGACCCCGAGCTGACGCTGGTGCTCGTACACCACGGCGGCAAGCGCAACGAGGCCCTGCTGACCGCCTTCCGCAAGGCCGGCGCCGCGGTGGACGAGTGCCCGAAGGTCGCCTCGGCCGGGGAGCGGATCGCCTTCGTGCGCAACGAGGTGCGGCGGGTCGGCGGCCGGATCACCCCCGACGCCGTGACCGCGCTCGTGGAGGCCGTCGGCAACGACCTGCGCGGGCTGTCGGCGGCCGCCAGCCAGCTGGTCAGCGACTTCGGTGGCTCGATCGACGCCGACGCCGTGGCCCGGTTCCACCGCGGGCAGGCCGAGGTCACCGGGTTCACCGTGGCCGAGCGGGTCCTGGTCGGGGACCACACCGGGTCCATCGAGATGCTGCGCTGGGCGCTGGACCGCGGGGTCCCGCACGTGCTGCTCGCCGACGCCATCGCCGACGGGGTGCGCACCGCCGCCCGGGTCGCCTCGCTCAACACCACCAACATCGGCGAGCTCGCGCGCACCCTCCGGCTGCCGCCGTGGAAGGTCAAGAAGGCCCAGGCGCAGGCCCGGGGCTGGACGATCGACGCACTGCAGCAGGCCATCGGGGTGGCCGCCTCGCTCAACGCCGACGTCAAGGGCGTCGCGGCCAGCGCCGACTACGCGCTGGAACGGGCGGTCCGGCGGATCGTGGCCCTGCGGGTCGAGGCCGGGGCCGGTCGTGGGGCCCGGGTGCCCGCCCGGCGCTGATCACGCCGTGGAACGCGACGAGCCCCCGTCCCCGGTGGGGGAGGGGGCTCGTCGGGAGCGCGCCGCGGCCGGGGGCCGCGGACGTCGCGTCAGATGCTGGCGGCCTGCTTGGCCAGCGCCGACTTGCGGTTCGCAGCCTGGTTCTTGTGGATGACGCCCTTGCTCGCGGCCTTGTCGAGCGCCTTCGAGACGGTCAGCAGCGCCGCGTTGGCAGCCTCGGCGTCGCCGGTGCCGGCAGCCTTGTGGAAGCGTCGGACCGACGTCTTCAGGGCGGAACGGACCGCGACGTTGCGCTTGCGCGCGATCTCGTTGGTCTTGATCCGCTTGATCTGGGACTTGATGTTCGCCACGCGTGAGCCTCAGGGTGTTCGGAGGGAGGGGTACTTCTGACAGTGCGTCCGCGGCAGCGCAGGACGCACCACAGGACCGGTCTCACAAGATACCAGGGACCTGGGAGCGCCCACCAGGTCGCACCGGGTGCTCCGGCCCACGGCGACACCGGAGGTGAGCGGTCACGTCGTCGTCGGGACGTGGGACCATGGCAGCACTGTGACTGCACCCGCCCGCACCGACCCGACCCGCATCCGGAACTTCTGCATCATCGCCCACATCGACCACGGCAAGTCGACGTTGGCCGATCGGATGCTCGAGGTGACCGGCATCGTCGAGGGGCGCAACATGCGCGCCCAGTACCTCGACCGGATGGACATCGAGCGCGAGCGCGGGATCACCATCAAGAGCCAGAACGTGCGGCTGCCGTGGACCCCCCGGACCGGTGAGCACGTGGGCACCGAGTTCGTGCTCGACATGATCGACACCCCGGGCCACGTGGACTTCACCTACGAGGTGTCCCGCTCGCTGGCCGCCTGCGAGGGTGCCGTGCTGCTGGTCGACGCCGCCCAGGGCATCGAGGCGCAGACGCTGGCCAACCTGTACCTGGCCATCGAGAACAACCTGACGATCATCCCGGTGCTCAACAAGATCGACCTGCCGGCGGCGCAGCCGGAGAAGTTCGCCGCCGAGATCGCGCACATCATCGGCTGCGACCCCGACGACGTGCTGCGGGTCAGCGGCAAGACCGGCGAGGGCGTGCCCGAGCTGCTGGACATGATCGTGGAGAAGATCCCGGCCCCCACCGGCAACGCCGACGGTCCGGCCCGGGCGCTGATCTTCGACTCCGTCTACGACATCTACCGCGGGGTCATCACCTACGTCCGCGTCGTCGACGGCCGGATCTCCGGCCGCGAGCGGATCAAGATGATGAGCAACAACGTCACCCACGAGCTGCTGGAGATCGGCGTCATCAGCCCCGAGCCCAAGCCGGTGGAGAGCCTCGGCGTCGGCGAGGTGGGGTACTTCATCACCGGGGTGAAGGACGTGCGCCAGTCCCGGGTCGGGGACACCGTGACCCTGCAGCACGCGGCAGCGACCGAGTCCCTCGGCGGGTACCGCGACCCCAACCCGATGGTCTACTCCGGGCTCTACCCGATCGACGGCAGCGAGTACCAGCTGCTGCGTGAGTCCCTGGACAAGCTGCTGCTCAACGACGCCGCGCTGGTCTACGAGCCCGAGACGTCGGCGGCGCTGGGCTTCGGCTTCCGGGTCGGCTTCCTGGGCCTGCTGCACCTGGAGATCGTCCGCGAGCGTCTCGAGCGCGAGAGCGGCCTGAGCCTCATCTCCACCGCGCCCAACGTCGTCTACCGGGTGGTGATGGAGGACGGCAGCGAGCACGTCGTCACCAACCCCAGCGACTGGCCGCACGGGAAGATGGAGAAGATCTACGAGCCGATCGTGAACGCCACGGTGATCGCCCCCAGCGACTACACCGGCACGATCATGGAGCTCTGCCAGGGCCGACGCGGCTCGCTGACCGGGATGGACTACCTGTCCGAGTCCCGCGTCGAGCTCCGCTACACGCTGCCGCTGGGTGAGATCATCTTCGACTTCTTCGACTCGCTGAAGTCCCGCACCCGGGGCTACGCCAGCCTGGACTACGCCGAGGCCGGCGAACAGGAGGCCGACCTGGTCAAGGTCGACATCCTGCTGCAGGGCGAGGCCGTCGACGCGTTCTCCGCGATCGTGCACCGGGACAAGTCCTACGGCTACGGCGTGATGATGGCCGGCAAGCTGCGCGAGCTCATCCCGCGCCAGCAGTTCGAGGTGCCCATCCAGGCCGCCATCGGCGCCCGGGTCATCGCCCGCGAGACCGTCCGCGCGATCCGCAAGGACGTGCTGGCCAAGTGCTACGGCGGTGACATCACCCGCAAGCGCAAGCTGCTGGAGAAGCAGAAGGAGGGCAAGAAGCGGATGAAGATGGTCGGCCGCGTCGAGGTCCCCCAGGAGGCCTTCGTGGCCGCGCTCTCCAACGCCGAGCCCGCGAAGAAGTGACCGGCCGGCTCGAGGCGGTCTGCGTGTCCGGTGCGGACCTCCACCCGCTGCCGGGCAAGCGCCCCTCGACGTCGGGCATCCACAAGCGCCCGGTCGACGGCCGGGTCGCCGTCCTCGAGGAGACCCTGGACGGCGACCGGCAGGTCAACCGCAAGCACCACGGCGGCGAGGGCCAGGCGGTCTACGCCTACGCCCAGGCCGACGCCGACTGGTGGCAGACCGAGCTGGACCGGGAGCTCCCGGCCGGTGCGTTCGGGGAGAACCTGCGCACCACCGGCCTGGACCTGACGAACGCCGTCCTCGGCGAGCGGTGGGCCGTCGGCTCGGCGGTGTTCGAGGTGACCGCACCGCGCATCCCGTGCGCGAACTTCGCCCGCTTCTGGGACGTGCCCGACCTGGTCAAGCGGTTCACCGCGCACGGGGCGTCGGGTGCCTACCTGCGGGTGCTGCAGACCGGGGAGATCGGTGCCGGCGACGCCGTCCAGGTGCTCTCCCGGCCCGACCACGGGGTGACCACCGGCCTGCTGTTCCGGGCGCTGACCACCCAGCGCGCCCGCCTGGTGGAGGTCGAGCCCGCGCTGGCCGCCGTCCCGGACAAGGACCGCGCCAAGCTCTCCGCCCGGATCGCGGCCCTGCGGGCCTGAGCCCGCGCTACTGTCCGCCCGGGCCCCAGCGGGGGGCGCGGGGGAGGGACACGTGCGGGTGCGGACGACGGCGGTGCTGCTGCTCAGCGCCCTGGTGACGGCGGCCTGCGGCGGCGGCAGCGACGAGTCGGCCGGCGACCTCCTCGCCCGGGCCAAGACCACCCTGGACGCCACGTCCAGCGTGCACTTCGTGCTCACCAGCGACGGCGCGCCCAGCGGGGGCACCGCGGTGCTCGGCGGCGAGGGCGACATCGCCCGGCCGGCCTCCTTCGAGGGCACCCTGCAGGTCCAGGCGCTGGGCAGCTCGGTCGACGCGCAGGTCGTGTCGGTCGACGGCACCGTCTACGCCCAGCTCCCCCTCACCAGCGGCTTCAGCGTGGTGGACCCGGCGACCCTCGGCTTCGGCGACCCCGGCGCGCTCATCGACCCCGACGACGGCATCTCCCAGCTGCTGACCGCGGTCGAGTCCCCGGAGCTGGGTGAGGAGTCCCGGGTGGACGGCGAGGTCGTCCGGGAGGTCACCGGGTCGCTGCCCGGTGACCTGGTGGAGTCGCTGCTGACCACCGAGGACCCGTCGCAGCCGGTGGACGCGGTGTTCTCGATCGCGACGGACTCCGGCGAACTGCGCGAGGTGGCGTTGACCGGGCCGTTCTTCACCGCCGACGACGCGGGCGGCTACACGATCGTCCTGTCCGACTTCGGGGCCGATGTCCAGATCACCGCACCCCCCACCGGCTGACGTCCGGGCGCCCGGGCGGGCCACCCTCGCCCTGGCGACCCTCGCCGTCCTGGTGTCGGCCGCCGACACCTACGTCGTCGTCCTGGCCCTGCCCGACATCCTCACCGGCGTCGGGGTCGGGCTGGACCAGCTCCAGCGGGCCACCCCGATCGTCGGCGGGTTCCTGCTCGGCTACACCGCCACGCTGCCCCTGCTCGGCCGGCTCGCCGACCTCCGCGGACGGCTGCCGGTGCTGGTCGGCTGTCTGCTGCTGTTCGCACTCGGCTCGTTGCTGACCGCCACCGCGGTCGACCTGGGGCCGGCCGTGCTCGGCCGCGGACTCCAGGGCGTGGGCGCCGGCGGGCTGGTGCCGGCCACGTTCGCGCTGGTCGCCGACCGGTGGCCGCCGGAGCGCCGAGCGGTGCCGTTGGGCGTGGTCGGTGCGGTGCAGGAGGCCGGCGCCGTCCTCGGGCCGCTCGCCGGGGCCGCCGTGCTGGCCGTCACCGACTGGCGCGGGATCTTCTGGCTCAACCTCGTCCTGGGGGTCGGGCTCGCGGTCGCGCTGCGGGTGACCGGGCCTCCCCGGGAGGGCCGGGACGTCGTCGGCACGGCGCTCGCGGTGCTCGCCGCGGCGGCGTTGGCCCTGCAGCTCGGCGAGCCCGACGCGCTGGCCACCGACGTCACCCTCGGGCTGGCCTGGGTGCCGCTGGCCGGCCCGGGCTGGACGACGCCGCTGGTGCTCGTCGCCGTGCTCGCGACCGTCGGGGTGCTGGCCCGGTCGGCGGCGGCGGCGCACCCCGTGCTCCCGCTGCGCGGGCTGCCGCGGCTCGCCCGCGAGGTGGACCTGCTCGGAGCGGTGCTGGTCGTCGTCGCGCTCGGCAGCCTGGTGTGGGCGTTCGCCGCCGCCGACCCGGCATCGGAGGTGGTCGCGCACGGGCCGGTGCTCCTGCCGCTGGCGGCGGTCGCGGCGGTGGTGTTCGTGCTGCACGAGCGCCGGACGGCGGACCCGCTCGTGCCCCTCGGTGACCTGCGGCCGGTCGGCGCGTGGGGGGCGCTGCTGGTGAACCTGCTGGTCGGCGTCGCGCTGGTGGCGGCGCTGGTCGACGTCCCGCTGTTCGCCCGGGCCACCACCGCGACCGACCAGCTGGGCGCCGCGCTGGTCCTGGTGGAGCTGCTCGTCGCCGTCCCGGTCGGCGCGGTGGCCGGTGGCTGGCTGTGCCGGGTCGTCGGCCCGCGGTGGGTGGCCGGTGCCGGGATGGCGGTGGCCGCGGTCGCCTTCGTGGCGATGGGTCGCTGGGATGCCACGGCGCTGGACTCCTGGACGTCGACCGCCGCGCTGCTGGCCGCCGGGCTCGGCTTCGGGCTGGCGGTCGCCCCGGTCAGCGCCGTGCTCCTGGCGGTCACCCCGCAGCGGGTGCACGGCAGCGCGAGCGCGCTGGTCGTCGTCTCCCGGACCGTCGGGATGCTCGTCGGGCTGTCGCTGCTGACCGCGATCGCGCTCCGCCGGTTCACCGCCGCGGTGGCCGAGATCCCCAGCCCGCTGGTCACGTGCCCGACCAGCCCCACCACCTGCCCGGCCTACGAGGCCGCCACCGACGCCGCCGTCCTCACCCAGCTGCACACCGTCTTCGCCGGCGCCGCGATCGCCGCCGCCCTGGCCGCCGTCGCCGCCGTCCTCCTGCTGCGGGGGCCCCTACCGAAGCGTTGATCAGGGTCCTGCACCGACGTGCGTCCTCCCTCGTGGACGTTGGCGCGGGAGGACGCACGTTGATCAGGGACCCTGATCAACGCTCAGGGGTCAGACGGTGAAGACGATCTTCCCGGCGGTGCGGCCCTCGACCATCCGGGCGAAGCCGTCGCGGGCATCGGCCAGCGGCATCTCGACGTCGATGAGCGGGCGGACGCCGGCGGTGGCGCAGAACTGGATCAGGGACTCCAGCTCGGTGCGGGTGCCCATGGTGGACCCGACCACCGAGAGCTGGGTGAAGAAGACCCGGTTGAGCTCGGCGGAGGGGTCGAAGCCCGTCGTGGCGCCCGAGACGACAAGGGTGCCGCCGGGCTTGAGGGACTTGACGCTGTGCGACCAGGTGGCCTTGCCGACGGTCTCCATGACCGCGTCGACCCGGCCGGGGAGCCGGGCGCCGGTCTCGAAGGCCTGGTCGGCGCCGAGAGCGACGGCTGCGGCGCGCTTCTCCTCGCTGCGCCCGGTCACCCACACCCGGAAGCCGGCGTGCGAGCCGAGCACGATCAGCGCCGTCGCCACGCCGCCGGAGGCGCCCTGCACCAGCACGGTCTGCCCCGGGCGCAGGCCTGACTTCACGAACAGCATCCGGTAGGCGGTCAGCCAGGCGGTGGGCAGGCAGGCGGCCTCGGCGAAGGACAGCTCGGCCGGCTTGGGCAGCACGTTCCCGCGGGGGACGACGACCTGCTGGGCCAGCGTGCCCTGGTGCTTCTCGCTGAGCAGCGAGCGCTTGGGGTCCAGTGTCTCGTCGCCCCGCCAGTCGGGGGAGCTGATGACCGCGTGCACGACGACCTCGTTGCCGTCGGGGTCGGTGCCGGCGGCGTCGCAGCCCAGGATCATCGGCATCTTCTCCGCGGGAAGGCCGACCCCGCGCAGGCTGAAGACGTCGTGGTGGTTGAGCGAGGCGGCCTTGACGTCGATCGTCACCCAGCCGTCGGGGGCCTCGGGGGCCGGGCGTTCGCCGACCTCCAGCACCGAGAGCGGGTCGTCGGGGGACGGGGTGGACACGAAGGCTGCCAGCATGGCCCGACGCTAACGCCCGGCCCGACCCGGTGCGACGTGGGTCACCTGATGACGACGGCGTGCTCCTGCGCGGGCACGAACTCCCCGATCACCGGGGCGCCGGGCACCTCACCGGCCAGCAGCAGCCCGCCGGAGGTCTGCGCGTCGGCGAGCAGCAGCGCGTCGTCCTCGGAGCAGGCGGTGAGGTCGGTGTGCGGGCGCACCCAGTCCAGGTTGCGGCGGGTCCCGCCGGAGACGTACCCGTCGGCGACGGACTGCCGGGCGCCGGCCAGGTAGGGGACGGCGGCGGCGTCCACCACGGCCGTGACCCCGCTGGCCCGGGCCATCTTGTAGAGGTGGCCGAGCAGGCCGAACCCGGTGACGTCGGTGCCGGCCCGGATCCCGGCGGCGACCGCGGCGACGGAGGCCTCGGCGTTGAGCCGGGACATCGAGTCGATCGCCTCCGGGGAGGGCTCCCCGGTGGCCTTCATCCGGTTGTTCAAGGTGCCCACGCCCAGGGGCTTGGTCAGCGAGATCGGGGTGCCGGCCACGGCGGCGTCGTTGCGGATCAGCCGCTCGAGGTCGACCAGGCCGGTGACCGCCATGCCGTAGGTGGGCTCGGGGGAGTCGATGGAGTGCCCGCCGCCGACGTGGCAGCCGGCGGCCTGGGCGACCTCCAGCCCGCCGCGGAGCACCTCGGCGGCCAGCTCGACCGGCAGCACGTCGCGGGGCCAGCCCAGCAGGTTCACCGCGACCACCGGGGTGCCGCCCATGGCGTAGACGTCGCTCAGCGCGTTGGCCGCGGCGATCTTCCCGAAGGTGTACGCGTCGTCGACCACGGGGGTGAAGAAGTCGGTGGTGAGCACGAGGCCCTGCCCGCCGGCGATGCGCACCACCGCCGCGTCGTCGCCGTCGTCCAGACCGACCACGAGTTCGGCGGCGGGGTCGGTCGGGCCGGTGTGGGTGAGGCCGGCGACGACCGCCTCCAGCTCACCGGGCGGGATCTTGCAGGCGCAGCCCCCGCCGTGGGCGAACTGGGTCAGCCGGATCGCGGTCGCCGTCATGACCCGACCGTACGTACTCTCACCAGCGGAGGCGTCAGGGTGTCTGGTGACCCCCGCGGCCTCTAAAGCCGACGTGGCCCGGTACCCGGGTCAGGCGGGTTCGATTCCCGTCCGCCTCCGCCACAGCCCACCCCGGGAGAGATGACGACCGACCCCCGCCGCCTCGTGCCGCGCACCGACGCCCTGCTCGCCGAGCCCCGGGTGGCCGCAGCCGCCGACCGCCTCGGCCGCGACCTGGTCAAGGCCGTCGTGCAGGACGTGCAGCAGCGGGTGCGCACCGGTGACCTGCCGCCGGACGACGCCGCCGACGCGGTGCTGGCCGCCCTGCCCGGGACGGCGTCCAGCCTGCACCGGGTGCTCAACGCGACCGGGGTGCTGGTGCACACCAACCTCGGCCGGGCCCCGTGGTCGACGGCCGCGGTCGAGGCGGTCGTCGCGGCCAGCGGCACCACCGACGTCGAGCTGGACCTCGGCACCGGCCGCCGCGGGCCGCGCGGGGAGGGCGCGATCGGTGCCCTGCTGGCCGCGGTCCCGGCCGCCGAGGCGGCGATCGTGGTCAACAACTGCGCCGCCGCCCTCGCCCTGGTCGCCACCGCGCTGGGCGGTGAGCTGGTCGTGGCCCGCGGTGAGCTGGTGGAGATCGGCGACGGGTTCCGCATCCCGGACCTGCTGGAGTCCACCGGCGCGCGCCTGCGCGAGGTGGGGACGACGAACCGGGTCACCGTCGACGACTACACCGCCGCGGTCGGGCCGCAGACCGGTGCGGTGATGAAGATCCACCCGTCGAACTTCGTCGTCCGCGGCTTCACCCGGTCGGTCGAGGTCGCCGAGCTGGCCGCCGCCGTCGACGTGCCGGTGGTCGCCGACGTCGGCTCGGGACTGCTGCGTCCGCACCCCGCGCTGCCCGACGAGCCCGACCTGCAGACCACCCTCGCCGACGGCGCGGACCTGGTCCTGTGCAGCGGGGACAAGCTGCTCGGCGGTCCGCAGGCCGGACTGGTCTTGGGCCGTGCCGACCTGGTCCAGCGGCTGCGCCGGCACCCGCTCTACCGGGCACTGCGGGTGGACAAGACGACGCTGGCCGCACTGGAGGCCACGCTGCGCGGCCCGCAGCCACCGGTGCAGCGGATGCTCGCCGTCGACGTGTCCGAGCTGCGCACCCGGGCCGAGGCGGTGGTCGCGGCCCTGGGCGGCGATGCGCTCGTGGTCGAGGCCGGCGCCCGCGTCGGCGGGGGAGGGGCACCGGAGTTCGAGCTGCCCAGCGTCGCGGTCTCGCTGCCGGCGTCGCTCGCCGAGCCGCTGCGGCACGGCAGCCCGCCGGTCGTCGGCTACACCGCCGAGGGCCGCACCCTGCTCGACCTGCGCAGCCTCGACCCGGCCGACGACGAGGCCCTGGTCGCAGCGGTGCTCGCGTGCAGGTAGTCGCCACCGCAGGGCACGTCGACCACGGCAAGTCGACGCTGGTCCGGGCGCTGACCGGCATGGAGCCCGACCGGTGGGAGGAGGAGCGTCGCCGTGGGCTGACCATCGACCTCGGGTTCGCCTGGACGACGCTGGACTCCGGCCGCACGGTGGCTGTGGTCGACGTGCCCGGCCACGAGAAGTTCGTCGGGAACATGCTCGCCGGGGTCGGCTCGGTGCCCGCCGCGCTGATCGTGGTCGCCGCCGACGACGGCTGGAGTGCGCAGACCGCCGAGCACGTCGCGGTCCTCGACGCCCTCGGCGTGCGGCACGGGCTGCTGGTGGTCACCAAGGCCGACCTGGGCGACCCCGCGCCGGTGCTCGCCGACGCCCGTGCCCGGCTGGCCGAGACCTCGCTCGGGGAGGTGCCCGGCGTCGCGGTCAGCGCCCGCACCGGGGACGGCGTCCCGGCCGTCGCCGCGGCGCTGGAGCGGCTGCTCGCCGGGCTGCCTGCGCCGGACACCACCGCGCCGGTCCGGCTCTGGGTCGACCGGGCGTTCAGCATCCGCGGCGCCGGCACCGTCGTCACCGGCACGCTGGCCGCGGGCACGGTGCGCACCGGCGACCGGCTGGTGCTCGGTGGGCGGGACGTCTCCGTGCGGGGTCTGCACTCCCTGGGCGAGCAGGTCGAGGAGGCGAGCGCGACCGCCCGGGTGGCACTGAACCTGCGCGGCGTCGCCGTGGAGGACCTGTCCCGGGGCGACGCACTGCTCACCCCGGCGGCGTTCCGCGAGACCGACGAGCTCGACGTGACCCTGGTGCACCCGGTCGAGGACCGGCTGCCCGCCGAGCTGGTGGTGCACGTCGGCTCGGCCACCGTGGCCGCCCGGGTCCGGCCGCTGGACGACGCCGCGCTCCGGCTGCGGCTGGTGCACCCCCTGCCGTTGCGGGTCGGGGACCGGTTGATCCTGCGTGACCCCGGTGCCCGCCGGGTGCACGGCGCGGACGTCCGGGACGTCGACCCGCCCGCGCTCCGCCGCCGGGGGGCCGCTGCCGCCCGGGCCGGGGACCTCGCGGCCTCGGACACCGCGGAGGCCGGCGCGCTCGCCGATCTCACCCGCCGGCGGGTGGTGGTGCGCGCCGAGTTCGAGGCGATGGGCTGGCCGGTCCCCGAGGGCGCCACGACCGTCGGCCGCTGGCTGCTCGCACCCGGCCTCGCCGACGAGCTGGCCGCCTGGGTGCCCGCCGTCGTCGCCCGGTACCGCCAGCTGCGCCCGCTGGAGCCCGGCCCGCCGACCGCGGTGCTGCGCAGCGCACTGGACCTGCCCGACGCCGAGCTGGTGGCCGGGCTGGTGCGGGCCCCGCTGACCCTGCGCGAGGGCCGGGTGGTGGCCGCGGACTCCGGTCTGCCCGAGCCGGTGCAGCGAGCGGTCACGGGGATCCTCGCCCGGCTGGCCGCAGAGCCGTTCGCGGCTCCGGACACCGAGGCGCTGGCTGCCGCAGGCCTGGGCGCCCGTGAGCTGGCCGCGGCCGTGCGCGACGGGCAGCTGGTCCGGATCGCCGACGGCGTCTACCTGGCGCCGGGCGTCGAGCAGCGGGCCCGAACGGCGCTGGCTGCCGTGCCCCAGCCCTTCACCCTCAGCCAGGCGAAGCAGGCGTGGGGCACCAGCCGCCGGGTCGCCGTCCCGCTGGCCGAGTGGCTGGACGCCCGCGGGGTCACCGAGCGCCTCGGCGACGCGACCCGGCGGCTGCGCTGAGGACCGTCGTCCGGCTCGGTGCACCTACTGAGGCCGACTCACTGACGCGTGTGATGGCCGCACCGGCCGACGTCTACCCCGCGCACCTCACCGCCCAGGCCGAGGGCTCCTGTCTGCTGCTGGTCGCCGAGGTCGGCGGGCGGGTCGTGGGCACTGGGCTGCTTCGCTGGGCGCCGCGCGACGCCGTCGTCGCCGAACGGTGGCCCGGGATGCCCGAGGTCAGCAACCTGCAGGTGCACCCCGACGAGCGGGGGAACGGGCACGGCACCGCGCTGGTCGCGGACGCCTGCACGCGCGCCTCCGCAGCCGGGCACGCGCGCATCGGCATCGGGGTGGGCCTGGACAACCCGGAAGCCGCGAGGCTCTACCTCCGGCTGGGGTTCCTCGACACCGGCCTGGCCTACGCCGACGCGTACTCCTACACCGACGCGGACGGCGTGGAACGCGACGCGGTGGACGACGTCCGCTACCTGGTGCGCCGGCTGGACTGAGGTCAGCCGCCGGCGCCCAGCAGCACGGTGCGCCAGGCCCGCTCGAGCTCGCCCTCGTCGGGGACCGGAACAGCCGGGGGCGCGGCGGACGTCTCGACCAGCTCGTCGGGGTGCACCGGGCCGGGCAGGGTGCGGAACGCCGCCCGCGGGTCCTCGCTCATGCCCGCAGGGTCCCGCTGCCGCCGCCCCGGGGCAAGGGTCAGTCGGTGGGCACCCAGGACGCTGGGCGCTTCTCCCGGAACGCCGCGATGCCCTCCTGGCCCTCGGCGGAGGCGAAGAACCGGGCCGAGGTCGCCAGCAGCGGCTCGAAGTCCAGCTCGGTGCCCGAGCGCAGCAGCCGCTTGGTCTCGGCCAGCGCGAGCGGCGCACCGGCGGCCAGGGCCCGCACCTGCGCGGCCACGGTGTCGGTCACCGCGTCGTCGGCGACTGCGAGGTCCACCAGACCGGCCTGCGCGGCGGTGGCGGCGTCGAACACCTCGCCGGTGAGCATCAGCCGGTGCACCGTGTGGGCGGTCATCCGCGGGCGGCAGACCGCGGAGATGACGGCGGGGACGACGCCGATCCGCACCTCGGCGAAGCCGAACGTGGCCGACGCGCCCGCCACGACGACGTCGCACGCCGCGAGCAGACCCACCCCACCGGCCCGGGCCGGACCGCGGACGGCGGCCAGCACCGGCTTGGGGGAGTGCCAGAGCGTGGCCAGCAGCTCGGGGAACTCGTTGACGCCCTGGTCGGCCGCTGCGCCGCCGGCGGCCTCGGACAGGTCCATGCCGGAGCAGAACACCCGGCCGGTGTGGTCGAGCACGACGACCCGGACGGCGTCGTCGGCCAGCGCGTCCGCCAGCGCCTGCCGGAGCTGCGCCCGCATCGCCCGGGAGAGGGCGTTGCGGTTCGCGGGGGAGTCCAGGGTGAGGGTGGCGACGCCGCGGGACACCTCGACGTGCAGCACTGAGTCGGTCACGCGCCCCATCCTGCCGGGGGAGGGGACACTGGGCCCAGCGATGACCACCACCCTGCCCGTCCTGGGCCAGACCCCCGTCCTGCCGCCCGGCCCGGCGATGCTCTCCGACGCCGCCCGCGCGGAGCTGCCGACGACGCCGTTCGGGCTCTACCTGCACGTGCCGTTCTGCGCGACGCGCTGCGGTTACTGCGACTTCAACACCTACACCTCCGACGAGCTGGGCCCGGGCGCCAACCGCAGCGAGTACGCCGCGACCGCCATCGCCGAGGTCGAGCTGGCCGCGCGGGTGCTCGGCCCCACCCCGCCGACGATCAGCACGGTCTTCGTCGGCGGCGGCACCCCGACCCTGCTGCCCGCGGCCGACCTGGTCGCCGTGCTCGACCGGGCCCGGGAGCTCTTCCCGGTCGCCGAGGACGTCGAGGTCACCACCGAGGCCAATCCCGAGTCGGTCACCCCGGAGTCCCTCGCGGTGCTGCGCGCCGGTGGCTTCACCCGGATCAGCCTGGGCATGCAGTCCGCGGCACCGCACGTGCTCGCCGTCCTCGACCGCCGGCACACCCCCGGTCGCGCCGCCGAGGCCGCCCGTGAGGCTCGCGCCGCCGGTTTCGAGCACGTCAACCTCGACCTGATCTACGGCGCCCCCGGCGAGACCGACGCCGACTGGGACCTGTCGCTGGCCGCCGTGCTCGACGCCCCCGTCGACCACGTGAGCGCCTACGCGCTCATCGTCGAGCAGGGCACCAAGCTGGCCCGCCGGGTGGCCCGGGGCGAGCTGCCGATGCCCGACGACGACGTGCTCGCCGACCGCTACGAGCAGGCCGACCGGGTGCTCCGCGGCGCCGGGCTGGACTGGTACGAGGTGTCCAACTGGGCCCGCGGAGACGCAGCGCGGTGCCGGCACAACGAGCTGTACTGGGCGAATGCGCACTGGTGGGGCATCGGCCCGGGCGCGCACAGCCACGTCGGCGGGCTGCGCTGGTGGAACGTCAAGCACCCCGCCGCCTACGCCGGCCGGCTGGCCGCGGGCGAGCACCCGGCCGCGGACGCCGAACAGCTGACGGCCGCCGACCGCGCGCTGGAGCGGGTGATGCTGGGGCTCCGGCTGCGGGACGGTCTGCCGCTGGACGCGCTGTCCGACGTCGGCCGCGCCCGGGCGGCCGGTGCCGTGGTGGAGGGCCTCCTCGAGCAGGCACCCCATGCCGGGGGCCGCGCCGTCCTCACCGACCGCGGCCGGCTGCTGGCCGACGCCGTCGTCCGAGACCTGACCGACTAGCCCCGCAGGGCCTCCAGCAACTGCTCGCCGTACTTCTCCAGCTTGGCCGCACCCACGCCGCTGATCGTGCCCAGCGCGGCGACGTGGGCCGGCTCGTCGGTGGCGATCTGGCGCAGCGTCGCGTCGTGGAAGACCACGTAGGCCGGCACGCCCTGCTCCTTGGCGGTGGCCGCCCGCCAGGCGCGCAGTCGCTCGAAGGCCGGAGCCGCCGCGGCGGGCAGGTCCACCGCGGCCTTGGTGCTGCGGGAGGACCGGGACCGCACCGGGCGGTCGGGCTCGCGGCGCATCAGCACGGTCTGCTCGCGGCGCAGCACCGGCCCGCTGGCCTCGTTGAGCGCCAGGGTGCCGTACTCGCCCTGCACCGCCAGCAGCCCCTGGGCGAGCAGCTGCCGGACGACGCCGCGCCACTGCCCCTCGGCCAGGTCGGTGCCGATGCCGAAGACGGTCAGCTCGTCGTGGGCGTTCGCGGTGACCTTCTCGGTGCGCTTGCCCAGCAGGATGTCGATCGACTGGCCCGCCCCGAAGGACTGGCCGCGCTCGCGCTGCAGCCGCAGCACCGTCGACAACAGCATCTGCGCCGGGACGGTCGCGTCCCAGGACTCCGGCGGGACCAGGCAGGTGTCGCAGTTGCCGCACGGCTCGCCCTGCTGCCCGAAGTGGGCCAGCAGCCGCACCCGCCGGCACTCCACCGTCTCGCAGAGCGCGAGCATCGCGTCCAGCTGCGCGGAGAGCACCCGGCGGTGGGCGAGGTCGCCGTCCGAGCCCTCGATCATCTTGCGCTGCTGCACCACGTCGGCCAGCCCGTAGGCCAGCCACGCGGTCGAGGGCAGCCCGTCGCGGCCGGCCCGGCCGGTCTCCTGGTAGTAGCCCTCCACCGACTTGGGCAGGTCGAGGTGGGCGACGAAGCGGACGTCGGGCTTGTCGATGCCCATGCCGAAGGCGATGGTCGCGACCATCACCAGGCCGTCCTCGCGGAGGAACCGGGACTGGTTCTGCGCGCGCACCCGTTGGTCGAGCCCGGCGTGGTACGGCAGGGCCGCGACCCCGTTCTTGACCAGGAAGTCCGCGGTGGTCTCCACCGAGGAGCGGGACAGGCAGTAGACGATCCCGGCGTCGCCGGGGTGCTCGGTGCGCAGTAGGTCCAGCAGCTGCTTGCGCGGCTCGTTCTTGGGCGCGATCCGGTACTGGATGTTCGGGCGGTCGAACCCGGCGACCACGTGCAGGGCGTCGTCCAGCTGCAGTCGGGTGCTGATCTCGGCGTGCGTGCGCGGGGTGGCCGTCGCGGTCAGCGCGATGCGGGGGACGTCGGGCCACTTCTCGTGCAGCATCGACAGCGCCAGGTAGTCCGGGCGGAAGTCGTGGCCCCACTGGGCGACGCAGTGCGCCTCGTCGATGGCGAACAGCGCGATCGTGCCGCGCTCCAGCAGCCGGGAGGTGGGGGAGTTGCCGCCACCGAGGGACTCCGGGGCCACGTAGAGCAGGTCGAGCTCGTTCGCGAGGAAGGCCTGCTCGACGGTCCGGCGCTCGTCCCGGTCCTGGCTGGAGTTCAGGAACCCGGCCCGGACGCCGAGGGCCTGCAGGGTGTCGACCTGGTCCTGCATCAGCGCGATCAGCGGGGAGACGACGACGCCCACCCCCTCGCGCAGCAGCGCCGGGACCTGGTAGCAGAGCGACTTGCCGCCGCCGGTGGGCATCAGCACCAGGGCGTCCCCGCCGGCGACCACGTGCTCGACCACCTGCTGCTGCGGGCCACGGAAGGCGTCGTAGCCGAAGACCCGGCTCAACACCTCGAGGGCAGGGTCCGTCGCCAGGGTCACGAGCCGAGGGTAGGGGGACGGTCTGACATCCGTCAGAGGGTGTGGACGACGTCTCGCACTGCCGCCGGGGCACCCTGCCCGGCCAGGCTCGGGGCATGCCCATGACACCCGCCCTGGAGATCCGGGGCCTCACCGTGACCTACGGCGCCACGACCGCCGTGCACGCCCTGGACCTGCAGATCCCCCGCGGGGAGACCGTGGCGCTGCTGGGCCCCAACGGCGCCGGCAAGTCCTCGGCGGTCAACGCCGCGCTGGGTCTGTTCCGGCCCACCGCAGGCACCGTGCAGCTGCTGGGGCGCGACCCGCAGGACGCCGTCCGCACCGGGTCGGTCGGCGCGATGCTGCAGCACGGCGGGCTGCCCAGCGAGGCGCGCGTGGGGGAGGTGCTGCGGCTGGTCGCCGGCCGGTACGCCGACCCCTGGCCGCTCGCCGACCTGGTGGCCACCACCGGCATCGACGGTCTGCTCGACCGGCGCACCGAGGCGCTGTCCGGCGGCCAGCGGCAGCGGGTGCTGCTCGCCCTGGCTCTCGCGGGCACACCGCCCCTGCTGGTCCTGGACGAGCCCACGAGCGCGATGGACGTCGAGGGCCGTCGCGCCTTCTGGACGACGATGCGCTCGCTGGCCGGGCGCGGGCACACCGTCGTCTTCGCCACCCACCACCTCGACGAGGCCGACGCGGTGGCCGACCGGGTGGTCGTCGTCGACGGCGGCCGCATCGTCGCCGACGGGACCTCCGCGCAGGTCAAGTCCGGGATCGCCGGGCGCACCGTGCGCTTCTCCTGCCCCGACCGCGCCGGGCTCGACCGACTGCCCGGGGTGACCGCCGTGGGTGGCGCCGGTGGGCTCGTCGAGCTCGCGACCACCGACGCGGAGGCCACCCTGCGCGCGCTGCTGGCCACCCGCGACCGGCTGCCCGACCTGGAGGTCCGGGGCGCCAGCCTCGAGCAGGCCTTCCTCACCCTCACCGGAGGCACCCGATGACTGACCTGTTCCTCTTCCAGCTGCGTCGGGTCACCCGTTCCTGGCAGTACCTGTTCTTCACCGTCCTGCTGCCGGCGCTGTTCACCGTCTTCTTCACGAAGGTCTTCGGCGGGCAGGCGGTGAGCGCGGCGGAGTACCAGGACCACGCCAGCGATTACATGGTCTCGATGATGTGTTACGGCGGGCTCGGCGCGGCGTTGGGCGCCACCATCCGGCTCTCCTTCGACCGGGCCTCGGGCTGGCTGCGGCAGCTGCGGGTGCTGCCGATCCCGGGCCGCACCGTGGTGGCCGTCGACGTCGCCGTCGGGATGGTGCTGGTGCTCCCCAGCCTCGTCGTCGTCGCGCTGGTCGGCCGGTTCGTCAACGACGTCCAGCTGGGTCTGGGCACCTGGCTGGGTCTGCTCGGGGTGCTGTGGCTGGGCTCGGCGGCCTTCGTGGCGCTGGGCATGCTGCTGGGCCTGGCGCTGGAGGAGAAGGCCGCCGGGGCCGCCATCGGGATCCTCTCGGTTGTGCTGGCGGCCCTGGGCGGGCTGTGGATCCCGGTCTGGCTCTTCCCCGCCGGCCTGGAGCTGGTGGCCCGCGCGACGCCCTCCTACTGGTACGGCGAGCTGGGTCGCGACGTGGTGGTCGGTGGCCAGCCGCTGCTGGCCGCGGTGGTGCTCGCCGGGTTCACCGCGTTGTTCGCCGTGGCCGCGCTCGCGGTGGCCTCGCGCCGTCCGCTGCACGCCGTCGCCGGCTGAGCGGGACACTGACCCCCGTGGAGCCCCTCGAGGACGTCCGGCCGCCGCTGTGGCGGCGGTTGGCCTGGTCGGTGCCGTGGCTGGTCTTCCAGGTCTTCCCGGTGCTCGACCTGGTGGGCACGCCCCGTCCGCTGGCCGCCCGGCTGGTGATCGCGGTGGCACTGATTGCCTTCACCGGTGCCTACCTGAGCGTGCTGGGCCGCTTCGCCCGCCCGACCGGGGTGCGGCCGGACTTCGTCGTGGTCGTCGTCCTGGCGCTGGCGTTGTCCGCCGGCCTGGGCACCAGCTACGCGGGGCTGTGGATCTACGTCTCGGCGGCCGCGGCGGCCTCGCTGCCGCACCGGCTGGTGTGGCCGGTGACCGGCGCGGCGACGCTCGCCTCCCTGGTGGTCATCGTGTCCTGGCAGGACTGGACGTCGCTGTTCCTGCCGGTGCTCTGCCCGCTGACCGCGGCGACCCTGTGGGGCACCCGGCACCTGATCGTGGTCAACGCCGAGCTCCGCGAGGCCCGCGAGGAGCTCGCCCGCAACGCCGTCGCCGAGGAGCGGCTGCGCTTCGCCCGCGACCTGCACGACCTGCTCGGCCACTCCTTGTCGCTGATCGCGCTCAAGAGCGAGCTGGCCCGGCGGCTGGCCGGCGCCGACCCGGTGCGCGCAGCGGCCGAGATGGCCGACGTCGAGACCGCCGCGCGGCGCGCGCTGGCCGAGGTCCGCGACGCCGTCAGCGGCTACCGCCAGGTGAACTGCGCACAGGCGCTGGCCGAGGCGCGGGCGGCGTTGTCCGGCGCAGGCATCTCCTTCCGCGGCCCCGAGCGGGTGCCGGTGCTGCCCGGCCCGGTCGACGCGACGCTGGGCTGGGTGGTCCGCGAGGCCACGACGAACGTGCTGCGGCACAGCGGCGCCCGCCGGGTGGTGGTCACGCTCACCGAGGACGGCGTGAGCGCCACCCTGACCGTCACCGACGACGGCCGTGGCCCGGCCGAGGACACCGCGCCCGGGTCGGGGCTGCTCGGCCTGCGGGAGCGGACGACCGCCGTGGACGGCACCCTGACCGGGGGCGGCGCCGAGGGCGGCGGCTACCGGCTCGCCGCCACGGTCCCGTTGGTGCCCGCGCAGGTGACCGCGTGATCCGGGTGCTGCTCGCCGAGGACCAGCAGCTGGTCCGCGGGGCCCTGCGCGCCCTGCTGGAGCTGGAGCCCGACATCACCGTGGTCGCCGAGGTCGGTCGGGGCGACCTCGTGCTCGACGCCGCCCGGGAGCACACCCCGGACGTGGCGCTGCTGGACATCGAGATGCCCGGCAAGGACGGCATCGAGGCCGCCCGCGACCTGGCCGCCGAGCTGCCCGCGGTCAAGGCCGTCGTGCTCACCACGTTCGGCCGGCCGGGCTTCCTGCGGCGGGCGATGGAGGTCGGTGCCCAGGGCTTCCTGGTCAAGGACTCACCCGTCGCCGAGCTGGCCGCCGCCATCCGGTCGGTGGTGGCGGGGGAGCGGGTGATCGACCGGGACCTCGCCGCCGCCGCGCTCGCCCTGGGCGCCACGCCGCTCTCGGCCCGGGAGGCCGACGTCCTGCGCGCCGCCGCCGACGGCGCCACGGTCGCCGACATCTCCGGCCGGCTGTTCCTGTCCGAGGGCACGGTGCGCAACTACCTGAGCAACGCGATCGGCAAGACCGGCGCCCGCACGCGCGTCGAGGCCGCGCGGGTCGCGGCCGACAAGGGCTGGCTCTGACCCGAGTGCGTCGCCAGGCCGCTCTCGGCCCTCGGAGAACGGCCTGGGACAGCACGGACGTCGTGGGTGCGCAAGGGGCGCCGGTGGTCTGTGGACGGGGTCGCCTGGTGGGGACGACGCGGTACGCGTGCCGCCCGGAGCCGCGACCGTCGCCGGCATGCCTCGAGTCCCCCGCGTCGTCCCCGAGCTGGGGTCGGTCCCCTTCCGGGGGACCGCCGCCACCGCCGCCGGCCTGCTGACCCGGCACGAACTGGCCGGACCGGGCTGGGTGCGGCTCTTCCGGGACGTCTACGTGGCGGCCGGCACGCCGGTCGACCTGCCGGTCCGCGCCCGGGCCGCGCTCGTGCTCCTGCCCGGAGCGGTCGTCAGCGGCCGCACCGCTGCCCGGGTCTGCGGGGTGGACCTCGGACCGGACACCGGTGAGCCCGTCGAGGTGACCGTGCCGCGCGGTCGCGGGGGGTGCGCTCCGGTCGGGGTACGCGTGCGCCGGCGCGACCTGCCCCGCCGAGTCGTCAGCTGGTGGAACGGCATCCGGGTCACTGCTCCCCTGACGACGGCCTGCGACCTCGCCGGGGAGCTGCCGCACGCCGCCGCCGTCGAGGTGCTCGACCAGTTCGTCGCGGCCGGTCTCACCGGCATCCGGGCGATCCGTGCCGAGGCGGCTGAGCGGACGGGCCGGGGATCCGCCCGCGTGCGGGCAGCTGCCGACGCCGCCGACGGGCTCGCCGCGTCGCCACCGGAGACCAGAGTGCGGTTGTTGCTGCTGACCAGTGGGCTGCCGGCGCCGATCGCCCAGCACGAGGTGTTCGACCAGCGGGGCCGCTTCGTCGCGCGGGTCGACTTCGGCTGGCCCGGGCTCTGCTTCGCCGTCGAGTACGACGGCGCCGGACACGTGCACCGGCTGGCGCGTGACCGTCGACGGCTCAACGCCCTGCAAGCCGCGGGGTGGCGGGTCTTCTTCGTCACCGCCACCGACCTGCACGACCCGCAGCGGCTGCTGCTCCGCATCGCCGCGGCGATGGCGCAGGCCGCAGCGGTGTGACGAGTGCTGCCGGGCGCGGCCCTCGCGCCGCGGAGACCGGCCTGCGGACGCACTCGCGCCCGGGCCTACTGGGGTGCGGGGGCGCCCGGCATGAGGCTGTCCAGGTCGAGGACACGGACGTGGATCACGTTGCGCTGCTGCAGGGCCGCGCGCAGGGCGCGGTGCAGGCCGTCCTCCAGGAACAGCTCGCGGTGCCACTGGACGGCGTGCGGGAACAGGTCCCCGTAGAACGTCGAGTCGTCGGCCAGCAGGGCGTCGAGCTCGAGGGTCCGCTTGGTCGTGACCAGGGTGTCCAGCCGGATCTGCCGGGGCGGGATCATCGCCCAGTCCCGGGTGGAGAAGCCGTGGTCGGGGTAGGGACGTCCGTCGCGCACCGCCTTGAAGATCAGTGCCCGACTCCTCCCGACGCGGCCCCGTGACCCGGAGCACTCGACCGCCGACCACCTTAGTGCGCCCGGTCCGGCACTCCCGGGAGCGCCTCGGGTGCACCGGCGGTGTCGTCGCCCGGTCGTATGCTGAGCGCTGGCACTCAGCGTCGGGGAGTGCCAGTCCGGCAGCGAGGGAGGGGTTCGACGTGGCGCACGACGAACGCCGCCTGCAGGTGCTGCGGGCGATCGTCCAGGACTACGTGTCGACCAACGACCCGGTCGGCTCCAAGGCCCTGGCGGCCCGGTACGACCTGGGGGTCTCCCCGGCCACGATCCGCAACGACATGGCCGTGCTGGAGGAGGAGGGGTACATCACCCAGCCGCACACCAGCGCCGGCCGGGTGCCCACCGACAAGGGCTACCGGTTCTTCGTCGACCGGCTCTCGGCGGTCAAGCCGCTGTCGGCGGCGGAGAAGCGCGCGGTCGAGCGGTTCCTGGACGGCGCGCTGGACCTGGACGACGTGCTGGGCCGCACGGTCCGGCTGCTGGCCCAGCTCACCCGCAACGTCGCGGTGATCCAGTACCCGACGCTGGCCCGCTCCGCCGTCCGGCACCTGGAGGTCGTGCAGCTGGCCAGCACCCGGCTGCTGGTGGTGCTCATCACCGACACCGGCCGGGTGGAGCAGCGCTCGATCGAGGTCCCGCCGGTGCTCGACGCCCCGGCCGGGTCCGACCCGGTCGCCGAGCTGCGCACCCTGCTCAACGGGGCGTTCGTCGGCGCCAAGCTCGCCGAGGCCTCGCTGAAGGTGGCCGACCTGCTCGACACCGCCCCGCCGCACCTTCGCGGGCTGGTGGCTGCGGTCAGTGCCACCCTGGTGGAGACCCTCGTCGAGCCGGGCGAGGACCGGCTGCTCGTCGGGGGCACGGCGAACCTCGCCCGCGGGGGCGCGCTGGACTTCCCGGGCAGCCTGCGTCCGCTGCTCGAGGCGCTGGAGGAGCAGGTCGTCGTCCTCCGGTTGATGGGCGAGGTCGCGCCGAGCACCGTGCTGGTGAGCATCGGCGAGGAGAACGAGCACGAGGGGCTGACGGGCGCGTCCGTGGTCTCGGTGGGCTACGGGTCGGTCGGTGGCACCGGCGACCTGGCGCTCGGCGGGCTGGGGATCGTCGGGCCCACCCGGATGGACTACCCGGGGAACATGGCCGCGGTACGAGCCGTGGCCCGCTACGTCGGCCAACTGCTGGCCGAGAGCTGAGGACTGAGAGAAGCATGGCAACGGACTACTACGGCGTGCTGGACCTCTCCGCGGGGGCCAGCGACGCGGACATCAAGCGCGCGTACCGCCGCAAGGCCCGCGACCTGCACCCCGACGTCAACCCCAGCCCCGGGGCCAAGGAGGAGTTCCAGCAGGTCAGCCGGGCCTACGAGGCGCTCACCGACCCGGAGAAGCGGCGCATCGTCGACCTCGGCGGTGACCCCTTCGAGACCGGTGGTGGCGGCGGGGGCAACCCGTTCGGCGGCGGGGCCGGCTTCGGCGGGCTCGGCGACATCATGGATGCCTTCTTCGGGGGCGGTGGCGCCACCCGCGGGCCGCGCAGCCGCACCCGGGCCGGCGGCGACGCCCTCATCCGGGTCGACCTCGACCTCGACGAGACCGTCTTCGGCACCACCACCGACATCACCGTGGACACCGCGGTGCTGTGCACCACCTGCACCGGGGCCGGCACCGCGCCGGGCACCCACCCGCGCACCTGCGACACCTGCGCCGGGCGCGGTGAGGTGCAGAGCGTGCAGCGCTCCTTCCTCGGCCAGGTCGTGGCCTCCCGGCCCTGCCCCACCTGCGCCGGCACCGGCCAGGTCATCCCCGAGCCCTGCCCGCAGTGCGCCGGCGACGGCCGCGTCCGGGCCCGCCGCACCATCCCGGTGAAGATCCCCGCGGGGGTCGAGGACGGCATGCGGATCCGGCTCTCCGGGCATGGCGAGGTCGGCCCCGGTGGCGGTCCCGCCGGCGACCTCTACGTCGAGGTGCACGAGCGCCCGCACGACGTCTTCACCCGGGACGGCGAGGACCTGCACTGCCGGGTCACCCTGCCGATGACCGCGGCCGCCCTCGGCACCACCCTGACGCTGAAGACGCTGGACGGCGACGAGCCGCTGACCGTCAAGTCCGGCACCCAGTCCGGCTCGGTGCTCACGCTGCGCGCGCACGGCGCCCCGCGGCTGCGTGCCACCGGCCGCGGCAACCTGATGGTGCACATCGACGTGCAGACCCCCACCCGGCTGGACGACGAGCAGGAGGAGCTGCTGCGGAAGCTCGCCGCCGTCCGCGGGGAGGACCACCCCGAGGCCAGCCGCGCCCAGCACAACGGGCTGTTCTCCCGGGTGCGCGACGCGTTCAACGGTCGCTGAGCATGAGCGAGGTCGTCACCGACACCGCCGTGCCGCCGCTGGACGGCACCCCGCTGTTCCTGCTCGACGCCCTGCCCGAGACGCCCGAGGTGCTGGTCGACGGCGGCGAGGGCCGGCACGCCGTCGAGGTGCTCCGGCTGGTCGCCGGTGAGCGGGTCCGGGTCGGGGACGGCGAGGGCACCCTGGTCGAGGGCGTCGTGGTCGCAGCCGGGCCGGCCGGTCTGCGGGTCGAGGTCACCGCCCGCCACGAGGTGCCTGCACCGCAGCCGGAGCTGGTGCTGGTGCAGGCGCTGCCCAAGGGCGACCGCGGCCCGCTGGCCGTGGAGCTGGCCACCGAGCTGGGGGTCGACCGGATCGTGCCGTGGTCGGCGTCCCGGTGTGTGACGAAGTGGCGGGAGGACCGGGTCGACAAGGGCCTGGCCAAGTGGCGCTCGGCGGCCCGGACGGCCAGCAAGCAGGCCCGCCGTCCGCGGGTGCCGGTGGTCACCGACCCGATGACCACCCGCCAGGTCTGCGGCCTGCTCGGTGACGTCGACCTGTCGCTGGTGCTGCACGAGCAGGCCACCCGGCGGTTCTCCGCCATCGACGTCCCGAGCACCGGGGCGGTCGCGGTGATCGTGGGCCCCGAGGGGGGCATCTCCGACGGCGAGGCGGTGGCCTTCCGGGCCTCCGGCGCCGTGGTCGTCCGGCTCGGGGACGAGGTGCTGCGCACCTCGACCGCCGGGGCCGCCGCGCTGGCCGCGCTGGCGGCCCGCACCCGCTGGAGCTAGCGGACCGCCCTTCGGGCTCGCGCGCTTCGGGTGCTCATCGCCGGGACTCGGGGGTCAACCACCCTCGCAGATGGGCGTTCCGTCGGGGAGGACGTCACACGAGATGACCGGGTAGTCGGGCTCGGTGGCCTCCGGCTCGTACTCGGTCTCGTTGACGTCGGCCACGCCGTTGTCGTTCAGGTCGGAGCCTGGGCCGAAGCACTCCTCGATGGAAGCTGTGCCCTGAGCACAGGCGCTCTCCAGGCCGTCGGTGACGTACCCGTCGTCGAAGTCACCCTCGTCGTCGGACGAAGACGCGGCGGCCTCTTCGGCCGCAGCCTGCTCTTCAGCCTCGGCTCGGGCGGCTGCTTCGTCGGCCAGGCGCTGGCTCTCGGCGGCCGCAGCGTCGGCGGCAGCCTGAACCGCAGCCGCTTCCTGGAGGTCCACAGCCTGACCCGAACTGATCTCCTCCTCGACTGCCATCCCGGACGGGCCCACGAAGACAGGGGTCACGGCAGGTGGCGAAGCCGCCTCGATGGACGCCGCCGGTTGACCGGAGCAAGCCGAGAGCACAACAGCTGTTCCGGCCACGGCAAGCGAGTAGATGGTCTTGCGCACAGTGCTGCCCCGTGTTCACCCGTGGATGTCGGCGTCACTGTGTGCTGCTGCGCGGCGCGGGTCAAGTACTGCAGTGTCTCGATACTCAGATGGGTGACCGGCTCTCTCAACCGCGTGTCGCACGCCCCTGAGGTAGCTGGAGCTAGCGGACCGCCTCCCGCGCGCGGGCGCTGACCAGGTCGACGGCCCAGGTCAGCAGCACCATCGCGGCCAGCACCGTGGCCACGGCCGGCCAGTCGAACGAGGAGATCTCGGCCGACAACAGCACGCCGATGCCGCCGGCGCCGAGGAGCCCGACCAGGGTCGCGTCGCGGATGGCGACCTCCCACCGGTAGAGCGCGAACGCCAGCACCGGACCGACCGCCCGGGGGGCGGTGCCCACCAGCCACGCCCCGGCGGGCCGGGCGCCCAGCGCGGTGAGCGCGGCCCGGGGGCGCGGGTCGAGGGACTCGGTGGCCTCGGCGGTCAGCCGGCCCAGCACGCCCAGGGTGTAGACCCCCAGCGCCAGGGCCCCGGGCAGCACGCCGGGCAGGAACACGAACAGCAGCACCAGCGCCCAGACCGGCGGCGGCACCGCGCGCAGCAGCAGCAGCGCGAGCCGGACGACGACCCCGGCTGTCCGCCGGCCGGTGTTCGCGCCCGGACCGGGGTGGGCGGCGAGACCGGCCAGCGCGACCGACCCGGCGAGGGCCACCGCGATCGCGACCACCGACATCTGCACGGTGTCCACCGAGAGCACCAGCACCCGCCGCAGCAGGTCGCCGTCGGTGGCGGGCGGCCACGCGGCACCCAGCACGTAGCCCAGCTGCTCGCGGGCCCGTGGGCCGACGAGGGTGGCTGCGTCCAGGGCCAGGTACCAGGCCGACCAGCCGATGAGGGCGACCGTGCCCAGCACGGCCCCGGTGACCACCGGGTCGCGGCGCAGCACCCCGGCCGCGGCGGGCGCGGGAGAGGCCACCCGGCGGCGCACCGCCCGGCCGGCCACGTCGGCCAGCAGGCAGAGCCCGGCGATCGCGTAGACCGCCGTCCACACCTGGGGCCAGCGCAGCGAGGAGAACGACAGCAGCAGCTCGTAGCCCAGCCCGCCGGCCCCGATCAGCCCCAGGACGACGGCCGAGCGCACCGCGCACTCCACCCGGTAGAACGCGTAGGACAGCAGCCCGCCCGACGCCGCGGGCAGCAGCCCGTAGACCACCGCGGTCGTGCGGGTGGCGCCCGCCGCGCGCAGCGCGTCGTGGCTGCCGCGGGGCACCTCGTCGACCAGGTCGGCGAACACCTTGGCGGTCACCGCGCCGTACGGGATGCCGATCGCCAGCACGCCCACCCAGGGGTCCAGGCCCAGCACGTTGACCAGCAGCAGGCCCCAGACGGCCTCGTGCAGCCCGCGGGGCACGGCCAGCGCGCCGCGGGTCAGCGTCCAGCCCAGGCGCCGTCGTCCCCACGTGGTGCGGGCGACCGCCACGGCACCGAGCGCGCCCAGCCCGATCGCCAGCCCGGCGCCGAGTGCGGCGTAGGCGACGGTGACCAGTGCGGCCCGGGCGAGCACGGTGAGCAGGTCGGCGTCCAGCGCGGGGTGCACGGCACCGGCGGCAAAGCGGCCGAACTGGGCCAGGCCGGCCGGGTTGAGCACCTCGCCGGAGAAGACCCCCGCCCCGGCGAGCGACCAGGCCAGCACGACCAGCGCACCGACCCCCCACGTCCACCGCCGCCGGTCCCGGCGCAGTACCGGGGCGGTCACCGGGTCACGCCGTAGAACGCCTCCAGGGCGGACAGGGTCAGCTCGGTCGCGGGGGCGTCGAGCACCACCCGGCCGGCGCGCAGCCCGACCACCCGGTCGCAGTGCCGCAGCGCCAGCGCCGGGTCGTGCAGGCAGACCACCAGCGCACCCCCGGTGTCGGCGGCGAGCTCGCCCAGCAGCTCCAGCGCGGTGTCGGCCAGCGCGGGGTCCAGGGCGGAGGCCGGCTCGTCGGCGAGCACCAGCTCCGGGCGCTGTACCAGCACCCGGGCCAGTGCCACCCGCTGCTGCTGCCCCCCGGACAGCCGCTCGGTGCGGTCGTAGACCCGGTCGGCCAGCCCCACCCGGTCCAGGGCGGCGACCACCTCCTCGACCCCCTGCGGTCGGACCAGCGACCAGGCCGCGCGGCCGGCCGACCAGCGGCCCAGCCGGCCGGCGTTGACGTTGTGCACGACCCGCAGCGGTCCGACCAGCTCCAGGTGCTGGTGCACCGTGCCGACCCGGGCGCGCAGCCGGCGCAGCGCGGCACCGGTCAGCCCGGCGGGGTCGGTGCCGAGCACCTGCACCCGCCCGGCCGTGGGGACGACGCTGCCGTTGGCGACGGCGAGCAGCGTGGACTTGCCGGCCCCGGACGCCCCCACCACCGCCACCCGCTCACCGGCGCGGACCGTGAGGTCCACGCCGGCGAGCGCGGTGGTGCGGCCGTGGGTGACCGAGACGTCGTCCAGCTGCAGGACGGCGGTCAGTTCACCAGCCCCAGGTCGCGGCCGATCTCCTCGATCTGGTCGTAGTTCGAGGCCTCGGTCGGGATGAACGACCCGGCGCCGAACAGCTCGAGCACCTCGTCGCCGGCGGGCAGCCCGGTGAGCCAGTCGAGCACCCGGTCGGGGAGGTCGTCCCCGATCCGTTCGACCGCCTGCGGGCCGAGCAGCCAGTGGTAGTCGTGGTAGCCGGGGCTGTGGGCGTACCGCACGACGGCGGGGTCGACGGTGCCCTCGGCCTGCCGGGAGGTCCAGACCTGCTCGTTGAGCACGCCGGCCTGGTAGCTGCCGGAGGCGACCAGGGCCAGCGTCGCGTCGTGCGAGCCGGAGAAGCCGGGTCCACCCGGGAAGCCCTGCGGGTCGACGCCGGCCTCCTGCAGGAAGTACGCGGGCATGAGGCGGCCCGACGTCGAGGTCTCGCTGCCGTAGGTGAACCGCAGCGGCGCCAGCGGGGCCAGGTCGTCGGAGGGGGCGAGCCCGGTGGCGGCGTTGACCACGAAGACGGAGTGGAAGTCCTCGTCGATGTCGCGCTGGGCGACCGGGACGGCGCCGGGGGTCTGCAGCCGGGCCTGCACGCCGGTCAGGCCGCCGAACCAGACCAGGTCGAGGTCGCCGGTGCGGAAGAGCGAGACGGCGGCGGCGTAGTCGGTGACCGGCTCGTAGGTGACGTCGAGGTCCAGGGCGGCCGAGGCGGAGTCGGCGACGGCGCCGTAGAGGCGGGCCAGCACCTCGGGGTCCTGGTCGGGGATCGCGCTGATGGTCAGCGACCCCCGCGAGCTGGTGGTCACCGGGGACTCCCGTCCACCGCAGGCGGCGAGCGCGGCGGTGAGGGCGAGGCCGGTGCCGGCGAGGAAGGAGCGACGGTCCACGAGAGCGGGGCCACCCGACCGGGCGGCGCGGCGGGCGGTCACTACGCCCGACCGGTGGGTCGTGGGGGAGCGAGGGGGTTCATGGTGCCCATCCTCCGGGCTGGCGTCCTGCGTCGCCCGGTCCCTAGGGTCGCGCGGGTGACCGACTGCCTGTTCTGCCGCATGGTCGCCGGGGAGATCCCCGCCGACGTCGTCCACGAGACCGACCGGACGTTCGCCTTCCGGGACATCAACCCGCAGGCGCCCACCCACGTGCTGGTGATCCCGAAGGACCACCACGCCACCGCGGGCCTGCTGGTCGGCGCCGACCCGGGCCTGCTGGCCGAGGTGGTCGCCGCCGCGCACGCCGTCGCCGTGCAGGAGGGGCTGGCCACCGCGGACGGCGCCGAGCCCGGCTACCGCTTGGTCGCCAACACCGGCCCCGCCGCCGGGCAGACCGTGCACCACGTGCACCTGCACGTCCTGGGCGGCCGCGACCTGACCTGGCCCCCCGGCTGACCTGTCGCGGGTGCCACGATGCGCGGGTGACCGAGAGCAGCGCAGCCCCCGCCACCCCGTCCCCCGGCGTCCGGATCGAGCGGGACGGCGACGTCGCCGTCCTCGTGCTGGACGACCCGCCGCTGAACCTCTTCCACGACTCCACGTTCGACGCACTGGAGACCTGCGTCGACGAGCTCGCCGAGATGACCGCGCCCGGTCGGTCCGACCGGGCCCGGGCGGTGCTGGTGCGTGCCGAGGGGAAGATCGTCTCCGGCGGGGTGGACGTGCAGCTGTTCTCCGACATCGCGAACGGCCCCGACCCCACGGCCGTCGGCGGGTGGCTGTGGAAGCGGCTGCTGCGCACGGTGCAGACGCTGGAGGATCTCCCCGTCCCCACCGTGTTCGCCGCGCACGGGCTCACGCTGACCGCGGCGTTCGAGCTGGCGCTGGCCTGCGACGTGCTGCTGGCCAGTGAGAAGGCGTCCTTCGGGCTGGTCGAGATCGTCGTGGGGCTGACCCCGTCGATGGGCGGGCCGCAGCGGCTGGCCGAGCGGGCCGGCACCGCCCGGGCCAAGGAGCTGGTGTTCACCGGCGACCGGTACGACGCCGCGACCCTGCAGACCTGGGGCGTGGTCAACCGGGTGCTGCCGGTGGAGGGCTTCGCCGAGGCCGCGCGGGAGTTCACCCGCCGGGTCGCCGCCGGCCCGACCGTGGCGCACGCGGCCACCAAGACCCTGGTGGCGACCGCGGCCCGGGAGGGCGCGCGGGCCGCCGACGCCGTCGTCCCCGCGGTGTCCGGTGCGCTGTTCGGGACCGCGGACCTGCGCGGTGCGGTCGCCTCCTTCCTGACCGACGGTCCCGGGAAGGCCACCCACCAGGGTCGGTGACCGGTGAAACGGGCAGCCCCGGGCCCGTCGCGCGGGTACGCTCGCTGCGTTCCCACCCCCGTCGCAGGAAGGCAGGGTCGAGCGTTCTTGCCCGACACCTCACCGAGCGCCCCGCAGCCCGGTGCCAGCGCGTCCCGAGAGGCCTCGGCGCGCGCCGCAGGTCACGGTGACGCCGGTACCGCACCTGCCACGGCAGCCGCAGAGCCCGTCCGCACCTCCATCACCGTCCCCGAGTCGATCTCCATGGTCGGCCTGCTGGGCTCGGCCGACGAGCTCCTCCGACTGGTCGAGAGCGAGTTGGCCGCCGACGTCCACGTCCGCGGCAACGAGATCTCGCTGACCGGGCAGCCCGCCGACAACGCCTTCGCCGTCCGCGTCTTCGACGAGCTCATCGCCCTGCTGCAGACCGGTCAGGCACTGCGCCCGGACTCCGTGCGCCGGGTCGTCGGGATGCTGCGCAGCGGGGAGAGCGCCCGGCCCGCCGAGGTGCTCAGCCTGGACATCATCAACCGGCGTGGTCGCACGATCCGGCCCAAGACGCTGAACCAGAAGCACTACGTGGACGCCATCGACGCGAACACCGTGGTCTTCGGGATCGGCCCGGCCGGCACCGGCAAGACCTACCTGGCGATGGCCAAGGCCGTGCAGGCCCTGCAGACCAAGCAGGTCGACCGGATCATCCTCACCCGCCCCGCGGTCGAGGCCGGCGAGCGGCTGGGCTTCCTGCCCGGCACGCTCAGCGAGAAGATCGACCCCTACCTGCGGCCGCTCTACGACGCGCTGCACGACATGGTCGACCCCGAGTCGATCCCGCGGCTGATGGCCTCCGGGACGATCGAGGTCGCCCCGCTGGCCTACATGCGCGGGCGCACGCTGAACTCGGCGTTCGTGATCCTCGACGAGGCGCAGAACACCACCGCCGAGCAGATGAAGATGTTCCTCACCCGGCTCGGGTTCGGCTCCAAGATGGTCGTCACCGGCGACGTCACCCAGGTCGACCTGCCCGGTGGTGCGCCGTCCGGGCTGCGGGTCGTGCGGGAGATCCTCACCGGCATCGACGACGTGCACTTCTCCCTGCTCACCAGCTCCGACGTCGTCCGGCACCGGCTGGTCGGGGACATCGTCGACGCCTACGAGCGCTGGGACACCGTCCAGGCCACCCGCCCCGACCCGGTGCGCAGCCCCGGCCCGCGCCGGCAGAAGGGGAGCTGACCGTGGCCGTCGAGGTCGCCAACGAGTCCGAGATCGCCGTCGACGAGACGTCGCTGACCGGCGTCTGCCGCTACGTGCTGGGCGAGCTGGACGTCAGCCCGCTGGCCGAGCTGTCGGTGCTGTGCGTGGACGTGGACCACATGGCCAGCCTGCACGAGCGGTGGATGGGCGAGAAGGGCCCGACCGACGTGCTGGCCTTCCCCATGGACGAGCTGGACACCGCCCGGCCCGACGACCCCGAGGCCGGCCCCGAGCTGCTCGGCGACGTCGTGCTGTGCCCCGCGGTCGCCATCCGCCAGGCCCGCGCGGCCGGGCACACCATGGACGACGAGCTGCTGCTGCTGGCCACCCACGGCGTGCTGCACCTGCTCGGCTACGACCACATGGAGCCCGACGAGGAGAAGGAGATGTTCGGTCTCCAGTCCTCCCTCCTCGAGGGGTTCCGGTCCGCTCCCCGGCACCAGGTCACGGGCGAAGCCCTCCCCGAGCGATGAGCGCCACCGCGGTCACCCTCCTGGTGATCGCCGTCCTGCTGGTCCCGGTCGCCGGGCTGTTCGCCGCCGTCGACTCCGCCCTGGCCCGGGTCTCCCGGGCCCGGGTGGAGGAGATGCGCCGCGAGGGCGTCGCCCGGGCGGGCGTGCTGCTGGAGGTCGTCGACGACCGGCCGCGGCACGTCTCGCTGCTGCTCCTGCTGCGGATCGCCTGCGAGATGACCGCCGCCGTGCTGATCGCGGTGATCCTGTTCGTCGTCTTCGACGGCGTCGGGGCCGGTGTGGTCACCGCGGCCGCGGTCATGACGGTGGTCAGCTACGTGCTGATCGGCGTCGGCCCGCGCACCCTGGGCCGCCAGCACGCCTACCCGGTCGCGCTGCGCACCGCCGGGCTCACCCGGCTGCTGGGCAGGGTCCTCGGGCCGGTCTCCACCCTGCTGATCCTGCTGGGCAACGCGATCACCCCCGGTCGCGGCTACCGGGACGGCCCGTTCAGCACCGAGGTCGAGCTGCGCGAGCTGGTCGACATGGCCGAGGAACGTGGCGTGGTCGAGTCCGGCGAGCGCAACATGATCCACTCGGTCTTCGAGCTCGGCGACACCATCGCCCGTGAGGTCATGGTGCCCCGCCCCGACGTGGTCTGGATCGAGCAGACCAAGACGCTGCGGCAGGCCCTGGCGCTCGCGCTGCGCAGCGGGTTCAGCCGGCTGCCGGTCATCGGGGAGAACGTCGACGACGTGGTCGGCGTCGTCTACCTCAAGGACCTGGTCAAGCGCACCCAGGGCAGTGGGGACGGCGGGAAGCAGCGCGTCGAGGACGTCATGCGACCGGCCTCCTTCGTCCCGGAGTCCAAGCCCGTCGACGTCCTGCTGCGCGACATGCAGGCCCGCCGCATCCACATGGCCGTGGTCGTCGACGAGTACGGCGGCTCGGCCGGGCTGCTCACGATCGAGGACATCCTTGAGGAGATCGTCGGGGAGATCCAGGACGAGCACGACACGGTCCAGCGGCCGCCCATCGAGGAGCTGCCCGACGGCTCCTACCGGGTCATCGCCCGGCTGCCGGTCGAGGACCTCGCCGACCTGTTCCGGGTCGAGCTGCCCGATGACGACGACGTCGAGACCATCGGCGGGCTGCTGGCCCGCGAGATCGGCCGGGTGCCCATCGAGGGCTCCGAGGCCGTCGTCGGCGGCCTGCGGCTGGTCGCCGAGAGCACCGGCGGCCGGCGCAACCAGATCGACACCATGCTCGTCTGCCGCGTCACCGACGGTGACCCGGCCGAGCCCGCCGAGCCCGCCCGCGCCGAGCCGCCGCTCGTCGTGGAAGGCTGACCGCCCGTGAGCGCACCCGCACTGCAGCCCGAGGACGCCAAGCTCGTCACCCTCGCCCGCTCGGCCCGCGGCCGCACCGGCGCGCCGGAGGGGGCCGCTGTCCGGGACACCGACGGCCGCACCTACCTGGCCGCCACCGTGTCCCTGCCCTCGATGCAGCTGTCGGCGCTGCAGGCCGCCGTCGCGGCCGCGGTGAGCAGCGGGGTCGAGGGCCTGGAGGCCGCGGCCGTGGTCAGCTCGGCCGGCGAGGTCGAGCCGGCCGGCCTGGCCGCGGTGCACGACCTCACCGCCGCCGCGCCGGTCCACCTCGCCGCCCCCGACGGCACCCTCGTCGCCACCTCCTGACGAGGAGCGCCCTCCTCGTCAGAGGGGGCGGTCGACGGCCTCGGCGAAGGCCTCGGGGTCGCGCACCCAGACGGTGAACGCCTTGTCCGCGACGCCGTCGGAGTCCAGGTGCCGGACGACGACCCGGGTGCGGCCGGGCCACCAGCCCCCGCGGCGCCTGGCCCGGGGCCAGTCCGCCGGGGCCGGGGCGAGGACCACGTCGTCCAGCAGCACCAGCGGGACCACGCCGAAGGACGACGTCTGCCGGAGCCCGGCGATGTCGGTGGACAGCGCGTGGTCGGAGACGGTGAACCGGCTGGTGGCCAGCACGAGCACCAGCAGGCCCAGCCCGATCGCCAGCGGCGCCTCCTCCCGGGCGTCGGCCCACCCGCTGATCAGCCCCAGGGCGACCAGCCACACGACGACGGCGGCGACCGTGGCCAGCGCGACGCCGGGGCTGACCGGGTTGTACTGCCAGTACCGCAACGGCCGGGGGACCACGGTGACCGACCGCTTGGGCCCGCGCCGGGCGAGGAAGCCGTAGCTGGTCACCTGGCTGACGTGCCGCTCCCGGTCCCGGGCGGCGCGGACCGCCGGCGGCTCGTCGTTCTCTCGTCGCTGTCGGCGGGCCATGACCCCATCGTCCCAGGGCCGGTGGACCGGGACTGTCGGTGGCCGGTGGGAGACTGACCCGGTGAGCACCCCCGCACCTCCGCACCGCAGTGGCTTCGTCGCCCTGGTCGGCCGCCCGAACGCGGGCAAGACCACGCTCACCAACGCCCTGGTGGGGGAGAAGGTCGGGATCGTCAGCAACCGGCCGCAGACCACCCGGCACGCCATCCGCGGGGTGGTGCACCGCCCGGCCGGGCAGATCGTGCTGGTCGACACCCCCGGGCTGCACAAGCCCAAGAGCCTGCTGGGCCAGCGGCTCAACGACGTCGTGCGGGACACCCTGGCCGACGTCGACGTGATCGTGTTCTGCATCCCGGCCGACCAGCCGGTGGGTGCCGGGGACGCGTTCATCGCCCGCCAGCTGAAGAACGTCACCACCCCCGTCGTCCTGGTGGTCACCAAGACCGACGCGGCGCCGAAGAAGGAGATCACCGCCCAGCTGATCGCTGCCAGCGGCCTGGTCGAGGCCCGCGAGGTGGTGCCGGTGAGCGCGGTGGCCGGTGACCAGGTCGAGCTGCTGGCCGACCTGCTGATCGGGATGCTGCCCGAGGGGCCGCTGCTCTACCCCGAGGACCAGACCACCGACGGCGACGTCGAACGGCAGATCGCCGAGCTCGTCCGCGAGGCCGCCCTGGAGAAGGTCCGCCAGGAGGTGCCGCACTCCCTGGCGGTCAGTGTCGAGGAGATCATCCGCAAGCCCGACCCGCGGGACGCCTCCGCGGTGTTCACCGAGCTGCACGTGCTGCTGCACGTCGAGCGGGCCAGCCAGAAGCCGATGCTGCTGGGCAAGGGCGGCTCGACGATCAAGGCGATCGGCAGCGAGGCGCGGGTCGGCCTGGAGACGCTGCTGGGCGGCCGGGTGCACCTGGACCTGCACGTCACGGTGCTCGGGGAGTGGCAGGACGACCCGAAGAAGCTCAACCGGCTGGGCTACTGAGTGTCCGCGCACACCCCGCAGGCGCTCTACCGCGACGAGGGCGTGGTGCTCCGGGTGCAGAAGCTCGGTGAGGCCGACCGGATCATCACCGTGCTCACCCGGCGCACCGGCAAGGTGCGCGCGGTCGCCAAGGGCGTGCGGCGCACCAAGAGCAAGTTCGGCGCCCGGCTGGAGCCCTTCAGCCACGTGGACCTGCAGCTCTACACCGGCCGCAACCTCGACATCGTCAGCCAGGCCGAGTCGTTGCGCTCCTACGGCCCGGCGATCGTGGGCGACTACCCCTGCTACACCGCCGGCACCGCCGTGCTGGAGACCGCCGACCGGCTGACCGCGGAGGAGAAGGAGCCCTCGCTGCGGCTCTTCCTGCTGGTCATCGGGGCGCTGCGGTCGCTGTCGGAGCGGAGCCACCCGCCGGGCCTGGTGCTCGACGCGTTCCTGCTGCGGGCGATGTCGGTGGCCGGCTGGGAGCCGGCGCTGTCGGACTGCGCCCGCTGCGGGGAGCCCGGCCCGCACCGGCACTTCTCCGTCCCCGGCGGCGGCATGGTCTGCCCGGCCTGCCGGCCCACAGGGTCCACGATGCCCAGCCCGGTCACCATCGGGCTGCTGGAGTCGCTGCTCACCGGTGACTGGCAGGCCGCCGAGGCCAGCCAGGGGATCAACCGGCGCGAGGGCAGCAGCCTGGTGGCGGCGCTGCTGCAGTGGCACCTCGAGCGCGGCCTGCGCTCGCTGTCCCTGGTCGAACGCACGTGAGGGAGCACCGGTGAAGCGCGAGGTCAGGCAGCCCACTCCGCACCCGTCGGGGGCCCGGCCCCCGGAGATCCCGGCCGACAAGGTGCCGCACCACGTCGCCGTGGTGATGGACGGCAACGGCCGGTGGGCCAAGGAGCGCGGGCTGCCGCGCACCAAGGGCCACGAGGCGGGGGAGTCCAGCCTGTTTGACTGCGTCGAGGGCGCCATCGAGCTCGGGGTGCGGGCGATCAGCGCCTACGCCTTCTCCACCGAGAACTGGAAGCGCAGCCCCGACGAGGTCCGCTTCCTGATGGGCTTCAACCGCGACGTCATCCGCCGTCGGCGCGACGAGATGCACGAGCTGGGGGTGCGGGTCCGCTGGGCCGGTCGTCGTCCCCGGCTGTGGCGCAGCGTCATCGACGAGCTGCAGGTCGCCGAGGAGCTGACGAAGGACAACGACGTGCTCACGCTGACCATGTGCGTGAACTACGGCGGCCGGGCCGAGATCGCCGACGCCGCGGCCGCCATCGCCCGCGAGGTCGCGGCGGGGCGGATCAAGCCGGACAAGGTGGACGAGAAGACCGTCGCCCGGTTCCTCGACGAGCCCGACATGCCCGACGTCGACCTGTTCCTGCGCAGCTCGGGGGAGAACCGCACCAGCAACTTCCTGCTCTGGCAGTCGGCCTACGCCGAGCTGGTGTTCCAAGACGTGCTGTGGCCGGACTTCGACCGCCGCGACCTGTGGCGGGCCTGCGAGGAGTACGCCTCCCGGCAGCGGCGGTTCGGCTCGGCCTGACCGCAGGTCAGTCGGTGAACCGGCTGTTGTCGGCCTCGGACCACCAGTCGTAGAGGTCGTCGAGGCCGTCCGGTCCGCCGCCGGGGACGGTCAGCACGGTGACGGTGCTCGAGGCCTCCTCGGTCCAGAACAGGACGGCGTCCTGCCGGGTCGTCAGGTAGCAGCCGATCCGCCCCGACGTCTGGCCCTCGTAGGTGTAGTACTTGTAGCCGAGGTCCCCGGGACAGTCCTGGTCCGAGCTCAGCGGCTCGAGCTCCTGGTCGTCGACCACGGACAGGAACTGCGCATCGGCGTCCTGCTCGTCCCCGTACTGCCGGACGTCGGCCTCCTGCGGGCCGGGCTGGACCGGGCTGGGTCCGCAGCTCAGGGCGGCGACCTGGCCGCTGTCGGTGGACGGCACCGGGGCACAGTCGGCCAGCCCACCCGGCAGCAGCGCGATGAGCGCGGCCTGCTCCGGGGACGTGGACGGCGCGGCCGAGCTGCTGGTGGGGGTCGGCGGCGTGGGCTCGTCGCCGCCCCGGGTGACGACGACGGCGACCACCCCGGCGACGGCGACCGCGGCCACCGCGGCCGCGGCGACCGGGACCCACCGGCGGGACTGCTGCCGCGGCGGTGGGGGTGGGGGTGGCTGCCAGCCGGGCTGGCGCGGGCCGGCGGGAGGCAGCGGGGTGCCCGGGCGGGACGGGCCACCCCAGACCCCGGCCGGACCGGGGTCGGAGAACCCGACCGCCTGGGGGCGCGGCAACGGCTGCGAGGGGCCGGGCGGACGGGAGGCCTCGGCCTGCGGCGCGACCCCGCCGGAGGACAACGCGGCGCGGGCGGCCTGGGCGAGCGCACCGGCCGAGGGCCACCGCTGGTCGGGGTCCTTGGCCAGCCCGCGGGCCAGCACGTCGTCCAACGCCGGCGGCAGGCCGCCGCGCAGGGACGAGGCCCGGGGCGGGGCGGTGTTGAGGTGGGCGTACATCATCTTGGCCAGGCCGTCGCCCACGAAGGGCCGCCGGCCGGTGAGGCACTCGAAGAGCACGCAGGTCAGCGCGTAGACGTCGGTGCGGGCGTTGACCGGCCGCTCGAGGAACCGCTCGGGGGCCATGTAGTCGAAAGAGCCCAGCGCCGAGCCCGTCGCGGTGAGCGACGGGCCCTCGGTGGAGTCCGCGGACCACGCGATGCCGAAGTCGACCAGGTAGACGAACTCGTCGTCCCCGCTGCCGGTGACCAGCACGTTGGAGGGCTTGACGTCGCGGTGCACCAGGCCCTCGGCGTGTGCCGCGTCCAGCGCGCGGGCCACCTGTCCGACCACGGCGACGGCCCGGGCGGGGTCCATCGCCCCGTCGCGGTGCAGCAGGTCGCCGAGGTCGGTGCCGTCGACCAGGCGCATGTCCAGGAAGAGCCGGCCGTCGACCTCGCCGTAGCGGTGGATGGGCACGACGTGCGGTTCGGACAGCCGGGCGGCGGCGTGCGCCTCGCGGCGGAAGCGCTCGCGGTAGGCGGTGTCGCCGGCCAGACCGGCCGACAGCACCTTGAGCGCCACGGTGCGCCGGTGCTCGGTGTCGTAGGCGCGGTACACCTCGCCCATGCCGCCACGGCCCAGGAGACCCTCGATGCGGTAGGCGCCGAACTGACCCTCCACCGCGACCTGCCCCCGTCCCCGGCCCCGGCCGGTCCGGTACCGGGGCCGAGCTTAGGTGGCGGCCGGGGGCCGGACCGGCATCCCGGCCGGTCCACCCCCGTCAGGGGGTCTGGAAGTCGCTCAGGTCGGCGTCGTTCCACCAGGCCCAGAGGGTCGCGATGTCCTCCTGGTCGCCCGACACCTGGACGAAGCCCTCGGCCCGGGCGTCGAGCTGGGTCCACAGCACCACGGCCTGGTCCTGGATGACCGCGCAGCCGACCTGGCCGGCCAGCTCGCCTCCGGCGGTCCAGTCCCGGTAGCCCAGCGTCCCGGCCTCGTCCGGGCAGTCCGAGCCGCTGGTCAGCTCGACCAGCCCCTGCGATCCGGCGTCAGAGGCGAACACGTCGGTCAGGGTGTCCTCGTCGGGGTAGAGGTAGAAGGCGGACTGCTCCGGCCCGCTCCCCGACACCGACCCGCCGCAGTCCAACGCCGCGATGGCCCCGTCGGCGGGCAGCGCCCGCGACTCGCAGGCGTCGGCGTCGAAGTCCGCGGGCAGGATCGCCCGCAGCTCGTCCTCGGGGCTGGCGGCGGTCGGGTCGGCGGACGTCGACGTGGTCGTCGCCTGGGTGGTCGTGGGGGACGGGGCGACGTCCGTCGTCGGGTCCGCGCTCACCGAGCTGCCACCGCCACGGGTCAGCGCCACGGTGACCACCACGACCAGCGCGAGGACGACGACCGCCGCGAGGGCGACCACCAGGACCGGGTTGGTGCCGCTCCCCGCCGGCGTCGGGGGCGGTGGCGGTGGCGGCGCGCCCCAGCCGGGGCCGGTCGGCGGCGGGCCGGTGACGACGGGGGCCGGCGGCCAGGACGGCGGGGACTGACCGCCACCCGAGGGCCCGGTGAAGCCCAGCGTCTGCACCCGCAGCGGCGGGCCGGGCGCCGGTCCGGGCGCGGGGACCACCGGTCGGGGCCGCAGGCCACCGGACCGCAGGGCCTCGCGGGCGGCCCGGGCCATGTCCCCGGCGGTGGCGAACCGGTCAGCCGGGTCCTTGGCCAGGCCGCGGGCGACCACCGCGTCCAGCTCGACGGGCACGTCGGTACGCAGCGCGGACGGCGACTCGGGGACGGTGTTGAGGTGGGCCCACATGACCGCGGGCAGGCCCGTCCCGGTGAACGGACGGCGGCCGGTCAGGCACTCGTAGAGCACGCAGGCCAGGCCGTAGACGTCCACCCGGCCGTCGACCGGGCGGTCGAGGAACCGCTCGGGGGCCATGTAGTCGAAGGAGCCCAGCGCGGCCCCGGTCTGGGTCAGCCCGCCGGCGTCGGCGACCGAGCGGGCGATGCCGAAGTCGACCAGGTAGGCGAACTCGTCCTCACCGGTGCCGGTGAGCAGCACGTTGGAGGGCTTGACGTCCCGGTGCACCAGTCCCTCGGCGTGCGCGGCGTCCAGCGCCTGGGCGACCTGGCCGACGATCGACACGGCCCGCTCGGGGGAGAGGGGCTCGCGGTGCAGGACGTCGGCCAGGTCGTCGCCGCGGACCAGCCGCATGTCCAGGAACAGCCGTCCGTCGATCTCGCCGTAGCGGTGGATCGGCACGACGTGCGGCTCGGCCAGGCGGGCCGCGGCGTGCGCCTCGCGGCGGAACCGCTCGCGGTACTCGGCGTCCTCGGCCAGGTGCGGGCTCAGCAGCTTCAGCGCCACCGTGCGCTCGTGCTCGGTGTCCCAGGCGCGGTGGACCTCGCCCATGCCGCCCCGGCCGATGAGCTTCTCGAGCCGGTAGGGGCCGAACCGATCCGCTGCCACGACCTGACCTCCTGGGGCCGGTGGGCCCGGCTGGCGGGGAGTCTAGGGCCGGGGGGCGTCGGATCCCGGGCGCGCGGCGGTGGCTCGGCAGTCCGCGCATGTGCCGAAGATCTCCAGCGTGTGGCTGACGTCGGCGAAGCCGTGCTCGTCGGCGACCCGGTCGGCCCAGCGCTCGACGGCGGGGCCGGCCACCTCGACCGTGCGGCCGCAGCCCCGGCAGACCAGGTGGTGGTGGTGCTGGGTGCTGCAGCGCCGGTACAGCGCCTCACCGGAGTCGGTGCGGATCGAGTCCAGCTCGCCGTCGTCAGCCAGGGCCTGCACGGCGCGGTAGACCGTCGACAGGCCCACCGAGTCACCGTCGGCCCGCAGCCGGGCGTGCACCTCCTGGGCGCTGTGGAAGCCCTCGAGGTCGTCGAAGACCGCCGCGACGGCGGTGCGCTGACGGGTGGTGCGGACCATCAGGCGATGGTGGCACGCGCGGTGCCGGCGGTCTCGTGGTGCTCGGCGTCCGGACCCTGGTCCAGGGTGGGGTCCGCGGCCGGGACGGCGGAGTGCGCGGCGTGCTCGATCGCGTCGCGCACGATGTGCCCGACGTGGGAGTCGGTGAGCCGGTAGTGCACCTCGCGGTGCTGACGGTCCCCGACGACCAGGCGCGCACCGCGCAGCACCCGCAGGTGCTGGGAGACCAGCGGCTGGGGGACGCCGAGGGCGTCGACGAGCTCGTGCACGCAGCGGGTGCCGTGCTCGTCGAGCAGGGCCACGATGGACAGCCGGAGCGGGGCGGCGAGGGCTGACAGCAGCTCGCTGGCCGCCACGACGTCGTCCGGGAGCCTGCGGGTGGAGGGGGGCGCGGCGGACATCGCCCCATCGTCCGCGCATGTGAGAACCGTTGTCAACTGGAGGTGTCCGTGTTCGTCGTGACCAGGTTCCGGGTCGACCCCGCCGTCCGCGCCGAGGTGGCCGGTCACGGCGCCGCGTTGCTCGCCGTCCTCGAGGCGCTGCCCGGCTTCCGGTCCGGGGAGCTGGGTGCGGCCGCCGACGACGAGGGGCTGCTCGCACTGCTCACCACCTGGGACGGCGTCGGCGCCTACCGCCGGGCGCTCGGCCAGGCACAGGTCAAGATCGTCGGTGCGCCGCTGTGGGTGCACGCGGTCGACGAGCCCGGGGTCTACGTGTCGGGGGAGTGACCGGCGGCGACTACCGTCGACGGGTCAACCGCCGACCGCCAGCCGGATGGAGCCCACCCCGTGGCCACCGAGAACGACAGCACCCCCCGCAAGGCCGACCCCGCCCGCCTGGACAAGGTGGTCAACCTCTGCAAGCGCCGGGGCTTCGTGTTCCCCGCCGGGGAGATCTACGGCGGCACGCGCTCCGCCTGGGACTACGGGCCGCTGGGCACCGAGCTCAAGGAGAACATCAAGAAGCAGTGGTGGCGCACGGTCGTGCAGAGCCGCGACGACATCGTCGGCCTGGACTCCTCGGTCATCCTGCCGCGCCAGACCTGGGTCGCCTCGGGCCACGTCGGGGTCTTCACCGACCCCCTGACCGAGTGCCAGAACTGCCACAAGCGGTTCCGCGCCGACCACCTCGAGGAGGCGTTCGAGGCCAAGAAGGGCCGCGCGCCCGAGGGCCTGACCGAGATCACCTGCCCCAACTGCGGGGTGACCGGCTCCTGGACCGAGCCGCGGGACTTCAACATGATGCTGAAGACGTACCTGGGCCCGGTCGAGGACGAGTCGGGGCTGCACTACCTGCGCCCGGAGACCGCCCAGGGCATCTTCGTGAACTTCGCCAACGTGATGGGTGCCGCCCGCAAGAAGCCGCCGTTCGGCATCGGCCAGATCGGCAAGAGCTTCCGCAACGAGATCACCCCCGGGAACTTCATCTTCCGCACCCGGGAGTTCGAGCAGATGGAGATGGAGTTCTTCGTCAAGCCCGGCGAGGACGAGCAGTGGCACGAGTACTGGATCGAGCAGCGGAAGAACTGGTACACCGACCTCGGCATCGACGAGGACAACCTGCGGCTCTTCGAGCACCCCGCCGAGAAGCTGTCGCACTACTCCAAGCGCACCGTGGACATCGAGTACCGGTTCGGCTTCCAGGGGTCGGAGTGGGGCGAGCTCGAGGGCATCGCCAACCGCACCGACTTCGACCTGAAGACCCACACCGAGCACTCGGGCACCGACCTGTCCTACTTCGACCAGACGACGAACGAGCGCTGGACGCCCTACGTCATCGAGCCCGCAGCCGGTCTGACCCGCTCGCTGATGGCCTTCCTGGTCGAGGCCTACCGCGAGGACGAGGCGCCCAACGCCAAGGGCGGCGTCGACACCCGCACGCTGCTGGCGCTGGACCCGCGGCTGGCCCCGGTCAAGGCCGCGGTCCTCCCGCTCTCGCGCAACGCCGACCTCTCGCCCAAGGCGCGGGACCTGGCCGCGGCGCTGCGGAAGAACTGGAACGTCGAGTTCGACGACGCCGGCGCCATCGGCCGCCGCTACCGCCGCCAGGACGAGATCGGGACGCCGTTCTGCCTCACCGTCGACTTCGACACCCTCGAGGACGACGCCGTGACCGTGCGCGAGCGGGACACGATGACCCAGGAGCGCGTGGGCCTGGACTCCGTCGTGGGCTACCTGGCGCAGCGCCTGCCCGGCTGCTGACGCCGGGGGTGAGCCGCGCTGCCGTGGGGTGAGCCGCCGTCGAACGCGGCTCACCCCACACCGCCGCGGCCGCGCCACCGTCGGGGCGAGGCGGGCCCACCGGCGGGCCCGCCTACCCTCGAGGGGTGACCGCCGTCCTCGAACGCCCCACCGGCGTGCCCGCGCCGCTGCGGCTGGGCGCGCTGACCGTGGACCCTGCCGTCGTCCTCGCCCCGATGGCCGGGATCACCAACCCGGCCTTCCGCACGCTGTGCCGGGAGTTCGGGGCCGGGCTCTACGTCTGCGAGATGATCACCACCCGCGCGCTGGTGGAGCGCAACGAGAAGACGCTGCGGATGGTGCGGGCGACCACCGAGGAGGCCGACGCCTTCTCCGTCCAGCTCTACGGCGTCGACCCGGCGACCGTCGAGCGCGCGGTGCAGCTGCTGGTCGACGAGTGCGTCGCCGGCACCCGCCCGGCGCACATCGACCTCAACTTCGGCTGTCCGGTCCCCAAGGTCACCCGCAAGGGCGGCGGCTCGGCCCTGCCCTGGCGCCGCCGGCTGTTCGGCGACATCGTCTCCCGCGCGGTCCGGGCGGCCGGGGACGTCCCGGTCACGGTGAAGACCCGGGTCGGCATCGACCCCGCGCACCACACCTACCTCGACGCCGGGCGGATCGCCCAGAACGCCGGCGCCGCCGCGATCACCCTGCACGGGCGCACCGCCGACCAGCTCTACAGCGGGACGGCGGACTGGTCGCACATCGCCCGGCTCGTGGAGACCGTCGACATCCCGGTGCTCGGCAACGGCGACGTCTGGGAGGCCGACGACGCGCTGCGGATGGTGGCCGAGACCGGGTGCGCCGGCGTCGTCGTGGGCCGCGGGTGCCTGGGCCGGCCGTGGCTGTTCGGCGACCTCGCCGCGGCGTTCGCCGGCTCCCCGCAGCGGGCGCTGCCGACGATGCGCGAGGTGGCCGCGGTGATGCACCGGCACGCCACCCTGCTGGCCGCCGAGCACGGTGAGCAGCACGGCTGCTCGGACTTCCGCAAGCACGTGGCCTGGTACACCAAGGGCTTCTCGGTCGGCTCGGACACCCGCCGGGCGCTGGCGATGGTGAGCTCCCTGGACGAGCTGGCCGAGCTGCTGGCCGGCATCGAGGACCAGCCCTACCCGACCGCCGTGCTCGGCGCGCCCCGTGGGCGCACCACCCCGCCGCGTCCGGTCGCCCTCCCCGAGGGCTGGCTCGAGGGCGACCGGGACGACCCCCGGCCCCCGCGCGGTGCCGAGCTGGAGGTGAGCGGCGGATGAGCGAGCCCTACCTGTACGACGACGACCCGCAGCCGCTGCACGCCGGTGCCGGCCGCTCCCGCAAGGGCCTGCTGCTGGCCATCGGCGGCGGCACCGTGGTGGTCGCCGTCGCCGCGGTGTTCAGCCTCAACGCGCTGCAGGGCTCCCCGGAGGAGCAGGTCGAGCAGGTCGCCGACGTCTTCACCCGGGCGCTGGTCGCCGGGGACGAGGAGACCGCGTGGGGCCTGCTCTGCGACGCCGAGCAGGACCGGATCGACGCCAGCCAGGTCGCCACGGACTACCTGCGGGCCGGCACCCCGCAGGTCGGGACGGCGACGGAGGCCGAGCTGGACGGCGTCCAGGCCCGCACGGTGACCGTCCGCTGGGACGACGACGGCGTGGTGACGACCAGCGAGCTGACCCTCGTCGCCGAGGACGGTCCGAAGGTCTGCGCGGGGAGCTGACCTCCCCGGGACCGTCAGGGTCGCGTGGTACCCATGACCCGTGATCGGTGGCTTCGTCTCGCGCACGGTGGGCGCCCTCGTGCTCGCCGCGGGCCTGGTCGTCGTCTCCACCGCCACCGCGATCTGGTGGACGGCGCGGCAGGACTCCCAGCCCACCTCCGACGCGATCGTCGTGCTGGGCACCGCGCAGTACAACGGCGTGCCCAGCTCGATCTTCGAGGCCCGGCTGGAGCACGCGCTGGCGTTGTGGGAGCAGGGCGTCGCCCCGGTCGTGGTCACCGTGGGCGGCCGGGCCGAGGGCGACGTGTTCAGCGAGGCCGAGGCCGGCCGGGACTACCTCGCCGCGGCCGGGATCCCCGACGACGGGCTGCTCGCCGTCCCCGAGGGCGTGGACACCCTGGAGAGCATGCGCGAGGTGGCTTCCGCCTTCGACGAGCGCGGCTGGTCCACCGCGGTGCTGGTCACCGACCCCTGGCACGCGATGCGCGCGGAGCGGATGGCCGAGGACTCCGGCATGGAGGCCAGCAGCTCCCCGACCCGGCAGGGCCCGGCCGTGCAGACCCGCGCCGTGCAGTTCCGCTACATCCTGCGCGAGACGGCGGCCTACCTGCTGTACCGGGCGACCGGCGAGAGCGTGGCCGGGGCACCGGGCATCTCGTGACGCTGTACACGCTCACCGGCGCCGGGCACCGCGGGATGGAGGCCGGGGTGCGTGCCGTCGTCGCCGGCGGGGACGGTGACAAGGCGGCGACCGGGGGAGTGGTGGTCGCGACCCTGGAGCAGGGGTTCTGGCGGGAACGCGCCCGGGCCCTCGTCGGTGGTCAGGAGTGGGTGTTCGGCAAGGAGACCGGGGACCTCGGGGCGCGACTGTCGGCCGACCCGGAGCACACCACGCGGATGCGCGCCGTCCGCACCTCGTTCTGGACCTCCCGCCACGAGGTCGACTTGGAGGGCGTGCTCGTCCAGGTCCAGGGCGGGGCCCGCAACCGGGTGTGGACCGTGGACGGCCAGCAGATCGGCACCAGCGGGCGGATCGGCTTCTGGAGCCCCACGCCCACCCTGACGCTGCGCGAGGACGTCCCGCTGCACCACGCGGTGTTCCTCGTCTGGCTCGACTTCACCTTCACCCGGCGCAACAACCAGGCGGCGGCTGCTGCTGCCACCTGACCGGTGTGGACACCGCCGTGACGTCGTCGTCCCCGCGCGGGATGATGGGGACGGCGACCCGGGTCGGGCCGTCCGGGAGGGGGAACGGTGCTCGAGCTGAGCAGGGCCGCAGCGCACGGGACGGGTGTCTGATGGCCGGTGAACGCCGCGGCCGCATCCGCGCCGCCGACATCGCCACCGTGCGCGAGCGCAGCAAGATCGACGAGATCGTCGGGGAGCACCTGCAGCTCAAGCGCGCCGGCGGTGGCTCGCTGAAGGGCCTGTGTCCCTTCCACGACGAGAAGTCCCCGTCCTTCCAGGTCACCCCGACACGCAACCTGTTCCACTGCCTGGCGGGCGAGACCGGGGTGCTGACGGAGGACGGCACCGTTCCGATCCGGGAACTGGCCGGGAAGACCGTCCGGGTGCTCAACGGGAACGGCGGCTGGGTCGAGGCCCCCTTCCGTTCCTACGGCGAGCAGCGCCTGATGAGGGTGACGGTGACCCGGAACGGACGGGTGAAAGAGCTGTTCGCCACCGACGAGCACCGGTGGTTCGTGCCCTCGGGGGCTCTCCGGCAGAACCGCCGGGAGAAGCTGACGACCGACCTCCGGCCGGGCGACCGCCTCTCGCACTCGTTCCCCATGAGCAGGGTGCTCAACCCGGCCACCCGCCCCTCGCCCTTCGGCATCGCACGTGGCCTGGTCTACGGCGACGGCACCCGGGCAGGGGCCGGTTCGATTGCCGTCCTCTACGGGGAGAAGGACGCCGAGCTCGCGCCCTACTTCGACGGGTGTCGATCGTGGTCCGAGGAGCGGGGCACCCGCTACTACGGCCTGCCTGCCTACTTCAAGGAGCAACGGCCGGCCCTGGACGAGGACGCCTCGTACCTCCTGGGGTGGCTGGCCGGCTACTTCGCCGCCGACGGGTGCGTCGCTGACGACGGGGACGCCGTCCTGAACTCGGCCGACCCAGCGAACCTGGAGTACGTCCGCACGCTGTGCACCCGCCTCGGGATCGGCACCTTCGGTGTCGCCAAGCAGACCCGGCTGGGGATCGACGGCGTGATGAGCGACATCTACAACGTCCGCTTCATGACCAAGGGCCTGCCCGAGTCCTTCTTCCTGCTCCGCCAGCATCGGGAGCGGCACATCGGGCGGACCAAGAAGTACGAGCGCAAGAACTGGGTCGTCCGGTCGGTGGAGTGGTCCGACCGGGTGGAAGAGGTCTTCTGCGCCGAGGTCCCCGGCACCCATGCCTTCACCCTCGAGGACAACATCCTCACCGGGAACTGCTTCGGTTGCGGGGAAGGCGGCGACGTCATCTCCTTCGTGCAGAAGATCGACCACCTGACCTTCAGCGAGGCCGTCGAACTGCTGGCCGGCCGGACCGGCGTCCAGCTGCAGTACGAGGACGACGGCGGGCGGCCCACCGGGGCGCCGAACCGGGCAGCGGCCGGACAGCGCGCCCGGCTGGTGGCGGCCAACACCGCGGCCGCGGACTTCTACCAGTCACAGCTGGCCACCCCGGACGCCTCGATCGCCCGCACCTTCCTGGCCCAGCGCGGGTTCACCCGGGAGATGGCCGCGGACTTCGGCTGCGGCTTCGCCCCCGCCGGCTGGGACACCCTGACCAAGCACCTGCGGCAGGCCGGGTTCAGCCAGGAGGAACTCGAGCTGGCGGGGCTGAGCAAGCAGTCCAGCCGGGGCTCCTACATCGACCGGTTCCACCGCCGGCTGCTGTGGCCGATCCGGGACATCACCGGTGACGTCATCGGGTTCGGCGCCCGCAAGCTCGCCGACGACGACCCGGGCCCCAAGTACCTCAACACCCCGGAGACCCCGCTCTACAAGAAGTCCACCGTGCTCTACGGGGTCGACCGGGCCAAGCGCGACATCGCCCGCCGGCACCAGGCCGTGGTGGTCGAGGGCTACACCGACGTGATGGCCTGCCACATCGCCGGCGTCACCACCGCGGTCGCCTCCTGCGGCACCGCGTTCGGCGCCGAGCACATCAACGTGCTGCGCCGACTGCTGATGGACCAGGACGAGTTCCGCGGGGAGGTCGTCTACTGCTTCGACGGCGACGCCGCCGGCCAGGCCGCGGCGATGAAGACCTTCGCCGAGGACCAGCGCTTCGTCGGTCAGACCTTCGTCACCGTGGAGCAGGAGGGCATGGACCCCTGCGAGCTGCGCCAGGCGCACGGCGACACCGCCGTGCGCGACCTGGTCGCCCGCCGGGTGCCGCTGATCGCCTTCGTGCTGAAGACGACGCTGGCCGGCTACGACCTGGACACCGTCGAGGGCCGGGTGCAGGCGCTGGAGAAGGCCGTGCCGATGGTCGCCGGGATCAAGGACCACGCGCTGCGCCCGGCCTACGCCCGCCAGCTCGCCGGGATGCTGGGCAACACCGACGAGGCCGAGGTGCTGGCCCGGGTGCGTGCGGCGACGGGGGAGGACAAGCCGACGGCGGGCCCCCGCCCGCGGCAGAAGGCGCCCACCCGGTCCGCCGACGACGCCGCGTTCTTCATCGAGCGCGAGGCCGTCAAGGCCGCCCTGCAGTCGCCGGAACTGGCCGGGCCGGCGTTCGACGCCGTCCCCGAGGCGGCCTGGACGCACCCGGACTACGCCGCGATCGCCGCCGCGGTCACCGCCACCGGGGGCGCCGCGGCCGCGACGATCACCGGCATGGCGTGGCTGGACGTCGTCCGCGAGCACTGCGACCGGGACAGCGCGCAGGCGCTGCTCACCGAGCTCGCCGTCGAGCCGATGATGGCTCCCGGCGAGGAGGTGGACAGCGGCTACGTGCAGGCCGTCGTCGCCCGGCTGCTGGAGATGCACGCCGTCCGCCGGGTGGCCGTGGCCAAGGGCAAGCTGCAGCGGATGAACCCGGTCGAGGCCCCCGAGGAGTACACCCGGGTGTTCGGCCAGCTCGTCGCGCTGGAGCAGGAGGCCCGGTCGTTGCGCGAGCGGGCCATGGGCGGCGTGGTCGGGTGAACCCGCTGGCCCGGCTGAGACAGCGCTTCGGGCGACCGCCCGAGCAGGTCGCCGCGGCCGCGGGTGCCGAGGACGTGCTTGCCTGGGGCGCGCGGTCCTCCGGCGGGTGGCTGGCCGCCACGTCGGCCGGCCTGCGCGCGGTGCCGGCCGGCCCCGACGACGGCGCACCGGACCTGCTGCCGTGGCACCTGGTCGGGCACGCCCGCTGGGCGGCCGCGGCCACCGGGGGGACGTTCGCCGTCACCCCGCTGGTCGAGGTGGAGCCCGGCGTGCAGGCCCGCGGCGCGGTGACCCGGCACGTGCTCAGCGACGCGGGGGAGCTGCCCGCCGTGGTGCGCCGCCGGGTCGACCAGACCGTCGTGGCCAGCCAGCGGCACCCGCTGCCCGCCGGGGGCGGTGTGGTGCTGGTGGCCCGCCGGGTGCCCGGTCAGGCCGCCCGGGAGTGGAGCGTGGTCTTCGACGACGACGCCGACCGGGACGACCCCGCCGCCCGGCAGGTCGCCCGGGAGCGGCTGGCCGCCGCCGTGGACTCCGACGACGCCAGCCGCTGACGCCTCAGGGCCGCTCGGACCCACCCCGTCGTCCGACGAGGGAGCTGACGGCCGCCTGGGCCTGGGCCTGCGCGACGCCGGCGGCCGACTGCAGCCGCGGGTCGTCCTTGGCGTGGTCGTAGGCACGGCGGATCTGGTCGTACCGGCCGCGGCCGGCCTTGGCACCCAGCACGTAGCCGGCACCGAAGCCGGCGAGGAAGGACAGCTTGGCCACGAGGGACCTCCTGGGTGGGGGCTGGGAAACCGCCGACGCTACCGGCCCGACACCCGCGGGGGCCCCTCCCGGGGAGGCGGCTGCCGTGGGGTAATCTCGTCCCGCGCACGACGCCTTCCCCCGTAGCTCAATTGGCAGAGCATTCGACTGTTAATCGAACGGTTTCTGGTTCGAGTCCAGACGGGGGAGCAGCAGAGCCTGGTCAGACCTCGGTCTGACCAGGCTCGTCCTGTTCCTGGGCCGGTCCCCGCTGCGCGGTCACCGGTCGAGGAGGCCGCAGAGGGCGCTGCCCCGGGTCGTGCGCACCACCCACGTCTGCTTGGCGTGCGACACGGTCTCCACCAACCCGGCGTCGCGGAGACGGCTGCAGTGGTGGCTGACGGTGCTCGGCGCCTTGTCCAGCGTCCGGGCGAGGGCCCCGACCGTCCTCGGCCGGTCCAGGGCGCGCAGCAGCTGGGCGCGGGCGGCGCCCATGACGATCACCAGGGGGTCGCGGCGGGGCAGGTACGCCTCCTGGCTGACGGCCGGCAGGGCTCCCCGGACGGCGTAGCCCAGGCACAGGCAGTCCGCGTCGTCCGGTGTGACGCTCCAGGCGTCGGGCCCGCTCAGCATGGGCGCCAGGCGCAGCCGCCGCGGCGGCGCGAACGGCCGCACGTCCCGGAGGTAGGGCATCCGCAGTTCACCGTCCCGGACGGTGACGTGCCGGGACAGCGATCCCAGCACGACCGGGAAGGCCGACTCCCGGAGCGCGGCGGCGATCAACGGCCCCTCGACGTCGAGCCGGGCGCGGGCGCGGTCCCAGGCGACCGACAGCACGGGGGAGGCGGCCGTGAGGGTGCCGGCCACGGCACCGAGCCAGGCTCGAGGGTCCTCGGCGGCGGCCGACCACCGCGCGGGCGGTCGGCCCGCGTACTGGTCGTGGATGCGCTCGGCGACCGCAGCGGGATCGGCGTCGGCCACGGCGGTGGCCATCTCCTGGACCCAGTGGGACGTGTCGGCGACGACCGGGGCCATCGCCTCGGGGAAGAACGGGTCCGCGCTGAGCCGCAGGGGGGCGTACGCCGTCAGCAGCTCCCGGCCCACCAGGGAGGTGATGCCGTGCCGGATGCCGGTGGGCACGCTGCTGTCCTGCAGCCACATCCGGCGCAGCAGCGAGTGCGCGGTGAGCCCCGGCCGGTGGATGATCTCCGGAGCGGCCTCGAGCTCGGTCATGTCGACGATGACCGCCATCTGACCTCCCAGGTCGTGGGATCGACACCTGCGGACCGCCCATCATGACCGGCGACCGCGCCGGGGGAGAACCCTTCGACCGTCGTCGAAGCGTCTCGGCCGCACCGACCGACGCCTCCGCCCGGACGCCGCGGGAGGTCGACGACGCGGCGGTCACCGGGGACCCGTCGACCGGCGTCGAAGGGATCGCCGGCCGGGAGAGCACCCGCCACGGTGGGGAGGTGATGACCCGCGACGCCGTCGACGACCGGTGAGCCCCCTGCAGGGCCCCGCCGACGCGGCCGCCCCGCCCCCGGGCTGCGGGAGGGAGGTGGCCACCGGGCGCCGGCGGGGGCGACCGCGGAGCCCGGAGCTGACCGAGCGGTTCCTGGCGGCGGTCGAGGAGCTTCTGGCCCGTCGCGGCCTGCGGGCCCTGTCCTCGGACGGACTGGCCACCGACGTGGGGGCCGGGAAGGCGGCCTTCTACCGGCGGTGGCCCGACGTGGTCGCCGCGGCCGCGGAGGTCGTGGCCAGGACCCGGCTCCTGGCCTGCCCGGCCGACCAGGGGTCCCTGACCGCGGACGTGGCCCAGCTGTCGGTGTTCCTGACCCGACCGATGTCGACGCCCGAGCGGGCGGTCGGCGCGCTCGTCGGCGTGCCCGACGACCGGGTCCGCTCCGCCTTCCGGGACGCGCTCGACGGGCCGGCGGAGCAGGTCCTGCGCGAGCTGCTCGGCCGCGCGGGCGACCGGGGCGAGACGGTGGGTGGCGCGGAGCCGACCGCGGTGGCGGTCTTCTTCCTCCGGTCGCTGGTCCTGAGCCGGCTGGCGTCCGGGCCCGTGGAGGAGGAGACGGCTGCCGGCGCCGCCAGCGTCCTGCGCAGGCTCCTGGCCGGACCGGTGGTGCCGTCCGACCCGGGCCCCCGCTGACCCGACCACCCGCCTCCCGGGGCGTCGGTCCCCGGTCGGGGCGACGTCCGCAAGTCGGGGCTTTCGCACGACAAGCGCCATGCTTTCGTGATGCTTTCGTTGTTTGACGTTCGCTTTCGGTCACTCGTAGGTTGCGCCCTGGGTCACAGAGACCCAGCTCACGCAGCCCCCCGGCCGAGAGGACCCCCGCACCGTGGTCGCACTGGACGAGTTCGCCCGCTCGGAGGTGATCCTCAACGAGCTGGAGAGCCGGGGACGCGTCCAGGTGACCGACCTCGCGACCCAGCTGGGCGTCTCCACGGTGACCATCCGCAAGGACCTCGAGGCCCTCGAGCAGCGGGCCGCGCTGCGCCGGGTGCGGGGCGGCGCCGTCTCCACCCGGACCGCCGACGAGGGCGCCTTCGAGACCCGGCTGCGGCACCGGCAGGCGGCCAAGACGGCCATCGCCGAAGCAGTCGCGCCGCTGGTCCGCGACGGCGACGTCATCGCCCTGGACTCCTCCACGACGTGCTGGTACCTCGCCGCGCAGCTCGTCGACCGGCGCGGCCTCGTCGTCGTCACCACCAGCCTGCCCACCGCGACGCTGCTCAGCGAGCGCACCGACGCCACGATCGTCATGCCCGGCGGCGTCGTGCGGCGCTCGGCCCGCTCGCTGGTCGGCCACGTCGGCGACGTGCTGGCCGGACGCGGCCGGATCGACCGCGGCTTCCTCGGCGGGCACGGCATCTCCGCCGAGCGCGGCCTGCTCGACCTGGCCGGCGAGGAGGCCGCCGCCAAGGCCCAGCTCGCCGAGGCGTGCGACGAGGTCTACGGCCTGCTCGACGCCAGCAAGTTCGGCAGCTTCTCCATCCACACCTGCGTCCCGGTCGAGCGGCTCACCGCCGTCTACACCGACTCCGGCGTCGACCCCGCGGCCGCCGCCGCGGTCAAGGACGCCGGCGTGCCCGTGCACGCCGTCGAGCTCGAGGCCCTCCGATGACCGCGGGGAGGACCGTCGCCGCCGTCGACCTCGGCGCCGAGAGCGGCCGGGTCGTCGCCGCCACGTTCGACGGCGCGAAGCTGCACCTGGACGTCGAGGGCCGGTTCGCCAACGGCGCCACGGTGGCCGCGGACGGCCTGCTGCGCTGGGACGTGGACACCCTCTGGACGCACGTGGCGGACCTGCTGGCGGCCCTCGCCGCACACACCCCGGTCGCCTCGGTCGGGGTGGACACCTGGGGAGTCGACTACGGCCTGCTCGCCGCCGACGGGTCGCTGGTCGACCAGCCCACCTGCTACCGCGACCCCCGCCAGGCCCGGGCCATGCGCGAGGCGGTCGCCCGGATCGGCGCCGACCGGCTCTACGGCGCCGCCGGGATCCAGACCATGGAGATCAACACGGTCTTCGCGCTCATGGACGACGCCGCGCACACCGACCGGCTGGACCGGGCGCAGACGCTGCTGATGATCCCGGACGTCTTCCACCACCTGCTCTCGGGCACCCGCGTCACCGAGTCGACCGCGGCGTCGACCTCGGGGCTCTACCGCAGCGACACCCGGGCCTGGGCCACCGACGTCGCCGAGGCGCTCGGCATCCCGGCCCGGCTCTTCCCCGAGGTCGTGGACCCCGGCACGGACCTGGGCCCGGTCACCGGTGCCCTGGCCGACCGCGGGCTCGCCGGCACCCGGGTCATCACGCCCACCGGCCACGACACCGCCGCGGCCGTCGTCGGCACCCCGTTCGCGACCCCCGGTGGGCTCTTCATCTCCTCGGGCACCTGGTCGCTGATGGGCGTCGAGCGCGACACCCCGCTGATCACGCCGGGGACCCTGGCGGCGAACCTGACCAACGAGGGCGGGTACGCCGACACCACCCGGCTGCTGCGCAACGTGATGGGCCTCTGGGTGCTGCAGGAGTGCCGGCGGCAGTGGGCCGCCGAGGGACACGACCTGGACTACGCCGAGATCGCCGAGCTCGCCGCGGCCGAGCCGGCGCTGCGCAGCATCGTCAACGTCAACGCCCAGGACTTCCTGGCCCCCGGTGACATGCCGGCCCGGATCCGCGCCTACTGCGCCCGGCACGGCGACCCGGTGCCCGAGGGGGTCGGTGCGGTCGCCCGCTGTGTCGTGGACAGCCTCGCGCTGGCCTACCGGCTCACCGCCGAGGACGTCGCCACCGTGACCGGGCAGGCGCCCGCCTCGGTGAACGTCACCGGCGGCGGGGCCAACCACCGACTGCTGGCCCAGGCCACCGCCGACGCCACCGGGCTCCCGGTGCACTGCGGGCCGGTCGAGGCCACCGCGCTGGGCAACGCCGGGGTCCAGCTCATCTCCCTGGGCGAGCTCGCCGACCTGGCCGACCTGCGCCGCGTCGTCGCCGCCTCGACCGAGCTGCGCACCCACGAACCACGTCCCGACGACCGCTGGGACGCAGCCGCCGCGCGGCTGCGCGACCTGGTGGAGCGCGACGACCACGCCCGGGGACTCCGCAGTCCCTGACCCAGACCACCCGGGGAGCCAGTGCCCGGGAGACCCACCCGCCAGCCCACAGGTGGCGGCCCCTCAGCGGGGACACCCCGCTTTCACGATGGAGTGATCATGAAGGCAGTGCACTACAAGAGCCTGGTGGCCGGGATCGGCCTGTCCCTGGCCCTCACCGCCTGCGGGCAGGGCGACGGCGGTTCGGCCGGCGGCGACAGCGGCTCCGGCGGCGGCGACGCCAGCGGCCCCACGGTCGCCTACGTCCCCAAGCTGCAGGGCATCCCCTACTTCGAGGCCATGAACGCCGGCGGCGAGGCCGCCTGCGAGGAGCTCGGCTGCACCTGGCTGTACCAGGGCCCGGTCGAGGCCGATGCCGCCGCGCAGGCCGACATCGTCCGCTCGTTCATCCAGCAGGGCGTCGACGTCCTCTTCGTCGCCCCCAACGACCCCGACTCGATGGCCCCGCTGCTGCAGGAGGCGCGCGACGCCGGGATCGCCGTCGGCACCACCGACACCGACGCCCCCAACTCGGTGCGCGAGGTCTTCGTCAACCAGGCGACCGCCCAGGGCATCGGCGAGACCCTCACCGACCAGATCGTCGAGGCCATGGGCGGCAGCGGCCGCTACGCCATCGTCTCCTGCGGTGAGACGGCCGAGAACCTCAACAGCTGGATCGAGGTGCAGCGGGAGTACACCGCCTCGGAGTACCCCGACGTGGAGCTGACCGACGTCGTCTACGCCGGTGAGGACCAGGCCGCGGCCACCCAGATCGCGACCGACCTGCTCAACGCCGACCCGACCCTGACCGGCCTCGTCGGTGAGTGCACCTCGGCCGCCCCGGGCGTCGCGCAGGCCGTGCAGGACGCCGGCCGCGTCGGCCAGGTCTCGACCGTCGGCCTGGGCACGCCCATGTCGATGGCCGACTACCTGGAGGACGGCTCCTCCTCGGCCAGCGTGCTGTGGGACGTGCAGAACCTGGGCTACCTGACCGCCTGGGCCGGCACCCAGCTCGCCGAGGGCACCGCCTTCGAGGCCACCAACGACGTCAGCTCCGACCTCTCCGGGATCGAGTACGACGAGGCCACGAAGACCCTGCTGCTCGGCCCGCCGCTGGTCATCACCTCGGACAACGTCGGCGACTTCGACTACTGAGCACCACCCACCCCAGAGACCACCCCCGGAGGACCCCCGGACATGACCGCAGACCCCGCTCCCGCGACGCCCGCCCGGCTCGAGGTCGCCGGCGTCGCCAAGCGCTTCGGCGCGGTGCGCGCCATCCGCAACGCCGACATGCGGGTCGAGGCCGGCAGCGTGCACGCCCTGGTCGGGGAGAACGGCGCCGGCAAGTCCACGCTGATCAAGATCCTTTCCGGCGCCGAGACGGCGGACACCGGCACGATCGAGTTCGACGGCGCCCCGGCCAGCATCGCCACCACCGGCGACGCGATGGCCCTGGGCATCGCCACCGTCTACCAGGAGCCGCAGCTCTTCGCCGAGCTCACCGTCTCCGAGAACGTCTTCACCGGCCGCGAGCTCACCCGCGGCGGCCGGATCGACTGGGCCGCGCAGAACGCCAAGGTCGTCGACCTGCTCGAGCTGATCGGGTTGCCCGGGCGCTACGCCACGGTCGCCGTCGGACAGCTCTCGATCGCCGAGCAGCAGCAGGTCTCCATCGCCAAGGCCCTCGCCGGGGACGCCCGGGTGCTGATCCTCGACGAGCCGTCGGCGATCCTCACCGACACCGAGGTCGAGGTGCTCTTCGGCGTCGTCCGCCGGCTGGCCGCCTCCGGCGTCTCGATCATCTACATCTCGCACCGGCTCGACGAGCTGTTCACCATCGCCGACACCGTCACCGTCATGCGCGACGGGCAGACCATCGGCACCCACCCGATCGGCGAGCTGACCGTCCGGAAGATCGTCGAGCTGATGGTCGGCGGCATCCTGGACGACGCCCGCCACGAGCGCACCGTGCCCGAGGGCGAGCCGCGGCTGGAGCTGCGCGGCCTGGGTCTCGCGGGCCGGTTCCACGACGTCGACGTGACGATCCGACCGGGGGAGATCGTCGGCCTGTACGGCCTGGTCGGCTCCGGCGTGGCCGAGATCGGCGCGACGGTCTACGGGATGAGCCGGGCGACGTCGGGCTCGATCGTCATCGACGGCCGCGAGGTCAGCCCGCGCTCCCCGCGGCAGGCCCAGAAGCTGGGCATCGCGCTGCTGCCGGCCAACCGCAAGCAGCAGGGCCTGTTCGGCTTCCAGCCCATCTCCTTCAACATCTCCGCCGGCCACCTGCCGCTGCTGTCCCGGCTGGGCTGGCTGGACCGCCGCAAGGAGCGCGAGGTCGCCCGCTCCTCGATCACCCGGCTGTCGGTCAAGACGCCGAACGAGAAGCAGGCCGTCTCGATGCTCTCCGGCGGCAACGCCCAGAAGGTCGTGCTGGCCCGCCAGCTCGTCGAACGCCCCCGTCTCCTGGTCCTCGCCGAGCCCACCCAGGGCGTCGACGTGGGGGCCAAGGAGGAGATCCACCGCATCATCACCCAACTCGCCGACGACGGGACCGCCGTGCTGATCGTCACCTCCGACCTCGCCGAGGCCATCCGCATCTCCGACCGGCTGCAGGTCGTCCGGGCCGGGACCACCACCGTCGAGTTCGGCCCGGGCGCCACCCAGGTCGACGTGCTGGCCGCCGCCGCCGGCGCCGTGGACGAGGCGGGGGTGCCGGCATGAGCGCCCCCACCGCCACCCCACCCGCCGGCCCGGTCGGCGAGGTGACGCACGAGGCGAAGGCCCGCGGTCGGGTGCTGCCCAGCCCGGTCACCGGCCAGGAGGTCGTGCTGATCGTGGTGATCTCGGCGCTGTGGCTGGCGCTGAGCCTGGCCACCCCGGCGTTCTTCACCAGCGGCTCGATCATCCCGCTGCTGGTCTCGATGAGCCCGATCGCGCTGATCGGCGTCGGCATGACCATCGTGATCATCACCGGCGGCATCGACGTGTCGGTCGGCAGCGTGGTGATGGTGTCCTCGGTGGTCACCGCCCAGGCGCTGGTCGACAACGGCCTGTCGCTCCCGCTGGCCGTGCTGCTCTCCGTCGTCGTCGGCGGGGTGCTCGGCCTGGTCAACGGCGTGCTCATCGCCTACGGCCGGGTGCAGGCCATCATCATCACGTTCGGCACGCTGAACCTCTTCAAGTTCCTCGGCCTGCAGTTCTTCGGCTCCTCCACCGTCGAGGGCATCCCCGCGACGCTGGCCTTCTTCGGCCGCGGCGAGGCCGGCCGCACCCTCGGCGTCCCGCACAGCTTCCTGATCATGCTGGTGATAGCCGCGGCGGCCTGGTGGTACCTGCGGCACACCGCCGGCGGGCGGCACTTCTACGCCATCGGCGGGGACGCCGTCGCCGCCCGGCTCGCCGGGGTGCAGGTCCGTCGCCGGGTGCTGCTGGCCTACGTGCTCACCGGCCTGCTGTCCGGGCTGGCCGCCTGCTTCGTGATCGCCCAGGGCACCTCGAGCCTGGCCGCGTCGGTGGGGGCGGGCACCGAGCTCGCCGTCATCGCCGCCGTGGTCATCGGCGGCACCTCGATCACCGGCGGTCGCGGGTCGGTGCTGGGCACCGTGCTCGGCGCGCTGCTGGTCCAGACGGTCAGCACCGGCGTCACGCAGCTCGGCTGGCAGTCCCAGCTGTCCGACCTGTTCGTCGGGATCTTCATCGTCATCGCCGTCGGCGCCGACATCGTCCGCCAGCGGACCCGGAGGACCTCATGAGCACCATCGCTCCCGCTCCCGTCACCGAGAAGGCCGCGCCCGGCGGGCCCTCGCTCGGTGCCCGGCTGCTGAAGATCGCGCTGACCCAGCGGATCGCCCTGCTCGTGCTGCTGCTGGTCGCCGTCGTGCTCACCATGACGACGCTCAGCCAGAACAACTACCTCAGCGCCCCGTACAGCCCGTCGTACATGGCCTCCACGCTGATCAACCTCGTGCCGCTGGTGCTGCTGGGCCTGGCCCAGCTGCTGGTCATCACCTCCGGCCGCGGCGGCATCGACCTGTCGGTCGGCGCGATCGTCTCGCTGACCGGCATGGTGTTCGGCTTCGCCTACGGCGAGTGGGGCTGGTCGCTGTTCCCGGCGCTGCTGCTGGCAGTCGCCTTCGGTGCGCTCTGCGGCGCCCTGAACGGCGTCCTCGTGGCCTACGTCGGCTTCCCGGCACTGATCACCACGCTGGCCACGTACTACGCCTTCCGGTCCCTGGCCCTGGTGATCAACGACCAGCAGCCGATCAGCACCCAGCCGATCCAGGACCTCTACTCCACGGCCGCGACCGTGCAGCTGCCGTTCCTGCCCGAGTCCTTCCCCCGGGTGCCGCTGGGCATCTTCACCTTCCTGATCCCGACGGTGATCGTGGTGTGGCTGGTGCTGGCCCGCACCACCTGGGGTCGCCGGCTCTACGCGGTGGGCACCAACGACGTGGCCGCCGAGTGGACCGGCATCGACGTCCGCCGCACCCGGTTCACCGCCTACGTCGCCGCGGGCGCCATCTCCGGCCTGGTCGCGGTGGTCACCGTCGCCCAGTTCGCCTCCGCCCGGCCCGACGCCGGGGTCTCCGGCACGGGCATGGCGCTGCCCGCGATCACCATCGCCGTCCTGGGCGGCGTCGCCATCACCGGCGGCATCGGCCGGGTCGCCGGCGTCGTGCTCGCCGCCCTGCTCATCGTCTGGCTGAACGCCGGGATCCTGCTCGCCGTCCCGGGCAACACCGGCAGCCAGCTCCAGCTCCTGGCGCTCGGCGCCGTCCTCGTCTTCGCCGCGCTCCTCAACGGCATCACCAACCGCCGCTACGGAGGCACCCAGTGACCGCGACGTGGGACCCCTCACTCGTCAGCCCCGAACTCGTCCAGCTCACCCGTGACCTGGGCGAACCCGCCCGCGACCTGGTGATCCTGGCCGAGGGCAACACCTCCCAGCTGCTCGCCGACGGCCGGGTGGTCGTCAAGGCCTCCGGGTCGAACATGCGGACGTCGACGGCCGAGGACTTCGTCGTCGTCGACGTGCAGCCGCTGGTCGACCTGATGCGCGACCCCCGCTCGACCCAGGCCGACCTGACCGCCGCCCTGGACGCCGGGGAGCACGAGGGCCGCCGCCGCCGCGCCTCGATCGAGACGCTGGTGCACGTCGCGGCCCAGGCGTTCGCCCCCACCGCGTTCGTCGGGCACACCCACCCCACCCCGGTGGTGGCGCTGCTGGCCAGCGTGCACGCCGCCACCGCCTACGACCGGTTCGTCTACTCCGACGAGGCCGTGGTCATCGGCCGCCCGTTGTTCGTGCCCTACGCCCAGCCCGGTGTGAAGCTCGGCCGGGTCTACCTCGAGGGCCTGACCCGGCACTGGGAGACCCACGGCGAGCTGCCGCAGCTGGTGCTGCTGGGCAACCACGGGATCGTCGCGCACGCGCCGACTCCCGCCGGCATCGAGGGCGTCTCGCAGATGGCGGTCAAGGGCGCCCAGGTGCGGACGGCGGCCTACGCGGCCGGCGGTGTGGCGCCGCTGCCCACCGACTCCGTCGAGGAGTTCTTCGCCCGCGACGACATCGAGGAGCGCCGGCGGAACCTCGCCGGGGGCGTGCTGTGACCCTGCCCGCCGAGCTGCGGGCGGTGTTCCTCGACGTCGGGGGGCCCGTCTACGACGACGAGAACTTCGTGGCCGCCGTGCTCACCGCCCTCGACGAGATGCGCGCCGCCGCCGGGCAGCCCCCGGTGGAGCGGGCCGCGTTCCGCGCCGTCTACGACCGGATCCGGGCCGCGCAGGGCGGGTCGCTGCGCACCGCGCTGGCCACCGAGCTGCTGGGCGACCCCGCGGCCCGCGGCGAGCTGCACGAGCGCACCCGGGAGCACTGGCTGCACCCGGCAGGCACCGCCTACGACGACGTGCTGCCGTTCCTGGAGTCACTCCCCGACGACGTGGTGGTCGGGGTCCTGGCCAACCAGGAGGCCACCGTCGTCGACGCACTCACCCGCGACGGCGTCGCCGAGCACGTCGACGTCTGGGGCGTCTCGGCGATCGTCGGGCACGAGAAGCCCAGCCCCGAGCTCTTCCGCTGGGCGCTGGCGCAGGCCGGCACCGACCCCGCGCACGCGGTGCACGTCGGCAACCGGCTGGACACCGACGTCCGGCCCGCCGCCGCTCTCGGCCTGGGCACCGTGTGGGTGCTGCGGGGCGAGGCCCCCGACCACCCCACCCCCGAGCAGCTGGCCGAGCCCGACCTCGCCGTCCCCGGGCTGACCGGGCTGGCCGACCTGCTGCTGCACTCCGCGGGGGTCTGAGGTGTCCGCAGCCGGCCCCGTCGTCCTCGGGGTGGACCTGGCCACCGCCGCCGTGCGGGTGGTCGCCGTCGACGCCTCGGACGGCACGGTGCTCGCCCGGGCCACCGGCCCGCTCGGCGCCCCACGCACCCCGCGACCGGGCTGGGTGGAGCAGGACCCCGGGCACGCGGCCGGCGCCCTCATGGCGCTGTCCCAGGTCGTCCGCGACCTCGGTCCCCGGGCCGCGGCGGTCGCTGCGCTCTCGGTGACCGCCACCTCGGGCAGCGTGGTCGCCACCGACGACGCCGGCCGTCCCGTCGGTCCGGCGCTGCTCTACTCCGACGACCGGGGCCGGGGGCTGGCCGAGGCCGCCCTGGGCGGTCCGGCCGGGTCCTCGTCCACCATCGGCCGGCTGCTCTGGCTGCTCGGTCAGCCGGGCACCGCCCCGGCCCCGGGACGCCGCTACCTGCACGTGCCCGACCTGGTGGTCGCCGCGCTGACCGGGGAGCTGGTCACCGACACCTCGCACGCGCTGAAGGCCGGCATCGACGCGGCCGCCGGCAGCTGGCCCGACGTCCTCACCGCCGCGGGGGTACCGGCCTCCTGCCTGCCCCCGCTGGTGCGGCCGGGCACCCCCGTGGGCACCGTGCTGCCGGCGGTGGCCACCGGGCTGGGGCTGCCGCCGGGGGTGGTCGTCGTCGCCGGGATGACCGACGGCTGCACCGCGCAGATCGCCGCCGGCGCCGTCCAGCCCGGCCAGACGATCGGCGTGCTGGGCACCACCCTGGTGCTCAAGGGGGTCAGCGACCACGAGGTCGCCACCGCCGGCGTCTACTCCCACCTCGCCCCTGACGGCAGCTGGTGGCCCGGGGGCGCCTCGAACACCGGGGCCGGCACGCTCACCGCCGACGACGACCTCGCCGGCCTGGACGCCGCGGCGCTGGCCGCCGGTCCGTCCCCGCTCACCTGCTACCCGCTGCCCGCTCCGCCCCGGCGCGGTGAGCGCTTCCCGCTCACCGACCCGGACGTGACCGCGTTCCTGGTCGGCCCCGGCGCGGACACCGCGGACCCGGTCGCCCGGCACCGTGCCGAGCTGGACGGCGTCGCGTTCGTCGAGCGGCTCGGGCTCGAGCGGCTGGCCGCCCTCGGCGTGGCCAGCACCGACCACCGGGTGGTCGGCGGCGGCAGCGGATCCCGCGAGTGGCTGGTCGTCCGGGCCAGCGTGCTCGGTCGGCCGGTCACCCGGCCCGCCGAGCCCAGCAGCGGGTCCGGGGCCGCCCTGCTCGCCGCGACCGCGCTGGAACCCGTCGCCGGGCGTGCCCTGGGTGACGTCACCTCCCGCGCGGTGCGCCCGGAGCTGGTGGTCGACCCCGACCCCGCCCAGGTCGCCGGGCTGGAGGAGGGCTACCAGCGCCTCCTCGCCGAGCTGCGCTCCCGCAGGCTGCTCGACCCCCACCTCCTCCCGCCTGCGGTGCCCGCGTGAGCACCGCCCACCCCCAGACCCCCACAGGCGGCCCCGCCGCCAGGACGGAGCACGACACGATGACCTCCCTGCCCGAGGGCGTCCAGGAACTCCTGGCCCGGTCCCACCGCTACGGCAGCGACCCCACCGTCACCAACTACGGTGGCGGCAACACCTCGGTGAAGGTGACCGTGACCAGCCCGGCCACCGGCCAGGACGTCGAACTGGTCTACGTGAAGGGCTCCGGGGGCGACCTGGGCACCCTGCGCGCCGAGGGGCTGGCCGTGCTGCGCCGCGAGCCGTTCCTCGCCCTGGACGACGTGTACCGCGGGGTCGAGCACGAGGACGAGATGGTCGGGCTGTTCCCGCACGCCGCCTTCGGCGCCGGCGGTGCGACGCCGTCGATCGACACCCCGATGCACGGTCTGGTCGACTGCCCGCACGTCGACCACCTGCACCCCGACTCGGTCACCGCGCTGGCCTGCGCCGCCGACGGCCCGGCCCTGGTGGCCGAGCTGTGGGGCGGGAAGGTCGCCTGGGTCGACTGGAAGCGACCGGGTTGGGAGCTGGGCCGGCAGGTGTCCGCGCTGGCCCAGGACCCCGAGGTCATCGGGGCCGTGCTCGGCGGGCACGGCCTGACCAGCTGGGGCGCCACCTCCGCGGAGGCCCAGGAGCGCGCGCTGGGCATCATCGACCAGGCCGCGGAGTTCCTCGCCGCCCGCTCGGTGGCCGAGCCGTTCGGCCCCGTCGTCGCCGGCCGCGAGGCCCAGCCCACCGAGGTGCGGCGCACCCGGGCCGCCGAGCTGTTCCCGCTGCTGCGCCGGGTCGCCTCGGCCAGCAGCCGGCAGGTCGGCCACCTGACCGACTCCGACGTGGTGCTGGACTTCATGTCCCGGGAGAAGCTCGACCACCTGGTCTCGCTCGGCACCTCCTGCCCGGACCACTTCCTGCGCACCAAGATCCGCCCGATGGTGCTCGACACCGCCGTCGACGCCCCGCTGGCCGACGTCGAGGCCCGCCTCGTCGAGCTGCTCGCCGAGTACCAGGCCGAGTACAGCGCCTACTACGAGCGGCACGCGAAGCCGGAGTCCCCGGCGATGCGCGGCTCGGCCCCGGCGATCGTGCTGGTGCCCGGCATCGGGATGTTCTCCTTCGGCGCCGACCACCAGACGGCCCGGGTCGCGGGGGAGTACTACGTCAACGCGATCAACGTGATGCGCGGCGCCGAGGGCGTCAGCAGCTACGCCCCGATCAGCGAGGCGGAGAAGTTCGCCGTGGAGTACTGGCAGCTGGAGGAGGACAAGCTCGCCCGCCGGCCCAAGCCCAAGGCGCTCTCCGGCCGGATCGCGCTGGTCACCGGGGCGGCGTCGGGCATCGGCCTGGCCACCGCCCGGCTGCTCGCCGAGCACGGCGCCGACATCGTCGTCGCCGACCTGGACCTGGCCAAGAGCGAGGAGGTCGTGGCCGAGCTCGGGGGCCCCGACCGTGCCGTCGCCGTCAGGATGGACGTCTCGGACCCGGCGGCCGTCGCCGCCGGTGTGCAGCAGGCGGTGCTCGCCCTGGGCGGGATCGACATCGTGGTCAACAACGCCGGGTTCGTGAAGCCCGGCTCGCTGGCCGACACCGAGTTGAAGGACTGGGACGCCCAGTTCGCCGTCATGACCCGGGGCAGCTTCGTGGTCACCCAGGCCGCCGCGGTCGTCCTGCGCGGGCAGGGCCTGGGCGGCGACGTGATCAACATCTGCTCGAAGAACGCGGTGTTCGCCGGTCCGAACAACCTGGCCTACTCCTCGGCCAAGGCCGCCCAGGCGCACATGGTGCGGCTGCTGGCCACCGAGCTCGGCGAGGACGGCATCCGGGTCAACGGGATCAACCCCGACGGCGTCGTCCGCGGCTCGGGGATCTTCTCCGGCGGCTGGGGCGCCTCACGGGCGGCCACCTACGGCGTGCAGGAGGACGACCTGGGCAAGTACTACGCCTCGCGCACCGTGCTCAAGGAGGAGGTCCTCCCCGAGCACGTCGCCGGGGCGGTGCTCGCGCTGACCAACGGCACCCTCGCCGTCACCACCGGGCTGCTGGTCCCGGTCGACTCCGGGGTGGCGGCGGCCTTCCTGCGCTGACCCACGGAACGCAGACGGCCCCGTCTCCCATCGGGAGGCGGGGCCGTCCGGCCTCCTGCAGGGTCCCGCCGCGGCCGGAGGCCGTGGTGGGGGGCAGGAGGTCCTTCTTCATGCGCCCCAGCCGGCCTGCTCACCGCCGACGCGCTCGGCCGCGACCTGCTCGAAGTACCCGGAGCGGGCGTAGGCGGCCGAGGGGTCGGGGTCCAGCCCCAGGTCCTCGCGCAGGTCGCCCAGCAGCGGACGGACGTCGGTGTCGTAGGCGTCCTTGACGATCGAGTACGCCGCGAGCACGTCGCCCGAGCGCTGGGCCGCGGTGAGCGCCTCGGTGTCGACCAGCAGGGCCTTGGCGGTGGCCTCCTGGACGTTGGTGACCGAGCGGATCATCGCCGCGACCTTGGGCTCGATGTTGTGGCACTGGTCGAGGAAGAAGGAGATCGGCTGGCCCGTCGAGGACCCGGTGGCCGGCACCCCGGACACCGCGTCGGCCTGCACCAGCTCGTGCATGATCCGGAAGAGCTGGAACGGGTCGGCGGCGCCGGCCATGAGGTCGTCGTCGGCGTAGAACCGCGAGTTGAAGTCGAAGGCACCCAGCCGCCCGTGCCGCAGCAGCGTGGCGACGATGAACTCGATGTTGGTGCCGGGGGCGTGGTGCCCGGTGTCCAGCACGACCTGGGCCTGGGGCCCGAGGGCGACGCAGTGCGCGAACGAGGTGCCCCAGTCGGGCACGTCGGTGGTGTAGACGGCCGGCTCGAAGAACTTGTACTCCAGCAGCAGCCGCTGCTCCCCGGTCAGCCGGGCGTAGGTCTCGGCGAGGGCCTCGGCGAGCCGGTCCTGGCGCTCCCGGATGGAGTCCTGACCGGGGTAGTTGGTGCCGTCGGCGAACCACAGCTTGAGGTCGTCGGAGCCGGTGGCGTCCATGATGTCGATGCACTCGAGCAGGTGGTCGGTGGCCTTGCGGCGCACCGCCGGGTCGGGGTTGCAGACGCTGCCGAGGCGGTAGGCGTCGTCCTGGAAGACGTTGGCGTTGATCGCGCCGAGCTGCACGCCGCGCTCCTGGGCGTGCTCGGCCAGGGCGGCGTAGTCCTCGACCCGGTCCCACGGGATGTGCAGGGAGACCAGCGGGGCGACGCCCGTGAACCGGTGCACGGTGGCCGCGTCGTCGATCTTCTCCTCCGGCGTGCGGGGCACCCCGGCCTGGGCGAAGACCTTGAAGCGGGTGCCGGAGTTGCCGTAGCCCCACGAGGGGGTCTCGATGCGCTGCTCGCGCAGCACCTGCTTGGCGTGCTCGCGGCGGTCGGGGCTGGTCACGGGGTCTCCTCGGGGGTGGGGGTGGTGTCGAGCTGGGCGTCCAGGTCGAAGACGAGCTCCAGGGGCGCCTTGTCGCTGCCGTCGCCGGTGCCGGGCACGAAGAGCGGGCCCATCGCGGCCTCCCAGCGGGCGCTGACCTCCGTGGCGCCGACGGCGGCCTGGGCGGCGTCGAGGTCGTCCACGTCGGCGGTGCCGACGAGCAGACCGTCGGCCCGCAGGAAGAGCTGGTAGTCCCGCCACCCGGCGTCCCGCAGGGCCTGGAGCATCTCGGGCCAGACCGCGGCGTGCGCGGCCCGGTAGTCGGCCAGCCGCTCGAGGCGTACCTGGAGGGTGAAGCACACGCGGGGCAACTGATGTCCTCTGAATCGTTTCACAAGTGGTGTGCCGCACACTAGGATCGACACTGTCCGGGGTCAACCGGTCCCCGCCACGGCCTTCGAGGAGTCCCGCTGACCGCCAGCATCCGCGACGTCGCCCGCCGGGCCGGGGTCTCGCTGGGCACGGTCAGCAACGTGCTCAACCGGCCCGACCAGGTGAGCGCCGGCAGCCGCCAGCGGGTGCTGGCCGCGATCGCCGAGCTGGGCTTCGTGCGCAACGAGTCGGCCCGCCAGCTGCGAGCCGGGCGGAGCCGCACGATCGGGCTGGTCGTGCTGGACATCGCCAACCCCTTCTTCACCGACGTCGCCCGCGGCGTCGAGGACGTCGCCAACGAGGCCGGCCTGTCGGTCATCCTGTGCAACTCCGACGACCTGCCGGGCAAGGAGGCCGCCTACCTGGACCTGCTCGCCGAGCAGCGGGTGCAGGGCGTGCTCATCACCCCGACCGCCGAGCTGTCCCCGCACCTGGCCGCGCTGCGCCGGCGGGGCACCCCGGTGGTGCTGCTGGACCGCCGGGCATCCGGGCCCGGCCAGTGCACGGTCGCGGTGGACGACGTCCTGGGTGGCCGGCTGGCCGCCGACCACCTGCTGGAGCGCGGGCACCGGCGGATCGCCTTCGTCGGGGGTGCCTCCGGGCTGCCCCAGGTCGAGGAACGGCACGCCGGGGTGGTGGCCGCCGTGCGCGAGGCCCGGGGGAGCGAGGACGCGCTCACCGTGTTCTCCCCGTCCCGGCTGACCGTCGAGGCCGGCCGCGAGGCCGCCGCCACGATCAACGCGATGCCCGCCGACGTCCGGCCCACCGCGGCGGTCTGTGCCAACGACCTGCTGGCGCTGGGCATGCTGCAAGAGCTGCACCGGCACGGCGTGGCCGTGCCCGCTGAGTTCGCCCTGGTCGGCTACGACGACATCGACTTCGCCGCGGCGGCCGCCGTGCCGCTGACGTCGGTCCGCAAGCCCCGACGGGAGCTGGGCCGGCGCGCGGCCCAGCTGCTGCTGGACGAGGCCACCCGCGCGGACCACGTGCACGAACAGCTCGTCTTCGAGCCGGTGCTGGTGGTCCGGGAGTCCTCGACGGGCAGGGCGCCGCCCGTGCGCCCGCTCCCCGGAACCGAGCACGTCCCCCGTCCCGACCACCCCGAGGTCCCGTGATGACACGCACCCGCCGTCAGGCCCCCCGTCCCGTCGAGCTCCTGGAGCTCGTGAAGTTCAAGAAGCCCGAGCTCAACGGCAAGCGCCGCCGCCTGGACGCGGCGCTGACCATCGCCGACCTGCGCACGATCGCGAAGCGGCGCACCCCGCGGGCGGCGTTCGACTACACCGACGGCGCCGCCGAGGGCGAGCTGTCCCTGGCCCGGGCGCGGCAGGCCTTCGCCGACGTCGAGTTCCACCCCGACGTGCTGCGGCCCGCCGTCGACGTCGACACCTCGGTCCAGGTCCTGGGCGGGCCCAGCGCGCTGCCCTTCGGCATCGCCCCCACCGGGTTCACCCGGCTCATGCAGACCGAGGGCGAGAGCGCCGGGGCCGGCGCCGCGGCTGCCGCGGGGATCCCGTTCACGCTGTCCACGCTGGGCACCACGACGATCGAGGACGTCAAGGCGGCCAACCCGCACGGCCGCAACTGGTTCCAGCTCTACGTGATGCGCGACCGGTCGATCTCCTACGGGCTGGTCGAGCGGGCCGCGGCTGCCGGGTTCGACACCCTGCACTTCACCGTGGACACCCCGATCGCCGGGGCGCGGCTGCGGGACAAGCGCAACGGGTTCTCCATCCCGCCGCAGCTGACCGCCGGCACGGTGCTCAACGCCGCCGTCCGGCCCTGGTGGTGGTGGGACTTCCTGACCACGCCCAAGCTGGAGTTCGCCTCGCTGTCGAGCACCGGCGGCACGGTCGCGGAGATGTTGGACTGGGCGATGGACCCGACCATCAGCTACGAGGACCTCGACGTCGTCCGGGGCATGTGGCCGGGCAAGCTCGTCGTCAAGGGCGTGCAGTCGGTGGTCGACGCCGCGCGGCTGTTCGACGCCGGAGTCGACGGGATCGTGCTGTCCAACCACGGCGGGCGGCAGCTGGACCGGGCCCCGGTGCCGTTCCACCTGCTGCCGGCGGTGCGCAAGGAGGTCGGGGACGACGCCTGCGTCATGGTCGACACCGGGATCATGAACGGCGCCGACGTCGTGGCCGCCTGCGCGCTGGGCGCCTCCTTCTCCCTCATCGGCCGGGCCTACCTCTACGGCCTGATGGCCGGCGGCCGGGAGGGCGTGGACCGCGCCATCGAGATCCTCCGCACGGAGATCGTGCGCACGATGCGACTGCTGGGCGTCAGCTCGATCGCCGAGCTCGAGCCTCGGCACGTCACCCAGCTGCACCGCCTGCTGCCCCGCGACTGACCATGCCGGGGACAGCGGGGCAGCCGGTGGTGGTCCGCAGCGGTGTGGGCGAGCTGCTCGACGTCGGGGGCATCCGGCACCTGTTCGCCCTCACCGCCGAGCACACGGAGGGGCGTCTGGGTCTGGAGGAGTTCGTGCTCCCGCCCGGCACGCTCGGTGCGCGGCCGCACGTGCACGGTGCGCACGACGAGTACTTCGTCGTCCTGTCCGGGGAGCTGACGCTGAGCACCGCCGGGGACGACGTCGTCCTGGGCCCCGGGGACGTCGCGGCTGCCCTGCGGGGCACCGCGCACGGCTACCGCAACGACAGCGGCACGGAGCCGGTTCGGGCGTTGTGCCTGTACACCCCGGCCGGGTACGAGCAGTACTTCCGGGACGTGCACGCCGCCGTCGCGTCCGGCGCCGAGCCCACCGACGACCTGCTGGCGCTGCTCCGGTCGCGCTACGACACCACGACGAGCTGATCCCCTCGGCGACTCGTCAGCCCAGCTGCCTCTCGAACGCGTACAGCCGGTCGAGCACCGGCATCGCCCGCAGCTCCTCGACGTCGGTGGGTCGCAGGGAGTCGAACAGCGGCGTCCACCCGGCCCGGGTGTACAGCTCGCGCGCTTCGGGCTGCAGCGGGCCGGTGGTCAGGTACATCCGGGAGTAGCCGGCCGCCGCGGCGTGCTCCTCCAGCTCGGCCAGCACCCGGCGGGCCAGCCCGCGGCGGCGGTGGTCCCGGTGGGTCCACATCCGCTTGACCTCGGCGGTCCCGGCGTCCTCGTGCGGGCGGTAGGCGCCGCCGGCGACGGGCGCGTCGTCCTCGAGCAGCAGCAGGAACGCCCCGGTGGGCGGCAGGAACTCACTGGCCGGGTACAGCGACATCTCGTCGGCGGCGCTGCCGAAGAGGTCGCCGTACCGGGTGTCGTACTCCCGGAGCAGGTCGTCCAGGAGCGGGCGGGCCAGCGGGTCGTCGGGGTGCACGCGCACGGTGACGATCCGGTCGCGGTGGGGGTCGGCAGCCACGGGACACGACGGTAGGCCGTCCCCGGGGCCGACGATCCGGTGGCAGGCCGTTGTGATCGGGGGCACACTGGGGGCGTGGACAGCTACGCCGTCGGGTTCTCCCGACCAGACCGCTGGTCGCAGTCGCGACCGGTCCAGACCACCAGCACCTGGCACGCCGTCGAGGCGCACCGCCCGCCGGGCGAGCTCGACGGGGAGGTCGAGCTCGCCGCGTGCGGGGCGATCGTGCAGGTGTGGGGATCCCAGCGCTGGGAGCGGGTCGGCGCCTCGCGCACCGCGTGCGCCGAGTGCCAGTCGATCGCCGACCGGGAGCTCAGCCGCGCCGGCTAGTCCCGCTTCGGGCGGCGGCCGGTGATGGCCGACAGCCCGGTGACCTCGCGCCCGACGATGAGCGCCTGCACGTGGTCGGTGCCCTCGAAGGTGTAGATCGCCTCGATGTCGGCGTGGTGCCGGGCGATGTGGTGCTCGAGCAGGATGCCGTCGCCGCCGAACAGGTCGCGGGCATCGGCGATGATCGTGCGGGCCTTCTTGCAGCAGTTCATCTTCGCCAGCGAGGCCATCGCCGCGGTCATCCGGCCCTGGTCGGCCAGCGTCGACAACCGCCAGCACATCAGCTGCATGGTGGTGATCTCGGCCAGCATCCGGGCCAGCTTCTCCTGCACCAGCTGGTAGCCGGCGATCGGCTGACCGAACTGCTCGCGCTCCAGGGTGTGCGCCAGCGCCAGCTCGTAGGCCGACTGCGCGACGCCGAGGGCCCGCCAGGCGACGGTGTACCGGGTGCGGTCGAGCACCTGGGACACGTCCTTGAAGTTCCGGCAGTTCTCCAGCTTGTTCTCCGCGCCCACCCGGACGTTCTCCAGGGTGATCTCGGCCTGCCACACCGCGCGCAGCGCCGTCTTGCCGGTCATCACCGTGGCGGTGAAGCCCGGCGTGCCCTTCTCCACGACGTACCCGCCGACGTTCCCGTCCTCGTCGCGGGCCCAGATCAGCACGATGTCGGCGATCGAGCCGTTGCCGATCCACTTCTTCGCCCCGTTGAGCACGAAGCCGTCGCCGTCCCGGGTGGCCGTCGTCCCCAACGCGACGGCGTCGGAGCCGTGGTCGGGCTCGGTGAGGCCGAACGCGCCGATGGTCTCCATCCGGGCCATGCCCGGCAGCCAGCGCTCCTTCTGCTCCTCGCTGCCCAGCAGGTCGATCGACTGCATGGCCAGGAAGGAGTGCACGCCGTGGAAGGTGCCCATCGAGCCGTCGGCCCGGGCCCACTCAGCGGCGACCAGGCCGGCCGCCACGGCGCTCATGCCGGCCGAGCCGTGGCCCTGCACGGTCCCGCCGGCGATGCCGAGGTCGGCGAGCATCGGCACCAGGTGCGCGGGGAACTCCGCGCGCTCCCAGTAGTCGTTGATGATCGGGGTGACCTCGCGGGCGCAGAAGTCACGCACCCGGTTGCGGATCTCGAGGTCACCGGGGTCGATGAGGTCGTCGACGGCGTAGAAGTCGGTGGCGGGGGCGAGGGGGTCAGCGGCGGTGCTCACGTCGTCGGACGGTAGGCCGGAGTCGGGCATGCTGCCCGTCGTGCGCATCGTCATCGCCCCGGACAAGTTCAAGGGCACGCTGGACGCCGACGGCGTGGCCGACGCGGTCGCCGCCGGCATCGCCCGGGTGCGGCCCGACGCCGAGGTCCTGCTGCGCCCGATCGCCGACGGTGGCGACGGCACCGTGGCCGCGGCCCTGCGCGCCGGGTGGCGAGCGGTGACCGCGACCGTGTCCGGTCCGGACGGCGCTCCGGTGACTGCGGTGTTCGCCGTGGACGGCGACACCGCCCTGGTCGAGCTGGCCACCGCGGCCGGGCTGCACCTGGCGCCGCCGGCGCCGCTCACCGCGACCACCCGGGGTGTGGGCGAGCTGCTGGTGCGGGCCCTGGACGAGGGCTGCCGGCGGTTGGTCGTGGGCATCGGCGGCAGCGCCACCACCGACGCCGGCACCGGCATGCTCGCCGCGCTGGGGGTCCGGTTCACCGACGCCGACGGCGTCGACCTGCCCTCGGGCGGCGCGGCGCTGGCCCGGCTGGACCGGATCGACCCCACCGGGCTGGACCCCCGGCTGGCCGGCGTCGAGCTGCTGATCGCCACCGATGTGGACGCCCCGCTCACCGGCCCCCGCGGCGCCGCCCACGTGTTCGGCCCGCAGAAGGGCGCCGACCCCGGTCAGGTCGCCGAGCTCGACGCCGCCCTGGCCCGCTTCGCCCTCGTGGTGCTGCGCGACCTGGACCTCGACGTCGTCGACGTGCCCGGCGCCGGGGGAGCGGGCGGCACCGCGGCCGGGGCGCTGGCCGTGCTCGGCGCACGGATCACGTCCGGCGCGGACCTGGTGTGCGACCTGGTGGGACTGGACGAGGCGCTGGTCGGTGCCGACCTCTGCGTGACCGGCGAGGGTGCGCTGGACGCGCAGACGCTCACCGGCAAGGGCCCGGCCGTCGTCGCCCGTCGCGCCGCGGCCTCCGGGGTGCCGTGTCTCGGGCTGGCCGGCGTCGTCCGGCTGACGCCCGAGGAGCTGGCGGTCGCCGGGTTCACCGCCGCGCACGGACTGACCGAGGTGGAGCCCGACGTCGCCGTCTGCCTGGCCGAGCCGGCCAGGCTGCTCACCGAGCTGACTGTCCGGGCCCTCAGCTGATCGGTTGGCGCAGGATCGTCCGGCGCTTCTCGGGGGCGGTGCGGCGGGGGTCGGTCAGGTAGACCTCGTGGTGTTTCCCCGACGGTCGGAACCCGGCGCCGGGCAGGACCTCGTGGTGCAGCCGGTGCAGCACCGGGCCCTCGTCGTCGAACGGGCCGACGTGCAGGGTCTGCATGCACAGTCCCTCCGCCAGCGGTTCGAGCCGGACGTCGTCCAGCCGGGCCGGCGCCTTGGCGCGGGTGCGGTCGACCGCAGTCTCGACGTCGGCGGCGCCGAGCCAGTCGGGCACCAGGAGGAGCAGGGTCCACTCCCAGACGGCCTTGTCCCGGCGGCGGGTGAAGGTGTCCATGTCCTCGGCCCACCACAGCCCCTCCAGCGGCGGCACCACGTAGTCGCGGCCGGCGTCCTTGCTCGCGAACTTCAGTGCGTAGGCCACCGGGTAGAGCGCCTGGACCGCGGCGCTGAAGACCTCGGTGTCCGGGTCGCCGTGCCCGTCGATCGCCAGGTAGGTCCGGTCGGGCACCTGGAGCATGCGGAACTCGCCGCGGTGGGCCCGGTAGACGTCGTCGTCCTCCAGATCGGTCGTCAGGTCACCAGCCCCCGCACGTAGGCGGCCTGCCCGGCGTGCTGCAGGTCGTCGGTGACCACGCTGACCAGTCGGACCCCGAGGGTCACCGGCGGGTCCCACTGCTCGTCGACCACGCGGTCGAGGTCGCCGTCGGACAGCGTGCGCAGGTAGGTGGTCGTCGCAGCGTGCACCGCGCGGTGGTAGTCGAGGAGGGTGACGGCCTCGGCGCGGAGCCGGGCGACGTCCTCGACGTCCATGCCGTAGCCGGTCTCCCGGTCGTCGAAGGGGAGCGCGAACCGCTGTGCGAAGCCCTGCGCGGTGTAGACCTGCTCGGTGCCGGCGACCTCGGCGACGTGGTCGTCCTGGACCCGGGTGAGGTGCCAGACCAGCCAGCCGATCGTGTTGGCCCCCGGCGCCGGGGCCTGGGCGAGCTGGTCGACGGTCAGGCCGTCGACGGCCCGGGTGACCACGCCCTCGATGTTGTCGAAGGCGGCTGCGAGCAGTTCGTCGGTGCGCATGCGCGGTGGCCTACCCGGTGGTGGACGCCGGTCAACCGTTGAGCAGCTCGCCGCCCTCGACGAGCAGCCACCAGCCGCCTGCGACGAGGGCGATGGCGACCAGCACCAGGAGGATCGTGGGCACGACCACCCAGCGGCGCTTGAACCGGAACCGCGGCTTGGGCGGGGGCGGAGCCTGCTGTGTGGTCGGGGCCGTGAGCTGCTCGGACAGCGAGCGGAGCTTCTCCTTGGCCCGGTGGGCGCGGCGGCGCAGGTCCTGGGGGTCGAAGCGCTGCACCTCGCCGCCGGCGTCGGCCCGGGGGGCCGGTTGCGGGGGAGTGGGGGCCTGGACCGGGGGCGGCGGTGGGGCTGCGGCCTGCGTCGCCGACTGCAGGGCGACCCGGGCCTGCCCCGGGGTGGCGCGCTGCTGCGGGTCGCGGGCCAGCATCGCCGTCAGCACTGGCTGCAGGGCCCCGGACCGGACCATCGGCGCGGGGTGGTCGGCGACGACCGCGAGCAGGGTGGCCATCGGCTCGCCCCGGTCGAAGGGCGGTCGGCCCTCCACCGCGGTGTAGAGCGTGGCGCCGAGTGACCACAGGTCGTCCTGCGGCTGGGGGTCGTGCCCGGTGGCGCGCTCGGGGGACATGTAGGCGGGGGAGCCCAGCACCGTGCCGGTCGAGGTCAGCGTGCTGTCCCCGGTGGTGGTGGCGATGCCGAAGTCGGTGAGGTGCGCGCGCCCGGCATCGTCGACCAGCACGTTGGCGGGCTTCACGTCGCGGTGCACGATCCCGGCCTGGTGCGCGGCGGTGATCGCGTCGAGCAGGTCCAGCCCGATCCGGGCGACCAGGTCCACCCGCAGCGGCCCGTGCTCCTCGACCAGCTGGAGCAGGGTGCGGGAGCGCACGTGCTCCATGACCAGCCAGGGCTTGCCGTCCTCCTCGAAGACGTCGTGCACCGTGGTGACGGCGGGGTGGTCGAGGCGGGCGGCGGCACGGGCCTCGCGGAAGGTGCGCTCGCGCAGGACGGCGCGCTCCTCGGCGGTCACGTCGACGCCGAAGGTGACCTCCTTGACCGCGACCTCGCGGCCCAGCATCCGGTCCTCGGCGAGCCAGACGACGCCCATCCCGCCGCGGCCGATCTCCTCGCGCAGCAGGTAGCGACCGGCCACGACGCGCTCGCCGGTGCCGGAGGGGTCCACGGGGCAGAAGTTACGCGGTGCGGGCGGTGGCCACCCGCCGGACGGGACCGCCTCGGATGGCCGGCGGCGGTGACCGGCGGGTGCCGGTCACCGCCGGAGCGGTCACTCCTGCTCGGGCTCGCTCTGCTCCTCGAGGGAGGCTGCCTGCTCCTCGGTCTCCTGCTCCAGGGCGATGTCGCGGGGCTGCGGCTCGCCGGATTCCATCTCGTCAGGGTGCGGTGTCGACATGCCGCCCACCCTGCGCCCGGACCTCGTCGTCCGCACCCCGGGTGTGTGAGGCTCGCCGCATGCCGCTGTTCTCCTTCGAAGGCAAGCACCCCCAGGTGCACCCCGACGCGTGGATCGCCCCCACCGCGACGCTGGTGGGCGACGTGACGGTCGAGGCCGGTGCCTCGGTCTGGTACGGCGTGGTGGTCCGGGCCGACTTCGGCGCCATCGTCATCCGAGCCGGGGCCAACGTGCAGGACAACTCGGTGCTGCACGGCGGCGACGACCCGGTCACCGAGGTCGGCCCCGGGGCGACCATCGGCCACCTGTGCGTGGTGCACGGCTGCGTCATCGGCGCCGAGGCGCTCATCGGCAACGGGTCGACCGTGCAGGACGGCGCCCGGATCGGCCGGCGCGCCCTCATCGGCGCCGGCTCCCTCGTCCCGCCCGGGATGGTGGTGCCCGACGAGGTGCTCGCCCTGGGCTCACCGGCCAAGGTGCGCGGACCGCTCACCGCCGGCGCCGCGCAGTGGGTGGACGGGAACCCCGCGATCTACCAGGAGCTGGCCCGCCGGCACGCCGCCGGCGTCGAGCGGCTGGACTGAGCTCAGCCGCCCAGTCGGCGCTGGAGCGACTCGGCCTCCTTGCGGAGCACGACCACCGCGAGCTGGTCGACCGCGCCCTCGGCCTTGCGCCCGACGAACGGGGCGTCGACCTTCGAGGTGCCGGTGCTGTCGATCCGGCTGCCCGCTCCTGCGGCGGTGACCCGACGCTCGCCCTCGAGGCGGACGTCGCGGCCGAACAGCTTCGAGGTGACGACGACGGTGCCGGTCGCGCCGTCGCCGGTCGCCGTCCAGGTGCGGACGTCGAGGAGCTCGACCCGGTCGCCGACGAACTTCGCGAACGCCTCGGGGATGCCCTGCGTCGGGACGGTGTAGCGCGCGGTCGTCGTCGTGCCCTCGACGGACACCTCGCGCACCTCGGCGCCGAGCGCGGCCAGTGCCTCGCGGACGAAGGACTCGTCGGTGAGCGTGGCGATCAGCCGGGCGGGCGGGGCGGGGACGGTGACGTCGTGGGTGAAGGACACCCGCTCATGATCGTCGCGGTGCGTCGGGGCCGCTGGACAGCTGGACCCCTGCTTGTCCCATGCGGGGTATGCCGCAACGTGCTCAGGCGCTCCACCGTGGAGCGGACGTCGGGTGTGTAGCTACTCCTACGCGTGGCCGGAGCCGGCTGAGCAGGCTGCCGCCGCGGTGAGCAACGCACCGTGGATTCAGGACTAGATAGTGGCGATCTCCCGCCGCATCGCCGATCTCAGCGGCTCCAAAGAGGGGTGACGGAGTTCGTCCGTCCTCTGGCCGAACATCTCTGCGCTTGCCGCCTGCAGTGTCGGTAGATCGACCGCGTCTAGTTGCTTCCTGACGTCGTCGCCAGCCAGCAACCAAGCGCGAAACATGGCCGCACGGCAGTCCGCAAAGCTGGTGAAGGCCGCGTCCCGCTGCTCGCTGACGACGGAAGCTGTGGGCACACCAGTCGCACCCGCGAAGAGAGCTCGCATCCGTAACGTGTGGATGGCTGCGATCGCGGCCGCGAACACCTCTTCCTTCTTGTCCTGGCGCGCCCGGCGAGCGGTGCGGGTGTCGAGGGCGTGCGCCGACCGAAGGGTGGCGATGTTTGCTATGAGCACCCCAGCGAGCGCGATCACGGCACCGATGAGCGTGTCGGTCATTCGACCCCCGGGTGGTACCGCCGGTGCTACCGCTGAGCCCCGGATGGTGGATTGGCGATGGCGCCTCAGCAGGCCCATGCGGTGGGGCGGGTGGGGCTCGAACCCACGACCCAGGGATTATGAGTCCCATGCTCTGACCGGCTGAGCTACCGCCCCTCGTGTGCGGACAGCCTGCCATGCGGGTTGACTCGGGCCATGGACGCCGCCGCCCTGCGCGAGATGCAGGCCCCGATCAAGCAGACCTACAAGGACGACCCGTCGGCGGCGATCGCCGACCTTCACGCCGTCGGTGACTTCCGGGACGACGGCATCACCGCGACCATCGACACCTGGTCGGGCCCGCAGCGCGCCGGGTTCCACCCCACCACCGGTGGGGACGGTTCGGACGCGTGCTCCGGGGACATGCTGCTGCAGGCCCTCCTGGGCTGCGCGGGGGTGACCCTCCGCTCGGTGGCCACCGCGATGAGCATCGAGATCCGGGGCGCGAAGCTGACCGCCCACGGGAAGATGGACGCCCGCGGCACCCTGGGGGTCTCCCGGGAGGCGCCGGTGGGGATGACCGGCATCGAGGTGGTCGCCGAGGTCGACACCGACGCCGACGACGCCAAGCTGGCCAAGCTCGCCGAGCTGACCGAGCGCTACTGCGTGGTCGCCCAGACCCTCAAGGACACCCCGACGATGACGGTCCGCCGGGCCTGACCCCCGAGACCGAGAACGCCCCGCCGCGGAGCTCCGCGGCGGGGCGTTCTGCGTGCTGGGGGAGCTCAGTCCTCGGCAAGGGCTGTGCAGACCCCGCAGGCCGGCGTCCGGCGCGGGCTCGGCCACTCGACGGCGGCGTCGGCCCGGGCGACCTGTCGGCCGCACAAGGAGAAGACGACCCCCGCGGGACCCTCCTCGACGGCGTGCCAGGGACCGCTGGAGTCCACGATCCCGGTGTTCACGGCGCCGTTCCAGAGCACCTGGACGGCGGCCTGCCCGCAGACGAAGGTCTCCCGGGTGGCGGTGGCGTGCCGCCCTCGGCGCTGCGTCGATGTCACCCGGAGACAGTCGCACCGACACGCACCGTGACCCGTCGTCCGACACGCACGATGCGTAACGAGAAGGTCACGAGCGGCAACTGCCCAGGTGAGCTGGGTGTGCGCTGTGACGGTGAGTCCCACCAGTCACACAAGCAACATCTGGCACTTCTGGCCCAGCGATCCGAACCCGCGCTGGCGCATCGACGTGGTAGTCGGGCACACTGCTCGGAGCACGCTGAACCGCCCGAAGACGTACTGCTGCAACTCCATCCGAGTCAGGTCCGTTGGGGAAGACGAGACCCGTCTTGATCCGATGGAGGTGCGCTGTGCAACGACGGTCGACGCAGGGTGTGGTCTTCGTGCACGCGTGCCCGAAGGCCCTGTGCCAGCACGTCGAGTGGTCCCTCGAGAGGGTCATCGGCGCGCCGGTCAGTTTGACGTGGGCCGAACAGCCCGCGACGCACGGCTCCTACCGGGCCGAGGTGTCCTGGACCGGCAGTGCCGGTACCGGCTCGAAGCTCGTGGCTGCCCTCAAGCAGTGGCCGATGCTGCGCTTCGAGGTCACCGAGGAGCCCAGCCAGGGCTGCGACGGCGAGCGCATGTCCTACGTGCCCGGGCACGGCGTCTTCCGCACGCCGATGTCCGCCAACGGCGACCTCATGATCACCGAGCAGCAGCTCCGCCACCTGGCCGCCACCGCGACCAGCGTCGAGGCCTTCCGGCACGGCGTCGACGACCTCCTCGGCGCAGCCTGGGACGACGACCTCGAGTCGCACCGGCACGCCGGCGACGGCGCTCCCCCCACCTGGCTGCACCAGGTCGTCTGACGACCCGGCGCAGTCCGCCTGCACCGTCGGCCCCCTGACCCCGGACCGATCCCGCGCAGGCCAGCACGACACAGCGGCCCGACACCCTCACGGGTGCCGGGCCGCAGTGTCGTCCGGGGTCAGAGCGGGATGTTGCCGTGCGCCCCTCGACCGGCAGGGGCGGCCGCCAGCGCGGCGACCAGGCGGCGCTTGGTCTGCGCGGGCTCGACGACCTCGTCGACCACGCCGATCTCCTGGGCGCGGGCGACGCCACCGGCGATCCGCTCGTGCTCGGTGGCCAGCTGGGCGTGCAGCGCCTCCCGCTCGCCGGGCTGGGCGGCGGCGAGCTTCTTGCGGTGCAGGATGCCGACGGCTGCCTTCGCGCCCATGACGGCCACCTCGGCGCCGGGCCAGGCGTAGACCGCGGTGGCCCCCAGCGAGCGGGAGTTCATCGCGATGTACGCGCCGCCGTAGGACTTGCGGGTCACCAGCGTCACCCGGGGGACGACGGCCTCGGCGAAGGCGTGCAGCAGCTTGGCGCCGCGGCGCACCACGCCGTCCCACTCCTGGCCCACGCCGGGCAGGTAGCCGGGGACGTCGACCAGCACCACGAGCGGGACGCCGAACGCGTCGCACATGCGGACGAACCGGGCCGCCTTCTCCGCCGAGGGGGAGTCCAGGCACCCGCCCAGGCGCAGCGGGTTGTTGGCGATGACGCCCACGGTGCGACCGGCCATCCGGCCCAGCGCGGTGATGATGTTGGGCGCGTACCGGCTCTGCAGTTCCAGCGGCGGGCCGTCCAGGATCGAGGCGACCAACGGCTTGACGTCGTAGGCCCGCTGCCGCGCCTCGGGCAGCAGGGCGGAGAGGTCGACGTCCGGCTCGCCGTCGGCCGGGGCGAAGGTGCCCTGCGCGGCCAGCAGGTCGACCGCCCGGCGGGCGGTGTCCAGGGCGTCCTGCTCGGTGTCGGTGACGATGTGCACCACGCCCGAGCGGCGGCCATGGGTGTCCGGGCCGCCCAGGGACTCCATGTCGACCTGCTCGCCGGTCACCGAGCGGACGACGTCCGGACCGGTGACGAACACGCGGCCGGCCGGGCCCATGACCACCAGGTCGGTCAGCGCGGGGCCGTAGGCGGCACCGCCGGCGGCCGGGCCGAGCACGACGGAGATCTGCGGGATCCGGCCCGAGGCCCGGATCATCCCGGCGAAGACCTCACCGACGGCGTGCAGGGCGGTGACGCCCTCGGCCAGCCGGGCACCGCCGGAGTGCCAGATGCCGATGACCGGCACCCGCTCGCGCAGCGCTGCGTCGATGGCGTCGACGACGTGGCGGCAGCCGTCCACGCCCATGGCGCCGCCCATGATCGTGGCGTCGGTGCAGTAGGCGATCGCGGGGGAGCCCTGGACCAGCCCACGGGCCGCCATCACCCCGGAGGTGTCCCGGGCCGCGAGCGGCTGCATGGTGCCGGTGTCGAAGAACCGGGCGAGCCGGTCCTCGGGGTCACGCGGGTCGGGGGCGAGGGCGGTCGGGGCGGGGTGGACGGTGGTCATGCAGGCCTCCAGGAGACGGGGCGCAGGGGGGGTCAGGCCGTGAACACGAGCGCGATGTTGTGGCCGCCGAACCCGAAGGAGTCGTTGACGGCGGCGGAGAAGGTCGCCTTGCGCGGCTCCCCGCGGACGATGTCCAGGGCCTGGACGGCGGCGGCGTCGTCCAGCTGCTCGATGTTCGCGGTGCCCGGGACGACCTGGTCGCGCAGCGCGAGCAGGCAGAACACCGACTCCAGGGCGCCGGCGGCACCGAGCAGGTGGCCGGTCTGGCTCTTGGTGGCCGTCACCGCGGCGTGGTCGCCGATGGCGCCGAGGATCGCGGCGGCCTCGGCGACGTCGCCGACCGGGGTGGAGGTGGCGTGGGCGTTGACGTGGCCGATGTCGGAGGCCGAGAGCCCGGCGTCGCGGAGCGCGGCGCCGATGGCGCGCTGGGCGCCCTCGCCCTCGGGGTGCGGGGCGACCAGGTCGTAGCCGTCGGAGGTGGCCCCGGCGCCGGCGACGGTGCCGTAGACCTTGGCGCCCCGGGCCTTGGCGGCGTCCGCACGCTCGAGCACCAGGCAGGCGGCACCCTCGGCGAGCACGAACCCGTCGCGGCCGGCGTCGAAGGGACGCGAGGCGTGCTCGGGGTCGTCGTTGCGGGTGCTCATGGCGCGCATGGAGGCGAAGCCGGCCATCGGCAGCGGGTGCACGCAGGCCTCGGCGCCGCCCACGAGGACGACGTCGGCGCGGTCCAGGCGGAGCATGTCCAGGCCCCAGCGGATCGCCTCGGCGCCGGAGGCGCAGGCGCTGACCGGGGCGTGCACGCCACCGCGGGCGCCGATCGCCAGGCCGACGGCCGCGGCCGGGCCGTTGGGCATGAGCATGGGGATGGTGAAGGGGGAGACCCGCTTGGGGCCCTTCTCCTCCAGGATGTCGTCCTGGTCGAGCAGGGTCATGGCGCCCCCGATGCCGGTGCCGATGACGACGGCGATGCGCAGCGCGTCGTAGCCGGCGTCCCCGGCACCGGAGTCGGTCCAGGCCTCCTCGGCTGCGACGACGGCGACCTGCTGGCTGCGGTCCAGGCGGCGGGAGCGGACCCGGTCGATCTTCTCCGAGGGCTCCTGCGCCAGACGGGCGACGAGCTTGGCCGGGAAGGGGTCGACCCAGGAGTCGGTGATGCGGGTGACCCCGGACCGCCCGGTCAGCAGTGCGTCCCAGGTGGAGGCGACGTCGGCCCCGAGGGGCGTGGTGGCACCGAGTCCGGTGACGACGACGTCTGTGGTGTTGACGGGCATGGTGCTTCCTCCTGGGACGTGCTGGCCGGGGCGGCCGGGATCAGGGACGAGCCGGAGCTCTCTTAGCCGTTGTTCTTCTCGATGAAGGAGATGGCGTCGCCGACGGTCTTGATGCCGCCGAGCTCGTCGTCGGGGATGGCGACACCGAACTTGTCCTCGACGGCGGTGGCGATCTCCACCATCGAGAGCGAGTCGACGTCGAGGTCCTCGGTGAAGGACTTCTCCGGGGTGGCGTCGGCGGGGGCGACCCCAGCGACCTCCTCCAGGATCTCGGCCAGGCCGGTCTGGATCTCCGCGGTGCTGCTCAAGGCGTTGTCCTCTCTCGAGTGTGGGCCGGCAGCAGGGTGCTGACCGACGGTCCGGGGCAGGTGCCCCGGGGGTCTGGGGTGGGTCAGGGCATCCGGAGGACCTGACCGGCGAAGGTCAGGCCGGCGCCGTAGCCGAGGACCAGGCAGAGGTCGCCGGTCTTCGCCTCGCCGGACTCCTGCAGGGCGGCCAGCGCCAGCGGCACGGACGCCGAGGACGTGTTGCCGGCCTGCACGATGTCGCGGGCGATGACGGTGGACTCCGGGAGGCCCAACCGCTTGGCCATCAGCTCGATGATCCGCAGGTTGGCCTGGTGCGGGGCGAAGACGTCGATGTCGGCGGCGGTGACGCCGGCACGGTCCATCGCCTCCTGCAGGACGTCGGTGAGCTTGGTGGTGGCCCAGCGGTAGACCGCCTGGCCGGCCATGGTGATGTGCTCGGTGCCCTGCGGGATGGCGATGGCGTCGCGCTGGTCGCCGTCGCTGCCCCACACGACCGGGCCCACGCCGGGGGTGTCGCTGGCGCCGAGGACCATCGCCCCGGCCCCGTCGGCGAAGATCACCGCGGTGCTGCGGTCGGTCTGGTCGGTGACGTCGGAGAGCCGTTCGGCCCCGACCACCAGCGCGTTGCGGGCCGACCCGGCGCGGATGGCGTCGGCGGCGGCGGACAGCGCGTAGCAGAACCCGGCGCAGCCGGCGTTGACGTCGAAGGCGCCCGGTCGGCCCAGGCCCAGCCGGTTCGCGACCTCGGGGCCGGCGCCGGGGATCTGGGTGGCGAGACTGGCGCTGGCCACGATCACCAGGTCCACCTCGGCGGCGGTGAGCCCGCTGGCGTCCAGCGCCTGCTGCCCGGCGGCCACCGACATCTCGACGAGGGACTCGCCGTCGCCGGCCCAGCGCCGCTCGGCGATGCCGACCCGGGTCTGGATCCACTCGTCGTTGGTGTCCATCACCTGGGACAGCTCGTCGTTGGTCACCACGCGGCGGGGCCGGTAGGCCCCGATGCCGAGGACCTGAGCGCCGGGCGCACCGGTGGGGAGCTGGATGGTCGCGTCGCTCATGCCGACACCTCCGGGTAGAGCCGGGCCAACGGGTCTCCGGCGTCGACGAGGTCGCCCTCGGCGACCAGCCACTCGGCGAGCACGCCGTCGTAGCCGGCCGCGACGTCGACGGTCTCCCGTCGTCCGGTCACGGTGGCGAGCTTGGTGCCGGCCGGGAGGCGGGTGCCCTCGGCGACGTCGGCGGGGGAGATCGAGCCGCGGGCGGGGGAGACGACGACCCGCCAGTCGGGCAGGTGCTCGGCCTCGGCCCGGCCGCGCTCGGCGGCGATCAGCTCGCGGGCCCGGTCCAGGTCGGCCGGGCCGGTGATGGCCAGGACCTCGACGTCGTGCCGGCCCTTCCAGTCGCGCTTGGCCAGCCCGGCCAGCGCGCCGGCGGGGGGCAGCTCGATGACGGCGGTGACGCCCAGCTCGCGCAGGGTGTCCAGGCAGGCGTCGAAGCGCACCGGGTTCGTCACCTGGCTGACCAGCCGGTTCAACACGCCGGCGCCGGTCTCGACTGCCGAACCGTCCTTGTTGGACACCAGCAGCCGGGAGGGCTGGGCCGGACGGAGTCCACCGATCAGGCCCTCGAGCGTCGTCCGGGCGCTGGCCATGTACTCGGTGTGGAAGGCGCCGGCGACCGACAGGGGCATGACCCGGGCCTTGGCGGGCGGGTCGGCCTTCAGCGCGGCGAGGCCGTCGAGGGAGCCGGCGGCCACGACCTGGCCGGCGCCGTTGACGTTGGCCGGGGTGAGCCCGTGCGCCTCGATCGCGGCGAGCACCTCGGCGGGGTCGCCGCCCAGCACCGCGGACATCCCGGTGGGGGTCTGCGCGCACGCGGCGGCCATCGCCCGGCCGCGGACGGCGGTCAGTGCGATCGCGGCCTCGATGCTGAGGACGCCGGCGAGCACCGCGGCGGTCAGCTCGCCGACGCTGTGCCCGGCGATGACGACGTCGCGGCCGGTCTGCGGGGTGTGCGCGACCGGACCGGGCAGGCCCCCGAGCTCGCGGGCCACGAACAGCGACATCGCGACGACCAGCGGCTGGGTGACCGCAGTGTCCTTGATCGCCTCGGCGTCGCCGGTGGTGCCGAGCTCGAGGAGGTCGGCGTCGGCGATGGCACCGGCCCAGCGGAAGAAGGACTCGGCGCCGGGCAGCTCCAACCAGTCGGTGAGCATCCCGGGCTTCTGGGCCCCCTGACCGGGGGCGAGGACGGCGAGCACGTGCTCCACCGTGCCAGTCGGGGGCGTTTCCCGGGCGCGTGGGGACCACGAAGATCATGGGCTGTCTCTTGGAGGATCCCCACAAAGGGCCCCCCGTCAACCGGGGTGGTGCCGGTGTGTCTGGTGGGGGAGCCCACAGGAGGGGTCAGGACCAGAGCGACCGGCTGCCCTCCAGCTCGGCCAGGGCCAACGCGATCTGCAGGGTCCAGCCGCCCCGCGGGTCGGTGGCCGACCACCCGGTCAGCTCGGTGGCCCGCTTGAGCCGGTACCGCACGGTGTTGGGGTGCACGAACAACGTGCGCGCGGTGGCCTCCAGGTTGCCCCCGCTGGCCAGCACCGCCCGCACGGTGTCCAGCACCTCGCCGCCGGCGGCCTGCAGCGGCAGCGCGACCCGCTCGGCCAGCGCCACCCGGGCCAGCGGGTCGCCGTCCAGCGCGCGCTCGGCGAGCAGGTCGTCGGCGGCCACGGGGCGCGGCGCGCCGGGCCAGGCGGCGGCCGCCCGCAGCCCGGCCAGGGCGACGGTGGCCGACTCCCCGGCAGCCGAGAGCGAGTCCACCACCGGGCCGCTGACCACCGGGCCGGGGCCGAACTCGCGGGCGACCCGTGCTGCCACCGGCGCCAGGTCGGGGAGGCCGCCGAGGACGACGACGAGCTGCTCGGCGTGCACCCCGACGAGCACCTCGGCGCGCAGCGAGCGGGCGGCCCGGCGGACGGTGGTGTGCAGGTCGTCGACGTCCGGGGCGGTGCGACCGACCAGGACGACGACCGGTGACGTCGTCCCCCAGCCCAGGGCTGCCGTCCGGCCGGGCAGCTCCTCGGAGCGTTCGCCGCGCACCAGCGCGTCGACGACGAGGGCCTCCAGTCGGGCGTCCCACGCGCCGCGGCTCTCGGCGTAGGTGGCGTAGACGTGGGCGGTGGCGAAGGCGACCTCGCGGCTGAACTGCAGCACCGCCAGCCGCAGCGCGTCGGCCTCACCGGGGAGGGCGACCTGCTCGATCCGGTCCTCCATCACCTCGACGGTGACCTTGATGAGGTCGACGGTCTGCTTGAGCGGGACGGCGCGGACCAGCTCGCGCGGGGCGGCGCCGAACACCTCACCGGTCAGCCGCGGGGGCCGCTCGGGGTTGCGGCACCACTCGACCAGGGAGGCCACCCCGGCCTGGGCCACCAGGGTCACCCAGGAGCGCTGGTCGGCGGGCATCGCGCGGAACCAGGAGAGGGTGTCGTCCATCCGGGCCACCGCGGCCGTGGCGACCTGACCGGAGGCCCGCTCCAGCCGGCGCAGCGTCGCCTCGGACGGTCGGGGCGCGCTCACCGGGTCAGCGTGTCACGCACCGGGGGCGTGGGGGAGGCTTGGCCGGTGATCACGGGGCCCGGACGGGTGAGGACCCGCGCTGCCGGTGCAGCCGTGCTTGGCTGCGTCGCGGTGGTCCTCCTGCTCGGCCTCGGCGTGCACCTCGGCTTCGCACCGCAGTTGCGGTTCGACGCCGTGGTCAGCCGGGCGCTGTACGCCGGGGACGACCGGTCGTCGACCGTGTCGGTGCTGCTGGAGGTGCTGACCACCCCCGGCTACTCCTGGTTCCGGGCGATCGTGTTCGTCCCGGTGCTGGTCTGGCTGGGCGTCCGGCGACGCTGGGCCACCCTGGTCTGGGTCGCGGTGGCGACGGTGCTGGTCAGCCCGCTCAACGAGGGGCTCAAGCAGCTGGTCGCCCGGACGCGCCCGGACTACGCCGAGGGCGGGTCGCAGCTGGCGTCGCTCTCCTTCCCCTCCGGGCACGCCGCCGGCATCGCCTGCCTGGTGACGACGGCGCTGGTGCTCGCCTGGCCCCGGCTGCGCGCCCGCCGGAGGTGGGTGCTCCTCGGCGTCCTGGTCGTGGTCCTCGTCGGGCTCAGCCGGGTGTGGCTGGGTGTGCACTTCCCGACCGACGTGCTCGCCGGCTGGGCCGTCGGGGTCGGCTGGACCGTGCTGGTCGCCCTGCTGCTGGGCGGGCTCCCCGGAGGCCGCGCCGCCCTGCCGGCCCGGGAGGCGTCGTGGACGGCCTGACCTCGGCGGTGCTGCTCGCCCCGCTCGACGGATCGACCGGGCCGCTGCTGCGGATCGCCGACGACCGGCTCGACGCCGGGGCCGGCTACGGCGCGCACCACCACGCCGACGTCGACGTGGTGGCGGTGCTCGTCTCCGGGTCGCTGGCGCACGGCTGGGGCGGCCGCGGGGTGACGCTGCGCCCCGGTGACGTCGCCGTGCTGCGGGCCGGCACCGGGCTGACCCACGACGAGATCGCCGGCGCGGACGGTGCCCACGTGCTCCAGACGTACCTGCGCTCGGACGTGACCGGCGTCGGCCCCCGACACGGCGTGGTGCGCTGGACGGCGGAACAGCCGCGCGGGTGGGTCGACCTGGACCGGCCCGACGCCCGGCTGTGGACCGCCCGGCTGCGGGTGGGGGAGTCGGTGACGCCGCCGGACGGGCTGCGCGTCGTCGTCGCCCGGGACGGCGGCGCGGTCAGCGGCGGGGAGGGTCCGGTCGCCGGCCCGGCGACGGTCTGCGTGTGGCAGCTGGACGCGAGCCGGCCCTCCTGGGCCTCCTGAGTCAGCCGGCGAGGACGCGGTACCGGGGCAGCTGGTCGGCGAACGCGGCGTCCCAGTCGTGGGTCGCGCCCGTGAGGCGGGCGGCCAGCGCGTCGAGGTGGGCGTGCCACCCGGCTCCGTACCCGGGGGCCTGGCCGGACTGCAGCAGCTGGTGCACCAGGGTGAGCTCGGTGCCGCCGTCGACGGCGCGCAGGTCGTAGCGCACGACGGAGCGGTCGTCGCCGGGGTGGTGCCACTCGTGCTCGAGGGTGTGCGGCGGGTCCCAGGTCAGCACGGAGCCGGTGGTCCGGTCCTCACCGCCGAACTCGATCCGCACCGCCCCGCCCACCCGCGGCTCGATCGTCGCCGGCGCCAGCCAGACGCCGAGGTCGGCCGAGGACGTCAGTGCCGTCCAGACCCGTCCCGGCGGGGCCGGGAGGACGCGGACGAAGGTGACGGTGCGGCGGTCGTCGCTGACCGCGGAGTACGTGCCGGTGCTGGTCATGATCGGTCCCTCTCGTCGGTGAGGTGCTGGGCCAGTCGGTCCAGGGCGCCGTCCCAGTGCCGGCGGTAGCGGTCGACCCAGGCGTCGACCTCGGCCAGCGGGGCCGGGTCGAGCCGGTAGACCCGGTGCTGACCGGCCACCCGCACCCGCACCAGACCGGCCTCCCGCAGCACCCGCAGGTGCCGGGAGACGGCCGGTTGGGTGAGCCCGGGGGCTGCGGCGGCGAGCTCGCCCGCCGTCCGGTCGCCCCCGGCGAGCAGGTCGAGCACGGCCCGGCGGGTGGGCTCGGCGAGCACGGTGAAGACGTCCACTCCTACACTGTATGACTGCTGCGTCATATGACGCAAGGGCGATGCGTCGAGGGTGGTGAGCGGTGCTACAGACTGTCCCGGTGACTGACGCCGCTCCGCTCCTGGCCGCCGCCCGAGCCGACGCCGACCGCACCGTCGACCTGCGCCGACGGCTGCACCGTCGTCCCGAGGTGGGTCTGCACCTGCCCGAGACCCAGGCCGCGGTGCTCGAGGCGTTCGCCGAGCTGCCGCTGGAGGTGCGCACCGGCACGACCACCACGTCGGTCGTGGCCGTGCTGCGCGGTTCGACGCCGGGCCCCACGTACCTGTTGCGCGGCGACATGGACGCCCTGCCGCTGCAGGAGGACACCGGGCTGGACTTCGCCTCCGAGGTCGACGGCGTCATGCACGCCTGCGGCCACGACACGCACGTCGCGATGCTGGTCGGGGCCGCCCGGCTGCTGTGCGAGCGGCGTGACGAGCTGGCCGGGCAGGTCGTCTTCATGCTGCAGCCGGGGGAGGAGGGCCACCACGGCGCCCGCTTCATGCTCGAGGAGGGGCTGCTCGACGTCGTCCCCGAGGCGCCGGTGAGCGGGGCGTTCGCGCTGCACATCAGCACTGCCTTCGAGACCGACACGGTCAACGTGCGCCCCGGTCCGCTGATGGCCGCCGCCGACCACTTCCGGATCACCCTGCGCGGCGCCGGCGGGCACGCCTCGACCCCCTGGGTGACCGCCGACCCGGTCCCGGCCGCCGCGGAGATCGTGCTGGCGCTGCAGTCGATGGTCACCCGCCGGGTCGACGTCTTCGACCCCGCCGTCGTCACCGTCGGGCACATCAGCGCCGGGACGACGAACAACGTCATCCCGGCCACCTCCTTCCTCGAGGGCACCATCCGCACGCTGTCGGCTTCTCGACGCGCGGACGTCGTCGCCCGGGTGGAGCGGGTCGCCCGCGGGGTGGCCGAGGCCCACGAGCTGGTCGCTGACTTCGAGCGGGTCGAGGGCTACCCCGTGACGGTGAACGACGCCGAGGCCGCCGCCCAGGTCTCCTCGGTGGCCACCGAGCTGCTCGGAGCTGCGGCCAGCGTGCCGATGCCCGACCCGCTGATGGGTGCCGAGGACTGGTCCTACGTCCTGGAGCGCGTCCCCGGCGCGATGGCCTTCCTCGGCGCCTGCCCGCCCGACCTCGTCGTCGGCGAGTCCCCCGGCAACCACTCCAACCTCGTGGTCTTCGACGAGGCGGCGCTGCCGGCGGGGGTCGCAATGTACGCGCAGATGGCGCTGCAGGCCCTCCGCCCCTGACGCCCGGTCCCAGCGTGGATCAGGTGACCTGATCCACGTCTCGCCGCCCTCGCCAACGCTGGTGAGGACGGCGAGACGAGGGTGAGGGCGGCGGGTCAGCTCGCCCGAGCCACGCGGGGTTGCCGGCGGAGCCCGCCGTTCCAGACCTCGAGGCGGCAGTGGTCGGAGGGACGTCCCCCTCGGGCGAGGAGCTCACGGAACCGCTCGACCTTGTGCGGCAGCGGCGCGAACAGGTCAGCCGGCTTGAGGCGGACGCCCAGGAGGTCGAGGTCCAGCATCTCGTCGTGGCGGATCTTCTCCGCCCAGATCACCTCAGCGGGAGTGCGATCGCCCCACGGGTCCTCGACCTTCACCCTGCCGTCGCAGTCACCGAAGACCGGGGTGCCCTCGAACAGGAAGTCCAGGACCCCGACGAGCCGGGAGCCGCGCCACACGGCGACCTGCAGCAGGGGCTCGGGGAGCCCGGCGCCCACGACGGCCAGGCGACTGCGTGTCTCGTGCGGGGAGTGCGCCCCCACCCGAGCGGCTCCGAGTGCCCGCGCGGTCTTCCCCGCACCGACCCAGTGGCTCTGCGACATGGCTGCGGCCGTCAGCTCGGCGCGGGTGCAGCGCCCGTCGGCGAGGGCGTCGTCCGCGGCGACGACGGTGTCGACGAACGACCAACCGCGGCCGACGTCGGCCAGCGTGCGGGTCAGGGTCGTGACGGGCAGTCCGTCCACGACCGTGGTCTCCGACGGCGGGACCGGCGCTTCGAGGACCCGGTAGCCGCGACCGGTGCGGTACTGCTCGGGGTCGGTGAGCCAGACCTGCTGGTCGACGTCGCCCGGCAGGACCAGACCGTGCAGCCTCGCCGCCGACGTGTGGCTGATGACCGACTGGGGCCGTTCCAGCCGCCGCAGGACGGCCGCGCACTCCAGGTGGTGCGTCGTCCCCCGAGCGGCGTGCAGGTCCCACACCCGCGGGAGCGTCATCACGCCGTGCCGGATCCGGTGCAGTGAGCCCTGGCGGAGCAACGGGCCGATGGCGTTGCGGTCCACCCCACTGGCGAGTGCGTCAGCGGTGGCGAACACGCCGTGGTGGCGCCGCAGGGCGGCGAGCAGTCTCGGGTTCATGCCCGGACCTTCGAGCTGCTCTGAGGTGGGCTGCGCCACCGCGGGCGATCTGTGGGCGGCACCCCCGCGTGTGGACGACGGGGAGCGGGTGGGCGCCCGGTGTGATCCGTGTCGTCCTCACCAACGACTCGCCGCCCTCACCAGTGTTGGTGAGGGCGGCGAGAGTTGGATCAGGTCACCTGATCCACGCTGGGGGCAGCGCGAGGTGGGTCAGGTGGCCGGGGTGTCCTGGGACTCGTCGACCGGGGCGGCCTCGACCTCGGTGGTCTTGTACTTCTCCACCGCCGAGACGACGACGGAGCGGTCGATCTCGCCGCGGTTGGCCAGCTCGGCCAGGACGCGGACGACGATGGACTCGGCGTCGACCCGGAAGTGCCGGCGCAGGGCCGGGCGGGTGTCGGAGAGACCGAACCCGTCGGTGCCCAGGGAGACCATGCCGGGGACGTAGGGCGTGATGAGGTCCGGTACGGCCTTCATCCAGTCCGACACCGCCACGACCGGGCCCGGGGCGTCGGCGAGCGCGCGGGTCACGTAGGGCACCCGCTGCTCCTCGGCCGGGTGGTCGTGGTTCCACGCGTCGGCCTCGACGGCGTCGCGGCGCAGCTCGGTCCACGAGGTCACCGACCAGACGTCGGCCGAGACCCCCCAGTCCTGGGCGAGGAGCTCCTGGGCCCGCTGGGCCCACGGGACGCCGACGCCGGAGGCCAGGATCTGGGCCTTCTTCGCGTCGTCGATCCACGGGCCCTGGCTGAGCCGGTACAGACCGGCCAGCAGACCGGAGACGTCCAGGTCCTCGGGCTCGGCCGGCTGCCGGTAGGCCTCGTTGTAGACCGTCAGGTAGTAGAAGACGTTCGGGCTGCGGTCCCCACCGAGGGGGGCACCCGGGTCCTCCCCGTACATCCGGGCCAGGCCGTCCTTGACGATGTGCCCGACCTCGTAGCTGAACGCGGGGTCGTAGGTGACGACGGCGGGGTTGGTCGCGGCCAGGAGCAGCGAGTGCCCGTCCTCGTGCTGCAGGCCCTCGCCGTTCAGCGTCGTCCGGCCGGCGGTGGCACCGAGGGCGAACCCGCGGGTCATCTGGTCGGCAGCGGCCCAGAAGGCGTCACCGGTCCGCTGGAAGCCGAACATCGAGTAGAAGATGTAGAGCGGGATCATCGGCTCGCCGTGCGTGGCGTAGGAGGACCCGACGGCGGTGAACGACGCGGTGGAACCCGCCTCGTTGATGCCCTCGTGGAGGATCACCCCCGACTCGGACTCCTTGTAGGCCAGCATCAGCTCGCGGTCCACCGAGGTGTAGCGCTGGCCGTGCGGGGAGTAGATCTTCTGCGAGGAGAAGAGGCTGTCCATCCCGAAGGTGCGGGCCTCGTCGGGGATGATCGGCACGAAGCGCGGGCCGAGCTCGGGGTCCTTGAGCAGCTCCTTGAGCAGCCGGACGAACGCCATGGTGGTGGCGACCTCCTGCTTGCCCGAGCCCCGCTTGAGGACGTCGAACGCCTTCTCCTCGGGGGCCTTCAGCGCCTTGGCCGAGGACCGCCGGCGCGGTACCGAGCCACCGAGCTGACGACGCCGCTCGAGCATGTACTGCATCTCGTCGGAGTCCTCGGCCGGCTTGTAGTACGGCGGCAGGGTCTTGTCGAGGGCCTCGTCGGGGATCGGCAGGTACAGCCGGTCGCGGAAGTTCGCGAGGTCCTCGGCGGTCAGCTTCTTCATCTGGTGCGTGGAGTTGCGGCCCTCGAAGTGGCTGCCCAGCGTCCAGCCCTTGATGGTCTTGGCGAGGATGACCGTGGGCTGGCCCTTGTGCTCCAGGGCGGCCTTGTAGGCGGCGTAGACCTTGCGGTAGTCGTGGCCACCGCGCTGCAGGGCCCAGACCTCGTCGTCGGTCATGCCCTCGACCAGCTTGCGGGTGCGGGGGTCGCGGCCGAAGAAGTGCTCGCGAACGAAGGCGCCGTCCTCGGCCTTGTAGGTCTGGTAGTCGCCGTCCGGCGTCTGGTTCATCAGGTTGACCAGTGCGCCGTCGCGGTCGGCGGCCAGCAGCTTGTCCCAGCCGCGGCCCCAGACCACCTTCAGCACGTTCCAGCCGGCGCCGCGGAAGAAGGACTCCAGCTCCTGGATGACCTTGCCGTTGCCGCGGACCGGGCCGTCGAGGCGCTGCAGGTTGCAGTTGATGACGAAGGTGAGGTTGTCCAGCTCCTCGCGGGCGGCGATGCCGATCGCGCCGAGGGACTCGGGCTCGTCCATCTCGCCGTCGCCCAGGAACGCCCAGACGTGCTGGTCGGAGGTGTCGGCGATGCCGCGCCCGTGCAGGTAGCGGTTGTAGCGGGCCTGGTAGATCGCGTTGATCGGGCCCAGGCCCATCGACACGGTCGGGAACTCCCAGAAGTCCGGCATCAGCCGGGGGTGCGGGTAGGACGACAGCCCGCCGCCGGGGTGGCTGACCTCCTGGCGGAAGCCGTCGAGCTGGTGCTCGGTCAGCCGGCCCTCGAGGTAGGCGCGGGCGTAGATGCCGGGGGAGGCGTGGCCCTGGAACCAGATGTGGTCGCCGCCGCCGGGGTGGTCCTTGCCCTTGAAGAAGTGGTTGAAGCCGACCTCGTACAGCGACGCGGAGGAGGCGTAGGAGGAGATGTGGCCGCCGACGGCGACGCCCGGGCGCTGCGCCCGGTGCACCATGATCGCGGCGTTCCAGCGGATGTAGGCGCGGATCCGGCGCTCGACGTCCTCGTCGCCCGGGAACCACGGCTCCCGCTCCGGCGGGATCGAGTTGATGTAGTCGGTGCTGCGCAGGGCGGGGACGCCGACCTGCTGCTCCCGGCTGCGCTCCAGCATGCGGAGCATCAGGTAGCGGGCACGGCCCTTGCCGGCGTTGTCGACGACGGCGTCGAAGGACTCGAGCCACTCACCGGTCTCGTCCGGGTCGTTGTCGATCAACTGGCTCGGCAGGCCGTCGGTGATGACCGCGCGGGGGGTGCCGATCTCGCGGGCGGGGTCTCCGTCCGACTGCTGCGTGGCGCTCATGGGACACATCGTCTCCTGTCGCTCCCGCGCACGTCACGCCGCCTCGCCTGACAGGGCCTTTCGTCCGCAGTGGTCACGGCGAGGACGTCCTCACGACGGGCCGGTCGTCGGCGTGGCGGTCACCTACTGTGACCCGGAACCGGACCGTCTCGGGTGCGGACGACGGGGCCGTGGGCGGCCCGGGACGGGGGCCGCGTGGGCCGGACCAGGGTGCTGCTGACCGGTGGGCTCGCGGTGGGCCTGCTCGGCCTGACCGGTTGCACGAGCACGGTGCCGGGCACGGCCACCGCAGCAGGGACGACGACGAGCAGCTCGCCGTCCAGCCCGTCCTCGTCGTCCAGCTCGTCGGCGCCGTCGTCCTCGTCCTCGCCCTCCCCGACCATCGCCGACGAGGACCTCGACGAGACCCTCGTCTGCGTCCTCCTCAACCTGGGGTTCATCGACGCCAACAGCCAGTACCTCGACTGGCAGGCAGCCACCGCCGCCGGCACCCCGCCGCCGGTGCCCACCGAGCAGGTCGCCGCGACGCTCGACCAGGCGGTGGCCGACAACCAGGGCTCGGTCGCCGAGGCCCGCGAGGGCGCCGTCCGCACCGCCGGGCAGGCCGTCCTGGACCAGGCCACCGCGCTGGCCGCGGCCATGCGCGCCGGGGGCGGCCTCGACGCGTCCGCGCTGGGCGCGGCCTTCGACCAACTGGACGCCGCGTGCCCGGACTGAGCAGGCTCGGCTACCGCTGGGGCGCTCCGTCGGACACACTGACGCACCGACCCGGGCGCGTCGCGGCACAGCGACGCACCCCGGACACACGCAACGGGTTCACTGAGCACATGGAGGACGAGCAGGGATGAGCGTCGACTCGGGCAGCGCCAGCATGGCGGCCCGGCTGGGGATCAAGTCGGGCATGGTCGTGCAGGAGCTCGGCTGGGACGAGGACGCCGACGAGGACCTGCGCGACTCCGTCGTGGACGTCTCCGGCGGCGAGATGGTCGACGAGGACTCCGACGAGGTGGCCGACGTCGTCCTGCTGTGGTGGCGCGAGGAGGACGGCGACCTCATCGACGCCCTCGTGGACTCGCTGGCCTCCCTCGCCGACGAGGGCGTCGTGTGGCTGCTGACCCCCAAGTCCGGCCGCGCCGGACACGTCGAGCCCGGGGACGTCACCGAGGCCGCACCCACCGCCGGACTCCAGCAGACCAGCAGCATCTCCGCGGCCAAGGAGTGGGCCGGCATCCGCCTGGTCACCCCCAAGGCCGCCCGCTCCAAGCGCTGACCCACGGCAGGGGCTCGTGCGGCAGGATCGCCGCATGAGCCTCTCCGTCGGTGACACCGCCCCCGACTTCACGCTGCCCGACTCCGACCGCCAGCCCTTCACGCTGTCCGAGCACCGCGGCAGCCCGGTGCTCGTGGTCTTCTACCCGTTCGCCTTCTCCGGCATCTGCACCGGCGAGCTGTGCCAGCTGCGCGACGACCTCGCCACCTACACCGACGCCGGCGTCACCGTCGTCGCCGTCTCCTGCGACCCGGCTCCCACGCTCAAGGCGTGGAAGGACGAGCAGGGCTTCGACTTCCCGCTGCTCAGCGACTTCTGGCCGCACGGCGAGGTCGCGAAGGCCTACGACGCGTTCTTCGACGTCGCCGGCATGGCCAACCGCGGCACCTTCCTCGTCGACGCCGACGGGAAGATCGCCTTCACCGAGGTCAACGGCCCCGGCGACGCCCGCGCCCAGACCGGCTGGAAGGACGCCGTCGCCGCGCTGGCCTCCTGAACACCGACGGCCCCGCTACGGTGGGGCCGCTCCCGGGCGCGTAGCTCAGCGGTAGAGCTCTCGCCTTACAAGCGAGCGGTCGCAGGTTCGAACCCTGTCGCGCCCACTGGTTGATCGGTCGGCCTCCGGCCTCCAACCGCGCCCAGGATGCGGTGCGGGCTGCGTAGAGCTGCCCCTGCGCTCCTCGGGGAGGACTTCGTCCCCCCGCTCGTCGCGCCCGCTCGCCTCCGGCTCGGGGTCCGCTGCTGTCTGGTCGCCTCGAGTCGTCCTTCGGGGGGACCCTGCGGGCCCCCCGCTCACGACGACGGCCCTCCGGGCCCTAGTGGTCGCGATGGGCTGGGGTGGTCTGGCGGATCAGCCTGCGGGCGCTGTCGACTTCTCTGGCCACGGGTTCCAGGACGCCGTCGGCGTGGATCTCGGCGTCGTCGGGGAAGAGGTGGAGGCGGAGGTCGTCGGAGAGCTCGCGGATGGAGCGGCGGAGGACGTCGACCTGGCCCTTCGGGGGGATCTCGGCGCCGGCGCGCATCGCGATCACCGCCTCGGTCACCGCGTCCGAGGTGCGCTCCAGCTGCACGATCACCGGGTACCAGGCCGCGGCCCGGGTGCTGATCGGCGGCGGCTCGGCCAACCGGCGCTGCAGCTGGGTCTGCAGCTCGGTCAACGCCCGGTAGCTGGCCCGGCGGGCGCGCCGGGTCGCCTCCGGGGTGTCCCCGAACGCCGCCGCGACGAAGCGGTCCAACGCCGTCGCCGCGCCCCGCAGGGCGTCGTCCAGCGGGGCCTGCCACGTGCCGGGCCACAGCAGGTAGCCGAACACCAGCACGATCGCGCAGCCGATCAGGGTGTCCACCAGCCGGGCGCCCACCAGACCCGAGCTGCTCGGCGCCGCCAGGTCCAGCAGCATCAGCACCAACGGGGTCAGGAAGACCGAGAACAGGCCGAAGTTCGCGTTGCGCGCCCACGGCAGCACCGCCGCCGAGACCGCCATGGCCACCAGCACCCACTCCCGGCCGGGCAGCACCGCCAGCAGCGCCGAGCCCAGCAGCACCCCCAGGACCGTGCCCACCCCGCGCTGCACCGCCCGGGTGAACACCGACCCGAAGTCCGGCTTCAGCACGATCGCCACGGTCAGCAGCACCCAGTACGGCCGCTCGATCGGCAGCAGCTGGCGCGCGGCCTCCGCCACCACCATGCACAGCGTCAGCCGGACGACGAAGGCCCTCGAGTCGGCGTTGCCGTAGGTCCGGTCGGCCAGGTCGTGCGCCCGCACCCGCCAGCCCAGGTGCTGCCGGACGACGGCCGCCCGGGCCCGCTCCTCCGGGTCGCCCACCACCCGCCACACCAACCGCACCCCGTGCCGCACCGCGCGCCGCGTCGTGGGGCCCTCCTCCAGCGCCGGGGGCTGCTCCCCGACCAGCGGACGGCGGGTGCCGACCGCCGCGGCCAGGGCGTGCGTGGCCGTCACGTCCGCCGGGTCGGCGGCCACCCCGGCGCGCGCCGAGGCCACCGCGCCCTCGACCAGGGGAGCCGCGGCGTTCAGCAGCCCGGCGAGCTCGGCCAGTTCCCGGCTGCGCCCCGCCGACGTGCTCCGGCTGTGGATCACCCGGTCGTAGCCGGTGTTCAGCGCCTCGGTGAGCGTGCGTCGAGCGTCGTCGGTGCGGGGGGTGCCGACCGCAGCCAGCAGGTCGCCCAGGGCGGTGAACACCGCCCCGACCGCGCCCCGGTCGGGGTCGGTCTGCTCGGTGCGGGCCTGGACCAGCACCGGCAGGGTCGCCCAGACCGCACCCAGCAGGAAGAACCCGATCTCCACCCCGGGCGACAGCGTGGTCACCAGCCCCGAGGACAGCGCCGTGTAGACCAGCAGCTGCAGGGCCCCCAGGCTGAGCGCCGCGTCGATCGAGCTGATCAGCGCTGCCAGCGCGGACAGCACCCCGATGACCACGAGCGGCTGCCAGCCCTCGCCGGAGGCGAACTCCCCGGCCAGCAGCCCGACCGCCCCGAACCCGACGGCCGCCACGATCCGGCGCAGCTTCGTGCGCAGCGGACCGGCCTGGGGGGCCAGCGTCGTGGCCAGCGCCCCCGTGGTGCCGAAGACGCCCGCGCCGAGCAGGGCGGGGTCGCTCAGCCCGCCGAGCAGGAGCACGAGGACCAACGGCCCGGGGATCGTGACGGCGAACCGGACGACGTCGCGCCAGGGGACGGCGGGACTGCTGGTGCGCACCAGCTCCTCCAGCCAGGCCGGCGCGTGCAACCCCCTGTCCGCCACCAGCGCAGCTTCCCACCCGGGAGTGTCAGACCCCCGGCGCACACTGGTGACGTGCCGCCCACCGACCTCCAGACCCGTCCCGGAGCGGCACCCCCGGCCGAGATCGTCGCCCCTCCCGCCGAGACCGGGGGCTGGCTGCGCCGGCTCACCGGCTACTGCCTGCGCCACCGGGGCGACCTGGTCGGTGCCTTCGCCGCCGCGCTCCTCGGCTCGGTCATCGCCGCCGGGGTGCCGCTGGTGGTCCGCGCCGTCGTCGACGACGTGGTCGCCGGGGGCACCGGGTCGGTCGCGGCCTACGTCTGGCTGCTGGTCGCGGCCGGTGCGGTGCGCTTCGGCGCCGGGTTCGTGCGCCGCTTCCTGGCCGGGCGACTGAGCCTGGACGTGCAGTACGACATGCGCAACGACGTCGCGACGGCGCTGTCCCGCCTCGACGGCCCGGCCCAGGACCGGCTGCAGACCGGGCAGGTGGTCAGCCGGTCGATCTCCGACGTGACCCTGGTCCAGGGCCTGCTCGCCTTCCTGCCCAACCTGGCCGGCAACGCGCTGCTCTTCGTCGCCTCGATCGTGGTGATGGCCTGGCTGTCCCCGCTGCTCACCCTGGTCGCGCTCGCCGTGGGCCCGGCGCTGTGGTGGCTGGCGCTGCGCTCGCGCCGCGACCTCTTCCCGGCCAACTGGGCGGCCCAGCAGCAGGCCGGGGCGGTCGCCGGGGACGTCGAGGCCGCGGTCACCGGTGTGCGGGTGGTCAAGGGCTTCGGCCAGGAGGACCGCGAGCTCGACCGGCTCGACGGCGCCACCCGGCGGCTCTTCGGCGCCCGGATGCGGGTCGTCCGGTTCACTTCCCGCTACAACCCGGCGCTGCAGGCGGTGCCCGCGCTGGGTCAGGTCGGCGTGCTGGGGTTCGGCGGCTGGCTGGCGCTGGAGGGCCAGATCAGCCTGGGCACCTTCCTGGCCTTCGCCACCTACCTCGCCGCGCTGGTCTCCCCGGTCCGCCAGCTCGCCGCCGTCCTGGTCATCGGCCAGCAGGCCCGGGCCGGCGTGGAGCGGGTGCTGGAGATCGTCGACACCCGCCCCGTGCTCACCTCGGGCACCGCACCGGTGCCGGCCGGCCCGTTGTCGGTCGAGCTCGACGACGTCACGTTCGCCTTCGGGGACGGCGACCCGGTGCTGTCGGGGGTGTCGCTGGCCGTCCGGCCGGGGGAGACCCTGGCGCTGGTCGGCACCGCGGGCTCGGGCAAGTCCAGCGTGGTCACGCTGCTGCCCCGGTTCTACGACCCGACCGGCGGCACGGTGCGGGTCGGCGGGGTCGACGTCCGGGAGCTGGACACCGAGGCGTTGCGTGGGGCGCTCGGCGTGGTCTTCGAGGACAGCTTCCTGTTCTCCGACACCGTCCGCGCCAACATCGCCTTCGGTCGGCCCGACGCCTCCGACGCCGAGGTGCAGGCCGCGGCTCGGGCCGCCCAGGCCGACGGGTTCATCGCCGAGCTGCCGCTGGGCTACGACAGCGTGGTCGGTGAGCAGGGGCTCACGCTGTCCGGCGGGCAGCGCCAGCGCGTGGCCCTGGCCCGGGCCCTGCTCACCGACCCGCGGGTGCTCGTGCTCGACGACGCCACCTCCGCCGTCGACGCCGCGGTCGAGGCCCGCATCCACACCGCGCTGCGCACCGGCGCGCACGGCTCGGCCAGCCGCACCACGCTGCTGGTCGCCCACCGTGGGTCCACCCTCGCGCTGGCCGACCGGGTGGCGGTGCTCGACGCCGGCCGGGTGGTCGACGTCGGCACGGCGGCCGAGCTCGAGCTGCGCTGCCCGCTGTACCGGCTGCTGCTGTCCGGGCGCACCGAGGGCGGCGAGCCCGAACCCGAGGCCGTCCCCACCGGCACCGACCCGGCGGCCTGGCCCGATGTCGCCCAGGACGTCACGGCACGGGAGGTGCAGGGCCCGGCGGACTCCATCGGCGGACGCGGCTCGGCCCAGGCGGCCGCGGCGCCGACGCCGGGCCTGCGGGCCCTGGTCGCCGCACTGCCGCCCACCGACGACGACCCCGAGGTGCCGGCCGAGCGGGCCCGCGCCGCGGACCCCGGCTTCACCCTGGGCAGCCTGCTCAAGCCGTTCCGCTGGGTGCTCGCGGTGGCCCTGCTGCTCACCGGGGCCGACGCGGTCGCCCAGATCGCGGTGCCGGCCCTGGTCCGCAGCGGCATCGACGACGGGGTCTCCGGCGGGTCGCTGAGCGCGCTGCTGGTGATCACCGGCATCGCGCTGGCCGTCGTGCTGGCCGACTGGGCGGTGACGATCGGCTCCACCTGGCTGACCGGCCGCACCGGTGAGCGGCTGCTCTACACGCTGCGGGTCAAGACCTTCGCCCAGCTCCAGCGGCTGGGGCTGGACTACTACGAGCGCGAGCTCGGCGGCCGGATCATGACCCGGATGACCACCGACGTCGACGCGTTGTCGGCGTTCCTGCAGACCGGGTTGACCACCGCGGTGGTCAGCGTGCTGACCCTGGTCGGGGTGCTGGTCGCCCTGGTGCTCCTGGACGGCGAGCTCGCCCTGGTGCTGGTGGCCACCCTGCCGGTGCTCCTGGTGACCACGATCTGGTTCCGCGCGCGCTCGGTGCCGGCCTACACCGAGGCCCGGGAGCGGGTCAGCGCCGTCAACGCACGGCTGCAGGAGGACGTCGCGGGCGTCCGGGTCACCCAGGCCTCGGTGCGCACCGACCTCTCGCTGGCGGTCTTCCGGGAACGGGCGAAGGCCTACCGCGACGTGCGGCTGCGGGCCCAGCGCTACATCGCCACCTACTTCCCGTTCGTGGAGTTCCTCTCCGAGATCGCCGTCGCCGCGGTGCTCGTGGTGGGTGCTGCCCGGCTGTCGTCGGGGACGATCACCGCCGGTGTCCTGGTGGCCTTCCTGCTCTACGTGGGCACGTTCTTCTCACCCGTCCAGTCGCTGTCCCAGGTCTTCGACAGCTACCAGCAGGCAGCCGTGGGTCTCCGCCGGTTGCGCGACCTGCTGCGCACCCCGACGTCCACCCCGGCCGCCGCCGACCCCCGCCCGGTCGGCCGGCTGCGCGGTGAGGTCCGCCTCGACGGCGTCACGTTCGCCTACGCCGGGGCCGACACCCCGGCGCTGCGCGACGTCTCGCTGACCATCGCACCGGGGGAGACCGTCGCGCTGGTGGGGGAGACCGGGGCCGGCAAGTCCACCGTGGTCAAGCTGATCGCCCGCTTCTACGACCCCACCGCGGGCAGCGTCCGGGTCGACGGCGCGGACCTCCGCGAACTCGACCTGCTCGGCTACCGGGCCCGGCTGGGGGTGGTGCCCCAGGAGGCGTACCTCTTCGAGGGGACGGTCCGGGACGCCGTGGCCTACGGCCGACCCGGGGCGACCGACGCCGAGGTCGAGGCCGCCGCCCGCGCCGTCGGGGCGCACGCGATGGTCGCCGCCCTGCCGCAGGGCTACCGCACCCGGGTGGGCGAGCGGGGCCGGTCGCTGTCGGCCGGCCAACGCCAGCTGCTGGCCCTGGCCCGGGCCGAGCTGGTCGACCCCGACGTGCTGCTGTTCGACGAGGCCACCGCGTCGCTGGACCTGGCCACCGAGGCCGCGGTCAACCGGGCTGCCGACGCGCTGGCCCAACGGCGCACCACCGTCGTGGTCGCCCACCGGCTGACCACCGCGGCCCGCGCCGACCGGGTCGTGGTCCTCGACCACGGCCGGGTCGTGCAGGTCGGCCCGCACGCCGAGCTGGTGAGGGTGGAGGGCCCGTACGCGGTGCTCTGGGCCGCCTTCTCCGCCAGCGAGGACGACGACCCGTTGATGGACTGAGTGCGCCGCCGGGGCCCGGGCGACACGTCGGTCACCGTGGATCGCGGACGGTGAGGTCACCCACAACCGGAGTGCGCGACACGCACCCGTCCAGGAGGCGTCCGGCGCGCGAACACGGGGAGATGACCACCGCCCGCCGTGAACCCGCTGAGAGCCACCCCACCCCGGGGAGGGCAGACCGACACGTCATGACGAGCCGAGCCCAGCTCGCTCACCTACAGTCCGGTCCTGTGGCACTCCCGGCGCACGAAGGCGCGCACTCCGACCCGTTGGCGACGGTCCGTGAGCTCCCGCTCCCGGGCGCGCCGCTGAGCGAGGTGGTCGCGGCGCTGGACGCGCGGTACGACCCGGCCCTGGCCGAGAGCTGGGACGCCGTCGGTCTGGTCTGCGGTGACCCCGCCGAGGCCGTCCACTCGGTGCTCTTCGCCGTCGACCCGACCGACGCGGTCGTGGACGAGGCCATCGAGGCCGGGGTCGACCTGGTCGTCACCCACCACCCGCTGCTGCTGACCCCGGTGCACGGCGTGCCCGCCGACGACCCCAAGGGCCGCATCGTCCACCGGCTCATCCGGGCCGGGATCGGGCTCTTCGTCGCCCACACCAACGCCGACCGGGCCGCCGACCACGGCGTCAACGACGCGCTGGCCTCCGCCCTGGGCGTGGCCAACGCCGTCCCGCTGGAGTCCGTCGCCGCACCGCTGACCGACACCCTCGTGGTGTTCGCCCCCGTCGAGGAGGGCGACCGGCTCGTCGACGCGCTCTCCGCGGCCGGCGCCGGCGTGATCGGCGACTACACGCGGTGCGCCTGGCAGACCACCGGCACCGGGACCTTCATCCCCGGCAACGAGACCAACCCGGCGATCGGCACGCACGGCACCCTCGAGCGCGTCCCGGAGACCCGGCTGGAGATGGTCGTGCCCCGTGCGGCCCGCGCCGAGGTGCTGCGGGCGCTGCACGAGTGGCACCCCTACGAGGACCCGGGCTACGCGGTCTTCGAGAACTCCTCCACCCCCACCCGGGCGGGCCTGGGCCGGGTCGGCGAGCTGACCCACCCGATCACGCTGCGCGAGTTCGCCGAGCGGGCCGCCGCCGTGCTCCCCGCCACCGCCGCAGGCGTGCGGGTCGCCGGTGACCCCGACCGGGTCATCCGCACGGTCGCCCTCTGCGGAGGCAGCGGCGGGTCGCTCATCGACACCGCGCGGGCCGCCGGCGCCGATGTCTTCCTCACCAGCGACCTCAAGCACCACCCGGTCGTCGACGCCGGCGAGGTGCCGGGCCCGGCCCTGGTCGAGGTCGCGCACTACGCGACGGAGTACCCGTGGCTGCCGGTGGCCGCCGACGTCCTGTACCGGGACCTCGGCGCCCGCGTCGAGGTCACGGTCTCCCGGCGGCGCACCGACCCGTGGACGATGCACGTGTCCCAGCAGGTCGCCGAGGTGCCGGCTCCCGGCGTCTACGCCGCCTCCGACACCGCCGACTGACCCTCCGGTCGGAGGCGGTACGGCACGCCCTCCGCCGCGGGTAGGTTGGACGGGTGCAGGCCGACCACTTCGACCAGCAGAAGCTGCTGGCACTCGCCGCGGAGGACGTCGCGCTCGCGCAACTCGCCCACCGCCGGCGCACCCTTCCCGAACACGCTGCCGTCGCCGAGGCAGAGGACGCCCAACGGGCCTTCTCCGCCGACGTGGTGCGCGCGCAGACCGAGGTCCGTGACCTCGACCGCGAGCAGAAGCGGCTGGAGGCCGACGTCGACACCGTGCGGGCCCGGTCGGCCCGCGACCAGCAGAAGCTGGACTCCGGGGCGGCCTCGCCCAAGGAGATGACCAGCCTGCAGCAGGAGATGGAGTCCCTCGCCCGGCGCCAGGGCGACCTGGAGGACCAGGTCCTCGAGCTGATGGAGCGCCGGGAGGCCTTCGACGCCACGCTGGCGACGGCCCAGACCGGTCTCGACGGCGCCCGGGCCCAGCAGGACGAGGCCGAGGGCCGCCGCGACGCCGTGCTGGCCGAGATCACCGAGGGCGAGCAGGAGCACGGCGCCAAGCGCGAGGAGATCGCCGGCACCGTCAGCGCCCCGCTGCTGGCGCTGTACGAGCGCGTCCGCACGCAGACCGGGGGCACCGGGGCGGCTGCGTTGCACGCCCGCCGCTGCGAGGGGTGCCGGATCGAGCTCTACGGGACCGAGCTGGCCGCGGCCCGCAACGCCGACCCGCACACCGTGCTGCGCTGCGAGAACTGCAACCGGATCCTGGTCCGCACCGCCGAGTCCGGTCTGTGAGCCGCCGGCTCGTCATCGAGGCAGACGGCGGGTCCCGGGGCAACCCCGGTCCGGCCGGCTACGGCGCCCTGGTGAAGGACGCCGACACCGGGCGGCTGCTGGCCGAGCGGGCCGCGTCGGTCGGCCGCGCCACCAACAACGTCGCCGAGTACGGCGGTCTGGTCGCGGGACTCGAGGCCGCGTTGGGCATCGACCCGACCGCGACCGTCGAGGTGCGGATGGACTCCAAGCTCGTCGTCGAGCAGATGTCGGGCCGCTGGCAGATCAAGCACCCGGACATGAAGAAGCTCGCGGTGCAGGCCCGCGACCTGGCCCGGCAGCTCGCCCAGGTGCGCTACACCTGGATCCCGCGCGCGCAGAACTCCGCCGCCGACGCGTTGGCGAACTCCGCGATGGACGGCAAGCCGGTGCACCGCGACCTCGGGACCGACGCGGTCGCCGTCGAGGAGCCCGCGGCCCCGGCCGGCCCCCCGCCGCCGGTGGTCACCACCACCACGCTGCTGCTGCGGCACGGCCGGACGGCGCACACCCCCGAGCGTCGGTTCAGTGGCAGCAGCGACCTGGACCTGTCGGACCTGGGCCGGGCCGATGCCGCCGCCGCCGCGCAGGCGATGGTGGGTCGCGGCATCGAGGCGATCGTGTCCTCGCCGCTCAAGCGCTGCCGGCAGACCGCCGGCGCCGTCGCCGAGGTGCTCGACACGGGCATCGAGGTCGACCGCGACCTGCGCGAGTTGGACTTCGGTGGCTGGGAGGGGATGACCGGCACCGAGGCGCTGGCGGCCAACCCGCTGGCCTTCCGGCGCTGGCGCACCGCGCTCGACGTCCGCCCGCCCGGTGGGGAGTCGATCGTCGACGTGTCCACCCGGGTCGCCGCGGCCCGCGCCCGCATCCTCGAGCGGCACGCCGGGAAGACCGTGCTGATCGTCAGCCACGTGACGCCGATCAAGCTGATGCTCGCCGCCGGCCTGGGCGTGGGCGACGAGGTCGTCTACAAGGTCTTCCTGGAGGCCGCGTCGCTCTCCACGGTCACGTGGGGCACCGACGGCTCGTCGTCCGTCCGCCTGGTCAACGACACGTCGCACCTGGCCTGACGAGAAGCGCCCTTCTCGTCAGCCGTGCTGACGAGAAGGGCGCTTCTCGTCAGAGGCGGCCGGCGTCGATGACGCGGGAGAGGAACTGGCGTGTGCGGGCCTCGACGGGCTCGCCCAGCACCTGCTCGGGCGGGCCGGACTCCAGGATCACGCCGTCGGACAGGAAGCAGACGGTGTCGGCGACCTGCTTGGCGAAGCCCATCTCGTGGGTCGCCATCACGATGGTCATGCCCTGTGCGGCGACCTCCCGGACCACCCGCAGCACCTCACCGACCAGCTCGGGGTCCAGCGCCGAGGTGATCTCGTCCAGCAGCAGCACCCGGGGGCGCACCGCCAGGGCCCGGGCGATGGCCACCCGCTGCTGCTGACCGCCCGACAGCCGGTCCGGGTACTCCCCGGCCTTGTCGGCCAGCCCGATCCGCTCCAGCAGGCCGAGTGCCTCCTCGCGGGCGTCGGCCTTGGAGCGGCCGTGCACGCGCACCGGGGCCAGGGTCACGTTGTCCAGCACGGTCATGTGCGGGAACAGGTTGAACGCCTGGAAGACGACGCCGAGGCGGCGGCGGACGGCGTCGGCGTCCACCCGGGGGTCGGTGACGTCCTCGCCGTCGAGCAGCACCTGGCCGTCGTCCACGGTCTCCAGCAACGAGGTGCAGCGCAGCAGGGTGGACTTGCCCGACCCCGAGCCGCCGATGAGGGCCACCACCTGGTGCTCGCCGACGGCGAGGTCCACGCCCCGCAGCACCACGTTGTCGCCGAACGCCTTGACCACGCCGCGGACGTCGAGCACGGGCTGACTCACAACACAGATCCTGACTGCTGACGACGACGGGCCCGGGCGGCGACGCCGTCGGCGATCCGGGCCGAGGGGACGGCGAGCAGCACGAAGAGCAGCCCGGCGACCACGTAGGGCGTGAAGTTGAAGGTCTGCCCGACGATGATCTGCGCCTGGCGGACCGCGTCGATCGCGCCGAGCACCGAGATCAGCCCGACGTCCTTCTGCAGGGCGACGAAGTCGTTGAGCAGCGCGGGGGTCACGTTGCGGACGGCCTGGGGCAGCACCACGATCCGCATCGACTGCCGGTGCGAGAGGCCCAGCGAGCGGGCGGCGGCGCGCTGGCTGGGGTGCACCGACTCGATCCCGGCGCGGAACACCTCGGCGACGTAGGCCGAGTAGGTCAGCACGATCGCCGTCGTACCCAGCACGAAGGGGGAGGTGGGCAGCCCCTGCAGCTGCAGCGCCGGGAAGCCAAATCCCACCAGGTACAGCGTGATGATCAGCGGCATGCCGCGGAACAGGTCGACGTAGCCGGTGGCCAGGATGCGCAGCGGGGCGAACGCCGGGCCGCGCAACGTGCGCAGGACCGCGATGCCGAGGCCCAGCACCAGCACGCACAGCCCGCCGACGACGAGCACCTGCACGTTGAGCCACAGGCCCTGCAGGATCTCGGGGAAGGAGTCTCGGGCGACGTCCAGGGAGAAGAACGTGGCCTGCACCCGGGGCCAGCCCGGGGACCGGGTGACGACGAGGTAGGCGACGACGAAGAAGACCAGCGTCGAGCCCAGCGCCACCAGGGTGGACCGCCGGGAACGGCGGGCCCGGAAGGCCCGCCGTCCCCGTTCGAGCTCCGAGGGCGCCGGCATGCCCGGCGCCCCGCCGGTGACGGTGGCGGTCAGTTCAGGACCGGTGCGTCGGCGGCCTGGGACAGCCACTGGTCCTGCAGGTCGGCCAGCGTGCCGTCGGCCTCCAGGGCGTCCACGGCCTGGCTGACGCAGTCGGTCAGCGGGGAGTCCTTGGCCAGCAGCAGCCCGAACTGGTCGCCGCTCTCGCCGGAGTCGGCGACCTGGCCGACGATCACGCCGTCGTCCAGCTCCGCGCTGGTGATGAAGAAGGCGGTGGGCAGGTCGACGACGATCGCGTCGACCTGGCCGTTCTGCAGCGCGAGCTTGGCGTCGTCGTTGGTGTTGAACACGACCGGGTCGGTGGTCGGGTCGATGACGTCGGTCAGCACGGTGAGGCTGGTGGTGGCCACCTGGGCGCCGAGGCGCAGGTCCTGCAGGTCGGCCAGGCTGGTCGCGCCGTCGGCCGCGGAGCCCGCGGTGGTGATCACGGCCTGGGTGGCGGTGTAGTACGGCGAGGAGAAGTCCACGGCCTGACGGCGCTCGTCGTTGATCGTGAACTGGTTGATGTCGAAGTCGAAGGACTTGTCCCCGGGGGAGATCGCGGTGTTGAACTGCACCCGCGTCCACTCGACCTGGTCCTCGGTGTAGCCCAGCTGCTCGGCGACCGCGTAGGCCACCGCGGACTCGTAGCCCTCGCCGTTCGTCGGGTCGTCGTCGACCATCCACGGCTCGTAGGCCGGCTGGTCGGTGGCGATGGTGAGCGTGTCGTCGGCGACGGTGTCCAGGTCGGCCGGGGCGCAAGAGCCGCCGCCGCTGCTGCCGGACGCGCCGGCGTCGGAGGACTCCTGGGGGGCGCAGGCGGTGACCGCCAGGGCGGTGGTGGCGAGCACGGCGAGAGCGAGCGGGCGACGGCGCATGAGGTCCTCAAGAGCTTGAGCATCGGGGGAACGCGCAGATCGTAAGGGCAGGCTGGGCACCGGCGGTCGGCGGCGACGGGGGATCATGGTCACCGTCAGCGCCGTCGACCCCCGGGAGCTCCCATGACGATCGCCCCAGCCGCCCCCATCGGTGACGAGCGGACGCTGTCCCCGGCGCAGTACGAGGAGTGGGCCGCCGAGGTCCGCCGGCTGGCCGACGAGCGCGGCGCCGTCGTCCTGGCGCACAACTACCAGGTGCCCGAGATCCAGGACGTCGCCCACCACACCGGTGACTCGCTCTACCTGTCCCGGGTCGCCGCCGAGACCGACGCCCGCGAGATCGTCTTCTGCGGCGTCCACTTCATGGCCGAGACCGCCAAGATCCTGTCCCCGGACAAGACCGTGCTGCTGCCCGACCTCGACGCCGGCTGCTCGCTGGCGGACTCGATCACCGCCGACCAGCTGCGCGAGTGGAAGGCCGAGCACCCCGGCGCCGTCGTCGTCAGCTACGTGAACACCACCGCCGCGGTCAAGGCCGAGACCGACGTCTGCTGCACCAGCTCCAACGCCGCCGACGTCATCCGCTCGATCCCCGAGGACCGCGAGATCCTCTTCTGCCCCGACCAGTTCCTCGGCGCGCACGTCAAGCGGGTCACCGGTCGGCGGAACATCCACATCTGGGCCGGGGAGTGCCACGTGCACGCGGGCATCTCACCCTCCGACGTCCGCTCGCAGATCGCCGCCCACCCCGACGCGGAGATCCTGGTGCACCCCGAGTGCGGCTGCACCACCTCGGTGCTGGACCTGGTCAGCAACGGCGACCTGCCCGCCGACCGCACCCGGGTGCTGTCCACCGGGGGCATGGCCGAGGCCGCCCAGGCGACGACGGCCAAGCAGGTGCTGGTGGCCACCGAGATCGGAATCCTGCACCAGCTGCGCAACCTCAACAGCGTCACCGAGTTCCTGCCGATGAACTCCCGCGCCGCCTGCCGCTACATGAAGATGATCACCCCGGCCAAGCTGCTGCGGACCCTGCAGACGGGGAGCGGCGCGATCGAGGTGCCGACGGAGATCGCGACGAAGGCCCGCCGGGCGGTGGAGGCGATGATCGCCATCGGCGACCCCGGCCGCGGCGGCGAATGACGAAGCAACCTCTGCACCCCCTGACGAGCCGCCCAGGGGGTGCAGAGGTTCCTTTGTCAGGGGGTGTCAGACCTGGAGGGCGGCCCAGAGGGCGACGGTGGCCAGCACCAGGGTGAGCGGCACCGTGGCCAGGCCGACCAGGCTGAACCTCGCCGGGCTGGGGGACTCCTCGCCGGTGGCGGCGAAGACCCGGCGCCACAGCAGGTTGGCCAGCGACCCGACGTAGGTGAGGTTGGGGCCCACGTTGACCCCGATGAGGACGGCGAGCAGCGTCGGCGGGCCACCCACCGCGGCGGCCGGCAGCAGGGCGAGGGTGGCCGGCAGGTTGTTGAGCAGGTTGGCGACGACGGCGGAGACCGCGGCGACGGCCAGCAGGGCCAGCAGGCTCTCGCCGTCCGGCAGCACGGCGGTGAGCAGCCGCTCGAGGCCGTTGAGCTGCAGGCCCAGCACGATGACCGCCAGGCCGAACACGAAGAGCGCGAACGGCAGGTTGGCCGCGGCGAGCAGGTCGGCGTGGCGGGTGCGCCGGGTGGCCAGCTGCTTGCCGGCCAGCACGAGCACCCCGAGCAGCGCCGGCCAGACGGGGGAGAGGTCGACCAGCGAGGAGACCCCGAACCCGATCACGGTGAGGACGACGACGGCCAGCGCGAGGCGGGGTGTCGGCGGGACGTCGTGCACCGGCTCGCCCACCGGGACCCGCAGGTCGGCCCGGAACAGCCAGCGCAGCACCACGTACTCGACCAGCACGGCGACCACCCAGGGCCCGGCCATCAGCGCGGTGAAGTGCAGGAACGTCAGCCCGGTCGCGGCGAAGGCGAGCAGGTTGGTCAGGTTCGACACCGGCATCAGCAGCGAGGCCGAGTTGGCCAGGTGCCCGGCGGCGTAGGCGTGCGGGCGGGCCGGCACCCGCATCCGGGCGGCGGTGGCCAGCACGACCGGGGTGAGCAGCACGACGGTCGCGTCGAGGCTGAGCACGGCGGTGACGACGGCGGACAGCGCGACCACCCGCACCAGCAGGCCCTGCGACGAGCGGCCGGCCCGGCGGGCGGTCACCGCGGCCGACCAGGAGAACAGGCCCTCCCGGTCGGCCAGGTCGCTCAACAGCAGGATCACCACGAGGAAGCCGACCGTGGGGGCGATCTCCCGCACGGTGGCCTCGGCGTCGGGCCAGCCGACCACGCCGAGCACCGCCAGCAGCAGCGCGCCGGGGACGGCGACGGCGGCACCGGGCAGCCGGGGCGAGTCGACGACGGCCGCGACCAGGGAGGCCACGAGCAGCACACCGGCGACCAGGAGGGCCACCACGTCCACGTCCATCAACGGAGGAAGAGGTAGGCCGCGACGGCGACGCCGAAGACCACGATGAACACCCGCAGCGGGGTGGTCGGGATCCTGGAGGCGACCCGGGCACCGAGGAAGCCCCCGACCAGCGCGGCCGGGGCGCAGACGGCGACCAGCAGCCAGTCGACGGGGCCGAAGAAGCCGAAGACCACCACCGTGGTGCTGGCGGTGACCAGGGCGAGCAGGCTCTTGACCGCGTTGGCCAGCTTCAGCCGGCCCAGCCCGATGGCCAGCACCGCGGTGAGGATGACGCCGAGCGCGCCGCCGAAGTAGCCGCCGTAGACGCAGGCCAGGAACACCACGACGTAGAGCCACAGCGGGTCGCGGCGCTCGCCGTCGGTCTCCCGGGCCTTGAGGCGCTGGGTGAGGAGCGGCTGCAGCCCGATGAGCAGGCTGGCCAACAGCACCAGCACCGGCACGATCGTGTCGAAGGCGCTCGAGGGGGTGGTCAGCAGCAGGATGCTGCCCGCCGTCCCGCCCAGGGTGGCGACCACCGACATCGCGACCAGCCGCCGGCGCTGGCCGGCGTAGTGGTCCCGGAAGCCGATGACCGCGCCGAGGTACCCCGGCCACTGGGCGACGGAGTTGGTGACGTTGGCGGCCACCGTGGGCAGGCCGAGCGCGACCAGGGTGGGGAACAGGATCAGGGAGCCACCGCCGGCGATGGAGTTGATCCCACCGGCCAGCAGGGCGACCCCCGCAGCGATGAGCAGGTCGACGACGGACACGAGCGGCGAGCCTACGGTTCCCGCATGGGGATCGACGTGCGCGCAGCGGGACTGGCCGTGGCTCTGGGTGGTTCGGGGGTGCTGCACCTGGTCCGGCCCCGGACGTTCACGTGGATGGTGCCGCCGGAGCTGGGTCCCGGGCGGCCCTGGGTGACCGGCAGCGGGGTGGCCGAGCTGGCCACCGCCGCGCTGCTCGCCGTCCCCGGCACGCGGTCGGTGGGCGGCTGGGCCGCCGCCGGCCTGCTCGCCGCCTTCCTCCCGGCGCACCTGCACACCCTCCGGGTCACCTCCGGCCGGGCCCGGGCCGTCGCCGCGGCGCGGATCCCGTTCCAGGCCCCGATGATCGCCACGGCGCTCCGGGTGGCCCGCGGGGTGTGACCAGCGCCGCTTCCGCAGGCGGAGAGGTTGGGGTGAGCAACTGCCGGGCATGACCGGCGCCATGCGCAAGTGGTGGCCGCTCGTCGCGGTCTGTGCCGGCACGTTCATGCTCCTCATCGACGTCACGATCGTGAACGTCGCTCTGCCGGACATCGCGACGTCCCTGGGCACCTCGTTCGACCAGCTCCAGTGGGTGGTCGACGTCTACGCCCTGGCCCTGGCCGCCCTCGTGCTCGGTGCCGGGTCGCTGGCCGACCTGTACGGGCGCAAGAAGCTCTACCTCGGCGGGCTGACGCTCTTCGCGGTCAGCTCGCTGGCCTGCGGCCTCGCCCCGAACGCCGAGCTGCTCATCGCGGCCCGCGCGGTGCAGGGCATCGGTGCCGCCGCCATGTTCAGCACCACGATCGCGCTGCTGAACGCGATCTACCGCGGCCGCGACCGGGGGACGGCGTTCGGCATCTGGGGCGCCGTCGTCGGCGCAGCCGCCGCGGCCGGCCCGATCCTGGGCGGGCTGCTCACCGAGCTGTCCTGGCGGTGGATCTTCCTGGTCAACCTGCCGGTGACGCTGTTCGCCGTGCTGCTGACCCTCAAGGTGGTCGAGGAGTCCAAGCAGTCCGGCGCCCCGCACCCCGACGTCCCCGGCATCGCCACCTTCACCCTGGGTGCCGGCGCGATCGTCTACGGCCTGGTCGAGGCCGCCGCCAACGGCTGGGCCGACCTCGGCTCCTGGGGCCCGATCGTCGCCGGGTTCGTCGTCCTCGCCGGCTGGGTGGTCATCGAGCTGCGCCGCGAGGCCCCGATGCTCGACCTCCGGCTGTTCCGCACCACCCGGTTCACCGGCATCATGATCGGCTCGCTGCTGCTCAACCTGGCCGCGTTCGCCAACTCGATCTACCTGTCGCTGTGGCTGCAGTCGATCCTCGGCCTCAGCCCGCTGCAGGCCGGTGCGGTCTTCATCCCGCTGTCGGCAGTCAGCTTCGTCGCCGCCGCGGTCGCCGGGAAGAAGCTCACCGACCGGTCCCCGCGGGTCGTGCTGGCCGTCGGCCTGGCGATCATCGGTGCCGGGGCGCTCCTGATGGCCCGGGTCGACGGGGGAGCGAGCTGGGGGATCCTCGTCCCCGGGCTCGCCGTGCTGGGCCTGGGTGTCGGCATCTGCAACCCGGTGGTCACCTCCGCGGCGCTGGCCTCGGTGCCCCGCGAGCGCAGCGGGATGGCCTCCGGTGCGGTGAACACCGCCCGCCAGCTGGGCTTCGCCGTGGGGGTCGCCGTCCTCGGGTCGGTGTTCGCAGCCGGCACCACGCGCGCGCTGACCGAGGCCGGCGCCGACGACCCGACCGGGACGGCGTCCGCGCTGTCCGGTGGGCAGGCCCAGCAGGTGATCGGCTCGGCCCCCGCCGATGCCCGCGGGGGGCTCACCGAGCTGCTGTCGGCTGCCTACGCCGACGGCCTGCGCGACGTGCTGCTGGTCGCCGGTGCCGCCGGGCTGGTCGGCGCCGTGCTGGTCGCCCTGCTGGTGCGCGGGCCGAGCCCGCAGACCGAGTCACCCGCCCCCGAGCGCGCGGAGGCCGTCCGCAGCTGAGCCGGGCCATGATGGCCCGATGAGGGACGTCGTGCTGGTCCACGGTGCGTGGCACGGGGCGTGGAGCTGGCGGCGGGTGCTGCCGCTGCTCTGGGCCGGGGGTGCGCGCGCGGTCACCGTGTCGTTGAGCGGGGTGGGGGAGCGGCCCGGGGTCACCGGGGTGACGCTGCAGACCCACGTGGACGACGTCGTCGCCGTCGTCCGGGCCGAGGAGTGCCGGGGGGCCGTGCTCGTCGCGCACAGCTACGCCGGGGTGCCGGTGACCGCCGCCGCCGACGTGCTCGGGGACGCCGTCGGCCCGCTGGTCTACGTCGACGCCGTGCTGCCCGAGCCGGGGGAGTGCTGGTCGTCGCTCAGCCCGCCCGACACGAAGGCGGAACAGCGCACCCAGATCGCGGCCGACGGGGTGCTGCCCGCACCGCCCGCGACGGTCTTCGGGCTCACCGGGGACGACGCCGCCTGGGTGGACCGCCGGCAGACGACCCACCCCGGCGGGGTCTACGACGACCCGGTGCACTTCGACGCCGCGCGGTGGTCGGCCCGCCCGCGCACCTACGTCAGCTGCACGGCCCCGCCGCTGGCCAGCATCGACCCGTCGCGGGCCCGGGTGGCCGGGCAGCCCGGGTGGTCGATGGTGGAGCTGGCCACCGGGCACGACCCGATGATCAGCGCGCCCGGGGAGCTGGCCGCCGTCCTGCTCGACGTCGCCCGGAGCTGAGGACCAGACTCCGGGCATGCCTGCCCCGTTCCCCACCGACTGGTCCCGCGCGCTCGTGGTCGCCGCGCACCCCGACGACATCGAGTACGGGGTGGCCGCCGCCGTCGCCGTGTGGACCGCGGCCGGCAAGGAGGTGCACTACCTGCTGGCCACCCGCGGGGAGGCCGGGATCGCCGGGATGCCCCCGGCCGAGGCCGGGCCGCTGCGCGAGGAGGAGGAACGCCGCTCTGCCGCCGTCGTCGGGGTGACCGAGGTGGAGTTCCTGGACCACCGCGACGGCACCCTGGTCGAGGGCCCGGCGCTGCGGCGCGACCTGGCCGCAGCGATCCGCCGGCACCGCCCCGAGCTGGTGGTCACCCTGCACGGCGCGGACACCTGGACCGGACCCGACGTCACGCCGGCCGCCTGGAACTCCGCGGACCACCGGGCGCTGTCCCGCTCGGTGCTGGACGCCGTCGCCGACGCCGGAAACGAGTGGATCTTCCCGGAGCTGACCGAGGAGCCGTGGTCGGGCGCGGAGTACGTCGCGGTGCAGACCATCGGCGACCCGCCGCACGTCGTGGACGTCGCCGACGGCGTGGAGCTCGCCGTCGCCTCCCTCACCGAGCACCGCCGGTACCTGGAGGTGCTCGCGCCGGACGTACCGGTCGAGGAGCAGGCGCGGCAGGTGGTCGACCAGGCCACGCTCACCGAGGACGGCGACCGGCGGGTCGGGTTCCGGCTCTTCTGGGGCTGAGTCACCGGTAGGCTGCCCAGCACGACGGACGAGTCGGCTGGGCGGCCGCGTGGCGCGGGGGAGACCCCGGGTCCCGAGGAACGTCCGGGCTCCACAGGGCAGGGTGGTCGTCAACAGCGACCCGGGGCGACCCGCGGGACAGTGCCACAGAGAACAGACCGCCAGTGCTCGCACTGGTAAGGGTGAAACGGCGGTGTAAGAGACCACCGCACACCGGGTGACCGGTGTGGCTCGGTAAACCCCACCCGGAGCAAGGTCAGGAAGGTGCGGCGGCTCGCCGCCGCACTGCGGAGGCGTTCGAGGGCTGCCCGCCCGAGCCTCCGGGTAGACCGCTCGAGCCTGCGGGCAACCGCAGGCCTAGATGGATGGCCGCCCATCGGGAGGCCGTGAGGCACCCGGGGACAGAACCCGGCGTACAGGCCGACTCGTCCGTCGCCCTCAGCCCGCCAGCTGGTCGCGCACCGTGCGCGGCTCCCGGCCGATCAATTGACCCAGCAGCGGGTCCGTGCCGGCGAAGAAGCCCTGCTCGGCCGCCTCGTACATGCCCAGCGTGAAGCGGGCCACGCCCTCCGGGCGACCCGCGGCCAGCTGCCCGGCGAGCCACGCGTCCCTGCCCACGACTGCGAGCTCCACCGGACTCCCCGACACCTCGGCGGCCGTGCGGGCGACGTCGGCGAACGTGGGGGCGGCGCCGGCGGTCATCGTGACCGGGCCGTCGTACCCGCCGCCGGCGGCCAGCACGACGGCGGCGGCCTCGGCGGCGTCGTCGCGGGCGGTCCAGGAGACGGGGCCCTCCACCGGGACCGTGACGACCCCGGTCTCCCGCCACGGTCCGGCCAGCCAGTCCAGGCTGTGCGCGTAGAAGCCGTTGCGCAGCGACGTCCAGGCCAGCCCGGACTGCTCCAGCAGGTCCTCGGTGGCCGCGTGCACGCGGGCCGGGGCGAAGGGCGAGCCGGCGGCGGCGCCCTGGTGGCTGGTGTACAGCACCCGCCCGACGCCGGCGGCCACCGCGGCGTCCACGGCCGCCCGGTGCAGCGCCACGGCGTCGGCGCCCGGGTCGTTGGAGGACACCAGCAGCACCTGGTCGGCCCCGGCGAAGGCCGCGCGCAGGGCAGCCGGGTCCTCGTAGCCCGCCTGTCGGACGGCGACACCCCGCTCGGCGAAGCGCTGGGCCCGGTCGGGGTCGCGGACGGCGACGGCGACCTGCTCGGCCGGCACCCGCTCCAGCAGGTGGTCGACGGTGGCGCCGTTGAGCGCGCCGGTGGCCCCGGTGACGACGATCATGGAGTGCTCCTCGTATCGCTGGTACCTCGTTGGTGTTATCGACGATAACCACGATGTCGGACCGGCGCTATCGTCGGCGGCATGACAGCGGCGACCACGACCCGGGCGGCGATCGTCGAGGCGGCAGCGCGCCTGCTGCACGAGGCCGGACCGGACGCGGTGACCACCCGGGGGGTCGCCGAGTCGGCCGGGGTGCAGGCCCCCGCGATCTACCGGCTCTTCGGGGACAAGGACGGGCTGCTGGAGGCGGTGGCCGAGCACGTGCTCGCCGGACACGTCGCGAGCAAGGCGGCGGTCGTCCGGGCGGCCACCGACGAGGGCGTCGACCCGGTCGAGGACCTGCGGGCCGGCTGGCGGGCGCAGGTCGAGTTCGGCCTGGCCCACCCCGGGGTCTTCGCGTTGCTGAGCGACCCGGGCCGGGCACCCCGCTCGGCGGCGGCCCGCGCGGGGCGGGAGGTCCTCGCCGCCCGGGTGCACCGGGTGGCCCTCGCCGGCCGGTTGCGCGTCGGCGAGCACCGGGCCGCCGAGCTCGTGCACGCCGCCGGCACGGGGCTGGTGCTGTCGCTGCTCGCCACCCTGCCGGCGGATCGGGACCCCGCGCTCGTCGACACCATGATCGAGGCGGTGCTGGCCCGGGTCGTCGTCGCCGGCCCCGCCGCGGACGGCGACGGAGCGGCCGCTGCGGTGGCGCTGCGGGCCCGGGCCGCCGACCTCGGGGTGCTCACCCCGGCCGAGCAGCGGCTGCTGGTGGAGTGGCTGGACCGGGTGGTCGCGGCGGGCTGAGCGGTCTGGTCTACTGGTCATGACCGGTCAGACCAGGAGGTGCCGTGCCGACCACCCTGCGCGGACGCCTCGTCTCCGGCGGCACGACCACCGACGACGCGGTGCTGGTCCTGGACGGCGACCGGGTCACCGCCGTCCTCCCCGCGGCCGACCACCCCGACCCGCCCCCGCCGACCGGCCACCTCCTGCTGCCGGGCCTGGTCGACGTGCACTGCCACGGCGGCGCCGGCGGCTCGTTCCCCGACAGCGACGAGGCCGGCGTCCGGCGCGCAGCGGCCCACCACCGGTCCCGGGGGACGACGACGCTCGTCGCCTCCCTGGTCTCCGCGACACCCACCGTGCTGCGGGACCGGCTGGCACTGCTGGCCCCCGTGGTCGGCGACGTGCTGGCCGGCGTGCACCTGGAGGGGCCGTACCTCTCCGCCGCCCGGTGCGGTGCGCAGGACCCCGCGGCCCTGCGCCCGGGGGACCCGGCAGAGCTCGAGACGCTGCTGTCGACCGGGGCCGTCGTGTCGGTGACGTTCGCCCCGGAGACCGACCACGCCGCCGAGCTGCTGGCCGTCTGCCGGGCGCACGGGGTGCTCCCCAGCCTCGGGCACACCGACGCCGACGCGGCCACCACCGCCGCGGTCGTCCGGGCCGCCGGGCCTCCGGTGAGCGCCACGCACCTGTTCAACGGCATGCCCCCGCTGCTGTCCCGGGCCCCCGGTCCGGTGGCCACCTGCCTGGCCGCGGCCGCCCGGGGCGAGCTCGTGGTCGAGCTCGTCGCCGACGGCGTGCACCTCGCCCCCGAGACGGTCGCGACGGTGTTCGACCTGGTGGGCCCGGACGCGGTCGCACTGGTCTCCGACGCCATGGCGGCCGCCGGGGAGCCCGACGGCGCCTACCGCCTCGGCGCCCTGGACGTGACCGTCCGGGAGGGGGTCGCCCGGCTCGCGCACGACCCGACCGCGATCGCCGGGGGCACCGCGACGCTGTCGGACGTGCTGCGCCGCACGGTCCGCGACGCCGGCGTCGACCTCGCCGCCGCGGTCACCGCGGCCACCCGCACCCCCGCCTGGCTCCTCGGCCTGGACGCCGAGGTCGGCGAGCTGACCCCGGGCCGGCGCGCCGACGTGCTGGTCACCACCCCCGACCTGGTCCCCGTCGCGGTCTACGCCGCCGGGGTCCGGGTGCACCGAGAGGAGAACTGACCGTGGAGGTCGTCGTCCTGCCCACCCCCGAGGACTGCGGACGGGTGGTCGCCGACGTGGTGACCGCCGCCGTCGAGGGCGCCCCCGGCGAGGTGATTATCGGCCTGGCCACCGGCTCCTCGCCGTTGCTGGCCTACCGCGAGCTCGTCGCCCGGCACGCGGCCGGGCTCCGCTTCGACGCCGTCACCGCCGTCCTGCTCGACGAGTACGTCGGCCTGCCCGCCGGGCACCCGGAGTCCTACCGCGAGGTCATCCGGCGCGAACTCACCGACGCCCTGGGCATGGACCCGGCGCGGGTGCACGGGCCCGACGGGTCGGCCGCGGACCCGCTGCAGGCCGCCGGCGACTACGAGGCGCTGGTCACCGGGTTGCGGCCGGTCGCCGTCCAGGTGCTGGGCATCGGGGCCAACGGGCACGTCGGGTTCAACGAGCCGGGCTCCTCGCTGGCCAGCCGCACCCGGGTCAAGACGCTCACCGAGCAGACCCGCCGGGACAACGCCCGGTTCTTCGGCGGGGACGTCGACGCCGTCCCGCGGCACGTGCTGACCCAGGGGCTGGGCACGATCTCCGCGGCCGAGCACCTCGTGCTCGTGGCCACCGGCGAGGCCAAGGCCGCCGCCGTCGCGGGCGCGGCCGAGGGACCGGTGACGACGTCCTGCCCGGGGTCGGTGCTGCAGCTGCACCCGCACGTCACCCTGGTCGTCGACGAGGCCGCCGCCGGGCGCCTGCAGCGCGCGGACTACGCCCGGTACGTCCTGACGCACAAGCTGGTCGGGCAGGGCTGGTGACCGACCCCCTCACCCGGGGTCCGCAGGCACTGCACGAGCAGCTGCGGGACCGGTTGCTGGCATCGGCCCGGGGCCTGCCTCCCGGCGCCGCGCTGCCCAGCGAACGGCAGCTGTGCGAGGTGCACGGGGTCAGCCGGATCACGGTGCGCGAGGCCGTGGGTCAGCTCGTCGCCGACGGGGTGCTGGTGCGGGTGCCCGGGTCGGGCACCTTCGTGGCCGAGCGGCCCGCCCGTTCCCGGCTCCACCTGGCCTCCTTCGCCGAGGACATGCGACGGATGGGCCTGCAGCCCTCCACGGTGGTGCTCGAGGTGGCCTCGGCCGTGCCGCCCCCGCCGACCCGGGCCGCGCTGGCCCTGCGTGAGGACGAACCGGCCTGGCACGTCCGCCGGCTCCGGCTGGCCGACGGCGAGCCCATGTCGGTCGACGACGGCTGGTGGTCGGCGACCGTGGCCCCCGACCTGGACGCCCACGACCTCACCGGCTCGCTGTACACCCTGCTCACCGACGCGTACGGGGCCACCGTCGACCGGGCCGAGCAGTCCGTGCGCGCCGCCGAGGCCGACCCCGGGACGGCGACCCTGCTCGGCCTGGCGCCCGGACGGGCGGTGCTGTCCTTCGACCGCGTCGGCCGCGCGGGCGGGCGGCCGGTGGAGCACACCCGGTCGGTCTACCGCGGCGACCGCTACGAGGTGGCGACGACCCTGGAGCTGGGGCGCGACTGACTCACCGGGCCGGGACGGCCCGCCAGCCCGCCAGGTCGGCGGACCGGCCGACGTGGGTCATCGCCATCGCGGCGGCGCCCAGCGACCCGGCCAGCGACCCGAGCCGGGTCAGGTGCACCGGAGGCGCCGGGCGCCAGGTCAGCCCGGCCGCCAACCCGGCCCGGACCGGGTCGAGCAGGTCGGCGGCGGCCGCGGTCAGCCCACCACCGAGGACGACGACGGAGGGGTCCAGGAGCAGGGTGGCGGTCACCAGGGCGTCGGCCAGCGCGGACGTCGCGTCGGCCCACACCTCCCGGGCCACCGGGTCCTCGTCCAGCCGCCCGACCACACCGGCGGCGGACCGGGCCTGCCCGGCGCGGGCCTCGTAGCGGCGGGCCACCCCGGCGCCGGAGGCGTAGACCTCCAGGCAGCCGCGCTGCCCGCAGGGGCAGGGCTCCCCGCCGGGCCGGACCGGGGCGTGCCCGATCTCGCCAGCCGCCCCGGTGCCCCCGGCCAGGGGGCGCCCACCGCTCACCAGCGCCGCGGCGATCCCGGTGCCGATGGTCACCAGGAGCACGTCGTCGACTCCGTGCGCGGCGCCCAGCAGCTGCTCGGCCAGACCCGCGGCCCGCACGTCGTGGCCGGTGGTGACCGGGACGCCGGCCCGGGCCTGCAGGGCCGCGCGCAGCGGCAGGTCCCGCCAGCCCAGGTTGGAGGCGTACCGGACGGTGCCGGTGGCCTCCTCGATGAGCCCGGGGGTCACCACCCCGGCACCGACCACGGTGAGCCCGTGGCCGGCGGCGAGGACGGTGAGCCGGTCGAGCTCGGCGACCAGCCCGTCGACCGGGTCGGCCGCGGGGACGGTGGCCCGGCGCTCCTCGTGCACCACCCGGCCGTCGGTGGCGACGAGCAGGGCCTTGGTGGTGGTCCCCCCGACGTCCAGGCCGAGCACGGCGGACCCGTCGCTCACCCCGCCCGCCGTCCGCGCAGGGCCGCGACGACCGCGGCCACCTCGTCGGTGGAGGTGATCGTGCGGGTGCCGGTGTCGTAGACGACCGGGGTGGCGCTGCGGTGGCCGGGGGAGCGGACGGTCCGGGCGGCGCGCAGGTGCACCGCGGGGACGCCGGTGTCCGCCACCAGCCGGGCGACGTGGTCGGCCCGCACGCCCCCGCCGGCCATGACCTCGATCCGCCCGGCGGCCTGCTCCACGAGCGCCCGGAGGGTGGCTGTGCCCTCCTGCGCCGTGGTGGCACCGCCGGAGGTGAGCACCCGGGCGACCCCGGCGGCGACCAGGTCCTCCAGGGCCGCCGGCTGGTCGGCCAGGGTGTCGAAGGCGCGGTGGAAGGTGACCGGTGCGCTGCCGGCGGCGGCGACCACCGCGTCCAGTGCCGCCCGGTCGACCCACCCGCCGGGGCTCAACGGGCCGACCGTGACCCCCACGACCGGCAGGGTGCGACGGGCGGCGGCCACGTCGGCGCAGACGACGTCCAGCTCGACGGGGGAGTGCACGAAGTCCCCGCCCCGCGGGCGCACCAGCACGGTCACCGACAGCGCCGGTGCCCGGCTCGCCAGCGCGGCCAGCGTGCCGGCGCTCGGGGTCACGCCCCCCTCGCCGAGGGCCGCGCAGAGCTCGACCCGGTCGGCCCCGGCCGAGGCCGCGGCCAGCGCGCCCTCGACGTCGTCGACGCAGATCTCGACGGCGGTCACCGGCCGACCACCGCGGCCCCGGGTCGGACCTCGCCCACGGGCACGCCGCCGCCGAGCACGGGCACGGTCTCCAGGTCGGCCACCGGGGAGGTGTCGACCCCGAGCCCCCGGAGCACGGCCAGCGCGACGACGGTGGTGGCCCGCGGGCTCCCGTCGACCACCTTCATCGCCACGGCCCGACCGTCGGGACCGGCGACCCCGATGACGCCCTCGGCGCCGCCCTTGGCGACCACCCCGGGCAGCTCGGCCATCAGCCGGCTGTTGACGTGCCCGCGCCCGCCGACGAACTCCGGGTGGGTCCGCATCGCCGTGGCGACCCGGGCGGCCGGGCCGTCGGCGGCCAGCGCCAGGGACCGGAAGGCGGTGGCCAGGCCGCGCACCGTCGTCCCGAAGAGGGCGGCGCCGCAGCCGTCGACGGCGGTGTGCCCGACCGGCCGACCGGTCTCCCGGGCGACGACGTCGTGCACCAGCCGCTGCAGCGGGTGGTCGGCCTGCAGGTGGCCCTCGGTGGGCCAGCCGGCGACCGCGCAGGCCAGCAGCATCGCCGCGTGCTTGCCCGAGCAGTTCATCCGCACCCGGGAGGGGCCCTCGCCGGCCCGGAGCAGTCGCAGGCGGGTCTCCTCGTCCTCGGGCAGGTCCGGCGGGCAGCGCAGCGCGGACTCGTCCAGCCCGGCCTCCGCCAGCACGGCCCGGACGACGTCGACGTGCCGGTCCTCGCCGGTGTGCGACCCGGCCGCGATCGCGAGGGCCGGGCCGGCCAGCGGGGCGCCGGCCTCCAGGCAGGCCAGCGCCTGCAGCGGCTTCGTCGTCGACCGCGGCAGGACGACGGCATCGGGGTCGCCCAGCTCCAGGGCGACGGACCCGTCGGCGGCCAGGGCCACCAGGGAGCCCAGGTGCCGGCTCTCGACCAGACCGGAGCGGACGACGACGGCGAGCTCGGCGAGCACGGGGTCAGACACGGGGGGCCTCCACGGCGGGTGCGCCCGGCTGGGCGGGGGTGGCGGGGGCGATCGGGGCGGCCGTCCTCGTCGTCCGGCGCCTCAGGCGGGAGGCCAGCGCGGAGAGCAGGCCGTTCACCACGAGGTAGACGAGCGTGACGACGAGGAACGTCTGGATGAGCAATCGGTTGTAGGCGCTGAGCACCTGCGCCCGGTACAGCAGCTCGGTGAAGGCGACGACGTAGCCCAGCGAGGTGTCCTTGAGCAGGCTGACCAGCTGGACGACCAGCGACGGGGTGACCGCGCGCAGCGCCTGCGGCAGCACCACCGCGCGCATCACCTGCAGCCGCCGCATGCCCAGGGAGTACCCGGCCTCGGTCTGTCCGCGGGGCAGGCTGAGCACCCCGGCCCGGACGATCTCGGCGAAGGCGGCCGCGTTGGCGATCGTCAGCGGGACGACGAGCTTCCACAGCACCGGCAGGTTGATCCCGTAGGCGGGCAGGCCGAAGAGCATGAGGTAGATCAGCAGCAGCACCGGCAGGGTGCGGAACACCTCGATGAACCCGGTGCACAGCCAGCGCAGCGGCCGGATCGGGCTGAGCCGGCCCAGGGCCAGCAGCACGCCCAGCGCACCGCCCAGGACGGCGACGACCGCCGCCGCGAGCAGGGTGCCGCGGAGCCCGACGAGCAGGTACTCCCAGATGGGCCAGGACAGGAACGGCGTCCAGCGGTCGGCGTCCAGCTGCCCGCGGGAGGCGAACTGACGGAGCATCAGCGCCACGACCCCGGCGAACACCAGCACGCTGACCACGGAGGCGATGCGGATCCGGCGGCGGCCGCGCGGACCGGGCTCGTCGTAGAGGTGGGCGGTCTCGGGCTGCCTCATCGGCGGATCGCCACCCTCTTCTCGATGCGGCCGGCGCCCAGCCCGATCACCAGCGCCAGGGCCATGTAGACCAGCCCGGCCGCGCCGAAGATCGGGATCGGCTGGGCCTGGACCAGGTTGACCTTGTTGGTCGCGCTGGTCAGCTCCACGACCCCGACGGTCGCGGTCAGCGCGGTGTTCATCAGCAGCGCGATGAGCACGTTGCCCAGGGGCTGGACGACGGTCCGCGCGGCCTGGGGGACGACGACGAGCCGCAGGGTCTGGGCGAGCGTGAAGCCCAGTGCGCGGGCGGCCTCGACCTGCCCGCGCGACACGGTGTTGATGCCGCTGCGCAGCGCCTCGGCGACGTAGGCGGCCTCGTAGACGGTGAGCACGACGATCGCCGTGGTCACCAGCGGGGCGATCAGCCCGGCATCGGGCAGGGCGAAGACGGCGAGCAGCAGCAGCGCCAGCAGGGGGACGTTGACCAGCACCTGGACGTACCCGAACGCCGCGGCGCGCAGGACGGGGACCGGGCTGACCCGGGCCACCGTCACCAGGGTGCCGAGCACGAGGGCACCCACGGCGGAGGTGACCAGGACGAACACGGTGGTGCCCAGGCCCGAGAGGAGCTGGGGCCAGGCGTCGACGAGGGCGCTCAACGGATCCTCCTGCCGGCGCTGCTGCTGATCAGGTCAGGAACCCGGGACGGAGCCGATGGCCGGCGGCTCGGGCGTGCTGCCGTCACCGACCGTGCCGAGGGTGGCGTCGAAGACCGCGGCCCAGGAGCCGTCGGCGTAGATCTGCTCGAGCCAGTCGTTGACGAAGTCCTTGAAGTCCGGGTCGTTGGGCGGCAGGCCGATGCCGTAGGCCTCCTCGGTGAACGGCTGGCCGACCACCTTGATCCCGTCGTTGGACTCCGCGTCGGCGGCCAGCAGGGTGTAGTCCTGCACGTAGGCGTCGCCGCGGCCCTGGGTGAGGGCCTGCACGCACTGCGGGTCCGTGGCGAAGCTGACCACCTCGGCCGTGGGCTGCTGCTCGGGCACCGCGGTGACGGCGGGGGTGTTCGCCCCGACGATGACGGTGCGGCCACCCAGGTCGTCGATCCCGGCGATGTCCTCGTTGTCCGCCGCGACGGCGACGGCCAGGCCGGAGACGAAGTACGGGCCGGCGAAGGAGATCTGCTCGGCCCGCTCCTCGGTGATCGTGTAGGTGTTGAAGACGACGTCGACGGTGCCGTTGGTCAGCAGCGCCTCGCGGGTCTCCGACGCCGGGGGCACGACCTCGATGTTCGGCTCGCCGATGATGTAGATCGCCAGCATCTTGGCCAGGTCGATGTCGAAGCCCTGGATGTCGTCGGGGTTGCTCGGGTCCTGCTGGCTCAGCAGCGGGGCGTCCAGGGCGGCGGCGACGCGCAGCACGCCGCGCTCGCGGATCGCGGCCATCGTGGAGTCCGACAGCAGGGCCGCGGCCTCGGCGACGGGCGCGTTGTCGTAGACCTCCTGCAGGGCGTCGTCCCCGCCGCCGCCGGCGGAGGGCGGCACCGCGGAGGAGCCCGAGTCGGAGCCCCCGCAGGCGCCCAGCGCGAGGGACGCGACCAGCGCGAGGGATGCGGCGATCGTGGAGCGTCGCCGGAGGGTGCGGCTCATTCCTTGCCTTTCGACGGACCCGCCGGGGCGGGGGAGGACCGGCGCCGCGGACTCGCGCGCCGGAGCTGAGGGGTCAGTGCGTGAGGACCGCGGACAGGAAGCTGCGGGTGCGCTCGCTGCCGCCGCCGGCGAAGAACTCCTCGGGCGGGGCGACCTCGACGATGCGCCCGGCGTCCATGAAGACCACCCGGTCGGCCGCCCGGCGGGCGAAGCCCATCTCGTGGGTGACCACGACCATCGTCATGCCCTCGTCGGCCAGCGCGGTCATCACGGCCAGGACCTCGGCGACCATCTCGGGGTCCAGCGCGGAGGTGGGCTCGTCGAAGAGCATCACCTTGGGCTGCATGGCCAGGGCGCGGGCGATGGCCGCCCGCTGCTGCTGGCCGCCGGAGAGCTGGGCGGGGACGTGGCCGGCCTTGTCGGCGATGCCGACCCGCTCCAGCAGGGCCATCGCCTCCCGGCGGGCCTGCGCCCTGGGGGTCTTGCGCACCATCCCCGGCGCCAGGCAGACGTTCTCCAGCACGGTCTTGTGGGCGAAGAGGTCGAAGGACTGGAAGACCATCCCGACGTCGGCGCGCAGCCGGGCGAGCGCGGCGCCCTCCGCGGGCACGAGGACGCCGTCCACGCGCACCTCACCGGAGTCGACGGGCTCCAGCCGGTTGATCGTGCGACACAGGGTGGACTTGCCCGAACCCGAGGGGCCGATGACGACGACCACCTCCCCGGCGGCGACGTCGAGGTCGACGTCGCGCAGCACGTGCAGGGCACCGAAGTGCTTCTGGACGCCGCGCAGGCTGACCATCGGGGTGGCGCTGGGCGCGGTACCGGACACGGCTGACTCCTCCGGGGCAGGGGCGGGGTGTGACGCCGCGAACAGTAAGCACCCGGGGGTTGCACGCAAAAGACCCAGGAGTTAATCCAGAAAGGTTTTAACGGGCGGGACATTCGAGCCGATCGCGTGCTCTACTGCCGTCGTGCCTCCCGCCTCCCTCGCCCGCCCGGGGTCGCCGACGTCGCTGGTCTCCCTGGTCCGCCGTGGCCGGGCGTCCTCGCGCGCCGAGCTGTCCCGGCTGACGGGGGCGTCCCCGACCACGGTGGCGGGCCGGGTCGACGAGCTGCTGGGTGCGGGGGTCCTCGCCGAGGTCGCCGGGCCGGTGACCGGCAGCGGCCGCCCACCACGACGGCTGGCCCTGCGGCCCGGGCTGGGGGTGGTCGGGGCGGTCGGTCTCGGGGAGCAGCACGCCGACTGCGCGGTGCTCGACGTGACCGGCGGGTTGCTGGGGGAGCGCCGGGTGCCGGTCCGGGTCGGCGACGGGCCCGACGTCGTCCTGGCCACCGTGTCGGGGGTGCTGGGCGAGCTGCTCGCCGACCAGGGCCCCGCGGCGGGTCCGCTGCTGGGCCTGGGCCTGGGGGTCCCCGGGCCGGTCGCCTTCCCCGGTGGCGTGGTCACCTCCCCGGCCCGGATGCCCGGGTGGAACGGTGCCGACGTCGCCGCGGTCGCCCGGCCGCACCTGCCCGCGGGCACGGTGGTGGTGGTCGACAACGACGCCAACCTGATGGCCCTGGGCGAGCACGCCACCGACCCGACGGCCGAGCACCTGGTGCTGGTCAAGGCCGGGTCGGGGATCGGCTGCGGGATCGTGGTGGACGGCGCCCTGCAACGCGGGGCCCGCGGGTTCGCCGGGGACATCAGCCACGTGACCGTGCCCGACGCGGAGCCGGTGGCCTGCTCCTGCGGGCGGGTGGGCTGCCTGGACGCGGTGGCCAGCGGGGCCGCGCTGGCCCAGCGGCTGCGCGACGAGGGGGTGACCGTCGCCGGGGTCGACGACCTGCTCGACCTGGCGCGGGACGCCCACCCGCAGACCACCCGGCTGCTGCGCGAGGCCGGCGGCCGCACCGGCACCGTGCTGGCCACCATCGTCAACCTGGTCAACCCCGACCGCCTGGTGCTCGCCGGCTGGCTGAGCCAGGCCGAGGCCTTCGTCGCCGGCGTCCGCTCGGCGGTGTACGCGCAGAGCCCCCCGCTGGTCACCGACGGCCTGGAGGTGCGGGTCAGCCAGGCCGGCCCGCGCGCCGGCCTGCTGGGCGCGGCCCACTCCGCCCTGGACGCCGTCTTCGCCGACCTGCCCCGGCTCACCTCCTCCCGCTGACCCACGGGCCGTCGGGGGGCGCGCAGCAGCTCGGGTCGACCCACGTCGTCGTCGGCCGGCACGCGCCCTGGCGCGGGTCGAGCGACGGCGGCGCGGTCGACCTCCGTCGGCGGCGACCTCTGGACGGCGGCGCGGCCGCCGAACCGGCAGGGTCGGGGGATGAGCGACTACTGGACCGGCCGCGAGACCACGCCGGTGACCCTGTCCGGCGGCGTCGGCGGAGAGACGGCCGAGCAGCTGACCGGGCCGTGGCACGCGGTCGAACCGGGCGGTGCCGACCTGTCCCCGACCACCTCGCTGTGCAACGTCGCCGTGCGGGTGTGGGGCGAGCAGTCCTTCGACACCGGCGCCGACCAGGCCTGCCCCACCTGCATGGAGCGGGCCTCGAGCCAGCGCCGGGGCTCATCGCGGTAGGTGCCGAAGGACCACCGGGGGGCGTCCGCGGCGTCGCGCGCCGTGCATGACGCCGCCTCTGGGCGGCCATCCTGGGCCAGACCCGGGGTGCCGGAGCTGTCCTGCCGGGTGCCCGGCCGCGCCGTCTCGTACGGATCGGCGCTCGGTGGCCAGCCAGCGGCCGGGGGACAGTCCGCCGCGGCAGGCCACCCTCCTCGACACGGTCGCGAGCGCCTCGGAGTCGGCCACCGTGCGTGTCAGAGTGGCCCGGTGGCCCCCCGGAGCTGCCCGGACGCCGGGTGACAGCCCTGCTCGTGGGGGTCTGCGCCGTCCTCGGCGGGGCGGTCGGAACAGGCCTCCACCGTGCCCTGGAGCACCGCTGGCCCCGTCCGGCCACTCCCGCGGGTGAACCGGCCACGCGCAGTCACCGGTCTGTGGGCGCCCTGTACGTGGCCGCAGCGACCGCTGTGCTGTTCGGCCTGACGGCGCTGTGGACCGGTCCGCGGACGGACCTGCCGGCGTTCCTGGTGCTCGCTGCAGCGGCCGTCCTGCTGGTCCTGGTCGACGTCCGGCACCACCTGCTGCCGAACCTGGTCATCGGGCCCACGTTCCTGGCCGGAGCGGCGTTCCTGCTGCTCAGCGCGGTGATCGACGGGTCGGGGGCCGATCTCGGCCGGGCGGCCGCGGGGGCCGGGGTGCTGGCTGCCGGCTTCCTGCTGCTGGCACTCCTCAGCCCCTCGGGACTGGGCATGGGCGACGTGAAGCTCGCCGGCCTCCTGGGGCTGTACCTGGGGTGGGTCGGCTGGGGGGCCGTGCTGGCCGGCGCGCTGGCCGCCTTCGTCGTCCAAGCGCTGCTGGCCGTCACCCTCCTGGGGGCCCGTCGGGTGGGGCGGAAGGGCGAGCTGCCCTTCGGTCCGGCACTGATCGTGGGTGCCGGTATCGCCCTCGTCGCAGGGAACGTGCTGGTCAACAGCCCCTCTTAGGGCGGCCTACTGCTCAGATCGAGGGATGGAAACGATCCCGTTCCGAGTGTGATCACGTCACGGTGAGCAACCGGGTCGTTGAACGCTCCACCGGGTGGAGCCGTGCACTCCGGAGGGTGAGACGGGCTCCAGCAGTCGAACCCGGCACCCGACCCTCCTCCTGAACGCCGCGACGGCGGGTCGATCCCGACCCGGTGCCAGGCCGGCCGACACCACTCAGGAGCACGACATGTCCAGCATCTACGCCACCCTCATCGCCCTGACCTCCTTCGTCGAGGACCGCGTGCGTCGCGACGAGAAGGGCGCCACCGCCGTGGAGTACGGCCTGCTCGTGGGGCTGATCGCGGTCGCGATCATCGTCGCCGTGACCTTCCTCGGGGACAGCCTGACCGGCCTGTTCAACAACATCGGGAACGCCCTCCCCTGACTCAACACCACCTCTGAGTCGAGTCGCGGCAGACGGCGCGGCAGCCCACCCGGGCTGCCGCGCCGTCGCTCACCTCGGCACCGACCGACCACGCCAGCCACGAGCAGCAGAGGAGGACGACATGGCCCGAGCACGACTGCAGTCCGAGCGCGGCGCGGCCGCCGTGGAGTTCGCTCTCGTCCTGCCGCTGCTGGTCCTCCTCGTCTTCGGCATCGTCGAGTTCGGCCGGGCCTTCCAGGTCCAGGCCACCCTCGCCCAGGCTGCCCGGGAGGGCGCCCGGGTCATGGCGGTGCAGAACAACGCCACCGCCGCCCGCGCCGCGGTGCAGGCCGCTACCACCTCGCTGTCCACCCCGCTGGCCAGCTCCCAGATCGTCATCACCCCGACCTCCTGCACGACGGCGACCGGCAACGCCACCGTGACCCTGCGGTACCGCCAGGTGTTCATGACCGGCTGGTTCGGCGCCGGCGTGGACCTGACCGGACGGGGGGTCATGCGGTGCAACGGGTGACCCGTCGGCTGCGCAGTCGCCTCGGTGGCGAGCGGGGCGCCGTCTCCGTCGTCGTCGCGCTGCTCATGGTCCCGTTGATCGGCTTCGCCGCCATCGCCGTGGACGTCGCCGCTCTCTACTCCGAGCGGGTCCAGCTGCAGAACGGCGCCGACGCCGCTGCGCTGGCCATCGCCCAGGACTGTGCCCGCGGGGCGTGTGGCGTGCCGGTGAACACCGCTGCCGCGATGACCGCGGCGAACCACGACGCCCAGAACTCGACCCTCGGGACCCCCACGGTGACCATGGGCAACGGCCAGGTCAGCGTCACCAACCGCGGCAGCCAGGACCACTGGTTCGCCCCCGTGCTCGGGTTCGACTCCACCGGGGTCAGCGCCGCGGCCACCGTCCGCTGGGGGGCGCCCGTCTCGGGGACATCCGTCGTGCCGCTGATCTTCAGCACCTGCGAGTTCCGTGCGCAGACCAACGGCGGCCTGCCGTCGTCCACGACGGCGTACACGATCCGGCTGACGAAGTCCTCCGACACCGGGTGTACCGGGCCGTCGGGCAACTACGTCCCCGGCGGCTTCGGCTGGCTGACCACGAACGGCACCGGGTGCCGCGCTGCCACCGCCATCGGCCAGTGGGTGGACTCCGACCCGGGCAACTCACCGTCCAACGGCTGCAGCGCTGCGACCTTCGCGCAGGTGCACGGACAGTCGGTCCTGCTCCCGGTCTTCGAGGACTACCGGGGCCAGGGCAACAACGCCTCCTACCGGGTCTACGGCTACGCGGCCTTCGTCGTCACCGGCTACTACTTCGCCGGCCAGTACTCCTGGAACGCGCCCTGCTCGGGTAACGACCGGTGCGTCCGCGGCTACTTCACCCGCTTTGTCGACCTCGACGACACCTTCACCTACGGCCCCACCGCACCGGACCTCGGTGCCCGGGTCGTCGACCTCATCCGATAGGGACTCCGTTGAACCGTCGTCTGCTGGCCGCCGTGCTGGCCCTCCTGCTCGCCGTCCTCGGTGGTGTCGTGCTGGTGGGCTGGGTCAGCGGCGCCGATGAGCGCGCCCTGGCCGGCACCCGCACCGTCCCGGTGCTCGTGGTGCTCGACGAGATCCCCGCCGGGACCCCGGTGGAGGAGCTCGAGGACTCCGTCGAGGTGCAGGAGCTCCCCGCCATGTCGGTGCCCGACGGTGCGCTCGACAGCCTGGACGCCCTGGCCGGTTTCGTCACCGGCACCGATCTCTCCGCGGGCGAGCAGCTCCTGGCGGCCCGCTTCGAGGACCCGGCCGCCGCGCAGCTCGCCGGGACGGTGGAGGTCCCGACCGGGCTCAGCGAGGTCAGCGTCCTGCTCGACCCCCAGCGCGCGGTCGGCAGCCGCCTGACCGCGGGCGACACCGTCGGCGTCTTCATCTCCCAGGTGCTGCCCGACGGCACCGGCCAGACCCACGCCGTGCTGCACGGCGTCCTCGTCACCCAGGTGCAGGGCGCCCCCGCCGCGACCGAGGCCGACCCTGAGGCCGAGACCGAGACGGTGGCCACCGGTGCCCCGACCGGCGCCCTGCTCGTCACCCTCGCCGTGCGCAGCGCCGACGCGGAGTCCGTGGTCTACGGCCAGGAGCACGGCACCGTCTACCTCTCCCTCGAGCCCGACGGCGCCGACACCGCCGACACCCGCGTGCTCGACCCCGGCTCGATCTACGCAGGAGCGACCCCATGACCAGCGTGCTCCTCTCCGGCGCCGACGACGACCTGCTCGCCCGGGTCACCGCCGCCGCCGACGGCCAGTGCCAGGTCCTCGACCCGGTGCGGCTCGGCCACGACCCCCGGCACCTGTTCGAGGGCGTGCCCACCGACTCGCTGCCCGAGGTCGTCATGCTCGGCCCCGGCGTGCCAGTGGAGCGGGCCCTGGCACTCGCCGGTCGGTTCGACGAGCTCTACCCCGCGCTCTCGGTGGTGATCGTCGCCACGGCCGACCCCGACCTGTGGGTCCGGGCGATGCGCTCCGGCGTGCGGGACGTGCTGGCACCCGATGCCGCGCCTGATGACGTCCGCGTGGTGCTCGACCGGGCTGCGCGGGTGGCAGCCGGACGGCGGCGGGCGCTGCGCCCCGCCGGGGAGCTCGGCTCGTTCGCCGGTCGGGTGGTCACCGTCGCCTCGCCCAAGGGCGGGGTCGGCAAGACCACCGTGTCCACCAACCTCGCCGTCGGCCTGGCCCGGATCGCTCCGCAGTCGACCGTCCTGGTCGACCTCGACGTGCAGTTCGGCGATGTCGCCAGCGCGCTGGCGCTGACACCGGAGTACACGCTGCCCGACACCGTCGTCGGCCCGGCCGCGGCCGACCCGATGGTGCTCAAGACCTTCCTCACCCAGCACCCGGCCGGGCTGTTCGCGGTCTGCGGCGCGGAGTCGCCGATCGCCGGGGACAGCGTGACCGCCGAACAGGTCGGCCGGCTGCTGCGCACGCTCGCCCAGGAGTTCCGCTACGTCGTGGTCGACACCGCCCCCGGGCTGAGCGAGCACACCCTCGCCGCCCTGGAGGCAGCCACCGACGTGGTCGTGCTGTCCTCGATGGACGTGCCCGGGGTGCGCGGCCTGCGCAAGGAGCTCGACGTGCTCACCGAGCTCGACCTGGTGCCGCCGAGCAAGCACGTGGTGCTCAACTTCGCCGATGCCCGCGGAGGGTTGAGCCGCAAGGACGTCGAGACGGCGATCGGCTGCCCCATCGACGTGATGATCCCGCGCAGCAAGGCCGTCCCGCTGTCCACCAACGTCGGCGTCCCCCTGCTGCAGAGCGGTACGAAGGACCCGGTCACCAAGGAGCTCCGGGCTCTGGTCGCCCGCTTCGGTGTCGCCCCGGTGACCGCGGTCGGCCGCCGCGGCGCCCGCCACCGAGCCGCCTCGTGAAGCTCAGTCAGCGGCTGGCCGCCGCCCGCGGGGAGGTGGTCGAGGCAGCCCCGGTCGAGGTGCCCGTGGTCGCCGTCCCCGAGCCCCGGCCGGCCACGCCGGAGCCCCCTGTGGTCGCGAGCACCCAGGCCGGCAGCGATGCGCTGCGGGCGCTGAAGGAACGCGCTTCCCAGTCGCTGTTCGAGCGGCTAGGCCCGCGGTTGTCCGACCCGGACATCTCCGACGAGCAGCTGTACGCACTGGTGCGTACAGAGCTCCAGAAGGTGGTCGCCGACGAGCAGGCCCCGCTCACCCGAGAGGAGCGCCAGCGGCTGATCGCCGAGGTCGGCGACGACGTGCTCGGGCTCGGCCCCCTGCAGCGGCTGCTCGACGACCCCTCGGTCACCGAGATCATGGTCAACGGCGCCGACATGGTCTACGTCGAGCAGGCCGGCAAGCTCACCCGCACCGGCACCCGGTTCACCTCCGAGCAGCACCTGCGGCAGGTGATCGAGCGGATCGTCGGCAAGGTCGGCCGCCGGATCGACGAGTCCTCCCCGATGGTCGACGCCCGGCTGGCCGACGGCTCCCGGGTCAACGCGGTCATCCCCCCGCTGGCCTTCGGCGGCTCGTCGCTGACCATCCGCAAGTTCGCCAAGGACCCGTTCGGCGTCGACGACCTGATCAGCTTCGGCACGCTGTCCCCGGAGATGGCCGAGCTGCTGCACGCCTGCGTCGAGGCCCGGCTGAACGTGATCGTCTCCGGCGGTACCGGCACGGGGAAGACCACGCTGCTCAACGTGCTCAGCTCCTTCATCCCCGACGGGGAGCGGATCGTCACCATCGAGGACGCCGTGGAGCTGCAGCTGCAGCAGGACCACGTCGTCCGGTTGGAGTCCCGGCCGCCCAACATCGAGGGCAAGGGTGCGATCACCATCCGGGACCTGGTGCGCAACTCGCTGCGCATGCGCCCGGACCGCATCGTGGTGGGGGAGTGTCGCGGCGGGGAGTCCCTGGACATGCTGCAGGCGATGAACACCGGCCACGACGGGTCGCTGTCCACGGTGCACGCCAACAGCCCGCGCGACGCGATCGCCCGCCTCGAGACCCTGGTGCTGATGGCAGGCATGGACCTCCCGCTGCGCGCCATCCGGGAGCAGATCGCCTCGGCGGTGGACGTCGTCGTCCAGCTCACCCGGCTGCGGGACGGCACCCGGCGGGTCACCCACGTCACCGAGGTGCAGGGCATGGAGGGGCAGACCGTCACCCTGCAGGACGCCTTCCTCTTCGACTACTCCGCCGGGTTGGGCCCGGACGGGAGGTTCCTCGGCAAGCCCGTGCCCACCGGCGTCCGGCCGCGGTTCACCGACCGGTTCACCGACCTGGGCATCACGCTCTCGCCGCGGGTCTTCGGCCAGGGCGCCGCGGCGCCGGGGGCCCGGCGGTGACCCCGCTCGTCTGGGCCGGGGTGCTCGGCCTCGCCGGGGGCCTCGGCGGGCTGCTGATGGCCGCGGTGTGGCCGGGTCGGGTCCGGATCGGGCTCGCCCAGCTCGACCCGACCGCTGTGGCCAGCGACTCCCGGCTGACCGGGGCGACCGGCGGGACCACGGCACTTGTCGAGCGGTTGCTGACCCGGCACAGTGTCAGCGCCTCGTTCGCCGCCCTGCTCGAGCGGGCCGGCGTCCAACGCACGCCCGCCGAGGTCGTCGTCCTCACGGGGGGCGCGACGCTGGGACTTGCGGCGCTGGCCCTGCTGCTGGAGGGACTGCTGGCCGCCGTCCTCCTCGCCCTCGTCGTGCCGTTGGCGGCCCGCGGCTTCCTGGGGTTCCGGGTCGGCCGGCGCCAGGCGGCGTTCGCCGACCAGCTGGACGACGCCCTGCAGCTCATGGCCGGGAGCCTGCGGGCGGGGCACAGCCTGCTGCGCGCGCTGGACTCCGTCGCCGGGGAGGCCCAGTCGCCGACGAGCGAGGAGTTCGCCCGGGTGGTCAACGAGACCCGGGTGGGGCGGGAGCTGAACACCTCCCTGGACGAGGTGTCGGCGCGTACGGCGAGCGAGGACTTCGCCTGGGTCACCCAGGCGATCGCCATCCACCGGGAGGTGGGCGGCAACCTGGCCGAGGTGCTCGACCAGGTCGGGCACACCATCCGCGAGCGCAACCAGATCCGCCGTCAGGTCAAGGCGCTGGCGGCCGAGGGGAAGCTGTCTGCCTACATCCTCATGGCCCTGCCGATCGGGATCGCGGGGTTCTTGAGCATGACCAACCCGGAGTACATCGGTCGGCTCACCGAGGAGCTGGTGGGCTGGATCATGCTGGGTACCGGGGCGGTCATGCTCACCATCGGCGGGCTCTGGCTCCGCTCGACCGTGAAGATCGCATTCTGATGCCCGCCCTCGTCTGGGCCGCGGTCGCGGCGGTCGTCCTCGGGATCGGCGGTGCCTTCTTCGTCGTCGTCGCCGCCCCGGGTCGCCCTCCGGGCCAGATCGCCCTGAACCTCACCCGTAGTCTCGCCGTCCCCGGTGTCCCCGGGATGGACGCGACCGGGGACCGCCGGCGCGGGGGTGCAGGGGCTCTGCTGCGGACGCTGACCCCCGAATCGACGGCACGTCGGGTGCGACGCCTGCAGGTGCGCGCGGGCAGCCCGGCGGCCTGGCCGGTGGAGAAACTGCTCTGGGGCAAGCTCGTCCTGGCCGGCGTGGGCGGTCTTCTCGGGGTCCTCTACCTGCTGTCGAACTCCACTCTGCTCGCTGTCCTGCTCGTGCCGACGATCGTCGCGGTCCTCTACTTCCTCCCCGAGCTGCTGCTGCACAGCCGCGGCCAGGAGCGGCAGGCCGCGATCACCCTGGAGCTCGCCGACACCCTCGACCAGATGACCATCGCCGTGGAGGCCGGTCTCGGCTTCGAGGCTGCGATGGCCCGGGCCGGCCGCAACGGCAAGGGCCCGCTGGCCCAGGAGCTGGTGCGCACCGTGCAGGACATCGCCGTGGGTCGGCCGCGGCGGGAGGCCTACCGGGCACTCGCCGAGCGCACGCAGGTCACAGACCTCAAGCGGTTCGTCGGGGCGGTCAACCAGGCAGACGCCTACGGGGTGTCGATCGCCGACGTGCTGCGCACGCAGGCGGGGGAGATGCGGCTCAAGCGGCGGCAACGGGCCGAGGAGAAGGCCATGCAGATCCCGGTCAAGGTCATCTTCCCGCTGATGCTCTTCATCCTTCCCACGCTGTTCATCGTCCTGCTGGGGCCGGCCGTGCTGGACATGATGGCGAACTTCTGACCCGGCGCGGTCTCCGGGGGGACGGTAGAACCAGGCCATGACCTCCACCCAGGACCCCACCCCCGAGGCGCGCGCCAACGTCACAGAGCACAACGTCGAGACCCGGGCCGACCTGCTCCCCGAGGAGCAGGCCGCCGGCAGCGTGGACCCCGAGGCGCAGGCCGCGGCGATCCTGGCCGAGTCCGAGGAGCGCACCCTGCACCCGGACGCCGACGAGGGCGGGCACCGCACCTCGGAGGAGACGGTCTGACCGTGCGGCACCAGCACGCCGTCCAGCTGCGGTGGTCCGACCCCGACGTCTACGGCCACGTCAACCACGCCCGGGCGTTGAGCCTGGTCGAGGACGCTCGGTTGACCATGGCCTCCGAGACCGCTGCGGGCGGCGACGGGTCGGCGCACCCGCCGGTGATCCTCGCCCGGCTCGAGGTGGACTACCTGCGTCAGCTGTACTACCGCCCGCACGAGCAGGTGACGATCGAGAGCTGGGTGACCCGGCTGGGCACCAGCTCGGTCACCACCCGGCAGGAGCTGCGCCAGGACGGGCACGTCGCGGTCTCCGTCGTCGCCGTGCTGGTGATGACCGACGGGGCGTCGTCCCGGCCGCTGACCGACAACGAACGGGCCTTCTGGACGACGTTCCTCAAGGAGCCCGCCGGGTAGGAGCGCCCGCATGGCGAAGACCGACGACCAGGGCAGGCCCATCGAGGACGAGCTGCCCAGCACCCTGCAGCGCTCCGACGACAAGGCCAAGGACACCTACGCCCAGGCGCACGACAGCGCCGAGGAGACCTACGACGGCGACCCCGCGGCCGCCAACCGGGTCGCCTGGGCCGCGGTCAAGCACACCCACGAGAAGGTCGGCGACCACTGGGAGCCCAAGGACGAGGCCGGCCCCTCGGACGAGCAGTCGGCGAGGGGCAACCGGGACACCGACCTGGGCACCGCCGGCGGGGTGGACGCGAACGCCACGAAGGAGCACCTCTACGAGGTCGCCCAGCGGCTGGACGTCGAGGGCCGTTCGTCGATGACCAAGGACGAGCTCGTCGAGGCGATCGAGAAGGCCAACGACCGGGCGACGGCGGACGCGCGCGAGAAGCAGTAGCCGACGGTCACACGCGTAGGCGGTCGAGAACGATCTCGGTGCCGTCCGGGCGCTGGGTGCGCCACCTGTTGCCCGGCGGTGCGGTCTCGTCGCGTTCGACGCGGAACCCGTGGTGGACCTTCGTGTGGTGGCGTTCGCAGAGCAGGGCTGAGTTGTCGAGGCTGGTGTCGCCCTGGTCGCGGAGCCACTCGAGCAGGTGGTGGACGTCGCACCAGTGCGTCGGGGCGTGGCAGCCGGCGAACACGCAGTGCCCGTCCCGGGCTTCAACGGCCTTGCGGATGTGCGGTGGGACGACCCGCTTGGTCCGTCCGACGTCGAGGGGGAGGCCGTCGGGGCCCATCACGATGCGAGTGACGGCCGAGTCGCAGGCGACCCAGCGGGCTCGGGCAGCAGAGATCAGCGCACCGAAACCGGTGGTGGCAGTGTCGTGACCGGTGGCTGCGTCGACCAGGTCCTCGACGTCGATCGTCACGATCACCTGCGGCTTGACCGTGCGCAGGAACGGCAGGTCGCCCTGGGCCAGGGCGTTGTCGCACAGCTGGACGAACGCGTCGCCCTGCTGCTGGGCGCGGTTGCGCAGATCGCCCAGCGGACGGTCGGTCTGCACGATCGACTCGATCGCCGCCAGGGCCTTCTCGAACCCGACCGGGTCCAGGTCGAACCGGCCGGACCCCGAACCGTCGGCGCGGCGGCTGAACGTCAGAGACCGTTGCTCGGTCGGGTCGGGCTCTGGGCCGTCGGGGTCCAACGCGTTGCGGAAGGCGTTGACCGCGGTCGCGAGCTTCGCGTGCGGCAGCGTCCGGGCGACCTCGGTCCACACCTCGTCGAAGGCGTCCAGATCGATGTCCTGCTCGGCGGCCGCCGCGATGTCGCACGGCCGCAGCGCGTCAGTCACGACACCCACCTGGGCCGCGGTCACCGCACCCTCGGCGAACGCGGCCTCCAACCGTGGCAGGTGCTCCAGCACCCGGCCGGCCCGCACCACTGCAGCGGCTGCTCCGCTCGAGAAGTGGTGGTGACCGCGCAGCAGCGACTGCATCGTCCTCAGCCCGTCGTGCTCAGCAGCACCGACCACGTCGGCGTGCCGCACGGTGCGGGTCAACTCGGCCGAGGCCCGGTTGATGAACTCGACCAGATCGGCCGTCCGCTCCAACAGCGCACCGTCGGGCACCGCGTGCAGGTCGTCGACAGCCAGGGCGTCCAGGGCGGACCGCAGTTCGCTCACGACACCTCCCGGCTGTTCGATCAGGTGTTCGAAGTCTACGTCGGCACGAGACCCCAGAACTACTGAACCCACAGGTCAGAGGCCTGTCCACAGATGTGCGACAGCCCTTGACGGCGCCGGTGGACGAGCCCTAGATCGTGATCAGGGACGTCTGCCGGGCGTCCAGGTAGGAGACGCCTTCGCCGGTCAGTGCGATGCCCTGCTCCAGGGCCATCCGCACCAGCTGGCCGTCCCACTCGGGGACGGCGACCCGCACGCACAGCTCCAGGGCCCAGGTCGTGGACTCCCGGACGGGTGCCTGCCCGGTGCCGCGGACCCCGCCCTGGGCGTCCCACATGCCGATCGCCGGGCCGGCGCCGTGACCGTAGAAGCCGACCGGGTGGGAGTAGACGTCGCCGTCCACGCCCTCGGCGGCCGCCGCGGCGCGGGCGGCGGCCAGCACCTCGTCGCCGGTGCGGCCGGGGGTCATCGCCGTCGTCACCAGGTCCTGCATGCGGTTGCCCACGGCCAGTGCGTGCACCAGGCCGGCCGGGGGGGCGGTCTCCCCGGGGCGCAGCACGTAGCCGTTGCGCTGGGTGTCGGTGGTCAGCCCGAGGGTCTTGAGCCCGACGTCGCAGTGCACCAGGTCGCCGGGCTCGACGACCGCGTCGTGCGGCACCCCGCCGACGATCGTGCCGCGCTCGTCGAGCAGCGGGACGCCCGCGCGCTGCAGGCCGACCGTCGGCTGGAACCACGGCTCGACGCCCAGGTCGTGGAACCGCTGCCGGATCCACCACGCCACGTCCAACGCGGTGGACTCCCCGACCCGCAGCACCGCGGGGGAGTACGCCTCGGCGATGGTCTCGTGCACCAGCGCGTTCATCGCGTGCAGCGCCGAGATCTCCTCCGGCAGCCGGGTCTCCAGCCAGCGGACGGCGAGCTGCTCGGCCGGCACCAGCCGCTGCGCCCACGGGCCCAGCGCCTCGACGAGGAGGCCGTGCTCGGTGTGGGAGAGACCGTCGGCGTGCGCGAACGTGTCCGACACGTCGATCCCGATCGCCCGAGGCCGGGCCTGCTCCACGACCCGGCGGACGGCGGCCCACTGCGACTGCTCGGCCGAGGCGCCCGGCTCGTCGTCGTCGGGGTCCCAGGCGGAGACGAACTGGCCCACCGGGTACCGCGCGACCGCCATCGGGGTCACGCCGTCGTCGCTGCGGTGCAGCAGCAGGATGGTCCGGCGGCGGGCCGACAACCAGGACGCCGGGAGCATCGTGGGCAGCACCGGGTCCTCGTTGTACTCCCGGCCCACGACCACCCACAGGTCGATGCCCGCGTCGTCCATCAGGTCGGGCAGCAGGTCGCGCACCCGCTCGGTCAGCCACCGGTCCCGGACCTCGGCCTGGTCCCGCAGGGGCAGCGGGACGGTGCGGGTGGGATCGATCCCGTGCGGGCGGTGGCGCAGGGCGGTGGTCATGCCCCCATCAGAGCAGAGCCGCGCTCAGGCGGGGCGGTCGAGCCGGACGACCGGGTGCGCCGCCCGCGGCAGCGGCACGAGGGGCGGGGCGAGCTCCACCCGGTCCCGGCCGGCCTGCTTGGCCTCGTACATCGCCGCGTCCGCACGGTCGACCAGGCGCCACACGCCGGCGGCGGGATCGGTGTCGGAGGACGGTCGGTCCAGCGCGATGCCGATCGAGGCCGTCACCCCCGGGTGGTCCACCCAGGCCTGCCGGACGGCGCCGCGCAGCCGCTCGCCCAGCCGGTGCGCCTCGGTGCGGTCCGCGGCCAGGCCGACCACCACGAGCTCCTCGCCGCCGATCCGGGCGAGCACGTCGGTGGGTCGGACGACGGCCCGCAGCGCCTGCGCGACGGCACGGAGCACGGCGTCCCCGGTGGCGTGCCCGTGGGTGTCGTTGAGCTGCTTGAAGTGGTCGAGGTCCAGCACCAGCGCGACGACGTGGTCGCCTCCGCGGTGGGCCTGCCGCCACAGCCGCTCGGACTGCGTGACCAGCGAGCGCCGGTTGGCCAGGCCGGTAAGCGGGTCGGTGGAGGACAGGGCCTCGGTGGCGGCGAGCAGGCCCTGCACCCGGCGGCGCAGCACGAAGACGCCGAACGCGGCCACGTCCAGCATCCCGGCGTTGACCAGCACCTGGACGCCGAGGCCCGGCGCGTCGGTGAAGCTCGGGGCCAGGGCGGACCAGCACGCGAACGGGACGACGGCCATGTGCACGCCGAGCATCCAGGCGTCCAGGAACCAGGCCGCCACGAAGGCGGCGAACAGCATCATCAGCGGGGTGGCGTGCCGCAGCGGGTCCACCACCGAGGCGGCGACGACGACGTAGACCAGGTCGCCGAGCAGGACCAGGGCGAACGTCGACCGCACCCCGGCGCGGGGGCGGGCGACGAACCAGAGCCCGAGCACGGCCAGCAGCGCCATCGTCGCGGCGTAGACCCCGCGGGGGGCGCCGTCCCGGAGGACGCCGGCCACGACGAGGTTCACCGAACCCGCCGCAGCACCCAGGAGCATGAACGCGGCCATCCACCGGGCGGCGGTGCGCGGTTCCCGGGCACGGGGCGGCACCGACACCACTGCATCGGTGTAGTGACTCCAGCCCAGGGACACGGGGGCAGTCTCCTGCTTCCAGGCCCGCGCTGCGAGCCCTGTGCACACCTCAGGTGACACGGTGCTGACCTTCCCCGGCGTGTCGTGCGGCGTGTCGTCGCCGACCGCGGCGACCGACGCCGAGGAGGCGGACGGTCACCGGTGGTGTCAGGGTGGGTCCGCGGGCGCCGACGCCCGCCCATCACCGACGAGGAGGCCCACCGTGGCCGAGGGTCCCTGGTACTTCTGCCTCAAGCACCGCACCGTCGAGGACCGGGACGGGTGCGCCGAGCGCCACCGGCTGGGCCCCTTCGACACCCGCGAGGAGGCTCAGGCCGCGCTGCAGACGGTGGCCGAGCGCAACGAGCAGGCCGACGCCGCCGACCGCGCCTGGGAGCGGGACGGCGAGCGCTGACCCGCTCTGCTGGGCAGCCTCCCCGGGGGCATGATCGAACCGAGGTGGCCGCGTCCGGGCGCCCGTGACACGAGGAGACGACCCAGGTGACGGACACAGGACAGACCACCGAGCGAGCCGTCGAGGACCTCGTCATCGGGGTGCTCGGCGGGACCGGGCCGCAGGGCCGGGGCCTGGCGGTCCGCTGGGCGGCCGCCGGTCAGCGGGTGCTGCTCGGGTCCCGGGACGCCGACCGCGCGGCCGAGACCGCCCGCGCCGTCGCCGCACGCGCCGAGGCGGCCGCCGGAGGCGTCGAGGTGTCGGTGCAGGGCGGGTCCAACACCGACGTCGCGGGTGCCGCCGACGTGCTCGTCGTCGCCGTCCCCTTCGCCGGGCACGCCGACACGCTGGCCGAGCTGGCCGCACCACTGGCCGGCAAGGTCGTCGTCGACTGCGTCGTGCCGATGGGCTGGGACGAGCTGGGCGCCTACGTGCTCGACGTGCCCGAGGGCAGCGTCACCCAGCAGGCGGCGGCGCTGCTGCCCGACAGCTCGGTGGTCGGGGCGTTCCACCACCTGTCCGCGGTGAGCCTGGAGGACCTCTCCCACCCGACGCTGGAGGGCGACGTCATGGTGGTGGGTGACGACCGCGCCGCCACCGACCTGGTGCAGGCCCTGGCCGGCCGGCTGCCCGGCATGCGCGGGGTCTACGCCGGCCGGCTGCGCAACGCCCGCCAGGTGGAGGCCCTGACGATCAACCTGGTCTCGGTCAACCGCCGGTACAAGGTCCACGCCGGCATCCGCGTCACCGACGTCTGAGCCACCGGGCCGCAGGCCCGTCCGGCCGAGCGGGGGCCCGGAGGGTCCCCCGAGGGGGGACTCGGCGAGCTCAGCGCGAGCCGGGCACGGCTCCTGGCCGCGGTGGGAGCGCGGAGCGCGACATCAGAACGAGTGCTCGGGGCCGGGGAACTCCCCGCCCCGCACCTCGGCCGCGTACTCCTGCGCCGCCCGCAGCAGCTCACCGCGCAGGTCGGCGTACTTCTTGACGAACCGCGGGACCCGGCCGCCGTTGAGCCCGGCCATGTCCGGCCAGACCAGCACCTGGGCGTCGCAGTCGGGCCCGGCGCCGATTCCGACGGTGGGGACGGCGAGCTCGGCGGTGACCCGGGCGGCGACGTCGGCGGGCACCATCTCCAGGACGACGGCGAAGGCCCCGGCGTCGGCGACGGCGCGGGCGTCGGCGAGCACCTGCTCGGCGCCGTCCCCGCGGCCCTGCACCCGGAAGCCGCCGAGGGCGTGCTCGGACTGCGGGGTGAACCCGACGTGGCCCATGACCGGGATGCCGTTCTCGGCGAGCAGTCGCACCTGCGGGGCGACCCGGGCGCCGCCCTCGAGCTTGACCGCCTGCGCCCCGCCCTCCTTCATCATCCGCACGGCGGTCTCGAACGCCTGGGTGGGCGAGGCCTCGTAGCTGCCGAAGGGCAGGTCGGCCACGATCAGCGCCCGGGAGGTCGAGCGGGTGACGGCCTTGGTGAACAGCAGCAGGTCGTCCACGGTGACCGGGACGGTCGAGCTGTGCCCCAGCACGACGTTGCCGGCGGAGTCCCCGACGAGCAGGACCGGGATGCCGGCCTCCTCGAACACCCGGGCGGCGTAGGTGTCGTAGGCGGTGAGCATCGCCCACTTCTCGCCGGCGGCCTTGGCGGCCTGCAGGTGGTGGATCCGCACGCGGGCGGTGGAGGTGCCGCCGTAGAGGACGGACTCGGGCTCGGGGGAGGACGTCGTCGTCACGCCGTCATCCTGCACCCGGAGGTGACGGGACAGACCTGCCAGTGGATCGGCGGATCTCTCGTCGGTTCTCGACTCCAGTCGTCCGGGACCCTTGCGTTTCGCATGTCAGACTCTGGGTGAACCGGGGTGTCGCCCGGCCCGACCGACAGACGCACGAGGTCACGCCATGCCCGGTGTTCGCCCGCTCCGCACCCCGCTCCTCGTCCTCACGGTGCTCTCGGCCGTGCTGCTGTCCGGCTGCCGGTCCGGCACGGAGACCGACGCCGCGGCACCGACCACGACCACGGCGGCCGCACCCAGCACCGCCGAGGTGCCCACGGCCGTGGTGAGCGTCGACCCCCCGCTGGGCTCGACCGAGGTCGACCCGGTCACCCCGCTGCGGGTCAACGCCGGCCACGGGACGCTCACCTCGGTGACGGTCACCGCCGCCGACGGCACCCCGCTGGCCGGGGCCCTCGATCCGACCGGGGTGACCTGGACCGCCGCGGCCGACCTCGCCTACGCCACCGACTACTCCGTCTCGGCCACCACCACCGACGCGGCGGGCCGCACCGGCACCACCAGCGGCACGGTCGGCACCGTCAGCCCGCGCACCCTGACCATGCCGACGGTGTTCCCGAACGCCGACACCGGCGTCGTCGGCGTGGGCCAGCCGATCGCGATCACCTTCGACGAGGACGTCACCGACCGGGCCGCGGTCGAGCGCCGGCTCTCGGTGGTCACCACCCCGGCGGTCGCCGGCTCGTGGTCGTGGCTGTCCGACCGCAGCGTGCACTACCGGCCGGCGGAGTTCTGGCCCGCGTACACCCACGTCGCCGTGGACGTCGACACCTACGGCCTGGACGTCGGTGACGGCGTGCACGGCGAGGCCAGCAAGCACGTCGAGTTCGACATCGGGCCCAAGCGGGTCGGCGTGGTCGACGCCGACGAGCTGGTGCTGCGGCTGTACGTCGACGACGCGCTGGTGCGCGAGATGCCCACCTCGCTGGGCAAGGACTCCAGCCCCACGCCGAGCGGCACCTACGTCGTCATGCAGCAGTCCCGCGAGTACACGATGGACTCCTCCACCTACGGCGTCCCGATCGACCAGCCCGGCGGGTACCGCACCCCGGTCCAGTACGCCTCGCGGCTGAGCAACTCGGGCATCTTCGTGCACGGTGCGCCGTGGTCGGTGGGCGACCAGGGTCGCCGCAACGTCAGCCACGGCTGCCTGAACGTCTCGGTGGCCAACGCCGGCTGGTTCTACGAGAACTTCGGCCGCGGGGACGTCGTCCAGGTGAGCAACGCCGGCGGGCAGCTCGACGCGACCGACGGGTTCGGCGACTGGAACGTCTCCTGGGAGGAGTGGGTGGCCGGCTCCGCCTTGCCCCCGCCCGCCGCCTGACCCACCCCCGCGTAACGACCCGGACACGCTCGGAGGCGAGGATGACCGGCATGGACCGACAGCAGGAGTTCGTCCTGCGCACCCTGGAGGAACGCGACATCCGCTTCGTGCGGCTGTGGTTCACCGACGTCTCGGGCTACCTCAAGGCCGTGGCGGTCGCGCCGGCCGAGATCGAGGCCGCGTTCGCGGAGGGCATCGGGTTCGACGGCTCGGCGATCGAGGGCTTCGCCCGGGTCTACGAGTCCGACATGCTCGCCAAGCCCGACCCGGGCACCTTCCAGGTGATGCCCAGCGCCAAGGGCGGGGTCAGCGAGACCGCCCGGATGTTCTGCGACATCACGCTGCCCGACGGTTCGCCCGCCTGGGCCGACCCGCGGCACGTGCTGCGCCGCGCCCTGGGCAAGGCCGCGGACATGGGGTTCACCTTCTACACCCACCCCGAGATCGAGTTCTTCCTGCTCAAAGACCTCCCGGACGACGGCACGCCGCCCACCCCGGCCGACACCGGCGGCTACTTCGACCTGTCGACGCACAACGTGGCCCACGACTTCCGCCGCGAGGCGGTCTTCGCGCTGGAGGCGATGGGCATCTCGGTGGAGTTCAGCCACCACGAGGTCGCCCCCGGCCAGCAGGAGATCGACCTGCGCTACGCCGACGCCCTGTCGATGGCCGACAACATCATGACGCTGCGGCACGTGGTCCGGGAGGTCGCGCTGGCCCAGGGCGTGCACGCCACCTTCATGCCCAAGCCGTTCACCGACCTGGCCGGCTCGGCGATGCACACCCACCTCTCGCTGTTCGAGGGCGACCGCAACGCCTTCCACGACGCCAACGACCCGATGCGGTTGTCGACCACCGGCAAGCAGTTCATCGCCGGGCTGCTCCGGCACGCCCGCGAGGTCACCGCGGTCACCAACCAGACGGTGAACTCCTACCGGCGGTTGCTGGCCGGCACCGAGGCCCCGACGGCGGCGACCTGGGGCAAGGCCAACCGCTCGGCCCTGGTCCGGCTGCCCTCCTACAAGCCGTCCAAGGCCAACTCGGCCCGGGTCGAGGTGCGCTCCCCGGACAGTGCCTGCAACCCGTACCTGACCTTCGCGGTGCTCTTGGCCGCCGGGCTCAAGGGCATCGAGGAGGGCTACGAGCTGCCGCCCGAGGCCGAGGACGACGTCTGGTCGCTCACCGACACCGAGCGGCGCGCCGCCGGGTACGAGGACCTGCCGGTCAGTCTGGGCGAGGCGCTCACCGCGATGGAGAGCAGCGAGCTGGTCGCCGAGACCCTCGGCGAGCACGTCTTCGAGTTCTTCCTGCGCAACAAGTGGGAGGAGTTCAACTCCTACCGGCAGAACGTCACCCCCTTCGAGCTCAGGCGCTACCTCCCCGGGCTCTAACCTGTCGGGGTGACCCGCCTGCTCGTCGTCGTCCCGTCCGACACCGACCCGCCGGGGCGGTTGGGGCAGTGGCTCACCGATGCCGGGCTCGAGCTCGACGCCCGGCACCTGGACCGCGGCGACGAGCTCCCGGTCGACCTGTCCGGGCACGACGGGTTGCTGGTGCTGGGCGGCCCGCAGTCCTCGCTGGACGACGCGGCCACCAGCCCCGAGCTGGTCGGCGTCCGCACGCTGCTGGCCCAGGCGCTGGCAGACGACGTCCCCACGCTCGCGGTCTGCCTGGGCGCGCAGCTGCTCGCCATGGTCGGCGGCGGCAGCACCCGGGTCGGGGCCGAGGGGCCCGAGGTGGGCGCCACGCTGGTGGCCAAGCGGGATGCCGCCGACGTCGACCCGGTGTTCACCGGCCTGCCGCTGAGCCCCGACGTGCTCGAGTGGCACCACGACGAGATCGACCGGCTGCCGGCCGGGGCCACCCTGCTGGCCAGCAACCCGGCCTACGAGAACCAGGCCTTCCGGGTCGGCCGGCACGTCTACGGCCTGCAGTTCCACATCGAGACGACGCCGGAGATGGTGCGCACCTGGGCGACCGGCGACCCGGTGGGCGTCGCCTCCACCGGCCGGGACGTCGAGACGGTGTGCCTGGCCGCGACCGACGTGCACCCCGACCTCGAGGAGGTCTGGGCCCCGTTCGCCGGCCGGTTCGCCGCCCTCGTCGAGTCCCGCGCCAGCACCTCCGCGAGCTGAGCGCGGTGACCGAGCCGACCGAGATCCCGCGTCGGGCCGTCGTCCGGCTGGTCCGGTTCGGCTTCGAGGACGGCGCGCGCGCCGCCCGTCTGCTGTCCCACCCCGATCTGGGCCTCTGGGACCTCGAGCGCAACGAGCCCGCCGACCCCGAGGCCGCGCCGGTGGTGTCCGCGCTGGCCCGGGCCGGCGACCCCGACCTGGCCCTGCTCTCGCTCTCCCGGTTGGTGGAGGCCCTCGACCGGGAAGACCCCTCCGGCGAGCTGGCCGCCCAGTTGCTCGCGCGGCTGCGCGGCTCGGCGTTGCTGCGCGGCCGGCTGCTCGCCGTCCTCGGCGCCAGCGCGGGGCTCGACGACCACCTGGCCGGGTTCCCCGAGGACTGGGTCGTGCTGGACACCGAGCCGGGGCTGGCCCGCCCGACCCCGTACGCCCTGGAACAGCAGATGCTGCTGGCCGTCGGGGCCGATCCCGACGACCCGCCGTGGGGCGTCGGGCTGGGCACCCCGGCGCCGGACGCCGACGTCTCCCGGGTCCGCGACCTGCGCCGCGCCTACCACCGGGCGGTGCTCTCGATCGCCGGCCGCGACCTCGGTGACGGCGTCAGCGCCGAGGAGGTGGCCGGCGAGCTGGCCGACCTGGCCGCGGCCGTGCTGACGGCCGGTCTGGCCCTGGCGCTGGCCGACCAGACAGCGGCGGCCACACCCTGCCGGATCTCGGTGATCGCGCTGGGCAAGGCCGGGGGCCGGGAGCTCAACTACGTCAGCGACGTCGACGTCGTCTTCGTGGCCGAGCCGCACCCGGCACCAGGGGAGGAGCCCGACGAGGCCGGCGCGATCGCCACCGCCACCCGGGTCTGCAGCACGCTCATGCGGGTCTGCCACGAGGCGGCCTGGGAGGTCGACGCGGCGCTGCGCCCGGAGGGCAAGGCGGGCCAGCTGGTGCGCACACTGGCCCACCACGTCGCCTACTACGAGCAGTGGGCCAGCACCTGGGAGTTCCAGGCGCTGCTGAAGATGCGTCCGGTCGCCGGGGACCCCTCCCTGGGCCGGGAGTACGTCGACGCGCTGTGGCCGCTGGTCTGGACCGCCGGTGACCGGCCCGGCTTCGTGGCCGACGTGCAGGCCATGCGCCGCCGGGTGGAGTCGCTCATCCCGCCTGCGCAGGCCGGCCGGGAGCTGAAGCTCGGCCGTGGTGGGCTGCGCGACGTGGAGTTCAGCGTGCAGCTGCTGCAGATGGTGCACGGCCGGGTGGACGTCGCGCTGCGCACCGGTGGGACCATCCCGGGGCTGCTCGCGCTGTCGGCCGGGGGCTACGTCGGCCGTGACGACACCGCCACGCTGGTGGCCTCCTACCGGTTCCTGCGCACGGTGGAGCACCGCCTGCAGCTGCTGAAGCTCCGGCGCACCCACCTGCTGCCCACCGACCAGGTCCAGCTGCGCTGGCTGGCCCGCTCGATGGGCTACAAGCCCGACCACCGCGGGGACGCCGTGGCGGTACTGCGCGCCGAGCTCGCCCTGCACACCCGCGAGGTGCGCAGGATCCACGAGAAGCTCTTCTACCGCCCGCTGCTGTCCGCGGTGGCCCGGGTGCCCGGGGAGCAGCTCGCGCTGGGCCCGCAGGCCGCCGGCGCCTGGCTCCGCGCGCTGGGGTTCGCCGACCCCGAGGGCGCACTGCGGCACCTGGCCGCGCTCACCGGCGGGGTGTCCCGCTCGGCGTCCATGCAGCGCTACCTGCTGCCGGTGCTGCTGCAGACGCTGGCCTCCTGCGCCGACCCCGACGCGGGGCTGCTGGCCTACCGGCAGGTGTCGGAGTCCCTGGGCGGGAACCAGTGGTACCTGCGGCTGCTGCGCGACGAGGGGCAGGTCGCCGAGCGGCTGGCCCAGCTGCTGGGCTCCAGCCGCTACGTCTCCGGGCTGCTCACCCGCACCCCCGAGGCACTGCGGCTGCTGGCCCGGGACGAGGAGCTGGTCCCGCGCAGCGCCGATGCGCTGGCCTCGGCCTGGCGCCAGTCGGTGGCCCGCGCCGGCACCGCCGCCGAGGGCGTGCAGGTGCTGCGCGCGCTGCGGCGCACCGAGCTGCTGCGGATCGCCTGCGCCGACCTGCTGGGCATGCTCGACGTCGTCGCCGTGGGGGTGGCGCTGCGCGACGTCGCCGTGGCCACGCTGCGCGCCGGGCTCGACGCCGCCGTCCGCAGCTGGGCGGCCGATGTTAAGGTGGCCGTCACCGACGTGCCGGTCGACATGGCCGTCATCGCCATGGGCCGGCTCGGGGGAGCCGAGATGAGCTACGGCTCGGACGCCGACGTGCTCTACGTGCACCGGGTGCGCCCGGGCGCCGAGGACGCCAAGGCCGCCGCGGCCGCCAACGCCATCGCGCACGCCCTGCGCCGGCTGCTCGGCGAGCCGGCCCCCGACCCCGCCTTCGACGTGGACGCGAACCTGCGACCGGAGGGCCGGCAGGGCCCGATGTCGCGCAGCCTGACCTCCTTCGGCGAGTACTACGACCGGTGGGTGTCGGTGTGGGAGGTGCAGGCCCTGCTGCGCGCGGAACCGGTCGCCGGTGACGAGGAGCTGGGCCGGCAGTTCTGCGACCTGGTCGACCCGCTCCGCTGGCCGGTCGACGGGCTCACCGACGCCCAGGTCGCCGAGATCCGCCGGATCAAGGCCCGGGTCGAGAGCGAGCGGCTGCCCCGCGGCGCCGACCCGGCCACGCACACCAAGCTCGGTCGAGGCGGGCTGGCCGACGTCGAGTGGACCGTGCAGCTGCTCCAGCTCCAGCACGCCGGCACCCACCCCGCGTTGCGCACCACCCCGACCACCGACGCGCTGACGGCGCTCGGGGCGGAGGGGCTGCTGGCCGCGGAGGACGCCGACGCCCTGCGGGAGGCCTGGGAGCGGGCCAGCCGGGCCCGCAACGCGGTGTTCCTCGTCCGCGGCCGGCCGGGCGACCAGCTGCCCCGGCCCGGCCTCGAGCTCTCCGGGGTGGCCCGGGCCAGCGGGTACGGCGCCGACGTCGACCCCGGGGAGTTCGTCGACGACTACCGGCGGGCCACTCGGCACGCCCGGTCGGTGGTCGAGCGGGTCTTCTACGGCATGGAGCCCGACGCGTCCTGACCCGGGAACAGGACACCCGGGCCGTGCGCTGGCCGAGGGGACGACGTCGCCAGCCACCGGGAGTCACCATGCCGATCGAGTTCCTCGGGATCGCCGCCACCAACGACGGGTCGGAGACCACCCCGCGCTCGGGGGCGTCCTTCGACCGGGAGTACACGATCCGGCTCGGCCGGGCACACGAGGACTTCGGCTGGGACCGGGTGCTGTTCGCCTACGGCTCGGGCGCCCCGGAGCCCTCGGCGGCGGCGGCCTGGCTGCTGGCGCACACCGAGACGCTGCAGGTGCTCCTGGCCCACCGGCCCAACGTCAGCTACCCGACCTTCGCCGCGAAGACCTTCGCCACGCTGGATCAGATCGGGCAGGGCCGGTTGACCGTGCACGTCATCACCGGCGGCACCGACCACGAGCAGCAGCGCGAGGGCGACTTCCTCACCAAGGACCAGCGGTACTCCCGCACCCGGGAGTTCATGCAGATCGTCAAGAAGGCGTGGACGTCGCACGAGCCCTTCGACTGGGACGGCGAGCACTACCGCTTCGCCGACTTCGTGTCCGACACCTTCCCGGTGCAGCAGCCCCGACCGGACCTGTCCTTCGGCGGCTCCTCGGAGGCCGCCTACGCCGTCGGCGGTGCCGAGGCCGACGTCTTCGCGCTCTGGGGCGAGCCCCTGGAGGAGACCGCGAAGCAGATCGAGCGGGTGCACGCCGCCGCCCGTGCCGCCGGGCGCACCGAGATGCCCCGCATCCAGGTCGCCTTCCGCCCGATCATCGCCCCCACCGAGGAGCTGGCCTGGGAGAAGGCGCACCGCACGGTCGCCCGGATCGAGTCGATGCGCTCGGGCACCGGGCGGGCGCCGCTGTCGATCAGCCGGCCCCCGGCCGACGGCCCGGAGAACACCGGCTCGCAGCGCCTGTTGGAGATCGCCGCCCGCGGAGAGCGCTTCGACCGGGCACTGTGGACCCCCACCGCCGCCGCCAGCGGGGGAGCGGGCAACTCCAACGCCCTCGTCGGCACCCCGGAGACCGTGGCCGCAGCGCTGCTGGACTACGTCGACCTGGGCGTCGACATCATCTCGATGCGCGGTTACGACCTGCTCGGCGATGCGATCGATGTCGGCCGGTACGTGATCCCGCTGGTGCGGGAGGAAGTCGGCAAGCGGGACGCCGCCGTCGCTGCCTGAGGTTCGGCCTGGGTGTGGCCGGGCACCGTCCTGTCGTGCCCGAGGACCGCGAACGCGCCACCATCACCCCCTACCGGGACGGCCCGCTGATCGTGCGGGGCGACTTCCGGCTGGTCGACACCGACGGCAACGAGATCGACCCGGGCCGGGACACCGTCGCACTGTGCCGGTGCGGCAAGTCCGGCCTCAAGCCGTTCTGCGACGGCAGCCACAAGAAGGCCGGCTTCCACGCGCCGTCCGCCCCGCGCAGCGAGCGCCCCACCACCCGGCTCGAGGCGCTCGACACCGAGTGAGACACGACGGAGCCCCTCCCCGCCGCAGCAGGGAGGGGCTCCGTCGTGCGTCAGGCGTGGACGGCGGCCCGGGCGCGCAGCGCGCTGCGCCCGGCGGTCCACTCCTGCAGCGCCAGCGCGCCCGCGCGGGCCTCGAGCTCCAGGGCCACGGCGGCACCGAAGAGCAGGTCGGCCCGCAGCGGCTCGTCGTCGGCGACCAGCGAGCCGCACATGTCCACCGAGGCGACCTGCTCGTGCACGGCGTCGGCCTCCACGTGCTCGTCGTAGAAGAGCGTTGCGTCCTCGCCCTTGCCCAGCCGGCGCAGCCCGGAGGCGTACCGGCGGCTGGGCACGGTGGAGGTCATCTCCAGCGCAGCCAGGTGACCGACGGTGGCTGCCCGGTGCCGGCGGTGCAGCCCGAAGAAGCTCATCGCGTTCAGCGTGGCCAGCTGCTCGGCCGGGGCGACGTCGACGTGCGCGCCGTGCGTGGCGTCCAGCCCGAAGGCGCCCATGACCCGGGCGAAGAGCGCCGAGTGCATCCGGACGTCGGAGCCGCCGCCGTACTCGTCGGCCTGGATCTCCACCACCGCGGCCTTGGCCCGCCCGTCCAGGCGGGGGATCACCCAGGTGTGCGGGTCGGCCTCCTTGAGGTGGTAGACCGAGCGCAGGGTGAGGAACTCGGCCCACTGCGTCTCGTCGGCCCGCTTGGCCATGTGCTCGGACATCGACGGGCCGTCGTCGGCGGCGACCATCGCGGCCAGCTGACGGTCCACGGAGTCCGCGGGGTCGACGAAGGAGCGCACCCACGGGTCGGCTGCCGTGTGCAGGCCGGTCTCGAAGGCGTCTTCGAGCACCGCCCGCAGGCCCAGCAGCGTCGGGTCCCACTCGAACCGGTCGTCGACCTCGGGGAAGCCCCGGTAGTGCAGCTCGTAGCAGACGTAGAGCGCGATCTGCAGGTCGTCGTCGGCCAGCGGGACGGGGGTCGCGGCGGCCTGGTCGGCCAGGGCGAGGGTGGCCGGGGAGATCGTGGTCCCGGTCGTCAGGTCGGAGAAGAGGGCCTCGGACAGCGGCCCGCGGGGCGTCGGCAGCGGCATCGTCGGTCCATGCCCACCCCCCGGGGGGTCCGGAACATCCGGTTCCGCTGGTCGGAGGGGTTTCAACCCTCGAACGCGGTGGCCATCCGGGCCTGTTCGGCCAGCACGTCGTCCATCCGGGCCTGGACGGCGTCCAGCCGGCCGATCTGCCGGCTGGTCTCGGCGATGCCGGCCGACACGGCTCGGGTGGTCTCCTGCATCCCGGTGACCTGGGCGGCCACCCGCTTGGTGGCGCCGGCGGTCTCCCGGGCCAGCTCCTTGACCTCGTTGGCGACGACGGCGAACCCGCGGCCCAGCTCACCGGCCCGGGCGGCCTCGATGGTGGCGTTGAGGGCGAGCAGGTTGGTCTGGTCGGCGATGCCGGAGATGATCCGGATCACCTCCCCGACCGCGGCGGAGGCGGCGTCCAGCGCCTGGACCTCGGTGGTCATCGACCCGGCCTGCTCGACCGCGCCGACGGCCACCCGGCCCGCGTCGTCGGCGGCCTGCCGCAACCGGGTGACGGTGTCCAGCAGCGCCCGGGCGTTGGCGGCGTCGCTGTCGCCGCGGCGCAGCACCTCCATCCGCTGGGAGACCAGCTGGGCCACGTTCCGCAGCGCCGAGGCCCGGGAGTCCGACAGCTCGATGGTCTCGGTGGTGAAGAAGTCCATCGTGCCGATGACCTGGCCGGCGACCGTGACCGGGAAGCAGACCCCGGAGCGCACCCCGGCCCGCTGCGCGGCCGGTGCCCGCACGCAGTCGGTGAGCTCGGCGAGGTCGGAGACGAAGACCAGGTCCCGGGCCCGCCAGGCGCGCCCGGACAGGCCCACGCCCTCGGCGAAGCTGGCGGCCAGGGTCACCTCGCGGAACTCCGGCCCGGCCGACCCGGACTCGGTGTCGAAGCGCAGGACGCCGGTGCCGGTGTCCAGGGCCCAGTAGGACCCGTACGCCCAGCCGAAGGCGGTGCGGACGGTCTCCAGTGCGGTGCGCAGCGCGTCGGACTGGCTGTCGGCCCCGCCGATCTCGGTCACCACCGTGGTGACGGCGGCCCGGTCGTGGATGGTCTCGGTCAGCTGCGCCTCCACCAGGGCGCGGCGGTGGGCCTGGGCCGTGATCCGGGCGACGGCCTGCCAGGTCCCGACGCTCGGCAGCTCGGCCCGACCGAGGTACTCGTGCACCGCGACCACCTCGCCGTCCACCAGCACGGGGAGGACGCAGCCCTGCCGGGCACCGGCGGTGACGGCGGCGGCCCAGCGGGCGCACCCGGCGGGGTCCGTCGACGGACCGGCGAGCACCGGCTCCCGGCGCAGCAGGGCCTGCCCGCCCAGCCCGCCGGCCGCGGCCAGCGCGGTGCCGGCCATCGCGGGTGCCAGGGGTCCGGTCTCGTGGGCGAGGGCGAACCCGCCGCGCACCGGCAACCAGACCGCGCCGTGGTCCAGGGCCAGGGCGTTCACCAGGGCGGCGACCACGACGCGGTGGGCGTGCGCCTCGTCCGGCACGCCGGCCTCGAGGGCGGCGAGCACCTGCTCCAGGGCCTCGAGCCCGCGGGGCGGGGCGGTGACCGGGGTGTCCTTGGTGCGGCGCAGCACGGTGTCTCCTCGACGGGTCCGGGTTGGCCGGGGAAACCAACAGATCTCGTATCGGAACCGGACCGGGGGAGTTGAGCCGAGCCCCCGACGCACTGCGGCCCCCGACCTCGGCGAGGTCGGGGGCCGCAGGGGAGCGGTGGATCAGATGTCGTAGTACATCGCGAACTCGTGCGGGTGCGGGCGGAGGCGGATCGGGGTGATCTCGTTCTCCCGCTTGTACTCGATCCAGGTCTCGATCAGGTCGGGGGTGAACACGCCACCGTCGAGCAGGTAGTCGTGGTCGGTCTCGAGCCGGTCGAGCACGGCGTCGAGGGAGGCCGGGACCTTCTCGATGCCCAGGGCCTCCTCGGGCGGCAGCTCGTAGAGGTCCTTGTCCACCGGGGCCGGGGGCTCGATCTTGTTCTTCACGCCGTCCAGGCCGGCCATCAGCATCGCCGAGAAGGCGAGGTAGGGGTTGGCCGACGGGTCGGGCACGCGGAACTCGATGCGCTTGGCCTTCGGGTTGTCCCCAGAGATCGGGATCCGGGTGCAGGCCGACCGGTTGCGGGCGGAGTAGACCAGGTTGATCGGGGCCTCGAAGCCGGGCACCAGGCGGTGGTAGCTGTTGACCGTCGGGTTGGTGAAGGCCAGCAGCGACGGGGCGTGCTTGAGCAGACCGCCGATGTAGTGCCGGGCCATGTCCGACAGGCCGGCGTAGCCGGTCTCCGCGGCGAACAGCGGGACGCCGTCCTTCCACAGCGACTGGTGGCAGTGCATGCCCGAGCCGTTGTCACCGAACAGCGGCTTGGGCATGAAGGTGGCCGACTTGCCGTGCGCCCAGGCGGTGTTCTTGATGATGTACTTGAAGAGCATCAAGCTGTCCGCCGAGCGGAGCAGCGTGTCGAACTTGTAGTTGATCTCGGCCTGGCCGCCGGTGCCCACCTCGTGGTGGCCGCGCTCGAGCTCGAGGCCGGCATTGGCGAGGTTGACCATCATCGCCGAGCGCAGGTCGCTCTGGTGGTCGGTCGGCTCGACGGGGAAGTACCCGCCCTTCTGCCGCGTCTTGTAGCCCAGGTTCGGGCCGACGCCGTTCTCACCGGTCAGCGAGCCCGAGTTCCAGGAGCCCTCGACCGCGTCGATGTGGTAGTAGCCCTCGTTGATCGAGGTGTTGTGGCGCACCGAGTCGAAGACGTAGAACTCAGCCTCGGGGCCGAAGTACGCGGTGTCGGCGATGCCGGAGCTGGCGAGGTAGGCCTCGGCCTTCTTCGCCACGTTCCTCGGGTCACGGGAGTAGGCCTCACGCGTGATCGGGTCGTGGATGAAGAAGTTGACGTTCAGCGTCTTGTAGGTGCGGAACGGGTCCACGAAGGCGCTGTTCGGGTCGGGCAGCAGCAGCATGTCCGACTCGTTGATGGCCTGGAAGCCACGGATGGACGAGCCGTCGAAGCCCAGTCCGTCGGTGAAGGTGTCCTCACCGAAGGTCTCCGCGGGGATGGTGAAGTGCTGCATGACGCCGGGGAGGTCACAGAAGCGGACGTCGACGAACTTGACGTCGTTGTCCTGGATGTACTTCGTGACGTCATCGGGACTGGTGAACATCGATCCTCCGAGGATGGGCGGACGGCTGGCAGGGAAGCTACGAGCGGGGAGTTGCCCGCCGGTGTCTCGCGTGTTTCCGAGCGGTAACACCGGCCCCGGCGTGTCGCGGGTCTCGATCGGCCCGCCGGCGGGCGGCACGCGCGGTCGACCCTCTTACGCTGGGTGCATGGTCAGGGACGAGACACCACCCTCTCAGGGCCGGGTGCGCGGCGCCTCCCTGGGGCTGCCCGCCGAGGGACCCGGTTCCGTCGCGACCTTCGGCGTGCGGGCGGTGGCGTTCCTGGTGGACGCCGCGGTCTCCGCCGCGGTCGCCGCAGTCGTCGTCCAGGGCATCCCGGCCAACTGGAGCCTGCTGTCCTTCGGCCTGGTCACCGTGGTCTCGCTGGTGCTCGTCGGCCGGACGCCGGGGCAGGCCCTGCTCAAGCTGCAGCTGGCCCACCCGCGCCCCGAGGCGCGGGTGGCGCTGTGGCGGGCGGTCGTCCGCACCGGGCTGCTGATGCTGCTGGTGCCGGCCCTGGTGGTCGACGGCGACGGCCGCGGCCTGCACGACCGGCTGACCGCGACGGCCGTCATCCGGACGACCTGAGGGCTACCGACGGCGGAGCTGCCGCTGGCTGACCGACATCTGCTTGCCACCGGGCATCGGACCGCCGGGGATCGGCATCCGAGCCCCACCGAGGGCGTTCATCCGCTTGCCCAGGCTGTTGACCTCGGCGCCGTCGAGGTTGCGGGGCAGCTTCATCACGTGCGAGCTGAGCTTCTTCAGCGGGACCTGGCCCTCGTCGTCGCCGACGGTGATGTCGTAGATCGGGGTGTCGCCGACGACCTTGGCGATCCGGCGCTTCTCGCCGGCGATGAGCGGGCGGACCCGCTGCGGGGAGCCCTCGGCGACCAGGATGATCCCGGGCCGGCCCAGCACCCGGTGCACGGCGTCCATCTGCGGGGTGCCCGCGACACCGGAGCTAACCCGCCAGTCACCACGCATGCCCTCGAGCACCCAGGCAGCAGCGCCGGGCTGTCCCTCGACCTGGCGGTAGGCCGAGCCCTGCGCCCGGCGGCCGAAGACGACCAGGGCGGCGAGCAGGCCCAGCAGGACCGCGATCGGGATGAACAGCAGGGGAGCCCCGAACAGGACCGCCACCAGCTCGACCACGGCCGCGACCACCACGAAGGCGATCAGCATGACCCACGGGAGCTTGGGGTCGTTCTTGTACGTGAGGGTGTAGGCCTGCTTGATCTGGCCGCCCTGGGTCTTCATCCGCGTCCAGCGGCCGACCTTGGGCTTGCCGTCCTTGCCGAGCTTCGGGGCCTTGCCGGCCTTGGCGCTCGTCGCGCCCGCCTTGGTGGACCCGGTGGCGCCCTTCCCGGCCTTCGTCGGCGGGGTGGGGGTGTCTGTGGGCTTGCTGCGTGCCATGACAGGAGGGTAAGCCCCCGGGGTGGGACCCCGGGGGCACCCGCCTCAGACGGCGGGGGTGAGCCCGCGGGCCTCGACGGCCTGCTGGTAGAGCCGGCCCGCCCGGTAGGAGCTGCGCACCAGCGGCCCGGCGAGCACGCCGGGGAAGCCGATCTCCTCGGCCTGGGCGGCGAAGTCGACGAACTCCTGGGGCTTGACCCAGCGGACCACGGGGTGGTGCCGCGGGCTGGGGCGCAGGTACTGGGTGATGGTCAGCAGGTCGCAGCCGGCGTCGTGCAGGGCCTGCATGGTCTCGGTGACCTCGTGCGGCTCCTCGCCCATGCCCAGGATCAGGTTGGACTTGGTGACCAGACCGGCCTCGCGGGCGGCGGTGATGACGGCGAGGGACCGGTCGAAGCGGAACCCGGGCCGGATGCGCTTGAAGATGCGCGGCACCGTCTCCACGTTGTGCGCGAGCACCTCGGGGCGGGAGGAGAAGACCTCGGCGAGCTGGTCGGGGTCGGCGTTGAAGTCCGGGATGAGCAGCTCGACGCCGCAGCCGGGGACCTGGGCCTTGATCTGGCGCACGGTCTCGGCGTAGAGCCAGGCGCCGCCGTCCTCGAGGTCGTCACGGGCGACACCGGTGATCGTGGCGTACTTCAGCGCCATCGTCGCGACGCTCTCGCCGACCCGGCGGGGCTCGTCGCGGTCGAAGTCCGCGGGCTTGCCGGTGTCGATCTGGCAGAAGTCGCAGCGGCGGGTGCACTGGTCACCGCCGATGAGGAAGGTGGCCTCGCGGTCCTCCCAGCACTCGTAGATGTTGGGGCACCCCGCGGACTCGCAGACCGTGTGCAGCCCCTCGCTGCGGACCAGCGACTTCAGCGCGGTGTACTCCGGGCCGGTCTTCAGCTTGGTCTTGATCCACTCGGGCTTGCGCTCGATGGGGGTCTGGGCGTTGCGGACCTCCAGGCGCAGCAGCTTGCGACCCGCGGGGTCGATGCTCGCCGTGCTCGCCGGGGTGGCTGTCGTCGGCGCGTCGCTCATGCCCACGACGGTACTCCCGGGGCGCTCGGCCCCGGACGCGACGGAGGGGCGCCCCGCGTGCTGCGGGACGCCCCTCCGGGGTGCTGTGGCTGCTACGCCTGGTGCTTGCCGCCCTCGGTGTCGTCGGCCTCGCGGCCCAGGGCCGGCTTGGCCAGCGTCTCGGCGGAGGGGACGGTGTTGACCTGCGGCGGGGTGTCGTCGCGCGAGTCGGATTCGGCGGTGTCCTCGTGGCCGCCGTCGCGCCAGCCCAGGTCGGTGTTGGCCGGGGTGGCGTCGCCGGCGGCGTCCTCGGCCGTCGAGACGGCGGTGCCGCCGTCGGTCTCGGTCACCCCGGTGTCGGCCGGGTTCTCGTCGGAGGTGCTGGGGGCGTTGCTGCTCGGGCTGCTGGGCACGGGGTCCTCCCGGTAGGCGGGGACGGGGCCGTCGCCGGTGGGCGCGGGCGTCCAGGGGTCGTTCGAGGAGGTCGAGCGACGGACGACGGCGAAGACGGCGCCACCGACGGCCAGGGCGAGGAGCACCCAGGGCCAGCGACGCGGCTGCTTCTCCAGGCCGACGGACCGCTTGACCGAGGTCGAGGTCTTCTCCAGGTCCTTGCCGGCCTTGTGCGCGGCCTTGGCGAGCTCCTTGCGGCGCTTGTCCGCCTTCTTCGAGAGCTTGTCGGCCTTCTTGCTCACGGCCTTGCGGTTGCTGTCGGCGGCGTCGCGCAGGGCCGCCACCCGGGCGGCGGCCTGGTCACGGGCGGCCTCGGCGGTGGCGACGGCGTCGGCCCGGGAGGACTTGGCCCGCTCGGCGACCTTCTCGGCCTTCTTGCCGGCGTCCTTCTGCAGGGCGGCGGCCTTCTTGCCGGCGTCCTTCTGCAGGGCCGCGGCCTTCTTGCCGGCGTCCTCCTGCAGGTGACCGGCCTTCTTGCCGGCCTCCTGCGTGGCGGCGGCGATCGTGCCACCGGCGGCAGCCAGCTGACCGCGGGCGTTCTCCAGCACCGGCGTGGCGGCGTCGCGGGCAGCGGCGACCCGGGGGGCCGCGTAGCCCACGGCGGACTCGCGGGCTGCCTCCAGACGGGGGGTGACGTCCTTCTCCAGGGTCTTCTGCGCGCTCTTGACCGCCGACTCCAGCTTCGGACCGGCGGTCTCGCGGACCTCGGCGAGCTTGGGACCCGCGGTGGCGACGGCCGTGGCGAGCCCGGCCGCGGCGGTGCCGCGAGCAGCCTCCAGACGCGGTACGAGGTCCTTCTCGTAGACCTTCTGGGCGTTCTTCAGCTGCGGGGCCAGCGTCTTCTGCGCGGCCTCGATGCGGGGCTCCAGCGCGTCCCGAGCGGCCTCCAACTTGGGGCTGACGGCGGCGACGGCGGCCTCCAGCCGCGGCGTCACGTCCTTCTCGAGGGTCTTCTGCGCGGCCTTGCTGGCGGCCTCGTAGCGCGGGCCGAGCTGCTCCGCGGTGGCCCGACCGGCCTCGGTGACCGCCGAACCGATGTGGGCGAGGCCCTCTTGCAGTTCTGCGCCGATGACCTGGGCATGGCTCTTCTTGCGGAACACTGACGCACCTCCGGGTTGATCGTCTCGGCGGCCATCCTGCCCGGATCGGGCTCCGGGCACACCCCGAAGCGCCAGGTGTGACCCGTGGCGCTGCCGGGGCGGGCGCCCAGGCGTTCGGCGGGCCGTCCGTGCCGGGGTAATCTCGCGGCGTGTCCGGTGGACTGCTCCTCCCGAGGCCGTGCTGACCGCTCCCGCCCAGGTCACCACGGTCACCCCTCCTGCGTGAGGGGTTTTTTTCTGCCCACCCACCGGCACGCAGCCCCCAGGAGTCCCGCCATGAGCCAGCCCAGCCCCGACGCCGTCCCCGCGCACCGCTACACCCCGGCGCTCGCCCAGCAGATCGAGCTGGCCTGGCAGGACCGCTGGGAGGCCGAGGGCACGTTCCACACCCCGAACCCGACCGGCCACCTGGCCGCGGGCTTCGAGCGCGTCGCCGACCGGCCCAAGGCGTTCGTGATGGACATGTTCCCGTACCCCTCGGGCGCCGGGCTGCACGTCGGGCACCCGCTGGGCTACCTGGGCACCGACGTGACCAGCCGCTTCCTGCGGATGGACGGGCACAACGTGCTGCACCCGATGGGCTACGACGCCTTCGGTCTGCCGGCCGAGCAGTTCGCCGTCCAGACCGGGCAGCACCCGCGGGTCACCACCGAGGCCAACATCGCCGCGATCTCGGCGCAGCTGCGCCGGCTGGGCGTCGACCACGACACCCGCCGCACCTTCGCCACGATCGACCCGGGCTACTACCGGTGGACCCAGTGGATCTTCACCCAGGTCTTCGGTGCCTGGTTCGACACCGCTGCCGACAAGGCCAGGCCCATCGAGGAGCTCGTCGCCGAGCTGGACGCCGGCACCCGCGAGCCCGACACCAACCCCTTCGACCGCCCCTGGGCGCAGCTGACCGAGGTCGAGCGCCGGCAGGTCGTCGACCTGCACCGGCTGGCCTACCTGAACCAGGCCCCGGTCAACTGGTGCCCCGGGCTGGGCACGGTGCTCTCCAACGAGGAGGTCACCGCCGACGGGCGGTCCGAGCGCGGCAACTTCCCGGTCTTCCGGCGTCCGCTGACCCAGTGGATGATGCGGATCACCGCCTACTCCGAGCGGCTGCTGGCCGACCTGGACCGGCTGGAGTGGTCGGACTCGCTGAAGCAGATGCAGCGCAACTGGATCGGCCGCTCCACCGGCGCCCGGGTCCGGTTCGGTGACATCGAGGTCTTCACCACCCGCCCGGACACCCTGTTCGGCGCCACCTACCTGGTGCTGGCCCCCGAGCACCCGCTGGTCGACGCACTGACCGCCGGGTCCTGGCCCGCGGACGCCGACCCGCGCTGGACGGCCGGCGCGGCCACCCCGGCCGAGGCGGTCGCGGCCTACCAGCTGCAGGCCTCCCGCCGCTCGGAGATGGACCGCCAGGCCGAGGGCCGGGACAAGACCGGCGTCTGGCTGGGGACGACGGCGGTCAACCCGCTGACCGGGCGCGACCTGCCGGTCTTCATCGCCGACTACGTGCTGACCGGCTACGGCACCGGCGCGATCATGGCCGTGCCGGGCGAGGACACCCGCGACTTCGAGTTCGCCGACGTGTTCGGGCTGCCCGTGGTCCGCACCGTGCAGCCCCCGGAGGACTTCGCCGGCGGTGCCTACACCGGGTCCGGCCCCATGATCAACAGCTCCAACGACCAGCTGTCGCTGGACGGGCTGGACAAGGCCGCCGCGATCGCCACCGTCACCGAGTGGCTGGTCGCCGGCGGGCACGGTGAGTCCACGACGACCTACAAGCTGCGCGACTGGCTGTTCAGCCGGCAGCGCTACTGGGGCGAGCCGTTCCCGATCGTCTACGCCGTCGACGGTCCCGACGCCGGCCTGCCGGTCGCCGTCCCGGCCGACCAGCTGCCGGTGCTGCTGCCCGACGTCGACGACTACTCCCCGAAGACCTTCGCCGACGACGACGCCACCTCCGCCCCCGAGCCGCCGCTGTCCCGGGCGACCGAGTGGACGACGGCCACCCTGGACCTGGGCGACGGGCCGCGGGAGTACCGGCGCGAGACCAACACGATGCCCAACTGGGCCGGCTCCTGCTGGTACTACCTGCGCTACCTGGACCCGGCCGACGACGAGCAGTTCGTCGACCCGTCGCTGGAGGCCTACTGGATGGGCCCCCGCTCCGAGGGCGACGTCGGCGGCGTGGACCTGTACGTCGGCGGTGTCGAGCACGCCGTCCTGCACCTGCTGTACGCCCGGTTCTGGCACAAGGTGCTCTTCGACCTGGGCCACGTGTCCTCCGAGGAGCCCTTCCGCCGGCTGGTGAACCAGGGCTACATCTCGGCCTACGCCTACACCGACTCCCGGGGCTTCTACGTGCCCGCGGCCGACGTCGTGGAGCGGGACGGTGCCTTCTTCTACGAGGACCAGCCGGTCGACCGTGAGTACGGGAAGATCGGCAAGAGCCTGAAGAACATGGTCACCCCCGACGAGATGATCGGGGCCTACGGCGCCGACACCTTCCGGGTCTACGAGATGTCCACCGGTCCGCTGGAGCAGTCCCGCCCGTGGGACACCAAGGCCGTCGTCGGGTCGCAGCGGCTGCTGCAGCGGGTCTGGCGGGTGGTGGTCGACGAGACCACCGGTGAGGTCCGCGCGGGCGAGGACGCCCTGCCCGTGGACACCGCCAAGGCCCTGCACCGCGCGGTGGACGGGGTCCGGGACGGGCTGGCCACGCTGCGCTTCAACGTGGCCATCGCCCGGATCGCCGAGCTGACCAACCACCTGACCCAGGCCTACGGGCAGGCCGGGCCGGTGCCGCGGCAGGTCTGCGAGTGGCTGACCCTGCTGGTCTCCCCGCTGGCCCCCCACGTGGCCGACGAGCTGTGGTCGAGGCTGGGTCACGACGGGTCCGCTGCCTGGACGCCGTTCCCGGTCGCCGACCCGGCGCTGCTGGTGGACGACACCGTGACCGTGGTCGTCCAGGTCAACGGCAAGGTGCGGGCCCAGGTCGCGGTGCCGGCCGACGCCGATGCCGCGGCACTGGAGGCAGCAGCCCGGGCCGACGAGCGGATCGTCGGTCAGCTGGAGGGGAAGACCGTCCGCCGGGTCATCGCGGTGCCCGGGCGGCTGGTCAACTTCGTGGTGGGCTGACCTCGGCCCCCTCGGGGGCCGGGTCGGCCGGGCGGACCTCGATGCCGACGCCGAGCGGCCCCCGGCGCCCCGCGCGCCGGGCCGCCAGGCTCGAGCCGAGCCGGGAGAGCCGGTACTGCCACCCGTAGCGGTCGGCCATCGCCGCGTCCAAGCGGGGCCAGGCGTCGGCGGGCAGCAGCGTCGCCGTGCCGCGCACGTGCGGCCCGCGGACCCGGCCGCGGGCGTCGCAGTCGGCGAGCAGCACGTCGGCCGTGTGCCGGATCCGCTTGACCTTGCCGGCCCCGGGGTTGGTCCAGACCAGGCGCGCCTCGCCGTCGAGGGCACACCAGACGGGGGTGGTGACGGGCGTCCCGGTGCGGCGGTAGGTGGTCAGCGCGACGTAGCGGCCGGCCGGGAGCCCGTTCACCCGACGAGAGTCGGGGTGAGCACGGCGCGCATCGCGGCCTCGACCGGGTCCAGCAGCTCGGCCACCGGGACGTCGCGACCCAGCTCGGCGGTCAGCGAGGTGACCCCGGCGTCGACGATCCCGCACGGGATGATGCTGCCGAAACCGGCGGACAGGTCGGGGTCGCAGTTCAGGGCGAAACCGTGCATGGTCACGCCCTTGGCCACCCGGACGCCGATCGCGGCGATCTTGCGGTCGGGCCCTCGCTCGTCGGCCCGCACCCACACCCCGCTGCGGCCCTCGACCTGCTCGACGGTGACGCCGAGGTCGGCGCACACGCCCATCAGGGCCACCTCGAGGCGGCGGACGTGGGCCACGACGTCGACCGGGTCGGGCAGCGCCACGATCGGGTAGCCGACGAGCTGACCGGGGCCGTGCCAGGTGATCTTGCCGCCGCGGTCGACGTCGACGACCGGGGTGCCGTCCTGGGGCTTCTCGTGGTCCAGCGTGCGGCGGCCGGCGGTGTAGACCGACGGGTGCTCCAGGAGCAGCATCGTGTCCGGGCCGGTGCCGGCCACCCGCGCGGCGTGCAGCTCGCGCTGGCGGGCCCAGGCCTGCTCGTAGTCGACGGTCCCTGCCCGCACCACCTGCAACTCGGTCACGGGGTCCAGCCTAGGCCCGGCCCGAGGCCGGTGGGCCGGGTCACCGCAGTCGCCGGGGGACGATCCGGGTCTCGGTCACCTCGGTGCCGTCCTCGGGTTGGCCCGGGGTGCGCTCGACGTGCCAGCCCGAGACGCCCGGCCGGTCGGCGACCGCCTCGACGAGCTCGGTGCCCCGGTAGACCAGACCCACGCCGTCCTCGCTGGCGTACCCGGCGGGCAGCGTCCGGTCCCCGACCCACTGCCGGTAGCGCGGCCTGCGGTGGGGCTCGGAGTCGTGGTGCACCGAGGTGGAGAAAGACAGCAGCCCCAGGCCGTCGGTCACCGGTGCGAGGTCGGGGCCGAAGGAGTCGGTGCTGCCCCCGGTGTGCCAGCAGATCGCCCCGGCGGACACCCCGCCGAGCACCACCCCCGCCCGCCACGCCTCGGCGAACACCTCGTCCAGCCCGTGGGCGCGCCAGACCGCCAGCAGGTTCACCACGCTGCCGCCACCCACCCACACCACGTCCTGGGCGAGCAGGTGGGCCCGTACGTCGGCCACCGTCGGCATCGGGAACAGGCTCAGGTGGGAGACCTCGACGTCCCGGCCTGCGAAGGCCGCGTAGAAGGCCCCCACCCGGGCCGGGTCGTCGCCGGTGGCGGTGGCCAGGTGGCAGATCCGTGGCCGGGAGGGGGCTCCGGCCAGGGAGAAGGCCAGGTCGAACACCGGCCCGGGGGACCAGTCGTACGGGCCGCGGCCGCGGGAGTCGAAGCCGATGCTGGTGGCCAGCACGGTCGGGGCGGACGCCGTCACCGGCCGGCCCCCGGTTGCAGCCGCCGCAGCACGGCCCGGGCCGTCCGCGCACCGCTGGCCATCGCGCCCTGGATCGACGGGGTGTCGCGGTGGTCGCCGCAGACGTAGAGCCCACCGCCCAGGTCGACCGGCTGCCGGGACCGCAGCGGGACGGTGACCGCCGGCTGCGCGCCGGTGACGGTGACGCTGGTGAGGTGCTCGAGGTCGGCCACGGACACGCCCTGGGCCTGCGCCACCTCGGCCCGCACCTCGGCCTCGCTGGTGGGGGCCAGCGTGGAACTCGCGACCAGGGCGCGACCGTCGGGGCTGTAGGCCGGCTGGGCGTCGCTGACCACGACGGAGTTCACCAACCGCCCGCCCGGCTGACCCAGCACGATCAGCGGCTCGTCCCACGGTGAGGCGGGCAGGACGTGCAGGTGCGTGGTGACCTGGCGGGGTGCCGAGGCGGGCAGGGGGGCGAGCAGGCGGGCCGCGGTGTCGGGGTCGGTGGCGACCACGACGGCACCGGCGGTGATCGTACCGGCGCTGGTGCGGACCCGGTCGCCGGACACCTCGAGCACCTCGGTGGACAGGTGCCGGACCTCGGGGGGCAACCGGTCGGCCAGCTGCTCGCCGATCGCCCGCATGCCCCGGGCGGGCAGCCCGATGCGGCCGCGGACGAAGCTGCGCCACAGCAGGTCGAGGTAGCGGCTGGAGGTGGTCAGCTCCGACTCCAGCAGCACGCCGGACAGGAACGGCCGGAAGAACCGTTCCAGGGCGTCCTCGCCGACCCGGGCCCGGCGCAGCGCCTCCTCGGCGGTGCGCTCGCGGGCGTGCATCAGCCGGTCGACGGGCAGGTACCCGGCCCGGGCGGAGAACGCCCCGATGGCCGCCTCCTGCAGCAGGTTGCCCAGGGGGGCGCGCACGGTGTCCAGCGTCGCCTGCGGGTGCTTGCGGGGGTCGACGACCCGGTGCGGGGTGCCGTCCACCCGGACGATCGCCCCGGTCCAGAACCAGCCCAGGTCCAACGCGGTCAGGTCGAGGTCCGCGGCCACCCGGGGGTAGCCGGTGTTGAGCACCTGGAAGCCGCGGTCGACCAGGAAGCCGTCGACCTCCTCGGTGGTCACCCGCCCGCCCACGTGGGCGGCGGCGTCGACCAGGTGGACGTCGCGGCCGGCCGCGCTCAGCCGGGTGGCCACCGACAGCCCGGCGAGCCCGGCACCGACGACGACGACCTCGGCACGACCAGGCAGCGACATGCCCCGAACCTAGGCGTCCGGACGCAGGACGACCTCCCGGCGCAACCGGTCTGTGGACGGCGCCGGGACCTGTGGACGACGGACGACGGGTGTCTGCCCGGGGCCCTAGCGTCCGGCCGGTGTCCACCCCTGAGGCTCCCGACCCGGTCCGGCGCCGGACCCCCGTCGTGCCCGGTTACGTGCTGGAGGAACGGCTGGGCCGCGGCGGCACCGGGGAGGTCTGGCGGGCCCGCCCCCGCGGCGGTGGAGCCCCGGTGGCGGTCAAGGTGCTGGTACGAGGCGACCCCGACCGGCAGACCCGTGAGGCCGAGCTCCTCGGGCAGCTGGACCACCCGCACCTGGTGGCGCTGCACGAGGTGGTCCGGCGCGAGGTGCGTGGCGGCCCGGCCGAGGTCTCCCTTGTGCTGGACCTCCTGGAGGGCGGCAGCCTGGCCCAGCTGCTGGCGCGGCGGGGCCGGCTGCGCCCGGGGGAGGTGGTCACCGCAGTGGCTCCGGTCGCCGCGGCGCTCGCCCACGCCCACGAGCGGGGCATCGTGCACGGGGACCTCGCGCCGGGCAACGTCGTCTTCACCGCCGAGGGGCGTCCGGTGCTCACCGACCTCGGCGTCGGGCGGGTGCTGGGGGAGGACGGTGACACCGGGGGCGTCACCCCGCCCTACGTCGACCCGGTGGTCGCCCGGGGCGGGGCACCGGGTCCGGCCTCGGACGTCTTCGGGGTGGCCGCGGCCGCCTTCCACGCGCTCACCGGGGTGCCGCCGTGGAACGCCGCGGGGCCGGCGGACACCCTCGCGGTGGCGGCGGCAGGGGAGGTGCCCGACCTGGCCCTGCTGGCCCCCGAGGCGCCCCCCGAGCTGGTCGCCGTGGTCGTCCGCGGTCTGTCACCGCACCCGCACCTGCGGGGAACGGCAGCCGCGTTCGCGTTGGACCTGCGGCACGCCTGCAGACCCGAACGGATCGCCATGCCCCGCACCGGGGTGCCCGACGCCGACCTGGCGCGCACCGGGCAGGTCTCCCGGACGGAGCTGACCCACCAGGTCCGGCGGCCCCCGCGGGCGCACGCAGCCCCGGCGGGGGAGGGGCGGGTGGCCCGGTGGCGGCGGACCGGTGCCGACCGGGTGGACGGACCCCGGGTGGTCGCGGTCACCCGCCGCGTGGGCGGCGCCCTGGGGGCGGTGGCACTGGTGGTGGGTGCCGTCTGGCTGGGGGTGCAGTGGGGAGGCACCGGCAGGGCCGACCCGGTGCCGGCGGCGCAGCAGGCCGCGGTGGCCCCGACACCGACACCGACCCCGGCCACCACGAGCGCACCGGCACCCACCCCGGGGCCCGTGCCGGCAGCCACCCCGGCGCCGGCCGACGACACGGCGACACCGACCGACGAGGCGGGGTGGCGGGCCGTCCTCGAGCAGCTGTACCAACGCCGGGCCACCGCCCTGGTGGACGGGACCGCGGACCTGCTGGACGGCGTCTACACGGCCGACAGCCCGCTGGGGGCCCAGGACACCGCCTGGCTGGAGGAGCTGACGGTGTCGGGGGCGGACCTGCAGTCGTTCTCACCCCGGGTGCTGGCGGTGACCGGCGTCCAGGTGCTGCCGGACGGGTCGGGGGCCACGGTGCAGCTGGTGGACGAGGTGCCCGGCTACGCGCTCCGGGGTGCCGACGGCACGCACCAGGACGTCGCTGCCCGGGGAGGGGCCGCGGTGGCCCTCACCCTGGCCCGCACCCCGGACGGCTGGCGCATCGACACCGCGGTGGCCACCGGGTGACGCCGCCGGGGTCAGGACTGGGCGACGGCCCAGCGCAGCGCGGACTCCACGTCCCCGTGGGTGAACGTGTAGCCGGCGTCCATCAGGACGCGGGGGAGTGCTCGCTGGCCGCCGAGCACGCCGGCCTGGGCGAACTCACCGAGCACCAGGGACAGCGCGAAGCCCGGGACCGGGATGAGCGTGGGCCGCGAGAGCACCCTGCCCAGGGCCGCGGTGAAGGCCGCGTTGGTGACCGGCTCGGGACCGGACAGGTTGACCGGGCCCGCGGCCTCCGCGGTGAGCAGGAAGCGGATCGCGTCGACCTCGTCCCGCAGACTGATCCAGGGCCACCACTGGTCGCCCGAGCCCAGCTTGCCCCCCACGCCGAGTGCGAACAGCGGCTTCAGCTTGGCCATCATCCCGCCCTTGCCCAGCACGAGACCCGTGCGCAGGTGGGCCACCCGGATGCCGGCCTGCTCGGCGGGCTCGGTGGCGGCCTCCCACTGCACGCAGACGTCGGCGAGGAAGTCGCCCCCGGCCGGGGAGGTCTCGTCGAGCACCTTGTCGCCGCCGTCCCCGTAGTACCCGACGGCCGACGCCGAGAGCAGCACACGGGGGCGCGAGGGGTCGGCTGCCGCGGCCTGGGCGAACGCCGAGCTCACGGTGCGGGTGCTGTCGACCCGGCTGGTGACGACCTCGCGCTTGTAGTCGTCGGTCCAGCGCTTGTCCCCGATGCCCACCCCGGCGAGGTTGACCACCGCGTCGACGTCAGCGAGGACACCGTCGTCGAGCTGGCCGTGGGAGGGGTCCCACCGGTGCTCGTCGGCCGTGCGGGGGGTGCGACGGACGAGCCGGCGGACGTCGTGCCCGTCGGCGCGCAGGGTGCGGACGAGCTCGGTACCGACCAGACCGGACGAACCGGTGACCGCGATCTGCATGGTGGGGAGGACCTCCGGGGCGGGGACGGGGCTGGGGTCGTGCGGCGCGGCACCGGGCCGGACGGTGGTGAGACCCGTTCGTGCCCGCGGCCGCCCGACCTGACACCTCGGGCCCCGGCAGACGACTGCCGGGGCCCGAGGTGTGCGGTGCGGGGTGGCTCAGCTCAGGCCGAGCTCCCCCTGGAACTGACCGGCCTCCAGCCGCTCCTTCACCGTGGTGAGGAAGCGGGCGGCGTCGGCGCCGTCGACGATGCGGTGGTCGTAGGACAGGGCCAGGTAGACCATCGACCGCACGGCCACGACCTCGCCGAGGTCGGCGTCCTGCACGACGACCGCGCGCTTGACCACCGAACCGGTGCCCAGGATGGCGACCTGGGGCTGGTTGATGATCGGGGTGTCGAACAGGGCGCCCCGGCTGCCGGTGTTGGTCAGCGTGAAGGTGCCGCCACCCAGCTCGTCCGGGGTGATCTTGTTCGTCCGGGTCCGCTCGGCCAGGTCGGCGATCTTGCGGGCGATCCCGGCCAGGCTGAGGTCACCGGCGTCGGCGATCACCGGCACGAGGAGACCCCGCTCGGTGTCCACTGCGACGCCCAGGTTCTCCGCGTCGTGGTAGGTGACCGTGCCGGCCTCCATGTCCAGCGAGGAGTTCACCGTCGGGTGCGCCTTGAGGGCCTCGATGGCCGCCTTGGCGAAGAACGGCAGGAAGGACAGCTTGACGCCCTCGCGGGCGGCGAAGTCGTCCTTGGCCTGGGCACGGAGCTTGGCCACCCGGGTGACGTCGACCTCGACCACGGTGGTCAGCTGGGCGCTGACCTGCAGCGACTCGACCATCCGCTTGGCGATGACGGTCCGCAGACGCGACAGCTTCTCCGTGCGACCGCGCAGGGCGGACGCAGCGGGAGCCGGGCTCCCACCGGCGGCGGGCTTGGCGGCCGCCGCCGGGGCCGCCGCGGCCGGGGCAGCGGGGGTCTCGACGGGCGCGGGCTTCTCGGCCGCGGCGAGCACGTCCTGCTTGCGGATCCGCCCACCGACGCCGGTGCCGGTCAGGGTGGACAGGTCCACGCCGTTCTCGGCAGCCAGTCGCCGGACCAGCGGCGTGACGTACGCACCGCCGCCGTCACCGGAGGGGGCCGGAGCCTGCTTGGGCGCCGCGGCCGGGGCGGAGACGGCAGCGGGGGCGCTGGCCGCCGGTGCCGGCTCGGGCTCCGGCTCGGCCTGGGTGGTCTCGGCCGAGGCCGGGGGACCGCTGTAGTCGTTGGTGCCCGAGGCGTCGGTGGCCGATGGCTGCTCGGGAGCGGCGGGCGCAGCGGGCTTCTCGGGCTCGGCCGCCGGGGCGGACTCCGACGACCCACCCGAACCGCCGATGATCGCCAGGTCGGCGCCGACGTCGACGGTCTCGTCCTCGGCGACCAGGATCTTCGTCAGCACGCCGGCGGCGGGCGAGGGGATCTCGGTGTCGACCTTGTCGGTGGAGACCTCGAGGAGGGGCTCGTCGAGCTCGACGGTGTCGCCCTCGGCCTTCAGCCAGCGGGTGACGGTGCCCTCGGTGACGCTCTCGCCCAGGGCCGGCATGGTCACCGGGGTGCCCTCACCGGACCCTACGGAGTCGCCACCGGAGGCAGCAGCCGGTGCGGCCGGTGCCGGCTCGGGATCGGCGGCGGGCTCCTCGGCCGGGGCCTCGGCAGCCGGCTCCTCGGCCGCCGGCTCGTCCGCAGCGGGCGAGCCGCCGTCCTCGCCACCGATCACCGCGAGCTCGGCGCCGACCTCGACGGTCTCGTCCTCGGCGACGACGATCTTGGTCAGCACACCGGCGGCAGGCGACGGGATCTCGGTGTCGACCTTGTCGGTCGAGACCTCGAGGAGGGGCTCGTCGACCTCGACGGTGTCACCCTCCTGCTTGAGCCAGCGGGTGACGGTGCCCTCGGTGACGCTCTCGCCCAGGGCGGGCATGGTGACGGACGTCGGCATCGAGTGCAGTTCTCCTCAGGTCAGGGGTGGGGTGGGGCAGGGTCAGCTGTGCGAGTGCAGCGGCTTGCCGGCGAGGGCCATGTGCGCCTCGCCCATGGCCTCGCTCTGCGTGGGGTGCGGGTGGATGAGGGAGGCGACCTCGTCGGGCAGGGCCTCCCAGTTGTAGATGAGCTGGGCCTCGGCCACGAGCTCACCGACCCGGGCGCCGACCATGTGCACGCCGACGACGGGGCCGTCCTTGGCGCGGACGAGCTTGACCGCGCCGGCGGTCTTGAGGATCTGGCTCTTGCCGTTGCCGCCCAGGTCGTAGGTGAGCGCCTCGACCTCGCCGTACTTCTCCTTGGCCTGGGCCTCGGTGAGACCGACCGAGGCGACCTCGGGCTCGGAGTAGGTCACGCGGGGCACACCGGCGTAGTCGATCGGGACGACGGGGAGCCCGGCCAGACGCTCGGCGACGAGGATGCCCTCGCCGAAGCCGACGTGGGCCAGCTGCAGGGTGGGGATGAGGTCACCGACCGCGGAGATCGTCGGCACGTTGGTCTGGCAGTACTCGTCGGCGAGGACGAAGCCGCGGTCCATGGCGACCCCGGCCTCCTCGTAGCCCAGGCCCTGGCTGACCGGGCCGCGGCCGACGGCGACCAGGACGATCTCGGCCTCGTAGGACTTGCCGTTCTCCAGCTCGACGCTGACGCCGTTCTCGGTGGTGGCGACCTTGGACACCCGGCTGCCCAGCGAGAAGTCGATCTTGCGGCGGCGGTAGGCGCGCTCCAGCAGCTTCGAGGAGGACTCGTCCTCGAGCGGCACCAGGTGCGGCAGGCCCTCGATGATGGTCACGTCGGCGCCGAAGGACTTCCAGACACTGGCGAACTCGCAGCCGATGACGCCGCCGCCCAGGATGATCACCGAGGCGGGGACCCGCTCGAGCTCGAGGGCCTGGTCGCTGGTGATGACCTTCGTGCCGTCGATCTCGATGCCGGGCAGGCTGCGGGCGTAGGAGCCGGTGGCCAGCAGCACGTGCTTGCCCTCGTAGGTGGTGTCCCCGACCGCCACGGCGGTGGGGGAGACGAGCTTGCCCTCGCCCTCCACGTAGGTGATCTTGCGGCTCTTGATGAGGCCCTGCAGGCCCTTGTAGAGCTTGGCGGTGACGCCGGCCTTGTAGGCGTTGACGCCGTCCATGTCGATGCCGGCGAGGGAGGTCTTGACGCCGAACTGCTCGCCCTCGCGGGCGCTGTCGGCCACCTCGGCGGAGTGCAGCAGGGCCTTGGTGGGGATGCAGCCGCGGTGCAGGCAGGTGCCGCCCACCTTGTCCTTCTCGACGAGGACGACGGAGAGGCCGAGCTCGGCGCCCCGCAGGGCGGCGGCGTACCCACCCGATCCACCACCGAGGATGACGAGGTCGGCGGTCTGGTCGGGTGCGCTCACGGGGTCTCCTCGGTGCTGGGCGGCTCGGTCGGCGACGCGCAGGTCGTGCTCGTCGGACCGGTTTCGGGCCTGTGCTCGCCCCATCCTGCCACCTGCGGGGAACGGGCGATCGGCCTGCTCCGTTGACCGGCCGGGTGCCGTGTCGGCACCCGCGACGACGACGGTGCGAGCCGGGTCGGCGCCGGGTGGGAGGAGCACGTCGGTGGGTCTCATGGACAGGCTGCGGGGCAGGCGACCGCAGAGCGGGCAGGGCCCGACGGGCGACCGCAACCGGACGCTGGACCGGGCCTCGGGGAAGGCCGACCTCGCCCACCTGGAGCAGTTCGTGGCCACCCGGCGCGGCGTGGAGGGCTTCGTCGAGCCGCGCACCGCGGTCACCGAGACCACGATCGTGCTGGTCGCGGCCGACGGCGAGTGGACCCGGCGGCGGATCGACGGCCCGGGCGTGGCCCGCAGCCTGAGCAAGGACCTCGCCGTCCCGGTGTACGACGCCCAGGTGACCGGTTACCCGCAGCGGATGCGCGACTGGAACCGCGACCACAAGCGGTGACCCCGCCCGGGGGCAGGGTCACCGCCGCGGGTCAGGCGATCAGCGCCTCGATGGTCGCCAACAACGTGCGGACCGGGACGCCGGTGCCGCCCTTGGTGGTGTAGCCCCAGGGTGAGCCGGTGTTGTAGGCCGGTCCGGCGACGTCGATGTGCGCCCAGGGCAGGCCGGCCGGGACGAACTCGGCCAGGAAGTGCCCGGCCACGAGCATCCCGCCGAGGCGGTCGGCGTTGGCGTTCACGAAGTCCGCGGTCGGGGAGTCCAGCCCGCGGCGCAGCTCGGGCGGCAGCGGCATGGCCCACATGGGCTCACCGGAGCGGACGCTCGCCGCGACGACGGCATCGCGCAGGTCGTCGCTGCCCATCACACCGGAGGTGCGGGCACCCAGCGCCACGGTCTGGGCGCCGGTGAGGGTGGAGGTCTCCAGCAGGTAGTCGGGGGAGTCCTCCGCCGCACGGGCGATGGCGTCGGCCAGGACGACGCGACCCTCGGCGTCGGTGTTGGTGATCTCGGCCTTCTTGCCGTTGCGGAAGGTGACCACGTCGGCGGGCCGGTAGGCCGAGCCCGAGGGCAGGTTCTCCGCGATCGGCACGGTGGCGGTGACGTCGACGGCCAGGCCCAGCTCGGCGACGAGGCAGACGGTGGCGATCACGGCGGCCGCACCCGCCATGTCGCTCTTCATGTCCTCCATCTTGGCGGCGGGCTTGATCGAGATGCCGCCGCTGTCGAAGGTGATGCCCTTGCCGACCAGCGCGACCGACGTGCTGGCCCGGCGGCCCTTGTAGGTCAGCCGCAGCAGGCGGGGACCGCGGGTCGACCCGCCGCCGACGGCGAGGATCCCGCCGTAGCCACCGGCGGTCAGTGCGGCCTCGTCCAGGATCTCGACCGACAGGCCGGCCTTCTTGCCGGCGGCGGCGCCGCGGGCGGCGAGCTCGGCGGGGTACAGGTCGTTGGGCGGGGTGTTGACCAGGTCGCGGGTCAGCGCGACGGCGTCGGCGACGGCGCGCACCCGGGCCAGGGCGGCCTTGGCGGCACCGGCGTCCGGGACGACGAGCTCCACCGAGGAGGGCGGGGTGGGGCGGTCGGAGGGCAGGTTCTTGTAGGTCGTGAACTCGTAGGCGCCCAGCAGCGCGCCCTCACCGACGGCGTGCAGCCGCTCGGCGTCCGGGGGGCCGCCGACGGCGGCGAGCAGGCTGACGACCGAGGCCCGGCCGACCAGCGCCCGGCTGGCAGCACCGGAGGCGCGGCGGACGGCTTCGGCCGGGTACCCGCCGTCGGCCTGCGGGGCACCGAGACCGGCGACGGCGACCACCGGGAAGGGTCCCTGACCGAAGGTGGGCAGCCGGGTGACCTCGTCCTCACCGCCCCGGGCGCCGAGGTCGGCGAGGGCGGCGAGCAGCTTGCCGCCCAGGAGCCGGTCGACGGCGTCGGCACCGGGGGTGGTCAGCAGCCCGTCGGGGCCCTTGCCGACCCCCACGACGACGGCGTCGGCGGAGAGCTTCTCGAGGGGGCGGTCGGTGGCAGAGATCGTCGGCGGCACCAGGGCAGCTTACGAGGACACCGGTGGTCGGCGACCTCGGCGATACGGTCGGGGCATGAGCCCCCTCACCTCCCCGCTGCACGACCGGCACCTCGCGGCCGGCGCGAAGCTCGCCGACTTCGGGGGCTGGTCGATGCCGATCGAGTACGCCGGCGGCGGGGTGATCAGCGAGCACACCGCGGTGCGCGAGGGCGTGGGCCTGTTCGACGTCTCGCACCTGGGCACCGGCACCGTCCGGGGACCCGGGGCAGCGGCGTTCGTCGACTCCTGCCTCACCAACGACCTGTCCCGCATCGGCCCCGGTCAGGCGCAGTACACGCTCTGCTGCCGCCCGGACGGCGAGGAGCACGCCGGCGGCGTCGTCGACGACCTGATCGTCTACTTGCACGGCCCTGACGACGTCCTGCTGGTGCCCAACGCGGCCAACGCCGCGGAGGTGCTCGCGCGGCTGGCCGCCGCGGCCCCCGCCGGGGTGACCGTGACCGACCGGCACACCGAGGTCGCCGTCCTGGCGCTGCAGGGGCCGCGGTCGGCCGAGGTGCTCGCGGCCGTCGGGCTCCCGGGCGAGCTGGACTACATGGCCTTCGCCGACACCCCGGGCCGCGACGGCGACGAGGTCACCGTCTGCAGGACCGGCTACACCGGCGAGCACGGCTACGAGCTGCTGGTCGCCGCCGAGCGGGCCGGTGCGCTCTGGGACGCGCTGCTGGCCGCCGGGGAGCCCGAGCAGATCCGGCCCTGCGGGCTGGGCTCCCGGGACACGCTGCGCACCGAGATGGGCTACCCGCTGCACGGCCACGAGCTCTCGGTGGACATCTCGCCGGTGCAGGCCCGGGCCGGTTGGGCGGTCGGCTGGAAGAAGGACGCGTTCTGGGGCCGCGAGGCGCTCACGGCAGAGCGCACCGCTGGGCCGGTCCGCCAGCTCTGGGGACTGCGGGCCCCCGGCCGGGGGATCCCCCGCCCGGGCATGGCCGTCCTGGACGCTGACGGCGCCCGGGTCGGGGAGGTCACCAGCGGCACGTTCTCCCCGACCCTGCGGGCCGGCATCGCCCTCGCGCTCCTGGACACGGCAGCCGAGCCGACGCCCGGCCTGGAGCTGGCCGTCGACGTCCGCGGGCGGACCTCACCGGTCGAGGTGGTCAAGCCCCCGTTCGTGCCGTCCCACGTGCGCTGATCAGGCGCTCCGCGCCGACTCCTTCGTCGGGACGGCGGGGTCGGGAAGCTCGTCGGCCACGGTGGCGCGGCGGTCGCCCATCGGCAGCTCGTCGCCCTTGGTCGTGTCCTGCGCCGTCTGGTGCTCGGCCTCGGCGTTGATCTCTGCGCCCAGCAGCACCAGGAAGCAGGTCAGCTGCAGCCACAGCATCAGCACGACGACCCCGGCGATCGCCCCGTACGTGGCCGAGTACGAGCCGAAGTTGCTCACGTAGAAGCTGAACGCGATCGAGACGACCACCCAGGCCACGGTGACGACCCCGGAGCCGAGGCTCACCCACCGGAACTTCGGGGCGTCGCGGTCGGGGGCCACGCGGTACAGGATCGACAGCGCGCCGGCCATCAGCCCGAGCAGCAGCACCCACCGCAGGACCTGCGCCAGGACCGTGCCCACGATGCCCAGCGGCAGCGCGTCCAGCACGATCGGGGTGACGGCGACCAGGGTCAGCGTCAGCAGCACGAAGACGATGGCGCCGAAGGTGAGCAGCAGGGCCAGGGCGCGCAGCTTGATCGCGTTGCGCGTCTCCACCTCGTCGTAGGCCAGGTTCACCGCGGTGATCAGGTTGTTCACCCCACCCGACGCCGAGAACAGCGCGGCCAGGATCGAGATCACCAGGCTCACCGACAGCGCCCCGGTGCCGGCTTCGGCCACCGAGCTCAGCTGGTCGTTGATGATCGTGAGGACCTCTTGCGGCACCGTGCCCCGGAGACCGTCCACCTGCTCCTGCACCGTGGCGGGCGAGGCCACCAGGCCGTAGAGCGAGATGGCGGCGATCAGCGTCGGGAAGATCGCCAGGAAGCCGAAGAAGGCCACGCCGCCGCCGATGATCGGCATGTTGTCGGCCTTGTTCTCCGCCCACGCCCGCTTCAGGATCTGCTTCCACCCCCGGGCCGGGATGTCGGTCGGCTTCTCGGCTCCCACACCGGGCAGACGGGCGTCCTCCGCCGCCGGCCCGGGCCGGGACGACGGCGAGTCGCCGCCGGGTCGGGCGGGGGAGTCCTCACCGGACTCCCGGGCGGCCGCGGCGGCCCGCCGGGCGGCCTTCTCCGCCACCCGCTCGCGGATGCGGTCCACGGCGCTGTCGGGCCGTCGGGTGTCGACCATGTCGTCGTGTCTCCTGGGGTGTGGGGCGTGCGGGGTGGGCGGGGTGGCTCAGCGCCGGGAACGCCAGACGACGATCCCGACGATCGAGGCCACCAGGGCGACCGCCACGCCGATGACGACCGGCGGGTTCTCGCGGTAGGTCTCCACGGCGGTGTCCCGGGCCTGGAAGGCGGACTCCTTGGCGCGTGAGGGGACGTCGAGCCGGTGGCTGAGCTCGTCCACGGTCGCCGCGAGCTGCTCCCGGGTCGCCTCGATGTCGGCCCTGATCTCGTCCGGGTCGGACGGGTCGAGTGCGGAGCCGTCGTGCGGGGTGGCGGTGGGTCCGGTCATCGGGCTGCGCTCTCCTTCACGGTGGCCACGTCGGCCTTGAGGCTCTCGATCGTCTCGGTGGGCAGCGGGGGCGCGGCCTGCGAGACGTCCTTCTTGCCGATCAGGCCGAGGACGGCGGCGATCAGGAACAGCACGACGGCCACGAGGAGCCCGGCCAGCCACCCGGGGATGACGTTCGCCAGGCCGAGGATGCCGGCGGTGATCAGGGCGTTGAGGCCGAGCAGGGCGAGCACTCCGGCACCGCCGAAGAGCCCGACGCCGAGGCCGAGCTTCTTGGCCTTGCCCTTGACCTCGGCCTGGGCCAGCCGGACCTCGTCGCGGACGAGACGGGTCACCAGCTCGGGGAGTTCACCCACCAGTTGGCCGGTCGAGGCCTTCGCGGGGTCGAGCGGCACGTCGGCGCGGTGTGCGCCGTCGGCCACGGGGGACGTGCTCATGGGTGCTCCCGGGTACGCGTGGACAACAGATCGAAGGCGTCCCATGCCCCGGGGGGCGGGGGCTGAACCCCAGGACGCGCGCGGCGTGCTGCACCCCACCTAGGGTGCGGCCATGACCTCACCGTCGATCTGGACCTGGCGCCTGTTCGACCCGGCAGGAGAGACCCTCGACCCCGCCGAGGTGGGCGTGGTGCTGCCCGTCGAGGACGCGCAGTCCGAGGCGGAGTCCTGGCTGGGGGAGCACTGGCGGGAGCTGCTGGAGCGCGGTGTCGCCACCGCGAGCCTGCTGCAGGACGACGAGGTCGTCTACGGCCCGATGGGCCTGGCCGCCAGCTGAGGTCGGGGGCGCCCGCGGGCGCCCCCGACCCGGTCAGCCCCGGCTCGTCTTGCCCGGGTCGCGCTCGACGACGTCGCCGAGCGCGTCGTCGATGCGGGTCATCAGCTCGGTGGGGATCTGCACCCCGGCGGCCTTGACGTTGTCGTGCACCTGCTCGGGTCGGGTTGCCCCGATGATGGCTGCGGCCACGTTGCCGTTCTGCAGCACCCAGGCCAGCGCGAGCTGGGCCATCGTGAGGTCGAGCTCCTCGGCGATCGGGCGCAGCTGCTGCACCCGGGTGAGCACGTCGTCGGTCAGGTACTGCTTCATCGACCCGCCCGCGGTGGGGTGGCCCCCGCGGCTGTCGGCCGGCGGGGCCTGACCGGGCTGGTACTTGCCGGTGAGCGCGCCCTGGGCCAGGGGCGACCAGACGATCTGGGACAGCCCCTCCTGCTCCGACGTCGGCACGACCTCGCCCTCGATGACCCGCCACAGCATCGAGTACTGCGGCTGGTTGCTGATCAGCTGGATGCCGAGGTCACGGGCGAGCGCAGCACCGGCCGCGATCTCCTCGGCCCGCCACTCCGAGACCCCGACGTAGAGCACCTTGCCGGCCCGGACCAGGTCGGCGAAGGCGGTCATCGTCTCCTCCAGCGGCACCGTGGCGTCGTAGCGGTGGGCCTGGTAGAGGTCGATGTGGTCGGTCTGCAGCCGCTCGAGCGAGGCGTGGCAGCTCTCGATGACGTGCTTGCGGGAGAGCCCGCGGTCGTTGGCCCCGGGGCCGGTGGGCCAGTAGACCTTGGTGAAGACCTCCAGGCCCTCCCGGCGCTGGCCCTTCAGCGCGCGGCCGAGCACGGACTCGGCCTTGGTGCCGGCGTAGACGTCGGCGGTGTCGAAGGTGGTGATCCCGGCGTCGAGGGCGGCGTGCACGCAGGCGTGCGCCGCGTCCTCCTCGACCTGGCTGCCGTGGGTGAGCCAGTTGCCGTACGCGAGTTCGGTGATGTTCAGGCCGGAACGGCCCAGGCGACGTGTGTCCACGTCGCCCGACGTTAGACCTCGGCGCCGAGCTGCACCTGGGGCTTGGGGAAGCGCCAGCGGCGGACCATCGTGGCGCGGCTGATGCCGTACCAGATGAGGCCCTTGGTCTTGGTGACGGCCGGGAAGCGCTCGGCCAGCTTCTTCTTGATCTTGCGTCCCAGGACGACGGAGTCCGCGATGATCAGCAGGAAGAACGCGAACCAGATGTAGACGGTGTAGCTCTGCACGGCGGTGTTGGGGATGAAGTAGCCCACCAGCACCAGCGCCGCCACGATGAGGAAGAGGCTCCCGGCGTTGCGCCGGGCGTCCACCAGATCGCGGACCAGGCGCTTCTCCGGGCCGCGGTCACGGACCGGCAGCGCGCTCTCGTCACCACGGGCGGCGGCCTCACGGGCGGACCCGCGGTTGGCCGCGTTCTGCTCGCGCTGGCGCTTGTAGGCCTCTTTCCGCGTGGTCGGCGGCGGGGGCGGCGGGCCGGGACGGCGCCCCTGGGCCTCACTGCGGCGCGGCGTGGGCCGGCCCTTGCCGACCGCGGTCAGCTGCTGGGCGGTCAGGTCGGTGGCGGCGTCCGGCGTCGACTCGTCGTCGCGGCGGCGGCCGGGCAGGCGGAGCTTCACGGGTGGGAGTCTACGGGGCCGGATCGGCCCTCCGGGCCAGCTCGTCGACCCGACCGACACCGGAACCGACCTCTGGACGCCTACAGTGGGAAGCAGCTCCGCCACGGCGGTGTTGGTCGTACCGGGAGCGTCTGGTGCGACACCGGTGCACCAGCACCTCGATGTGGGAGGACAGAACATGACCGTGCAGGACACCACGACCCTGGACGCTGGTACCCCCGGCGCCACGGGCGTCAGCCTCAGCGACACCGCAGCCGGCAAGGTCAAGGCCCTGCTGGACCAGGAGGGCCGGGACGACCTGCGCCTGCGCATCGCCGTGCAGCCGGGTGGTTGCTCCGGTCTGCGGTACCAGCTCTTCTTCGACGAGCGCTACCTCGACGGCGACCAGACCCACGAGTTCGGTGGCGTCGAGGTCATCGTCGACCGCATGAGCGGCCCCTACCTCGGCGGCGCGACGATCGACTTCGTCGACACCATCGAGAAGCAGGGCTTCACGATCGACAACCCCAACGCCGGCAGCTCCTGCGCCTGCGGGGACTCGTTCTCCTGAGGAAGGACCTCTCCGCCCCCCACGACGTGCTCCGCACGCCGCGGGACCCTGCGGAGGGGCCGTTCCAGCACTGACGTCACGAGGCCCGGTTCCCCCAGGGGGGCCGGGCCTCGTCGCGTCTCAGAGCCGGACGGGGTACACGGTCTCCGGGACGTCGACGACGATCCGCTCCTCCACGAAGATCCCGTGCCAGACCATGAAGACCAGCACCTCCCACAGCTGACGCGCCGTCCGCTTGCTGGGCACCTCGGCGGTGCGCAGCGAGGTGAGCAGCTCGGCGACGCGGGCCCGGTCCAGCCACTGGTCGGTCTGGCTCTCGGCCACGATCTGGTGCGCCCACTCGTGCAGCGGGCCGGCGAGGAACTCCGCCGTCGGCACCGGGAACCCGAGCTTGCGGCGGTGCAGGATCGCCGGCGGCACGATCTGCTCCATCGCCCGGCGCAGTGCGTACTTGGTGGCGTCGGACCCCCGGGGCACCCGCTGGTCCAGCGGGATGGTCCGGGCCAGGTCGAACACCTCGGTGTCCAGGAACGGGACCCGCAGCTCGAGGCTGTTGGCCATGGTGATCTTGTCGGCCTTGACCAGGATGTCCCCGCGCAGCCAGGTGAAGAGGTCCACGTACTGCATGGCGGTCACGTCGTCGTACCCGGCCTCCCGCGCCTGGCGGTAGAGGTCCTCGGTCACCTGGACGTGCGAGACGTCGGCGTCGTGACCGCGCAGCACGCGGGCCAGCTCGGCGCCGGAGAAGTTGCGGGCGTTGCCGTAGTACCGCTCCTCGAGCGGGATCGAGGCGCGGCGGAGCAGGTCCTTGCCCCGCATGCCCTCGGGCAGCCGGCCCGACAGTGCGGCCATCGCCCGCTTGCCCACCCGGGGCACCCGCTCGGCCCAGGCCAGGCTCAGCGGCTCGCGGTAGATCGTGTACCCGCCGAACAGCTCGTCGGCGCCCTCGCCGGACAGGACCACCTTGACGTGCTTGCGGGCCTCCCGGGCCACGAAGTACAGCGGCACGAGCGCGGGGTCGGCGACCGGGTCGTCGAGGTACCAGACCACCTCGGGGATCGCTGCGGCGAACTGCTCGGCGGTGATGACGACCGGCACGTGCGCGACGCCCAGGTGTGCGGCGGACTCCGCGGCGATGTCGACCTCGGAGGTGGCCTCCCGCTCGAAGCCGACGGTGAACGTCATCAGGTCCGGGTTGTACCGGTGGGCCAGCGCGGCGATGGCCGTTGAGTCGATGCCACTGGACAGGAACGACCCGACGGTGACGTCGGCCCGCATGTGCTTGGCGACGGACTCGTCGAGGGTGGCGGCGATCCGGTCGTAGAGGTCCTGCTCGCCACCCGCCGGCACCGGCCGGGGGGTGAAGGCGGGGTGGAAGTACCGCTCGGTGGCCAGCTCGCCGCCGACGACGGTGAACCGCGTCCCGCTCTCGATCCGTCGGATGCCGCGGTGCAGCGTCGCGGGCTCGGGGACGTACTGCAGGGTCAGGTAGTGCTGCAGGGACGCCGGGTCCACGCCGCCGGCGCCCTCGGAGCCGCCGAGCAGCTCGAGCACGGCCTTCTTCTCGCTGCTGAAGACCAGGCCGCCGTCGGCCAGCCGGGCGGTGAACAGCGGCTTGATGCCGAAGGGGTCCCGGGCGCCGAAGGCCGTGCGGGTCTCGGTGTCCCAGATGACGAAGGCGAACATGCCGCGCAGCCGGGAGACGACGTCGGGGCCCCAGTGGTGGAACCCAGCGACGATGGCCTCGGTGTCGCCCTGGGTGGCGAACTCCGCACCCAGCGCGGCCAGCTCCTCGCGCAGCTCAAGGTAGTTGTAGATCTCCCCGTTGAACAGGATCCGGTAGCGACCGCCGGCGTAGGGGAGGGGCTGGGGGCTGCCGTCCACGTCGATGATCGACAGCCGGTTGAAGCCGAGGACGGCGTTCCCGTCATCCCAGACGGCGGTGTCGTCGGGTCCGCGGTGGTGCAGGCAGTGCAGCGCGTGCCGCACCCCGCCCACGGTGGACTCGGTGACCCGTTCGGCGTCGGTGGACAGGTAGGCGAGCAGGCCGCACATCAGGCGCAGGTCTCCGGGTGGTCGGCGGTGCGCCCCTCGCAGGGGGCGCGGGTCAGATGGGCTGGCCGGCGCGGACGCGGGCGGTGACCCGGCGCTCGGCCCAGAAGGACAGCAGGGGGACGACACCGGCCAGCAGCACGAGCAGCGTGCCCTTGGCGGTGAACCGGGCCCGCAGCGCCAGGTCGAACGCGGCGACCAGGTAGACGATGAAGAGGAAGCCGTGGATCGGGGACACGACCATCGACACCTCGGGGATGCCGAAGCCGTAGCGCAGCGGGATGGCGATCACGACGAGGACCAGCAGCATCACGCCGACCACGTAGGCCATGACCTGGTACCGCTTGAGGGCGCCGGGGATCTTCGCCTCGTCCCGCCGGGGGGCCCGTGGGGACGACGTCTCAGCTGCCACTTCGACCTCGCAGTGCGCGCTCGTTGAGCTCGGCGAGGTAGGCGTTGTAGGCCGCCATCTCCGGGTCGCCGGTGGTGTCGATGCGCGGTCGCTGGTAGAGCACGACCTCGTTGCCCGGCTCGTCGGCGTCGGGGTCACGGGCCAGCTCGTCCCGGACCATCTTCGAGTAGAACCACAGGCCCATGAAGCCGTAGAGCGGCCACTGCAGGGCGTAGCTCCAGTTCACGGCGCCGCCGCCGTTCTCGGCCTTGCTGAGCTGCCAGTAGCCGAGGAAGAAGGTGGCCACGAAGAGCGCGGCCACCAGCAGGTGCAGCAGCACCCACCTGGGGGTCAACAACCGGGGGAGCACGCCCCCGACTGTAACCGTCACCGTCCTGTGACCGGGCCGCCCCGACCGGTCGCGAGGTGGTCGGCCGGGTGGTTCTCGACACCCCGGCCACCCGCCCTCCGACCAGGGCTCGCCGCGCGAGTGCACTCGGCTACGCTCGCCCCAGACTGTGATCGGAGTGGGACGGACCTGTCGGGACACCGAGGGGCCACCACGTGCCGGACCGCCGGGCGCACGCCCGGTGGAGGAACAAGGAGGCAGCGGGCAGTGGCTCGACAGAGCAAGCTCGCGCGGGGAGCCGCGCTCGGCGTCCTGGCGCTGCTCACCCTCACCGGGTGCGACCTGAACAACGAGTTCTGGCGGTTCGGCTGGCCCGAGGGCATCACCGACCAGGCCCAGGACATGCGTCAGCTGTGGACCGGTTCGGTCATCGCTGCGCTCGTCGTCGGCATCGCCGTGTGGGCGCTGATCTTCTGGTCGGTCGTCCGGCACCGCAAGCGCGGTGAGGAACTGCCCAAGCAGACCGCCTACAACCTGCCGCTGGAGATCGTCTACACGATCATCCCGTTCGTCATCATCGCGGTGCTGTTCTTCTACACCGTGGTCGTTCAGAACCGGGTCCAGGAGCGCAGCGACAACCCCGACGTGACGATCGCGGTGAACGCGTTCAAGTGGAACTGGCAGTTCGTCTACCCGGAGACCACCGAGTCCAACGGGGGGACGCCGGTCAGCACCGTCGGCTCCAGCACCGAGATCCCGATCCTCGTGGTCCCCACCGACCAGACGATCCGCTTCGAGGTCGCCTCGGCCGACGTCATCCACTCGTTCTGGGTGCCGGAGTTCCTCTTCAAGCTCGACGTGATCCCGGGCAACGAGAACGGCCGCGACAACGTCTTCGAGGTGACCGTCCGCGAGGAGGGTGCCTTCGTGGGCCGTTGTGCCGAGCTCTGCGGGACCTACCACGCGAACATGAACTTCGAGGTCCGCGCCGTCTCCGGTGAGGACTACGACGCCTACCTCGCTGCCCGCGAGGACGGCCTGTCCACCTACGACGCGCTGGAGAGCATCGGCCAGCCCGGTGCCGCCACCACGACCGAGCCCTTCGACCAGCTGACGGAGTCCCAGCAGCTGGACGCGGCAGGCAGCAACTGACGTGACGACGACCCAGCAGCAGGAGGTCCGGCCGTGAAGGTCGAAGCGCTCATCTTCAACGTCATCGCGGCGTTCTGCATCGTGGCCGCCGTGGTCTACGGGATCTGGTCGCGGGAGCCGATCGGCACCACCGCACTGGCTCTCTCGGCCGGTCTGATGGGCCTCATCGGCGGGTTCTTCTGGTTCGTCGCCCGCCGCATCGACGCTCGCCCCGAGGACCGCAAGGACGCCGAGATCGCCGACGGCGCCGGCGAGCTGGGCTTCTTCTCCCCGGGCAGCTACTGGCCCTTCGGCCTGGCCCTCTCGGCCGCTCTCATGGGTCTGGCCCTGGCGTTCTTCTACGTCTGGCTGATCCTGCTGGCTGCTGCCGCGCTGCTGATCACCATCGGCGGGCTGCTCTTCGAGTACTACACGGGTCAGAACGCCACGACCTGATCCCACCTGCTCGGTCCCCAGGGCCCCTCCCGCCAGCGCGGGAGGGGCCCTGGGGCGTTCCTGGGCCCCTCCCGGTTCCCTCCGGCCATGTCGGGGACGTCCACCTGAGGCGGGCCGGCTGAGGGGGCATCCCCCCAGGCCCGCCATGGCGGGGATGCCGTGGGTACCGGGCGTGCCCACGGGACCCACGCAGGCGCCACGTCCGGGTCTCCTGGGTCGACCCGCGGGAGGCCCACACGGGTCGGGCCTGGATGACGACCGTGGCTGCCTCTGGGATTCGCGCCCCCGGTTGCCTCCACAGCGGCGCTGCCCGTGCGTCAGGACCGGAGGCGCTCCGTTCGAGCCTTCCTGGGCATCCCCGAGGACGGGGTGATCCAGCCTGCCGCCGCCGGTCGGCGTCTGCAGGCGGTCGTACAGACGCGTCTCGTGGCCCGCCGCGACCGGGGGGAGGTGCTCGGGCCCCGGTTGCGCCATCGCGCCCGCTCAGGCGCCCTGTCCGGGTCTCCTGGGCGCGATCGAGCCGCTGGACCCAGACCCCGGCCTCGATCGAGCCCCGGTGGGTCCTCGACTGGATCGTGCAGCCGGCTCACGCCCGCCGGGGCGGGGTCGGTCGACGGGCCCCCGGGGGCACGCCCGGGGGGCGGCTCGCCGCAGCGTCCGGGGGTGGACGCACGAAGGGCCCCGACGGACGATGCCGTCGGGGCCCTTCGGGTGGTGCGGGTGGATCAGTCGCGCGGGTCCTGCGGTCGACCACCGTCGGAGGGGCGACCCGAGCCGACCCTGCGGTCGTCCTCGGCTGCCTCCAGGCCGCGCTGCTCATGCTGCGCCTCGAGCTGCACCTGGCTGGGCTGCTCGATCGGCTTGAAGAAGCCCTTGACGGCCCGCCGGGCGCCGCCGACCTGGTTCATCCGCTTGGGCACGGGGGCGCCGCCGTAGGTCAGCTGGCCGTGGCCGTGCTCGTCCACCGGGCCCAGGGGCTGGTGGACCTCGATGAACTCACCGGAGGGAAGGCGACGGATGACGCCGGTCTCGATGCCGTGCTCGAGCACCTCGCGGTCGTGCCGCTGCAGGCCCAGGCAGATGCGGTAGCTGACCATGTAGGCGATGGGCGGCAGGATCACCACGCCGATGCGGCCGACCCAGGTCATGGCGTTGAGGCTGATGTCGAACTTGTCGGCGATCAGGTCGTTGCCGCCGGACATCCACAGCACGGCGTAGAAGGTCAGCGCCATGACGCCCACCGACGTGCGCACCGGGACGTCGCGGGGACGCTGGAGCAGGTGGTGCGAGGCGGTGTCCTTGGTCAGCTTGCGCTCGAGCTGGGGGTACAGCGCGAGCACCGTGAACATCGCGCCGGCGACGACGACCGTGGGCCAGAAGAGCGCCGGGATCGTGTAGTCGCCGGGGAGGTTGATGTCCCAGGCCGGGAACAGACGCGTCGACCCGTCGAGGAAGCCGATGTACCAGTCCGGCTGGGAGCCGGCGGACACCTGGGCGGGGTTGTAGGGGCCCCACAGCCAGAACGGGTTGATCTGCACGAGGCCGGCGAGGGCCGCGACCAGACCGAAGACGATGAAGAACAGCGCCGTGGCCTTGCCCGCGAAGGCGGGGAAGAGCCGGTTGCCGACCACGTTGTGCTCGGTGCGGCCCGGCCCGGGGAACTGGGTGTGCTTCTGCTTGATCAGCAGCAGCAGGTGGACCGCGATGAGGGCCAGCACGATCGCCGGGATGATCAGCACGTGCGCGATGTAGAAGCGCCCGATGATCACGTCACCGACGAAGTCGCCGTCGAAGACCGCCCAGTGCGCCCAGGTCCCGATGACCGGGATGGACAGGATGATCGCCGAGATGATGCGCAGGCCCGTGCCCGAGAGCAGGTCGTCGGGGAGGGTGTAGCCGGTGACGCCCATGAGCAGGGCCAGCACCAGCAGCACCACGCCGATGCCCCAGTTGGTCTCACGGGGCTTGCGGAACGCACCGGTGAAGAAGATGCGCATCAGGTGCACGACGATCGAGGCGACGAACAGCAGCGCTGCCCAGTGGTGGATCTGCCGGATGAACAGACCGCCGCGGACGTCGAAGCTGATGTGCAGCGAGGACTCGTAGGCCCGGGACATCTCGACGCCGCGGAGCGGGGCGTAGCTGCCGTCGTAGGCCACCTCGGACAGCGAGGGGTCGTAGAAGAACGTCAGGTAGGTGCCCGAGAGCAGCAGGATGACGAACGAGTAGAGGGCGATCTCCCCGAGCAGGAACGACCAGTGGTCCGGGAAGACCTTGTTCAGCGTGCGGCGCAGCGGACCGGCGACGATGAGGCGCTCGTCGATCTCGGTCGCTGCCTTGCCGATCTTCGTGGCCGGTTGCCCCGGCGAGACCGCAGTCGTAGCCATCAGATCCGCTCTCGGTTCCAGTAGGTGGGTCCCACAGCCTCAATGTAGTCGCTGCGCGCGACGAAGTACCCCTCGTCATCCAGCGTAATCGGCAGTTCCGGCAGCGAGCGGGACGCCGGACCGAAGACCGGCTTGGCACCCTGGATCACGTCGAACTGCGACTGGTGGCACGGGCAGAGGATCCGGCTGGTCTCCTGCTCGTACAGCGACACCGGGCAGCCGGCGTGCGTGCAGATCTTGGAGTAGGCCACGTAGTCGCCGTAGCCGAAGTCGGCCTGGCCCTCGCGGGGCTCCAGGACGGCCATCTGCTCGGGACGCAGGCGGATCAGCATGGTCGCGGCGTCCGCGGCCAGGTTGCCGCCCTCGACGGCCGGGAACACCGTCTCCAGCGAGCCGGGCTCCTGGTCGCCGGGGCGGATGGGGCTGCCGTCGTCGCGGACCAGGCGGATGCCCTCGGCCCACGGCGTGGTGCCCAGCGGGTTCCCCTTGTTGGGGTTCTTGATGAGGCCACCGAGCGGGGCGATGAGCATGAGGCCCAGCGCGCCGCCGGCGAAGCCGAGGCTGCGGCCGATCATCTTGCGACGGGGGAAGCCGGTCTTGTCCAGCCCGCCCATCAGGGTCGCGGCGGTGGTGGTGCGGTCGAACTGCGAGCCGTCGTGCTTGTCCTGCACGGCGGTCTCGTGGGGGAGCAGCTTCTTGACGAAGAGCACCAGACCCACGCCGATGAAGGCGAGGGCGCCGCCCATCGTCAGGCCCAGCAGCGGGGTGTAGAAGACGCTCCAGCCGCTGGCGTCCGACGTCCACTGCCAGTCGGGCAGGAACCAGTCGGAGCCGAAGTAGACGACGGCGAAGGCGAGGGCGAAGAGACCGGCGAGGCCGAAGGCCAGGGAGACCTGACGCTCGGCCTGCTTCTCCAGGCCCGAACCCGGGGCCGGCGGCGGGTCGACGTGCAGGACCTCGACACCGTCGTAGCGGGCGCCCAGCCGGTTGAGGGCTTCCTTGTCCATCCCCGCCAGCTGCTCGGGGGTGTAGTCGTCGTCCAGTCCGCCGTGCAGCGGTCCGGCGTCGGACTCCGGTGCAGAACCGGCCTTGTCTCGCGCGCTCACGCCTTGGTCCCCATCCAGAAGATGCCGAACAGCAGGGCGCCGATGCCGACGACCCAGATGACCAGGCCCTCGGAGACCGGCCCGGCGCGGCCGATGCCGGCGCCACCGGGGTCGGCCTGCTCGTTCAGGGTCTGGACGTAGTTGATGATCGAACGCTTCTCCTCGGGGGTCAGCTGGTTGTCCCCGAACACCGGCATGTTCTCCGGGCCCGACAGCATCGCCGTGTAGATCTCGAGGTCGTTCGCGTCGCCCAGGCTGGGGGCGGCCTTGCCCGAGGACAACGCACCGCCCGCGCCGACGAAGTTGTGGCAGGAGGCGCAGTTGAGCCGGAAGAGCTCGCCGCCCTCGGCGACGTCGCCCTCACGGAGGTCGCCCGACGGGAGGGTCGGGCCGCCGCCGTTGGCCTGGACGTAGGCCATCAGCTGCTCGATCTCGGCGTCGTTGAACACCGGGGGCTTGCGGGCGGCGTCGGCCTCCTGGCGGACCAGCGGCATGCGGCCGGTGTGCACCTGGAAGTAGACCGAGGCCTCACCGACGCCGATGAGCGAGGGGCCGCGGTCGGAGACGCCCTGCAGGTTGCTGCCGTGGCAGCTGATGCAGCTGCGCTCGTACAGCGCCTGGCCGGCCTCGACCGCGCTGGACTCGCTCGCGGTGGTCTCGGGGGCGGCGTTGGCCGGGGCGACGGCGGAGTAGCCGACCCCGGTCAGCACGAGGGCGGCCATCAGGCCGGCGACGTTGGTGAGCCGCCGACGCTGCTTGGACCGACGACGGGCCCGGGCGGCGGAGGCGGGGGTCCCGTCGGCGGAGCGACGGAGACGGGCACGCAGACCGACGCGGCCGGACTCGGCCGGGGCGTCGGGGGTGGGGTTCGTGGAGGACACCGGTTCCCTAGCGGATCAGGTAGATCGTGGCGAAGAGCCCGACCCACACGACGTCGACGAAGTGCCAGTAGTAGGAGACCACGATCGCCGAGGTCGCCTGGGCTGGCGTGAATCGGCCCATGGTGGACCGGATGAGCACGAACACGAAGGCGATGAGGCCGCCGATGACGTGCAGACCGTGGAAGCCGGTGGTCAGGAAGAAGACCGATCCGTAGGTCGACGAGGAGATGCTCGTCGCGTGCTCGGTCACGAGCACGCGGTACTCGTTCGCCTGGCCCAGCACGAAGACCAGGCCCATCACGAAGGTGATCGTGAACCAGCGTCGGAGGCCGTAGACGTTGCCGTTCTCCGCCGCGAAGACGCCCAGCTGGCAGGTCACCGAGGAGGCCACCAGGATGATCGTGAAGACCAGGGCGTAGGGCAGGTCCAGCTCCGTCGGCTCCGGTGGCCACGGGTCGCCTGCGCGGGCGCGGGCGGTGAAGTACATGGCGAACAGGCCGGCGAAGAACATCAGCTCACTGGCGAGCCAGATGATCGTGCCGACGCTGACCATGTTCGGTCGAGTCAGGGAGTGCACCCGCGAGGTGTCGAAGGTGCTGCTCGCCACGGGGGCCGTTGTCACCGGCTCATCATGGCACCGGTGCACGGGGGAGACGACTGCGGGTCGCCGGTGTGGCGAAGCCGTGATCGACCTGTGTTCTGCCCCCGAGTCTGGCCGGGTGTCCGAGGTCGGGCACTAGGGTCGCCTGCGTGAGCGCAGCCGCTGCACCGGCCACCGTCCTGGTCTTCAGCCACCGGCCCGAGGTCAGGGACGCCGTCCGGACCGCCCTGGGCACCTTCCCCGCCGCCGACGTGGGGCCGGTCTCCTACCTGGAGTGCGCCACGGGGGCCGAGGTCGTGGCCGCCGTCGACGCCGGGAGCGTCGACCTGTGCGTGCTCGACGGGGAGGCCCAGCCCACCGGTGGCATGGGCATCGCCCGACAGCTGACGCACGAGATCACCGACTGCCCGCCGCTGGTGGTGCTCATCGCCCGGCAGGCCGACCGCTGGTTGGCCCACTGGTCCACCGCCGACGCCACCCTGGCCCACCCGGTCGACCCGCTGGTCGCCCCGTACGTGGTCGCCGGTCTGCTCCGGGACCGGGCCGCACGGCCCGCCGTGCACGGCTGACCGTGTCGAGGACCCCCACCCCGACCTGGTCGGGGCTGCTGACGCGCCTGCTCGCCCGCCAGGACCTGACCACGCAGGACACCGCCTGGGCGATGGGCGAGATCATGGGCGGTGAGGCGACGCCGGCCCAGATCGCCGGTTTCGTCGTCGCCCTGCGCGCGAAGGGCGAGGCACCCGAGGAGGTGCGGGGACTGGCCGACACCATGCGCGACCGCGCCACCCCCGTGGACCTGCCGCTGGCGTGCGTGGACGTCGTGGGCACCGGTGGCGACGGCGCGCACACGGTGAACATCTCCACGATGGCCTCCATCGTCGTGGCCGCGACCGGGGTGCCGGTGGCCAAGCACGGCAACCGGGCAGCGTCGTCCTCGTCCGGTTCGGCCGACGTGCTCGAGGCCCTCGGCGTGGTCATCGACCTGCCGGCGGCCGGGGTGGTCCGGTGTGTGCGGGAGGCCGGGATCGGCTTCTTCTTCGCGCCGGTCTTCCACCCCGGCTTCCGGCACACCGGGGCGCCCCGCCGGGAGATGGGCATCGGCACCGTCTTCAACTTCCTGGGACCGCTGACCAACCCGGCGCGTCCGGTGGCCGCGGCCATCGGGTGCGCCGATGCCCGGATGGCCCCCGTGCTGGCCGCCGTGGTCGCCGGACGCGGCAGCCGCGCGCTGGTGTTCCGCGGCGACGACGGGCTCGACGAGCTGACCACCGCCACCACGTCGGCGGTGTGGGTCGTCCGGGACGGCGAGGTCGTGCCCGACCGGGTCGACCCGGCAGCGCTGGGTCTGAGCACCCCCGCGGCGGACGCGCTGCGCGGCGGGGACCCGGCGTTCAACGCCGACGTCGTCCGCCGGCTGGTGGCCGGGGAGACCGGTCCGGTGCGCGACGCGGTGCTGCTGAACGCCGCCGCCGCGTTGACCGCCTTCGACGAGCACGGCGGGCGGTTGCACGACCAGCTCGCCGCCGGCCTGGCCCGCGCGGGTCAGGCCGTGGACGACGGGCGGGCCGCCGAGGTGCTCGACCGCTGGGCCTGGGTCAGCCAGCAGGTCCGGACCGACAGCCCCCGCTGACGGTCGGGCCCGGGAGGGTCAGGAGCCCTCGAGGCCCAGGGAGAAGGCCGACTCCAGGTCGTGCTTGGAGTAGGCCCGGAAGGCGATGTGGGTGGCGGTGTCGATGACGCCGGGCACCTTGTTGATCCGCCCGGCCACGACCTCGGCGACCTCCTCGAACTCCCGGACGCGGACCAGGGCGACCAGGTCGACGTCCCCGGCCACGGAGTAGACCTCGCTGACGCCCTCGAGGTCGGCGATCGCTGCGGCGACCTCGCCGATGGAGTCGGTGGCTGCGTCGATCATGACGATGGCGGTGATCACACCCGGGAGGCTAGCGCCGCCCGACGGCGCGGACCGGGCTCACCGGCCCGGACCCGTTCGGGCCGGGCCCGGGTTCCCAGGCTGCGGCCGTCGGCGAACGGGTCGCGGGCCCCGCGGCCGGCGTCGACCCGCTCCAGGAACGAGCTGAAGGCGCCGGTGCCGGGCACCGGGCTGGCCAACGTGCCGGTGACCTCGACCAGGCGGGTCCCGGGCTTCTCCAGCCAGCGCAGCACCAGCTCGGTCTCGTCGACGGTGGCGGCGAGCTCGCCGTCCGGGCCGACCGGCGTCTCGGCGGTGACCTTGAGCGAGGCCAGGTGGTCGCGGACCGAGGTGCCGCGCTCGGCGACGCCGGCGGCCACGAGCCGACCGCGGCGGACCACCGCCAGCGCCCAGCCGCCCGCGCCGTCGGGACGGGCCAGGGACAGCTCGGCGACCCCGGCCAGCAGCTCCAGTCGCTGACGGCGGCGCACCGCCCGGACCAGCACGGCCACCCGGTCGCGCAGCACCGCGGCGTCCTCGAAGCGGCCTTCGCCGGCCAGCCGCTCGACCCGCTCCAATAGCGGCGAGCACAACCGGACCGGGTCCGAGGCCACGGCGGCGGCGAAGACCTCGGCCACCGAGGCGTACTCCTCCCGCGACTGGGCGCCGGTGCAGGGGGCGCCGCAGCGGCCCATGTCGGCCAGTGCGCAGGCGGTGCCCTGCGGGCGTACGGCCAGCCTGCCGCTGCACTGCCGGATGGGCAGCGCCTCGTGGACGGCGGCGACGGCGGCATCGGCGGCCCGCCGGTCGGGGAAGGGGCCCAGGAACACCCCGGCGCCGGGCCGGACCCGGCGGACCACCGACAGCCGCGGGAACGGCTCGTCGGTCAACCGCACCCACAGCGCCCGTTCGGGGAACCGGGACCTCTTGTTGTAGCGGGGCTTGTGCTCGGCGATCAGCCGGAGCTCGCGGACCGAGGCCTCCAGGTCGTGCGCGCAGGGCAGGGCCTCCACCCGCTGGGCCAGTCCGACCATCTCGGTCATCCGGGTGCGTTGCTCCCCGGCGGAGAAGTAGCTGCGCACCCGGGAGCGCAGGTCGGTCGACGTCCCCACGTAGAGCGGCTCGTCACGGGGGCCGCGGAAGACGTAGACCCCGGGGCCGTGCGGCACGTGCGCGCCCAGGTGGCGCTTCTTGCGGCGCTGCGGGTCGACCTGCCGGGTGAGCCCGGTGAGCTCCTCCAGCGAGGTCACCCCCAAGGGCCCCAGCCGCTCGAAGAGCCCGTGCAGCACGTCCACGGTGGCCTGGGCGTCGTCCAGCGCGCGGTGCGTGGGCGTGGTGCGGGCAGAGAAGAACGGCGCCAGGGTGCCGAGCTTGCAGTTGGGCACCTCGTCGCGGGTGAGCAGCCGCCGGGCCAGCACCGCGGTGTCCACCGAGGCGAACGCCGGCCAGGCCAGCCCCGACGCCGCGCACGCCGCCCGGAGGAAGCCCAGGTCGAAGGGGGCGTTGTGGGCCACGAGCACGGTGCCCCGGGCGAACTCCAGGAAGTGCGGCAGCACGCTGTCGATCCGGGGGGCGGCGGCCACCATCATCGAGGTGATGCCGGTGAGCACGCTGATGTAGGGCGGGATGTCGCGGCCGGGGTCGACCAGGGTCTGGAACTCCCCGACCACCTCCCCGGCCCGGACCTTGACCGCGCCGATCTCGGTGATCGCGTCGGTGTGCGCGGAACCGCCGGTGGTCTCCAGGTCGACGACCACGAAGGTCACCTCGGCGAGCGGGGTGCCCAGGTCGTCGATCGACACCTGCTCGAAGCGACGCGGGAGCACGGGCTGGGGGAGGAGTGGACCGGGCACGTCGCGGACGCTAGGTCGGGGGTCCGACAGTCCTGGCCCCGACGCGCCGTCGGGTCGAACACACGTGCGGGTGAGGTGCGCCCTCCCCGCGGGCGTGGCGGGCATCACCCCGGCACTGTCCGCTCGTTGTGCCCGGAGGTCGACGACGCCGTCGCCGCGGGTGAGCAGGAGGTGGACGGGGTGCGACGTCGTCGGGTGTCCTCGGTGCTGGTCGTCGGGACGGTGCTCGCCGTGCTCGGCCTGGGCGCCCCCACCGCCACGGCGGCCCCCAGCTCGCAGCCCGGTGGCACCACCGGTGTCCTGGACAGCGCCGAGCTCACCGACCTGCAGACCCGGGCCGCGGAGGTGCAGGGCGACCTGCAGGAACGCCAGGCCGCCGTGGCTGCCGCCCAGACCGAGCTCGCCCGGGCCCAGCAGGCCGCGGACGCCGCCGCGACCCGGGTGGCCGCTGCCGAGACGGCCCTGGCGACCGAGCAGGTCGCCGTCGGCCGCTACGCCGCCGCCGTCTACCGGGACGGCGGCGCCCCGACGGCGCTCTCCCTGTTGCTGTCGGGCAGCGACCCCGGCGACGTCGTGGCGGCGATGGGCTACCTGGACCTCGTCGACGACGCCGCCGACGACGTGCTCACCGCGGCTGCCGCCCAGCGGCAGGCCGCGCTGGCCGAGCAGGCAGCCGCCGACCAGGCCCTGGCCGGCAGTGCGGCCCAGGCCGACCAGGTCGCGGCCCAGGTGGGCGAGCTGGAGGCCGCGGCGTCGGCGGTGACCGCGGACCTGGACCGGGCCCTGGGCGCGGTGGACCGCCAGCTGGCGCAGCTGCAGGCCGAACAGGTGGAGGTCAACGCCCGGACGGCGGCCAACTGGCAGGCCTACGTCGACTCGCTCACCGCGGCCGGGGTCGCCCTGCCGCCGGCGGCCGCCCTGCAGGACCCGGCGGCCGGCGTTCCCGCGGGGCTGGCGCCGGTGGGCGGCTCGACCGGGGCGGCCCAGCCCGGGGCCGCGCAGCTGCCCCGCCAGCCCAGCTCGCTGCTGGTGCTGCCGGCCGAGACGGTCGCCGCGGTCAGCACCGCGATGGGCGCTCTCGGCCTGCCCTACGCGCCGGGCACGGCGGGCCCGGCGTCCTACGACTGCGGGTCTCTCGTCCAGGCCTCCTACGCCGCCGGCGGGATCGCGCTGCCGGCGACGCAGGGCGAGTTGTTCGCCACGACCACGCCGGTGGCCACGGCCGACGTGCTGCCCGGCGACCTGGTCTTCCTGGGGACGGCGGAGTCCGGTCTGGGCCACGTGGGGATCGCCCTGGACCCGCAGACCATGCTCGCCGCCGACGGACGGGCCGGTGCCGTGGTGGTCCGCTCGGTGCCCGTCGACCAGCTGCTCGGGATCGGCCGACCCAGCCTGCCGCCCCGGGCGGCGGTCGCCGTGCCGGGCGCCACGGCCGGTGCGCTGCCGGTGGAGTGCGGCAACTCCCTCTACCCGGCCAGCTACGACGGCAGCCGGTCGTGGGGCGGCTACCCCAACGGGCTGATCCCGCCCTCGGCGCTGTGTCCCCTGGGCGTGGCCGGCCACGCGCTGCGGTGTGACGCCGCGGCGGCCTGGCGGGCCCTGTCGGCGGCCTTCGCCGGCCGGTTCGGCAGCCCGCTGTGCATCACCGACTCCTACCGCGGCTACGCCGCGCAGGTGACGCTCTACGGCCAGAAGCCGGCGCTGGCGGCGGTGCCCGGCACGAGCAACCACGGGTGGGGCCTGGCGGTCGACCTGTGCGGCGGCGTGGAGTCCTACGGGACGGCGCAGTACGCCTGGATGGTGGGCAACGCCGGGCGCTTCGGCTTCGTGCACCCGACCTGGGCCGACCAGGGCAACGGCCGCGAGGAGCCCTGGCACTGGGAGTTCGCCGGGACCTGAGCGGGCGGGTGTGCACCTGCGCACCCGGAAATGTCGGTGGGGACACCTAGCGTCCGCGGCGACGGACCGACCGGTCCTGCGACCGCCGCCAGGAGGCACCGTGCTCATCGACTGCGACACCTGCACCGTCCGAGGCCAGGGGTGCGACGACTGCGTCGTCACCGTGCTGCTCGGGGCCCCGCCGGGGTGGCGGGGGAGCGACCCGACCGTGGTGCCGATGACCCGGCGGCCGGCGGTGGGCCACCCCCGGGAGGACGTGGTGGCCGACCTGGGCAGCGCCTGGGTGTCCGGGCCGACCGACACGCCCGGCGGGTCCGGTTCTCCCGCTCTCGGGGTGGTCGTGGAGCTCGACGACGTCGAGCGTCGCGCGGTCCGGGCGTTGGCAGAGGTTGGACTGGTCCCGCCACTGCGGCACCAACCCCCGACGAGGCGCGAGGTCGGCTGAGTGGGGGCACGCCGCGCTCCCGTCGAGCTGGGCAGAACGTGCCGAAGCAGAGCGGTCCGAAATGGCACCTCCTGTGCGTTCGGGGTCCGGATCGACCTCTCCACGGAGGTCCCCGGCGTCGATACGGTGGGGTCGTCCGGTCGGCTGGACGTCGCCCCACCGGGTGACACCGACCGGTCACCGCCGAACTGCCCACCCTCCGGGGCGGGCGGACCGGGGACCCACCGCAGCACTGGGGTGAGTTCTCCGCGGGCGCCACGAACGGTGGTGCGTGCGGGGATAGGGCGTCGTCTTCCTGCCCGAACCCGTCAGCTAACCCGGTAGGCGGTCGAGGAGGATGAGGAGCACGCGCACACGTGTCGTCCCACCGCACCGCCCGAGGACCGATCCCGTCCTCGACCACCCGCCCGCACATCCCCGCGGCGTTGATCGTCCCGGCGCTCCCCGACCTGCCGACCGGTCCGCGGCGCACCCGTCTCTCCGGTCGCCTCGGCCGCGGGATGCTGCTCGGCGCCGTCGCCGGGCTGACCCTCACCGTCCTGCCGGGCACCGCCTACGCGGCGCCGGGTGACCCGGGCACCGCTGCCACCGGGGCCACCGGGTCCACCACCGAGGCCACCACCCCCGAGCAGGCCACCGCACTGGTCGCCGAGGCCAACCACCAGCTCGAGGTCGTCACCGAGCAGGTCAACGACGCACAGGTGCAGCTCGCCGACCACCAGGCCGCCGCAGCCTCCGCCGCGCAGGCCGTCACCGCCGCGCAGACCCAGTTGGCCACGCTCAGCACCCAGCTCGACACGGTCGCCCGCAGTGCGTACACGACCAACCCCTCCAGCTTCAGCGCGCTGATGACCAGCAGCTCACCCGAGGACTTCCTGGCCCAGGTCAGCACCCTGGACGTCATCGCCGGGCACACCAACGACCTGGTCACCCAGGTCGCCGCGGCCGGCCGCACCGCGACCGAGGCGCAGACCGCCGCCGACCAGGCCGCCGCCACCGCGCAGCAGGCCCTGGACACCGTCACCGCCCAGCAGGCCGACCTGCAGGAGCAGATCGCGGCCTACCAGGCGCAGTACGCGGCCCTGACCGCCGCGCAGCAGCAGGTCGTCGTGACCGCGCACAGCGGCCCCGAGGTGGAGGCACCGGCGACCGTGGTCGCCGACGGCGCCGCGGCGCAGACGATCGTGGACACCGCGATGGCCCAGCGCGGCGACCCCTACGTGTGGGGTGCCGGCGGCCCGAGCAGCTTCGACTGCTCCGGCCTGACGTCCTACGCCTACGCCGCCGCCGGCATCTCCCTGCCGCACTCCAGCGCGGCCCAGGCGCGGATGGGCAGCCCGGTCGCCCGCGGGGACCTGCAGCCCGGTGACCTCGTGTACTTCTACAGCCCGGTCAGCCACATCGGGATCTACATCGGCAACGGGATGATGGTGCACGCCCCCACCTCCGGTGACGTGGTCAAGGTCGGCAGCGTGGACATGTCCGGCTACGCAGGAGCGCGCCGGCTCGTCTGAGGCGCGGCACCGACGGGGACGCACAGCCGGGCTTCCTAGGATCACCGGCGTGGGTCCCCGTCGTCGTGCCCTGCTCACCGCTGCCGTCCTCGGCGTCGCCCTGGTGGTGGTGCTGTGGGTGCGGATCCCGTGGGCGGCCACCCCCGAGGTCACCGACCCCACCGGCGGGCTGACCGCCGACCAGCTCTCCCGCGCCGACGCCTTCGTCGGGGCCCTGCGGCCGGCGTCGCTGGCGAACCTGGCGCTGGGCCTCCTCGTCGCCGGGGTCCTGGGTCTGACCCCGCTGGGCGCCCGGCTGGTCACCGCCGTGGCGCGCCCGCTCGGCGGCGGCTGGGTGTGGCGGGTGCTCCTGGGCACCGTGGCGCTGACCGTGGTGGGCAGGCTGGTCTCCCTCCCGCTGTCGGCCTACGGCGAGGTGGTCCGGCACCGGTACGGCCTGTCCACCCGCAGCTGGCCGCTGTGGGCCCGGGACGTCGCGGTGGACACCGGGATCACCGCGGGACTCACCGCGCTCGGCATGCTGCTGCTGGTCGGGCTCGCCCGCCGGGCGCCCCGCACCTGGTGGGCCTGGGCCGGGGCGGGTGCGGCCGGGCTGGTCGTGGCCGGGTCGTTCCTCTACCCGGTGGTCATCGAGCCGGCGTTCAACTCCTTCACCCCGTTGCCGGCCTCCCAGCTGCGCACCGACCTGCTCGACCTGGCCGAGCAGTCCGGCTCCCCGGTGCAGGACGTGCTGGTCGCCGATGCCAGCCGGCGCACCACCGCGCTCAACGCCTACGTCTCCGGGTTCGGCTCGACGCGACGGATCGTCGTCTACGACACCCTGCTCACCGAGCTCCCCGACGCCGAGATCGAGTCCATCGCGGCGCACGAGCTGGGCCACGTGGCCACCGACGACGTGCTCACCGGCACCCTGGTCGGCGCGCTGGGGGCCGGGGCCGGGGTCGCGCTGCTCGGCTGGCTGCTCGGCTCGGCCCCGCTGCTGCGCCGGGCCGGTGCCGACGGGCCGGGCGACCCCCGGGTGGTGCCGCTGGTGCTGTTCCTCGTGGCGGCCGCGACCCTGCTGTCGACGCCGGTGCAGAACGGGGTGTCCCGCCAGCTGGAGGCCCGCGCCGACCAGCACGCGCTGGACCTCACCGACGACCCGGCCGCCTTCGAGGACGTGATGCGCCGCCTGGCGGTCGCCAACCTCAACCAGCCCGACCCGCCGGCGGCCTGGCAGTGGTTCTTCGGCTCGCACCCCACCACCGCCCAGCGGGTCGCCGCGGCCCAGGACTGGCGTCCGTGACCCGGGTGCTGGTCGTCACCAACGACTTCCCGCCCCGGCAGGGTGGCATCCAGACGTTCGTGGCCGCGCTGCTGGACCGGCTGCCGGCCGCGGACCTGGTGGTGTTGGCCTCCACGTCCCCCGGGGCCGCCGAGCACGACGCCACGCTGCCCTACCGGGTGGTCCGGATGCCCACGGCGATGCTGCTCCCGACCCGCGGCGCGGCCCGGGCGGCACAGCGGCTGGCCCGGGAGCACCGGGCGGAGACCGTGGTCTTCGGCGCCGCGGCACCGCTCGGGCTGCTCGCCCCGGGGCTGCGCCGGGCCGGGGTGCGCCGGCTGGTCGGGATCACCCACGGGCACGAGACCGGGTGGGTGAGGCTCCCCGTCGCCCGCCGGCTGCTGCAGCGGATCGCCGGTGGCCTGGACCTGCTCACCTACATCTCCGGGTACACCCACGACCGGCTCGCCCCCGCCGTCGCCGGTCGTACGTCGATGGCCCAGCTGTCCCCGGGCGTCGACGTCGAGCTGTTCCACCCCGGGGTGGACGGCACCGGCGTGCGGGCCCAGCACGGGCTGGGGGACGCCCCGGTGGTGGTCTGCGTGTCCCGGCTGGTGCCCCGCAAGGGCCAGGACGTGCTCGTCGAGGGCTGGCCGCAGGTGCTCGCCCGGCACCCCCGCGCCCGGCTCCTGCTCGTCGGCGGCGGACCGTCGGAGGAGCGGCTCCGCCGGGCGGTGGCCGACGCCGGGCTGGGGGACTCCGTCGTCCTCACCGGGGGCGTGCCGGCGGCCCGGCTGCCGGCGTACTACGCAGCAGGCGACGTGTTCGCCATGCCCTGCCGCACCCGCCGTGGCGGGCTGGACGTCGAGGGCCTGGGCATGGTCTTCCTCGAGGCCGCCGCGTGCGGCCTGCCGGTGGTGGCCGGCACCTCGGGGGGTGCCCCCGAGGCGGTGCAGGAGGGCGTCACCGGGCACGTCGTGGACCCCCGGTCGGCGTCCACGGTGGCCGCGACGATCGCCGACCTGCTCGACGACCCGGCCCGGGCCGCGGCGATGGGCGCCGCGGGCCGGGCCTGGGTCGAGCAGCGCTGGTCCTGGACGACGATCGCCCAGGACCTCACGCGGCTGCTCTCGACTCAGCCCTTGGCGTAGAGCTCCTCGACCTCGGCCGAGTACTCCTTCAGCACCACGTTCCGCTTGAGCTTCAGGCTCGGGGTGAGCGTCCCATTGGTCTCGGTGAAGTCGATGTCGAGCACCCGGAACTTGCGGATGCTCTCGGCATGCGAGACCGCCTTGTTCGCCTCGGCGACGGCCTCGTCCAGGGCCGCGAGCACGTCGGGGTCGTCCCGCAGCTGGGCCACGGTGAGCGAGGTGTCCTTGCCCCGGGCCTTCAGCCAGCCGGGCAGGGCCTCCTCGTCGAGGGTGACCAGGGCGGCGATGAACGGCTTCTGGTCCCCGACCACGATGCACTGGCTGACCAGCGGGTGGGCGCGCAGCCGGTCCTCCAGCACCGCGGGGGCGACGTTCTTGCCGCCGGCGGTCACCAGGATCTCCTTCTTGCGCCCGGTGATCTTCAGGAAGCCCTCGCTGTCGAGCTCACCGATGTCCCCGGTGTGGAACCAGCCGTCGGCGTCGATGGCCTCGGCGGTGGCCTCCGCGTTCTTCCAGTAGCCGCGCATGACGATCCCACCACGCAGCAGCACCTCGCCGTCCTCGGCGATGGCGGCGTCGGTGCCGGGCAGCGGGCGACCGACGGTCCCCATCCGGAAGGCCGCGTCGTGGTTGACCGCGGCCGCCGCGGTGGTCTCGGTGAGCCCGTAGCCCTCGAAGACGGTGACGCCGATGCCGCGGAAGAAGTGGCCCAGCCGCTCGCCGAGCGGCGCGCCGCCGGAGATGGCGCCCACGCAGTTGCCGCCGAGCGCGGCCCGCAGCTTGCCGTAGACCAGCTTGTCGAAGACCCCGTGTGCCAGCTTCAGCTTCAGCGACGGGCCGCCGGTGTCCTGTGCGCGGGACCAGTCGATCGCCGTCTGCGCGGCCTTGTCGAAGACCTTGCCCTTGCCGCCGTCGTCGGCGGTGGCCTTGGCGGTGTTGTAGACCTTCTCGAACACCCGCGGGACGGCGAGGACGAACGTGGGCTGGAAGCGGCCGAGGTCGCCGACCAGGTCCTTGACGTCGGGGGTGTGGCCCAGCACGGTGCGGGTCTTGATCGCCCCGACCTGCAGCACCCGGGCCAGCACGTGGGCCAGCGGGATGAACAGCAGCAGCGAGCCGTCCATGTTCATGAAGCGGCCCAGCAGCGTCATGCCGTTGCCGATCTCGAACAGGAAGTTCGCGTGCGTGAGCTCGCAGCCCTTGGGCCGGCCGGTCGTGCCCGAGGTGTAGATCAGGGTGGCCAGGCTGTCCGGGGACAGCGTGGCCCGGCGGGCGGCCAGCTCGCTGTCGGGCACCTCGTCGCCGGCGGCGGACAGCGTGCCCAGCGCGTCGTCGTCGATCACCCAGACCGGGCCGAGCTCGGGGGCCTGGTCACGGACGGAGTCCACCGAGGCGGCGTGCTCCCCGCTCTCCACGACCACCGCGCGGGCCCCGGAGTCGGCCAGGATCCAGGCGATCTGGTCGGGGGAGGAGGTCTCGTACACCGGGACGACGACGGCGCCGGCGGTCCAGATCGCGAAGTCCAGGACCGTCCACTCGTAACGGGTGCGGGCCAGCAGGGCGACCCGGTCACCGGCCTCGACCCCGCCGGCGACCAGGCCCTTGGCCACCGCCTGGACCTGCGCGGCGAACTCGGCGTGGGTCACGTCGACCCACCGGTCACCGACCTGGCGGCGCAGCCCGACGCGGGAGCCCGCCTCGGCGGCGTTGGCCGTCACCATGTCGGGCAGTGCCTCGTCGGGGCCCACCGTGTAGGTGGGGGGAACGCTCAGCTCGCGCACGCCGGTCCTCTCCTCCCCGCGCGGTGCGTCGGCGTCGTCGCCGTACCGTCTGCGGACGCGGGATCGTGGCTGCCCAAGGTACCGGCTGGGGGCTACCGTCGAGTAGGTGACCTGGGGCAACGAGTCCTGCCCCGCTGGCGGGAGGGGGTCCCCGCGTACCCTCCCGCGCATGGCCGACCAGTCCACCCAGTCGATCGTCGTCGACGCCCCGGCGTCCGACGTGATGGCCGTGATCGCCGACTTCCCCGCCTACCCGCAGTGGGTCGCCGCCGCCCGCACCGTCGAGGTGCTGGGCACCGACGCCGACGGCCGCGCCGAGCAGGTGCACTTCGTGCTCGACGCCGGCGCGGTCTCCGACGACTACGTGCTCGCCTACACCTGGGACGGCGACCGGCAGGTGCGCTGGACCCTCGTGCAGGGCCAGATGCAGAAGCGACAGGACGGCAGCTACACCCTCGTCGAGACCGACGGACGCACCGAGGTCACGTACGCGATCACCATCGACCTCTCCATCCCGATGATCGGCATGATCAAGCGCAAGGCCGAGAAGGTCATCCTCGACACCGCGCTCAAGGAGCTCAAGAAGCGCGTCGAGGCCTGACCCGGCGGTGCGCACCCTCCTCGTGACCGGCCCCGGCGGGGCCGGCACCTCCACCGTCGCCGCGGCCACCGCGCTGACCGCCCAGGACGCCGGCCACCGGGTCGCGCTGCTGAGCACGGCCGCGCCGGCCGTCCCCGGGCTCCCGGTGACGGTGGTCGACGGGCAGCGGGCGCTCGCGGAGGCGTGGTCCTCGCACGCCGGGGAGCTGGCCGCACTGGCCCCGCTGCTGACGCTGCCCCCGGCCACGTCGGTCGTCGCCGTCCCCGGCGTGAGCGAGGTGGCCGTGCTGGTCGCCCTGGGCCGGGTGGCCGCCGCGGGGGAGACCGACCTGGTGGTGCTCGACGTCGGTCCGCTGCCCGCCGCGCTGGGGCTGCTCGCGCTGCCGGAGACGGTCCGCTGGTGGCTGGCCCAGGCGGCCCCGCCCCGGCTGCGGGTGCTCGCCCAGGTGCGGACGACGGTCGCCCGCGGGCGACCCGGCGCGCTGGAGGCCGCGCTCGCCGCGGTCGGGGCGCTGGAGGAGCTGCTGCACCTGCTGCCCACCGGGTCCGACGTCCACCTGGTGCACGCCCCCGAGCCCGGGGCGGCCGGCACCGTCCGTCGCGCCGCCACCGCGCTGGGCCTGCTGGGCCACCCGGTCGCCTCGGTGACGCTGTCCCGGGTGCTGCCGGCCGGCACGGGGGAGTGGTCGGCCCGCCGCGCCGCGCAGACCGACGACGTCCGGGCCGCGCTGGCCGACACCGGGCTGCCGCTGCGGGAGGTCGCCGAGGCCGCCCTGGCCCCCCGGGACGGCACCGCCCTGCGGGCCCTGCAGGCCGGGGTGGACACCACGCCGTCCGCCCCGCTGCCGGCGTCCGGACCGGTCCCCGACGACACCGACTGGCTGCTGGCCCTGCCGCTGCCCTTCGCCGAGAAGGGCGCCGTCTCGCTGACCCGGTGGGAGGACGACCTGGTGGTCGACGCGGGCGGGGTGCGCCGGTCGATCCCGCTGGACTCCCTGCTGCGCCGCTGCACCGTGGTCTCCGGCAGGGTCACCGACCCGGGCACACCCGGGGCCGCGCTGACCGTCCGCTTCACCCCCGACCCGGCCCAGTGGCCCACCGCGCTGCTCACCCGGCGGGGGCGCGGGTGACCGCGCCCCCGCCGGACTGGGCGGCCACCCTGCGCGCCCTGGCCGACGGCGCCACCCGGCTGCTCACCGGCATCGCCGGGGAGGACGCCGGCGCGGACCACCCGGGCGCCGAGTGCCGCAGCTGCCCGGTCTGCACCGCGCTGGCCGTGCTCCGCGGCCGCCGTCCCGACCTGTCCGTGGCCCTGGCCGACGTGCTCACCGCCGCGGCCGCCGCGTTGCGGGAGCAGGCCGGCACCCCCGAACCGACCGACCCACCCGAGGAGACCGTGCCCGCCACCCCGCCGCCGCCCGCCCCCGTCCAGCACGTCGAGGTGGCCTGATGACCGCCCCCGAGCAGCTGCCGGCCCTGGGCATCGACATCGGCGGCACCAAGGTCGCCGGCGGCGTGGTGCTGCCCGACGGCACCATCACCGCCACCGCGCGCCGGGCGACCCCCGGGAAGTCGGTCGAGGCCACCGAGGACGCGATCGCCGCCGTCGTCGACGAGCTGGCCGAACGGCACGGCGGGCCGCTGGTCGGCGTCGGCGTCGGGGCGGCCGGGTGGTTCGACCGCACCGGGGACACCGTGCTCTTCAGCCCGCACCTGGCCTGGCGCAACCAGCCGTTGCGCGCCGACCTCGGGGCCCGGCTGCAGCGCCCGCTGTGGGTGGGCAACGACGCCGACGCCGCGGCGTGGGCGGAGTACCGCTACGGCGCGGCCCGCGGCTCGGACCTGGCGCTGGTCATCACCCTGGGCACCGGCATCGGCGGCGGCATGGTCATCGACGGCCGGCTGCAGCGCGGGGCGCACGGGGTGGCCGGCGAGTGGGGCCACATGCGGGTGGTGCCCGACGGCCGGCTCTGCGCGTGCGGCAACCGCGGCTGCTGGGAGCAGTACGCCTCGGGCAACGCCCTGGGCCAGACCGCCCGCGAGGTGGCCAGCAGCTCCCCGGCCGCGGCTGCCCTGCTGCTGGACCGGGTGGGCGGCCGCGCCGAGCGGCTCACCGGTGAGGACGTGGCCACCGCCGCGGCCGCGGGCGACCCGCTGGCCCTGGAGCTGCTCGCCGAGGTGGGCACCTGGCTGGGGCAGGGGATCGCCGACCTCGCCGCGGTGCTCGACCCGGGCGTCGTCGTCATCGGCGGCGGGGTGAGCGTGCTGGGGGAGATGGTGCTGGGCCCGGCGCGCGCCCGGCTGGAGCGGGCCCTGCCCGGTCGCGGCTTCCGCCCCGGACCCCGGGTGGTGGCCGCCGAGCTCGGCGCCCAGGCCGGCCTGGTGGGTGCTGCCGACCTGGTGCGCCGTGCGGTCGCCGAGGGCGAGGCCTAGCCGCTCAGCACAGCTCGCGGGCCAGCTGCTCCAGGAACAGGCCGATGTCGGTGACGATGCCGACGGCCTGGGCCGAGCCGCGGTCGGCCAGCTTGGTCACCGTGGCCGGGTTGATGTCCACGCAGACCAGCGGGATCGAGGCCGGCAGCAGGTTCCCGGTGGCGATCGAGTGCAGCATCGTGGCGACCATGATCGTGAAGCCCACGCCGGGGAGCTGGGCGCGCATCGCGCGCTGACCGTCGATGACGTCGGTGACCACGTCGGGCAGCGGGCCGTCATCGCGCACCGAGCCGACCAGCACGAACGGCTTACCGGCCCGCACCATCGCGTGCATGACCCCGCCGGTCAGCACCCCGGACCCCACGGCCGCGGCGATCGAGCCCTCGGCGCGGATGGTGTTGATCGCCCGGATGTGGTGCTCGTGGCCGTGCGGGACGCCGGAGCCCTTGGCCAGGTCGACGCCGAGGGAGGTGCCGTACAGCGAGGACTCGATGTCGTGGGTGGCCAGCGCGTTGCCGGCGAAGAGGACGTCGACGTAGCCGGCCTCGACCAGCCGCACCATCGCCGGGGCCGCCCCGGTGTGCACCACGGCCGGGCCCCCGACCCACAGCACCTTCTCCCCGCGCTCCTTGACCTCGCGCATGGTCGCCGCGATCTGGCGCACCAGGACCGCCTGCGGCTTCTCGCTCGAGGCCGCCGAGGACATGAAGCCGAAGTCGTCGCCGGCCTCGCGGGCGGCCTGCTGCGGCAGCTCCACCCGCACCCCGGCCGCACCGCACACCACGGCGTCCCCGGCGCGCACGTCGCTCACCGGCACGGTGTCCACGACGGTCTGGCCGTCCTCGACCGACACGACCAGGCCGCAGTCCATCTCCGGACGGCGCACCCGCAGCCAGGTGGCGTCCAGCCGGACGAGGGTCTCCAGGTTCGTGGTCGAGTAGAACGTCGCCGGGAAGACCCCGTCCCGGGGGGCGGGCTCGGTGGTCGCCGTCCCCGGGTCGACGGCGTTGGCGCCGTGCACCTGGATGCGCATGAGGATCCGCTCGAGCTGCTCGGCGGTGTCGGCGGTGACCTCGACCAGCGCCCGGGACTCGTCGGCGTGCTGGCGGCCGAGGTCCAGGCTCTGGATGCGGTGGTCCCCGCCGTACTCCAGGACGTCGTCCAGCACCCGGGCCAGGATGCCGGTGTCCATCAGGTGGCCGGACAGCGCGACCGTCGTCGTCTGGGAGCTCATGCCCGCAGACGCTAGCGCCGTGCCGGCGTCAGACGACGGCGCCGTCGTCGCCGTCGTCTGTCCGGTCGCGCATCCGGGAGACCAGCAGCGCGACCCCGCCGACGACGGCGAGCACCCCGATCAGGATGCCGACGTCGGCGCCGAGCCGGACCGCACCCGGGGCGATGATGCAGACCGCGCCGGCCGCGATGAGCAGCACCGCGTAGAGCGTGTGCGGCGAGGGCGCGGGCAGCGGTGGCGGGGCCGGGGGCTCGTAGTGCTCGTCGGGCCGGTCGAGCACGTCGGGCTCCGCAGGCGGCGGCGGGGGGTCGTCCCGGGGCCGTTCGGTGACCGCGGCGGCCGGACCGTGCTCGGCCTCCCAGGCGGCCACGATGCGGGCGAACTCGGCGTCGGTGGCCTCGGAGTCGGCGCGGGCGGGCTCCACGGGGGCGGGCACCGGCTCGGCCGCGTGCTCCTCGACGTGCTCGTCGCCCCAGGTGTCGACGACGGTGCGGGCCTCGGCCCGGCGCGACCGGTCGACGAAGAGCCGGTCGGTCGGCGGGGAGGGCAGGAACTGGGTGCGGGTGTACGGGCCGAGGTCCTGGGAGGGCGCCAGGTAGGCCGCGATGCCCTCCTCGCGCAGGACGTCGAGCAGGTGCTCCCCGACCCGGGGGTCCACGTCGCGCAGCGGGTGCCACAGCGGGGCGTCCAGGCCGTTGTCCCGGCGCCCACGTCGTCCGCTCACCGGGTGCCCCCTCCGCTCGCTCGGGCCCCCGATTGTGGTGGGGGCCTCGTGCTCCCTAGTCTGACAGTCCCTGAGGGAGGCGCGTTGTTCTACTGGTTCCTCAAGTTCGTGGCCATCGGGCCGATCGTGCGTCTGGTGTTCCGTCCGCAGGTCACCGGGGCCGAGAACGTGCCGCGCACCGGTGCCGCCGTGCTGGCCAGCAACCACCTCTCGGCATCGGACTGGGTGTTCATGCCGCTGATGCTGCGGCGCCGGGTCACCTTCCTGGCCAAGGCGGAGTACTTCACCTCCCCGGGCGTCAAGGGCTTCCTGCAGCGGGTCTTCTTCTCCGGTGCCGGCCAGGTGCCCATCGACCGCTCCAGCGCCGACGCCGCCGAGGCCGCGCTGGCCACCGGGGTGCGCATCCTGCAGCAGGGCAAGCTGCTGGGCATCTACCCCGAGGGCACCCGCTCGCCCGACGGGCGGCTCTTCCGCGGCAAGACCGGGGTCTCCCGGATGACCCTGGAGACCGGCTGCCCGGTGGTCCCGGTGGCGATGGTGCCGGTGAGCAGCTTCCGGGTCCTGGGCAAGAAGATCGAGCGGGTGCGGGTGGTCGTGGGGGAGCCGCTGGACTTCTCCCGCTACGAGGGGATGGCCGGCGACCGCTTCGTCGAGCGGTCCATCACCGACGAGATCATGTACGAGATCATGCTGCTGTCGGGCCAGGAGTACGTGGACCTGTACGGCGCGAAGGTCAAGAAGTCGATGGAGACCACGGGCGCCAGCGCCGTCGAGGTGGTCGGGAAGCTGCAGCCCCCGGCGCACGAGACCGCCGACCGGCTGCCGAGCTCACTGGCCGGCTGAGGACCCCGGCCGCGAGGTGATCCGGTCCAGGACGTCGGCGGCCAGGGCCAGGACGTCGTCCCGGGTCATCGTGCTGGGGTCGGCGGTCCAGCCGACCACCAGGTCCTCGGTGAAGGCGAACCACGAGCGCACCAGCTGGCGGTGGCGGGCGTCGTCGGGCAGGCCGACCGCGGCCAGCGTCCCGTCGACGAGCTCCTCGCGGGCGTCGGTGTAGACCTCGGCGACCCAGGGGTCCCCGCCCGAGGCACCGCCGACGAAGGCCACGTAGCTGTCCCGGTAGGTCTCCACCCACTGCACGAAGCGGTCCAGCATGCCCGCGTGCGCCCCGGTCCCCGGGGTGCCGCCGGCCGGGCCCAGCACGTGGTCGCACAGCAGCCGGGCGGCCGCCGTCGTCACCGCGGTGTAGTAGTCGCGCTTGGTGGCGAAGTAGTGGAACAGCAGGCTGCGGCTGATGCCGGCCCGGCGGGCCACCTCGTCGATGGTCAGCTCCTGCACCGGGGTGGTGGGCAGCAGCTCCAGGCCGATCTCGACCAGCTGGGCCCGCCGGTCGGCGGCCGACCGGCGGGCCGCGGTCACCGGTTCCCCAGCAGCCGCCGCAGCGCCGCGGCCACCAGGTCGGGCCGCTCCTGGGGCAGCATGTGCCCGCAGCCGGGCACCACCTGCAGGTGCGCGTCGGGCAGTGCCCCGACCAGCCGCTCCGAGTGCCGCACGGGGGTCAGCTTGTCGGTCTCGCCGACCAGCACCTCCACCGGCACGGCGCGCAGCGTCGCCAGGGCCTGCGCCTTGTCGTGCCGGCCCAGGGCCGGGTAGAAGGCCGCGAAGGACCGCACCGAGGACGCCGACATGATCTCCGCGCCGCGCAGCACCATCGCGTCGGTGGCCACGCTGCCGTAGAGCAGCCCGCGCACCATCGCCTGGTGCCGGGGCGAGGACGGCGGCACCCGGCGGCGCCAGCCGTCCACCCGGCGGCTGTGCGCGACCGCCCACGCGCCGACCCGGGGCAGCAGCCGCTGCTGCAGCCGCTCGGCCGCCGTGCGCGGGGGCTTCGCGAGCTGACCGGCCGAGGTGTCCACCAGGGCCACGCCGCGCACCCGGTCGCCGACCAGCTCGGGGTGCGCCGCGGCCAGCGCCATGATCGTCATGCCGCCCATCGAGTGCCCGCCCAGGACGACCGGGCCGGTGGGCGCCAGGGCGGTGAGCACGGCCGCCAGGTCCTCACCGAGCAGGTCGATCTCGACCTCGTCGTCGGCCACCTCGCCCCAGGTGGAGCGGCCGTGCCCGCGCTGGTCGTAGCGCACCAGCCGCACCGACCCGGCGGCGACGTCGGGGGCCAGGTCGTCGGCCACGTCGTCCCAGGAGGCCTGCGACAGCGTCCAGCCGTGCGCGAGCACCAGGGTCACCGGGGCGTCGGGGGAGCCGGAGACGGTGGCGTGCAGCCGGGCGCCGTCTGTGGTGGGGACGGCGTGCACGGTCCGCTGCACGGTCGCCGCGGTCACGCCGACACCTGCTCGCGGGCCTCGGCCGTCGTCCCCACGTAGTTCTCCCGGTCCAGCGTCCGGGTGAGCCTGCGGAACCGGAAGGTGAAATCCGGCCACAGCGTGGTGTTGTGGCCGTGCTCGTCGAGGTACCAGGAGCCGCAGCCGCCGTCGAGCCAGACCGTGCCGGCCGAGCGCTCGGCGACCAGCGCGCGGTAGTCGTCCTGGGCGGCCTGGGTGGTCTCCAGGGTGGCCAGGCCCTCGTCGTCCATGGCCTGGACGGCGTTGCCGACGTAGGCGACCTGGGACTCGATCATGTAGACCATCGAGGTGTGCCCGACCCCCACGTTGGGGCCGACCAACAGGAACAGGTTCGGGAAGCCGGCGACCGTGCTGCCCCGGTTGGTGGCCATGCCCTCGGTCCAGACCTCGGCCAGGGTGCGGCTGTCCTTGCCGGTGATGCGGTGCGCGATCGGCAGGTCGGTGACGTGGAAGCCGGTGGCCAGCACGAGGGTGTCGGTGGGGCGCTCCACGCCGTCGCGGGTGACCACCGAGTGCGGCCGGATCTCGGCGATCGGTGCGTTGACCACCTCGGCGTTGGGTGCGGTGACCGCCGGGTACCAGTCGTTGCTGATCAGGATGCGCTTGCAGCCGATCGTGTAGTCCGGGGTCAGCGTGGCCCGCAGCTGCGGGTCGCGGACCTGGCGTTCGAGGTGCGTGCGGGCCAGCTTCTGCACCGGGGCCAGGAACCGCCGGTCCTTGGTGATGCCGACGGCGAGGAACTCCCGGCCGGCGTAGAGCAGCCCGCGGACGGCCTTCTGGGCGAGCGGGAAGCGGCGGTACAGCGCCCGCTCGAAGGCCGTCGTCGGCCGGTCACCGCGGGGGATGACCCACGGCGGGGTGCGCTGGTAGACCGTCACCGACCCGGCGACCGGCTGGATCGAGGGCACGACCTGGATGGCCGAGGCCCCGGTGCCCACGACGGCGACCCGCTCGCCGCTGAGGTCGTGGCCGGCGTCCCAGCGGGCGGAGTGCATGACGGTGCCGGCGAAGTCCTCGATGCCCGGGATGTCGGGGTAGGAGGGGTCGGCGAGTGCACCGGCGGCGCTGATCAGCACCTGCGCGGAGAAGTCGCCGGCCGTCGTCCGCACCTGCCAGCGGGCGGCGGTGGCGTCCCAGCGGGCCTCGGTGACCTCGGCGCCGAACACGTGGTGGCGCAGCACGTCGAAGCGGCGGGCGACGTCCTGGAGGTAGGCCAGGATCTCCGGCTGCTCGGAGTAGGTGCGCGGCCAGTCCGGGTTGGGGGCGAAGGAGAAGGAGTAGAGGTTGGACTGCACGTCGCAGGCCGCGCCCGGGTAGGTGTTGTCCCGCCAGGTGCCGCCGACGTCGTCCCCGCGCTCGAGGACGACGAGGTCCTCCACGCCCTGCTCGCGCAGCCGGATGGCCATGCCGAGGCCGGCGAACCCCGATCCGATCACCGCCACGCGGACGTGCCGGGTCTGCTGGTCGGACTGGGGCTGGCTCTCGATCGTGCTGGTCACCGGTGCGCTCCCTTGCGGACGGCTGGGCTTGCTGAGCAGTGCTCAACACGGTACAACAGCCGTTGAGCAGTGCTCAACAGCACGCGTCACCGACGACGAGGAGCCCGCCATGCCCCGCACCACCCGTCCCCTGGCCGGCCAGGCCGTGCTGATCACCGGCGCCGCCCGCGGCATCGGCGCCGAGCTGGCCCGCAAGGCCGCCGCCCGCGGCGCCCGGGTCGCCCTGGTCGGTCTGGAGCCCGAGCTGCTCGCCGCCGTCGCCACCGAGCTCGGCCCCGAGCACCTGTGGGTCGAGGCCGACGTCACCGACGCCGACGCGATGGCCGCCGCCGTGCAGCGCGCCGTGGACGTCTTCGGCGGGCTGGACGTCGTCGTCGCCAACGCCGGGATCGCCCCCATGAACACCGTGGCCACCGCCTCGGCCCGGGCGCTGGCCCGCACCATCGAGGTCAACCTGACCGGCGCGATGCTCACCGCGCACGCGGCGCTGCCGGCCATCAGCGAGCGCCGCGGGCACGTGCTGCTCATCTCCTCGGCCGCCGCGTTCTCGCTGCTGCCGGGGCTCTCCGCCTACTGCGCGGCCAAGGCCGGGTTGGAGCGCTTCGGCGACGTGCTGCGCCTGGAGGTCGCGCACCGCGGCGTCACCGTGGCCAGCGCGCACCCGGTCTGGATCGACACCGACATGGTGCGCGACACCAAGGCGGCGCTGCCCACCTTCAAGGCCACCCTCGGCCGGCTCCCCGGCCCGCTGGGCAGCTACACCTCGGTCTCGGACTGTGCCGACGCGCTGCTGCGCAACCTGGAGACCCGCGGCCGACGGGTGTTCGTGCCCCGCTCGGTCGGGTTCTTCTCCGCCTGGCGGCAGGCCGTCATCGGCGCCGTGGGGGAGAAGCTGGTGCTGGCCCAGTCCAAGGTCGCCGTCCCCCAGCTGGAGGAGGAGATCGCGGCGCTGAACGGCGAGGAGTTCGGCGCCAACTCCGTCGAGCGGGGCCGCGCCCGCGGCTGACCCCGCCGGCCGAGAGTGCAGCTGCAGTCGTCGGGACCGGCGTGCCGACGCGTGTCGACGACTACAGCTGCCCTCTCGGCATCAGCGCAGCCAGCCGACGACGATGACTGCCCCGATGACCACGAGGGCTGCCAGGACGGCGACGACGACGAGGCATCCGGCGGGGACCAGCGCATCGGCCAGCGTCGACGGTGGTGGTGTCGGTCGGGGGCGCGCAGTCGTCCAGCTGACCGGACCACCCGTGTCGGTCTCGGCCGCCGTCCGGAGACCGAGCAGCATGGCCTGCACGGCGGGGCCTGACGCGTCCTCGGGTCCGGACCACCGCATGGCCCGGACCCTGGCGACCGGGGCGGGGTAGGCATCGAGGAACGCCGCGGTCTCGGCGGGGTCGCTGTCGGGGAGGAGGTACCCCCACCGTCCGGCCTGGATGCGGTCCCCGTCGGCCCGCTGGGTCTCGGCCAGCGCAGACCGCACGTCCAGCCGGTGGGGGTAGGTGGCAAGCAGCCCGTGCAACCGCTCCCGGGCGCGAGCGGTCTCGCCGGCGGCGAGTTCTCCCCGGGCACGGGCGAGGGTCTGGTCGGCGGGCACCGGGAGAGGCTGCCCCACCGCTCGACGGGGACGCACCTGGTTTCCCACCACCGCCTACCGTTCGGGCCGTGCGGCGCTACTTCTACGACACCGAGTTCATCGAGGACGGCACCACGATCGACCTGGTGTCGATCGGGGTCGTCGACGAGACCGGGCGGGAGTTCTACGCCGTCTCCACGGAGTTCGACGGCTCGCGGGCCATCCCCTGGGTGAAGCGCAACGTGCTGGACAAGCTGCCGCCGCCGGCGGACAAGGCGTGGCGGTCGCGGGCCCAGATCAGGACCTCGCTGCTGGACTTCCTCACCGCCCCCGGTGAGGAGGTCCAGCTGTGGGCCTGGATCGCCGCCTACGACCACGTCGTGCTGTGCCAGCTGTGGGGCGCGATGCCGGCGCTGGCCAAGCCGGTGCCGCGCTTCACCCACGAGCTCAAGCAGCGGTGGGAGGACGCCGGTTCCCCGCCGCTGCCGCCCAAGTCACCCGACGCGCACGACGCGCTGGTGGACGCCCGGCACGGCCTCGCCGTCTGGCGGTCGCTGACTACCTGAGCGGCGCCCAGTCCTCCGGGTGCCGGGCCAGGTGCTCGGCGACGGTCAGCGCGGGGGAGCCGGTGAGCTCGGCGACGACGTCGCTGACGGTCGCCATCTCGCCCGCGGCGATCGCGGTGTAGCTGGTCACCCAGCCCTCGACCTCCCAGTCCGGGGCGCCCGACGGTCGACGGGTCGCCCAGGCCTCCTCGACCGTCTGGTCGCGGTAGGTCACCTGGCGGCCGGTCACCTCGGTGAGCACCTCGGCCGCCCGGGTCAGCGTGATCGCCTCCGGGCCGGTCACGTCCAGCACCCGGCCGTCGGTGCTGGGGTGGTCCTCCAGCAGCACCGCGGCGGCGACCGCGGCGGCGTCGTCCCGGGAGACGAAGGAGACCGCACCGTCCCCGGCGGGGGCCGCGATCTCCGCCGTCCCCTCGCCGGTGACCGTGGCGAAGAACGGCACGAAGTCGGCGTACATGGCGTTGCGCAGCACCGTCGTCCGCAGCCCGCTGTCACCGAGCGCGGCCTCGGTGGCGGCGTGCGTGGCCGTGAGGGTGAACGTCGCGCCGGGCTCGCTGCCCTGGAAGGACGTGTAGACCACCCGCTCCACCCCGGCGGCGACGGCGGCCCGGACGGCGGACAGGTGCTGCTCGGTGCGGTCCTCGGCCTCGGCGGCGCTGACCAGGAACAGGGTGTGCACGCCCTCCAGCGCCGCGGCCAGCCCGGCCTCGTCGGAGTAGCCGCCGGGGTTCTCGACCACCTCGGCGCCGGGCAGCTCCGGGGCGCGGGCGGCATCGCGGACGACGAGGCGCAGCGCGACGTCGTGGTCGGCGGGGGCGTCGGCCAGCAGCCGGGCGACCCGGCCCCCCAGCGCGCCGGTGGCTCCGGTGAGGGCGATCAGACGGGTCATGGGGTGATCCTCGCCCAGCCGGTGGGGGACGGCAGGCGGGGACGGGTGATCACCGGCGCCGTACCCTCCTGTCGTGAGTCTGACCGAACCCGCAGAGCTGGTCCCCGGCCTGGACAGGTGGCGTGAGCTGCCCATCGCCCAGCAGCCGGAGTGGCCCGACCGGGCCGCCCTGGACGCCGTGCTGTCCACCCTGTCGACCGTCCCGCCGATCGTCGCGCCCACCGAGGTCGACACGCTGCGCGCGCAGCTGGCCGACGTCGCCCAGGGCAGGGCGTTCCTGCTGCAGGGCGGTGACTGCGCGGAGACCTTCGACCTCAACACCGAGCCGCACCTGCAGGCCACCACCCGCACGCTGCTGCAGATGGCCGTCGTCCTCACCTACGGCGCGTCGGTGCCGGTGGTGAAGGTCGGTCGGGTCGCCGGGCAGTACGCCAAGCCGCGCAGCTCCAACACCGACGCGCTGGGCCTGCCCTCCTACCGGGGCGACATGGTCAACTCCCTGGACCCGGTGCTGGCCGACCGCATCCCCGACCCGAACCGGTTGGTGCGTGCCTACGCCAACAGCGCGGCCGCGATGAACATGATCCGGGCCTACGCCCGGGGTGGGCTGGCCGACCTCAACGCGGTGCACCACTGGAACCAGGACTTCGTGGCCAACTCCCCGGCCGGGGTGCGCTACGAGGTGATCGCCCGCGAGATCGACCGGGCACTGGCGTTCATGCGGGCCTGCGGCGTGGACGACTCGGTGTTGCGCGGCGTCGAGCTCTACAACAGCCACGAGGCGCTCATCCTGGACTACGAGCGCGCCCTGCTCCGGATGCACGAGGGCAGGCCCTACGCGCTCAGCGCGCACTTCGTGTGGGTCGGCGAGCGCACCCGCCAGATGGACGGCGCGCACATCGAGTTCGCCTCCAGGCTCGCCAACCCGGTCGGGGTCAAGATCGGTCCGACGACGACGCCCGAGCAGGCCACCGAGCTGGTCGAGCGGCTGGACCCCGAGGGCCTGCCCGGCAAGCTCACGCTGATCAGCCGGATGGGCAACGGGAAGATCCGCGACGTCCTGCCGGCGATCGTGGAGAAGGTCACCGCCAGCGGCCACCAGGTCGTCTGGCAGTGCGACCCGATGCACGGCAACACCCACGAGTCGACGTCGGGCTACAAGACCCGGCACTTCGACCGGGTGGTCGACGAGGTGCTCGGCTTCTTCGAGGTGCACCGCGGTCTGGGCACGTGGCCCGGCGGCATCCACGTCGAGCTGACCGGCGAGGACGTCACCGAGTGCCTGGGCGGCGCCCAGGAGATCAGCGACGAGGACCTCAACAGCCGGTACGAGACCGCCTGCGACCCGCGGCTGAACACCGGGCAGTCGCTGGAGCTGGCGTTCCTGGTCGCCGAGATGCTCCGCGGGTGATCGACCTCCGCTCCGACACCGTCACCAGGCCCACGCCGGGCATGCGGGCGGCGATGGCCGACGCCGAGGTCGGGGACGACGTCTACGGCGAGGACCCGCAGGTCAACGCGCTGGAGGAGCGGGTCGCCGCGCTCTTCGGGCACGAGGCGGCGCTGTTCGTGCCCAGCGGCACGATGGGCAACCAGATCGGTATGCGGCTGGTCTGCCAGCCCGGCCAGGAGGTGCTCGGGGACGCCGACGCGCACGTCGTCACCTACGAGATGGGTGCCGCGGCCGCCGTCTTCGGGCTGAGCACCCGCACCGTCGTGGGTCCCGGCGGACTGCTGGACGCCGACCAGCTGATCGCCCAGGTGCGCCCGAAGGGCGACTGGCACCTCACCGCGACCGCCGCGGTCGCGGTGGAGAACACGCACAACCGCGGCGGCGGCCGGGTACAGCCCCTCGCGGAGCTGGAGGAGCTGTTCGCCTGGTCCCGCGACGCCGACGTCGCCGTGCACCTGGACGGCGCCCGCATCTGGAACGCGCACATCGCGTCGGGGGTGTCGCTGGAGACCTACGGCCGGCTGGCCGACACCGCCTCGGTCTGCCTGTCCAAGGGCCTGGGGGCCCCGGTCGGCTCGGTGCTGGTCTCGTCGTCGGCACGCATCGGTGAGGCGCGGCTGTGGCGCAAGCGCCTGGGCGGTGGGATGCGCCAGGCCGGCGTGCTCGCCGCCGCCTGCAGCTACGCGTTGGACCACCACCTCGAGCGGTTGGCCGACGACCACGCCCGGGCCCGCACGCTGGCCGACCGGCTCGGCGTCGACCCGGCCACCGTGCACACCAACATGGTCGTGCTCGACGACGTCGACGCCCCGGCGCTCGCTGCCGCCGCGAAGGCCGAGGGCGTGCTGGTGAGCCAGGTCAGCCCCCGCCGGGTCCGGGTGCTCACCCACCTCGACGTCGACGACGCCGCCGTGGACCGAGCCGCCGCCGTCCTCGGGGCCCTGCTGCGTCGGTAGCGGCCCGCACCGGAGACTGGCCGCCCTCACCAACGACTGGCCGCCCTCACCAGCGTTCGTGAGGGCGGCCAGTGTTCGATCAGGTCACCTGATCCACGTTGGGCGCGGGGGATCAGTAGGAGCTGAACAGCAGGTCGTTCTGCGCCGTGCGGGTGGTGGGCACGATGCCCTGGGTGGCGGTCGAGGTCAGCTGGCCGGCGACGGTGGCGGGGCTGGCCGAGGGGTTGGTCTGCAGGTAGAGCGCGGCGACGCCGGCGACGTGCGGGGTGGCCATCGACGTGCCGCTGATCGTGTTCGTGGCGGTGGTCGAGGTGTGCCAGTCGCTGGTGATGCCCACGCCGGGGGCGAAGAGGTCGACGCACGAGCCGTAGTTGCTGAAGGACGCCGGCTGGTCGCTGCGGTCGGTGGCACCGACGGTGATGGCGCCGGAGACCCGGGCGGGGGAGTTGCCGCAGGCGTCCTGCGGGACGCCCAGGGCGTCGCCGTTGCCGGCGGCCACCGCGTAGGTCACGCCGTCGGCGATCGAGTTCTGCACGGCCCGGTCCAGGGCGCTGCTCACCCCGCCGCCCAGGCTCATGTTGGCCACCGCGGCCTCGCCCGCCTGGTGGTCGGCGGTGACCCAGTCCACCCCGGCGATGACGCCGGAGGTGGAGCCGCTGCCCTGGCAGTCCAGCACCCGGACGCCGACCAGGGAGACCTGCTTGGCCACCCCGTACGTCGTCCCGCCCACGGTGCCGGCGACGTGGGTGCCGTGCCCGTTGCAGTCGGTGGCCGCCCCGCCGTCGATCGTGTCGGTACCGGTGCTGGCCCGGCCGCCGAAGTCGGAGTGCGCCAGGGTGATGCCGGTGTCGATCACGTAGGCGGTGACCCCGGCGCCGGTGGCCGCGTAGCTGAACGAGCCGTTCAGCGGGAGCTGGCGCTGGTCGGTGCGGTCCAGGCCCCAGGTGGCCCCGGTCTGGGTGGCGGCGAGCTCGACGGGGGCGTCGGGCTCGACGGCGACGACGCCGGGCAGGGTGCCCAGCCGGTCGGCGAGGGCGGTGGGCAGGGTGACGGCGAACCCGGTCAGCGCGCTGGAGTAGACGTGGCTGACGTCGCCGCCGAGGGCGTCGGTGAGGGCGGCGACCTGGGTGGGCAGGCTGCCCGGGGCCAGGGTGACGATGTAGGAGCCCAGCGGGCCGGCGGGGGCGGCGGTCGCGGCGCCGGCGGTGGCGCCGACCCCGGCGGCGGTGAGCACGGCGACCGCGGCGAGTGCGGCCGGGCGGGACAGAGAGCGTGTGGGCACGGGCGTCACTCCAGTGTGAGGCGGTGCCCCGGCGTGCGCGGTGCGCCGCACAGCCGGGACTCAGGTGTGCACACCTGATCACGGCTAGTGACCTCGGCGAAAGACCCGCTGCGATGACATCGATCCCGCAACACAGCGTTCATGCAGGTCAGAGGCGTGCCGGAACGACCGGGTCGGGCCCCGCCGGAGGGGACCGGACCGGAACGGTCCTCAGATGAAGCTGAGGAGGAGGTTCACGGTGGTGCCCTCGTCGACGACCTCGCCGGCCCCGGGGCTCTGTCGCACCACCCGGTCACCGGTGATGAAGGTGCTGGAGGTGACCTGCAGACCGGCCGCGGTGAGGGTGGCGGTCGCCTCCGCCAGGGTCTGCCCGCCGACGTCGGGCACGGTGACCTGCACCGGCCCCTGGGAGACGGTGAGGGTGACGGTCGAGCCGTAGGGCTGGTTGCCGGTGGGCGACACGTCCATCACCAGACCGGCGGCGACGTCGTTGCTGCGGCCGTCGACCCGGACGACGTCGAAGTCCAGGTCCTCCAGCGCGCCCTGGGCGTCGTCGGCGTCCATCCCGACCAGGTCCGGGACGTCGGCGGTGGCGGCGCCCTCGGAGACGGTGAGCGTGACGGTGTCCCCCCGGCGCAGCTCGGTGCCCGGCACGGGGTCGATCCCCATCACCGAGCCCGCGGCCACGCTGTCGCTGCGCCCGGGGGTGGTGGTGACGACGAGGTCGCCGCCCAGGGCCTCGATCGCGGCCTGCACGTCACCGGAGGGCTGGCCGACCAGGGCGCCGTCCACTGCGAAGCGCTCGGGCCCCTTGGAGACCACCAGCTCCACGTCGGAGCCGATCACGGCACGGCCGCTGTCCGGGTCGGCGGAGATGACCGTGCCGGCCGGCACGTCCTCGCTGAACTGCTCGTCGCCGAAGACCGGGTCCAGCCCGGCCTCCTGCAGGAAGCCGACCGCCTGCTGGCTGCCCTGCCCGCTGACGCTGGGCACGTCGGTCCACCGGCCCGAGCCCAGCCACCAGCCGATGGCCCCGATGGTGATGGCCAGCAGCACGACGATGGCGATCGCGAACCGGGCCCGTCGGCGGCGGATGTGCGCGGGCACGCCCGGACGCGCACCGGGCGGCCGGGGGGCGGTGTGCTGCACCGGCGGGGGACGACGACCGTGCACCGCGCCCGTGGGGGGCAGCGGCACCATCGCGGTGCGCCCGCTGGCGCGCTGGGCCGCCAGGACCTCGGTGCGCGGGTCGCCGGAGGTCGGGCGGGGCTGGGTGGCCCGGTTGGTGGGCCGCAGCGTGGCCGGGTTGACCGTCGTCCGGCCGGTGGGCACCGGGGTGCGGCCCAGGCCGAGGTCGCGCTGCACCTGGTGGATCTCGGCAAGGAAGGCACCGGCGTCCAGCGGACGGGCGCCCGGGTCGCGGCGGGTGGTGCGGGCGACCAGCTCGTCGACCTGCCACGGCAGGCCGGGGGACTCCAGCGACGGGGCCGGGACGTCGTGGTGCACGTGCTGGTAGGCCACCGCCAGCGGGGTGTCCCCGGCGTAGGGCGGGTGGCCGGTGAGCAGCTCGTAGAGCACGACGCCGGCGGCGTAGACGTCCGAGCGGGCGTCGGACTTCCCGCGCTCGAGCTGCTCGGGGGAGAGGTAGGCGACGGTGCCGATGAGCACGCCGCCGGTGTGGCTGGTGTGCCCGGTGCCGGCGACGGCCCGGGCCAGGCCGAAGTCGGCGACCTTGACCTGGCCGTCGGTGGAGATCAGCACGTTCTCGGGCTTGACGTCGCGGTGCACGATCCCGGCCCGGTGCGCAGCGGTCAGCCCGGCCAGCACCGGCTCCAGGACGGCGAAGGCCTCGCCCACGGTCAGCCGGCCGCGGGCCTGCAGCAGGTCGCGCAGGGTGCGCCCGCGGACCAGCTCCATCACCAGGAAGACCAGCCCCTGGTCCTCGCCCTGGTCGCTGACCCCGACCACGTTGGGGTGGTTGAGCATCGCCGCGGCCCGGGCCTCGCGGGTGAAGCGGTCGACGAAGGCGGGGTCGCGGGCCAGGTGCTCGACCATCACCTTCACCGCGACCACCCGGTGCAGCCGCAGGTCGGTGGCGGCGTAGACGGTGGACATGCCGCCGCGGGCCACCCGCTCCTCGAGCCGGTACCGACCCTCGAGCACGAGGCCCAGGACAGGGTCGGTCACGGCGGTGTCCACGGCGCGCAGTCTACGAGCGGACCCTGGGGGCGGGCTGGCACGACGCGGGGGCCCCCGTCATGCCCGGACGACGAGATCGGCGCCGATCTCGTCGACATCTGCCAACCCGCACAGCGCCATCGTGTGCGCCAGCTCGTCGGTGAGCCCGCCCAGCACCCGGGCCACGCCGTCCGCGCCGCCGGTCGCCAGGCCCCACGCGGTGGGCCGGCCCAGGAACACCGCACGGGCGCCGAGGGCCAGGGCGGTGAGCACGTCGGAGCCGGTCCGCACCCCGCCGTCGGCGTAGACCTCGACGTCCGAGCCGTCCGGGGCGGTCTCCCCGCGGACGGCGGTGACCACCTCGGGGAGGGCGTACGCGCTGGAGACGGCCGGGTCGACCTGCCGCCCGCCGTGGGTGGACACCCACACCGCCGACGCCCCGGCCTGCACGCACCGGGCGGCGTCGTCCCCGCGCAGCACGCCCTTGACCACGACGGGGAGGCCGCTGAGCTCAGCGAACCGGCCGATGTCGTCGAAGGTCCAGGTGGCGCTGGCGTTCGCCGACAGCCCCGGCCGGTCGGAGGCGGTGGGGTGGTTGGCCATCCGCAGGTCCGCCGGGAGCGCGAAGTCGTGCACCAGGTCGCGCTTGCGGCGGCCCAGCAGCGGCAGGTCGACGGTCAGCACCAGCGCCCGGTAGCCGGCCTCCCCGGCGCGGCGGGCCAGGTCGGCGGTGTGCTCGGGGGAGTGCAGCCGGTAGAGCTGGTACCACTTCGGCGCCTCGGGGACGGTCCGGGCGACCTCCTCGACGGTGTGGTTGGCGCTGGTGGACACGCACATCATCGAGCCGGTCGCCGCAGCGCCGCGGGCGGTCGCCAGCTCGCCCTCGGGGTGGGCCATCGCCTGGTAGGCCCAGGGCGCGACGCCGACCGGCGTGTCCACCGGGCTGCCGAGCAGGGTGGTGGCCGTGTCGACCTCGGACACCCCGCGCAGCACGTGCGGGCGCAGCCGCCAGCGGCGCCAGGACCCGGGCGCCTCGGCCAGGGTGGTCTCGGTCTCGGCGCCGCCGGCGTAGTAGTCGTAGACGCCGGGCTCCAGCACCCCCCGCGCCTCGCGCTCGAGCCGGTCCAGGTCGAGGAAGGGCGGGTCGCGGTCCGGGTCGTCGGGGAGGGGCTCCTCGCCGGGGTCGCGGCGACGCTGGGTGAGACCGGTCATGGCACCGACCTAAGCTCACCGTCGTGGAGACGTACACCCCCGCCGAAGTGGCCCAGCTGATCGGCGTCTCGGCCAACCGGGTCCGCCAGCTGGTCAACGACCGCAAGCTGATGGCGGTCCCGGGCAGCGGCAAGGGCAAGATCCCGGTCGACTTCGTCCTGGACGGCGAGATCCTGCGGCACCTGCCCGGCCTGATCACCGTCCTCGCCGACGGCGGGTTCGACGAGCAGGAGATCTTCGAGTGGCTGTTCCGGGAGGACGAGTCGCTGCCGGGCACCCCGGTGCAGGCGCTGCGCGACGACCGGCACACCGAGGTCACCCGGCGGGCGCAGGCCTCCGCGTTCTGAGCCGCGCCCGGGCGACCTGGGCGGCGGTCAGCCGCCGGGCGAACACCGCGGCCCGGCGGGGCTTGGACACCGTCACCCGCTGGTCGAGCACCCGGTAGTCCGCGCGCTCGATCGCACCCAGGATGCCGCCGTACAGGTCGGTGGCCGCCCGCACGCAGTCCCTCGACTCCGGGGCGAGCATCGGGGTGCCCGGCGCCGCGTCGTCGTACCGGCGGCGGACCACGTCGACCATCTCCCGCATCAGCTGCCGGAACCGGTCGTCGAACCGCTTGGCCTCCAGCTGCTCCCGGGTGACCCCGTGGGCAGCCATCAGGTCCTCGGGCAGGTAGACCCGGCCGCGGTCGACGTCCTCACCGACGTCGCGCAGGAAGTTGGTCAGCTGGAACGCCTCGCCCAGCGCGATCGCGTGCGGGGCGGCCTCCTCGCGGCTGACGCCTCGCGCCGTCCCCAGCACGGGCAGGACCTGCAGGCCGATGACCGAGGCCGAGCCCCACATGTAGCGGTCCAGGGCGTCGAGGTCGGCGTAGCCGGTGACGTCGAGGTCGCTGGTCATCGCGGCCAGGAAGTCGATGAAGTGCTCGAGCGGGATGTCGTAGCGGCGCACGGTGTGCACCAGGGCCAGCCGCACGGGGTCCTCGGACCAGCCTGCCTCGACCTCGGCCAGCGCGGCCTTGGACCAGGTCAGCAGCTCGCCCTCGGGGTCGCGGCCGGGCAGGTCGGCGCCCACGTCGACGATGTCGTCGGCGACCCGGGCCGCGGCGTACAGCGCGTGGACCGCCGGACGACGGTCCGGGGTGAGCAGCCGGGTGGCCAGGAAGTAGGACTTGCCGTGCTCGGCGGCGATCCCGCGGCAGACCGCGTAGGCGGCGTCGAGCTGCTCCTGGGGGGTCACCCGGTGATCCGCTGCGCGGCGAGCCGGCCGCTGACCAGGACCATCGGCACCCCGACGCCCGGCTGCACCGACGAGCCGGCCAGCACCACGTTCTCCGGGCCCCCGCGGGGGTAGGTCGAGGGCCGGAACGGGCCCGTCTGGGCGAAGGTGTGCGCCAGGGCGAACGGGGTGCCGGCGGCCATGCCCTGGGCGGCCCAGTCGGCCGGGGTGAGCATCTCCTCGACCTCGATCGAGCCGGTCAGCCCGGTCCAGCCGCGGGCCTCCATGGTCTGCAGCACCTCGTCGCGGTACCGCGGGCCCAGGGTGGACCAGTCGATGTCGGGGTTGCCGCCGGAGTGCCGGTCGGTGTTCGGCGTGGGCGCCACGATGCTGATCACCTGCCCGCCCTCGGGGGCCAGGCTGCGGTCGGTCTTGCTGGGCATGGAGATGAGCAGGCTGGGGTCGCTCATCGGCCGGCCGGTCTTCGTGAGCTCGGTGAACACCTCCCGCCAGGACTGCCCGAAGCTGATCGTGTGGTGCGCGCGGTCGGCGAACTCCTGCCGGACGCCGACGTGGATCGCCACGCAGCTGGGGGAGTAGACCGGCTTCACCCGGCGCTGCCGGCGGGGCACGAGGTCGTCGGGCCGGTCGATGGTGACCACCACGGCGTCGGCGGGCAGCAGCTCGCCGTCCTCGAGCCGGACACCGACGGCCCGGCCACCGCGCAGGTCCAGCGACGCCACCGACGTGTCGTACCGGAACACCACCCCGGCGTCGGCGGCGGCAGCGGCCAGCGCGGCGGGGACGGCGTGGATGCCGCCGACCGGGTGCCAGACGCCCTTGCCGATGTCGAGCTCGGCGATCACCGCGTAGGCGGCGATCGCGGTGAAGGGGGAGACCCCGGCGTAGAGGGCCTGGAAGCTGAACAGCCGGCGCAGCCGCTCGTCGGTGAGCCGGCGGTCCACGTGCGGGGCCAGCCGGCCGAAGCCGCCCTTGCGGGCCAGCTCGACCATCGGCCGGCCGACCAGGTCCAGCGGGGAGTCCAGGTTGCGGTCGATGAACACGTCCCACTGGAGCCGGTCCAGGTCGCGGATGTGCTCCAGGTAGGCGCGCACCTCCGCGCCCGAGCCGGGTCCGCAGACCCTCTCGGCCTCGGCGGCGAACGCCTCGGGGTCGGCGTGCACGTCGAGGGTGGTGCCGTCGGCGTACTGCGCGCGGTAGGTGGTCTCCAGGGGGAGCAGCTCGAGCCGGTCCTCCAGCACGTCGCCGACGCAGGCCAGCGCGTCGCGGATCAGGCCGGGGGCGGTGAGCACCGAGGGGCCGGTGTCCAGGGCGTAGCCCTGACGCTCGACCCGGCCGGCCCGGCCGCCGGGCTGCGGGCCACGCTCGACGACGGTGACCTCGCGGCCGGCTCCGCGCAGCCGCAGGGCGGCCGACAGCCCGGCGAGGCCCGCGCCGACGACGACGACGCGGTCGGTGGGCCCGGGGACGGTCCTCACGTGGTGCGGGTGGTGGCAGCGACGGCGAGGGCGTCCAGCGCGGCGCGGGCGTCGTCGAGCACCGGGGCCTCGGCGATCGCCTCGCGGGCGGTGGCGGTCTGGGTGGTGATCCGGTCCTCGACGGCCTCCAGCGCGCCGGTGGAGCGCATCAGGTCGCGGACGGCGTCCAGGGCGTCGGCGTCGGCGGCCGGGTCGCCGAGCACCTGGTCCAGCAGGGCGCGGCCGGCGTCGTCCGTGGCCTCGGCGGCCAGCGCCACGAGCAGGGTCTGCTTGCCCTCGCGGAGGTCCTCGTCCACGGACTTGCCGGTGACCGCGGGGTCGCCGAACACACCGAGGACGTCGTCGCGGAGCTGGAAGGCCTCGCCGAGGGGCAGGGCGATGTCGGTGTAGACCTCGACCACCTCGGGGCCGGCGTCGGCCAAGGCCGCGCCCAGGTGCAGCGGGCGCTGGACGGTGTAGCCGGCGGACTTGTAGCGGGCGACCTTGAGCGCACCCTCGGGGCCGGGCAGGCCCCCGGCGGCGCGCAGCAGGTCCAGGTACTGCCCGGCGGTGACCTCGGTGCGCATCGCGTCCCACACGGGGCGGGCCCGGGCCAGCGCCTCGGCGGAGATGCCCGAGCGGCGCAGCAGCTCGTCGGACCAGACCAGCGCCAGGTCGCCGACCAGGATCGCGGCGCCGGTGCCGAACAGCTCGGTGCTGCCGGACAGGCCCAGGGCCGTGTGCCGGTCCCCGAACCCGATGTGGGTGGCGGGGCGGCCGCGGCGGGTGCGGGCGGCGTCCATCACGTCGTCGTGCACCAGAGCCGAGCCGTGCACGAACTCCAGGGCGCTGACCGCCCGCAGCACGGCGGCGTCGTCCTCGGGGGCGGCGGTGGTGACCGCCCGCCAGCCCCAGTAGGCGAAGGCCGGGCGCAGCCGCTTGCCGCCCTCGGCGACCGCGGCCACCTCCTCGAGCACCGGCACCAGGCTGGCGTCCATCCCGGCGAGCACGGCACGCTTCTCGGCCAGGAAGGCGTCCAGGGCGTCGCTGACCGCCCCCCGCAACCGGGTGAGGTCGGCGGCCCGGGAGACCCGACCGAGGTCAGCATCGTTTGCGCTGGTGGACGGGTGGCGCGCTCGGGTCCCTGCAGTCACCAGACGAGTATGACCAGGCTCCGGGAGTCCCACAGTCCCACCCGAGTCACCGCGGGGTCGGATGGGTGTGCTCTCAGGCGGTGACGCCGGAGTACACCCAGGCGCCCACGGCGGTGCCGTCGGCGGTCACGACCGGGGTCCAGACCAGGCTCACGGTGTAGACCTGGTGGTCCGTGGCGTTGCTGTCGGTGCTGGTCACAGCCGCGTCGGTGGACGCGGCGGCGGTGCCGTCGGCCGGCTCCGCGGCGGGCTCGGTGGAGGTCCGCTGCACCGTGCCGACGATCTGCACGGGCAGGAAGTCGGCGTCGTAGGTGATCACCGGCACGCCGATGAACTGCTCGTCGATCTGGTAGGCGTCCTCCGGGCCGGTGCCCGCCGAGGCGCGGTAGGCCTCCTGCCGGGCCGCGACGGCGTCGGCGGTCGCGGTGGCCACGTCGACGGTCTCCTGGACCTGGGTCTCGTCGGCCCAGGCGTAGCCGTAGTCCTGCTTGGCGACGAGACCGGCGAGCACCCGCTGGGCGAAGGCGAGCTCCTCGGCCGGGGCGAGGCCGTGGTGCTCGGTGACCGGGCCGGGGCGCTCGGGGGCGACCGGCGCCGCCACGGGCTCGACGGTGGGCTCGGCGGAGGTGGGGGCGGCCGAGGTGCTCGACGCCGACGAGCTGGGGCTGCTGAACAGCGAGTCCGGCAGCACGGAGCAGCCCGAGAGCAGGGTCGCGGCGGCGAGGGCGGCAGCGGCGGCGACGAGACGGGGGGCGCGCATGGTGACTCCTGGTGAGCAGAGCGGGGCGTGTGGGGGATCGACACCCACGTCGGTGCGACGCGACGACCATGGCAGGGGCAGCAGTGATCACCCAGGGTCACGACCCCCAGGCACTCTCCCGGGTGAGCAGGACCCGCCGGGTGGGTGAACGGGTGACCACCCGCCCGGGTGGCCTCGCCCACGTCCGTCGGTCCCGGCTGCTGGTCCGCACAGTCCGTACCCTCGTCAGGCGTGACCGGGACCGTGCGTGAACTGCTCGCCGAGGGGCGGCCGACCTGGTCGTTCGAGTTCTTCCCGCCGAAGAACGCGGCGTCGGAGGCTCAGCTGTGGACGGCGCTGCGCGAGCTGGAGCGGTTGCGGCCCTCGTTCGTGTCGGTGACCTACGGCGCCGGGGGCTCCACCCGCGAGGGCACGCTGGCGGTGACCGAGCGGATCGCCACCGACACCACGATGCTGCCGCTGGCGCACCTGACCGCGGTGGACCACTCGGTGGCCGAGCTGCGCAACGTGGTCTCCCGGCTGGCCGCCGCCGGGGTGCGCAACGTCATGGCGCTGCGCGGTGACCCGCCGGGGCTGGACCCGCAGGCCGACTGGGTCGCCCACCCGCAGGGCCTGCGGTACGCCGCCGAGCTGGTGGAGCTGGTCAAGGACGTCGGGGACTTCTCCGTCGGGGTCGCCGCCTTCCCCGAGTCGCACCCCCGGTCACCGGACGCCGAGGCCGACGCGGACATGTTCGTGGCCAAGTGCCGGGCCGGGGCGGACTTCGCGATCACCCAGATGTTCTTCCGGGTCGAGGACTACCTCCGGCTGCGCGACCGGGTGGCCGCCCGCGGTTGCGACGTCCCGGTGCTCGCCGGGGTCATGCCGGTCACGAGCACCAAGCAGATCGCGCGCATCGTGCAGCTGTCCGGGCAGGCGTTCCCGGCCGACCTGGCCGAGCGCTTCGCCGCTGCCGACAGGGACACCCCGGAGGCGAAGCAGGCCCAGCGCGACCTGGGGGTGGAGGTGGCGACCGAGATGTGCCGGGAGCTGCTCGCCGAGGGCGTGCCGGGCATCCACTTCATCACCATGAACCGCTCCACGGCCACGCGTGAGGTCTACGCGGCGTTGGCCGAGCTGGCCCCCACCGCCTGAGCCTCAGACCCGCTGGGGCGCCGTCCCGGAGAGCACGGCGTCGGCCTCGGCGGCAGCCCGCCGCAGGGCCTCGTGCTCGCTGGCGTAGCCGCCGACCACCCCGACGACGGGGATGTTCGACAGGGCGCGGTGCCGCCACTTGCCCTTCGGGCGGGCGTCGAGGGCGTCGTCGATGCGGGAGAGCAGCCGGGCCATCCGCCACACGGTGCGGGCGGTGCCCTTGACCCCGCCGCGCTCGCCCTTGCGGCCGAGCACCTCCTCGGCGTAGGCGCCTCGTCGCCGGTCCAGCAGCGGCTGCACCTGCTCGGTGGTCATCGCGCGGTCCAGCAGCACCTCGGCCAACAGGGCGACCCGGCGGGCCGGGTCGGTGACGTCGTGCTCCCCGGCCACCCCCAGGACGACCACGGCCTGCACGGCGGCGCCCACGGAGTTCTGCAGCGGCAGCAGGTCGGCGAGCTTGCCGGCGAAGCGCGGCGCGGCGGACACCGCGGCGGCCACCCGGCTCGCCCGGTCGGCCCACCAGGCGGCCCGGGCCTCGGCGGGCAGCGTCGGCGGGCGCCCCAGCCGGTCGACGACCGGACCGCTCAGCCGGTCGAGCCTGCGGAGGACGTCGACGACCACGTCGTCGGAGATGGGGGCTGCCACGCGGGGCAACCTAACGGCGTCCGGGGCGGTCTGCCCGCCGACTGTGCGGACCCTGTGGAAGTGCTTGAACACGGCAGCACCTGCGCGCACGCACGTACGGTGGTCCCGATGCGCAACGGGGGACGACGGTTCGGCTGGCGGTGGGTCGTCGTGGCCCTGGGCCTGGCCCTGCTGGTGGCCCTGCCGGTCGTGGTGGCAGCGCTGCCGGCCGGTGACCGGGACACCTCGGCCGCCGAGCTGCGGGCCCGGGTGCTGGCCAGCACCGACCAGCCGTTCTCCGGCTACGCCATCTCCACCGGCGGCCTGACCCTGCCGGTCTCCGACGCGCTCACCCCGGTCGCTGACCTGCTCAGCGACCAGACCACGATGCGCGCCTGGTACCGCGGGGAGACCGACTGGCGGGTCGACGTGGTCACCGCCACCGGGGAGACCGGCACCCACCGGGACGCCGCCGGCACCTGGACCTGGGACTACGCCGACCAGCGGGCCAGTCGCGGCAGTGCGCCGGACCTCGCGCTGCCCACCGCCCCGGACCTGCTGCCGAGTGCGCTGGGGGTGCGGCTGCTGTCCGAGGCCACCGACGCCGAGCTCTCCCGGGTCGACCCGGTCCGGGTGGCCGGCCGCGACGCCCTGGGTCTGCGCTACACCCCGGCCGACGAGGCGGCCTCGGTGAGCGCCGTCAACGTCTACGTCGACGAGCAGACCGGTCTGCCGCTGCGCGTCGTCGTCCGCAGTGCCGACACGACCATCCCGGCGCTGGACACCCGTTTCCTGGACCTGGACACGGCCACCCCCACCGCGGCGACCACGGCGTTCTCCCCGCCCGCGGACGCCTCGATCAGCTCCGACCGGGACCTCACCGACGTCGACCTCGGCCGGGGCGACCGGGCTGCGCTGCCCGACGTGCTGGCCGGGCTGACCCGCCGGTCCTTCGACGGCGTGCCGGCCCAGATCGGCGTGTACGGCTCGGGCATCACCGTGCTGTCGGTGACCCCGCTGCCGGGCCGCTCCTCGCAGGGCCTGCGCGCCCAGCTGGCGGCCACCCCCGGCGCCGTGGTCGACGACCTCGGCGTCCGGATCACCTCCGGCCCGCTGGCCCTCATGGTCGCCGGCACCAGCCAGCGCCAGGGCGGTGGCGGCGTGTACCTGCTCGCCGGCACCGTCACCCTCGACGCCCTCGGGGCAGCTGCCACCGACCTCCAGAACGGCACGGGGACCTCATGAGCGAGACCGTCATCGCCACCGACGGCCTGCAGAAGCGCTACGGCGCGGTGCACGCCGTCGACGGCATCGACCTCGACGTCCGGGCCGGTGACGTCTACGGCTTCCTGGGCGCCAACGGCTCGGGCAAGACGACGACGGTGCGGATGCTGCTGGGCCTCGTGCTGCCCACGAAGGGCGAGGTGCGGGTGCTCGGCCAGCGGATGCCGAAGGCCTCCCGCGCGGTGCTGCCCCGGGTGGGTGCGCTGATCGAGGGCCCGGCCGCCTACGGGCACCTGTCGGGCACGGCGAACCTGCGCCTGCTGGACGCCGCGGGCCCGGGGGGCGCACGCCGGTCGCGGAAGCAGCGGGTCGGCGAGGTGCTCGAGCAGGTGGGCCTCGGCGGGGTGGGCAAGCGACCGGTGCGGGCCTACTCCCTGGGCATGCGCCAGCGGCTCGGACTGGCCGGGGCGCTGCTGCGTCGTCCGGACCTGCTGATCCTGGACGAGCCCACCAACGGGCTCGACCCACAGGGCATCCACGAGATCCGCACCCTGCTGCTGGACCTGAACGCCACCGGCACCACCGTCTTCCTCTCCAGCCACCTGCTGGCCGAGATCGAGCAGCTCGCCACCCGGGTCGGGGTGCTCGACCGCGGCCGGATGGTGGTGCAGGACGACCTCGCCACCCTCACCGCCCCCACCGGGGCCACCGTGGTGGAGACCCCGGACCCGGCCCGGGTGCGGGCGGTGCTGGGCGACCGGGTGCTGAGCGTGGACGGCGGCACCGCCGTCGTCCGCGGCACCGACCCCGCCGAGGTCAACGCCGCACTGGTGTCGGCCGGCGTGCCGGTCACCGGGCTGCGGCTGCAGCGTCCGTCCCTGGAGGAGGTCGTGCTCGCCGCGGCCGGCACCTCCGCCGACCGGGTGGAGTCGCACCGGTGATCCGCGTCGAGCTGACCAAGCTGTTCCGCCGCCCGCGCACCTGGATCACCATCGGGCTGCTCAACGCCCTGCCGGTGCTGGTCGCGGTGCTGCTGGTGCTCACCGACCTGGCGCCGCGGCCGGGGGAGGGGCCGGCGTTCCTCTCGGCGGTGCTCACCAACGGCACGCTCTTCCCGTTGGCGGCGCTGGCGATCGTGCTGCCGCTGTTCCTGCCGATCGCGGTCGCCGTCGTCGCCGGGGACTCCATCGCCGGTGAGGCACAGGGCGGCACGCTGCGCTACCTGCTCGCCCGCCCGGCCGGCCGCACCCGCCTGCTGGTCGCCAAGCTGGTCGCCGTCATCGCGTTCGTGCTGGTCACCGTGGTGATCGTCGCCGCGGTCGGCTACCTGGTGGGGACGACGCTGTTCGAGGTCCAGCCGCTGGCCGCCTCCACGGGGCTCTCGGGCACCGTGTTGACCCCGGAGCAGGTGGCCGGCCGCACGCTGCTGGCGATCGGCTACGTGACGATCTCGATGCTCGGGGTGGCGGCCTTCGCGCTGTTCTTCTCCACCCTCACCGACTCCCCGCAGCTGGCCACCCTGGGCGCCCTGGCGGTGCTGATCGGCTCCTCGCTGCTGTTCACCCTGGACGCCGCCTCGGCCATCGCGCCCTACCTGCCCACCCGGTACTGGCTGGCGTTCGTCGACTTCTTCCGCGACCCGATCCTGTGGCGGGACGTGGTGCGGGGCATCGGGCTGCAGGCCGTCTACGTCGTCGTGCTGCTCGGTGCGGCGTGGGCGAACTTCACGACGAAGGACGTCACCTCCTAGTTTGAGGGCGTGAGGATCAGCCCGTCCGAGCTCGACGCGATCGTGGCCGGCACCGTCGACCTGGCCTTCCGCCGCTGGGACCGCCCGCGGGTGCTGCCCGGCACGAGGATGCGCACCCGGGTCGGGCTGGTCGAGGTCACCGCGGTGGACCCGGTCGACCCCACCGACCTGACCGAGGACGACGCCCGCCGGGCCGGGGCCACCGACCTGGCCGCGGTGCACCGGGGGCTCGCGGCGCAGCCCGGGCGGCCGGTGTTCCGGGTGGGCCTGCGCTTCGCCGGGGAGGACCCCCGGGCGGTGCTGCGCCGGACCCCGCCGACACCGGCCGAGGTCGCCGAGCTGCAGGCCCGGCTGGACCGGCTGGACCGGGCCTCGCCGATCGGCCTTTGGACCGCCCGGACCCTGCAGCTGGTGGACGCCCACCCCGAGCGGCGGGCCCCGGACCTGGCCGCCGAGGTGGGCCGGCCGGTGCCGGAGTTCAAGCGCGACGTCCGCAAGCTCAAGGAGCTGGGGCTCACCGAGTCCCTGGACATCGGGTACCGGCTGTCGGTCCGTGGGGAGGCGGTGGTGGACGCCGCCCGCCGGGCCGCCGGGGGACGGGCGCGGCGTCGGGCGCCCCGGCCGGAGGGCACCCCGCTGCCCAGCATCGGCGCGCCGGCGACCCGGGCCCTCCGGGCGGCCGGGCTGACCACGCTGGAGGCCGTCGCCGGGTCCAGCCGGGCGGAGCTGCTGGCGATGCACGGGGTGGGGCCGATCGCCCTGGCCCGGTTGGACACCGCGCTCGGGGCGGCCGGGCTGGTCCTCGCGGACTGACCCCACGGGGGGACGACGCCCGGCCGCGGGTGGAGGACCGCGCCCGCCGACCCGATGCAACCGGCATGGCCCCGCACAGCTCGCCCTCTGCCGACCACGCCGCGACGGTGCGCGACGACGTCCCGTCGACGGCCGTCGACGCGGACCGCCAGAACCGATCCGCGGCGGGCTCGTTGTCCGGCTGTGTCAGTGTGTCCGAGCCCCGGGGTGGGCAGGTCGTGAGCGGTGAGGGGGACGTCGGGGTGGTCGGGGGAGTCGACGGCCTCGAGTGGTCGGTGGAGACCGCCCTGGACCCGCAGGAGATCCGCGCCGCGGGCCGTCGGGCGCTGTCCGGCGGACCGCACGACGGCGCGGTGCGCGAGGACCTGGCCAACGCAGGCTCCGTGTCCTACGCCGTGGTCGACCCGGACTCCCTCGCCACCCAGATGACCGTGGTGGTGTCCTGGCACGAGCTGGGCGCCGGCCGCCGTCGGGTCACCCTCAGCGTCCGCGGGCACGTCGTCCGGCGCACGCGGCTGCTCGGCGTCCTGCCGGTCGGCCGGCCCGAGGTGCCCGCCGAGGAGCCGGCCCGGTCGTTCTCCACCGCCCTCCGCGACGGGCTCACCCGCTCCGCCGGCTGACCCCGGACGGCCACGGACGGTGGTCAAGTGTTCAACATTGCGTGATCGGCTGATCACGCACTGTGATGTCTGTCACGACCGCGTGACCTCGTCGGGCCGGGCTCGTTCGTGTCCGCCAGGTGACGTCGCAGGTGGGTGCGCGGATCCCGGCGGGTTCCTCTCTCGATGCAACGAGATCCACAGCGTGTGACGGCTGTTCACAGCTGCGTGAGGACTGGACAGAGGGGGTCCCCTCCACGGTGTACTGCCTCCGCGCCCGTCCGACCCGCTCATCGTCGAACGTCCCCGGGAGGCGCACAGCCCCACGCCCATCCCGAGAGGACAGCCCGATGACCGCTCTGCTGGTCGCCAACGACGGGGGTCACCTCATGCAGCTGGTGACCCTGGCCCCCCGCCTCCCGGTCGCCGACGACCGCCTCTGGATGACCGTGCCCACCGCCCAGAGCCGCTCCCTGCTCAGCGAGGAGCGGGTGCAGTGGATGGCCCCGGCCCCCACCCGCGACTGGGGGGCCCTGCTGCACAACGCCTGGTCCTCGCGCGGCACGTTCCACGACGAGCAGATCACCTCGGTGGTCAGCACCGGGGCCAGCCTGGCCCTCTCGGTGCTGCCGGTCGCCCGCGCGCACGGCATCCCCTGCTACTACCTGGAGAGCGCGACGCGCGTGCACGGTCCCTCCCTGTCGGGCCGGCTGCTGCGCCGCGTCCCCGGCATCCGCATGTTCACCCAGCACGAGGCCTGGGCCGACCGGCACTGGTCCTACGGCGGCTCGGTGTTCGACGGCTACGAGGGCGTCGGGCTCGAGCGGGCCGACGACGCCGTCCGGCTGCAGAAGATCGTCGTCTCCCTGGGCACCTCGGAGTCCTTCGGCTTCCGCCGGCTGGTCGAGAAGCTGCTGGCCGTGCTGCCCGTCGACGCCGAGGTGCTCTGGCAGACCGGGTCCACCGACGTGACCGGCCTGCCCGTGGACGCCCGGCCCCGGGTGCCCGCCGCCGAGCTGTTCGCCGCCATGCGCGAGGCCGACGTCGTCGTCGCCCACGCCGGGACGGGCAGCGCGCTCGCCGCCCTGCAGGCCGGCCGCTTCCCGGTGCTCGTGCCGCGCCGGCCGGAGTTCGGCGAGCACGTCGACGACCACCAGCTGCAGATCGCCGCGATGCTCGGTGAGCGCGGCCTGGCCGCCACCGCCGAGGTCGACGGTGTCACCCACCAGCTGCTCCGTGCGGCCAGCGCCACCCGGGTCCGCCGCCGCGTCGACGCGGCCCCGTTCGCGCTGGCCTGACCCACCCCACACCGCACGACCCGTACGACCCCGCCGGACCCGCGCCCACGACGGCTGCCGCTCCGCCCCCCCCCCCGGCCGTGCCCCGCCGGCCCCTCCCGCCCTGCTCCGCGGGTCTCCCACCGACCCCACCCGAAGGGCCTCCTCATGCCTGCCTCCGCCCGTGCGCTGCTCCACGGGGCCCGCGCCACCGGCCGGGTCTGGCGGTCGTTCCCGCCGCCGCCGGCCGACGCCCGTCGCCGGGTCGCCTACGTCGGCTGGTCGGGCAACGGCAACCTCGGGGACGACGCGATGATCGCCGCGCACCGGCTGCTGCTGCCGGGCTGGGACGTCGTCCAGGTGCCCAACCACGCGGGGCTGACCCGGCTCACCGACGCCGCCCTGCGACGGGTCTCGGTGGTCTGCCTGGGCGGCGGCACGCTGGTGCTCAACGGGCACTTCCGGGAGACCCTGGAGCGGCTGCTGCGTGCCGCCCCCGACGCGCCCCGGGTGGTGCTGGGCGTCGGGGTCGAGGACCTGGGGTTCCGGGAGGGGCGCCGGGCGGGGGTCGGTGCCGAGGTCGAGGCCTGGCGCCCGCTGCTCACCCAGTTCGACCGGGTCCGGGTCCGTGGGCCGCTCAGCGCGGGCACGCTGGACTCCACCGGCATCGAGGCCGTGGTGACCGGTGATCCGGCGCTGGCCCTGCCCCCGCAGTCCCCGGCGGCCCACGGCCTGGCGACCGGCACCACGGCGGGCACCCGGGTGGGGGTCAACTTCGGGGTCACCGACGACCTGTGGGGCGGGGACCACGCCGCGTTCCGGGCCACCGTGGTCGCCGCGGTCGGCCGGCTCGTCGCCGCCGGCCACCAGGTCGCCCTGCTGGCCACCACCACCGAGGACCACGCGCACCTCACCCGGGTCGCCGCCGAGTGCCGCGCCGCGGGCACACCCGTCCAGGGCCCGAACGCCGTGACGCTGGCCGCGCTGGACACCGCGCTGGCCGGCTGTGCGGTGGTGGTGGGGGAGAAGCTGCACGCCCTGGTGCTGGCCGCCCGGCTCGGCATCCCCACCCTGGCCCTGGAGTACCGGCCCAAGTGCCGGGACTTCCAGCTCTCGGTCGGGCGGGGGGACCGGGTGCTGCGCACCAGCGACCTGGACGTCGACACCCTCGTCGCGTTCGTCACCGCCGGTCTCGCGGCCGCTCCCACCGAGCGGGCGCCCCTGCGGGCCGCCGTGCAGGAGCGGACCACCGCGCTGGGGCACGCCGCCGAGCAGATGCGGCTGGCCATGGCGGTCGCCGCGTGAGCGCCGCGGTGGGCACCCCCGCGGTGGAACTCGTGCACTGGAACCCGCGCCGCCGGGTCTCCCGGCTGCTGCCGGCCCGGGTCACCCGCCCGGTCGACAACTTCGGTGACCTGCTCGGCCCGCTCGTGGTGCGGGAGCTGCTGCGCCGGTCCGGTCGGGAGCACCCGGTGACCGACGCCCGGCTGCTGTCGATCGGCTCGGTGCTGCACTTCGCCCGGGACGGCGACGTCGTCTGGGGTTCCGGGGTCAACGGCAAGACCCTGGCCGCGCCGGTCACCGCCACCCGGCTGGACGTGCGCGCCGTCCGCGGCCCGCGCACCCGGGCGGTCCTGGCCCAGCACGGCATCGACGCCCCCGAGGTCTACGGCGACCCCGGCCTGCTGGTGGGGGAGCTGTGGCCGCGGGAGTCCTTCGGCGGCCGACCGGCCGGGGTGACCGTGCTGCCCAACCTGCACGACGTCCCGGCGTACCGCCGGCACCCCGGGTTCCTGGACCCCCGCACCCCGGTCCGCCGGGTGCTCGCCCGGATCGCCGCCAGCTCCCTGGTCGTGGGCTCCTCGCTGCACGGGATCGTGGTCGCCGAGAGCCTCGGCGTCCCGGCCCGGCTGGTGCTGCCCCGGGCCGAGCCGCTCTTCAAGTACGAGGACCACTACCTGGGCAGCGGGCGGGACGGCTTCACCCCGGCCGCGACCGTCGCCGAGGCCGTCGCCGCCGGCGGGGAACCGCCGGCCGTGCTCGACCCCGCGCTGCGGACCGCGTTCCCGGTGGACCTGTGGCGGTGACCGGCGGGGAGCTCACCGTCGGCGTGGTCGCCACCGGCGACGCCACCGACCCGGCCGAGCGCTCGGGCACCCCGTACGGCGTCGTCACCGGCCTGCGGGCGCTCGGTGTGCAGGTGCCCGTGGTGCGCGCAGCGCCGCCGGCGGCGCTGGAGCGCGGGCTCGCCCTGCTGACCGGCAGCCCCGCGCCGGATGCGGTCGGGGCGGTCGGCCGGCTGCGCGCCCGTGGCTCCCGCGGGCTGTACGGCGCCCCCGTCGCCGGGCTCCGCGGACTCGTCTCCACCCGGGCGGCACGGGGCGTCCGGGTGGACGCCTGGGTGCAGGTCGGCGCCGGCTTCCGGCTGCGCACGACCGCCCCGGTCGCGGTCTACGACGACATGACCGTCCGGCAGGCCCGGGCGCACGGCTACGGGCACTGGGCCGGTGTCGACGTCGGCACCGTGGAGCGGCGCGCGGCCCTGCAGGGCACCGTCTACCGGGCTGCCCGGGTGTGCTGCACCGAGTCCTCCTGGGCTGCTGCCGCCGTCGCCGCGGAGGCCGCCGTCCCCGCGGACCGGCTGGCCGTCGTCGGCACCGGGACCGATGCGCCGGTGCCGGTCGGTGACCGTGACTGGTCGACCCCCCGCTTCCTGTTCGTGGGGCTGGACTGGCAGCGCAAGAACGGCGACCGGGTGGTCCGGGCCTTCGAGGCCGTCCGTGCGCTGCACCCCGACGCGACGCTGGACGTCGTCGGCGGCCACCCGCCGCTGGCCGTGCCCGGGGTGCGCACCCACGGGGTGCTCCGCCGCGGCGACGCCGGCGACCGGGCCCGGCTGGCCGACCTGTTCGCCCGGGCCACCTGCTTCGTGATGCCCTCGACCTTCGAGCCGGCCGGGATCGTCTTCACCGAGGCCCTCGCGGCCGGACTGCCCGCGATCGCCGGCACCGTCGGCGGGTCGGCCGACCTGGTCGGGGACGCCGGGCGGGTGGTCGACCCCACCGACGACGCCGCGCTCCGCGACGCGATGCGCGCGCTGGCCGACCCGCCGGTCGCGGCCCGGCTCGGTGCCCTGGCCCGGGCCCGCGCACCGCTGTTCACCTGGCGCGCGGTCGCCGCCCGGCTGCTCGCCGCCCTGGCCCTCCCCGCCCCGGACGGCAGGCCACCGACCCCCCTGCCCCTCGTCCTGCCCTCCCCGGAGGAGACCCGTGTCTGACCCCCGACCCGTCCGGGTGCTGCAGTCGGTGCTGCTCGGCGGCGCCCAGCCCAGCTACGCCGACCACGTCGCCGGCCGGCTCGACCCGACCCGGGTGCAGCCGCTGTCGTTCAGCTACCGGACGGCGCTGACCGGCCGCTGGGACGTGCTGCACGTGCACTGGCCGGAGAACCTCGTCCGGCACCGGTCCCGGACCCGCCGGGTGCTGCGGACCGTGCTGTTCGCGCTGCTGCTGGTGCGCATCCGGGTGCTCCGGCCCGTCGTCGTCCGCACCGTGCACAACACCACCCCCCACGAGGGCGGCCGGCCGGTCGAGACGGCCCTGCTGGGCGCGCTGGACCGGGCCGTCACCTGGCACGTCCGGCTCACCGACGAGACCCCGGTGCGCGCCGGCGCGGCCGCGGTGACCATCCCGCACGGGCACTACCGGGCCGAGCTGGGCGACGCCGGCACCCCGGCCGACCCGCGGTGCCTGCTCTTCTTCGGCTACCTCCGCCCCTACAAGGGCCTCGACGTGCTGCTCACCGCCTTCGCCGGCACCACCGACCCGCAGCTCCGGCTGGTCGTGGCCGGCGAGCCCGCGTCGGCCGAGATGCGGGCGCTGGTGACCGACGCGGCCGGCGCAGACCCCCGGGTGACCCCGCACCTGGGCTTCGTCGCCGACGACGCGCTGGCCGCGCTGGTCGGCGGGTCCGCGGTCGTGGTGCTGCCCTACCGGGAGATCCACAACTCCGGCGTCGTGTTCGCCGCCCTGAGCCTGGGCCGTCCGGTGCTCGTGCCGGAGAACCCGGTCACCGCGGCCCTGCGGGCCGAGGTGGGGGAGGAGTGGGTGCGCGGCTTCACCCACCCGCTGACCGCGACCGACCTCACCGACGCCCTCGCCGCGGCCGCCGGCCGCGACCCCGCGGCCACCCCGGACCTCGCCGGCCGCGACTGGTCCACGGTGGCCGAGTCCTACACCGGGGTCTTCACCTCCCGGCCGGTGGCCGCGTGAGCACCGACGTGGTGGTCGCCCTGGTGTCGGACACCTGGACCGACGCGGTGCGCCGCGGCTTCTACTCCACCGCGGACCAGACCCTGACCACGCTGCTGGCCGAGCCCGCGGTGGGCACCGTGCTGGTCGCCGACCACCCGCGCGGCATCGCCTCGCAGGTGCGCCGCCGGCTGGCCGGGGACCGTCCGGCCCCCCGCCGTCCCGGGCTGCGCGGGGTGCGGCCGGTCACCCTGCGCACGCCGCCGCCGCTGGACGAGGCCGCGCTGCGCCGCCGCTACGCCGGGTACGACCGGCAGACCGCCGCGGCCGCACGCTGGCACGGCCTGCGTCGTCCGGCGCTGGTCACGTTCAACCTGTGGCACGCCGCGCACGCCGCCCACGGCTGGGCCGGCACGCGGGTGTTCTACGCCCAGGACGACGAGTCGGCCATCCCCTCGCACGCCCCGCACCGGGCACAGACCCTGGCCGCCTACCGGGCCATCGCCCGCAGCGGGATGGCCGTGGTCGCCGTCTCGGAGGTGCTGCTGGAGCGGATCGACCCCACCGGGCCCGGTCTCGTGGTGCCCAACGGGGTGGACGCCGCCCTCTGGTCGACGCCCCCGCCGCAGCGGACCCCGCACGGGGCCCCGGTCGCGCTCTACGCGGGCACGGTCGACGCCCGGCTGGACCTGGACGCCTTCCGGGCGCTGGCCGCGGACGGGTTCGCCGTCCGCGTCGCCGGGCCGCTGGTGGACGCCGACGTCCGGGCGGCGCTGGCCGCGGTGCCCGGGGTGGAGCTGCTGGGCCCGCGCCCGCGCGCCGAGGTGGTCGGGCTGGCCCAGACCGCCGACGTCTGCGTCCTGGCCCACCACCGCACCCCGCTCACCGAGGCGATGTCCCCGCTCAAGCTGTACGAGTACCTGGCCTCGGGCACCCCCGTCGTCGCCACCCGGCTGCCCGGCAGCGCCGTCGCCGGGGACCGGGTGGTCTGGGTCGAGCCCGGTGGCGACCACGTCGCCGGCGCCCGGGCCGCGCTGGCCCTGGGCCGCCGGGCCGAGACCGACCGGCTCGCCGACGTCGCGGCACTGTCCTGGCGGGCCCGGCACCGGCCGCTGCTGGAGCTGCTCGGCGTCGGTGCGGGGGTGGCCGCGTGAGCACCGCCCCGGACACCGTCGTGCTGCTGGCCTCCACGCCCTACGCCGGGCACCAGCTCTACGACCAGCGCCTGGCCCGCGCCCTGGCCGCCGAGCGTGCCGTGGTCTACGTCGACCCGCCGGTGCCGGTCTTCGGGCTGGGCAAGCCCGGCCCGCCCCCGCCGCACCGCCGGTCGGTGGACGGGGTGACCGTGCTGGCCCCCCGCATGCTGCCCTTCGGCCGGCGCCGCGGGTTGGCCGCCCTCACCGGCCTGTGGGTCGGTCTGCTGGCCCGGCACGCCGGGCGGCGGGCACCGGGGGTGCCGGGCGTGCTGGTCACCTCGGCGCACCCGGTGTCCCTGCGGCTGCTGCGCGGTTGGCGCTCGGAGCTGCTGCTCAAGGACGACTACGTCGCCGGTGCCGCGCTCATCCGCGGTGCCGCCGGCCGGATCGCCCGGCACCGCCGGCAGCTGCTGCGCGGGGTCGACGCGGTCGCCGTGGTCTCCCCGGTGCTCGCCGAGGCTGCCGCCGCGATGGGCGCTCCCGCCGAGGTGCACGTGGTGCCGCCGGGCTGCGACCCCGGTGCCGGGCGGGTCGACGTGGCCGCGCTGCTGGCCGCCGTGCCCGGGCCCCGGGCGGTGTTCATCGGGATGGTCAGCGACCGGATCGACGTCGACCTGCTGGCGGCCACCTGCGCCGCCGGGGTCACCGTCGTCGTCGTCGGCCGGCAGCAGGCCACCTTCAGCCAGCAGGACCGGTGGGCCTGCCTGGTCGCCACCGGCCGGCTGGTGCTGCTCGGCGAGCGCACCCCCGACGTGGTGGCCTCCCTGGTGACGGCCTGTGACGTGGCCCTGGTGCCCTACACGCAGAGCGACTTCAACCGGGCCTGCTTCCCGCTCAAGCTGCTGGAGTACCTCGCGGCCGGCACCCCGGTGGTGGCCTCGGACCTGCCCGCCGTGCGCTGGCTGGACGCCCCGCACGTCCACCTGGTGGACGACGCCGTGGGGCTGCCGGCCGCGCTGGCCGCCGCGCTGGCCGACGCCGCCGACCCGGCCACCGCAGGTCGCTGCCGGGACTTCGCCGCCGACCACACCTGGGCCGACCGGGCCCGCCGCCACGTCGCGCTGTTGGGCGGCTGAGGTGTCCGTCGCAGGAGCGCCCTCAGGCGGTGCGGACCACCGGGGCCGGTGCGCCCGTGCCGTCCATGACGTTGTCGGCGGTGACGGTCACCGAGGCCGGGGCCAGCACCGGGCCGTACTTCGCGTCCGCGGTGAAGGTGTTGCCCGACAGGGTCACCCCCGCGATCGTGGCGTCGCCCCGGACGTTGACCGTGTAGTTGCCCCCGCTCATGCGGTTGCCCGACACCACGACGTCCTGCAGCACGTTGGGCCGCAGCTCGCTGCCCAGCATCACCGAGGCGTTGCCCTGGTCGCCGGTCGTGTAGTTGCGCGGGTCGAGGGTGTTGTTCGTGATCCGGATGCCGATGCCGCTGGTGCTCTGCACCGCGTCGGGGTGCAGCGCGCCCTTGCGGACCATGGCGTGGATCCAGGAGCTGTCCACCGTGGTGTTGCTGCCCACCCGGGCGCCGTCGTTGGTGCCACGGATCTCCACCCGGCGCAGCGTGTAGTTCTGCCAGCCGATCCCGATGTCGACGATGCCCAGTCCGTCGAGCTCGCTGTCCTCGACCACCAGGTTGCGGAAGCTGCCGTTGGTGGCCACGACCATCGTGGTGGCCGAGCCGCCGCAGGTGATCCGGCTGTTGCGGATCACCACGTCGTGGGCGCGCACGGTGATGCAGCCGGTGAGGTCGATCCCGTCGACCACGGTGCCGCTGGTGGTGATCAGCAGGTCCCCGGTCTGCGGGGTGAGGGTGACCCCGGCGGGCACGCCGGTGGTGTCCGGGCCGGCGACGGTCGTGGGGGGTGCGACCGGCTGCGGTGCCGGCGGGACGGCGCGCAGCGTCTTGTCCACCGTGGAGCTGACCGGGCCGTTGGTGAAGCGGGTGCGCACCACGGTCAGCCCGGAGCGGCCGGTGAGGTCGACGGTCGCGGTCGCCCGCCAGGTGCCGGCGTTCTCCAGCACCGTCGTGGTGCTGGCGACGACGGTGCCCCCGACCGCGAAGGACACCGCGGTCAGCCGGGACGAGGAGACCGCGGTCAGCTCGACCCGGGTGGCCGGGACCGGCGCCAGGCTGACCGACCTGCCCTCGTAGGCCACCCACATCGAGGCCGCGTCGGCCCGCTGCAGCGGCAGCGCCGACAGCACGGCGACGACGGCCAGCAGCAGGGTCAGCGCGCTGCCCGCCCACCGCGCGCCGCGACCGACGGTGCGGGACGAGAGGTGGCGGGACCCGGCTCCGGAACTCATGAGCTGAGGGTGAGCTACCAGAGACCCTCTGTAACCGCCCGGTCGGGTGAAGTCGTGTTGCGACTGCGTCACACCCCCGTTCCACCCGAGGAGAGCACCCCGTGACCGCACCCCGCCCCCTGGCCTCCGTCGTCGTGCCCGCGCACGACGAGGCCCGGGTGATCGACCGCTGCCTGGGCGCCCTGCTCGAGGGCGCGGCACCCGGGGAGTTCGAGGTCGTGGTGGTCGCCAACGGCTGCTCCGACGACACCGCTTCCCGGGCCCGCCGGCACGGGCCCGACGTCACGGTGCTGGAGCTGCCGGCCGCCGGCAAGACCGGTGCGCTCAACGCCGGGGACGACGCCGCGGTCGCCTTCCCCCGGGTCTACCTGGACGCCGACGTAGAGCTGGGCACCGCCGCGGCCCGGGCCGTCGTCGGTGAGCTGACCGGCGACACGGTGCAGGTCGCCGGCGCCCGGCCCACCCCGGACCTGGCCGGCTGCTCGGTGTGGGTGCGCGCCTACACCCGGGTCTGGGCGGCACTGCCGGTGCTGCAGGACCGGTACGTCGGCTCGGGGGTCTTCGCGGTCTCGGCTGCCGGGCACCGGCGGCTGGCCCCGTTCCCGCCGGTGGTGGCCGACGACCTGTGGGCCCGGCGGGTGTTCGCACCGGCCGAGCGGGCCACCGCCGACGTCGGGTTCACCACGCACCCGCCACGCGGGCTGGTCGACCTGCTCCGCCGGCTGGTGCGGGTGCGGGCGGGCAACGTGCAGCTGGAGTCGGGGTCGCCGGGTGTGGCGCTGGCGGGCGGTGAGGGGCCGCGCGGGGTGCGCGGTCTGCTCGCCACCCCCGGTGTCGCCGTCGGTGACCGGCTGGTCTTCGTGGGGGTCTCGGTGCTGGTCCGGGTCGCAGCGTGGGTGCGGGTGCGGCGTGGCCGCACCGCGGTGTGGAGCCGGGACGAGTCGTCCCGGGTGGCCGCGTGAGCGCCCTCGACCCGTCCCGGGTCAGCGTGCTGGTGGTCGGCTACGGATCGCCGGAGTGGCTGGACCGCTGCCTCACCACGGTCGCCGAGGTGCTGCCGCCCGAGGTGCAGGTGGTCGTGGTCGACAACGCCTCGGACCCGCCGCTGGCCCCGGTGCTGCGCCCGCACCTGGACCGGGTGACCGCGCTGCGCTCGGAGGTCAACACCGGGTTCGGCCGGGCCGCCAACCGGGCCCGCCGGCTCCTCACCGGCGAGCTCCTGCTGCTGCTCAACCCCGACGCGCTGCTGCGACCGGGTGCCCTGGAGGCCCTGGTCGCCCACCTGGACGCCGACCCGCGCCGGGGCATCGTCACCGGTCGCCTGGAGCGCCCGGACGGCTCGCTGGACCCCTACTCGGCGCTGGGCCGCCCGACGCTGTGGAGCGAGGTCTGCTTCGGAACGGGCCTGTCGACGGCGTTCCCGCGCTCGGCCTGGGCCAACACCTTCGACCTGCACGGCTGGGCCCGGGACTCCGAGCGCGACATCGGGGTGGTGTCGGGCTGCGTGCTGCTGGTCCGCGCCTCGCTCTACGACGCGCTCGGCGGCTTCGACCCGCGCTACTTCATGTACGGCGAGGACGTCGACCTGAGCACCCGGGCCGGCGAGCTGGGGTCCCGGCGTTCCTTCCTGCCGATCGTGGTGGCCACCCACGCCGGCGGGGCGTCGTCGTCCTCGGCCGAGAAGACGGTGATGGTGCTGCGCGGCAAGGCCACGCTGCACGCCCGGCACCCGCGCGCGGTGCGCCGGGCGGTCTCCACCCTGCTGCTGCACACCGGGGTGGGGCTGCGCGCCCTGCTGGAGGGGCGACGGCCGGTGGCCGACCGGGTGTGGCGGGCGGCGTGGTCCCGCCGGTCCGAGTGGCGCAGCGGCTGGGCGCCGGTGCCGGCCGACGTGGACGCCGACCTTGAGCTGACCCCGGTGACGGCGTGAGCTCAGCCGACCTCGTTGAGCGTCCAGTCCTCCCCGGACCCGGCCATGGACTCGCCCTCGAACAGCACACCGGCCGGGGCCTGGGCCGGGCCGTAGCGGCTGTCCGGTCCGTAGACGTTGTCCCGGAAGACCACGTCGTCCAGGGTCGCGTCCTGCCGGACGTTGACGGTGTAGTTGCCGCCGTTGAACCAGTTGCCCTCGACCAGCACCCGCTCCAGGCGGCGGGAGCCGGTCTCGCTGCCCAGCATCACCGCGGCGTTGTTCAGGTCGCCGGTGTCGCGGGCGTAGACGTCCAGGGTGTTGCCGCGGACGACGATGTCGCTGCCCTGGGTGGCCTGCACGCAGTCGGGGTGCAGGTCGCCCTGGCGGGTCATGTCGTGGATCCAGGAGCGCTCGACGGTCACGTCGTCACCGAGCCGGACGCCGTCGTTGGTGCCGTGGACCTCGACCCGCAGCAGCGTGTAGTCGTTCCAGCCCACCCCGATGTCCGCGGTGCCCAGGCCGTCGATCTCGGTGTCGCGCACCAGCAGTCCGGTGACCCCGTCGCCGACCTGGACGACGTTGGCGGTCTCCGGGTCGCCGCACCGGATGCGGGTGTTCTGGATGGTCACGTCGGAGGCGAGCACCTGCACGCAGCCGTCCACGTCCAGCCCGTCGACGACCTCGCCGGCCTCGGTGAGGACCAGGTCGCCGCTCGGCCGCAGCGTGACACCGGCGGGCACACCGGTGTTGTCCGGCCCCGGCGGCTGCGTGTCGTCCGGCTCGCCGACCGCGGCCGACGCGGTGGGCCGGACGTAGTCGGTGTCGGTCCCGGCGGCGCACCCGGCCAGCAGCAGCACGGTCGTCGGCGCGGCGAGGAGGGCCACGGCGCGGCGGAGGCTCAGCACCCGGTCGACGGTGGCACGCCCGAGGGCCTCCCGGGTGTGACCTTGCACTCCGTGTCGGTCCGACGACGGTCGGTGGTGGCCCGGTGGACCTGACCGAGGTGGTGGCCGGCTGTCTGCGGCGCTGGTACGTGCCGCTGGTCGTCGTCCCGCTCTTCGTGCTGCTCGCCGGACACCTGGCCCAGGGCGCCCAGCCGTCCTGGACGGCGACCGCGACGCTGGTCGTCGTCCCCTCACCGGGGCTGGCCGTGGCCCGCGACCCCGCCGTCGGCGAGGACGGACCGGGCGACACCAACCCGTTCGGCTCCCCGGCGACCCTGGCCCTGCTGGTCAGCCGCACCGTCGACGTCGGCGACCGCGGGATGGACCTGCCCGCCGGCGCCACGACCTCGGCCAGCTGGGACGGTCTGCGGCCCAGCCTGGTGCTGCTCTCGGCCACCGCGGCCGACCCGGCCGGCGCCCGGACCGCCCTGGCCGCGGCCCGGGACGCCGCCACCGCGGCGCTGGCCGACCTCCAGGACCGGCAGGGCGTCGGTGCCGACGCCGCCTTCCTGGCCGTCTCCGGGTCCGGCCCGGACGCACCCGGTCTCGACCGGCCCGCCCGCACCCGGATGGCCGTCGTCGTGGTCGCCGCCGGGGGACTGGCCGCGGTCACCGTCGCCGTCGCCCTGGACACCGCCCTGATCCGCCGCCGCAGCACCTCCACCCCCGACCGAGGAGTGCCCCAGTGAGAAGCCTCAACCGGCTCCGCCTGCTCCGCTCCGCCCTGCAGGGGGCCAAGCGGCAGTACTACAACCGCGTCTGGGGGATGCACATCGACCCCACGGCGATGTTCTCCCTGTCGGCCTACTTCGACCGCACCTACCCGCGCGGGGTGCACGTCGGCCCGGACAGCTACGTCGCGATCGGGGCCACCGTGCTCTGCCACGACCGCACCCGCGGGATCAAGGCCGACACCGTCGTCGGCCGCAACTGCTTTGTCGGCGCCCGCAGCATGCTGCTGCCCGGGGTGACCGTCGGCGACGGCAGCATCGTGGCCGCCGGCGCCGTGGTGACCAAGGACGTGCCGCCGGGCACGATCGTGGCCGGCAACCCGGCGGTGGTCATCCGCCGGGACATCGAGGTCGGCCGGTACGGCCGGTTCCTGTCCGCCGACGCCCCCCGGGTCGCGGGGCCGCGGGAGTGACCGCGCTCCTGCCGGCCCCGGCCCGCCGCGCCCGGGGCAGTCACCGGCGCTCGCTGGAGGACCGGCTCACCCCGCCGCCGGGCGCCGGCCCGCCCGCGGCGCTGGCCGCGGTGTTCTGCGCGCTGTTGTTCGTCTTCCCCAGCGAGGTGGTGCTGGCCGGGCCGCTGAAGTCCAACGGGTCCCCGGGGCGGCTGCTCGGCTTCGCCGCGCTGGCCCTGGTCGCCCTGGGCCTGGTCCGCGGGCGGAGCCGTCCGGCCACCCCGCGCCGGGTCGACCCGGTCGTCGTCCTGCTGCTGCTCTTCCTGGCCCAGGCGCTGTTCTCCTACGGCGTCGAGGCCGGCCGGACCCTCAGTGCCACGGCCTCGGCGACCAGCCTGCGTTACGCGCTGGTGCTCACCGCCGGCGTCGGCATCGCCCTGCTCGTCGCGGTCGCTGTCACCGACCTCGCCGGGGCCCGGCGCCTGCTGGGCTGGCTGCTGGCCGGCAGCGTGCTCAACGCCGGCGTCGGCCTCGTCCAGGCGGTCGGGGCCGACCTGTCCTGGGCCGACGTGGTCCGGGTCCCCGGCATGGCGTTCACCTCCAACCCCGGGGTGCTGCGCGAGCGGCTGGACTTCGTCCGGGTGCTGGGCACCACCTCGCACCCCATCGAGTTCGCCGTCTGCCTGGCCGTCACCCTGCCCCTGGCGATCCACCTGGCCCGCTTCGCCACCACCCCCGGCCGGCGGGTGGCCAGCGCGGCGGCGGCCGGGGTGATCGCCCTGGCGACCCCGTTCGCGCTGAGCCGCTCCGGGCTGCTGTGCATCGCGGTCGGGCTGCTGCTCTACGTGCCCTTCGCCACCCGGGCCCAGCGGTGGTCGGTGCTGGCCGGGGCACTGCTGGCCCCCGCGCTCGCGGTGCTCGCCGTCCCGCGGGTGGTCGACGCCTTCGTCGAGCTGTTCAGCGGGGTGGCCACCGACGCCGCGGCCGCCGACGACAGCATCTCCGGCCGGCTCGCCGACTACGTCGGTGTCCAGCGGGTGTTCGCCGAGAGCCCCTGGCTGGGCGGTGTGCTCACCAGCGGGGACGGCGTGCTGGACAACCAGTGGCTGGGCTTCCTGGTGCGCGGCGGGGTGGTGTCGGTGCTCGGGTTCCTCGCCCTGCTCCTGGTCCCCTCGGTCTGCGCGGTGGTCGCGGCCCGCCGACGGCCCCGGGACGACGAGCGCGCCAGCCTCGCCGGGGCCCTGCTCGCCGGCCTGGTCGCCTCCGGGGTGGCCGCCTACACCTTCGACACCCTCGCCTTCCAGCAGAGCGCGCTGCTGGTCTTCGTCCTGGTCGGGCTGACCTCCGTCGTCGTCCGCAGCTCCTGGGGACCCACCCCCGATCCCGCACCCCCCACTCCGATCCCGAAGGCAGGGGACCTGTGACCTTCTCCGACGTCCTGCGCGCGTGCGCCCGACGCTGGTACGTGCTCGTCGTGGTCCTGGCGCTGGCGGCGGCCGGTGCCGTGCAGGCCCACCGCGAGTCCCGACCCGAGTACACCGTCACCGCCTCGCTGGTGGTGCTGCCCTCCCCGTCGCTGGTCGCCGCCCGGCTGCCCACCTCGGGCAGCGGTGGCCTGACCACCAACCCGTTCAACGCCCAGACCGGTGGCTCCACGCTGGCCGCGGTGCTCGCCGACGCGCTGAACACCGCCACCGTCCAGGACGAGGTGCTCACCGGCGGGTCCGGCCGGGCCAGCGCGCTGTGGGACTCCCAGGCGGCGCAGCTGGTCGGGCTGACCACGGTCAGCGACACCCCGGAGGGCGCCACCGACCTGATGGTCGCCCTCGTCGAGGGCGCCGGCACCGTGGTCGAGCGGGTGCAGCTGGAGGCCGGTGCCCCGGCCGACCAGCTGTTCACCACCGCCGTGGGCTCCCCGGCGGACTACCCGCTGCGCGACTACCCCGACCGGCTGCGCTCGGTGGTCGGCCTCGCGCTGGCCGGGCTGGTGGTCGCCGTGCTGGCCGCGGTGCTGCTGGACCGGCTGGTGCTCGCCGCGGTGCGGGTGCGCGGCCGGCGCCGCCGCCGGCGGGCGGCCCGGGCCGAGGAGCCCGCCGCGTGACCGGCGTGGGGACCGCACCCGTGCCGCCCGGGGACCTCCGGGGCCGGACGGTCACCTCCGCCCTGTGGGTCGCCGCCGACAAGTGGGTCAACCGGCTGGCCTCGCTGCTGGTCTTCGCCGTCATCGGCCGGCTGCTCGACCCGGCCGAGATCGGTGTCGCCGCGCTGGCCGCGACCTTCGTGGCGCTGTTCCAGGTGCTCGCCGAGCAGGGGTTCTCCGACGCCCTCGTCCAGCGCCGCGACCTGGACCGGGAGCACCCCGAGGCCGCGTTCTGGGTGTCGCTGGGCAGCGCCGTCGTCCTGGCCGCGGCCCTGGCCGCCTGCGCCGGGCCGATCGCCGCGGCACTGGACGCCCCGCAGCTGGCCCCGGTGCTGCAGGTGCTGTGCCTGACGCTCGTGCTGTCCGCGCTCAGCCTCACCCCGGCCGCGCTGCTGCAGCGCGACTTCGGCTTCAAGCGGCTCACCCAGCGGCGGGTGACCGCGAACCTGCTCGGCGGGGTGGTCGGCGTGGTCGCCGCGGTGCTCGGTGCCGGGGTGTGGGCGATCGTGGCCCAGAGCCTGACCTCGGCGGTCGTCGGCGTCCTGGTGCTGTGGACCGTACTGCCCTGGCGCCCGCGGCTGCGGGTCAGCCGCGCCGCCGTGCGGGACCTGCGCGGGGTGGGCACCAGCGTGATCGGCATCCAGCTCTTCGCGTTCCTCAACGCCCAGGCCGACAAGTTCGTCATCGGCGCGGTGATCAGCCCCGCGGCCCTGGGCTACTACTACATCGGCACCCGGATCATCAGCATCCTGTCCGACGTCCAGACCGCGGTGATCCAGAGCGTCTCGCTCACCGCGCTGTCCCGGGTGCAGGACGACGCGCCGCGCTTCCGCCGGGCCTTCCTCTCCCTCACCGGGGCCTCGGCGGCGATCGGGGTGCTCACCTACGCCACGTTCGCCGCCCTGGCGCCCGTCGTCGTCCCGCTGGTGTTCGGCGACCAGTGGGGCCCCAGCGTGCTGATCACCCAGGTGCTCTGCGCCATGGGGGCGCTCAACAGCGTGCTCGTGTTCGACCGCACCGCGCTCATCGCGGTCGGCCGCTCCAAGCTGGCGCTGCTGGTCACCGCGGTGCAGTGCGTGGTGGGCGTGGTCGCCGTCGTGGTGGCCGTGCCGTTCGGCATCCTCGCCGTGGCGGTCGCGGTGACCGTGCGCCAGTACCTGGTCTGGCCGCTGCGCCTGCGCGCCCTGCACCGCGCCCTGGGCCTGCCGGTGTGGGCCTACCTGCGGCAGTGGCTCGCCCCGGCCGCCGCGGGGCTGCTCGTGTTCGGGGTGCTCACCGGGCTGCTGGCGGTGCTGCCGACGTGGGAGGGCACCTGGCCGCGGGTCGGCGTCGTGCTGGGCGGTGGCGTGCTGGCCGTCGGGCTGTACCTCGCCGCGGGTGCGGTGCTCTTCCGCGGCACCCTGCGCGAGCTGGTCGGCGTGCTCCGCGGACGGCGGACGTCGTGATCCTCGACTCCGGACAGTGTTCGAACTGTGACACAGCGTTCACCATGCACCTGTTCTCTTCCCGTCCCCGGTGGTCCAGGGTGGGGGAGCCGCACAGCGTCGTCGGCACCGTCACGGGGGATCGGCAACGGGGGACGACCCACCGACGGAGGACTCTGTGACGACGACCCGCAGCACCACCCCAGGCCGTACGGCCACCCCGGACCCGGCGTTCGCCGCTGCCGCCCGCCGCTGGCGGGTGGGTCGCACCCGGGGGTCGGGCACCGAGGCGCGCCGCGCCTGGCGGGCCCGCTACGTGCGCAGCCTGGTCGCCGCCGACCTGCTCTGCGCCGCCGTCGGCGCGGTCGTCGGGCACGCGGTGCGCTTCGACCCCACGGTCGCCGGACTGGTCACCGCGGCCCCGACCTGGTCGGTGCTGGTGCTCCCGTTCGCCTGGATGGTCGCCATGCTGCTGTCCCGCAGCTACGAGGAGCGCTTCCTCTGGGCCGGCGCGGAGGAGTTCCGGCGGGTCTTCGTGGCCGCGCTGGTGCTGCTGGCCGGGGTGGCCACCGTGTCCTGGGCGTTCCGGCTGGAGGTCGCCCGCGGCTTCGTCGTCGTCGCCATCCCGCTGGCCACCGTGCTGACCCTCGTCGTCCGGTACTCGGTGCGCAGCTGGCTGCACGGCCAGCGCGACCGCGGCCGCTACCTGCAGACCACCCTGCTGGTCGGGCACCGGGCCGGGGTGGCCGCACTGCACGAGCAGATCGACCGGGAGCGCTACCAGGGCTACGACGTGGTCGGCTGCTGCCTGCCCGGGTCCGGACCGGTCAGCGCCTTCGACGGGCTGCCGGTGCTCGGCGGGCTCGACGAGGTGGTCGCCGTGGTCGAGCGCTACGAGGTGGACACCGTCGCGGTGCTGCCCAGCCCCGAGCTCGACGGCGGCGCGCTGCGCCGGCTGGGCTGGGACCTGGAGAAGACCCGCGCCGAGCTGCTGCTGGCCCCCGCGGTCACCGAGATCGTCGGCCCCCGGGTGAACATCCGGCCGGTCTGCGGGCTGCCGCTCATGCACGTCGAGCGCCCCGAGCTGCGGGGTGTCCGGCGGCTGACCAAGGTGGCCGTCGACCGCACCGTGGCGCTGGTGGTGCTGCTGCTGGGCTCCCCGGCCCTGCTCGCCGTCGCCGCGGCGGTCGCGCTCACCAGCCCCGGCCCGGTGTTCTACCGGCAGCAGCGGGTCGGTCAGGACGGCCGCACCTTCTCGATGCTCAAGTTCCGCAGCATGGTCGTGGACGCCGAGGCGCGGCTGGACGTGCTGCAGGCCGCCAGCGAGGGCAACGGCGTGCTGTTCAAGATGCGCGGGGACCCGCGCGTCACCCGGGTGGGCCGGGTGCTGCGGCGCTACTCGCTGGACGAGCTGCCCCAGCTGCTCAACGTGCTCGGGGGCCAGATGTCGCTGGTCGGCCCGCGCCCGCCGCTGCCCTCCGAGGTCGAGAAGTACGGCTTCGACATGCACCGACGGTTCCTGGTCAAGCCCGGCATCACCGGGCTCTGGCAGATCAGTGGACGATCGGACCTGTCGTGGGACGACTCGGTGCGCATCGACGTCCGGTACGTGGAGAACTGGTCGCTGATGTTCGACCTGATGATCCTGTGGAAGACCGTGGGCGCCGTCGTCCGCGGCTCCGGGGCCTACTGAACCGCCGCACGACAGACTCACCACACCACCCCCTGCGAGGACGAGGACACATGAAGCTCTCCGTGATCGGTTGCGGTTACCTGGGCGCGGTGCACGCGGCGTCCATGGCCGAGTTGGGCCACGACGTGGTCGGCATCGAGGTCGACGTGCCCAAGGCGCAGCTGTTGGCCGCCGGGAAGGCCCCGTTCCACGAGCCCGGGTTCGAGGAGCTGCTGGGCCGGTCGTTGGCCTCGGGCCGGCTCCGGTTCTCCTCCGACATGGCCGACGCGGCGGGGTCGGCCGTGCACTTCGTGTGCGTGGGGACCCCGCAGAAGCGCGGGGAGTACGCCGCGGACCTGCGCTACGTGGAGGCCGCGACCGAGGCGTTGCTGGCGGTGCTGGAGCCCGGGGACCTGGTGGTGGGCAAGTCCACCGTCCCGGTGGGGACGGCGGCGCGGCTGGCCGAGCTGGTCGAGGGCAAGGTGCCCGGGGCGACGCTGGTGTGGAACCCGGAGTTCCTGCGCGAGGGGTTCGCCGTGCAGGACACCCTGCACCCGGACCGGCTGGTCTACGGCGTGCCGGCCGGTGCCGACGGCGAGCGGGCCCGGGCGGTGCTCGACGAGGTGTACGCCACGATCGTGGCCGCCGGGACACCGCAGGTGGTCACCGACTACGCCACCGCGGAGATGGTGAAGACCGCGGCGAACTCGTTCCTGGCCACGAAGATCTCCTTCATCAACGCGATGGCCGAGCTGTGCGAGGCGACCGGCGCGGACGTGAAGCAGCTGGCCGACGCGATCGGCTACGACGACCGGATCGGCCGCAAGTTCCTCAACGCCGGGCTGGGCTTCGGCGGCGGGTGTCTGCCCAAGGACATCCGGGCGTTCATGGCCCGGGCCGGGGAGCTGGGTGCTGACCAGGCGCTGACGTTCCTGCGCGAGGTGGACAACATCAACATGCGCCGCCGGATCCGGATGGTGGACCTGGCGCGGGAGGTGTGCGACGGGTCGCTGGTCGGCAAGCGCATCGCCGTCCTCGGGGCCGCGTTCAAGCCCGACTCCGACGACATCCGGGACTCACCCGCGCTCAACGTGGCCGCCCAGCTGCAGCTGCAGGGGGCCTCGGTGCGGGTGACCGACCCGGCCGCGGGGGACAACATCCGCCGGTCGTGGCCGCAGCTGGACGTGGTGGACACCGCCGAGGAGGCCGCCGAGCGCGCCGACGCGGTGCTGCTGCTGACCGAGTGGAAGCAGTTCCGCGAGCTCGACCCGGTCGCGTTCGGCACGGTGGTGGCGAAGAAGCGGGTGCTGGACGGCCGGCAGGCCCTGGACCGCGACGCCTGGGAGGCCGCGGGCTGGGCCTACCGCGCCCTCGGCCGCCGGGCCGGCTGACCGCCGCCGTGCCCGGACCGCGGCCGAGCAGCCCGGGCGCCGTGGTGCTCTGGGCCGCCCGGCGGGCGGCCGGGCACGACGCGCCGCCACCGGCCTGGCGGGGGGACGACGGGGCGCTGCGCGCCGCGGTCGCCCACCACCGGGCCTGGCTGCTGCTCGCCGCGCACGGCCCCGACGTGCCCGGTGTGCCGGGGGCGCTGCTCGCCGAGGCCCGGGCGCGCCGGGACCGGGCGCGCCGGGCGCAGCTGCAGACCGACGCCGACCTCACCGTCGCCGGCGCCGCCCTTGACGCGGCCGGCGTCCGGTGGGCCTGCCTGAAGGGCCCGGTGCTGACCGCGGTGCACGCCCGGGCCGGCGCCGACCGGGCCGCCCTGGACCTGGACCTGCTCGTCGCCCCCGACCGGCTCGCCGCCGCGCTCGACGCCCTCGAGGGCGCCGGCGGTGCACTGCTGACCCGCAACTTCGCTCTGCTGCGCCGCGAGCTGCCCGGCGAGGTCGCCGTCCGCGGCCGGTTCGGCACCGTGCTGGACCTGCACTGGACGCTGGTCAACCGGGCCGGCCGACGACGCCGCACCACCGTGTCCACCGCGGACCTGCTCGACCGGGCTTCGCCGGTGCAGCTCGCCGGGCGTCCGGTGCCCGCGCTGCAGCCCGACGACGCCCTCGTGCACGTCTGCCTCCACGCCGCGCTGGCCGGGGCGACCCGGGTGTCCTGGCTGCTGGACGTGACGCTGTCGGTGCAGGACCGCCCGGTCGACTGGTCCCGGGTGGTCGGCACCGCCCGGGCCTGGGGGGTGCCCGCCCCGGTCGGCCTGGTGCTCGCCCGCGCCGCGACCCTGCTGGCGGCCCCGGTGCCGCGGTCGGTGCTGCGCCGGCTCGCGGCCCCGGACTGGCGGTTGGCGGAGCGGTGGGCCGGGCCGCGCGTCCTGCACAGCACCGCCGACCTGGGCAGCTGGCCGGCCCGGCTGGCCGTCGGCTCGGCCGAGCACGCGACCGTCCCGGGACTGCTCACCGCCCGGGCCGCCCGGCTCGTCGCCGGCCGCCCGGCGGCGTTCGTGCAGGGGGCGTCGGCCCCGGGATCGGCCCTGCACCCGGCCGGGGACCACGCCGACCTCACCGCCTTCCTGCAGACCGTCGCGCAGGAGGCGGCGTGACCCCCCGCTGGCTGCGCCTGCACCTGGCCGGCGAGCGCCTGCTGGAGGGCGCGGTGCACCGGGCCCGAGGCGCCTGGGACGGCCTGTGGCTGGGCCTGCTGACCCCCGACCAGCTCGCCCTGCTGGACCGGCACTTCTACGACGGCGAGCCGGTCTACCGCTCCGAGGCGCACAACCGGCAGGGCCTCTTCGACTGGGAGACCCACGTGGTGGACACCCACCTGTGGGCCGGCTGCCGGGTCGTCGTCACCGGGGCCGGCGGGGGCCGCGAGGTGCTGGCGCTGCTGGCCCGCGGGCACGACGTCGCCGGCTTCGAGCCCAACCCCACGCTGGCGGCCCTGGGCGCCACGCTGACCGCGGCCGACGGGCACGGTGCCCGGGTGGCGGTCAGTGCCCGGGACGGGTTCCCGGTGGGTCCGGGCAGCACCGACGCCGTCGTCCTGGGCTGGGGCTCCTACATGCTCGTGCCCACCCGCTCGGCCCGGGTCGCCCTGCTGCGCGCCGCGGCGGCGGCGGCCGGCGGCGGTCCGGTGCTGCTGTCCTACTTCCGGCTGCCGGCCGACCGACGCCAGTTCCGCACCGCGCTGCGGGTCGCCCGCCCGCTGCGGCGCTGGCGCGGGGCCGAGCCACCGTTGCTCGGGGACGCACTGGCCCCCAACGCGGTGCACCACTTCACCGGCGCGCAGATCGCCGAGGAGGCCGCCGCGGCCGGGCTGGTCGTGGCCGAGCGGGGCGACGGGGAGTACGGCTGGGCCGTCGTGCGGGCACCGGCCCGCACCCAGGAGACAGGGGAGGGACCACCATGAGCGAGGAACCGACGATCAGGCTGCGGCCGGGGGCGGTGTCCTGGCGCGAGGCCGAAGGCGAGGTGATCGCCCTGGACCTGGGCACCTCGGACTACCTGGGGGTCAACGCCACCGGTGCGGCGCTGTGGACCCGGATCGCCGAGGGCAGCACCGAGGCCGAGCTCGTGGGCGTGCTGCAGGCGCAGTTCGACGTGTCGGCCGACCGGGCCGCCGCCGACGTGGCCGCCTTCGTCGGGGACCTCCGCACCCGGGGACTGCTCGAGACGTGATCCCCCGTCCTGCGCCGTCCCGGTTGCACGACCCGGCCCGGTGGGGGGCCTACCGGCGGGAGCCGCTGACCGGGCGGCTCGCGCCGGCCACCCTGCGCGCGGCCTGGTGGGCCCGGACGGCGGTGCGCCGGGCCCGCCGGGCGCTGGCCGCCGACGGTGTGGACGCTGTGGTGGCCCCACCGCCGGCGCTGCCGGCGGGCGCCCGCCGCGGGGTCGAGGCCGTGCTGCGCCGCACCGCGCCGACCTGCCTGGAACGCAGCCTGGTGCTCCAGGCCTGGCTGGCCGCCCACGGGGTGCCCTGCGAGGTGGTCGTCGGCGTCGCGGGCTCGACCGGCGGGGACGGCGGGGTGCGGGCGCACGCCTGGCTCGACGTCGAGGCGCACGACCCGGTGGCCCGCGGCTACCGGGAGATCCACCGGCTGCCGCCGCGGTGACGCCGTCGACCGCCTGGCAGCTCGACCCGCTCGAGCTCGCCGCGGGGTTCCCCCTGGGCCTGGGTCCCGGACCCGCGCTGGCCCGTGCGCTGCCGGGCACCCCGACCGCGCGCGGCGCCTTCGAGGCCGTGCTGCGCCAGGCGCTGCGCCGTCCGCCGTGCGTGGTCAGCTTCTCCGGCGGCCGGGACTCCTCCGCCGTGCTCGCGGTGGCCGCCCTCGTCGCGCGCCGGGAGGGGCTGCCGCCCCCGGTCGCGGTCACCCTGCGCTTCGCCGGGGTGCCCGCCGCGGAGGAGTCGGCGTGGCAGGAGCAGGTGGTCGCCCACGTCGGGGTGGCCGACTGGGAGGTCGTCGAGGTCACCGGCCAGCTGGACCTGGTCGGTCCCGTGGCCGCCCGCGAGACCGGCCGGCACGGGGTCCTGTGGCCGGCGAACACGCTCTTCCACGCCCCCGTGGCGGAGCGGGCGGCCGGCGGCACGCTGGTCACCGGGTTCGGCGGGGACGAGGTGATGAGCCCCGGGTGGGCGTGGGACCGGGTCGGCCGGCTGCGCGACCGCACGAGCCGGCCGGTGCCGGCCGACCTCGTAGAGCTGGCCGGGGCGGTGGCACGTGGACCGGTGCGCCGGTGGGTGCTGGACCGCCGTCCCGAGCCCAGCGCGCCCAGCCCCTGGCTGCACCCGGGCGTGGACGCCGAGGTGCGGGACCGCTGGCGGGCCCTGCGGGCGGCGGAGCCGGTGCGGCACGACCGGGCCCTGCTCGGGCACTGGTGGACCTCGCGCTACCTGCAGGTCACCCGGCAGAGCCTGCGGCTGCTGGCCGCCGGGCACGGCGCCGCCGTGGCCCACCCGTTCACCGAGCCGGCCTTCCTGGCCGCGCTGGCCCGGGAACGGGGGCACTCCGGCCCACGGCACCGGACCCGGGAGATGGTCCGGCTGTTCGCCGACGTGCTGCCGCAGGCCACGGTGTCCCGGGTGGGCAAGGCGACGTTCAACGGCGCGTTCTGGGGCCCGCACACCCGGGCGTTCGTCGCCGACTGGGACGGGTCGGGGGTCGACCCCGCGCTGGTCGACGTGGCCGCGCTGCGCCGGGAGTGGGCCGTGGCCGACCCGGACGCCCGCACCCACCCGCTGCTGCAGGCCGCCTGGGCTGCCCGGGTCTAGCGCCGGGCGAGCTCGAGGAGCAGCTGCTCGGTGGCCGCCGCCATCAGCGACCAGTCCCGGGGCCGGGTCCACTGCAGCACCGGGACGCCGGCCAGGTCGAAGAACTGCGCCGGGTCCGGCGGGGGACGGCGCAGCGCCGCCGCCTGCACCAGCAACGGCACCCGCGCCGCCGGCGGCACCGGGCGCAGCTCGGGCGGACCCCAGGCCGGCACCAGCCACCCGGCCAGCGGGGTCGGCCCGGCCGGGGGCACCGGCACCCGCCACCGCTCACGGCGACCGACCACGCCCATCGGGGTGCCCAGCCCGAGGTGCTCGGCGGCGCCGCGGCGCAGGTCGACCAGGCCCGGACCGGGCAGCACCTGGCGGTCGACGACCACCGCGACGTCGTCGGTGACCACGGGGTGGCCCAGCACGTGCGCCTGGGCGACCAGCGAGCTCTTCCCGGCGTCCCGGGCCCCCAGCACGCCCCACGCCCGGCCGGCGACGGACACCGCGCCGGCGTGGAAGACGTCGTGGCCCAGCCAGTGCGCGGCGATCGCGGACACCAGGGAGAGGTGCGGGTGCACCAGGTGGTCGTGCGGCAGGGGCTCGACGGTGGTGAAGTGCGCCGTCCGGGTGGCCCGGTCCAGGTGCAGGTCACCCGCACCGTGGACCATCGCGAACGCGGCCCGGTCCCCGTCCAGCAGGTCCGCGGTCAGGGTCGAGGGCCCCCGGGCCTGGCCGACCCGCAGCACCGGGGCACCGGCCGGCACGGGGCGCAGCAGGTGCCGGGCACCGGTCAGGTCGGGCAGGGCGAGCCCGTAGCACCCGAGGGGCGGCGTCACCTAGGTGAAGCCGCCCGGTGACCGGCCCGGGGCCGCCCACCTACGTTGAGTGCTCCACCGACTCCAGGGAGCAACCGTGTTCGAGTACGAGTCACCGACCGTCACGACCATCGGGTCGCTGCACGACATGACCCTCCAGTACAAGACGTTCGGCGCCGCCGACGGCGTCATCCTGGTCATCCCCGGCACCCCCAACGGCCCCGGCGGGGACTCCGACGAGTTCGGCAACGTCCTCAGCTGACGCGCTCACCGCGGCACCAGGCCCAGGTCCAGGGCGCGCTGCACGGCCTGGGCGTGGCTGCGCACCCCGAGCTTGACGAAGATCCGCGACCGGTGGCTGTCCACGGTGCGGGCCGAGAGCCCCAGCGCCCGGGCGATGGACTTCACCGGGTCACCGGCCAGCATCGCCACCAGCACCTCCTGCTCCTTGGGCGTCAGCGCCGGCGGGCGGGGGGCGCGGGCCTCCCGCCACTGCTGCAGCACCAGCGCGGCGACGGTGGGGTGCAGGGTCGCGCGCCCGGACACCGTCTCCCGGACGGCGGTCGCCACGTCCTCGGCGGTGCACTCCTCCAGCAGCAGCACGCCCGACGCCCCGGCCAGCAGCAGCTCCGGGACGGCGCCGGCGCTCGCCCGCGGGCACACCACCAGCACCCGGGTGGCCGCCCCCAGCACCGCGGGCAGCAGCCCGGCCAGCGGGACGTCGTCCACCACCACGTCGCTGACCAGCAGCCCGGCCCCCTCCCCGCACGCCCGGACGACGTCCTCGGCGGTCGTGGGGGTGCGCACCGGGCCCACCCCGGCGTGGGTCAGCACGTCGCGCAGCACGGACCGCACCAGGGGCGAGGCCCCGGCGACCACCGCCGCCACCGCGCCCCTCACCGGTCGTCGTCCGGGGCGGTCCGGGGCACCGGGACGCGGGTGAGCGGCACCCCGGCCGAGCGGAGCTCGTGGGCCAGCCGCACCGCCTCGACCTGCGTGGACACCCCGAGCTTGGCCATCGCCCGCTGCCTCGCCGCCTGCACCGCGCGGGGGCTGATGCCCAGGTCGGTGGCGGTCCGCGCGGCCGGTACGCCCGCCGCGACGGCGCTCAGCACGGCGTCCTCGCGGGGGGACAGCGACGGACGGCCGACCCCGGCCGGCGCCGGGGGGCCGCAGGCGGCCTCGCGCACCCGCGCGGCCAGCCCGGTCAGGTCGGCCACGTCGAGGTCCTCGACGGCCACGCTGCGGGTCCCGGGGTGCCCCGACGGGCTCAGCCAGACCGTCCTGTCGAGGTCGGCCGGTGCGACCTCCGGCCAGCCGGCGTACGAGCCCACCAGGCGCAGCTCCGGCACCCGCCCCAGCGCTGCGGTGAGGGCGGCGCGGACCAGCGGGCGCGGGTCGACGACGCCCACCGCTGCAGGACCGGGCGGACCCGACGAGCCGGACATGCGGGCGAGGCTAGTCCGATGAGACCACTCAGTGCAGCTGATCGAGTGCAGAGAGTGATCAGACGCCGACGGAGCCTGCCGGTGGCCACCGCCGTCGCCACGGTCTGGCAGGCCGACCGCCGGGGCACCCTCGTCGCCGGAGCGCTCGCCCTGGGCGGCGCGCTGTGCGGTCTCGGGCTGGTCGCAGCGAGCCACCTCGCGCTCCGGACGGTGCTGGACACCGGTGACGGGTCCGGTCTCGTCCTCCCGCTGCTGCTCATCGCCGTCCTCACCGCCGCGTCCGGCTCCATCGGGGTGCTCACCGGGCTGCACCAGCGGGTGCTGGGCGAGCGGGTGGCCCAGGCGGTCTGGCGGTCGCTGCTGGCCTCGTGCGCGTCGGTCGACCTGGTCACCTACGAGTCCACCGGCTTCCTGGACCGGCTGGAACGGGTGCGCGGCAACGCGGTGAGCCGGCCCGCCGGCGTGGTGACCGCTGTGTTCGGGCTGGCCGGCGGACTGCTCGGCGTCCTGGTGCTGGGCGGTGCGCTGCTCACCGTGGCGCCGGTGCTGGTCCCGGTGCTCGCCGTCGGTGCCGTCCCCGCGGTGCTGCTGTCCCGCCGGGCCAGCCGCGCGGAGTTCGCCCTGGCCCGGCGCTCCACCGCGTCGATGCAGCGCCGCGGCTACCTCAAGTCGCTGCTCAGCCACCGGGTGACCGCCGCCGAGCTGCGCGCCTTCGACGCCGCCCCCGGGCTGCTGGCCCGGCACGACGCGGAGGACGCCGCACACCTGGGCCGGCTGCAGGCCCACGTGGGCAGCCGGCGACGCACCGCGCTGGCCGGTCTGGTCACCGCGGCGGCGGCCCTCGGCGCGGCGATGGTCGTGGTGGTCTGGCTGGCCACCAGCGGGCGGATCGGGCTGCCGGACGCCGGGGCCGCCGCGGTCGCCGCCCGGCTGCTGGGCGGGCAGCTGGCCCGGGTCTTCCGCTCGCTGGGCTCGCTGGTCGAGGCCGGCCCGTTCCTGGCCGACCTGGACGCCTTCCTCGCCGACTTCCCGGCCCGGGACACCACCGGGGCGCGGCAGACCCTGCACACCGGGCTGGCCGTCCGGTCGGTCTCCTTCACCTACCCCGGGCAGACCCGGCCGGCCCTGGACGACGTCAGTCTCGACGTGCTGCCGGGCCGGGTGGTGGCCCTCGTGGGGGAGAACGGGTCGGGCAAGACGACCCTGGCCAAGGTGCTGGCCGGGCTCTACGCCCCGGCCTCCGGGGCGGTCTGCTGGGACGGGCGGGCGCTGGGTCGCGACGACCTCCGGGCCAGCACCAGCGTGCTGTTCCAGGACTTCCTGCGCTACCAGATGTCGGTCACCGACAACGTCGCCGTCTCGGGCGGGCCCGGGCGGACGACCGACCCCGACCGGGTCGCCGCGGTGCTGGACCGGGTCGGTGTCGGCGACGCGGTGCGCCGGCTGCCGCACGGGCAGGACACCGTGCTGGGCGTGGAGCTCGGTGAGGGCGGCGACCTGTCCGGGGGCCAGTGGCAGCGGGTCGCCCTGGCCCGGGCGCTCTACCGGGACAGCGACCTGGTGGTGCTCGACGAGCCCAGCGCCGCCCTGGACCCCCGGGCCGAGCACGAGCTGTTCCGCGACGTCCGGGCCGTGCTGGACGGCCGGGCCGCCGTGCTCGTCTCGCACCGCTGGTCCAGCGTGCGGCTCGCCGACGTGATCCACGTGCTGCACGAGGGCCGGGTGGTCGAACACGGCAGCCACGAGGAGCTGGTCGCCGCCGGCGGCCGGTACGCCGAGCTGTACGCCCTGCAGGCCGACGCCTTCGGCGGCTGACCCCCGGGCCTCAGCCGGAGAGCCGCCCGCAGTCGGCCGGGCCCAGCGCGACCGGCTGCCCGCCGGCCAGCTCGGCGAGCACGATCGACTGCACCAAGGGGTCGCGGGGCAGCTGGCCGTGCTCGACGGTCGAGTCCGCGCAGACCGACTGCACGGTCAGGTTGAGTGCGCCGTCGAGCTCGGCGGAGTCCGGCGGGGTGACGGTCTGGTCCACCGTCGTCCAGATCGACACCCAGGTCGGCCCGGCCGGCGTCTCGTCGTCGGCGTTCAGCTCCCGCAGCAGGTCGCTGTCGGTGGTCAGCTGCCGGCACCCCTCGGGGCACTGGTCGGGGGCGAGCTCGGACCCGAGGTCGGCCAACGTGGTGCCGTGGTGCGGGGAGCCCAGGGTGAGGATGCGGCGGGCCTGCTCGGCCCCGCCGTCGGCGGCCCACAGCCGGGCGATGACGCCCCCCGCGGAGTAGCCGACCACGTCCACGCTGCTGGCCCCGGTCCGCGCCAGCGCGTCGTCCACCGCGGTGCCGAGCACGGCGGCCGAGGCGTTCATGTCCCCGGTGCCCTCGTCGGGCACGTCGACGACGGTGGCATCCCGGCCGACGGCGTCCAGCCGGTCGGCCAGCGTCTGCAGGGAGCCCGTCGACCCGCCGTACCCGGGCACGAGCAGCACCGGGCCCAGCTCGGACTGGGACACCTCGGTCGCGTCGTCGGCGGTGAGCCGGGGGACCAGCAGCGCCGCGGTCAGCGCCAGGGCGGCGACCACGACGGCGGCCAGCAACCCGAGCACGAGCCGGCGACGGGCGGGGGAGAGGCTGGCGAACACCCCACCACTGTCCCCGGTTTCCCCGGGCCTGGTGGACTGTGCCCGTGCCGTCCTTCCTCAGCCGCGACGAGTACTTCGACGCGTGGTCCACCTGGCACGGCGGCACCGACCCGCGCGACAGCGGGATCGTCCGCGGCTGGCTGACCATCGCGTACACCCTGGCGCGGCCGCTGTCCGGGCTCTCCCCGCTGCTGGTCACCGCGCTGGGCCTGGTCGTGGCGCTGGCCTCGATCGGCCCCGCCGCGGCCGGCGGGCTGTGGCTGGTCCCCGCCGGGCTGCTGATCGGGCTGTCCGGGCTGCTGGACTCCCTGGACGGCGCGCTGGCCATCGCGGGCGGGCGGGCCAGCCGGCGGGGGTTCGTGCTGGACTCCGTCGTCGACCGGCTGACCGAGGTCGCCTACGCCCTCGCCTTCTGGGTCGCCGGGGCTCCCGGCTGGCTCGTGGTCGCCTTCGGCGCGCTCTGCTGGCTGCCGGACTACCTGCGCGCCCGGGCCGGGCAGGCCGGGGTCGACGAGACCGGCGCGGTGTCGGTGTGGGAACGGCCGACCCGGGTCGCGATGGCCGGGATGACGCTCGGCGGGGCCGGGGTCTCCTCGCTGGTCGGACTGGCCGAGCCGGTCGTGGTGGCCGGCGCCGCGGTGGGTGTGCTGCTCGGCGTCGTCGGCACCACGCAGCTGGGCCTGCAGCTGCGCAGGGCGCTGGACGGCCCCGGTCCCGTTACGCTCGGGTGAACCCCGGGGGGCTGCCGAGCAGCCGGCCACCGGGTCCGTGTGAGCCCGCACCCCCCTCTGGAGCCCCACCGTGTCCGTCGCCGTGACCGGTTCGATCGCCACCGACCACCTGATGACCTTCCCGGGCACCTTCACCGAGCAGTTCGTCGAGGGCCAGATGGAGAACGTCTCGCTGTCGTTCCTGGTCGACGACCTGGTGCAGCACCGCGGCGGCGCCGGGGCCAACATGGCCTACGGCATGGGCCTGCTCGGCCTGACCCCGGTGCTCGTCGGCGCGGTCGGCAACGACTTCGACGACTACGAGGCCTGGCTGAACCGGCACGGGGTGGACACCGCCTCGGTGCACTGGTCCGAGCTCAAGCACACCGCCCGGTTCACCTGCACGACCGACTCGGCGAACAACCAGATCGCGTCGTTCTACTCCGGCGCCATGGCCGAGGCCTCGATGATCGAGCTGGCCCCGGTGGAGAAGCGGGTCGGCACCCTGGACCTGGTCATCGTCGGCCCGAACGACCCCACCGCGATGGTGCAGCACACCCAGGAGTGCCGGGACCGCGGCTACGCGTTCATGGCCGACCCCTCCCAGCAGCTGGCCTGGGCCGACGGCGAGATGATCCGCACCCTGGTCGACGGCGCCGAGCTGCTGTTCACCAACGAGTACGAGGCCGCGCTGCTCAAGCAGAAGACCGGCTGGAGCCACGCCGAGGTGCTCGACCGGGTCGGCACCTGGGTGACCACCCGGGCCGCCAACGGCGTGCGGGTCGAGCGGGTGGGGGAGGAGACGATCGAGGTCATCGCCGTCCCCGAGACCCGCCCCGTGGAGCCCACCGGCGGCGGCGACGCGCTGCGCGCCGGCTTCGTCGCCGCCCGCCAGTGGGGCCTGTCGCTGGAGCGGGCCACCCAGGTCGGCTCGGCCGTGGCCACCGCCGCCGTCGAGGTCGTGGGCACCCAGGAGTACTCGCTGCCCCGGGAGTCGTTCCTGCAGCGCTTCGAGGCCGCCTTCGGTGCGGAGGCCGCCGCCGAGGTGGCCCCGCACCTGCCTCACTCCCCGCGCAACGCCTGACCGATCGAGGGGTCCTCGGACCACTGGCTGAAGGGGATCCGCTTGATCTCCTTCAGCTCCCCGATCGTCGCCCACTCGTTGCCGCCCAGGCGGGCCAGCGGGTTCAGCTCCTCGATCCGCGGGCGGCCGTCGCGGACGACGGTCTCCCACGCCGTGGCGTGCACGACCCGACCGAAGACGACGGTGCTGTCGCCCAGCCGGATCGTCGAGTGCAGCACGCACTCCAGGCTCACCGGGGACTCCGCGACCCGCTTGGCGGCCACCACCGAGCTGTCCTCCAGCGTGACACCGGTCTGCTCGGCCTCGTCGTGGTCGGGCGGGAAGTCGGTCCCGGTGGCGTTGACCTGCTCGAACAGCGCCTCCGGCGTCAGGTTGACGGTGAAGTCACCGGTCGCCTCGACGTTGTTCAGGGAGTCCTTGCGGCCCACGGACGTGAACTGCACGATCGGCGGGTCCACGCAGGCCACCGTGTAGAAGCTGTGCGGGGCCAGGTTGTGGCCCCCCTCGGCGTCGCGGCTGCAGACCCAGGCGATCGGGCGGGGGACGACGACGGAGTTCAGCACCCGGTAGAAGGCCCCGGTGCCCATCTCGGCCGGGTCGAAGTGCGTGCGGGCGTGGTCGGGAGAGGTCACGCCGTCCAGTCTCACCGCAGCGTGCGGCCCCGCCACTCCAGGGTGCCGCGCCGGCGGCCCAGCACCGAGCCGACCAGCAGCACGTCGAGCAGTGCGACCCCCAGCGGGTGGGTCAGGCTGTCGGGCCACACCCGGCCGCCGGTGCGGGCGGCGGTCACCGCCCGGCCCAGCACGCCGGCGGCGTAGCCGACCAGCCCGGCCCGGGTCCCGCTCAGCGGGGGGACGACGTACACCGCCGTCAGCGCCGCCCCCGCCAGCAGGCTGCCCACCGGTGACCCGCCCAGCGCCGACCACAGCGACTTCTCGTAGCCGGCCCGCAGCGGCGCCCAGCCCTCGTACATCCGGGTCGCGGCCAGCGTCGAGCCCTCGACCACCACGCCCCGCCCGCCCGAGCGCTTCAGCGCCCGCAGCAGTGCGATGTCCTCGAGCACCTCCCCGCGCACCGCACCGTGCCCGCCGGCCCGCTCGTAGGCGTCCCGGCGGACCACCAGGAACTGCCCGTTGGCCGCAGCCAGCGAGGGCCGGGGCGAGCGCTCGGCGAGCCGCAGCGGCAGCGTGGTCGCCCACAGCCACTGCTGCAGCGGCTGCACCAGCCGCTCGGCCGGGGTGACCGCAAGCTGCCGGGGCCAGGGCGAGACCAGGTCCAGGTCGTGCGCGTCGAGCAGCGCCACCGCGGCGGCAACGGCGTGCGGGGCGAGCCGGACGTCGGCGTCGAGGAACACCAGCACGTCGACGTCGCCGGCCCCGGCCGCGCCCTGGGCGCAGGCGGCCGGCTTGCCCAGCCACCCGGCCGCGGGCGGGGTGGCCGTCCGCACCTCGACGCCGTGCGCCCGGGCGATCGCGGCCGTGCCGTCGGTGGACCCGTCGTCGACCACCACCGTGTGCAGGTGGGGCACCCCGGTCTGGGCGGCCACCGACTCCAGGCAGCCCGTCAGGGTGGCCTCCTCGTCCCGGGCCGGGACGACGACCCGCACCCGGTGGCGCACCGGCGGTCCGCCGGCCGCCGGCCGCCGGAGCAGTGCGGTGTTGACCACGGCGTGCACCGCCGTGGCCACGCTGATCCCGGCGAGCAGCGCGACCGGCCTCACCGGCGGGTGCGCTGCCGGGCGAGTGCGACGAGCACCGGTACCGCCAGCACGACGCCCCAGGCGGCCGAGCCGGGCAGGTCGAGGAACGCCGCGTGGGCCAGGGCCCCGCCCAGGGTCATCCAGCCCAGCACCAGCATCGGGGCGCCGTCCCCGAGCCGGGGCGCGGTCCGGGCGGCCAGCGCGTCCAGGGCGGCCATCGTCACCAGCCCGGCCAGCAGCCAGCCGGCCAGGTTCGTCAGCGGCACGGTGTCGATCCCGGGCAGCCCCGGGGAGGGGTGCGCCCAGGTCCAGTAGCCGGCCTGGACGAGCTGGGGGTCCAGCACGACGTCCCAGGCGGCGAAGACGGCAGCAGCGGTGGCGATCCGGCCCAGCCGGTGGGCAGGCACCAGCCGGCGGGCCAGCAGCCAGCTCGGCCAGGCCATCATCAGCCACGCCAGCGGCACCAGGAACGGCACGCCGAGCAGCGTCGGGCCCAGCGCGTCGGAGTACGTGTAGCTGCCGTACGGGAACCCGGTCGCCAGCCCGACCGCCTCGAACAGCACCGAGGCAGCCACCACCACCCCGAGCACGCCGAGCCCGGTGCGTGCGCCCCGCGAGACCCAGGCGTGTGCCACCGACAGGGCCGACCCGAGCAGGACGATCGTCCAGCTCACGACGTCCCGGCCGCCGCCCCCGGCGAGCGGGTAGGCGATCGCGGCCAGCACCAGCGCTCCGGCGAGCACCCACGGCACCCGGGCCGCCGTCGGGTGGGCGGTGCGCTGGTCCAGCGTCGTCACCGGCGGGTGAGCCGCTTCGTCAGGCGGCCCAGCCGGGACCGGTCGCCCAGCACCACCCGGGCCGCCGTCCGCCCGGAGTTGCCCGAGACCCCGCCACCGGGGTGCGTGGAGGCCCCGGACAGGTACAGCCCGGGCAGCCCCGGCACCCGGTGCCCGGAGAGCTCCGGGGTGGGCCGGAAGGCGAACATCGAGGCCAGGGACATCTCCACGTGCATGACGTTGCCCCGCACCAGGCCGAGCTCCTGCTCCAGCCGCAGCGGGGTCTGCACGTACATCCGCTGTACCGAGTCGGCGAACCCGGGGGCGTACCGGTCGACAGCCTCGATCAGCCGGCGGGCCTCGGTGTCGGCGATGGCGTCCCAGTCGGCGCCGTCGGCCATCGCGTACGGGTACCACTGGCCCCAGATCGTCACCACGTGCTGGCCCTCGGGCGCCAGGGTGTCGTCGCTGGCGGAGAAGCTCATGGCCAGCGGCACCGGCTCGCGCGGCACCTCCCCGGCCAGCCAGTCGCCGTGCGCCCGGGCCAGCTGGGCGCGGTCGGTGCACAGCAGTTGCAGTCCCTGTAACGAGTCCGCTGCCGACACCCCGGGGTAGCTGGGCAGGGCGTCGGTCTGGCAGCGGACGACCAGGCCGAAGCCGTTGCCCAACGGGGGCGCGGCGTCGGCCAGGGCGGGCGGTGCGTCGTCCCCGGCGATGGCCGCGGTGGCGCTCACGTGGCAGGCGGCGACGACGACGGGGGACTGGATCCGTCGTCCGGACTCGGTGACGACACCGGCGACCCGGCCGTCCTCGGTGATCAGCGACGCGGCACCGTCGCCGAGGGTGACCCGGCCGCCGTGCGACTCGAGCTTGGCGCGCAGCGCGCGGGTCAGGCCACCGGAACCACCGACCGGGTGCCCGGGCGGGGTGGTGTGCAGCAGGGCCGCCCAGCCGACCATGGCCGCGGTGCCGGGCTCGGACATCGGGGGTCCGGACTGGGCGCCGAACCAGGCCAGCGCCGCCTTGAGGCGCTCGGAGGAGAACCACCGGTCCAGCAGGGCGTCGCCGGAGCCGAGGAAGTCCGTCGCCAGCTCACCGCCCGCCGTGCGCGGTCGACCCTTCGCCGGCGCCCCGAGCGGCCACAGGTGGCGCACCAGCCGGGCCGGGCTGGGCCGGTCACCGAAGGCCTGGACGACCTGGGCGCTGCGGGGGCCCCAGACGCCGACGAAGCGGCGGTAGGCGGCGGCGTCCTCGGGCCCGCAGGCGGCCTCGATGGAGGCGCAGGTGGCGTCGAGGTCGACGGAGAACACGATCGGGCGGCCGTCGGGCCCCTCGCTGCCCGGCGCGGTGGCCGGGGCGAAGCCCCACGGGTCGCAGTCGACGTAGCGGAGGCCGTGGGCGGCGAGGTCGAGCTCCTCGACGATCCCGGAGTGCCGGATGATCACGTGCGCACTGGAGCCCCGGTCGACGTGCACGCCGGGCCAGCGTTCCACGGTGGAGACCGCCCCACCGAGCACGGTGTCGCTCTCGACCACCTCGACGTGCAGGCCGGCCTCGGCCAGGTGGCAGGCGGCGACCATGCCGTTGTGCCCGGACCCGATGACGATCGCGTCGGCGGTGTCAGACATCGGCGGGGGTGCCCAGCGGCAGGCGGGCACCGAGGATCGCGAAGGGCCGGGCGTCGCCGGGGAAGTGGTAGCCGCGGGCCAGGTCGACGAAGCCGTCGGCCTGGTAGAGCCCGAAGGCCTTGGTCGGGGAGTCCGGGGTGCTCAGCAGCGCGGCGGGGTGCGGCAGGTCGGCGACCAGGGCGTGCAGCAGCTGGCGACCCAGGCCCTTGCTCTGGTGCTCGGGGTGCACGTGCAGCTCGCAGACCTCGAAGGCGCCGGGCAGCCAGCGCTTGGCGGTGCGCCGGTCGAGGGCGTGCCGCACCTGGTCGTGCCACCACTGGCCGGGCGCGACGAGGTAGCCGTAGCCGAAGCCGACCAGCTGCTCGCCCTGCGGGGTCTGGGTGAACGCGCCGACCGCACGGAAGCCCGAGCGCTCGGTGTGCTGCACGGCGTAGCCGTACCGGCCGGCGACGACGGAGTCCCCGTAGCCCATCGCGGCGCCGTAGATGGCCAGTGCCTCGTGCAGGTGGTCGCGCATCCAGCGGGTGGGCAGCTCGACCACCCGGGTGGCGGGGACGGTGTCGGTCACGGGGTGCGGGCCTCATCGGGTGCGGGGGCGGGTGGGTCGAACGGTGCGGCGACCTCGGCCGGGGTGCCGGCGGTGATCGCCAGCAGCTCGTCGTAGCTGGTCGGGAAGACGGTGTGCGGGTGGCCGGCGGCGGCCCAGACGACGGGGTGGCGGGCGAGCTCGACGTCGACCAGCGTGCCGATCGGGTGCGGGTGCCCGACGGGGGCGACCCCGCCGATCGCCTGGCCGGTGTGCCGCCGGACGAACTCCGGGCTCGCCCGGCGCACCTCGCGGACCCCGAGCAGGCCGGCCACCATCCCGGTGTCCACCCGGTGGGCGCCGCTGGTCATCACCATCACCGGGTTGCCGTCGACGTCGAAGACCAGGCTGTTGGCGATCGCCCCGACCCCGACGCCGAGCTGTGCCGCGGCCGCGGCGGCGGTGGGTGCGCTGTCGGGCAGCTCGCGGACCGCGTCGGCGGCACCGTCGGCGCCGGCGGCCCGCAGCTGCGCGAGGACCTCGGCCACCCGGGGGTGGTCAGCAACGGTCATGACCCGAGTCTCCCACCGGTGTCCCCGGTGCCGCCGGTCGCACCGTGCCCGTGGGGAGACCGCCGGCGCAGCAGCAGGGCCGCCTGGGGCGTGGTCTCCCGGGGGCCGGCGGGACGGTCCCAGCGGGTCACCGGCTCGAAGCCGGCCCCGTCCAGCACGGCGAGCAGCTCCTCGGGGTGCAGTCGCCAGACGTCGAGGTCCACCGCGCGGCCGTAGGCCGACGTGCGGCGCAGGTGGGCGGTGCCGACCTGGAAGGCCACCAGCAGGTGCCCGCCGGGCCGGAGCACCCGGGCCAGCTCGGCGGTCACGACGGGCCGGTCGGCCGGGGCGACGTGGATCAGGCAGTACCAGGCCAGGACGGCGGAGAGCTGCCCGTCGGGTTCGTCCAGGGCGGCCAGGTCCCCCGCGGCGAACGCGATCCCGGGGTGGTCGCGGCGCGCGACGGCGACCATCCGGGGGGAGAGGTCGACCCCGCGCACGTCGACCCCGAGGGCGTGCAGGTGACCGGTGGTGCGACCGGTGCCGCAGCCGGCGTCGAGCACCGGACCGTCGACCACGGCGACCAGCGCGTCGAGCACCCGGCGCTCCCACGGCTGGCCGGTCAGGTCGCGGCCCACCAGCCGGGCGTAGGGCTCGGCGACGGTGTCGTAGGCGCGGCGCACGCGTGCTGTCGGGTCGTCCACGAGCCCACTGTGGAGGAGGGGTCCGACAGTCGCGCCGGGTGTCCACAGGGCACGCGCGCCGGCTTGACGCCCGCCGGGGCGCCGTGGTCTGCTCGTCGTGTTCGAACAGGTGTTCGAACAGCCGGTGGGGAAGTCGGCTGGGGTGCAGGAGGGCGGAGTCTGTCATGAGCCGTGTGCTGCTCGGCGCGGGAGGCCGCGTCGGTGAAGAGGTGCAGGTCGAGCAGGGTCCGCTGGGGCCCGTGCAGTTCTGGCGGGCGGGCAGCCGGCACGAGGTCGGCGAGCTGCTCGACCACTGGGTCGAGACGTCCCCCTGGTGGCAGCGCGGGGCGGCCACCGGTGGCGGCGGAGGCGCCTCGGCCGACCTGGTGGCCACCCGGCAGGTGTGGCGGCTGGAGGCGGTCCGTGCCGGCCGGTCGCAGACCAGCTTCGCCGGGGTGTTCGACCTGTCGTGGGAGCCGGCCGAGAACTGCTGGCTGCTCGTCCGGGCGCACGACTGATGGGCGCGGTCCGGGTGCTCTCACCCGCCCAGCTCGAGCTCACCCCGCCGTTGCCGCCGGCTGCCTCCCAGCTGCTGGGGCAGGCCCACCGGGGGCTGGCCGAGGCCGCGGTCTGCCCGGACGCGGGGTGGCGCTACGCCACCGCGCACCTGGCCGCACTGCGCGGGGCCGCCGCGGTGCTGGCCGCCCGCACCCGTCCCGAGTCCGGCCGGCGCCGCCCCCGCAGCGCCTGGGTGCTCATCGGCCAGGTCGCCCCCGAGCTCGGTGAGTGGGCCGCGTTCTTCGCCGCCGGTGCGGCCAAGCGCGCCGCCGCCGAGGCCGGGCTCTCCCACGCGGTCACCGAGCGGGAGGCCGACGACCTGGTCCGGGACGCCGGTGCGTTCCTGGCGGTCGTGGAGACCACCCTCGGCCGCCCGGTCTCCGCCGATGCCGCCCGTCCCGCGCCGCCCGCGGGTGCCGGTGCCGTGGTCACCCGGCTGTACCCCGACCCGACCGCCCCGTGAGCGACCCCTTCGTCCACCTGCACGTCGCCTCGGGCTACTCGATGCAGCACGGCGCCAACCACCCGGCCGACCTGGTCGCCCGGGCGGTCGACCACGGCATGGGCGCCCTGGCCCTCACCGACCGGGACGGTCTCTACGGGGCGGTCAAGTTCGGGCTGGCCTGCCGGTCGGCCGGGATCCGGCCGCTGTTCGGGGTGGACCTCGCCGTCGACCCGCTGGCCGGGGGTGAGCCCGCCGACCTGCGGGCACCGTCCGGCCCGCTCCTGCCCGGGGGGCGGCTGCCCCCGGCCGCGGCCCGCCCCGCCCCGGGGCACGGTCGGGCGACCCCCTCGGCGTCGGCGCGCACCGGGCGCCGGTCCCCGGCCCGCGGTGGGGCCAGCGTCGACCCTCGGCACCCCCGGGTGGTGTTCCTGGCCCGCGACGGCGCCGGCTGGCGGTCGTTGTGCCGGCTGACCAGCGCCACCCACCTGGCCGGCACCCGCGGCGAGCCGGTCAGCTCGCTGGCCCTCGCCGCCGAGCACTCGACCGGGTTGCTGGCGGTCCTGGGGCCCGGCTCCTCGGTGGGCCGCGCGCTGCTGGAGGGCCGGGCCGACCTGGCACGGGCCCGCCTCGACGCCTGGCGCGAGGTGTTCGGGCCCGGGCAGCTGGTCATGGAGGTCGTGCACCACCGCGGCCGCGGTGACCGCGGCCGGGCCCAGGCGATGCTCCGGTTCGCCACCGAGGCCCGCGTGCCGGCGGTGCTCACCAACGCGGTCCGCTACGTCGACGCCTTCGACGCACCCACCGCCGACGTGCTCGACGCCGCCCGCCGGCTGGTGCCGCTGGGGGAGCGGCACGTCGACCGGCGCACCGCCGAGGGCCACCTGAAGTCGGGCAAGGAGATGGCCGAGGTCGCCCTGGACCTCGTCGGGTCCGACCGGGACGCCGGCCGGCTGCTGCTGGACACCACCGCCCGGGTCGCCGAGCAGTGCGTGGTCGACGTCCGCGACGACCTCGGCATCGGCACCGTCCGCTACCCCGAGCTCGACGTGGTCACCAGCCCGGCCGAACGGGGGATGGGCCCCTCCCAGGTCCTGCGGGCGCGGTGCCAGGCCGGCATCGGGCGCCGCGGGATGGTCGACGGTCTCGAGGTCCAGCAGCGGCTGGACGAGGAGCTCGAGGTCATCGACCACCTGGGCTACCCGTCCTACTTCCTCACCGTCGCCGACGTCGTCGACCTGATCAAGAGCCTGCGGGTGCGCGCGGCCGCCCGCGGGTCCGGTGCCGGCAGCCTGGTCACCTACCTGCTGGGCATCTCCGACGTCGACCCGATCAGGTACGGGCTGCTCATGGAGCGGTTCCTCTCCCCGCTGCGCCACCAGCTGCCCGACATCGACATCGACGTGGAGTCCGCCCGCCGGATGGAGGTCTACGACGCGGTGATCGACCGCTTCGGGGCCCAGCGGGTCAGCTGCATCTCGATGATGGACACCTACCGGGTGCGGCACGCCATCCGCGACGTCGGCGCGGCCCTCGGGCTGCCGCCGGGGGAGATCGACGCGGTGGCCAAGGCCTTCCCGCACGTGCGGGCCAACCAGGTGCACGCCGCGCTGCGCGACCTGCCCGAGCTGCGCGCGGCCCGGTTGGGCTCGAAGCGCTCCGGCGGCAGCGGCGACCTGGACCTGGTGTTCGACCTGGTCTCCCGGCTCGACGGGCTGCCCCGGCACATCGCCCTGCACCCGTGCGGGGTGCTGCTGTCCGACGCGACCCTGCTCGACCGCACCCCGGTGGAGCAGAGCTACCTGGGCTACCCGATGAGCCAGTTCGACAAGGACGACGTCGAGGACCTCGGGCTGCTCAAGCTGGACCTGCTGGGCATCCGGATGCAGTCGGCGATCGCGCACGCCATGGACGAGGTGGCCCGGGTCGACGGTGTGGAGGTCGCCATCGACGAGGTGCCCCGCGACGACCCCACGACCTTCGAGCTGATCCGCAGCACCCGCACGCTGGGCATGTTCCAGATCGAGTCGCCCGGTCAGCGCGAGCTGGTCGGCAAGTTCGGGCCACGGACGTTCGAGGACGTCATCATCGACATCTCGCTGTTCCGGCCCGGGCCGGTGAAGAGCGACATGATCACCCCGTTCCTGATGGCCCGGAACGGCTGGCGCGACCCGGTGTACCCGCACCCCCGGCTGCAGCCGGCCCTGGAGGAGACCGCCGGCGTGGTGGTCTTCCACGAGCAGGTGCTGCGGATCGTCGCGGAGATGACCGACTGCGACCTGGCCAGCGCCGACGAGGTCCGGCGCGCCCTGGGGGAGAAGGACGCCCATCCCGAGGTCCGGGCCTGGTTCATGCCGCGGGCGCTGGAGGAGGGCTTCGACGAGGACGTGGCCGAGCAGGTCTGGCAGGTGCTGGTGGCCTTCGGGTCCTTCGGCTTCTGCAAGGCCCACGCCGCGGCCTTCGCGCTGCCCACCTACCAGTCGGCGTGGCTGAAGACCCACCACACGGCGGCCTTCCTGTCCGGGGTGCTCACCCACGACCCGGGCATGTACCCCAAGCGGCTGATCCTCGACGACGCCCGCAACTTCGGGATCTCGGTGCTCGGCCTGGACGTCAACGCCTCCACCGACAGCTACCGGGTCGAACGGGTCGACGGGGCCGACGGGGCCGACGTCGGGCGGGTGCTCGACGACGCCTTCGGGGACGGGACGCCCGAGGCTCCCGCCCGGACGCGTCCGGAGTGGATGCCGGCGGCGATGCCCGACCCGGCCCGGTACGGGATCCGGTTGTCCCTGGCCGACGTGAAGGGCATCTCCGACGACGAGCTCGCCCGGGTGGTCGCCGGACAGCCCTACCGCTCGCTGGCCGACTTCTGGAACCGTGCGTCGGTGTCCCGCCCGGTGGTCGAGCGGCTGGTGGTGGCCGGGGGGTTCGACTCCCTCTACGGGTTCGGGTCCCGGGACAGCGAGGGCGCCCGGCCCACCCGTCGCCGTGACGAGGTCACCCGGCGCGACCTGCTGCTGCAGATCGGTGAGCTGGACCGGTGGAGCCGCAGCGGTGCCCGGGCGAGCTCCGGCGGGCAGCTCAGCCTGGACCTGATGGGCGGGGGAGACCCCGCCGAGGAGGAGCCGGCGGGGTTGTTCGACCTGGCGGAGGACGACCAGGACGCCCCCGGGGTGGCGACGGTCGTGCGGTCGACCGGGCCGGCCAGCGGACTGCCGGAGTTCACCGACGCCGAGCGGGTGCGCGCCGAGCTCGAGGTCCTCGGGCTGGACGCCAGCCGGCACGTGGTGGAGGACTACCGGCCGTTCCTGGCCGCGCTCGGCGCGGTGCCGGCGGGGGAGCTGCTGGGCTGCCGGTCGGGGTCGGAGGTGCTGGTCGGCGGGGTCAAGGTGGCCACCCAGACGCCACCGATCCGGTCCGGTCGGCGGGTGGTCTTCGTGACCCTGGACGACGGCACCGGCTGCACCGACTCCACCTTCTTCGAGGACGTGCAGGGGCCCTACGCCGCGACGGTGTTCCACTCCTGGCTGCTGGTGGTGCGTGGGGTGCTGCGCCGGACCGGTCCGCGGGGCATCTCCATGCGGGCCACCGGGGCGTGGGAGCTGCCGGCGTTGTACGAGGCGTGGGAGGCCGGCGGGCTGGACGCGGTCGCCGAGCTGATGGCCACCCCCGCCGGGTTCACCGAGCAGGGCATCGCCGGGGCGGCGGCCTCGCGCAGTCCCCGCCCCGTGGTGGTCCGGCCGGTCCTGGTGCACCCCACCGGGTTCCGCATGTCGCCCTACGCCGACATCAAGCCCGCCGGGGAGGACTCGAAGGTGGCCCCACGCAAGCTCTGGCACTCCAGCTCGGGCAGTTCCGGGCACTGACGGCACGGACCCGGTCACCCTGCCCGCCCGCGGCTAGGCTGCGTCGGGTGCCGCCGTCTGAGTCCCCGCCCGCCACCACCCCGACCGGGGTCGCCGAGCCGCCGGTCCGCACCGCGGCCGTCTGGGCGGCGCTGGACCCGGTGGTCCGGGCCGGGTCGTTGCAGGTGCTCGACGTGGGCGGCGGGGCCGGGGTGTTCGCGGTCCCGCTGGCCCAGCTGGGGCACCACGTCACCGTGGTCGACACCTCCGCCGACGCACTCGCCACCCTCCGCCGGCGGGCCGACCTGGCCGGCGTCGGCGACCGGGTCCGTGGGCTGCAGGGCGACGCCGACCAGCTCGACGCCGTCCTCGACCAGGCCCCCGACGGTGGCTACGAGCTGGTGCTGGTGCACTCGGTCCTCGAGGTCGTCGACGACCCCGCGGCCACCCTCACCGGCATCGCCGCGGTCCTGCGCCCCGGGGGCACGCTGAGCGTCACCGCCGCCAACCGGGCCGGAGCCGTCCTCGCCCGTGCCCTGGGCGGCCACCCGGTCGAGGCCCGCGCCCTGCTCGGTGACCGCGACCCCGCCCCGGCACGCTCGCGCAGCCGGCAGGCCCGTCGCCGCTTCAGCCCCCAGGAGCTCGTCGACCTGGTCGGGCAGGCCGGACTGCGCCCCGGTGACTGGCGGGGGGTCTCGGTGGTCGCCGACCTCCTCGAGTCCACCTCCGGCGCCGACCCGGCCGCGCTGCGCACCCTGGAGCTCGCCCTGGCCGGCACCTCGCCCTACCGGGACGTCGCCACCGGTCTGCACGTCCTGGCCACCCGCGAGGCCGGTGGGCAGCCCCCCGTCGACGACAGCCCCCACGGCCGGCACCGCTCCGCCGAACCCCGGCCGGCATGACCCTCCCGCCCGACCTGCACGTCCCCGCGTACGGCACCGCCACGCTGGCCGACGTCCTGCCCGGGGTGCTCACCGCACTGGGCGTGCCGCCCGCCCGCCCCCAGCCCGGTGCGGCCGACCTGCCCGCCGACCCGCTCGACCTGCAGACCGCCCTGCGTGGCGCCCGGCGGGTCGCGGTGCTGCTGGTCGACGGGCTGGGTGCCGACCTGGTCCGCGCGCACCCCGACCAGGCGCCGGTGCTGAACGCGCTGCTGAGCCCGGTCGGTGACCTGCAGGCACCGTGCCCGAGCACCACCCCGGTCAGCCTCACCACGCTGGGCACCGGGCTGCCGCCGGGCAGCCACGGCGTCCTCGGGTTCGTCACCGACGTCCCCGGCGAGGACCGCGCGCTCACCCACACGCACTGGACCGACGACCCCGACCCGGACACCTGGCAGGCCCGGCCCACCGCCTTCCAGCAGCTCGCCGCCGCCGGGGTGGACAGCACCGTGGTCGGCCCCTACGCCTTCGCCGGCTCCGGGCTGACGAAGGCCGCCTACCGGGGGGCCCGCTACACCTCGGCGGTCAGTCCCGGCGACCTCGCCGCCATGACCGGGCACGCCCTGGCCGCCGCCGACCGGACGCTGGTCTACGGCTACCACGCCGAGCTCGACCTGACCGGTCACGTCCGCGGGGTGGACTCCGACAGCTGGCGCAACCAGCTCGCCGTCGTCGACGCGATGGTCGGCCAGGTCGTCGACGGGCTGCCCGCCGACGCGGCCCTGCTGGTCACCGCCGACCACGGGATGCTCGACGTCCCGCACGACACCCGGCTGGACATCGACGAGGAGGTCGAGCTCCAGGAGGACGTCCGGCTGCTCGCCGGGGAGCCCCGGGCCCGGTACGTGCACGCACGGGAGGGCTCGGCCGCCGACGTGCTGGCCACCTGGCAGGGCGTGCTGGCCCACCGCGCGTGGGTGGTGAGCCGGGAGGAGGCCGTCGACAGCGGGGTGTTCGGCCCGGTCGACGCCGCGCTGGCCGCCCGGATCGGCGACGTGGTCGCCCTGGCCCGGGGCAGCTGGGCGTTCACCGCCACCCGACGGGAGAAGGTGCCCTCGATGCTGGCCGCCTACCACGGCTCGTTGACCGCGACCGAGCTCGCGATCCCGCTGCTGCTGGCCCGCGGACGGGCGCTGGACGCGTGAGCCGGCGCGGCACGGGCCCCGAGGAGCCCACCCTCACCGTCTGCCGCGGCTGCTGCTGCGGACGCACCGAGAAGCACCCCGAGGTCGACCACCGGGCCCAGCTGTCCGCGCTGCAGGCCACCGGCGTCCGGGTGCGGGTCGTCGACTGCCTGGACGCCTGCGAACGGTCCAACGTCGTGGTGGTCAGCCCGTCCCCGGCCGGTCGCGACGCCGGTGCCCGCCCGGTCTGGCTGGGCGGCGTGCTCGACGTCGAGACCACCACCGAGGTCGCCGAGTGGGTGCGCGCCGGGGGTCCGGGCGTCGCCGATCCGCCCGGGTTCCTCGACCTGCAGGTCTTCAGCCCGTCGCGGCGCACCCGCGCCGAGGCCGAGCTCTAGCGGGGGGCCGCAGCGACCGAGAGCGGGTGCCAGGTCCGCCACCGGCCCGGCCGCACCGCGGCGCAGGTCAGCAGCCGGGAGTCCGCGGACAGCCGGCTGTCGATCGTGACCAGCACGTCGCCGTCCGGCCCGCCCAGGGTGACCGCCCAGCGCTCCACCCCGGCCTCGTCGACCTGCAGCGAGCGGACCCCGCGCACCGGCAGGTCGTGCACGCCGAGCAGGCCCAGCTCGGCCCGGGCGTGCTGCTGGGCGGCCTGCGCGGCGGGGGTCAGACCGGCGCGACCGCGCAGGTGGTCCAGCACGACCTCGCCGCGGCCGTGCGCCTGCACCAGCGCGGCGCCGTCGCCGGGCACCTGCCCGTAGACGTGCCCGGTGGGCAGCACCAGCACGTTGGCGGCGAACCGGTCCCCGCCCAGGTGGCTGGTCTCCCACACGTCGGCCGGGCCCGCGGCGGGCAGGGCCCGGGCCAGCGGACGGCCCCGCACCGCGCAGCAGGCGTCGTGCCCACCGTGCGTGCAGACCAGGTAGGTCGGGTCGTCGTGGTCCGCGCCCACGGACCCGTCGAGGGGCGCGTCGAGCAGCTCGGCGTCGGTCTCCCGGGAGGACCAGCGCAGCCAGGAGGCGGCGACGTCGGCGACGGCCCAGCGGCGCCCGGAGTCCGCCAGCCGGTCGCCGGGACGGCGCACCATCTGGATCCGCAGGCCCAGCTCGCGGGCCCGGGCGGCCAGCAGCGGGGCGACCGCGGGGTCGAACCGGGACTGCAGCAGGGCATCCCGGCCCCACGGGCCGGGCTGCTCGAGGAGCAGCCAGCGGCGGGCCGGGGGAGCGGTGGCGACGGGGGAGTCCGCGGCGAGCAGTGCCTGGACCGAGCACCGGGAGGCGTCGAGCCGGCCGACCGGGGTGGACCGGGCGGACGGCTCGACGAGGGGGAGGTCCTCCTCCGGGGTCTGGCAGAAGTCGTCCACCGGACCCGAGGGGGACTGCTCAGACACCTGCTGCGTGCTCATCTCCTCCATGGTGCACAGGTCCTCCGGCCGATGCGTCGGGCACGACGGCCACGGACTCCACCACGAGGCGGCGGGCCAGGACCAGCTGCTCGTCGGCCGCCAACCCGGGCAGGTCGCCGACCTTGAGCTCCCCGGCCGCGAGCAGTTCGGCCAGGGCCGGGCGGGTCTCCGCCGGCAGGTCGTGGTGCCGGCGTCCGGCGACCAACGTCACCCGGTCTCCCACCACGTCGCGCAGCTGCACCCGCAGCCGGGGACGCAGCCGGAGCACGGTGTCGGCGGTCAGGGCCGCGGCTGCGGTCGACTGGGCCAGCGGCGAGACGGGCTCCGGACGCACCTGGGCCCAGGTGCGCGAGCGCAGCCGGTCGGCGACCTCGGCCGGGTCGACCCGGTCCAGGGCGGCGTGCAGCCCGGCGAGCACCGCGGCGACGTCGTCGGCGGTGGTGTCCGGGCCGGTGAGGTCGACCCCGAGGGGGAGCGACCGACGCAGCGTCGGGTCGTCCACGGCCAGGGTGCGCACGAGGTCCAGCGCGGACTCCACGGCACCCCAGCGGGTCACCGGGTGCACCCCGATGGTCAGGTGCGCGCTGATCTCACCCAGCGCGGTGGCCGAGTGCAGGTAGCCGCGCGGCAGGTAGAGCGCGTCACCGGGGCGCAGCACGGTGTCGATGACCGGCTCGCGCTCGGCCGCGGCGGCGACCTCCTCGGCGCGCTCGCCCCAGGGCTGGCTGCGCAGCGGGTCGGTGAGCACCGGCTCGTGGATCGTCCAGTGCTTCTCCCCGGCGACCTGCAGCACGAAGACGTCGTGCACGTCGTAGTGCGGGGAGAACCCGCGCGAGGACGGCGGGGTGACGTAGGCGTTGACCTGGGTGGGGTGCCCGAGGTCGGCAGCGAGCTGGTCGGCGAACTCGACCAGCGGGGGCCACAGCCGGTGCAGGCCCTGCAGCACGACGGTGCTGCCCTCGCTGAACAGCCGCAGGACGGAGTCCGAGGAGACCTGGTCGGCGACCTCGGCCCCGGCGCCGCCGGAGGTGGTGAAGCGCTTGGTGTCCACGACGGCGCCGTCCTTGGCGATCCGCAGGAACGGGGTGCGCAGGCCGCGGGTGGAGAGCAGCTCGTCGACGTCGGCCAGGGTCAGCAGGTCGGAGAAGTCAGCGCCCAGCTCCGCAGCGCTGGACAGCAGGGGCCGGCGCGACCAGTGCTGCTCGGCGAAGACCTGCGGGTCCACGCGCACGCAGCGCCGCAGGGCCGGGCGGAGAGACTCCTCCGCCCGGCCCTGCGAGGTCGTGGTCAGGCTCAGGCCGAACCGTCCGCGCCGCCGTCCTGCTGGCCCGGGGTCCCGCCGCCGGCGCCGCTGTCCGCGGGGCCCTCGGCGCCGCCGTCAGCCCCACCGTCGGCACCGCCGTCGGCGCCGCCGTCCTGCTGGCCCGGGGTGCCCTCGCCGGCACCGCTGTCCGCGGGGCCCTCGGCGGAGCCGTCCGCGCCACCGTCGTGCTGGCCCGGGGTGCCCTCGCCGGCACCGCTGTCCGCGGGGCCCTCCACGCTGGTCATGTCGTCGTCGTCGAACGCCACGGTTCCTCCATCACAGTCGTGCTGCGGCCGTCGGACGACGGCCTCGGGGGAGGTCTACCGCAGTGATCGACTCCGTACACATGCGGGTCCGTTGGTTGGGACCCCCGGGCCCCGGGGCACGGTCGGACCGTGGCCACCCCCCTCGACGTCCGGGACCGGTGGGCCGACGAGGTCCACCGTGCCGCGACCGCGTTCACCGACCTCCTCGCCGCCGGCTGGGGGCCACCGCTGCCCGGCGCCGGGGCGACCGCCGACCGCTGGGCCGCGCTGCACGCGCTGGGGCGCACGGACCTCCCGCTGGCCCGCCTCGCCGAGGGCCACGCCGACGCGGTCGCCGTCCTCGCCGAGCTCGACGGGCCCACGGTGGAGCGCGGTGAGCGCCTCGGGGTCTGGGCCGCCGAGCCCCCCAGCGGTCGGGTGAGCGCGCGGCGGACGGCCGGCGGCTGGCGGCTGGCCGGCACCAAGCAGTGGTGCTCGGGCGCCCGGGCGTGCACCGCGGCCCTGGTCACCGCACACGCCGAGGACGGCCGCCGGCTCTTCCTGGTCGACCTGTCCGCCGCCGGGGTCACGCCCCGGCCGGGTCGGTGGGTGTCGGCCGGGATGGCCGGCAGCGACACCGCCGACGTCGAGCTGGACGACGTGCCCGCCCTCGCGGTCGGCGGCCCGCGGGCCTACCTGGACCGCCCGGGCTTCTGGCACGGCGGCATCGGGGTGGCGGCGGTGTGGGCCGGCGGGGCGACCGGCGTGGCCGACGCGCTGGCCGACGTCGTCCGCACCGCCGCCCCCGACCCGCACCGGGACGCGACCTGGGGCGCGGTGGACGTCGCGCTGACCGGGGTGGACGGCGCGCTCGCGGTCGCCGCCGCCGAGGTGGACGCCGACCCCGACGACCGTGCCGGCACCGCCGCGCGGCGGGCCGGTCGGGTGCGGGGACTGGCCGCCCGCACCGGCACCGAGGTGCTGGACGCCGTGGGCCGCGCGCTGGGTGCCGGGCCCACCGGGCACGACGCCGGGTACGCCGCCCGCAGCGCCGACCTGACCGTCTACCTCCGCCAGCACCACGGCGAGCGCGACCTCGCCGGTCTCGCCGACGCCCTGCGCGGCACCCGGTGAGCGCCCCCGCCGCCGGCCACACGCCGGACGCCACCGCCGAGGACGCCTGGGCGGGCTGGCTGCCGCAGCAGGACTGGCCCACCTGGGTGCCCGACCCGACCTGGCGACGGGTGGTGGTCTGTGCCGCGCACCCGGACGACGAGGTGCTGGGCGTCGGCGGCACGATCGCGCTGCTCGCCGGCGCCGGGGTCGAGGTGCACCTGGTGGCGGTCACCGACGGGGAGGCCAGCCACCCCGGCAGCACCGTGCTCACCCCCGCGCAGCTCGCCCCGGCCCGGGTCGCCGAGTCCGGCCGCGCGCTGACCGCCCTCGGCGCCCCGCAGACCACGAGCACCCGGTTGGGGCTGCCCGACTCCGCCGTCGCCGCCCACGAGGACGAGCTCGCCGTCGCGCTGGCCGCCGCGGTTGCCGGGGCCGACGCCGTGCTCACCACCTGGACCGGGGACGGGCACCCCGACCACGAGGCGGTCGGGCGGGCCGCGGTCTCCGCCGGGGCCCGGCTGGGCGTCCCCGTGTGGCAGTACCCGGTCTGGACCTGGCACTGGGCGGCCCCGGCCGACCCCCGGGTGCCCTGGGACCGGGCGCACCGGGTGCCGCTGCCGGCATCGGTGCAGGCGGCCAAGCAGGCCGCGATCGGCTGCTTCACCACCCAGGTCCGGCCGCTGGGACCCGACCCGGCCGACGCCGTGGTGCTCCCGCCGGAGTTCCTCGCGCACTTCGGCCGTGACCAGGAGGTGGTGTGGCAGTGACCCTGCCCCCGTCGTTCTTCGACGAGATGTACGCCGCGGCCGAGGACCCGTGGTCGATGCGCAGCCGCTGGTACGAGCGGCGCAAGTACGCCCTGACCACGGCGGTGCTGCCCCGCGAGCGGTACGGCGACGGGCTCGAGGTCGGCTGCTCGGTGGGCGAGCTGACCGCGGCGCTGGCCCCGCGCTGCGACCGGCTCGTCGGCTGGGACGCCAGCGCCGCGGCCGTGGAGCGGGCCCGGGCCCGCACCGCCGACCTGCCCGGGGTGACCGTCGAGCAGCACGCCGTCCCGGCCACCCCGCTGCCGGCGGTCGACCTGCTGGTGCTGTCCGAGGTCCTCTACTACCTGTCCCCGGCCGACCTGGCGGTGTTCTGCGACCAGGTCCGGACGGCGGTCCGCCCCGGCGGGACGCTGCTGGCCGTGCACTGGCGGCACGTGGTGCCCGAGTACCCGCAGACCGGGGACGCCGTGCACCGCGCGCTGCGGACGGCGCTGGACTGGCCGCGGGTGGCCACCCACGACGAGACCGACCTGCTGCTGGACTGCTGGGTGCGGGCGCCGGCCGGCGACGAGCGGGCCGCCTCGGTCGCGGCCGCGGAGGACCTCTGGTGAGCGGGGTGGACCTGCTCGGCGTCGTCGTCCCGGCCCGGGACGAGGCCCAGCTGCTGCCGGCCTGCCTGGCCGCGCTGGCGACGGCCGCGGCGCACCCGGAGCTGGCCGGCACCCGGGTGCTGGTCGTCGTGGTCGCCGACCGCTGCACCGACGACACCGCCGCGCTGGCCACGGCCGCCGGGGCGACCGTGCTGGTCCCCGACGGGTCCACGCTGGGCGACGTCCGGCACGCCGGGGTGCTGGCGGTGCTGGCCGAGGCCGCCCGCACCGGGGTGCCCCCCCGCCGCGTCTGGGTGGCCAACACCGACGCCGACAGCCGGGTGCCCGCCGACTGGCTGGCCCTGCAGCGGGCCGCGGCCGAGTCCGGGGTGGACGCCGTGCTGGGCCTGGTCGAGGTCACCGACTGGGCCGGGCACCCGCCGCACGTCGCCGCGGCCTTCGCCCGGGACTACGACGCCTGGCGGGAGGGCGGCGCCGGCGCGGTGCACCCGCACGTGCACGGGGCGAACCTGGGCGTGCGTGGGGACGCCTACACCGCGGTCGGCGGGTTCGGTCCGCTGGTGGTGTCCGAGGACGCCGCCCTGGTCGGGGCCCTGCTGATGGCCGGGCGGACCGTGCTGCGCACCCCGGCGTCCCCGGTGCTCACCTCGGCCCGGCGCACCCCACGGGCCGACCTGGGCTTCGGCCACGACCTCGACCGGCTGGCCGCCGACCCGGGGGAGGACCCGCCCCGGTAGGCTGGTCGAACAGGTGTTCGAACGGAGCGGGGTGGTCGTGGAGCGGGCAGCGGGGTGCACGGTGCTGCACGTCGACATGGACGCCTTCTTCGCCAGCGTCGAGGTCCGCCGCGACCCCTCGCTGGCCGGGCGGCCGGTGATCGTCGGCGGGGCGGGCAACCGCGGGGTGGTCACCTCGGCCACCTACGAGGCCCGCGCCTACGGGGTGCACAGCGCGATGCCCACCCCCCGGGCGCTGCGGCTGTGCCCCACCGCCGTCGTCGTCCCGGGCGACATGGCGCTCTACGCCGAGGTGTCCCGCGGGGTGATGGCGGTCTTCCGCACGATCACCCCCCTGGTCGAGCCGCTGAGCCTGGACGAGGCGTTCCTGGACGTGTCCGGGGCCGGCCGGCGGCTGGGCGACGCGGTGGACGTCGCCGAGCTGGTGCGCGCCCGGGTGTTCGACGAGCAGGGCATCACCTGCTCGGTGGGGGTGGCCGGCAGCAAGTTCGTGGCCAAGCTGGCCTCCACCCGCAGCAAGCCCGACGGGCTGATGGTGGTCCGCCCGCCCGAGGTCATGGACTTCCTGCACCCGCTGCCGGTCGGTGCGCTGTGGGGCGTGGGCGCCAAGACCGAGGAGCTGCTGGTCCGGCTCGGGCTGCGCACCGTGGGCGACCTGGCGCACGTGCCAGCCCGCACCCTGCAGCGCGCGCTGGGCCACGCCGCGGGCAGCCACCTGCACGAGCTGGCCTGGGGCCGCGACCCCCGCCGGGTGGTGCCCGACGAGCCGGAGAAGTCGACCGGGGCGGAGGAGACCTTCGGCACCGACGTCGACGACCCGGTGGTGATCCACCGCGAGCTGCTGCACCTGTCCGAGCGCACCGCGGGCCGGCTGCGCTCCACCGGGTACGTCGCCCGCACGATCACCCTCAAGGTCCGGTTCTCCGACTTCCACACCATCACCCGGTCCCGCACGCTGAAGACCCCCACCGACGTCGCCCAGGACCTCTACGACACCGCCCGCGACCTGTTCGACGGCCTCGGGCTCGACCGGGCACGGATCCGGCTGGTCGGGGTGCGCGCCGAGGGCCTGGCCGACGTCGACACCACCCCCACCCAGCTGGTCCTCGGCGCCCGGGAGCACGGCCGGCGCGACGCCGAGCTGGCTGCCGACCGGGCCGCCCGCCGGTTCGGGGCCGGCGCGGTGCGCCCGGCCACCCTGCTGCGCCGCGACGGGGTCGTCGGCCGCTCCCAGGCGGTGCCGCGACCCGACCGTCCCGACGTCCGCCGGATCGGCGGGTGACCGGGCAGACAGGGCCCCCGGGAACGTCCCGGTGGCCCGGTTCGTCCTCTCCGCAGACGTCGTCCGACGTCCCTCGACCACCCCGGGCGGGTGATCGGGGCACACCGGACCCGTGTCGGGGACCACTCGCCTTTCGCTGCCTGCGCAAGGCTCGTATCCTCGGACTCACCGCCGGCGGACCGCCACCGGCGGCCCCGGGCTTGGACCTCAGGAGGTCGTCGTGCCGCTCTCCGAGCACGAGCAGAAACTGCTGGAGCAGATCGAGCGTGCGCTCGTCGACGACGACCCGAAGTTCGCCTCGCAGGTGCGCACCGGTGACCGCCGACAGAAGGCGCGCCGCAAGCTCCAGCTCGGCGCCCTGCTCGTCGTGGCCGGCCTCGCCGTCCTCGTCGGCGGCGCCGTCGTCCCGTCCGTGCCGCTGGGGGTCGTCGGCTTCCTGGTGATGCTCGGCGGGGCCACCCTCGGTGTCCTCAACTACGCCGCGGCCACCGGCGCCGTCGAGAGCGGGCCCGCCCCCGCCACCGGCGGCTCCAGCGCGGCCACCGGCCGCGGCAAGGCCGCCAAGGCCCGCCGCCAGCCCCTCAAGGACCGTCTCGAGGAGCGCTTCCGCCGCCGCTACGACCAGTAGCCGCACCAGCCGCCCAGCAGCCGTCGCCCCCCACGGGGGCGGCGGCTGCTGTCGTCCCGGGGGGCGAGGCTCAGGCGGGGCGAGTGCTGCGCCGGCGCGGGGTGTGCCCGGCGACCCAGCGGACGGCGTCCTCCACCGTGGAGGCCGGCCACACCCGCGAGCGCCACCGGTCCCGGCGACGCACGGTGGCCCGCAGCGCGCGGTCCACCACGGCCGAGGACACCGCCAGGTCGGCCCCCGTGCCGGCGGCCGCGGGCCGGCCGTACACCGAGGCCTCCAGTGCCAGGGCGAGGTCCCGCACGGCGGTGACGGCGGGCCGGTCGACGGGGGCCACCACCTCCGCGAGCCCGCGGGCCACCTGGCGGGGGGTCCCGCTCGCGGCCACCGGCACCCCGAGGTCGGTGGTGGTCGCCAGCAGCTCGTCCCAGGCGTCACCGGCCGAGCCCGAGGACAGCCGTCGCCGGCGGCGGGCCCGCCGGAGGAGCCCCGGGGTGGCCAGCAGCGCGGCCAGCAGCAGCGTCCCGCCGGTGCCGGCCGCCACGACGCCCCACGGCGTGCCGGCCTGCTGGGTCGAGGGCAGGTCGAGGGGGGTGAACTGGTCGTCGCGGTCGAGCTCGGCGGTGGGCAGCCCACCGGCGGCGGTGGGCACCGCCTCCGGTGCCTGGTCGGTGGGCCCGCTCTCGCCGTCGGCCCGCGGTGCCCAGGGCAGGTCGACCCGGCGGGCCACGTCGATCGGGGTCGGGTCGTAGGGCACCCAGCCGAGCCCGTCGAACCAGACCTCGACCCAGGCGTGCGCGTCGGCGGTGGTGATCAACCGGGTGCCGTCGGGCTGCCGGTCACCGGGGGTGTAGCCCAGCACCACCCGGGACGGCACGCCGGCGGCGCGGGTCAGCACGGCCATGGCCCCGGCGTACTGCTCGCAGTAGCCGCGGCGCAGCTCGAGGAAGTCGGCCAGGTCGTCGCCGGTGGTGCCGGGTTCGGTGGTCAGGCTGTAGACGAAGCCGTTGGCCCGGTCGGTGAGGAAGCCGTAGACCGCCTGCACCCGTTCAGCGGGGGGCTGGCCGTCGTCGGTCAGCTGGTCGACGAGGGCCGTGACCCGGGGGTCGAGCTCGGGCAGCGCGGTGTAGGCGGCCTGCAGCGGGTCGTCGGCGGGCAGCGGCCGGCTCTGGGCCAGCTGCCCGGCGGTGGGCCGGGCCTCCTGGGCGACGACCTCCCAGGAGCGCCCCGAGGTGCGGGCGCCGTCCCGGCCGAAGACGGTGCTGCTGTCGGCGTCCAGCCGCCAGGGGCCGTCGTCGCTGCCCTCCCCGTCGTCCTCGGTGACCTCGACCGACAGCGGAGAGGCGAACACCGGCAGGAAGCGGTCGGCGTGCTCGACGGCGGTGATCCGGGCGGTGACCCGGCGGCTGTCGACGCCGCCGGGCAGCGGGGCCAGCTCGTCGGAGTCGGCGACCGAGGTGGTGCCGTCGAGGTTCCCGATGCCCCAGCCCTCGTCGGTGTACTCGTCCAGTGCGACGGCACGCAGGTACTCGGGGTCCACGACCGTGGTGTCCAGGGTCAGCAGGTCGATCGGGGTGGGCTGGGTGAGCTGGCCCTGCAGAGCGGCCTGGGGGTCCAGCGCGGTGCCGGTGCTCGACCCGCCACCGGGGCCGTCCCCGGTGCCCAGGCCGGTGGCGAAGGAGCCCTCGGCCAGCATCGGCACGAAGGCCGGCAGCAGGATCCCGGCGACCAGCGCCAGCACCCCGGTGCGCAGGGCGGGCAGGGTGCCGGTGCCCAGGGCGGCGCCCGGCCCCGAGCGCGCCCGGTCGGCCAGCCTGCTGCGCTGGTCGGCCCACAGGAGGACGCCGAACCCCACGGCCGGGCCCAGGAACGCCACCAGCGACACGTCGCCGGTCACGGTGGCCACCGGGATGCAGGCCAGCACCAGCAGCGCCAGGCCCCCCAGGGTGGGCTGCCGGCCGGCCACCGCCACCAGGTCGACGGCCAGCGCCAGCGTGGTGAGGAACAGCGTGGTGAGCGCGACCAGCCCGGTCAGCGGCAGGGCCGGGGTGGCCTGCTCCTGGATCTCCGACGCACCCTCGGCGAACAGCGCGCCCAGCTCGGCCAGGCTCCCGGGGGTGGGCAGCACGCCGCCCCACGCCCGCCCGGGGGTGAAGACGACGGTGAGCGCGGTGGCCGCGGCGAGCACCTGGACCAGCGGGGGCAGCAGGCCGGCCAGCACGCCGTCGGCCCGGTCGGTGCGGGCCAGCAGTAGGCGGACGGCGAGCCCGGTCGCGGCCACGACGACGACGAGGAAGGCCCCCGGCGGGAACCACGACCCGGCGGCGAACACCGGGCCCAGGGCGAGGGAGCCCAGCAGCACCGCGACGGCGGCGGCCACCGAGCTGCCCACCCAGCCGGTCCGGCTCACGCCGGCACCGCCGTGGTGTCCGCGCCGGCGAGCCGGGCCCACACGGCCTCGACGGTGTCCTGGGGCCCTGCGGTGACCACCCGCCAGCCGGCGGCGCGCAGCAGCGAGGCGGCGTCCTCGCGCTGCCGGGCGAGCTCGGCCCGCGCCGAGCCGGTGAGCCCGCCGCGCCGCGAGCGGGTCGCGCCGGCGTCGTGCCAGGCGACCACGTCGACCAGCACGGCGACGTCGGTGCCCGGCCCGGAGCGGGCCCGCACCAGCTCGGCCACCTCGTCGGGTCCGACGGCGCCCAGCAGGCAGACCACCGGTCCCTCGACGGCGGCCCGGCGCAGCGCCTGCAGGCCGGTGTCCAGGTCGGTCAGCCGGGAGGGGGTCAGCCCGGCCAGCCGCTCGGAGAGCTCCACCCGGCTCAACCCGCCCCGCCCGGCGGCCGGGGTCAGCGCGCCCACGTCGGTCACCACCGACAGGTCGGCGCCGCGGGCGAGCAGGTGGTCCCCGATGCTCGCCGCGGCCTCGACCACCCACTCCAGGGTGTCCGGCGGGGGAGCGTCGTCCCCGGCCGGGCCCTGGGCGGGCGCGCCGCCGAGCAGGTGGGCGCGCTGCCGGGTGTCCACGAGCAGGGACGCCGAGGAGCGCCACGGCTTCTCCTCCAGGCGCACCATCAGCTCACCGGTGCGCGCGGTGGCCCGCCAGTGCACCTTGCGCAGGTCGTCGCCGCGGCGGTACTCCCGGGTGCTGACGTCGTCCTCACCGTGCACGGCGAAGGACCGGCGGGCACCCTCGGCGCCCCCGCCGCTGCCCCCGGACAGCGACAGCGGGCCCAGCGGGCGCACCCGGGGGACGACGAGCAGGGTCGCGGTGTCCACCCCGGCGGTCGTGCGCAGCACCAGGCCGAAGGGGTCGACCAGCCGCAGCCGCAGCGGGCCCAGCACGTGGCGGCCGCGCCGGGCGCCGTGCACCCCGTAGCGCAGTGCCGCGGTGGCCCCGCTGGGCAGCCGCTCGACCAGGAACCGGGGTCGGCCGCCGAGGTCGGGCGACAGCTGCTCGGACAGCATCCACATGCCCCCGGGACGGCGGTCGGTGTTGGTGACCTCCAGGCGCACCTCGGCGTCCTGGCCGCGCGGCACCCGGGCGGGGGTCACCGTGCGCCGGGTGGCCAGCCGGAACCGGGCCCGGACGACGCCGACCGCCGAGAGCACCGGCAGCGCCAGCACGAACACCGCCAGCTGCACCAGGGAGCGCTCACCGAGCAGGGCGCCCAGGGCGACCAGGGTGGCCCCGGCCGCGACCAGGCAGCCCCCGCGCAGCGTCAGCGAGGAGGTGAGCTCGGCCAGCCGGCCACGACGGGACACGACGGGGGAGTCAGCGCTCGCGGGGGACCGGGACGGCGGTCAGCAGGTCGGCCACCACCCGGTCGGTGCCGCGGCGGGCCAGCGCGGCGTCGGGGGTGAGCAGCAGCCGGTGGGCCAGCACCGGGCCGGCCATCGCCTGCACGTCGTCGGGGAGCACGTGGTCCCGGCCGGCGAGTGCCGCGGCGGCGCGGGCGGCGCGCAGGAGCTGCAGGCCGGCCCGGGGGGAGGCGCCCAGCCGGAGGTCCGGGCTGCGCCGGGTGGCCTCGACGAGGGAGACCACGTAGCGGCGCAGTGCGTCCGAGACGTGCAGCAGGGCCACCCCGTCGACCAGCCGGCGGACCAGGGCGGCGTCGGCGACCGGGGTGAGCGCGGCCAGCGGGTCGCGGGTCTCCCGCTCGTCGAGCATGGCCAGCTCGGCCTCGCGGTCGGGGTAACCCATCGACACCCGGGCGGTGAAGCGGTCGCGCTGGGCCTCGGGGAGGGGGTAGGTGCCCTCCATCTCCAGCGGGTTCTGGGTGGCCAGCACCATGAACGGCCGGGCCAGCTCGTAGGTGGTGCCGTCCACGGTGACCTGCCGTTCCTCCATGCACTCCAGCAGCGCCGACTGGGTCTTGGGGGAGGCCCGGTTGATCTCGTCGGCCACGACCAGGTTGGCGAACACCGCACCCGGACGGAACTCGAAGCTGCGGGTCTCCTGGTCGAAGACCGCCACCCCGGTGACGTCGCTGGGCAGCAGGTCCGGGGTGAACTGGATCCGCCGGACGGTGGAGTCGATGGAGCGGGCCAGCGACTTGGCCAGCGTGGTCTTGCCGACGCCGGGCACGTCCTCGATGAGCAGGTGACCCTCGGCCAGCAGCACGACCAGTACCAGCCGGACGACGTCGGGCTTGCCGGCCACGACGGTGCTCATGGCCGCGGCGATGCGCGCGCCCTCGGCGGCGACGTCGACCGGGTCGTCGTGGTCGCCGGCCCCCCGGTGGTGCTGACCGGTCGAGGGGGTCGCTGTCGCCTCCGTCACGCCGCCCACCGTACGTGCCGGTGAACCGGACCCGGCGGGTCTCGTCCCGCCGTCCTCGGGCCTGACCTGCGGGGCAGGGCCGGATCGGGGCCTCGCGGGACCGACCGCGGGACCGGCCGGGGGAGCGGGGTGGGGCGCGGGGGGACACGGGGCGAGTTGTGGTGCCTGGTGGGGCTGGGTGGGTTACTGTGGCGCCCGATGGGGAGGCAGGGCCCGCAGGGGGACCTGGCGGGCCCCCGGGAAGAGCAGGTGGGGGTGGTGGACCGGTGTTCCTCGGCAGCCACGCCCTCCGCCTGGACGAGAAGGGCCGACTGGCCCTCCCGGTCCGCTTCCGCGACCTGGTCTCGGACGGCGTCGTGCTGACCAAGGGCCAGGAGAACTGCGTCTACGCCCTGACCCACGCCCGCGTCGCCGAGATCCAGGCGGCCCGCGCGGCCACCATGGCCCGCGACGACGCCGGGCGCCGCGCGATGGCCCGACTGGGCTTCGGCTCGATGGTCGAGCTCGAGCCGGACAAGACCGGACGGATCACCCTCCCCGCCGGACTCCGCGAGTACGCCGGCCTGGACCGCGACGTCGTCGTGGTCGGTGTCGACACCCGCTTCGAGATCTGGGACGCCACCCGCTGGGACGACTACGTCGCCGAGCAGGAGGCCGCCTACGCGTCCAGCGAGAGCGAGGGGGTGCCGACGCTGTCCTGACGGCGACCGCCGCAGGTCCCCACCGCGCCCCACCCACCCCACTCCGCCCCACCACCGAGCCGACTTCCCCGCGGCTCGGGACCACGGACCAGCCGACTTCCCCGCGGCTGGACCACCGGGTGCGGACACGAGAGCACCACCCAGCACGAACCGCAGCACCTGCTCCCTGACCCCGAGCAGCAGCCACACCCCGTTGCGGGGCCCCTCCTGGCGCACTTCCCCGGTGCCAGGCGGGCCCCGCCGGGGAGGCCGTGCCACCCCGCACCACCTCGCAGGACCCCCGGGGCGATCCCGGACACCCACCCCGCTCCACCGGCCCGGGGACCACCCGGACCTCGCGAACCCCACCAGCACCACGAGACACCAACAGTCACACCACGGACATAGCCACACCCCGTCGGCCCACGGCTGGGCCGACGACCTCACCGCAGGACGCACCGAGAGGACCCGCCATGAGCGCCGACGAGCCGCGCGAGCCCGCGCTGCACGTCCCCGTGCTGCTCGACCGGGTCGTCGAGCTCCTCGGTCCCGCCCTCGCCACCGAGGGCGCCGTCCTCGTCGACTGCACCCTGGGCCTGGCCGGGCACTCCCTCGCCCTGCTGGACGCGCACCCCGGTCTGCGGCTGATCGGCCTGGACCGCGACCCCGACGCCCGGGCCGAGGCCGCCCGCCGGATCGCCGCCGCCGGCCACACCGACCGGGTCACCCTGGTCCCCGCGGTCTTCGACGAGCTGGCCGACGTGCTCGCCGAGCTCGGCGTCGACGAGGTGCAGGGCGTGCTCTTCGACCTCGGCGTCTCCTCGCTGCAGCTGGACCGGCCCAGCCGGGGCTTCAGCTACTCCACCGACGCCCCGCTGGACATGCGGATGGACCCCAGCACCCCGCTCACCGCCGCCGAGGTGGTGAACACGTACTCCCACGGGCAGCTCGCCCGGGTGCTCTCCACCTTCGGTGAGGAGCGCTTCGCCGGCCGGATCGCCTCCGCGGTGCTGCGGGAACGGGAGAAGGAGCCCTTCACCGGCACCGCCCGCCTCGCCGAGCTGGTCCGCGACTCGATCCCCGCCGCCACCCGGCGCACCGGCGGGCACCCGGCCAAGCGGACCTTCCAGGCCCTGCGGATCGAGGTCAACGACGAGCTCGGCGTGCTCACCCGGGTGCTGCCCGACGCCGTCGAGGCCCTCGCCGTCGGCGGCCGGCTCGTCGTCATCACCTTCCACTCCCTGGAGGACCGGATCGTGAAGCAGGCCCTCGCCGTCGGCGCGACCGACGGCACGCCGCCGGAGATGCCGTTCCCGATGCCCGAGCTCGCGCCCACGCTGCGCCTGCTCACCCGGGGCGGCGAGGCCCCGAGCGACGCCGAGACCACCGACAACCCCCGGGCCGCCTCGGCCCGGGTCCGCGCAGCCGTTCGCCTCCGGAGGGCAGCCCGATGAGCGCCACCGCACGGGTCCACACCGGGTCGCTCCGCGCCCGGGCGACCGCACCCGCCGGCCCCCGCACGAGCCCCCGCGCGAACCCGCGGCCGACCCGGCGGACCGGCCCGGTGCACGTCCGGCCGGCGCTGCGGCTGGTCTCGGCCCCGGTCGGCACGCCGGCCCGTCCGCGCCGGGTGGCCGCCCCCAAGCGCCGTCGGGCGCCCTTCGTCGTCCTCGTGGTGTCGCTGCTGGCCGGCACCGCGCTGGCCCTGCTGCTGCTCAACACCGCCATCGCGGTGAACTCCCTGGACGCCACCCAGCAGCGGGCCGCCAACGCCGAGCTCGCCCAGCAGGTCGAGCGGCTGGAGCAGCAGGTCACCACCGCCCGCACCCCGGCCGAGCTCGCCGCCGCGGCCGCTGCCGCCGGGCTGGTCCCCGCCGGGGCGGCCGGCCACCTCGTCATCGCCCCCGACGGCACCTCCGTCGTCCGGGGCACCCCCGCACCGGCCACCGTGCCCGGCGCAGACCCGGCCGGAGGCTGACACCCGTGGCGACCCGACCCTCCGACCCGTCCCGCCGCGCCCCCCGCCCCGCCGGGTCCGGCACCCGCCCCGCGGGCAGCCGCGACGCCCTGCGGCCGCGCCGCGAGCCGGGCACCCGCCGCGCCCGCGGCATGTCGCCGCAGATGCGCACCCGCCGCAACCGGCTCGGGCTGGGCTTCATGGTCGTGCTGCTGGTCGCCGTCGTGGGCAAGCTCGTCGTGCTGCAGGGCATCGACGGCGGCGCCTACGCGCAGGCCGCGGAGAACGACCGCATGCAGACCTTCGACATCGCCGCCATCCGCGGCGAGATCGTGGACCGGGACGGCAACCGGCTCGCCTACTCCGTGCAGGCCAGCCGGGTGGTCGCCGACCCCTCGATCGTCACCGACCCCTCGCGCACCGCGCTGGCGCTGACCACCCTGCTCGACGTCCCGGTCTCCACGCTGACCGAGCAGCTGTCGGCCGACGGTCGGTACGAGGTGCTCGCCGGGCAGGTCGACACCGCCACCACCGACGCGATCACCGAGCTCGGGCTCGCCGGGATCTTCTTCGAGGACGACCCGGTGCGGCTCTACCCCGCGGGCACCGTCGGCGGGCAGATCGTCGGCTTCGTCGGCCGGGACGGCGACGGGCTGGCCGGCATCGAGCAGACCTACCAGGACGTGCTGGCCGGCAGCGACGGCGAGCGCCGCGTCGAGACCGGCGCCGGTGGCGTGCCCATCCCGGCGGGGATCGACGACTCCACCCCCGCGGTGGACGGCGGCACCGTCACGCTGACCATCGACGAGGACCTCCAGTTCATGCTGCAGCAGCGGCTGGACACCGAGTGCGCCAACGGGCTCACCACCCGCGGCTCCGGGGTCGTCCAGGACGTGCAGACCGGGGAGATCGTGGCCATGGCCACCTGCCCGGGTTACGACCCGGCGCAGGCGCGCTCCACCGACCCCTCGCTGCTGGGCAACGCCGCGGTCTCCGACGTCTTCGAGCCCGGCTCGGTGATGAAGGCGGTGACCCTGGCCGCCGCCGTCGAGGAGGGCGTCGCCACCCCGGACACCGTGCTGTCGGTGCCCGGCCACATCCAGGCCGGCGACCGGGTGGTCACCGACGCCCACGACCACGCCCCGATCGACTGGACCGTCACCGGCATCCTGGCCAAGTCCAGCAACGTCGGGACGATCATGCTGGCCCGCGAGGTCGGCGACGAGCGCCTCGAGGAGTACATGCGGGCGTTCGGCCTGGGCTCCACCACCGGCGTCGAGCTGCCCGGGGAGAGCGCCGGCATCCTGCAGGACTCCGCGGACTGGACCGCCAGCCGGGCGGCCAACATCCCGATCGGGCAGGGCGTCTCGGTGACCGCGCTGCAGATGGCGTCGGTCTACCAGACCATCGCCAACGGCGGCGTCCGGATCGAGCCCCGGCTGGTCTCCTCGGTCACCGCCGCCGACGGCACCGTCACCCCGACCCAGCAGCCCGCGGGCACCCGGGTGGTCAGCGAGTCCACCGCCGACCAGCTGGCCTACATGCTCGAGGCCGTCGTCGGCCCCGGCGGCACCGCGCCCCTGGGCGAGGTCGACGGGTTCCGGGTCGCCGGCAAGACCGGGACGGCGCAGCGGGCCAACCCCGACTGCTCCTGCTACGAGGGCGGCGGCTACTTCACCACCTTCATCGGCTTCGCCCCGGCCGACGCCCCCCGCTACGTGGTGGCCGTCGACCTCGAGCGCCCGACCAGCTCCGCCGAGGGCGGCCAGGTCGCCGCCCCGGTGTTCGCCGACGTCATGCAGTACGCCCTCACCGCGGCCGGCGTGACGCCCTCGGGCACCACCCGCCCGGACTTCCAGCTGACCGGCACGGCCCCCACCGAGTGAGGCACCGGCGACCCGGCCACCCCGGGTCGCTGGTCGGGTGGAGGTCGGCACGCCGGTAGATTGGAGTCCCGTGAGCACTGCTGTGGGCACCCCCCTGTCGCAGCTGGCCGACCTCCTCGGCCGGCCCGTCCAGGGCGATCCCGGCACCACGCTGACCGGGGTGACCCTGGCCTCGGGCCGGGTCGGTCCCGGTGACCTGTACGCCGCCCTGCCCGGGGCCCGGGTGCACGGTGCCTCCTTCGCCGCCGAGGCCGTGGAGCGCGGAGCCGTCGCGCTGCTGACCGACCCCGCCGGCGAGCAGGCCTGCACGGCGACCGGCGTCCCGGTCTGCGTCGTCCCCGACCCGCGGGCGGTGCTCGGTGACGTCGCCTCCCGGGTGCACGGGCGGCCGAGCGAGGCGCTGACGGTGCTGGGCATCACCGGCACCAACGGCAAGACGACGACGGCCTACCTGGTCGAGGCCGGGCTGGCCGCGGCCGGCTGGAGCAGCGGCCTGATCGGCACCGTGCAGACCCGCACCCGCGGCACCGGCCCGGACGGCGCCCCCGTGGTCACCGAACTGCCCAGCGTGCGCACCACCCCCGAGGCCCCCGACCTGCACGCCCTGCTCGCCGGCATGCGCCGCGACGGGGTGCGCGCGGTGGTCATGGAGGTCTCCAGCCACGCCCTGGTGCTGGGCCGGGTCGGCGGCGTCGCGTTCGCCGCGGCCGGGTTCACCAACCTCTCCCGCGACCACCTGGACTTCCACGGCGACGTGGAGAGCTACTTCCAGGCCAAGGCCCGGCTCTTCGACGGCCGCGCCGCCCGCGAGGTGGTCGACGTCGACGACGAGCACGGCCGCCGGCTGGTGGGGGAGCGCACCACCACGGTCTCCGGCCGGGGTGCGGCCGCCGACTGGCGCGCCACCGAGGTGACGACGACGCCCGACGGCGGCTCGGCCTTCACCCTGCACGGCCCCGGCGAGCGCTCCTGGCCGGCCCGGCTGCGGCTGCCCGGGGCGTTCAACGTGGCCAACGCGGTGCTCGCCGTCGCCCTGCTGGACGCCGTCGGGGTCGCGGTGGACGACGCGCTGACCGGCATCGCCGCGACCGTCGTTCCGGGCCGGATGGAGCCGGTGGACGCCGGGCAGCCCTTCGTCGCCGTCGTGGACTACGCGCACACCCCCGACGCGGTCGCCACCGCGCTCACGGCGCTGCGGGCCACCACGACCGGCCGGGTGCTCACCGTGCTCGGCTGCGGCGGGGACCGCGACCCCGGCAAGCGGGCCGGGATGGGCGCGGCGGCCGCCGCGGGCAGCGACCTCCTGGTGGTGACCGACGACAACCCGCGCTCGGAGGACCCGGCCGCGATCCGCGCCGAGATGCTGGCCGGCGTCCCCGCTGACGCCGGCGCCGAGGTGCTGGAGGTCGGCGACCGGCGTGCCGCGATCGAGGCGGCGGTCGCGGCCGCAGGTCCGGGTGACACCCTGCTGGTCGCCGGCAAGGGCCACGAGACCGGCCAGGACGTCGCCGGTGTGATCAGCCCCTTCGACGACCGGGTCGAACTGCGACGAGCACTGGAGGCGCGAGCGTGATCCCGTTCAGCCTCACCGAGGTGGCCACCGCCGTGGGCGGCGAGCTCACCGGCACCGACGCGACCGTCACCGGGTCGGTGACCGTGGACTCCCGCACCGCCGGCCCCGGCGACCTGTACGTCGCCTTGCCCGGCGAGCGGGTCGACGGCCACGACTTCCTCGCCGCCGCCGCATCCGCCGGCGCGGTCGGTGCGCTGTCCACCCGGCCCGACGACGCCGGCACCCCGGTGGTCGTGGTCGCCGACCCGGTGGTCGCCCTGGGGCGGCTCGCCCACGCGGTGCACGAGCGGCTCACCGGCCTGACCACGGTCGGCATCACCGGCTCGTCGGGCAAGACCTCCACCAAGGACCTCCTCGGCCAGGTGCTGGGCACCGTCGGCGCCACGGTCAGCCCACCCGGCTCGTTCAACAACGACATCGGCCTGCCGCTGACCGTGCTGGCCGCCGACGCCGACACCCGTTTCCTCGTCCTGGAGATGGGCGCCCGCGGCGTCGGGCACGTCGCCCGGCTCTGCGCCGTCGCCCGCCCGGACGTCGGCGTGGTGCTCAACGTGGGCTCGGCGCACCTGGGCGAGTTCGGCAGCGCCGACGTGATCGCCACCGCCAAGGGCGAGCTGGCCGAGGCCGCCGCGTCGGTCGCGGTGCTCAACGCCGACGACCCGCGGGTGCGCGCCATGGCCGACCGGGCCACCGCCCGGGTGCTGCTCACCGGCACCGCGGACGACGCCGACGTCCGGGCCACCGACGTCGAGCTCGACGGCGCCGCGCGCGCCTCGTTCACCCTGCACGCCGCGGGGGAGACCCACCCGGTCCGGCTCCAGGTCGTCGGCGCCCACCAGGTCGCCAACGCGCTGTCGGCCGCCGGCGCCGCGCTCGCCGCCGGGCTCACCCCCGCCCAGGTCGCGACCGGGCTGTCCGGGGCCACCGCGCAGAGCCGCTGGCGGATGGAGGTCACCGAGCGCCCCGACGGCGTGACGGTGGTCAACGACGCCTACAACGCCAACCCCGAGTCGATGCGGGCCGCCCTGGCCGCCCTGACCGGGATGACCGGCACCCGCCGGGTCGCCGTGCTGGGTGCCATGGGCGAACTCGGCCCGGGTGCCGACGCCGCCCACGCCCGGCTCGGCGCGGACGCCGCCGCCGTGGTCGACCTGCTCGTCGCGGTCGGCCCAGACGCCGCGGGGATCACTGCCGGGGCACGCGCCCTGCGAGAGGAGTCGGTGCACGTGCCGGACCGGGCCGCCGCCCGCCAGCTGCTCGCGGGGGTGCTCCGCCCGGGCGACGTCGTCCTGGTGAAGGCCTCCCGCTCCTACGGCCTCGAGCAGCTGGCCGCCGATCTCCTCACCGACGGAGCCCCCTCGTGAAGTCCGTCCTCGTCGCGGCCGGCTTCGGCCTGGTCATCTCCATCCTGCTGACCCCGGTGGCCATCAAGGCCTTCCGCAGCCGGGGCTTCGGCCAGGAGATCCGGGACGACGGCCCGGAGAGCCACCTGTCCAAGAAGGGCACGCCCACCATGGGCGGGACGGTGATCGTGTTCGCCACGGTCGCCGGCTACTTCATCTCCCACCTGTTCCTGCTCGGCCAGGAGGGTCGCGGGGTCACCACCACCGGCCTGCTGCTGCTCTTCCTGCTGGTCGGGCTGGGCACGGTCGGCTTCCTCGACGACTACCTGAAGATCGCGCACCGGCGCAGCCTGGGGCTGAACAAGACCGCCAAGCTGGTCGGCCAGCTCGTCGTCGGCCTGGTCTTCGCCGGCCTGGCGCTGATCGAGGGCGACGGGCCCGGGGGTCAGGCGGTCGCCTCCACCACGGTCTCCTTCGTCCGGGAGATCGCCCCGCTGGCCATGCCCGCGGTGCTGTTCATGGTGCTGGCCTACCTCTTCATCGCCGGCTTCTCCAACGCGGTGAACCTCACCGACGGCCTGGACGGGCTGGCCGCGGGCTGCTCGGCGATGGTGTTCGGCGCCTACGTGGTCATGTCGTTCTGGCAGTTCGGGCACGACTGCTCCGCCGGGGTGGTCGCCGGCTGCTACACCGTGCGCGACCCGCTGGACGTGACCCTGGTGGCCGCGGCCGCGATGGGCGCCTGCCTGGGCTTCCTGTGGTGGAACACCTCCCCGGCCCGGATCTTCATGGGCGACACCGGCTCGCTGGCCCTCGGTGGGCTGATGGCCGGCATCGCGATCGTCACCCGCACCGAGCTGCTGCTGGTCGTCATCGGCGGGCTCTTCGTGGCCATCACGCTCTCGGTGGTCATCCAGGTCGCGTTCTTCAAGGCCACCCGGCGCCGGGTCTTCCGGATGGCGCCCCTGCACCACCACTTCGAACTGGCCGGGTGGGCCGAGAACACCGTGATCGTCCGGTTCTGGCTGGTCACCGCCATGTCGGTGGCCCTGGGCATCGGGCTGTTCTACGCCGACTGGCTCGACCTCACGGGGCTGTAGGTGGACGCCCCCCTCGGTCGGGTCCTCGTCTGCGGCCTGGGGGTGTCCGGGGCCGCGGCCGCCCGGGTGCTGCTGGCCCGCGGCGACACCGTGCTGCTCGCCGACGGCGGCGCACCCGCCGCCCGGGCCGAGCTGGAGGCCGCGGGTGCGGTCTGGCTCGGCGCGGTCACCGAGGTGCCCGACGACGTCGACCTCGTGGTCACCTCCCCGGGCTGGCGCCCGGACTCCCCGCTGCTGCTGTCCGCGGCCCGGTCCGGGATCGAGGTGGTCGGCGAGCCCGAGCTGGCCTGGCGGCTGCGGCTCCCGCTGCCCTCGGGGGAGCCGGCACCCTGGTACGCCGTCACCGGCACCAACGGCAAGACGACGACGGTGACCATGCTGGAGTCGGTGCTGCTGGCCGGCGGGCTCCGCGCGGTCGCCGCCGGCAACGTGGGCCGCCCGCTGGTCGAGGTGGTCACCGCGGTCGAGCCCGACGGCACGCCGACCTTCGACGCGGTCGCGGTCGAGCTGTCGAGCTTCCAGCTGCACTGGTCGTCGTCGCTGGCCCCGGCCGCCGCGGCCGTGCTGAACGTGGCTGACGACCACGTCGACTGGCACGGCAGCCCGGAGGCCTACCGGGACGCCAAGGCACGCGTCCTGGCGCTCACCCCGGTGGCCGTCGCCGACGCCGGCGACCCGGTCGCCGCCTCCCTGGTCCGCGAGCACCGGCACCCGGTGACCGTCACCCTCGAGGAACCCCAGCCCGGTCAGCTCGGCGTCCGCTCCGGTGCGCTGGTCGACCGTGCCTTCGCGGCCTCCCCGGCCGGGGAGGTGCTGGTCGAGCAGTCCGCGCTGCAGGTGAGCGGACCGCACAACGCGGTCAACGCCCTCGTCGCCGCGGCGCTGGCCCGGGTGGCCGGGGTGTCCGCGGCCGACATCGGCCGGGGGCTGGCCGGCTTCCGCGGCGGTGCGCACCGCAACGTGCTGGTCGGCACGGTGGACGGGGTGGACTTCGTCGACGACAGCAAGGCCACCAACCCGCACGCCGCCGGTGCCTCGCTGGCCGCCTACCCCCGGGTGGTCTGGATCGCCGGCGGGCTGCTCAAGGGCGCCGACGTCGACCCGCTGGTGGCCGCGGTGGCCGCCCGGCTGGCCGGGGTGGTGCTCCTGGGCCGCGACCGGGAGCTGCTGGCCCGGTCGTTGGCCCGACACGCCCCCGCGGTCCCACGGATCGTCGTCCCCAGCGGTGATGATGCAGCCGTGACGAGTGTGACTGGAGAGACGGCTGAGGTCGTGATGGAGCGGGTGGTGCGGGCAGCCGTGCAGCTCGCCCGTCCCGGCGACACCGTTCTGCTCGCCCCCGCCGCCGCGTCGATGGACGTGTTCACCGACTACGGGCACCGGGGCCGCGCCTTCGCCGACGCGGTCCGCGCCCTGCGCTGACGGGGGCCCGCATGGCCAGCACGACCACCACCCGCCCGACCACCCGCTCCGCCACGGGGTCCGCCGCCGCACGCAAGCGGGGTGAGGCGGCGGTCCGCGGACCGCTGTTCCGGGCGCCGGCCTGGCTCGAGGGGCCGATGACCAGCTCCCAGCTGGTGCTCGGCTCGGCCGGGCTGCTGCTGTCCATCGGCCTGGTGATGGTCTTCTCGGCCTCCAGCATGGAGTCTGCGCTCAACGACGGGTCGCCCTGGGCGCCGGGTCTCAAGCAGGTCGCGGTCGCCTTAGCCGGGCTGATCGGCATGTTCGTGGCGCTGCGGCTGCCGGTCGGGCACCTGCGCCGCTGGTCGGGCATCGCGCTGCTGCTGTCCTTCGTGCTGCTGATGGCCGTGCTGGTGCCCGGCATCGGCAAGGAGCTCAACGGCGCCCGGCAGTGGATCAACCTGGGCGTGACGGACTTCCAGCCCTCGGAGTTCACCAAGCTGGTCTTCGCGCTGTGGGGCGCCCACGTCATCGCCGTCCGCGAGCGTTGGCTGACCACGTCGTCCCTGCTGGTCCCGGTGCTGCCGGTGTTCGCGATGCTCAGCGGGCTGCTCATCCTCGAGCCCGACATGGGCGCGGTGGTCAGCCTGGGCCTGGTGCTCGCCGGCCTGCTCTGGGCCGGTGGCATCTCCGGGCGGCTGATCGCCTGCGGGGTGGGCATCGCCGCCGGCATCGTGGCGCTGATGGTCGCCCTGGCGCCCTACCGGCTGGCCCGGGTCACGTCGTTCCTGGACCCCTTCGCCGACCCGCTCGGCGACGGGTTCCAGGCCGTCCGCGGCCTCTACGCGCTGGCCACCGGCGGCTTCTGGGGCGTGGGGCTGGGCAACAGCCGGATGAAGTGGAACCTGCTGCCGCACGCCGAGAGCGACTACATCTTCGCGATCATCGGCGAGGAGCTCGGCTTCCTCGGCTGCCTGGTCGTGATCACCCTCTACGGCGTGCTGGCCTACGCCGGCTTCCGCATCGCCCGCCGCTCGGCCGACCGGTTCATCCAGCTGGCCAGCATCGCTATCACCGTCTGGCTGATCGGCCAGGCCACGATGAACATGGGCTACGTCGTCGGGCTGCTCCCGGTCACCGGCGTGCAGCTGCCGCTGGTCTCCGCCGGTGGCACGTCGATGGTCATCACGCTGTTCATCGTGGGTCTGCTGGCCCGGTTCGCCCGCTCCGAGCCCGAGGCCATCGCGCACCTGCGGGCCCACCGCCAGGCCGTGCCCGTCGGGCGGCTCGGCCGGCTGGGTCGCTGGCTGCTGCCGGTGCCCCCGAACGCCGTCGACCCGCTGCCCACCGTGGGACGCCGTCGTCCCACCGCCGACGCGCAGCGTCGGCCGGCCGGGCGCACCGTGGCCCGGGTCCGCGACGGGCGGGCACCGGCGCCCGCGGCACCGGTCGCACCCCCCGCCCGGCAGACTGGCCGGGACCGCCCGACCGGGCGCAGCGCGCCGGCCCGCACCCCGTCCCACACCCCGTCCCGAGACCAGGGTGCCCCCCGTCCCCGGACGGACCGGCCCGCACGTCCCCGGTGAGCCCCTCGACCCCTGTGAGACTGCACCCGTGACTGCGCCACCCCCCACCCGCTCCCGCCCCGTCAGCGTCGTCCTCGCCGGCGGCGGCACCGGCGGCCACATCGAGCCGATGCTCGCCCTGGCCGACGCCCTCGTCCGGCGCACCGGCACCCCCGGCGGCGCCCCCCGGGTGACCTGCCTGGGCACCGCACGCGGCATGGAGACCCGACTGGTCCCGGCCCGCGGGCACGAGCTGCGGCTCATCCCGCCGGTCCCGCTGCCCCGCAAGCCCACCCTGGACCTGCTGCGCGTGCCGGGCCGGGTCCGCCGGTCGGTCGCCGACACCCGGGCGCTGCTGCGCGAGCTGGACGCCGACGTCGTCGTCGGGTTCGGCGGCTACGTCGCGCTGCCGGCCTACCTGGCGGCCCGGCTGGAGAAGGTGCCCGTCGTGGTGCACGAGCAGAACCCGCTGCCCGGCCTGGCCAACCGGGTCGGTGCCCGGATCGCCGCCCGGGTCGCCGTCACCACCCCCGGCACCCCGCTGCGCGGCGCCGTGCACGTGGGCATGCCGCTGCGCCCGGCCATCACCGGCCTGGACCGGGCGGCGCTGCGCGCCGAGGCCCGCGCGCACTTCGGGCTGGACGCCGGCGGGCCCACCCTGCTGGTCTTCGGCGGCTCCCAGGGCGCCCGCTCGCTGAACACCGCGGCCACCGGCGCGGCCGACGCGCTCACCGCCGCCGGGGTCCAGGTGCTGCACGCCCGGGGCCCGAAGAACACCGAGGTGTCCGTGCCCGCCCGCCCGGCCGGTTCGGCGCCCTACGTGGTCGTGGACTACCTGGAGCGGATGGACCTGGCCTACGCCGCGGCCGACCTCGCCCTGTGCCGCTCGGGCGCGGTGAGCGTGGCCGAGCTGTCCGCCGTCGGGCTGCCCGGGGCGTTCGTGCCGCTGCCGATCGGCAACGGCGAGCAGCGCCGCAACGCCCTGCCCGTCGTCGAGGCCGGGGGAGGGCTGCTGGTCGACGACGCCGACCTCTCCCCGGCCTGGATCACCGGCACCTTGCTGCCGCTGCTCACCGACCCCGCCCGGCTGGCCGAGCTGTCCCGGCACGCCGCCGCGGCCGGGGTGCCCGACGCCGACGAGAAGCTCGCCGACCTGACCCTGGAGGTGGCCCGGTGAGTGCTGCGGACGTCGCCGCCTGGCGCGACCCGATCCCGACCCTGGAGTCCCTGGGCGCGGTGCACTTCATCGGCATCGGCGGGGCCGGGATGAGCGGCATCGCCCGCATCCTGCTGGCCCGCGGGGTCGCCGTCTCCGGCAGCGACCGGCGCGACACCCCCACCCTGCTGGCGCTGGGTGCCCTCGGTGCCCGGATCGAGGTCGGGCACGACGCGGCCCACCTCGGCGACGCCGGCACCGTCGTCGTCTCCACCGCCATCCGCCCGGACAACCCGGAGCTGGTCGCCGCCCGCGAGCGGGGCCTGCGGGTGCTGCCGCGCGCGGTCGCGCTGGCCGCGGTGATGGCCGGGCGGCGCAGCGTCGCCGTCGCCGGCACGCACGGCAAGACCTCGACCACCTCGATGCTCACCGTCGCGGTCCAGGCCTGCGGTGCCGACCCCTCCTTCGCCATCGGCGGCGACCTCAACGAGTCCGGCTCCAACGCCCACGCCGGCAGCGGCGACGTGTTCGTCGCCGAGGCCGACGAGAGCGACCGCTCGTTCCTGCTGCTGGCCCCCTTCGCCGGCATCGTCACCAACGTCGAGGCCGACCACCTCGACAACTACGGCGACCTGGCCGCCGTCGAGGCCGCGTTCGACACCTTCCTGGGCACGATCCACCCCGCCGGGCTCCTGGTGCTCTGCCGGGACGACCCGGGCGCCGCGCGGCTGGCCGACGTACCGACCACCGCGGCCCGGGTGCGCACCTACGGGCGGGGCGCGGACGCCGACCTGCAGGTCCGCGACCTCGTCGTCGGCCCCGAGGGCACCAGCTGGACCGCGGTGCTCGACGGCACCGAGATCGGCCGGGTCTCCATCCGGCTGCCCGGGGAGCACATGGCCCTCAACAGCGCCGCGGCGCTGCTGACCGGCCTGGAGCTGGGCTTCCCGGCGGCCGACCTGATGGCCGGCCTGGCCCGCTTCGGCGGCGTGCACCGCCGGTTCGAGCTCAAGGGGACCGCCGCCGGCGTGCGGGTCTACGACGACTACGCCCACCACCCCACCGAGGTCACCGCCCAGCTGAGGGCCGCGCGCGCCGTGGTCGGCGACGGTCGCCTGGTGGTGCTCTTCCAGCCGCACCTCTACAGCCGCACCGCCGAGTTCGCCGACGGCTTCGGCACCGCCCTCGGGCTGGCCGACGAGGTCGTGGTGATGGAGGTCTACGGCGCCCGCGAGGACCCGGTGCCCGGGGTGACCGGCGCGCTGGTCGCCGAGCGGGTGCCTCTCCCGGCCGACCGGGTGCACTTCGAGCCGTCGTGGTCCGCGGCCGCCGCCGCGGTCGCCGGCCGGGCGCGGCCCGGTGACCTGGTGCTCACGATGGGCGCCGGGGACGTCGTCATGGTCGGCCCGGAGATCCTCACCGCCCTGACCGACCGGCCCGGGGACGACCAGCGGTGAGCCGCCAGGGGAGCACCACCCGGGACCGCACCCGCGGCGCCCGGCGCGGTGCGACCCCCGCGGGCGGCTCGACCGTCACCCGCATCCGGCCCAAGCTGGACCGGCGGCGCAAGCGGCTGGTCGTGCTCGGGTCGGTGGTCCTGCTGGTCGCCGTGGCGGCCTGGGTGGTGCTGGCCAGCCCCCTGCTGGCCGTGCGTGCCGTCCAGGTCGACGGCACCCGGACCCTCAGCGTCGAGGAGGTGCGCCAGGTGGCCGGGGTGGCCGAGGGCACCCCGCTGGTGCGGGTCGACACCGCCGCCGCCGCCGCGCGGGTGTCCGCGCTGCCGCAGGTCGCCTCCGCCGAGGTCACCCGGGGCTGGCCCGACCGGGTGGTCGTCACCCTCGTGGAGCGCACGCCGGTCGCGGTCGTGGAGTCCGCGGGCACGCGCTCGCTGGTCGACGCCACCGGCACCGTGTTCGACACGATCACCGGTGATGCGCCGGCCGGCGTCGTCCCGCTGCAGGTCACCGACCCCGGCCCGGACGACGCCGCCACCCGCGCGGCGCTGGCCGCGGTGGTGTCCCTGCCCGACGCCGTCCGCAGCCAGGTCACGTCGGTGACGGCCACCGGCGGGGACGACGTCACCCTCACCCTGGTCGACGGCACCACCGTGCTGTGGGGGAGCGCCGAGCAGGCCGACCGCAAGGCCGAGGTGCTCGCCGCGGTGCTCGACCAGCTGGCCGCCGGCACCGTCGACCCGGCCGCCCAGATCGACGTCAGCTCCCCGGAGGCCGTGGTCCTGAGGTGACCCTCCGCCGGTGAGGCACGGCAGGGTGTCCCCATGAGCTCACCGACGGGTCCCCAGCCGATCAGCCGCTTCCCGGTGCCCGAGCGCGCCGACCTGCCCGAGGACCTGCGGGAGAGGTTCGACACGGTCGAGGAGAAGTCCGGGTTCCTCCCCAACGTGTTCGCCGCGCTGGCCTGGCGCCCCGACGAGGCGCGGGCGTTCTTCGCCATGCACGACGCGCTGATGGACAAGGAGACCCCCGGGCTGTCCAAGGCCGACCGGGAGGTCGTCGTGGTGGCCACCAGCGCGGCCAACGACTGCCTCTACTGCGTGGTCGCGCACGGCGCGATCGCCCGGGTGCGCTCCCGCGACCCGCACCTGGCCGACCAGGTCGCGGTCGACTGGCGCAAGGCCCCGGTGGACGCCCGGATGAAGGCGGTGCTCGAGGTCGCCGTCACCCTGGCCCTGCGCCCCGCGGAGGTCACCGCGGCGGACCTGGCCTCCCTGCGGGGCCACGGCCTGACCCAGGACGACGTGTGGGACCTGGGCATGATCGTGGGCTTCTTCGCCCTGTCCAACCGGCTGGCGCACGTCGCCGCGATCCCGCCGAACGAGGAGTTCTACCTGATGGGCCGGCTCCCGCGCTGAGCCTCGTGCCGGGGTCCGCGACACGCCCGGGCCGGGCCGGGTCTCGAACGAGACGGGGCCGAGCCGCCCGTCCGGGCTCGACCCGGGGATGAGACGCTCACGGGGCGGGTCGTCACCAGCCGTGAGGCGCGAGTGACGGACGGGTCGAGGGCGCCCGCTGAGGCACCTCGTCGCCGACACGCCGGGCCACCGGAGCGTGCTGGCGTGCGGCACCCGGCGCACCTAGCTTCGTCACCAACGACGAGTTGACATAACCATAATGCTCAATCTGAGGATGAGGGTCCAGCACCATGACACCTCCGCACAACTACCTCGCGGTCATCAAGGTCGTCGGCATCGGCGGCGGCGGGGTGAACGCGGTCAACCGCATGATCGAGGTCGGCCTCAAGGGCGTCGAGTTCATCGCGATCAACACCGATGCCCAGGCGCTGCTGATGAGCGACGCCGACGTCAAGCTCGACGTCGGCCGTGAGCTCACCCGCGGCCTGGGCGCCGGTGCGCAGCCCGACGTCGGCCGCCAGGCCGCCGAGGACCACCGCGAGGAGATCGAAGAGGTGCTCAAGGGCGCCGACATGGTCTTCGTGACCGCCGGCGAGGGTGGTGGCACCGGCACCGGTGGCGCGCCCGTCGTGGCGTCCATCGCCCGCAAGCTCGGCGCGCTCACCATCGGCGTGGTCACCCGCCCGTTCTCCTTCGAGGGCAAGCGGCGGGCCGTGCAGGCCGAGTCCGGCATCGACGAGCTGCGCAACGAGTGCGACACGCTGATCGTCATCCCCAACGACCGGCTGCTGCAGCTGGGCGACCGGAACGTGTCCGTGATGGACGCCTTCCGCACCGCGGACCAGGTGCTGCTGTCCGGTGTCCAGGGCATCACCGACCTGATCACCACCCCCGGCCTGATCAACCTGGACTTCGCCGACGTCAAGTCGGTCATGTCCGGTGCGGGCTCGGCCCTCATGGGCATCGGCAGCGCCCGCGGGGACAACCGCGCGCTGCTGGCCGCCGAGCAGGCCATCGCCTCGCCGCTGCTGGAGGCCTCGATGGAGGGCGCCCACGGCGTGCTGCTGTCGATCTCCGGTGGCTCGGACCTGGGCCTGTTCGAGATCAACGAGGCCGCCTCGCTGGTCTCCGACGCCGCGCACGCCGACGCCAACATCATCTTCGGTGCCGTCATCGACGACGCCCTGGGTGACGAGGTGCGGGTGACCGTCATCGCCGCCGGGTTCGACGGCGGCAAGCCCAGCGGGACCAACCGCAAGGACGCCCAGCCCGCCGCCCAGGCGCCGGCCACCCAGTCCCTGCCGGTCACCCCGCAGCGCCCGCAGACCCCCGCACCCACGCAGACCGGCGAGCGGCTGGTCGCCCAGCCCCGCCAGCAGGCCTCCCACACCTCCGGCGGGCAGACCTCCACCCCCCGGCACGGTCAGCCGGCCCAGGGCGGTGGCATCACGGTCCCGCCGCTGCCGCCCATCCCGGGCCCGGTCTCCGGTCAGCGTCGCCCGCTGGCGTCGGAGGACTTCGAGGAGGAGCTCGACATCCCCGAGTTCCTCCGCTCGACCTGAGCGACGAGCGCATGAGCACGACCGATCCGGCCGCCCCGCCGACCCGGTCCCTCCGTCCCCGACGGGTGGTGACCGACCGGCGGGGCGGCCGTTCGTCGTCCCCGTACCACCACTTCAACCTGGGCGGGCACGTCGGCGACGACCCGGCCGCCGTCACGGCCAACCGGGAGCGGCTGGCCCGCGAGCTGGGGGTCGAGACCGCCGACCTGGTCTGGATGTCCCAGGTGCACGGCACGGCCGTCGAGGTGGTCACCGGCCGACAGACCGGGCCGCCGCCCGAGGCCGACGCCCTGGTCACGGCCACCCCCGGCCTGGTGCTCTGCGTGCTGGTCGCCGACTGCGTGCCCGTGCTGCTGGCCGACCCGGTCGCCGGGGTGGTCGCCGCGGTGCACGCCGGCCGGGAGGGCGTCCGCCAGGGCGTCGTCCCCGCCGCACTGCGCGCGATGGCCGACCTGGGCTCCCGGCCCGGGGACGTGCAGGCCCTGCTGGGTCCCGCCGTCTGCGGACTGGACTACGAGGTGCCACGGGCGATGGCCGACGAGGTGGCGCGGGTGGCCCCCGACGCCGCCGTCCGCTCCCGCCGGGGCACCCCCGCCCTGGACCTGCGGGCCGGACTGACCCAGACGCTGCACCGCGCGGGGGTCGGCCAGGTGGTGCAGGACCCCCGCTGCACGGTGGAGGACCGGGTGCTGTTCAGCCACCGCCGGGACGGCGTCACCGGGCGCCAGGCCGGCGTCGTCTGGCTGGAGCCCCGCTGAGCCCCGACCGGATGACCGAGGCGCTGACCGCCGTGCGCACCCGGGTCGACGACGCCGCCCGGGCCGCCGGTCGGGACCCCGCCGACGTCGCGCTGCTGGCGGTCAGCAAGACCTGGCCGGCCGCCGACGTCGCGGCGCTGGCAGCGCTGGGGCAGCGGGACTTCGCGGAGAACAAGGTGCAGGAGCTGACCGGCAAGGCCGCCGAGCTCGCCGACCTCGACCTCCGCTGGCACCTGGTCGGCCAGCTGCAGCGCAACAAGGCCACCGCGGTGGTCGGCCTGGGTGCCGTCGTGCAGTCGGTGGACCGGGCCTCGCTCGTCGAGCGGCTGGCCGGGGTCTCCGAGCGGGCCGAGGTGGTCACCGACGTCTTCGTCCAGGTCGACCTCGGCGGGCCCGAGGGCCGGACGGCGGCCCGCGGGGGAGCCGACCCCGGCGACGTCCCCGGGCTGGCCGACCTGGTCGCGGGATCGGCGTCGTTGCGGCTGCGCGGCCTGATGGCCGTCGCCCCCCGCGAGGCACCGCCCGGACCGGCGTTCGCCCAGCTCGGCGTCCTGTGGGAGCGGGTCCGCGGGGACCACCCGGAGGCCGCCGAGCTGTCCGCCGGGATGAGCGCGGACCTCGAGGAGGCGGTCGCCGTGGGCGCCACGCTGGTGCGTGTCGGTACCGCGCTGTTCGGACGGCGGCCCCTAGCCTCCGGAGCAGGACCAGCGTGACACGTGGGTCCCGTGGGACTCGCGAGACGCACTGCGCACCGCACACGACGCACTGCCACGACACACCGCACACGACACACACGAGAGGGGGCCCTCCGATGGCCGGAGCCATGCGCAAGATGGGGATCTACCTCGGGCTCGTCGAGGACGACGACGCCCGCGCCGCCTACGGGCGGTACGACGCGCGACAGTCCGAGTACGACGACCGGGACGACCGCCACGCCGGTGGTCGCGCCGACCGCCGCGACCGGTACGGCTACCGGGACGAGCCGGTGGACGGCTACGCCGACACCGACTACCCCTCGCAGGAGTTCGTCTCCGAGGAGGTCCCGGTCCAGGAGCTGGCCCCCGAGCCGGTGCTGCCCCGCCGCAGCGGGTCACCCCGCCGGCTGGACCTGGCCCCCGCGCCGTCCCCGTCGGTCGGCCTGGGCCGCCCCGCGGGTGCCACGGCCGCCACGGCCGCCTCCGGCCCGCTGGCCGCCGGGCTCGCCGTGCGCGAGCCGGTGGCCGCGCCGCTGCCCCCGGTCGTCACCGCCCCGCCGGTGAAGGCCTACAAGATCACCACCCTGCACCCCCGCACGTACAACGAGGCCCGCACCATCGGTGAGCGCTTCCGCGACGGCCAGCCGGTCATCATGAACCTCAGCGACATGGACGACGCGGACGCCAAGCGCCTGGTCGACTTCGCCGCGGGTCTGTCGTTCGGGCTGCACGGTAGTATCGAGCGAGTCACGGCCAAGGTGTTCCTGATCAGTCCGCAGGGCACCGACGTGACGGCTGAGGACAAGGCCCGCATCCGTGAGGGCGGCTTCTTCAACCAGTCCTGACCCCCCGTGGGGCTGGTGACCACCGGTCACGGCCCCACCCTGAGCGAGCGAGGACCGTGTCCCTTCTCCTGCAGATCGTGTCATCGGTGCTGCTCGTGTTCCTGATCCTGCTGTTCGCCCGCTTCGTGGTGGACTGGGTGATGGTCCTGGCCCGCAGTTGGCGCCCCGCCGGCGTCGTCGCCGCGGGCCTCGAGGTCGTGTACGCAGTGACCGACCCGCCGCTCAAGGCGATCCGCAAGGTCATCCCGCCGTTGAACCTGGGCACCATCAGGTTGGACCTCGGGTTTATGGTGCTCCTGATCGCCGTGTTCATCCTGCGCGGCATCGTGGACTCCTTGGCCTTCCAGTTCGCGTGATCCCCGTTCCGCGGAACGGGCTCGCCAGACCTGGGTGGCCGATGGACGCCGCCCGTCTGACACAGTCCCTGTTCCTCCCGTCCGACCCGAGGTGACCCGATGCCACTCACGCCCGCCGACGTGCACAACGTCGTCTTCAAGAAGCCGCCGATCGGCAAGCGTGGCTACGACGAGGACGAGGTCGATGCCTTCCTCGACGTCGTCGAGGCCGAGCTCGCCCGGCTGATCGAGGAGAACAACGAGCTGCGCACCAGCAGCGGTGGTTCCTCCGCGAAGGACGAGCGTCCGGCCGAGCGGCCCGAGCCCGTCCAGGCCGCTGCCGCCCCGCCGCCGCCCCCGCCCGCTGCCTCGCCCTCCCGCGAGGACGACGGTGTGCGCGCCTCCCGGATGCTGACCCTGGCCACCGAGACGGCCGACCGGTACGTCAACGAGGCCAAGCAGCAGGCCGACCAGCTGGTCGGCACCGCCAAGACCAACAGCGACCGGATGCTCACCGACGCCCGCACCAAGAGCGAGGCGCAGCTGGCCGAGGCCAAGCAGCGTGCCGACTCGATGGTGGGCGACGCCCGCACCCGCGCCGACACGATGGAGCGCGAGGCGCGCGCCAAGGCCACGGCCCTGGACCAGGAGGCCGAGCGCAAGCACGTCGAGGTCATGGGTTCACTGGAGGAGAAGCGCAGCAGCCTGGAGCGCAAGATCGAGGAGCTGCGCACCTTCGAGCGCGAGTACCGCACCCGGCTGCGCTCCTACCTCGAGTCGCACCTGCGTGACCTGGACAGCCGCGGTTCCGCGGAGCCGGCGTCCAACGCCCGGCAGAACCAGCACGCCGGCGCCTGAGAGAAGGACCCCGGTGCCCCCCACCCCGAGCTGACGCTCGCGGCGGGTCCCTGCACCGGGGCCGTACGAGAGCCCCCACCGACAGCTGTCGGTGGGGGCTCTCGCGCGTGTGGGCCCGGTTACGCTCCCCGGGTGATCGCGCTGGCTGGGCTGCTCGTCCTCGTCGCCGTCGCCCTGCTGGTGGGCGGCCTGTCCGGCGGCGACACCGTCCTGCTGTGGTCCTCGGTGGGGGTCAGCGGGCTGGCGGCGGTCGTGCTGACCGTGCAGACGGTCCGCCGCAACCGGGCCACCGCAGCGAAGGCCGCGGCAGCGAAGGCCGCGGCGGCCCCTGAGCCCGTGGTCGCCGGCAAGCCGGTGGTCGTCGCCGAGGAACCGGCGGTCGTCGAGGAGCCGGTGGTCGCCGCCGAGACCCCGGGGGCGGTGGAGCCGGTCGTCGGGAAGCGCGCCACGCGGCCCGCCGCCACCCGTGCGACCTCCTCGGACGGGGAGCCGGCGGAGGAGGAGGTCGAGGTGACCGACCTGCTGCTGGTCATCGACCTGACCGACGAGGTCGTCGTCGTCGACGAGCACCCGCGCTACCACCTGGCCGGCTGCTCGCAGACCGCCGGTGCGGAGGAGATCCCGCTCCCGCTGGTGGAGGCCCGCCAGGACGGCTTCACCGCGTGCGGCGTGTGCTGCCCCGACCAGCACCTCGCGGCGGCCGAGCGTTCCCGCCGGGCCGCCGCGAAGAGCCAGACCGCCTAGCCGGCGGCCCGGGCCACCCAGAAACGGGAGCCGTCCGGGCCCTCGGTGCCCTCGCCGGCGCCTGCGGTGCCGGCGTGCACGGTCGTGGCCAGGACCTCGCCGGACAGCGCGGGGGCGGCCTCGGTGAGCGCCTGCGCCAGCTGGCCGTCGGCGGTCCACCACAGCTCGATCCGGTCGCTGACCTCCAGGCCGGAGGACTTCCGCAGGTCCTGGACCAGCCGCACGGCCTCGCGGACCAGCCCGGCCCGCTCCAGCTCGGGGGTCAGCGTGAGGTCCAGGGCCACGGTCAGGCCACCGGCCGAGGCCACCGTCCAGCCCTCGCGCGGGGTCTCGGTGACCACGAGGTCGCCGTCCTCCAGCGGGACGTCGACGCCGTCCACCGGCACGGTCGCCGTGCCGGCCCGGTAGGCCGCGACGAGGGTCGCGGCGTCCTGCGCTGCGACCGCCTTCGCCACCGCCTGCACCTGCTTGCCCATCCGTCGTCCGACGGCGCGGAAGTCGACCTTGAGGCTGACGTCGACGAGGTCGCCCTCCACGGCGGAGAGCTCGGTCAGCTCGGCGACGTTCAGCTCGTCGGCCACCTCGGCGACCAGGTCCCGCGGCAGCGCGGACCAGCCCGAGGCCGCGACCAGCGCGCGGGCCAGCGGCTGCCGGGTGCGCACCTTGGAGGCGGTGCGGGCCGAGCGGCCGAGCTCGACGAGCCGGCGGACCAGCGCCACCTGGTCGACCAGGGTGTCGTCCCGGGCCGCCTCGTCCACGGACGGCCAGGTGCTCAGGTGCACCGAGTCGACCGGCCCGGGGAGACCGGGGGCGACGACCTCGTGCCACACCCGCTCGGTGACGAACGGGGTGAACGGGGCCATCAGCCGGGTCAGCCCGTCGAGCACCTCGTGCAGGGTGCCCAGCGCGGCCGGGTCCCCCTCCCAGAAGCGCCGGCGGGAGCGTCGGACGTACCAGTTGGAGAGGTCGTCGACGAAGCCGGCGATCAGCCGACCCGCGGTCTGGGTGTCGAAGGCCTCCAGGGCGTCGGTGACGCCGGCGGTGACCTGGGCCAGCTCGGCCAGTGCCCAGCGGTCCAGCAGCGGCCGCTCGGCGGCCGCGGGGGCGGGGGAGGCGGCCGGGTCCCAGCCGTTGGTGCTGGCGTAGAGGCTGAAGAAGCTGGCGGTGTTCCAGTAGGTCAGCAGCACCTTGCGGACGACCTCGGACAGCGTGGTGTGCCCGACCCGGCGGGCCTGCCACGGCGAGCCGCCGGCCAGCATGAACCAGCGGACGGCGTCGGCCCCGTGCTGGTCCATCAGCGGGATGGGCTCGATGGTGTTGCCCAGGTGCTTGCTCATCTTCCGGCCGTCCTCGGCCAGGATGTGGCCCAGGCAGAGCACGTCCTCGTAGGAGCTCTTCCCGAACACCAGGGTGCCCACGGCCATGAGCGTGTAGAACCAGCCGCGGGTCTGGTCGATGGCCTCGGCGATGAACTGTGCCGGGTAGGCGGCCTCGAACTGCTCCTGGTTGCGGTGCGGGGCACCCCACTGCGCGAAGGGCATCGACCCGGAGTCGTACCAGGCGTCGATGACCTGGCGGACCCGGCGGAAGGTGCCCTCCTCCCCGGGCAGGGTGAAGGTGACGTCGTCGATGAAGGGCCGGTGCGGGTCGAGGTCGGCGAGGTCGCGGCCGGTGAGCTCGGACAGCTCGGCCAGCGACCCGATCGCCACCATCCGCGAGGGGTCCAGCTCGTTGCGCCAGATCGGCAGGGGGGTGCCCCAGTACCGGTCGCGGGACAGCGCCCAGTCGACGTTGTTGCGCAGCCAGTCGCCGTAGCGGCCCCACTGCACGTTCTCCGGGTGCCAGGTGGTGCCGGCGTTCTCGGCCAGCAGCTGGTCCTTGATCTCGCTGGTGCGGATGTACCAGGAGGGCTGGGCGTAGTTGATCAGCGGCGTGTGGCAGCGCCAGCAGTGCGGGTAGGTGTGCTCGTAGCGGTGCTCCCGCCACAGCACGCCCCGGTCGGCCAGCGCCTGCACCAGCGTGGGATCCGCGGCCTTGAAGAAGTGCCCGCCGACCAGCGGCACGTCGGCGTGGAAGTGCCCGGTGGAGTCGATCGGGTTGACCACCGGCAGGCCGTAGGACCGGCAGGTGGCGAGGTCCTCGGCGCCGAAGGCGGGGGACTGGTGCACCAGGCCGGTGCCGTCGTCGAAGGTCACGTAGTCGGCCAGCAGCACGTAGTGCGCGTCGCCCTCGGGGAACTCCACGAGGTCGAACGGGCGCTGGTAGTGCACCCGCTCCCAGTCCCGGCCGACGGTCGTGGCCAGCACCTCGTAGGGCACGTCGGCGCCGAGGACGGCGGCGACCAGCGGCTCGGCGATGACGACGGTGCGCTCGCGGCCCTCGTGCTCGGCGCGCACCACCAGGTAGGTGACGTCGGGGTTGACCGCGACCGCGGTGTTGCTCGGCAGCGTCCAGGGCGTCGTCGTCCAGACCAGCAGGTCGGCCTTGCCGGCCCACTCGCCGCTGGTGACCGGCAGCGAGACGTAGACCGAGGGGTCGGTGACCGTCTCGTAGCCCTGGGCCACCTCGTGGTCGCTCAACCCGGTGCCGCAGCGCGGGCAGTAGGGGGCGACCCGGTGGTCCTCGGTGAGCAGGCCCTTGTCGAAGACGGTCTTGAGCGACCACCAGACGCTCTCGATGTAGGCCGGGTCCATCGTCCAGTAGGCGGTGGACATGTCCACCCAGTAGCCCATCCGGTCCGTCAGCTCGCTGAAGGCGTCCACGTGCCGCTCCACCGAGGCCCGGCAACGGGCGTTGAACTCGGCGATCCCGTACCGCTCGATGTCGGGCTTGCCGGCGAAGCCGAGCTCCTGCTCCACGGCGATCTCCACCGGCAGGCCGTGGCAGTCCCAGCCGGCCCGGCGGGGCACGTGGAAGCCCTGCATCGTCTTGAACCGGGGGAAGACGTCCTTGAACGCCCGGGCCTCGATGTGGTGGGTGCCCGGCCGGCCGTTCGCCGTCGGCGGGCCCTCGTAGAAGTTCCACTGCGGGCGGCCCGCGGACTGGGCCAGCGAGCGGGCGAAGACGTCGTCCCCGGCCCACTGGTCGAGGACCTCGTGCTCGAGGGCGGGCAGGTCGACCTGCGGGGGGAGGGCGCGGAACGGGGAGGACGGGCTCACACGTCCCATCCTCCCAGCCCCCGCCAAGCCGCCTGCGCGGGATCGTCACACCGGTACGGGACACTGCGCACCGTGGGGGTGAGCCGATGGACACGACGGTGACCATCGCGCTCGCCGTCGGTGCCCTCGTCGTGCTCGTCGCGGCCGTGGCGCTGCGGCTGTCCGACCGCCTCGGGCTGCCCTCGCTGCTGATCTACCTGCTGCTCGGGGTGGCGCTGGGGGAGGCCGGGTTCGGCGTCCAGTTCGAGGACGTCGGACTCACCCAGACCCTCGGTGTGGCGGCGCTCGTGGTGATCCTCGCCGAGGGCGGGCTGACCACCCGGTGGTCCGACGTCCGGCGCGCCGTGGGCCCCGGGCTGACCCTGGCGACCGTCGGGGTGCTGGTGTCGATCGTGGTGACCGCCGCGATCGCCGTCTGGCTGCTGGACTTCTCGTGGGAGTTCGCGCTGCTGCTGGGCGCCGTGGTCAGCTCCACGGACGCCGCCGCGGTGTTCGCCACGCTGCGCCGGCTGCCGCTGCCCCGCCGGATGGCCGCCTCCCTGGAGATGGAGTCCGGCCTCAACGACGCCCCGGTCATCCTCCTCGTCCTCGTCCTGTCCGAGCGGCTCGTCGGCGGGGAGACCACCAGCTGGTGGATCACCGCGGTCGAGGTGGTCGGTGAGCTGGCCGGCGGCTCGGTGCTCGGCGTCGCGATCGGCTTCGGCGGGGCGTGGCTGCTGCGCCGGGCGGCGTTGCCCCTGGTCGGCTTCTACCCGCTGGCCACCCTGGCGCTGTGCGTGCTGGCCTTCGCCTCGGCCGACCTGGTGCACACCTCGGGCTTCGTCGCGGTCTACCTGTGCGGTCTGGTGCTGGGCAACTCCTCGCTGCCGCACCGGGCCGGCACCATCGGGTTCGCCGAGGGCATGGCCAGCCTCGCCCAGATCGGGCTCTTCGTGCTGCTGGGCCTGCTGGTGAGCCCGGCCCGGCTGCCCGAGGCGGTGCTGCCCGCGCTGCTGATCGGCGGCGCGCTGCTGCTGGTCGCCCGGCCGCTGTCGGTGGTGGCCAGCCTGGCCTGGTTCAAGGTGCCGTGGGCCCAGCAGGCGTTCATCTCCTGGGCCGGGCTGCGCGGGGCGGTGCCGATCGTGCTGGCGACGTTCCCGATCGCGGCGCAGGTGCCCGGGGCGACCCGGGTCTTCGACATCGTGTTCGTGCTCGTCGTCGTCTTCACCGTCGTGCAGGGCGGGTCGCTGCCGGCCGTCGCCCGCTGGCTGCGCATCGCCACCCCGATCACCCCGCGCGACATCGACGTGGAGTCCGCCCCGCTGGACGAGCTGGGCGCCGAGCTGATGCAGCTGCGCGTGCCCGAGGGCTCCCGGCTGCACGGTGTCTACCTGCCCGAGCTGCGACTGCCCGAGGACGCCGCGGTGGTGCTCGTCGTCCGCGACGGCAAGCCGTTCGTGCCCTCGGCCCAGACCCGGCTGATGCGCGGGGACCAGGCGCTGCTGGTGTCGGCCCGGGGCTCGCGCGCCGAGGCCGAGCGTCGGCTGCGGGCGGTGAGCCGGGCCGGCCGGTTGGCCAGCTGGCGCGGCGAGGCCGGCGCGCCCACTCAGGAGGACTGAGCGACCGCCACGACGACGTCGACCGGGTGCGGGGCGTACCGGCGGTCGCCCTCGGTGGTGGTGATCGCGTCGAGGGCGTCCAGCAGCGCGGCCCGCGCGGGCACGGCGAGGTCCGAGCAGTCGGCCCCGACCAGGAAGTCCAGCACGTCCGCGCCGTCGGCCGAGGTGGGGTCCGAGCAGTCGGTCACGTCGAGGCGACCGGCGACCCGGGTCACCTGCGCGGTCAGACCGGCCTCGGGCAGCGCGGCCAGCAGGTCCGCGCTCCACCACCGGTGGCTCGCCGCGTCGACGGTGGTGGTCAGCAGGCACAGGTCCTCGAGTGGGGCCAGGGCCACGACCAGCGCCCCGCCGGGCGCCAGGCGGCGGCGGGCCGCGGTGAGCGCCTCGCCGAGGTCGGGCACGTAGTAGAGGGAGTGCACCGCCAGCACCACGTCGGCGACCTCGTCGCCCACGGTCTCCCCGAGGGTCTGGAAGGTGCCCGGGTGCAGCACGGCGGACCCGCCACTGCCGGCCAGCGCCGCCCCCACCCGCTCCTGGGCGCGGGTGCCCACCGCGGCCGGTTCGGCGGCGATCCAGCGCACCGGGCCCCTGCCGGGGGCGAGGCCGGTCGCCAGGGGCGCGTCCACGCTGCCGTCGCCGGGGCCGATGCTGAGCACCGTGCGGGGCGCCGGGCCGGGCAGCAGGGCGTCGAGGGTCGCGGCGAGGCTCCCGGTGAGCAGGGCCCGCTGGTCGCTGTGCGCCTCGTAGGTGGCGTGCGCGCGGGCGTACCCGGCCATGTCCAGCGGGCGTGGACCACCGTGCTCGGCCAGGGCGCTGCGCAGGAGGTCCAGGGAGCCGACGACGGTGGTCACGCGGCCAGCGTAAGCGGCACTGACACCCGGGGTGGACAGGTCGTCGGGCCGGGGCGCACGCTTCGGTGGTGCCCCCTCCCGCTCCTGACACCACCCTGAACCCCACCTCCCAGGCGAGCCTCGCGCACTGGTCGGAGGCCGGCCGCCGCGGCATGGAGGCCTTCTACGCCCTGGCCACCGAGGACTACCGCCAGCTCGCCGGCGCCCGCGACTGGGCCGGCACGCTGACCGGGCTCGCCGCCGGCGGCGACACCGTCTCGGTGCTCGACGTGGCCTGCGGCAGCGGCAAGTTCCCCGCCGCCCTGCTCGCCACCCCCGAGGTCGCCGAGCTGGCCGGCCGGCTGACCGTCGAGACCGACCTGCTCGACCCGTCCCCGTTCAGCCTCACCGAGGCCCGCGGGAAGCTCGCGCCCCCGTTCGTCGGCGCCGCCGACCACGAGTGCACGCTGCAGGACCTCGTCGTCCGGCCCGGTGGCTGGGACCTGGTCTGGTCCACCCACGGGCTGTACGCGCTGGCCCCCGAGGACGTCGCGGCCGGGATGACCCGGTTCGTCGAGGCCATCGCCCCCGGCGGTCTCGGCGTCGTCGCCCAGGCCACCAGCGCCTCGCACTACCTCGTCGTCGACGAGGCCTTCCGCCGCTCCTTCGACCCGCAGGGCCTGCGCACGCCGTACACCTCGGCCGAGCAGGTCGTCGCCGCCCTGGCCGACCTGCCGGTGACGGTGGACCAGCAGCTGCTCACCTACCGCACCTCGGTCGCCCAGGACGACCGGGAGACCGCCGAGGGCTTCCTGCAGCGCTGCGTCTTCGACGACTCGGTCTCCCTGGACCAGATGACCGCCGACCCGGTCCTGGGTGCCTACCTGTCCTCCTGCGAGTCCGAGGGCCGCTGGGTCTTCGACCACCAGGTCGCCCTGATCACCGTCACCCCCGGAGGAGACCGCACGTGAGCGGCAACGTCAGCCAGACCCACGCCGCCCGGGACGGGCTGGACACCGCGTGGACCGGGGACAACAACGAGTGGTGGGACTGGTACCTGACGCTGGCCGACAACGGCGGCGACGACAGCCCCCTGCTGGAGCTCGACGAGCCCCCGGCGCTGCCCGAGCCCACGGCCGACGAGCTGGAGGCGCTGCTCGCCGAGGCCTACCCGGTCACCCCCGAGCAGGTGGCGGCCTTCGCCCGCGACGGCTTCGTCAAGCTGCAGGGCGTCCTGCCCCCGGCCGCGGTCTCCCGGCTGCGCCGACTGCTCACCGAGCACCTGGCCGCCGGTGGCCGTGACCGGCCCGCGGGCCGGTTCACCAGCGACGAGCTGATGTGGACGCAGTCGGCCGACATCGCCGCGTTCGTGCTCAGCCGGCGGCTGGGCCGCATCGTCGCCGACCTGCTGGGTGCGGCCGACGTGCGGGTCTACCACGACAACGTGCTGGCCAAGGAGCCCGCGTGCGGGCGCACGCCCTGGCACTTCGACGACCACCACTTCCCGATCGACAGCCAGCAGGTCGCCACCGTGTGGATGCCCCTGCAGCAGACGCCGCGCCAGATGGGGCCACTGTCCTTCGCCCGGGGGGTCGACCTGCACCAGCTGGTGGACGACGTGCCGTTCTCCACGAAGGACGCCAGCTACGACCGGGCGGTCTCCGGCGCCTTCGCCGACGCCCAGGTGTCGGTGGAGGACGGGCCGTTCGAGCTGGGCGAGATCTCGGTGCACTCCAGCCTGTGCTTCCACACCGCCGGCCCCAACCGGACGACGGCCCCGCGCATGGTGCTGGCCACCACCTACTTCGCCGACGGGGCGAAGGTGGTGCCCAGCCCGACGCTGGTGTCGGGGGAGTGGCAGCAGTTCCTGCCCGGCGCCCAGCCCGGCGAGGTCATCGACACCCCGATGAACCCGATCGTCTCCTGAACACCACCACCTGAACGCCGCCTCCTGAACGCGACGGAGCCCCCGACCACGAGGTGGTCGGGGGCTCCGTCGTGCCCAGGGGCTACCGCGCGGCGGCGAGCTCCACCGGGCCGGTCAGCTCCAGGGTCTTCGTCGTCTCGGCCCGGACCTCGCGGAGCAGGTCGGGCTCGTCGGCCAGCTGGTGACCGTAGGACGGGATCGCCTCGGTGAGCTTGGGCGCCCACGCGGCGGCCTGGCCGGGGAAGGCCCGGCGCAGCAGGTCCAGCATCGCGGCCACGGCGGTGGAGGCGCCCGGCGAGGCGCCGAGCAGGCCCGCGATGGACCCCTCCGCACCGACGATCAGCTCGGTGCCGAACTGGAGCACGCCGTGGCCCTTGGCGTCCTGCTTGATGACCTGCACCCGCTGGCCGGCGGTGATCATCTCCCAGTCGTCGCCGTCGGCGGTGGGCACGAACTCCTCGAGGGCCTCGATGCGGTCCGAGGGGCGCTGGAGCACCTGGCCGATGAGGTAGCGGGTGAGCGCGGTCTGGGTGCGGGCGACACCGAGCATGGAGCCGATGTTGCCCAGCCGTACCGAGCGCGGCAGGTCCAGCCAGGACCCGGCCTTGAGGAACTTCGGGGAGAAGCCGGCGTAGGGGCCGAACAGCAGCGACTGGTCGCCGTCGATGGCTCGCAGGTCCAGGTGCGGCACCGACATGGGCGGGGCGCCGACGGCGGCCTGGCCGTAGACCTTGGCCTGGTGCCGGGAGACCAGCTCGGGGTTGCGGGTGCGCAGGAAGAGCCCGGAGACCGGGAACCCGCCGAAGCCCTTGATCTCGGGGATGTCGGCACGCTGCAGCAGCGGCAGGGCGCCACCGCCGGCGCCGACGAAGACGAAGCCCGCGCTGACGGTGAACTCCTGCCCGCTGGCGTGGTGCCGGGCGGTGACGTCCCAGCGCCCGTCGGAGGTGCGCTTGAGGTCCTGCACGCTGGTGCCGGTGTGCACGGCCAGGCCGCGGTCGCTGCCCTGGCGCAGCAGCAGCCGGGTGAGGGAGCCGAAGTCGACGTCGGTGCCGGCGGTGGAGCGGGTCGCGGCGACGGGCTGGGCCGGGTCGCGGCCCTCCATCATCAGCGGCACCCAGTCGGCCAGCTCGGCGCCGTCGGTGGTGAGCTCGAGCTCCTCGAACAGCGGCGAGGCGACCAGCGCCTGGTGCCGGGCCCGCATGTACTCCTGGCCCTCGGTGCCGTGCACGAAGCTGATGTGCGGCACCGGGGTGATGAAGGACTTGGGCGAGGGGGTCAGCCCGGAGCGGACCAGGTGCGACCAGAACTGGCGCGAGACCTGGAACTGCTCGTTGATCGTGATCGCCTTGCTGGGGTCGACCACGCCGTCCTTGCCGGCGGGGGTGTAGTTCAGCTCGCAGAGCGCGGAGTGCCCGGTGCCGGCGTTGTTCCAGCCGTCCGAGCTCTCCCCGGCGACGTGGTCCCCGGCCTCGAAGAGGGTCACCGACCAGTGCGGGGCGACGATGCCCAGCAGCGCAGCCAGGGTCGCGCTCATCACCCCACCGCCCACCAGGACGACGTCGGGACGCCGCGCGTCGGGGATGACCGGGCTGGTCTCCTGGGGTTCGGTCGAGGGGGTCGTCACGGGGTTCGTCACGGGGCCTTCCTGGGAGCTCGCTGCTGCGTCGGTGCAGCGTCGGTGCGGTGCAGGGGGCGGGATCGTCCGCCTGCCCGCCATGGTCGTCGGTCCTCGCGTCGATCTCGTCCCCAGCCGGTGTGACCCTCGCCATGCCCGCGAGCGCGCCTGCGCGAACACCGGGCCCGCGGCAGGTGGTCGGTACCGTCCTGGCGTGGCCGACGAACCCAGCGACAGCGCAGCCTCCGTGGTGCCGGCCGCCGGCCGCCGCTCCCGCACCCGGCTGCTGGCCCTGATCGCCGTCACGGTGTTCGCCCTGGACCTGGTCACCAAGCTCGTCGTGGTGGCCACCATCGAGCCGGCGGAGAACATCCGCACCCTCGGCGGGCTGCTCTACCTGACCAACTACCGCAACACCGGCGCGGCCTTCTCCTTCGCCGAGGGCGCCACCGTGGTGTTCAGCCTGATCGCGGTGGTGATCGCGGTGGTCATCGTCCGGGTCGCCCGCCGGCTGTTCTCCCCGGGCTGGGCGGTCGCGCTGGGCCTGGTGCTCGGCGGCGCGCTGGGCAACCTGGTCGACCGGGTCTTCCGCGACCCCGGCTTCCTGCGCGGCGGGGTGGTGGACTTCCTGTCGGTCTTCGGCCCGAACGGGCAGGTCTGGCCGATCTTCAACGTCGCGGACTCCTCCATCGTCTGCGGCGGCATCCTGGGCGCGGTGCTGGCGATCCGCGGCATCGAGTTCGACGGCAGCCGCGGCAAGGACCCCCGCACGGACGACGACGGTCCCGAGCCCGCCTGATCGTCGGTCACAATGGGCCGGTGACCGCCAGCCTGCACCGTGAGCTCCCGGTGCCCGACGGCCTGGAGGGCTCCCGGGTCGACCAGGCGCTGACCCGGTTGTTCGGGCTCACCCGCACCGCCGCCGCCGACCTCGCCGACGCCGGTTCCGTGCTGGTCGACGGCCGGGTGAAGGGCAAGGGCGACCGGCTCGTCGCCGGCAGCTGGCTCGAGGTCGAGCTGCCCCCGCCGCCGGGGGAGGCCGCCGCGCCGCAGCCCGTCGTGGGCATGACCGTCGTGCACGACGACGACGACATCGTGGTCGTCGACAAGCCCGTCGGGGTCGCCGCGCACGGCAGCCCCGGGTGGGAGGGCCCCACCGTCGTCGGCGGCCTCGCCGCCGCCGGCTACCGGATCTCCACCAGCGGGGCCGAGGAGCGGCGCGGGATCGTGCACCGCCTGGACGCCGCCACGACCGGGCTGATGGTGGTCGCCAAGAGCGAACGGGCCTACACCCTGCTCAAGGCCGCGTTCAAGGAGCGCACCGTGGACAAGGGCTACCACGCCCTGGTGCAGGGCCACCCCGACCCCAGCCGCGGCACCATCGACGCCCCCATCGACCGGCACCCCAAGCACGACTGGCGCTTCGCCGTGGTCAGCACCGGGCGGCCCTCGGTCACCCACTACGACACCCAGGAGGCCTTCGCGGCCGCCTCGCTGGTCTCGGTCAAGCTCGAGACCGGTCGCACCCACCAGATCCGGGTCCACTTCTCCGCCATGCGCCACCCGCTGGTCGGCGACATGGCCTACGGCGCCGACCCCACGCTGGCCGCCCGGCTCGGGGTCTCCCGGCAGTGGCTGCACGCGATGCGGCTGGGCTTCGCCCACCCCGCCGACGGCCGGTGGGTCGAGTTCACCAGCACCTACCCCGACGACCTCGCCGGCGCGCTGGGCCGCCTCCGCGACGAGGCCTGAGCGCACTGTCCCGCCCGTGACCGGTCTGCCCGACACCCTCGCCGACTTCGGCCCGGCCCAGCTGGCCGCGGTCGTCATCGCCGGGTACCTCGTCGTCGGGGAGCCCTTCGTCGGGCACGTGCTGCACCGCCGCTTCGAGCACCGGATGCGCGCCGACGGCGGCGCCCGCCGCTCGTTCTACCGCCGCCTGCTCGTCCTGGAGTGGGGGCTGGCGGCGCTGGTGTTCGTGGTCTTCCTGGCCAGCCCGGACGTCGACGCCGGCCAGCTGGGGCTGCGCTGGCCCCAGGCCTGGCCCGGGCTGCTGACCGCCGCGGCGTGCCTGCTCCTGGTGGCCTTCGTGGTGGTGTCCACCCGGGCGCTGCGGGCCGGTGTGCTGGCGCAGACCGGGCCCAGCGGCCCCCGAGCGGGGGAGGGCCGGCACAGCGAGCCCCCGGTGCAGTCCACCGTCGCCCTGCTGCCCCGCACCGGCCCGGAACGCCGGCTGTTCGCCCTCGTCGGGGTCACCGCCGGGGTGTGCGAGGAGTGGCTGTACCGCGGCTTCTTCCTGGCCGTCGTCGCCGCACTGGCCCCCGGGTTGCCCACCGGGGTGCTGGTCGTCGTCGCGGCGGTGGCGTTCGGCCTGGCGCACGCCTACCAGGGCGTCTCGGGGGTGCTGACCACCGGCGTGCTCGGCGGCGTGCTCGCCGCGCTCTACCTGCAGACCGGCTCGTTGCTCCTCCCGGTGCTGCTGCACGCGGTGATCGACCTGCGGTTCCTGCTGGTCCCGGCCACCGCCCTGCCCGCCGTCCGGACGGCGCGATGAGCGCCCGGGTCGCCGGTCGCGACGACTGGCCCGAGGTCGCGGCGCTGCGGCACCGGGTCTTCGTCCTCGAGCAGGGCGTGCCGGCCGAGCTGGAGTCCGACGCCGCCGACGCCTCCGCCGTGCACGCCCTCGCCCGGGACGACGCCGGGACGGTGGTCGCAGTGGGTCGGCTGATCGAGCGCGACGGGCGGGCGGTGATCGGGCGGATGGCCGCCGACCGCTCGGTCCGGGGCCGGGGCCACGGTGCCACCGTGCTCGAGGTGCTGCACGCCGAGGCGGCCGGCCGGGGGTTCGCCGAGGTCGAGCTGCACGCCCAGCTGACGGCCCGCCGGTTCTACGAGCGGGCCGGCTACGAGCCGGTCGGCGGGGTCTACACCGAGGCCGGCATCGAGCACGTCACGATGCGCCGGCGACTGGTGTGACGGAGTGGTCACAGCCACCTCGACACGTTCTGTCAGACCCTCGGCGTAGACCTCCGGGGGTGCGAGGATCGGGGGACCGGTCACCGCGCGAGCGAACCCGTTGGACGGCCTTCCCCGCCGGTCATGAGAACCACCCGTCGACCCTGCCCGCACGCCCCCCGCGTGCCGGCGGCAGGGCCGGCGCGACCCGTGAGGAGCACACCGCACCGTGAGCAGCAGCACCGCCCAGTCCGAGAACTTCGTGCACCTGCACGTGCACACCGAGTACTCGATGCTCGACGGGGCGGCGAAGCTGCCGGAGCTGACCAAGGCGGCGGCCGCGCAGGGGATGCCGGCGCTGGCGATGACCGACCACGGCAACGTGTTCGGCGCCTACGACTTCTACAAGCAGTCCACCGCCGCCGGGGTCAAGCCGATCATCGGCATGGAGGGCTACTACACGCCCGGGTCCCGGTTCGACCGCGCCCCGTTCGAGTTCGGCGTGGTCACCGACGAGGACGGCGAGGGGGCCTCGTCCAAGGGCAAGGCCGCCTACACCCACATGACCCTGCTGGCCCGCACCACCGAGGGCATGCACAACCTGTTCCGGCTGTCCTCGCTGGCCAGCCTGGAGGGCCAGTACCGCAAGCCGCGCTTCGACCGCGACCTGCTGGAGCGGTTCGGGAAGGGCCTCATCGCCACCACCGGCTGCCCGTCGGGCGAGGTCAACATGTGGCTGCGCGCGGGCAAGGTCGACCGGGCCCGGCAGGCCGCGGCGGACTTCCAGGACATCTTCGGGAAGGACAACTTCTACGCCGAGGTCATGGACCACGGGCTGTCCATCGAGAAGCGCACCAAGCCCGCGCTGCTGGAGATCGCCAAGGACCTCGGCATCCCGCTGCTGGGCACCAACGACCTGCACTACACCCACCAGGAGGACAGCGAGGCCCACGACGCCCTGCTGTGCATCCAGACCGGGTCGCGGCTCAACGAGCCCAACCGCTTCAAGTTCAACGGCGACGGCTACTACCTCAAGACCGCCGCGGAGATGCGGGCGCTGTTCTCCGAGCACCCCGAGGCCTGCGACAACACGCTGCTGGTGGCCGAGCAGTGCGAGGTCACCTTCACCGAGGGCGCCGACCTCATGCCGCGCTTCCCGCTGCCCGACGGGGAGGACGAGACCTCCTGGTTCGTCAAGGAGGTCGAGCGCGGCCTGCACAAGCGCTGGCCCGGCGGCACCATCCCCGACCACGTGCGCAAGCAGGCCGACTACGAGGTCGGGATCATCGTCCAGATGGGCTTCCCGGGGTACTTCCTCGTGGTCGCCGACTTCATCAACTGGGCCAAGGACCAGGGCATCCGGGTCGGCCCGGGCCGTGGCTCGGCCGCCGGGTCGCTGGCCGCCTACGCGATGGGCATCACCGACCTCGACCCGCTGGCGCACGGGCTGATCTTCGAGCGCTTCCTCAACCCCGAGCGCGTCTCCATGCCCGACGTCGACATCGACTTCGACGAGCGCCGGCGCGGTGAGGTGATCCGCTACGTCTCGGACAAGTACGGCGAGGAGCGGGTCAGCCAGATCGTCACCTACGGCACGATCAAGGCCAAGGCCGCGATCAAGGACGCCGCCCGGGTGCTCGACCGGCCCTACTCCGTCGGTGACGAGCTCACCAAGCTGATGCCCCCGGGCGTCATGGGCAAGGACATCCCGCTGTCGGGGATCTTCGACCCGGCCCACCCCCGCTACAAGGAGGCCTCGGAGTTCCGGGCCCGCTACGAGTCCGACCCCGGTGCCGCCGAGGTGGTCGACCAGGCCCGCAAGCTCGAGGGGCTCAAGCGCCAGTGGGGCGTGCACGCCGCCGGGGTCATCATCGGCCGCTTCCCGCTGATCGACAGCGTGCCGATCATGCGCCGGGAGTCCGACGGCGCGGTCATCACCCAGTTCGACTACCCGACCTGCGAGACGCTCGGGCTGCTCAAGATGGACTTCCTGGGTCTGCGCAACCTCACCGTCATCGACGACGCGCTGCGCAACATCGTCACCAACGGCAAGGCCCCGGTCGACCTCGACGAGATCAGCAAGGACCTCACCGACCCCGAGACCTACGCGCTGCTGGCCCGGGGCGACACCCTGGGGGTCTTCCAGTTCGACGGTGGTCCGATGCGGGCGCTGCTGCGCCTCATGCGCCCGGACAACTTCGAGGACATCTCCGCCGTCGGTGCGCTCTACCGACCGGGCCCGATGGGTGCCAACTCGCACACCAACTACGCGCTGCGCAAGAACGGCCAGCAGGAGATCGTCCCGATCCACCCGGAGCTCGCGGAGTCCCTGGAGGAGATCCTCGGCCAGACCTACGGCCTGATCGTCTACCAGGAGCAGGTCATGGCCATCGCGCAGAAGGTCGCCGGGTACTCCCTGGGCACCGCGGACCTGCTGCGCCGGGCGATGGGCAAGAAGAAGAAGTCCGTGCTGGACGCCGAGTACGTCGGCTTCGAGGCCGGGATGAAGGCCAACGGCTACTCCGCGGCCGCGGTGAAGACGCTGTGGGACATCCTGGTGCCCTTCGCCGACTACGCGTTCAACAAGGCCCACTCGGCGGCCTACGGGCTGGTCTCCTACTGGACGGCCTACCTCAAGGCCAACTACCCGGCCGAGTACATGGCCGGCCTGCTCACCAGCGTCGGCGACGACAAGGACCGTCGACCGGTCTACCTGGCCGAGTGCCGCCGGATGGGCATCAAGGTGCTCCCGCCCGACGTCAACGAGTCCTCCTGGGACTTCACCGCCGTCGGCAACGACGTGCGGTTCGGGCTGGCCTCGGTGCGCAACGTCGGGCACAACGTCGTGGACTCGATCCGCCGGGCCCGGGAGGAGAAGGGCGCCTTCCGGGACTTCGCCGACTTCATGCGCAAGATCGACACCGTGGCCTGCAACAAGAAGGTCATCGAGTCCCTGGCCAAGGCCGGCGCCTTCGACTCCATGGGCCACTCCCGGCAGGGGATCGCCGCCATCCACGTCCAGGCGGTGGACTCGGCGATGGGTCTCAAGCGCCGCGAGGCCGAGGGCCAGTTCGACCTGTTCGGTGGCGGGGAGGACCTCGGCGCCGACGACCCGCTGGCCGCCGCCATGGACATCGCCATCCCCACCGTGGACTGGTCGAAGTCCGAGCGGCTGGTCTTCGAGCGCGACATGCTCGGCCTCTACGTCTCCGACCACCCGCTGCACGGGGTGGAGCACGTGCTCACCAGCCACGCCGACACCTCGCTGGCCGAGATCCTCTCCGGCGGGGTGGAGGACGGCGCCAACGTGACCGTCGCCGGCATCCTCACCTCGGTCTCCCCGCGCACCAACAAGCAGGGCGCGCCCTGGGCGATCGCCACCATCGAGGACCTCGAGGCCGGCATCGAGGTGCTGTTCTTCCCCAAGACGTGGGCCGAGGTGCAGGACAAGGTCGCCCGCGACCAGATCGTCGCGGTCAAGGGCCGGATCTCCCGGCGGGACGACACCCCGTCGCTGTTCGGCTCCGAGGTGACCGTGCCCGAGCTCACCGAGGGCCCGCGCGGCCCGGTGCTGGTCTCGATGCCGGCCACCCGGTGCACCCCGCCGGTGGTCGAACGCCTCCGCGAGGTGCTCGGCAGCCACCCGGGCACCACCGAGGTGCAGCTCAAGCTGATCAACGGCCAGCGGGAGACGGTGCTCCGGCTGGACCAGGGCCTGCGGGTGCGCCCCAGCACCGCGCTGATGGGCGACATCAAGGCGCTGCTCGGCCCGACCAGCGTGGCCCTGCTGTGACGCTCTTCGAGGCCGGCGCGGAGAGCTCCCCGCCGGACCCGCGCCCCGCGGCGGTGCCCGCCGGGGTGCCCGGGCTGCAGGGCAGCCGGACCGATCTGCGCAGCGGCGTGCTGCTGGCCGTGGTCCTCGGGCTCGCCGGCCTGGTCACCGGCGGGCTGTGGGTGTGGCTGGCGCCGCGGGCGGACTTCCGGGTCACCGACACCCAGGGCTCGGTCGAGGTCGTCGGCGGGGGACTGGTCTCCCCCGAGCTGTTCATGAGCGACGACGGGGTCTACGTCCTGCTGCTGGCCGGGCTCGGGCTCGTCGCCGGGCTGGCCGCCTGGGCCCTGCGGTCCCGCCGCGGCGTCGTCACCCTGGCCGCCACCGCGGTCGGCATGCTGCTGGCCTCGCTGGTCACCTGGCAGCTCGGCGCGCTGTTGGGCCGGGGCCCCAGCCAGGAGCAGCTGTCCACCCCGGGCACGCAGGTCACCACCGCCCTGGACCTCGGGGCCCTGGCGGCGCTGGCCGTCGGCCCGTTCGTCGCCGTCTTCGTCTACCTGGTCGCCACCGTGCTCACCAGCCGCGACGACCTCGGCCGCGCCGGCACCACCGTGGGCCCACACCAGGAGCTGTCAGCCCCCTGACCCCGGCCCCCGGCCTCGTCCCAGGGGCCCGCGCTGAGCGTGCGAAGCGTGGGGAGGGACGAGGTCCTTCAATTGGGGGTGAGCGGGCCCGCGAACTGCTGCAGGGGCACCGGCACGGCGCCCAGCTCGCGCAGCAGGGTGAGCTCCCGACGGAGCAGCCGGGACTCCGCGGCCAGCCGGCGCCGGGTCGCGGACTCCGCGAGCAGCGACTGCCGGTCCTCGGTGGTCAGCAGCGCCGCCGAGGCCACCAGGTAGGACAACCCGCGCGCGTCGTCCCCGACCTGACGCAGCAGGGCCGCGGCCTCGCCGTCGCCACCGGGGTCACCGGGCTCGTCCAGACCGAGGTCGGCGAGCAGCTCGGCGTCCTCCTCGTCGTCGGCGTCCAACCCGCCGCGCAGGGCCGCCACCTCGGTGACGTAGCGGGCGAACAGGTCCGAGACGCTGCGCACCAGCAGGCCCAGCGACCCGCGGGCCACCGAGGACAGCACCTCGTCGGCGCCCTCGGTGAGCCCGTCGGCGTTGCCGGCGGCCTCCTCGGCCGCCTCCTCCTCGCCCAGCCACTCGACCTCTGCCTGCAGGTAGGGCGGGTCGTCACCGACGACCACGTCGAGCAGCCGGAACCGGTCCGCACCGACGGTGACGATCCGGTAGCCGCCGTCGGCCTGCGGGGTGACGGCCCGGACCACCGCGGTGCAGCCCACGTCGAAGAGCGCCTCGGCGGGGGAGACCCGCTCGACCTCCCAGCCCTGACGGATGGCGACCACGCCGAAGGAGCGCGGACCAGCACCGTCGGGCCGGTCGACCAGGTCGGAGACCAGCCGCCGGTAGCGCGGCTCGAAGATCTGCAGGGGCAGCACGACGCCGGGGAACAGCGGGCTCCCCAACGGGAACAACGGGATCAGCTCGCCCACGACGGTGACCCTACGGGTGGGCGCCACATCGGGGGCTGCGGTGCGCTCGGCGCGCGCACCTATCCTGGGGGCGTTCCCCGACCGTCCTCCCGGAGGTGCCCCGTGCTCGCCCGCATCGACCTGCGCGACGCCCCCCTGCCCGGCGTCCGCGAGCTGACCGGGCTGCTGCCCCGGGCGGCCACCGACATCGAGAGCGTGCTGGCCACCGTGCGCCCGGTCTGCGAGGACGTCCGGCTCCGCGGCGCCCAGGCGGTCCGCGAGATCACCCTGCGCTTCGACGGCGTGGACGCCGAGGACTTCGCCGTCCCGCAGTCCGCCCTCGACGAGGCACTGGCCAGCTGCGATCCGGCCCTGCGCGAGGCACTCGAGGAGGCGGTCTCCCGCGTCCGGAAGGTGCACGCCGACCAGCGCCGCACCGACGTCACCACCCAGGTCGTGCCCGGCGGCACCGTGACCGAGCGCTGGGTCCCGGTCCGCAGGGTCGGCCTGTACGTGCCCGGCGGTCTGGCGCCCCTGCTGTCCAGCGTGGTCATGAACGTGGTGCCCGCCCAGATCGCCGGGGTCGAGTCCATCGCCGTGGCCACCCCGCCCCAGCGGGACAACGGCGGGCTGCCCGACCCGGGCGTGCTCGCCGCGTGCGCGCTGCTGGGCGTCACCGAGGTCTACGCCGTGGGCGGGGCCCAGGCGATCGCCGTCTTCGGCTACGGCGCCGGGTCCTGCGAGCCGGTCGACCTGGTCACCGGTCCGGGCAACGTCTACGTGACGGCGGCCAAGCGGCTGCTGCGCGGGCTGATCGGCATCGACAGCGAGGCCGGCCCCACCGAGGTCGCCGTGCTCGCCGACGACACCGCCGACCCGGTGCACGTGGCGGCGGACCTGATCAGCCAGGCCGAGCACGACCCGCTGGCCGGTGCCGTGCTGGTCACCACCAGCGAGGAGCTCGCCGACGCCGTCCTGGCGCTGGTGCCCGAGCAGGTCGCGGCCACCAAGCACTCCGACCGGATCACCACCGCCCTGGGCGGCAGCCAGTCCGGCATCGTGCTGGTCGACGACCTCGACGCCGGTCTGGCCGTGGTCGACGCCTACGCCGCGGAGCACCTGGAGATCCAGACCCGGGACGCCCGCGCGGTGGCCATGCGGGTGCGCAACGCCGGCGCGGTCTTCGTCGGTCCGTGGTCCCCGGTGTCGCTGGGTGACTACGCGGCCGGCTCCAACCACGTGCTGCCCACCGGCGGGTGCGCCCGGCACTCCAGCGGGCTGAGCGTGCAGACCTTCCTGCGCGGCATCCACCTCATCGACTACGACGAGGCCGCGCTGGCCGACGTCGCCCGGCACGTCGACGTGCTCGCCCACGCCGAGGACCTGCCCGCCCACGCGGCTGCGGTGGCGGTGCGGCAGAAGTGACGTCCCTGGACGACCTGCCGCTGCGTCCGGAGCTGCGGGGGAAGTCCCCCTACGGCGCCCCGCAGGTGCCGGCGCAGCACCGGCTCAACACCAACGAGAACCCGCACCCGCTGCCCGACGGGCTGCTCGCCGACCTCGGCGCGGCCCTCGGCGCGGCGGCGCTGGAGCTCAACCGGTACCCCGACCGGGACGCCGTCGCGCTGCGCACGGACCTCGCCGGCTACCTGACCCGGGTCTCCGGGGAGCAGGTCGCGGTGCCGCAGGTGTGGGCGGCCAACGGGTCCAACGAGGTGCTGCAGCAGGTGCTGCAGACCTTCGGCGGCGCCGGCCGCACCGCGCTGGGCTTCACGCCGTCCTACTCGATGCACCCGATCATCACCGCCTCCACCGGCGGCGCCTGGGTGGACGGACACCGGCGGGCGGACTTCACCATCGACCCCGAGCGGGCGGTCGCGCAGGTGCGCGAGGTGCGCCCCGACGTCGTCTTCGTGACCAGCCCGAACAACCCGACCGGGACGGCGGTCGACCTCGCGACGATCACCGCGCTGTACGAGGCGACCGACGGGGTGCTGGTCGTCGACGAGGCCTACGCCGAGTTCGCCCGCCCCGGCACCCCGTCGGCGCTGAGCCTGCTGGCCGGCCGGCCGCGGCTGGTGGTCAGCCGGACGATGAGCAAGGCGTTCGGGATGGCCGGGCTGCGCCTGGGCTACCTGGTCGCCGACCCGGCCGTGGTCGACGCGCTGCAGCTGGTGCGGCTGCCCTACCACCTGTCCAGCCTCACCCAGGCCGCCGCGCGGGCGGCGCTGGCGCACACCGACGAGCTGCTGGCCACCGTGGACGCGGTCAAGCACGAGCGGGACAGGATCGTCGACGCGCTGCCCGGCCTGGGGCTGACCAGCGTGCCCAGCGACGCCAACTTCGTGCTCTTCGGCGGCTTCGACGACGCCCCGGCGGTGTGGCAGGCGATGCTCGACCGCGGGGTGCTGGTGCGCGACGTCGGCCTGCCCGGCTGGCTGCGGGTCACCGCCGGCACGGCCGAGGAGACCGACGCGTTCCTCACCGTCCTGGGTGAGGTGGTCGGGGTCACCCGGGCGCCTGGGGGAGGATCACCGGCATGAACCGCACGGCTCGGGTGGAGCGCACGACGTCGGAGACGACCCTGACGGTCGAGGTCGACCTGGACGGCACGGGGGCGGCCGACATCGCCACCGGTGTCGGCTTCTACGACCACATGCTGACCTCGCTGTCCAAGCACAGCGGCATCGACCTCACCGTGCGCGCCGATGGCGACCTGCACATCGACGCCCACCACACCGTGGAGGACGTCGCGATCGCGCTGGGCCAGGCGTTCGCCGAGGCCCTGGGCGACAAGCGCGGGATCACCCGCTACGGCGACGCCACGATCCCGATGGACGAGGTGCTGGTGCAGGCCGCGGTCGACCTGTCGGGCCGGCCGTACTTCGTGCACGCCGAGCCCGCCGACATGACCCCGATGATCGGCCCGGACTACCCGACGTCGCTGACCCGGCACGTGCTGGAGAGCTTCGCCTTCCACGCCCGGATCGCGCTGCACGTGCGGGTGCTCTACGCCGGCCGGGACGCCCACCACATCGTGGAGTGCCAGTTCAAGGCCCTGGCCCGGGCGTTGCGTGCGGCCGTGGCGCTGGACCCGCGGACCACCGGCATCCCCTCCACGAAGGGCGCCCTCTAGGTGGGGTTCGCCTCCGGGCTGATCGTCATCGGCTGCTTCCTGCTCGGGGGTGCCTGGTCGATCTTCCGGGCCGACGACCCGGAGAAGGGCCGCACCCCCGCGCAGTGGTTCTTCGTCGGGGTCCTGCTCCTCGCCGCGGCGCTGGCCATCACCTCGGGCGTCCTGCGGTACTGATCGCTGGGTAGCGTGGTCGGGGTGAAGAAGGTCGTCGTCCTGGACTACGGATCGGGCAACCTCCGCTCCGCCGAACGTGCGCTGACCCGGGTGGGCGCCGACGTCGAGGTCACCGCCGACCCGCACGCCGCGCTGGCCGCCGACGGTCTCGTCGTCCCCGGGGTGGGCGCCTACGCGGCCTGCATGGCCGGGCTGCGCGCGGTCGGGGGTCCGCGGGTGATCGGCAAGCGGTTGGCCGGGGGTCGCCCGGTGCTGGGCATCTGCGTGGGCATGCAGGTGCTCTTCGAGCGCGGTGTCGAGCACGGCCAGGACACCGAGGGCTGCGGGGAGTGGCCGGGCACCGTCGAGGCGCTGCAGGCCCCGGTGCTGCCGCACATGGGCTGGAACACCGTGCAGGCCCCGGCCGGGTCGACGCTGTTCGCCGGCATCGAGGACCAGCGCTTCTACTTCGTGCACTCCTACGGCGTGCGGGAGTTCCCGCTCGAGCACGCCGGCACCGGGCCGCTCACCCCGCCGTCGGTCACCTGGGCCGAGCACGGCGACCGGTTCGTCGCCGGGGTGGAGAACGCCGCGCTCAGCGCCACCCAGTTCCACCCCGAGAAGTCCGGGGACGCCGGGGCCGCGCTGCTGACCAACTGGCTGGCCACGCTCTCCTAGGGTCTCGCGCATGCGCCCTGCAGGTCGGCTCGGATCCCGTCCCACCGGGCTGCTCGCCCTGGCGCTGGTCGCCGTCCTGACCTGGTTCGCGGTGCTCGCCGTCCAGCCCCCGGAGCCGGTGGCTGCCGATGCCCCGGCCGACGTGTTCAGCGCCGAGCGGGCCCACGAGCAGGTGCAGTGGATCGCCGCCGAGACGCACGTGACCGGCAGTGCGGCCAACGACCGGGTGCGCGAGCGGCTGGTGGACACCCTGACCGACCTGGGTCTGGAGACCCGGGTGCAGGACACGATCGGGATGAACCCGGGCGGGCCGGGTGAGGTCGAGGCCGCCCGGGTGCGCACCGTCGTCGGGCTGCTGCCGGGCAGCGATCCCACCGGCCGGCTGTTCCTGGTCGCCCACCACGACTCGGTGGAGACCGGGCCCGGCGGCAACGACGACGCCGCGGGGGTGTCCTCGGTGCTGGAGACGCTGCGGGCCCTGACCGCCGGGCCGCAGCTGCGCAACGACGTCGTCGTGGTGTTCACCGACGCCGAGGAGGCCTGCCTCTGCGGCGCCGAGGCCTTCGTCGACCAGGACGAGCTGGCCGCGGACGGTGGCGTGGTGCTGAACCTGGAGGCCCGCGGCACGTCCGGGCCGCCGGTCACCTTCGAGACGTCGCTGGGCAACGCCGGGGTGGCGGCGGCCTACGCCGCCGCGGCCGTGCACCCGGTGGCCACCAGCTTCGCCGTGGAGGTCTACCGGCTGCTGCCCAACGACACCGACTTCTCCCCGTTCCTGGACGCCGGCACCTTCACCGGGCTCAACACCGCCTACATCGACGGGTCCGCGGCGTACCACACCCCGGAGGACACCCCGTCCCGGATGGACCGCGGCAGCCTGCAGGCGATGGGCGACAACGCCCTGGCGCTGACCCGATCGCTGGGGGCAGCGGACCTGACGGGGCTGAGCACCCCGTCGGCCTCGGACGCCACCTACTTCCCGGTGCTCGGCGCGCTGGTCACGCTCCCGGGCTGGACGGTCTGGCCGCTGGCCGGGCTCGCCGCGCTGACCGTGCTCGGGCTGGCGGTCGCCGCCCGCCACCGGAGGACGACGACGGTGCCCCGGCTGCTGGCCGGGCTGGGCGCCGGGCTGCTGCCCCTGGTGCTGGCACCGCTCGCCGCCCAGGGCCTGTGGGCGCTGCTGGTGCTGGTGCGCCCGGACTACGCCGGGATGACCGACCCGTGGCAGCCGGGCTGGTACCGGGCGGGGGTCGTCGCGCTGGTCCTCCTCGTGCTGCTGGGCTGGTACGCCCTGCTGCGTCCTCGGGTGGGGGCGGTGGCGCTGGCGGTGGGTGGCCTCGCCTGGCTCGCCGTCCTCGGGCTGGTGCTGGCCGCGTTCGCCCCGGGCGGCTCCTACCTGGCCGCGCTGCCCGCCCTGGTCGCCGCGGTGACCGGCACGGTGGCGGTGCTGGTCGGGTCCCCGGTCGTCCGGCTGGTGGCCGCCCTGGTGGGTGCGGCGGTCGCCGTGGTGGTGCTCGCGCCCACCGTGGTGCTCTTCTTCCCCGCGCTGGGGCTGGCCACCGGCGGGGCGCCGGCGCTGTTCGCGGTGTTCCTCGGGCTGGCCGCGCTGCCGGTGCTGGAGCTGCTGTTCCCGGCCGAGGGGCGGGGCTCGTGGCCGGTGCCCGCCGTCGCCGGGGTGCTCGCCGTGGCGCTGGTCGGCACCGGGCTGGTGGTCGACCGGTTCGACGCCGACCACCCGGTGCCCACCCAGCTGATGTACGCCCTGGACGCCGACACCGGCGACGCCTGGTGGGTGTCCACCGAGGACGCCCCGGTCGACTGGACGCAGCAGTACCTGGGCGGTGACCCCGTGGAGCTGAGCGGGGCCTTCCCGGTGCTGCCCGAGGGCGCCCGCACCGGTCCCGCGGAGCCAGCCGACCTGCCCGCACCCGAGGTCACCGCGACCCGGGAGGACGACACCGTGACCGTCCGGGTGGAGCCCCGGCGCGACGCCCGGCTGGTCGTGGTCGAGGTGCGCGGGGTGACCGTGACCGGCGCCGAGGTGGAGGGCCGGGAGGTGCCGGGGGAGGTGCTGGGGGAGGGCCGGCTGACCGTCACGGTGCACGCCCCGCCCGCCGACGGGGTGGACCTGGCGTTCACCGTGACCGGTGACGGTCCGGTCGACGTCCGGGTCGTGGACGGCAGCGACGGCCTGGCCGACCTCCCCGGCTTCGTGCCCCGCCCGGACGACGTCGGCGTGGCCGGCACGCACACCTCGGACCTGCTGGTGGTCGGCGCCACCGTCCGGGTCGACTGAGGGCTACTGCAGCGGGAACGGCGGCTGCAGCCACGCGGGGGAGTCCAGCACCTCGACCCGGGCGACCCACTTGACCCACCACACCCCGCGCCGGTCGGGGGCGACCAGCCGGACCGGGGCGCCGTGCCCGGCCGACAGCGGCTCGCCGCCGGCGTGGGTGGCCAGCAGCACCCGGGAGGCATCGGCGATCGGCAGCCGGCGGCGGTAGCCGGTCACCGAGACCAGCTCGATGCTCTGGGCCCGGTCGGTGAGCGCGGTGGGCCCGAACTGCTCGGTGAGCAGCCGGTCCAGCCGCACCCCGCGCCAGTCCTGCTCGGCGTACCAGCCGCCGGTGCAGTCCAGCAGCGCGCGCAGCTCGTCGCCGCGGTCCAGGTCGGTGACGGCGACCCGGGCCCGACCGGCCGCGGCGACCACCTCGACGGTGGTGGCGGTGGTCTCCGGGACGGTGTCGCTGGCCCACTGGGTGACCGGCATGGCGGTGGGGTCGTCGGTGCCGCGCTCCAGCGACCCGGTGCCACGGCGGTCGGCGCCCGGGGTGCCGGTGGCCTTCCAGAGGCCCTCGGTGAGCCCCCACAGCGCCAGCGAGCCGCCGGCCAGGGCCCCGGTGGCGAGCACCGTCCGCCGGTCCAGGTCCACCGCCCGGGGGCGCTGCCGGCGGCCCCACACGTGGGCCACCAGCACCACGACCAGGCCGATGGTGGCGCCGACGTGCACCTGCAGCGCCGCGATCGGGGTGCCCGAGGTGGCCCAGATGCCGGCAGCCCCGGCGGCGTGCAGCACGCCGGAGAGCACGACGACGGCGGTGAGCCCGGTGAGCCAGTACGCGGCGCCGGGCGCCCGGCGGGCGGCGGGACGGCGCCGGGCCCGGCGGACGACGACGGTCTTCCACGGCACCAGCAGCAGCAGGCCCAGCCCGGCGGCCCCGTGCGCGACCGCGATCACCCGGCCGGCCACCGGTGTGCCCACCGCGAAGCCCAGCACCCCGGTGCCCCCGGCGATCAGGAGCAGGGCCAGCAGCGCCAGGTTGGACCGCCGTCCGGCCCGCCGGGGGAGGAGGCGGGAGGCCTGCTCGTCGAGTGCCACCCGCCGAGTGTGCCCAGGTCTCACCACCGCCCGCGGTGCACGACCTCCCCGGTGCCTCGTCGTCCGCGGCGCAGCGAGGGCGAGCGGCGGTCCTCGGTGCCCGGGTACCCGATCGACAGCACCCCGACCGGGCGGTGGTCGGCGGGCACCCCGAAGGCCTCCCGCAGCGCGTCGACCCGCTCCGGGGGGACGCCGAAGAAGCAGGCACCCAGGCCCTCGTCGACGGCGGTGAGCAGCATCATCAGCGACGCCATCCCGGTGTCGACGTCCCAGTACGGGACCGGCCACCGGCTCTCGTCGCGGTCGGTCCAGCCCTTGTCGGGCTCGGCGTAGCGGTCCAGGTAGGCGGCCTTGTGGCTGAACGGGACGACCAGCAGCGGCGCCCTGCGCATCCGGGTCAACCAGCCGTCCGGGGTGCCCGGGCCGGTGGTCGCCGTCCAGAAGGCCGCGCGCTCGGCCGCCGTCTCCAGCACCAGGAACGCCCAGCCCTGGCTGAACCCGGCGCTGGGGGCCCGGATCGCGTGCTCGAGCAGCCGGTCGCGCACCTCGGGCGGCACCGGACGGTCCGGGTCGTAGTCGCGGACCATCCGCCGGCGCCGGACCACCTCGCTGAACTCCACCCCGCGAGCCTGCCAGTCGGGCCCTCCTAGGCTGTCGCCCGTGCCGAAGCTGCAGCTGCTCCCCGCCGTCGACGTCGCCGACGGCCTCGCCGTCCGTCTGGTCCAGGGGGAGGCCGGCAGCGAGACCTCCTACGGCGACCCGCTCGAGGCCGCGCGCACCTGGCAGCGGGACGGCGCCGAGTGGGTGCACCTGGTCGACCTCGACGCCGCCTTCGGCCGCGGCTCCAACCGGGAGCTGCTCGCCCGGGTGGTCGGCGAGCTCGACGTCGACGTGGAGCTCTCCGGCGGCATCCGGGACGACGCCTCGCTGCAGGCGGCGTTGGCCACCGGCTGCCGGCGGGTCAACCTGGGCACCGCGGCGCTGGAGTCCCCCGAGTGGTGTGCCGCCGCGATCGCCGAGCACGGCGACCGGATCGCCGTCGGCCTGGACGTGCGCGGCACCAAGCTCGCCGCCCGCGGCTGGACGCGCGAGGGCGGGGAGCTCTACGAGACCCTGGCCCGCCTGGACGCCGAGGGCTGTGCCCGCTACGTGGTCACCGACATCACCAAGGACGGCACCCTGAAGGGCCCGAACCTGGAGCTGCTGCGCGAGGTCTGCGCCGCCACCGACCGCCCGGTGATCGCCTCCGGCGGGGTCTCCTCGCTGGCCGACATCCGCGCGCTGGCCGGGCTGGCCGACATCGGCGTCGAGGGCGCGATCGTCGGCAAGGCGCTGTACGCCGGCCAGTTCACCCTCCCCGAGGCCCTGGCGCTGACCGTCGAGGTCGCCGGGTGACGGTGCAGCGGGTGGGGTCGGGCGCGCCCTGGGAGGACGTCGTCGGCTACTGCCGCGTCGTCCGGGCGGGGCAGCAGGTCTTCGTCAGCGGGACCACCGGCACCCGCGACGGGGTCGTCGTCGACGGCGGCGCGGCGGCGCAGACCCGGCAAGCGCTGCAGAACGTCGTGGCCGCATTGGAGTCCGTCGGCGCGACCGCGGCCGACGTCGTCCGCACCCGGGTGTACGTCACCGACATCGCGCAGTGGGAGGCCGTCGGACGAGTGCACGGGGAGTTCTTCGGCGCCGCCCGCCCGGCCAGCGCGATGGTCGAGGTCTCCGGCCTGATCGACCCGGCGATGCTGGTCGAGGTCGAGGCCGACGCGGTGGTGGGCGCGTGAGCCTGGCCGTGCGGGTCATCCCGTGCCTGGACGTCGACGGTGGCCGGGTGGTCAAGGGCGTGAACTTCGTCGACCTGCGCGACGCCGGCGACCCGGTGGAGATGGCCCGGGTCTACGACGCCGAGGGCGCCGACGAGCTGACGTTCCTGGACATCACCGCCTCCTCCGGGGACCGGGAGACCACCTACGACGTCGTCCGGCGCACCGCGGAGAGCGTGTTCATCCCGCTCACCGTCGGCGGCGGGGTGCGGGCCGTGGAGGACGTGGACAAGCTGCTGCGGGCCGGCGCGGACAAGGTCGCGGTGAACACCGCGGCCGTCGCCCGCCCCGAGCTGATCGCCGAGATCGCCGATCGCTACGGCAACCAGGTGCTGGTGCTGTCCCTGGACGCCCGGCGGTGCCAGGACGGCGCGGTCACCGACTCCGGTTTCGAGATCACCACCCACGGCGGCCGCCGGGGCACCGGCCGGGACGCCGTGGAGTGGGTCGTCGAGGCCGCCCGGCTCGGGGTCGGCGAGGTGCTGCTCAACTCGATGGACGCCGACGGCACCCGCGCGGGCTTCGACACCGAGCTGATCCGCGCCGTCCGCCGCGAGGTCACCGTGCCGGTGATCGCCAGCGGGGGAGCGGGTGCCGTGGCGCACTTCGCCCCCGCCGTCGCCGCCGGTGCCGACGCGGTGCTGGCCGCCAGCGTCTTCCACTTCGGCGACATGCGGATCGGGGACGTCAAGGCCGCGCTCGGCGGGGCCGGCGTGCCGGTGCGGCGGGAGACCGACCACCCGCTGCCCGGCTGAGACCCCGGGGTCAGCCGCGGGTGGTCTCCACCCGGGCGACGTCCTCCCGGCCACCGGCCCACAGCAGCAGCTCCAACGGCTCACCGGCCACCGTGGTCAGCGGCTGACCCGAGCGCAGCGTGCGGGTGGCGCCGGTGTCGGTACGGCGCAGCTCCAGGCCCCCGTCCAGGCCGCGCGCCTTGCCGCGGGCCAGCAGCGGCACCTGCTTCCACAGGGCGTCCTGGGCGGCGCGGGGCAGCTCGCGCGGCTCCCAGCCGGGCTGGGCGCGGCGGACGTCCTCGTGGTGCACGGCCATCTCCGCCCCGTTGACCAGGGCGTCCACCGCCGGCAGCGCGGTGGGGAAGAAGGCGGGCGGGCCCTGGCGCACCTTCTCCACCAGCTCGGGCCACGGGGTCTCCAGCAGCACCCGGCTCTGCACCCGCCGGGTCCACCACCCCAGCGGCCCGCCGAGGACCGCCCCGGGGGCGGTGTCCGGGCGGCGGTCGCGGACGACGAGGTGCGCGGCCAGGTCACCGGTCCGCCAGCCCTCGCAGCGGGTCGGCCGGTCGGGCCCCAGCTCGGTCAGCAGGTCGGCCAGCGCGGTGCGCTCGGTCTGGGACAGGGAGGCGCTGGGCGAGTCGGTCACCCGCTGGTCCTACCGTCCCCCGCGGCTGCGGAAACGAGAGGTCCGCCGCGGCCGCAAAGCGCTTATCCCCGGTAACGACCGCGGGTACGCTCAGCCGACACCCAGCAGCACCACCCGAGGAGACGCGTGCCCCCGCGCAGCAGCAGCTCCGCCCGTTCCACCCGCGACACGAACCCCGAGAACGTCACCCAGCGCAGCGAGCGCGAGCAGAAGAAGGTCATGCGCCGCGGGTTCGCCCACGTCGGCCTGGCCGTCCGCGAGCAGCCCGGCATCTTCACCCTCGCCTTCCTGGGCAGCAGCCTCTACGGCGCGATGACCGTGGCCAGCGCCTTCGTCATCGGCGGCATCACCGACCGGCTCATCACCCCGAGCTTCGAGCGCGGCTCGGTCACCGCCGGCGCCCTGGGGCTGGCCGCGCTGGCGATCATCGTGGTCGCCGTGCTCAAGATCGTCGGCATCATCGGCCGGCGGCTCTTCGCCGGGATCATGTCCTACCGGCTGCAGGCCGACTACCGCCGTCGGGTGACCAGCCAGTACCTGCGGCTGCCGCTGTCCTGGCACCAGCGCCACCCCACCGGCCAGCTGCTGTCCAACGCCAACTCCGACGTCGAGGCCGCCTGGTTCTTCGTCGCCCCGCTGCCCTTCGCCTGCGGGGCGATCGTCATGGTCGTCATCACCGTGGTCGCCCTCTTCCTCACCGACCCGCTGCTCGCCCTGGTCGGGCTCGTCGTCTTCCCCCTGGTGTTCATCGCCAACGCCGTCTACTCCCAGGTCATGAGCCCGCGGATGGCGCGCGCGCAGCAGCTGCGCGCCGAGGTCTCCGAGATCGCCCACGAGTCCTTCGACGCCGCCCTGGTCGTCAAGACCCTGGGCCGGGAGACCGAGGAGACCCGCCGCTTCGCCGGCAGCGCCGACGAGCTGCGGGACGGGCTGATCGCCGTCGGCCGGGTCCGGGGCCTCTTCGACCCGATGATGGAGGCGCTGCCCAACCTGGGCACCCTCGCGGTGCTGCTCATCGGTGCCCAGCAGGTCGCCGCCGGGGCCACCGATGCCGGCGCCCTGGTCTCCATCGCCTACCTGTTCACCCTGCTCGCCTTGCCCATCCGGGCGATCGGCTGGGTGCTGGCCGACCTGCCGCGGGCGATGGCCGGCTTCGACCGGGTCGCCCCGGTGCTGTCGGCCCGGGGCGAGACCCCGCACGGCCCGGACGCCGCCGCCAGCGGTGACACCGGTGCCGGGGTCGGCGTCCGGTCGGTCGACTTCGGGCACGTGGACGCCGAGGGACGCGCCACCCAGGTGCTGCACGGGGTCACCTTCGACGTGCAGGCCGGTAGGACCATCGCCGTCGTCGGACCCACCGGGTCGGGCAAGTCCACCCTGGCCGGGCTGCTGGTGCGCCTGGTCGACCCGCACGACGGCAGCGTGCTGCTCGACGGCGTCGACCTGCGCAGCCTGCGCGAGGGCGAGGTGGCCACCCAGGCCGCGTTCGTCGCCCAGGGCACCTTCCTCTTCGACGACACCGTCCGCGGCAACGTCACCCTCGGCGCCGACTTCACCGACGACGAGGTGCACGCCGCCCTCCGCACCGCCGCCGCCGAGGACTTCGTGGCCCAGCTGCCCGAGGGCCTGGACACCAAGGTCGGCGAGCGCGGGGCCAGCCTGTCCGGCGGTCAGCGCCAGCGGCTGGCGCTGGCCCGGGCCGTCGTCCGCCGGCCCCGGCTGCTGGTCATGGACGACGCCACCAGCGCCGTGGACCCCAGCATCGAGGCCCGCATCCTGGACGCGCTGCGCAGCACCGACCGCCCGGCCACCGTGGTCGTCGTCGCCTACCGGCAGGCCACCATCTCCCTCGCCGACGAGGTCGTCTGGATCGACCGGGGCCGGCTCGTGGCCCGGGGCAGCCACGCCGAGCTGCTGGCGCAGGTGCCCGGGTACGCCCGGCTGGTCCAGGCCTACCAACCGCCCGACGCCGTCACCGCCGCCGAGCCCGAGCCCGCCGGGGCGCAGGCGTGAGCGCCGCCGTGACCGACGAGCCGGTGACCGGGATGAACGACCGGCCCACCGAGTCCGCCACCGCGACGCTGCGGCGCGGGCTGCGGATGATGCCGGAGTTCCGCCGCGGGCTGCCCGCGACCTTCTCCCTCGCCCTGGTCGCCACCGCCGGGCGCGTCGTCGTCCCGATCGCGGTGCAGCAGACCCTCGACCGCGGCCTGGGCGCCGCCGGTGGACCCGACATCCCGCTGGTCCGCGAGCTCGTCGCGATCTGCGCGCTGGTCGTGCTGGTCACCGCCGTCGCGGTCTACCGGATGAACGTCCGGCTCTTCCGGACGACGGAGACCGCGCTGGCGAACCTGCGGGTGCGCGCCTTCCGGCACGTGCACGACCTGTCGGTGCTGCACCAGCAGGGCGAACGCCGCGGCAACCTGGTCTCCCGGGTCACCAGCGACGTCGACCAGCTGTCGGTGTTCATGCAGTGGGGCGGGGTGCTCGGGCTGGTCAGCCTGGGCCAGCTCGTCGTCGCCACCGTCGTGATGGCCGTCTACTCCTGGCAGCTGACCCTGCTGGTCCTCGTCTGCTTCATCCCGCTGGGCTACGCGGTGAAGTGGTTCGCGAAGCGGCTGGCCGAGGTCTACGGCGTGGTCCGCGAGCGGGTCGGCGACGTGCTGGCCGCGGTCGGGGAGTCCGTCGTCGGCGCCCCCACCGTGCGTGCCTACGGCGTCCGGGGGCGCACCGCGGCCCGCATCGACGCCGCCATCGACCGGCACTACCGGGCCTCGGTGCAGGCCCAGCGCACCACCGCCGGGGTGTACGTGAGCGGGGAGTTCGTCGCCGCGGTCGCGAACGCCGCGGTCGTCGTGGTGGGCGTGCTGCTCGGTGTCGGCGGGCAGATCTCGGCCGGCACGCTGGTCGCGTTCCTGTTCCTGGTCACCCTGTTCGTCGCCCCGGTGCAGACCGCCAGCGAGGTGCTCAACGAGGCCCAGAACGCCGTCGCCGGCTTCCGCCGGGTGCTCGACGTGCTGGACACCGAGCCCGACGTGCAGGACCCCGTCGACGGCCAGGTGCTGCCCGCAGGACCGCTGGGCGTGCGGTTCGACCACGTGGGCTTCCGGTACTCCCCAGATGCCCGCCCGGCCCTGGCCGACGTCGACCTGGAGATCGCCGCCCGCACCCGCGTCGCGGTCGTCGGGGAGACCGGGTCGGGGAAGACCACCTTCGCCAAGCTGCTCACCCGGCTGATGGACCCCACCGAGGGCCGGGTGCTGGTCGGCGGGGTGCCGCTGGACCGGATCGCGTTCAGCTCGCTGCGCGAGCGGGTCGTGATGGTGCCCCAGGACGGGTTCCTCTTCGACGCCTCGGTCGCGGACAACGTGCGCTACGGCAAGCCCGGGATGACCGACGCGCACGTCGCGGCGGCCTTCGACGAGCTGGGCCTCGGCGGGTGGGTCGAGGGCCTGTCCGACGGCGTGCGGACGCCGGTCGGCCAGCGGGGGGAGTCGCTGTCGGCGGGGGAGCGGCAGCTGGTGGCCGTCGCCCGCGCCTACGTCGCCGACCCCGACCTGCTGGTGCTCGACGAGGCCACCAGCGCGGTCGACCCGGCCACCGAGGCCCGGCTCACCCGGGCCCTGGACACCCTCACCACCGGCCGGACGACGATCACCATCGCCCACCGGCTGTCCACCGCCGAGCGGGCCGACGAGATCCTGGTCGTCGACGCCGGCCGGGTCGCCCAGCGCGGCACGCACGCGGCGCTGGTCGACGCACCCGGGGTCTACGCGGCGCTGCACGCCTCGTGGCGTCGGTCGTCCGGGGGGCTCACCGCCCCGCCCGCCCGGTGACCCTGCCCGACTGGCGCCGCCGGCCGGGGACCGCCACCGGCGCGATGGTGCTGGGCGTGCTGAGCGCGGTGTCCCTGGGGCCGCTGGGAGCGCTGCTGGGCTTCGCGTCCCAGGGCTTCGACCAGCCGGCCGGGGCCGTCGGGGGGTACCTCGCGGCGCTGGCCGCCGTGGTGGTCCTGGTGGGGGTCGGGCTGCTCCGCGGTGCGCGGGCCTGGTGGCCGCTGGTCGCCGGCTGCACGGTGCTCGTCGCCGTGGTCGCGGCGTGGGTCGTCCACAACCTGTCCGAGGGTGACGGCGGGGAGCTGCTGGCGTTGTTCGCCGTCAGCCCGCTGGGCGCCGCCGCCCTGGGGGCGACGCCCGAGGTGCGGGTCTGGGTGGGACAGACGAGGGCCGCCGGTCCGGGCTGAGTGCCCGGCCCGACGGCCCTGGTCGTGCGAGGGAGGTCAGCTCGTCGGCGGCTCGTCCTTGCCCGACTCCTCGAGCTCGTCGGCCTCCTCCTTGGTGTGGTGCACCGCGCCGTCGGCGTGGTCGGCCGGGCCGTACACGGTGTAGAGGACCCACGGGTTCGGGCCGTCGTTGACGAAGTTGTGCAGCGTGCCGGCCGGGACGACGACGATGTCACCGGGCTTGACGCTCTTGCTCAAGCCCTCGATGACGGCCTTGCCGACGCCGCTCACGAAGCTCAGGATCTGGTCGTTCTCGTCGTGGGTCTCCTCGCCGATCTCCCCACCCGGCGGGATCGTCATGATCACCAGCTGGGAGTGCTCGCCGGTCCAGAGCACGCGTCGGAAGTCCGCGCTCTTCTCGGCCACGGTCGCGATGTCGAAGTGCACGATGTCCTTGGCTGCCATGGGCCTCTCATGCCCCGCGCGGATGTGGATCACGCACGGACCGTCCACGGATCCGGCGGGGACCAGACCCCGGCGGGGTGCGGGCCCTACTCTCCCGGCCATGGCCCAGCAGTCCCCCCGGCGGCCCGCCCCGGTGCGCCGCTCGCCCAAGGCGGCCCGGCCGGCCCCGGCGCGCCCGGCCCCCGAGGCCCTCGTCCGCCCGGTCCAGGCGCCCTTCGCCGCGGTGTTCGGGGTGCTGGTCGCCCTTGAGATGACGTACCTGGCCTGGCTCCTGTTCGACGCCGACGCCGGGGCCGACGACGTGCCGCGCTGGCCGGAGGTCGCCCTGGTCGTGCTGGCGGTCTGGGCGCTGGTCGGAGCGGCGCTGGTGTTCCTGGGCCGCGGCCGGGGCTGGCTCGTGCTCGCCGCCGGCAGCGTGCTCCCGCTGCTGGGCCTGCTGGCGGTGACGGTGCTCTTCGGCACCCTGGGCGGGGGCAGCGCGACCTGGTGGGCGGTCCTGCTGACCGTCGGCCCGATCGGGTCGCTGGTGCTGGCCTGTCAGCGTCCGGTGCGGGAGTGGACCACTCGCTAGGTTGACGTGGTGCAGCTCACCGGGAGTCAGGCCGACGTCGTCGTGGTGGGGGCCGGCCTGGCCGGGCTGGTGGCCACCGCCGAGCTCGCCGACGCCGGCAAGCGGGTGCTGCTGCTGGACTCCGAACCCGAGGCGAACCTCGGTGGGCAGGCGTTCTGGAGCTTCGGCGGCCTCTTCCTGGTCGACTCACCCGAGCAGCGCCGCCTCCGGGTGAAGGACTCCCTGGAGCTGGCCCGGCAGGACTGGGCCGGCACCGCGTCCTTCGACCGGCCCGAGGACCACTGGCCCCGGCAGTGGGCCGAGGCCTACCTGCAGTTCGCCGCGGGGGAGAAGCGCTCCTGGCTGCACCAGCAGGGCGTGCGGTTCTTCCCGGTCGTCGGCTGGGCCGAGCGCGGCGGCTACGGGGCGACGGGGCACGGCAACTCGGTGCCGCGGTTCCACGTCGTCTGGGGCACCGGTCCCGGCATCGTCGAGCCCTTCGCCCGCCGCGTGCGGGCGGCCGCCGAGCGTGGGCTGGTCGAGCTGCGGTTCCGGCACCGGGTCACCGGGCTCGTGGTGGACGGCGGCGCGGTGACCGGCGTGCGCGGGGACGTGCTCGAGCCCAGCGCCGCCGCCCGCGGCGAGGCCACCTCGCGCACGCCGGTCGCCGACTTCGAGATCGGTGCGCAGGCCGTGGTGGTCACCGCCGGCGGCATCGGGGCCAACCACGACCTGGTGCGGGCGAACTGGCCGGCCCGGCTGGGCCCGGCGCCGCGGCGGCTGCTGTCCGGCGTCCCGGCGCACGTGGACGGCGCGATGCTGCAGGCCACCGAGGCCGCCGGCGCCAGCGTGGTCAACCCCGACCGGATGTGGCACTACACCGAGGGCATCACCAACTGGGACCCGGTCTGGGCGCGGCACGGCATCCGGATCCTGCCCGGGCCCTCCTCGCTGTGGCTCGACGCCACCGGGAAGCGGCTGCCCGGGCCGCTGTACCCCGGGTTCGACACCCTGGGCACGCTCGCGCACATCGGGGGCACCGGCCACGAGCACACCTGGTTCGTGCTCAACCGGAAGATCGTGGAGAAGGAGTTCACCCTCTCCGGGTCCGAGCAGAACCCCGACCTGACGAACAAGGACCTCAAGCTCCTGCTCACCCGGGTGCGCGGCGGCCCGGCGGCCCCGGTGCAGGCCTTCCTGGACCACGGCGAGGACTTCGTCACCGCCCCCACCGTCGCCGAGCTGGTGGCCGGGATGAACCGGGTCACCGGCGGCACCCCGCACCTGGACGCCGCGGCGGTCGAGGCCGAGATCGTCGCGCGGGACCGGGAGACCGAGAACGGCTTCAGCAAGGACGGCCAGGTCAACGCCATCCGTGCGGCGCGGGCGTTCCTCGGCGACAAGCTGATCCGGGTGGTGCCGCCGCACCGGCTGCTCGACCCGGCGGCCGGCCCGCTGATCGCCGTCCGGCTCAACCTGCTGACCCGCAAGACCCTCGGCGGGCTGGAGACCGACCTGTCGGGGCGGGTGCTGCAGCCCGGCGGCGCGGTGTTCCCGGGGCTGTACGCGGCCGGGGAGATCGCCGGGTTCGGTGGCGGTGGGATGCACGGGTACCGCTCGCTGGAGGGCACCTTCCTCGGCGGTTGCCTCTTCTCCGGCCGGGTCGCCGGCCGAGCGGTCGCCGCCGCCCTCTGACCGCGGCTCAGCCCGCGACGGCCACCTGGTCGCGGCCGCCGGCCTTAGCCCGGTAGAGGGCGGCGTCCGCGGCGGAGAACGCCTCGGCGCTCTCCCCGGGGCCCGGGCTCGTCGGGCGGGCTGCGTGCACGCCCACGCTCACGGTGAGCCCGGCCTCCGCGGTGTCGGCGGGTGCCTCGGCGCGGGCCGCGCGGGCGTCGGTGAGGAGCCGGGTCGCGATGGACGCCGCGCCCTCGGCGTCGGTCCCCGGGAGCAGCAGGCCGAACTCGTCCCCGCCCAGCCGCGCGGCGAGGTCACCGGGACGACGGAGGGCGGCGCTCAGCAGCCCGGCCACCGCGACCAGGGCACGGTCCCCGGCGGCGTGTCCGAAGGTGTCGTTGACCTGCTTGAAGTGGTCGACGTCCACCACCACCAGGCCCAGCGGGGTGCCCTCGCGCGCGCAGCGCTCCCACTCCCGCTGCAGCGCCTCCTCCCACCCGCGCCGGTTCGGCAGCCCGGTCACCGGGTCCAGCGTGGTCAGCCGCTCCAGGGCCTCGGTCTGGGCGAACAGCAACCGGGCCTGGGCGGCCACGCGGTAGGCCGCGGCCAGGCCGACGAGGACGACCGTGCCGACCAGGGCCGTGGCGGTGGCGAGGTCCCGGCCGGTGACGTCGGCGGTGGTGGCGGCCAGCAGGCTGACCACCGACCAGACCGGGACGAGGGTGGCGGTCACCGGGAAGGGCAGACGGGCGTGCAGGCACAGGATCGCCGCGGTGTGCAGGCTCAGCAGCAGCCAGCCGGTGGGCGTGCGGTCCCCGCCCAGGGCCAGCGCGACCACCGCGTAGACGCCGAAGCCCGCGACCAGCACCCGGGCGGTCGTGCGGTACGTGGTCGTGCGCCGGACCAGCAGGATCAGCACGACGGCGGCCGCCCCCACCAGCACGTGGTCGCTGAGGGCCATCGGGCCCCCGGCCGGCCCGCGGCGCAGGTTGACCACGAAGAAGACCACGTTGTAGGCCAGGACCAGGCCGGCCACCAGCGCCACGTCCCGGCGCAGGCCGCGCAGCTGGGTGGCCAGGAAACGGTCCTCCTGCGCGGGGTCGGACAGCCGGGCTGACCAGGGGTTCAGCGCAGCGGGCACGGCACATCATGAGCACGACCGCCCGGCGTCGCCTCCCGGGGTGCCCGCCACGGCTGAGAGACTGGTGGGCGTGCCCGATCTCGACCCTGCCGTCTCCGACCTCCTGCGCCGCACCCCCGACGGCCTGGTCGCCGCCGTCGCCCAGCAGCACGACACCGGTGAGGTGCTGATGCTGGCCTGGATGGACGACGAGGCACTGCGCCGCACTCTGGCCACCGGCGAGGCCACCTACTGGTCCCGCAGCCGCAACGAGTACTGGGTCAAGGGCGCCACCTCCGGCCACCACCAGGCCGTGCGCGAGGTCCGGGTCGACTGCGACGGTGACGCGCTGCTGCTGCTGGTCGACCAGACCGGTCCCGCCTGCCACACCGGCGAGCGCTCCTGCTTCCACCGCCCCCTGGAGGTCACCCGTGCGACTCGGTGAGACCCTCCCGACCGCGGCCGACCTCGCCACCTCCACCGGCCCCGTCGTGCCGGTGACCCGCCGGCTGCTGGCCGACTCCGAGACGGCGGTCGGCGTCTACCGCAAGCTGGCCGGCAACCGGCCGGGCACCGTGCTGCTGGAGTCCGCCGAGCAGGGCAAGCAGTGGTCCCGGTACAGCTTCGTCGGCGTCCGCAGCGCCGGGGTGCTCACCGAGCGCGACGGGGTCACCCAGTGGCTGGGGGAGGACCTCCCGGGGCTGACCGACGACCTGCCCACCGACCCCCTGGACGCCGTCCGCACGCTGGCCCGGCGGCTGCGCACCCCGCGGGCACCCGGGCTGCCCCCGCTGACCGGCGGGCTGGTCGGCTACCTGGGCTACGACGTCGTCCGGCGGCTGGAGAGGCTGCCCGACACCGCGACCGACGACCTGGGCATGCCCGAGCTGGCGATGACCCTGGTGACCGACCTGGCGGTGCTGGACCACCACGACGGCACCGTGCTGCTCATCGCCAACGCCTTCGGCACGACGGCCGAGCACCACGCCGACGCCGTCGCCCGGCTGGACGCGATGGCCGCCGCGCTGGTGGGCGCCGCCCCGCCCGGGGTGGCCACGATGGAGACCACCGAGTCGCCCGAGGTCACCTCGAACATGGCCCCGGGGCAGTTCCAGGCCGGCGTCGAGGCCGTCCGCGAGCACGTGCGGGCCGGGGACGTGTTCCAGGCCGTGCTGTCCCAGCGCTTCTCCCGGCGCACGGACGTCGACGCGCTGGACCTGTACCGGGTGCTGCGCGCCAGCAACCCCTCGCCGTACATGTACCTGCTGCGGTTCGCCGGTCGGGAGTCGCCCTTCGACGTCGTCGGGTCCTCCCCGGAGGCGCTGGTCACCGTCACCGGCGACCACGCCGTCGTCCACCCGCCGGCCGGCACCCGCCCGCGCGGGGGCTCCCCGGAGGAGGACGCCCGGCTCACCGAGGAGCTGCTGGCCGACCCCAAGGAACGCGCCGAGCACGTGATGCTGGTCGACCTGGCCCGCAACGACCTGGGCCGGGTATGCGTGCCGGGCACCGTCGAGGTCGCGGACTTCATGCGGGTCGAGCGGTACAGCCACGTCATGCACCTGGTGTCCACCGTCGCCGGGCGGGTCACCCCGGGCCGGGACGCCCTGGACGTGTTCGACGCGACCTTCCCCGCCGGCACGGTGTCCGGGGCGCCCAAGCCCCGCGCGATGGAGGTCATCGAGTCCCTCGAGCCCACCCGCCGCGCGCTCTACGCCGGCACCGTCGGCTACCTGGACACCAGCGGCGACATGGACATGGCCATTGCCATCCGGACGGCGGTGCTGCACGAGGGCACCGCGTACGTGCAGGCCGGTGCGGGGGTCGTGGCCGACAGCGACGCCGCGCTGGAGGAGGCCGAGACCCGGCACAAGGCGCGGGCGGTGCTGTCGGCGATCGCCACCGCCGAGGGGCTGCGGGAGCTGTCGTGAGCAGCCCGCGCCCGGCTGCCCGCCGCGAGCTCACCGTCGCCGTGCTCGCCGCGGCCGCCGCCGGTGGGCTGGCCCTGTCGGCGGGCGGTCAGGGCTGGGCCGACGTCACCGTGACCCGCCAGCCCCCGCTGCCTCCCGTCGAGCAGGTGCTGACCGGCAGCCAGCTGGCCCCGCTGGTCCCGGCGACCGGTCTGCTGCTGCTCGCCGGCGCGGTCGCGCTGTTCGCCGTCCGGGGGTGGGGGCGGGTGGTGCTGGGCCTGGTGCTGGCCGTCGCGGGGGGAGTGCTGGTGGCCTCGGGCGCCGGTGCCCTCACCGGCTCGGTCGAGGTCACCCCCGACGACCTGGGGGACCAGATCGGGCTGGGGCAGGCCACGATCAGCTCGCAGGTCGCCGCCGGGTGGCCGGTGCTCGCCGTCGTCGCCGGGATGCTCGGGCTGCTGGCCGGGGGCCTCGTCGTGCTCCGCGGACGGCGGTGGCCCGGGCTGGGTCAGCGGTACGAGCGGCCCGCCGGGTCCGGTCCCGCACCGGCGGCGGCACCGCGCCGCCCCTCCCGCCCGGAGTCCCCGGAGGACCGGCACCAGGCCGCCTGGAAGGCCCTGGACCGCGGCGACGACCCGACCGACGAGCCTCCCGCACCCGGTCGCTGAGCGACGACCCCGTGCGGGGCGACCCCGTGCCGCATCTCTAGAGTGACGCCACCGAACCGACAGGCGAGGGGACGCAGGATGCAGCAGCGCACAGGAGAGCCGGGGGGCGCACGGGCATGAACGTGCTCATGGACATCGTGGCCGGCGTGCGCGAGGACGTCGCAGCCCGACAGCAGGCGACCCCGCTCGCCGAGGTCCAGGCCGCCGCCCGCGACGCGCGTCCCGCCCTGGACGCCCTGGCCGCACTGCGTGCACCCGGCGTCGGCGTCATCGCCGAGGTCAAGCGCAACAGCCCCTCCAAGGGCGCGCTGGCCACCATCGACGACCCCGCCTCGCTCGCCGTGCAGTACGCCGCCGGCGGTGCCCGGGTGATCAGCGTGCTCACCGAGCGCCGTCGCTTCCACGGCACCCAGGCCGACCTGGCCGCCGTCCGCGCCGCCGTCGACGTGCCGGTGCTGTGCAAGGACTTCGTCGTCTCCAGCTACCAGGTGCACGAGGCACGGGCCCACGGCGCGGACGTCTGCCTGCTCATCGTCGGCGCCCTGGAGCAGAACGCCCTGGTCGGCCTGCTCGAGCGGATCGAGTCCCTGGGCATGACCGCCCTGGTCGAGGTGCACACCGAGGCCGAGGCCGACCGGGCGCTGGAGGCCGGTGCCTCGGTGATCGGCGTCAACGCCCGCGACCTCACCACCCTCGACGTCGACCGCAGCACCTTCGAGCGGATCGCCCCCGGGCTGCCCACCGAGGTCGTCAAGGTCGCCGCCTCCGGCGTCCGCGGGCCGCACGACCTGATCAGCTACGCCGGCGCCGGGGCGGACGCCGTCCTGGTGGGGGAGGGCCTGGTCACCGCCGCCGACCCGCGGCAGGCCGTCGCCGACCTGGTGACCGCCGGCTCGCACCCCGCGACCCCGCGCGCCACCCGCTAGGCACCACGGCGACAATGGGCGGGTGACTGCCACGACGCTCCCGCCCACCCCCGAAGCGAGCCTCACCCGGCCGCGACCGGAGTGGCCGGACGCGACCGGTCACTTCGGCCCCTACGGCGGCCGGTTCGTCCCCGAGGCGCTGATCGCGGCTCTCGACGAGCTGTCCGAGGCCTACGAGGCCATGCGGGTCGACCCGGTCTTCCTCGCCGAGTTCGAGCGGCTGCACCGCGACTACACCGGCCGGCCCTCCCCGATCACCGAGGTGCCCCGCTTCGCCGAGCACTGCGGCGGCGCCCGGGTGCTGCTCAAGCGGGAGGACCTCAACCACACCGGCTCGCACAAGATCAACAACGTGCTGGGCCAGGCGCTGCTCACCAAGCGGATTGGCAAGAAGCGGGTCATCGCCGAGACCGGCGCCGGCCAGCACGGGGTCGCCACGGCCACCGCCGCCGCGCTGATGGGCCTGGAGTGCACGGTCTACATGGGCGAGGAGGACACCCGCCGCCAGGCGCTCAACGTGGCCCGGATGCGGCTGCTCGGCGCCGAGGTGGTCCCGGTGACCACCGGCTCCAAGACCCTCAAGGACGCCATCAACGAGGCGTTCCGCGACTGGGTGACCAACGTGGAGACGACGAACTACGTCTTCGGCACCGTCGCCGGCCCGCACCCGTTCCCGGCCATGGTCCGGGACTTCCAGCGGGTCATCGGCGACGAGGCCCGCGCCCAGGTGCTCGACCGGGAGTGCCGGCTGCCCGACGCGGTGCTGGCCTGCGTGGGGGGCGGCTCGAATGCGATCGGCATCTTCACCGCCTTCGTGCCCGACGCCGGCGTCCGGCTGGTGGGTCTGGAGGCCGGGGGTGACGGCGTGGAGACCGGCCGGCACGCCTCCTCCATCACCGGGGGCCAGCCGGGCGTGCTGCACGGCGCCCGCTCCTACCTGCTCCAGGACGAGAACGGCCAGACCGTCGAGTCGCACTCGATCTCGGCCGGCCTGGACTACCCCGGTGTCGGCCCCGAGCACAGCTACCTCAGCGACATGGGCCGCGCGGAGTACCGCCCGGTGACCGACAGCCAGGCCATGGAGGCCTTCGCGCTGCTGTGCCGCACCGAGGGCATCATCCCGGCGATCGAGAGCGCGCACGCCCTGGCCGGGGCGATCACGCTGGGCCGCGAGATGGGTCCGGACGCGCTGCTGCTGGTGAACCTCTCCGGCCGCGGGGACAAGGACGTCGAGACCGCCAGCGCGTGGTTCGGGCTGGGCGGCGGGTCCAGCGCCCCGACCGACGAGGACGAGCGCGCGGTCGAGGACGGCCGGGGTGCCGAGCCCGGCCCCGCGCTCGGCGACGCCGAGGACACCACCGTGCAGGACGGGGACGCGCTGTGAGCTCCGCGCTGGGCACCCGGATCGACGCGGCCAGGGCCGAGGGCAGGTCCGCGCTGATCGCCTACCTGCCGGTCGGCTACCCCGACGTCCCCGGGTCGATCGAGGCCATGGTGGCCGCGGTCGAGGGCGGCGCGGACGTCGTGGAGATCGGGGTGCCCTACTCCGACCCCGGCATGGACGGCCCGACCATCCAGGAGGCCGTCGAGGTGGCCGTCCGCGCCGGCGTCGGGATGAAGGACGTGCTGCAGGCGGTGGCCGCGGTGGCCGAGGCCGGTGCCGTACCGGTGGTGATGAGCTACTGGAACCCCGTCGAGCGCTACGGCGTGCAGCGCTTCGCCACCGACCTGGCCGCCGCCGGGGGAGCCGGGGCGATCACCCCGGACCTGGTGCCCGACGAGGCCGCGGCCTGGATCGCGGCCAGCGACGAGGCCGGCCTGGACCGGGTCTTCCTGGTCGCGCCGTCCTCCACGCCGGCCCGGCTGGCCAGCACGACCGCCGCCTGCCGGGGGTTCGTCTACGCCGCCTCGACCATGGGCGTCACCGGCACCCGCGCCACCGTGGGCGACACCGCCGAGGTGCTGGTCACCCGCACCCGGGAGGCCGCGCCCGCCGACCTCGCCGTCTGCGTGGGCCTCGGGGTCAGCAACGGGGACCAGGCGGCGGAGGTGGCGGCCTTCGCCGACGGCGTCATCGTCGGGTCGGCCTACGTCCGCCAGCTGATCGACGGGCACGGCGCCGACGGCGTCCGCGCGCTGTCGGCCGACCTGGCCGCCGGGGTGCGCCGCCGGTGAGCACCGAGCTGCTGGCGGCGATCCCGAGCCCCACGCAGGGCGTCTGGGACATCGGGCCCTTCCCGCTGCGGGCCTACGCGCTGTGCATCATCGCCGGCATCGTGATCGCCGCCTGGATGACCGAGAAGCGCTGGGTCGCCCGCGGGGGAGCCCCCGGCGACTCGTTGGACATCGCCGTCTGGGCGGTGCCCTTCGGCATCGTCGGCGGCCGCGTCTACCACGTGATCACCACCCCCGAGCCCTACTGGGGGGAGAACGGCGACCCGGTGCGGGCGCTCTACATCTGGGAGGGCGGCCTGGGCATCTGGGGCGCCATCGCCCTCGGTGGCGTCGGCGCCTGGATCGCCTGCCGGCGCCGCGGCATCCCCCTGCCGGCCTACGCCGACGCCCTGGCCCCGGGCCTGCTCGTCGCCCAGGCGGTCGGCCGGCTGGGCAACTGGTTCAACAACGAGCTCTACGGGCGGGCCACCGACCTCCCGTGGGGGCTGACGATCCACGAGTGGGACCAGTCGGCCGGCCGGGCGGTCACCGACGCCGCCGGCAACCCGGTCGTGCTGGGCACCTTCCAGCCGACCTTCCTCTACGAGCTGCTGTGGAACCTGGCCGTCGCCGCCGTCGTCATCTGGGCCGACCGGCGCTTCCAGCTCTCGCACGGGCGCGCCTTCGCCCTCTACGTGGCCGGCTACTGCCTGGGCCGCGGGTGGATCGAGACGCTGCGCATCGACGAGGCCGAGCGCTTCTTCGGCGTGCGGCTCAACGTCTTCACCGCCGTGGTGGTCGGGCTGGCCGCCGTGGCGTACCTGGTCTGGCAGCGCGGCCGCCCGCGCGAGGTGATCACCCGCGGCGAGGAGTTCCGGGCCCGCGAGGCCGCCGAGAAGAGCGCGGACGACGACGGGGACGAGACCGCCGCGGAGTCGGCGGACGCGCCGCTGACCAGCGCCAAGGACCCTGACGACCCACCTGCACCACGTGCGGGGACGACGACCTGACGGAGACGTTCGCCACCCTGCGCGAGCGTGTCGCGAGTGTGTCCACTCTGTGTACGCTCCCGATGAGGCCACCCAGCGATCCTGGGGTGGACGACCACGTCGGAACCGGGCCAGCGACGCCCCGCGCACGACACCCCGCGGAGACCCGCCCGTGGGTGCGCGAGAGCCCTGCCGGGCCCTGCACCACCTGATCCACCTCCCCCCGCCCGCCCCTGACCACCCGGCCGGGCCCCACCGGGCCCCCCGCGAGCATCCGGCTCCTCCCGGACGACGCGGGTCTCGCCGTCGACGGGAGTGACATGTCTTCCTCCACCACGCCGACCACCACGCCGGCTCCTGCCTCGCGGGTCCCCTTCTCCGCGGTCCCGGCAGCCTCTGGGCTGTACGACCCGCGCAACGAGCACGACGCCTGCGGCGTGGCCTTCGTGGCCGACGCGCAGGGCCGGCGCTCGCGGAAGATCGTCGCGATGGGCCTCACCGCCCTGCACAACCTGGACCACCGCGGTGCCGCGGGCTCCGAGCCCAACTCCGGGGACGGCGCCGGCATCCTGACCCAGGTGCCCGACGCGCTGCTGCGTGCCGTCGTGGACTTCGACCTGCCCCCGGTGGGCGAGTACGCCGTCGGCGTGGGTTTCCTGCCCCGTGACGAGACCGAGCGGGCCGCCCGGGTCGCCGACGTCGCCCGGCTCGCCGCCGAGGAGGGCCTGGTCGTCCTGGGCTGGCGCGAGCTGCCCATCGCCCCCGAGGCCGCCGACATCGGCCCCACCGCGCTGGCCGTCATGCCGCACTTCGCCCAGCTGTTCGTCGCCGAGGGCACCGCGGCCCGCGCCGACGCCACCGCCTTCGGGGGCACCTCGACCAACCACGGCGTCACCCGGCTCGAGCGCCGCGCGTTCGTGCTCCGCAAGCGGGCCGAGCGCGCCGCCGAGGCCGACGGCAGCTCGCTGTACTTCGCCTCGCTGAGCTCCCGCACGGTCACCTACAAGGGGATGCTGACCACCGACCAGCTCCCGGCGTTCTTCCCCGACCTCACCGACGACCGGTACGAGTCGGCGATCGCGCTGGTGCACAGCCGGTTCTCCACCAACACCTTCCCGAGCTGGCCGCTGGCGCACCCGTTCCGGGTGATCGCGCACAACGGCGAGATCAACACCATCAAGGGCAACCGCAACCGCATGCGGGCCCGTGAGGCCAAGCTCGACACCCACCTGTTCGACGGCCCGGCCGGCCCCGCCTCCGAGCTCGGCCTGGAGCGCGTCTTCCCGGTCACCGCCGCCGACTTCAGCGACTCGGCCACCTTCGACGAGGTGCTCGAGCTGCTGCACCTGTCCGGTCGCTCGCTGCCGCACGCGGTGCTGATGATGATCCCCGAGGCGTGGGAGAACCACGCCGAGATGGACGCCGCCCGCCGCGCGTTCTACCGCTTCCACTCCGCGGTCATGGAGCCCTGGGACGGCCCGGCCTGCGTCGCGTTCACCGACGGCACCCAGATCGGCGCCGTGCTGGACCGCAACGGCCTGCGCCCCGGGCGCTGGTGGCGCACCAAGGACGACGTCGTCGTCCTCGCCTCGGAGGTCGGCGTGCTCGACATCCCCGCCGGGGACGTCGTGGCCAAGGGCCGGCTGCAGCCGGGCCGGATGTTCCTGCTGGACACCGCGCAGGGCCGGATCATCGCCGACGACGAGGTCAAGGGCGCCCTGGCCGCCGAGCACCCCTACGACGACTGGCTGCACGCCGGGCTGATCCACCTGCCCTCGCTGCCCGAGCGTCGCCGCTCGCGGCCCAGCCACGAGTCCGTCGTCCGCCGGCAGCTGCTGTTCGGCTACACCGAGGAGCAGCTGCGCATCCTGCTGCAGCCGATGGCCGCCAGCGGGGCCGAGCCGATCGGCTCGATGGGCACCGACACCCCGGTCGCCGCGCTGAGCGACCGCTCCCGGCTGCTCTACGACTACTTCGGGCAGCTGTTCGCCCAGGTGACCAACCCGCCGCTGGACGCCATCCGCGAGGAGCTGGTGACCAGCCTGGGCCGCACCTTCGGCCCCGAGGGCAACCTGCTCTCGGCCACCCCGGCGTCCTGCCGGCAGGTCGTCCTGCCGTTCCCGGTCATCGACAACGACGAGCTCGCCAAGATCCTGCACATCGACGACGACGGCGACCTGCCCGGCTTCGCCGCCGTCCGGATCACCGGCCACTTCGACGTCAACGGCGGCGGCGACGCCCTCGAGCAGGCCATCGCCGCCCTGCAGACCAAGGTCAGCAAGGCCATCTCGGCCGGCGCGCGGGTCATCGTGCTCTCCGACCGGGACTGCGACGAGCAGCGCGCCCCGATCCCCTCGCTGCTGATGACCGCCGCGGTCCACCACCACCTGGTGCGCGAGCGCACCCGGATGGAGGTCGGGCTGATCGTCGAGTCCGGCGACTGCCGCGAGGTCCACCACGTCGCGCTGCTGCTGGGCTACGGCGCGGCCGCGGTCAACCCCTACCTGGCCTTCGAGAGCGTCGAGGACCTGATCCGCGACGGTCTGCTCACCGGCGTGCAGCCGGCCCAGGCCGTGCGCAACGTGGTCAAGGCCATGGGCAAGGGCGTCCTGAAGGTCATGAGCAAGATGGGCATCAGCACCGTCGGCTCGTACACGATGGCGCAGATCTTCGAGGCCGTCGGGCTCTCCCAGGACCTGGTCGAGAAGTACTTCACCGGGACGTCGTCCACCCTCGGTGGCGTCGGGCTCGACGTGCTCGCCGAGGAGGTGGCCATGCGCCACCGCCGGGCCTACCCCTCCAACCCCACCGAGGTCGCGCACCGCAAGCTCACCGTGGGCGGGGAGTACCAGTGGCGCCGCGAGGGCGAGGTGCACCTGTTCAACCCCGAGACGGTGTTCCTGCTCCAGCACGCCACCCGGTCCCGGCAGTTCGACGTGTTCGAGAAGTACACCGACGCCGTCGACCAGCTCTCCCGCGAGGCCTCGACGCTGCGTGGCCTGTTCGCGTTCAAGGAGGGCCTGCGCCCGCCGGTGCCGATCGAGGAGGTCGAGCCGGTCAGCGCGATCGTGAAGCGGTTCTCCACCGGTGCCATGAGCTACGGCTCGGTCTCCCAGGAGGCGCACCAGACCCTCGCCATCGCGATGAACCGCCTCGGCGGCAAGTCCAACACCGGCGAGGGCGGTGAGGACGCCGACCGCTTCACCCCCGACGAGAACGGCGACCTGCGCCGCTCGGCGATCAAGCAGGTGGCCAGCGGCCGCTTCGGCGTGACCAGTGAGTACCTGGTCAACGCCGACGACATCCAGATCAAGATGGCCCAGGGCGCCAAGCCCGGCGAGGGCGGTCAGCTCCCGGGGTCGAAGGTCTACCCGTGGATCGCCCGCACCCGGCACTCCACCCCCGGGGTCGGCCTGATCTCCCCGCCGCCGCACCACGACATCTACTCCATCGAGGACCTCAAGCAGCTCATCCACGACCTCAAGAACGCCAACAACGAGGCGCGGGTGCACGTCAAGCTGGTCTCCGAGGTCGGGGTCGGCACCGTCGCGGCCGGGGTCAGCAAGGCCCACGCCGACGTCGTGCTGATCTCCGGCCACGACGGTGGCACCGGTGCCGCGCCGCTGACCTCGCTCAAGCACGCCGGCTCCCCCTGGGAGCTCGGCCTGGCCGAGACCCAGCAGACGCTGCTGGTCAACGGCCTGCGCGACCGGATCACCGTGCAGGTCGACGGCCAGATGAAGACCGGTCGGGACGTCGTCGTCGCCGCACTGCTGGGCGCCGAGGAGTTCGGCTTCGCCACCGCACCCCTGGTGGTCAGCGGCTGCGTGATGATGCGCGTCTGCCACCTGGACACCTGCCCGGTCGGGGTCGCCACCCAGAACCCCGAACTGCGCAAGCGGTTCACCGGCCAGCCCGAGTTCGTCGTCACCTTCTTCGAGTTCCTCGCCGAGCAGGTCCGCGCGCTGCTGGCGCAGCTGGGCTTCCGGAGCATCGAGGAGGCCGTCGGCCAGGTCGAGGTGCTCGAGACCCGGGGCGCCATCGACCACTGGAAGGCCGCCGGGCTCGACCTCGCGCCGATGCTCGCCGTGCCGGCACTGCCCGAGGGCACCCCCCGCCGTCGGGTGCGCGGTCAGGACCACGGCCTGGACGTCGCCCTGGACCAGACGCTGATCCAGCTCTGCGAGGGTGCGCTGCTCGACGCCCGCCCGGTGAGCCTGCAGCTGCCGGTGCGCAACGTGAACCGCACCGTCGGCACGATGCTGGGCGCCATGGTCACCCGCCGCTACGGCGGCGAGGGCCTGCCCGAGGGCACCATCGACCTCACCTTCGAGGGGTCCGCGGGCCAGTCCTTCGGCGCCTTCGTGCCCGCCGGCATCACCATGCGGCTGCTCGGGGACGCCAACGACTACGTCGGCAAGGGCCTGTCCGGCGGTCGGATCGTCGTCCGCCCGGCGCTGGAGGCCACCTTCCCGGCCGAGGACGCCGTGATCGCCGGCAACGTGATCGGCTACGGCGCCACCGGCGGGGAGATCTTCCTGCGCGGTCGGGTCGGCGAGCGCTTCTGCGTCCGCAACTCCGGCGCGCTGGCGATCGTCGAGGGCGTCGGCGACCACGCCTGCGAGTACATGACCGGTGGTCGTGCGGTCATCCTCGGCGAGACCGGGCGCAACGTGGCCGCCGGCATGAGCGGCGGCATCGCCTACGTGCTCGACCTGGCCGTCCACCGGGTCAACGGCGAGATGGTCGACGTCGAGTCGCTGTCCACCGAGGACTCGATGTGGCTGCGGGAGACCCTGACCCGCTACCGCGAGGAGACCGGCTCCACGGTCGCCACCGCACTGCTGGCCGACTGGGGCCGCTGGTCCGAGCGGTTCAGCGTGATCATGCCGCGGGACTACCGCCGCGCCATGGAGGCCAAGCGGGCCGCCGAGGCCGCCGGCTACGACGTCGACCGCGCCGTCATGGAGGCCGCTCGTGGCTGACCTCTCCTTCCCCTTCGTCGCCCTGGAGGCCCGCTGTGCCTGACTCCACCGGTTTCCTCAAGTTCGAGCGGGCCACCCCGCCGCGGCGTCCGGTCGACGTCCGGATCATGGACTGGAAGGAGGTCTACCTCGAGCGCGAGAAGGGCGGCGAGGAGGCCTTCGGCACCGCGGCGCTGCGCACCCAGGCGGCGCGCTGCATGGACTGCGGCATCCCGTTCTGCCACCACGGCTGTCCGCTGGGCAACCTGATCCCGGAGTGGAACGACCTCGTCCGCCGGGACGACTGGCGCGAGGCCACCGAGCGGCTGCACGCCACGAACAACTTCCCGGAGTTCACCGGGCGGCTGTGCCCGGCGCCCTGCGAGGGCTCCTGCGTGCTCAACCTGACCGAGTCCCCGGTGACCATCAAGCAGGTCGAGGTCGAGATCATCGACCGCGCCTTCGCCGAGGGCTGGGTCGAGCCGCAGCCGCCGGCCGAGCTGTCGGGCAAGAAGGTCGCCGTGGTCGGCTCCGGGCCGGCCGGGCTGGCCACCGCCCAGCAGCTGACCCGGGCCGGGCACGAGGTGACCGTCTTCGAGCGGGCCGACGCCATCGGCGGGCTCATGCGCTACGGCATCCCCGAGTTCAAGATGGAGAAGCGCCACCTGGACCGCCGGCTGGACCAGATGCGCGCCGAGGGCACCCGGTTCGTCACCGGCGTGGAGGTCGGGGCCGCGGGCTCCGACGTCACCGTCGAGCAGCTGCGGTCGGACTTCGACGCCGTGGTGCTCTCCGGTGGGGCCACCGTCGGCCGTGACCTGCCCGCTCCGGGCCGGGAGCTCGAGGGCATCCACCTGGCCATGGAGTTCCTGCCCGGCGGCAACCGGCAGGCCCTGGGCCAGGTCGAGCGCGCCCCGATCGACGCGCACGGCAAGCACGTGGTGATCATCGGCGGCGGTGACACCGGTGCCGACTGCCTGGGCACCTCGCACCGGCAAGGTGCGGCCTCGGTCGCGCAGCTGGAGATCATGCCCGAGCCGCCGTCGTCCCGGGGTGCGAAGAACCCCTGGCCGACCTACCCGATGGTGCTGCGGGTGTCCTCGGCGCACGAGGAGGGTGGCGACCGGATCTACTCGGTCAACACCGAGCGCTTCGTCGGTGACGAGGACGGTCACGTCCGCGCCATCGCCGTGCACGACGTGGAGATGGTCGACGGGAAGTTCACCAAGGTCGAGGGCACCGAGCGCGAGCTCCCCGCCGACCTGGTCTTCCTGGCCATGGGCTTCACCGGTGCGCAGAAGGAGGGCCTGGTCGAGAGCCTCGGCGTCGAGGTCGACGGGCGCGGCAACGTCGTCCGGGACGCCGACTTCATGTCCTCGGTGCCCGGCGTCTTCGTGGCCGGGGACATCGGCCGCGGCCAGTCGCTCATCGTGTGGGCCATCGCCGAGGGCCGCGCCGCCGCCGGTGCCGTCGACACCTGGCTGACCGGGGCCTCGATGCTGCCCCGGCCGATCACCCCCACGGCGGTCGCGCTCCGATAAGGACCCCGCTGCCCCCCACGACACGCTTCGCGCGCCGCGGGTCCCTGCAGCGGGGCCAGACATCATGACGTTTCCGTGGGGCGGTCCGGGTTCTCCCGGGCCGCCCCACTAGGTTGAGCACCATGTCCCGTCGCGCCAAGATCGTCTGCACCCTGGGCCCCGCCGTGGGCACCGCCGAGCAGATCACCGCCCTCGTCGAGTCCGGCATGGACGTCGCCCGGCTGAACTTCAGCCACGGCGAGCACGCCGACCACGAGCGCAACTACCACCTCGTCCGCACCGCGTCGGACTCCGTCGGCCGCGCGGTCGCCGTGCTGGCCGACCTCCAGGGCCCCAAGATCCGGCTCGGCCGCTTCGTCGACGGCCCGGTCCTCTGGGCCACCGGCTCCCGCGTGTGCATCACCGTCGAGGACGTCGAGGGCACCGCCGAGCGGGTCGGCACCACCTACAAGAACCTGGCCAACGACGTGCGCGTCGGTGACCGGCTGCTCGTCGACGACGGCAACCTCTCCCTCACCGTGGTCGAGGTCGACGGGCCCGACGTGTGGTGCCTGGTCCTCGAGGGCGGCGTCGTCTCCAACAACAAGGGCCTGTCGCTGCCCGGGGTCGCGGTCAGCGTCCCGGCGATGAGCGAGAAGGACGAGGAGGACCTCCGGTTCGCCCTGGGCCTCGGGGTCGACTTCATCGCCCTGTCCTTCGTCCGCAAGGCCGAGGACGTCGAGCTGGTGCGCGAGATCATGCGCCAGATGGACGTCGACCTCCCGGTCATCGCCAAGCTGGAGAAGCCCGAGGCGGTGGAGAACCTCGAGGCCATCGTCGAGGCGTTCGACGGGATCATGGTCGCCCGCGGCGACCTGGGCGTGGAGCTGCCGCTGGAGCAGGTCCCGCTGGTGCAGAAGCGCGCCGTGCAGGCCGCCCGCGAGCGGAACAAGCCGGTCATCGTGGCCACCCAGATGCTTGAGTCGATGATCAACTCTTCCCGGCCCACCCGGGCCGAGGCCTCCGACGTCGCCAACGCCGTGCTCGACGGTGCCGACGCCGTGATGCTGTCGGGGGAGACCTCGGTCGGGAAGTTCCCCATCGCCGCGGTGCGCACCATGGAGCGGATCATCGACGCGGTCGAGTCCGACGCGGTGCGGGTGCCGGCCCTGGTGCGCCAGTCCCGCTCGCGTTCCGGCGCCATCGTCCGGGCCGCCCGCGAGGTGGGCGAGGCCCTCGAGGTCGACGCGCTGGCCGCGTTCACGATGACCGGGGACACCGTCCGCCGGTTGGCCGCGCTGCACACCACCCTGCCGATCCTGGCCTTCACCACCGACCCGCGGGTGCGCAGCCGGATGGCGCTGTCCTGGGGTGTGGAGACCTTCCTGGTGCCCGAGGTCGGGCACACCGACGACATGGTCGGGCAGGTCGACTTCTCGCTGCTGTCGATCGGCCGGCTCAAGGAGGGTGACCGGGTGGTCGTCGTCGCCGGCTCGCCGCCGAACATCTCTGGCTCCACGAACCTCATCCGGGTGCACGAGATCGGCCAGCATGCCTGACCCCGCACCGGGGCCACGAGGCAGCACGGGATGACGGACAAGCTCCCGGCGGCAGCGCTCCTCGAGGTCCTGGACCTCGAGGAGCGGTCACCGGACCTGTACGTGGGCCAGACCCCGTCCACCCCGCTGCAGCGGGTCTTCGGCGGTCAGGTCGCCGCCCAGGCGCTCACCGCGGCCACCCACACGGTCCCGGCCGGCCGGGGGGTGCACTCACTGCACGCGTACTTCCTCCGCCCGGGCGACCCGTACGAGGAGCTGCGCTACGAGGTCGACCGGATCCGCGAGGGCCGGTCCTTCTCCACCCGCCGCGTCGTCGGCCGGCAGACCCGCAAGGGCGAGGACGTCGCGGTCTTCGCGCTGACCGCGGACTTCACCGAGGGCGAGGCCGCCGTCGTCGAGCACTCCCTGCCGATGCCCGACGTGCCCGGTGCGGAGTCCCTGCCCGGCATCGAGGAGGTCAGCGCTGCCCACCCGGGCCGCTCCACCGGTGCCCGGGCCTTCGCCCGCGTGGTCGAGCAGCGCTTCCTCGAGGACCCGTTCGACCCGGCCCCCAAGACCCCGCCGCACACCCAGAACCACACGTGGTTCCGGGTCACCGGCCGGCTGCCCGACGACCCCGGCGTGCACGCGGCGGCGCTGACCTTCGTGTCCGACCTGACCCTGCTGTCGGCGGGCCTGGCCCGCATCGGCGGCGGCTGGGGCGGTGAGCACGTGGGCGCCTCGCTGGACCACGCCGTGTGGTTCCACCGGCCGGTGCGGGCCGACGACTGGTTCCTCTACGAGACCGACAGCCCGGCCGCTGCCTCGGGACGGGCGATGAACCTGGGCCAGATCTGGGCGGCCGACGGCACGCACGTGGCGACCGTCGCCCAGGAGGGCCTCATCCGCTCACTCGGCTGAGGTCTGCTCCACCTCGGTCTGCTCCACCTCGGCCACGGTCTGGTGCTCCACCGGCTGCGGCTCGGCCGCGGCCTGCTCGGCCGCCTCGCGCTCGGCGCGCTCCCGCTCGGTCTGCTCGCGCTGCTGCTCGGCGAAGTCGGCCGCCAGCCAGTCGTGGTGCTCGCCCAGCAGCGCCCACAGCCGCTCCACGTGCCGACGCTCGGTGGCCGGTGACCCGATGGACACCCGGACCACCACCTCGCCGGAGACCGTGGTGTGGGTCAGGAACACCTCGCCGCCGTCGGCCAGGCGCTCGAGCAGGGTCATGGTGGCGACGTCGCCGTCCACCCCGTGCGGCCAGCGCGGCTTGAGGCACACCAGCGACAGCGGGTGCGGGGCGACGACGGAGAACCGGTCGTCGGCGCGCGCCCAGCCGGCGAGCTCCTGGGCCAGCGCCACGTGCCCGCGCACGTGCTCTCGCAGCCCCTCGGCGCCGTACCAGCGGACGACGAACCACAGCTTGAGCGCCCGGAAGCGGCGGCCCAGCTCGATCTGCCAGTCCCGGTAGTCGACCACCGAGCCGCTGTCGGTCGCGGCGTTGCGCAGGTACTCGGGGAGGATCGCCAGCGCGCCGGTGAGCGCGGCCCGGTCGGCGGTGAAGAACAACGTGGCGTCGAAGCCGGTGAGCAGCCACTTGTGCGCGTCGGTGGTGTAGCTGTCGGCCCACTCGACGCCGGCCTGCAGGTGCCGCAGCTCGGGCGCCACGGCGGCGACCCCGGCCCAGGCGGCGTCGACGTGCAGCCACACGCCGCGGTCCCGGCAGATCGGCCCGATGGCCTCCAGCGGGTCGAACGCACCCGTCGACGTCGTCCCCACCGTGGCGCAGACGAGTACGGGGGTGAAGCCGCGGGCCACGTCACGGTCGATCCGGGCGGCCAGGGCCTGCGGGCGCATCGCCAGGTCGCCGTCGACCTCGACGATGCGCACGGCGTCGGTGCCGAGGCCCGCGATCCGGGCCGCCTTCTCCATCGAGGAGTGGGTCTGGGCCGAGACGTAGACGGTCATGTCCTCCGGCCGGACGCCACCGCGCACGGTGGCGCCGCCCGTGGCCCTGTGCAGCGCGGCGAGCAGGGCGACCAGGTTGGCCCCGGAGCTGGAGTCCTGGACGACCCCGCCGCCGGTGCCGGCGTGGGTGAAGGACGCGGGCAGCCCGAGCAGCTCGACGAACCAGTCCATGACGTGCTGTTCGAGCTCGGTGCAGGCCGGGCTGGTCACCCAGGACATGCCCTGCACGCCCAGGGCGGAGCTGACCAGGTCACCGAGCACGGAGGGCCCGGAGGTGTTGGCCGGGAAGTAGCCGAAGAAGCCGGGGTGCTGCCAGTGCGTGAGGCCGGGGACGACGACCCGCTCGAGGTCGGCGAGCACGTCGGCGATCGACCCGCCCTGCTCCGGGGCGTGCGCGGGGAGCTGCGCCCGCACGTCGCCGGGGGACACCCGGGACCGCACCGGCAGCGACTCCACCCGCGCCATGTGGTCGGCCACCCAGTCCACGACCTCGTGCCCGTGCTGGCGGAACTGCTCAGGAGTCATGTGGCCGGTCACCCCACGAACCTAAGACCTGCGGTTGGCGGAGGTGAGGGAGGCTGCGCACATGCCCGACATCTGGCACCTCGCAGCGCCCCCCTGGGAGGGTGACCTGTTCGTCGCCGGCGAGTTCGAGCGGACGGCGCACGTGTGGTCGCTGGGCCGGAGGACCCCGGTGGCGGTCGTCGACACGGTCTTCGACCCCGGCGGCAGGCGCCTGGCCCTCGTCACCGGTGACACGCCGGTGGTCGTCGCAGGTGCCTGGGCGCGACACGGTGTCTGCGGGTACTCGCTCACCGGTGAGCCGCTCTGGGAGGACCGGACGCAATCCCACGTCCAGGACGTGACCGCACTCGCACACGGTCGCGTCGCCGTGGGCCACGCGCGGGGGCCGGCGAGGGTCCTGGACGGATCGACCGGTGCCGAGGTGAGGTCGCTCAGGGGCGTGTCCGGGGTGCACGCCCTGACCCCCACCGTGAGCCTCCTGGAGAGCAGCGCGCACTACCGCCTGGCCGACACCGAGCTCGAACCGCTCGGCCGGCGCATCGAGCTCCGGTCCTTCGCCGTCCTCGCTGCTGCCGCCAGCGCCGAGCACGTCGCGGTGGCCGAGGCCGGCGGCCCGCTGCGGATCCTCGACCTCGACGGCACCGAGCGGGCTGCCTACGCGGTGCCCGGTGGCCACGTCGTCAGCGTCGCGCACGACCGCGCGACCGGGACCTGGCGCGCGGTCACGCGGGTCGAGCGGCAGGACGAGGTCGACCACCGGCACGTCCGTCTGTCCGACGACGGGGAGGTGCTCGACGAGCACCCGCTGGGCGACGTGTTCGATGCGACCTGGCTGCGTGACGGCGGTGCCCTGGTCCTCAGCAGCGGGATCGGCCTGGTGGTCCTCGACGGGCACACGAAGGACGCACGGCTGCTGGCGACCCCGTGAGAAGCGGTGACCACCGTCTGACGGTGCCCCCGGTCCGATTCGAACGGACACTGTGCGGGTTTTGAATCCGCTCCCTCTGCCAGTTGGGGTACGGGGGCCTCGGTGGAGCGTACGACGCACCGGGCTCGCGGCCTCGCTAGGGTGAGCCGGTGAGCAACGAGCCGACCCGGGTCCTCATCGCCGAGGACGAGGCACTGATCCGCCTCGACCTCAAGGAGATGTTGGAGGAGGAGGGGTACGTCGTCGTCGGCGAGGTCGGTGACGGCCAGGCCGCGGTCGACCAGGCGCGCGAGCTGCGGCCCGACCTCGTCGTCCTCGACGTGCAGATGCCGGTGCTGGACGGGTTGTCGGCCGCCGAGCAGATCGCGGCCTCGCGGATCGCCCCGGTGATCGTGCTGACGGCCTTCTCCCAGCGCGAGCTGGTCGAGCGGGCCCGCGACGCCGGCGCGATGGCCTACCTGGTCAAGCCGTTCTCCAAGGCCGACCTGGTGCCGGCCATCGAGGTGGCCCGGGCCCGGTTCGTCGAGATGACCGCGCTGGACGCCGAGGTCGGCGACCTCAAGGAGCGCCTGGAGGCCCGCAAGGTGGTCGAGCAGGCCAAGGGCAAGCTGATGGCCGACCGCGGGATCAGCGAGGCCGAGGCCTTCCGGTGGATCCAGCGCACGGCGATGAACGAGCGCACCTCGATGAAGGCACTGGCCCAGCTGGTCCTCACCGACGGTGTCGGCCCGGCGGAGACCCCCACCGCCTGATCGCCCCGCGCGGACCCGTTCGGGTCCGTTCGGGACCGGGGTCGCCCGGGTGACGGGCGTGTTGCCCAGAACCACGCGTGTCACGGGTTCCGACCGATCAGGTCACGACCTCATCACGGTGCGGTCGAGAGGGCTCTCGGTGTCCCACCACACAGCTAGGTTCCCCCCACTGGTCGGACAGGCCCGGGTGCATCCGCGCCCTGGCCCGGGTCCGGCCGAGCGATGGAACACCTCACTGGGAGTCACTTGATGCGCACTGGCACCTTCGCCCGCGCTGTCGCCGTGTCCGGGGCCGTCCTGCTCGCTGCAACCGCCTGTGGCGGCGGCAGCGACAGCGACGACGCCGCGGCCACCAGCGGTGGCAGCGGGGACAGCGGTTCACGGCAGGTCAACGTCTACGGCACCGACGGCAACATGGGCAACGCCCTCGGCAACGACTTCTCCGAGCCGGGCGCCCTGGCCGGCATGCGGGGCACCACGCCGCTGACCGAGCTGTCGGGGGACTTCACCGACCGTCTGCTCGAGATCAACCCCGACCTGCAGGACTACAACTACGCGGGTGAGTCCTACGACGCGGTGATCATCACCGCGCTCGCCGCGCAGGCCGCCGGCACCAACCAGGCGACGACCTTCGGGCCGTACGTCAACGGCATCACCTTCGGTGGGGACGCCTGCTCGGACTTCCAGGCCTGCCTGGACATCATCACCGCCGGCGGGAACGTCGACTACGACGGCATCACCGGTCCGCTGAGCTTCGCCGACGCCGGCGAGCCGGCCGAGGCCAGCTTCGGCCTGCTGCAGTTCGGTGACGACAACCAGATCGACGACAGCCTGACCGAGTTCGCCCTCGCGGGCGACGAGGCCAACGCCGCCTCCGACGAGGGCCCGGCCTACGCCGCGGCCGGCGCCACGGGCGACCCGCTGATCATCGGCACGCTGCTGCCGCTGACCGGCAACCTGGCCTTCCTCGGGCCGCCGGAGGTCGCCGGCGTCCAGCTGGCGATCAACGACATCAACGCCGCCGGTGGCGTCCTGGGCCAGCCGGTCCAGCTCGTCGAGGGTGACTCCGGTGACGCCTCGACCGACACCGCCACCCAGACCGTGGACCGCCTCCTGCAGTCCGGCGTCAACGCGATCATCGGCGCTGCCTCCTCGGGTGTGAGCCTCACGGTCATCGACACCATCACCGGTGCCGGCGTCCTGGAGTTCTCCCCGGCGAACACCTCCGACCAGTTCACGACCTACGACGACTCGGGCCTGTACTTCCGTACCGCGCCCGCGGACACGCTGCAGGCCCGTGCGCTGGCCGACCTGATCGGTGCCGACGGCAACAACACGGTCGGGATCCTCGCGATCAACGACCCGTACGGCACCGGCCTGGCCGAGAACGCCCGCAACAACCTGATCAGCGACGGTCTGTCCGAGGACGACGTCGTCTCGATCACCTACGACCCGCAGGCTGCGAACTTCGACTCCGAGGTGCAGCAGATGGTCGACCTCAACCCCGACGCCATCGTGGTGATCGGCTTCGAGGAGTCCTCGCGGATCATCCAGGGTCTCAACGCCCAGGGCATCGGCCCGCAGCGCTGACCCCAGCACCACCCGTACGCACGAACGGCCCGGCCCCCGTCAGGGAGCCGGGCCGTTCTGCGTGCCGGGGGTCAGAGACCTGCCACCAGCTCGGTGTCCACGCCGATCCGGCCGGTCTTGCTCGCCCCGCCGGGGTTGCCCAGGGGCGCGTCCCGCCCGGGCAGCAGCTCCAGGAAGAACCGCCGGTTGTCCTCCACGTGCGGCTCGTTCTCCTCGGTGACCCGACGGTCCTGGGCGATGGCCTCTACCGGGCAGGCCGGCTCGCACGCCCCGCAGTCGATGCACTCCTTGGGGTTGATGTAGAGCTTGGTGTCGCCCTCGTAGATGCAGTCCACGGGGCACTCGTCCACGCAGGACATGTCGGTGGTGCCGATGCACTCGTTGCCGATCACGTAGGGCACGGTTGATCTGTCTCCAGTCGGTTCAGGCGGTGGCGAGCGCGGGGGTGCCGGCGGGGTCGTCGCTGCTGTGTCCGGGGAACAGCGGCTGGTCGGGGAAGAGGTGGGTGGCGGCGTTGTTCACGGCGGTGGCGGCCTCCCCGAACCCGACCGAGATCAACCGCACCTTGCCCGGGTACTCGGTGATGTCCCCGGCCGCGTAGACCCCGGGGACGGTGGTGCGCATGGCGGTGTCCACGGTGATCTTGCGGTCGACCACGTCGATGCCCCACCGCTCGAGCGGGCCGATGTCGGCGGTGAAGCCGAGCGCGGCGATGACGGCGTCGGCCCGGTGCTCGGTCACCGTGCCGTCCTTCGCGCGGACGTGCACGGCGCGCAGGACGTCGTCCCCGGTGAGCTCGTGCACCTGGGCGTCGGTGACGACGACGGCCGACCCGGCGTGCATGTCGGCCACGCTGGCCGCGTGCGCCCGGAAGGCGGCCCGCCGGTGCACGACGGTGACCGAGGCGGCCAGCGGCTCCAGGGCCAGCGCCCAGTCCACGGCGGAGTCCCCGCCGCCGACGACGACGACGTGCTGGCCGGCGTGGGCGGCGAGCTCGCGGACCACGTAGTGCAGGCCGCGCCCCTCCCAGACGTCCCCGCCGGGGAGCGGGCGGGGGGTGAAGGTGCCGATCCCACCCGTCACGACGATCGCACCGGTGTCGATCCGGGTGCCCCGGTCGGTGGTGACCACCAGCCGGCCGTCTGGACGGCGTTCCAGCTCCTCGGCCCGTTCGCCCAGCACGTAGGTCGGGTCGAAGCGCCCGGTCTGGGCGACGAGCCCGGCCACCAGGTCCCGGCCGCGGACGGCGGGCATGCCGGCGATGTCGTAGATCTGCTTCTCCGGGTAGAGCGCGGTGACCTGCCCGCCGGGTTCGCTGAGGCTGTCCACGATCGCGGTGCGCAGCCCGCGGAACCCGGCGTAGTAGGCCGCGTAGAGCCCGGCAGGTCCGGCACCGACGACGAGCAGGTCGACCTCGACGTCCCTCACGCGTCGGCCCCGGTCAGCCGGGCCACGGCCAGCTCGCGCACCCGGAAGCGCTGCAGCTTGCCGGTGGCGGTCATGGGGAGCTCGTCGAAGACCAGCACGTGCCGCGGGCGCTTGAACGCCGCCAGGCCCTCCCGGCAGAAGGCGACCAGGTCCGCCCCGGTCGTGGTCGAGGCGGGGTCGAGCACCACGCAGGCGACCGGCTTGTCCAGCCCGTCGGCGTCGGGGATGGACACCACGACCACGGAGCTGACGTCGACGTGCTCGCGCAGCCGGGTCTCCACCTCGGTGGGGGAGACCCAGATGCCACCGGCCTTGATGATGTCGTCGGTGCGCCCCAGGGAGGCGAAGTACCCGTCGGCCCCGCGGACGTAGGTGTCCCCGGTGCGCACCCACGGGCCCTGGAAGACCCGGCGGCTGACCTCGGCGCGCTGCCAGTACCCGGTGGCGGCCGAGGACCCGCGCACGTAGAGGTTGCCCGGGGTGCCGTCGGGGACGGGCCGGCCGTCGTCGTCCTCGATCCTGGCGTCGTACCCGGCCACCAGCTCCCCGGTCGAGCCGGCCCGCGCCCGCCCGGGACGGTTGCTGATGAAGATGTGCAGCATCTCGGTCGACCCGATGCCGTCGAGCATCTCCACGCCGAAACGGTCGGTGAACCGGGTGAACAGCGCGGCCGGGAACGCCTCGCCGGCCGAGACGCAGGCCCGCACGGAGGCGAACGCGTCGGGGGGCAGCTGGGCCGCCATCAGCGCGGCGAAGTAGGTGGGCCCGCCGAAGAACAGGGTGGGCCGCAGCTCGGTGAGCACGCGCAGCGTCCCCGCGGGGCTGGGCCGGTTGCGGTCCAGGACGGTGCTGGCCCCGGCGCCGAACGGGAAGGTGAGGGTGTTGCCCAGGCCGTAGGCGAAGAAGAACTTGGCCACCGAGAAGGTGACGTCGTCCGGACGCATCGCCAGCACGTCGCAGGCGTAGGTCTCGTAGGTGTCGCGCAGCGAGCCGTGCCGGTGCATCGCGCCCTTGGGGGTGCCGGTGGTGCCCGAGGTGTAAAGCCAGAACGCCGGGGAGTCGGCCACGGTCGGGTACGTGTGGACCTCCCGGCCCTGTCCGGTGGCCACGAAGTCCGTCCACCGGTGCACCCGGGCGCCCCGGACCTCGGGCAGGTCGCCGTCGGTGAGGACGACGACGTCGGCCAGGCCGGGCAGCCCGCCGACGGCCGGGGCCAGTGCGAGGAACTCCGAGCTCGTCGCGAACAGCCGGGCCCGGCTGTCCCGGGCCAGCACGGCGACGTCCTTGGGCGTGAGCATGGTCGACACCGGTACCGGGACCGCACCGATGCGCAGGCCCGCCAGGAACGCGGTGAGGAGCTCCGGGGTGTCGCCCATGCACAGCAGCAGGCGTTCCTCCGGCCGGACGCCGGAGGCCAGGAAGGCCGCGGCCAGCGCGGACACGGCCGCGTCGAGCTCGCCGTAGGTCAGCGTGCGGACGCTGCCGTCCAGGTCGATGGCGGTGATCGCGAGCCGGCCGGCCTCGGCCCGGGCGTGCCGGGTCACCAGCCACTCGGCGGCGTTGAACAGCTCCGGGCCCGCCGCCCCTGCGGCGGAGGGGACGGGCCCGGTCACGGCGTCGGCGCTGACGTCGAGGGTGGTCATCTCCTAGAAGCGGACGTAGTCGTACTCGACGGGCATGTCGTTGATGCCCACCGACGGCGGCGCGATCCAGGAGGCGAACTCGCCCTCCTCGTAGTGCGGCGTCATGAGCGCCGCGACCTGCTCGCGGTCGTCGGGGGTGGGCAGCCAGTCACCGACCGAGCGCTCCCAGGTGGCGTCGTCCACGATCTCGCCCTGCGGGCTGACGTGGTGGCCGGAGAAGGCCCCCACCCGGCGGTTGAAGCCGTCGTGGGGCAGGTACAGGCGCTCCTCCAGGCCGGCGTCCTCCAGGGCCTGGTTCCAGCGGCGCACGCCGTTGACGCAGTCGGCGGTGTACTCGTTGCGCAGGTCCAGGTTCAGTGCGGTCAGCAGCGGGACGGTGCGGGTGGTCAGCGCGCCGTCCTCGATGCCCGGGACGTCCATGGTCAGGTCGTGCAGGAGGTGGTCGTCCTTGCGGCGGGTCTCCATCCACCGGCCCTTGAGCCCGGCGGTGTAGTACTTCGCCACGTTGGACGACGTCTCGGAGCCGAAGAGGTCCATCGAGACGGAGAACTGGAAGTTCAGGTACTTCTGGATCACGGTCAGCGGGATGGCCCCGTGCTGCCAGAGGTCGTCGGTGCCGTGCTCCGCCATCAACGCTGCGGTGCGCTCCACGGTCCGCTGCACCCCGGTGGTGCCCACGAACATGTGGTGGGCCTCCTCCTTGAGCATGAACTCGCACGTGCGGGCCAGCGGGTCGAAGGCGGACTCCTTCATCGTGCCGAGCTGGTACTTGCCGTCCCGGTCGGTGAAGTAGGTGAACATGAAGAACTGCAGCCAGTCGGTGGTCTCCTCGTTGAAGGCGCCCAGGATGCGGGGGGAGTCGAAGTCCCCGGAGTTGCGCTTGAGCAGCTCCTCGGCCTCCTCGCGGCCGTCCTTCCCGAAGTGGGCGTGCAGCAGGTAGACCATCGCCCAGAGGTGCCGGCCCTCCTCCACGTTGACCTGGAACAGGTTGCGCATGTCGTACAGCGAGGGCGCGGTCATGCCCAGGTGCCGCTGCTGCTCGACCGAGGCGGGCTCGGTGTCGCCCTGGACGACGATCAGCCGGCGCAGGTCAGAGCGGTACTCACCGGGCACCTCCTGCCAGGCCTTCTCGCCCTTGTGCTGGCCGAAGGAGATGGTCCGGTCCGGGTCCTGCTCGGCCAGGAAGATGCCCCAGCGGTACTGCTCCATGGGCACCCGGTCGAAGTGCGCCCAGCCGTCCCGGCCGACCGCGATCGCGGTGCGCAGGTAGACGTCCTGGGTGGGGATCGACGGGCCGAGGCTGCCCCACCAGTCCAGGAACTTGGGCTGCCAGCCCTCCAGGGCGCGCTGCAGCTTGCGGTTCCCGGCCAGGTCCACGTTGTTGGGGATGCGCTCGGAGTAGTCGATGGTCGACGTCGGACCGGTGGGAGCCGGGGCCTGGCCGGTCAGCGTGCCGGTGCTGGGGGTCGATTCGGTCGTGGTCATGGTCAGACCCGCTTCCTGTCGTAGTCGGCCCGCTGGCCGGAGCCGTAGCGGCGCAGTGCTCCCTCGGGGCCAGCGGCGTTGGGCCGCTGGAAGATCCAGTTCTGCCAGGCGGTGAGCCGACCGAAGACCTTGGTCTCGGCGGTCTCCTGACCGGCGAAGCGCAGGTTGGCCTCCATGCCGGTGAGCGCGTCGGGGGAGAAGCTGGCCCGCTCCTCCACGACCAGGCGCACCTCGTCCTCCCAGTCGATGTCGTCCGGGGTCGTGGTCACCAGCCCGAGCTCCCGGGCGTCGGCGGCGAGCAGGTCGCGACCCACGGCACCCTCGGCCGCGGCCAGCTCGGCGGCGCTGCCGAGGAACCGGACCTGCAGCCGGGTGAGGTCGTTGCCCATCGGCAGCGGCCCGGTGTTGGCCGGGGTGAGCCGGATCACCGCGGGTGCCGCGGGTTCCTCGTCGTCCTCGAACCGGCCCTCCAGCATGAACTGCCGGTCGGCGGACAGCGCGATCTCGGCGAGCAGGCCGACGAAGCAGGAGCCCGGCTCGATCAGCGCGAAGAGGCTCCGGCTGGTGGTGTCCAGCCGCTTCACGGTCCGCTTGTAGAAGCCCCAGGTCTCGTTGACCAGCCAGTCGTCGCGGTGCTCGAGCAGGAAGGCGTCCCAGGCCGCGGCGGTCTCGACGTCGCCCTCGGTGCGCAGCAGCCAGGTGCCGATGCCCAGCTCGTTGGTGCGCAGCCGCAGGATCGCGTCGTCCAGCTCGCGGGTGACGGCCAACGGCCAGGCGGCAGCACCGGCGGCGTGCAGCTCCTCGACCGACCCCGGGAGGGTCGTGGGCCCCAGGACGGTGATCGTGGCCGTCCCGGCGGCCCGGTCCAGGACGACGCGGACGTGGGCGTAGGCCGTGGTGTCGCCGTCCGTCTCGCGGACCAGCGGGGTGAGCTCGACCCCGGTGGCGCCGGCGCCTGGGCGGGAGGAGCCGGCGGCGGCCTCGGTGGCCCGGGTACGGACGACGTCGTGGAAGTCGCGGGCCTTGGCGACGGCGTCGACCAGCCGCCACTGCACCGCCCGCTCCCCGCGCACGCCCTCCGAGGTGGTGGAGAAGACGTCGGCGAGGTCGCGGCGGACCCCGCGCTTGTCGACCAGCCGGGTGAGCCCGCCGGTGCCCGGCAGCACGCCGAGCAGCGGGACCTCGGGCAGCGAGACCGCCGAGGAGCTGTCGTCGACCAGCACGATCTGCTCGCAGGCCAGGGCGAGCTCGTACCCGCCGCCGGCCGCGGTGCCGTTGACCGCGGCGATGAAGGGCAGGCCCGAGTGCGCGGTGGCGTCCTCGATGCCGTTGCGGGTCTCGTTGGTGAACTTGCAGAAGTTCACCTTCCAGCTGTGTGCCGAGCCGGCCAGCATCCGGATGTTGGCCCCGGCGCAGAACATCCGGTCCTTGCCGCTGGCGACCACGACGGCCCGCACCTCGGGGTGCTCGAACCGGATCCGCTGGACCGCGTCGTGCAGCTCGATGTCCACGCCCAGGTCGTAGCTGTTCATCTTCAGCTCGTAGCCGGGCACGATCCCGCCGTCCTCGGCCACGTCGAGGGTGAGGGTGGCGATCTCCCCGTCGGTGCTCAGCGTCCAGTGCCGGTACTGCGCGGGGGAGGTGTCGAAGGAGACCTCGGCCGGGCCTGCTGGTGCCTCGTCGGTCTGTGGGCGGTCCTCGAGGGTGGTCACGCTGCCTCCTGGCCCGCCGGACGGCGGTGGGTCGGCCCGGTGTCCCGGGGGTGTCGCGGCTCACTATGACGTGCTACACCTTGCTACGCAAGGTGCACATGACGTGTAGACCGCAGTCGCCGAGGAGGCCGTCGTGCCCGAGACGTTGCAGTGGGTCGCCGATCCCGACCCGCGCTGGGACGACGACCGGACGCGGGTGTTCGCATCCGTGCCGCCCGGCGTCTTCCCCGACCAGGAGCGCACGGCGGGGGAGCAGCTGACCGGAGACTGGTGGTCGGTGCGCTCGGCCGGGGGCGAGGTGCTCGGCTACGGGTGGCTCGACGACGTCTGGGGCGACGCGGAGGTCCTGCTGGCCGTCGACGGTAGGGCCCGGGGCACCGGCGCCGGTTCGTTCTGCCTGGCCCGGCTCGAGGCCGAGGCGTCCGCGCGGGGGCTCAACTACGTGGTCAACGTGGTGCGGGACGCCCACCCCGACCGGGACGCGGTGACCGGCTGGCTGCTGGCCCGCGGGTTCAGCGCGGCCGAGGACGGGCGGCTGCGCAAGCGGGTGGGCGGCCGGCGGGTCGGCCAGGACACCGGCGGGTCACCGGCGACCGGACCGGCACCCCGCCCCGACGACGGCGCGCAGGCCCGGTACGAGGCCGAGCGGGACCGGGTCGCCGGGCACCGCCACGAGGGGGCCGACCCGGTCGGCTCCGCGCCTCGCGGGCCCGGTGCCGAGGAGAGCGGCGGGTACGTCGACCCCGAGCAGCACCGGTACTAGTCCGGGCGGGTGTCGGTCTCCCCACGTCCGGTGCCCGCGGGTGGCACCGGGTGCCACCATGGACCGGTGACAGCTGCGCGGGAGACGCCGATCGAGGGGCCGACCCTGACCCGGCGGCAGGAGCTCGGCGCGGCCAGCGCCCGCAGCCTGCTCCTGACGGTGCTCGGTGAGTTCGTGCTGCCGCGCGGGGAGCAGGTGTGGACCTCCACCCTCCTGGAGCTGGCCGCCGACCTCGACGTGGCCGAGAAGGCCGCCCGGCAGGCGCTGATGCGCACCGCCGACGACGGGTGGATCGCCGCCCAGCGGATCGGCCGGGAGACCCGCTGGGGGCTCACCGAGCAGGGCACCCGGCTGCTGACCGACGGCACCCGGCGGATCTACGACGCCGCGTCGGAGGAGCAGCCGTGGGACGGCAGCTGGCTGGTGCTCACCGTGACCGTGCCGGAGAACGCCCGGGCGCTGCGGCAACGGCTGCGCACCCAGCTCGGCTGGGCCGGGCTCGGCTCGTCCAGCCCGGGCGTGTGGGTGACCCCCCGGGTCGACCGCGAGGCCGAGGCCGCCCGGGTGCTCGAGGAGCTGGGCCTGACCGCGGGCAGCTGGTCGTTCGTGGCCCGGTCCGGACAGATCGGCGACCAGCGGTCGCTGGTGCGCAGCGCCTGGGACCTGGACGCGATCGAGACCCGCTACGAGGAGTTCCTGGAGCTGGTGGGCTCCCGACGTCCGCGCACCGACCGGCAGGCGCTGGTCGCCCAGGTGCGGCTGGTCCAGGAGTGGCGGCGCTTCCCGCTGCTGGACCCGGGCCTGCCGCGGGAGCTGCTGCCGCCGCGGTGGAGCGGCAACCGGGCCGCCCAGGTCTTCCGCGAGCGGCACGCCACCTGGGCCCCGCGCGCCCGCAGCGCCTGGGAGTCGCTGGCCCGCACCGACTGAGCGGCCTCGACGGGGTGCCTCAGCCCAGCACGAGCCACCCGGCGAGCACGACGTTCGCACTCGCAGCGGCCACCCGCACCGAGTCCACCCGCAGCAGCCGGCGGTGCGCGTCGGCGTCCCACCCGACGTCGAGCCGGCGGTGCAGCGGGACGGCGCCGGCTGCGGTGACGCCCAGGACGACGGCCAGGCACACCGCGCTGCCCAGCACGGGCAGGGTCGGGACGTCGCCGCGCAGCAGGAGCACCAGCAGCCAGACCGTGGTCGCGCCCTGGCCCACGAACAGCGGGCCGACCACCCGGGTCACCCGCTGCTGGTGGGCCCGCTCGTAGGCGGCGAAGCCCTCGCCCACCCCGGCGAACTGGGGGTAGACCAGCACCCGCACGGTCCACTGGAACCCGGCGTAGCCGGCGACCAGGGCCAGGTGGGCGACCGCGAGCAGGCTCATCGGGTCGTGGTGGGCTTGCCCCGCCAGACGAGGCTCTGCCGGTCGAGCTCGCGCAGCAGCGGGTCGCCCTCGGCGGCGATGCGGTCGGCCAGCGCCACGGCGGCGGCGAGGCGGTCGTCGTCCAGCTGGGCGAAGGCGGGGGAGCGACGGCGGTCGAGCACGTCGTACCAGCGGCCCCCGACGGCGTGGTCGAGCACGATCCGGCCGAAGCAGTGGTCGGCGGTCACCACCCACCCCTCGGCCCGGGCCCGGCGCGGCAGCTCACCGAGCACCAGCTCGCGGTAGCGGCTCACCAGCTCCTCCCGCGTCACCGGCCCATGACAGCACGATGCCGGCCGCCCCGCGTGTGCGGGACGACCGGCAGCGCACCGGGTGGAACGGCTACGTCGCAGGGTCCCGGCGCGCGCGGAGCGTGCGTCGGGGGGCGACGTGGTCCTTCACTGCGCCTTGGCGAGGGTGCCCAGGTACAGCTCGACGACCTTGGGGTCGTTCATCAGCGACTTGCCCGTGTCGGTGTAGGCGTTGCGGCCCTGGTCCAGCACGTAGCCGCGGTCGCAGATCTGCAGGCACCGGCGGGCGTTCTGCTCGACCATGATGATCGAGACGCCGGTGGCGTTGATCCGCCGGCAGCGGATGAACACCTCGTCCTGGTAGGCGGGGGACAACCCCGCCGAGGGCTCGTCGAGCAGCAGCACCGACGGGTCCATCATCAGCGCCCGGCCCATGGCGACCATCTGCCGCTCGCCACCGGACAGCGACCCGGCCTTGCCGTTGCGCCGCTCACCGAGCAACGGGAACAGGTCGATGACGTAGTCGAAGCGGTCCTTGAACGTCTTGGGCCGCAGGTAGACGCCCATCTGCATGTTCTCGGCGATGGTGAGGGAGGGGAAGACGTTGTTGTTCTGCGGGACGTAGCCCACGCCCATCTGCACCAGCCGGTGGGCCGGTGCCGAGGTGATCGTCTCCCCGCGCAGGGTGACCCCGCCCGACCGGACCGGGATCAGCCCGAACAGCGCCTTGAGCAGGGTGGACTTGCCGGCCCCGTTGGGACCGATGATCCCGACCAGCTCGCCGTCCTTCAGGTAGAAGTCGCAGCCCCGGAGGATGTTCACCCCGGGGACGTAGCCGGCGACCAGGTCGTCGGCGCGCACCAGCGCACCCTCGGCGAGCTTGAGGTGCTCCTCGCGGGTGGCCGCCTTCTCCGCGGGGGAGAGCTCGGCCGAGGCCACGGTGTCGGCGCGGGTGACGTCCTCACCCGTCTCGTCGACCTCGAACAGCGGTTCGCTCATCGTGTGGTGTCCGTCCCGTCGGTGGTCGACCGGTGCGAGCCGGTCCGCTCGCTGGAGAGCGTCTCCGCGGGGCGGTCGCCGGTGGGGACGCCCTCCTCGCGGGCGATGGCCGCCTCCGCCTCGGCGAGGACGCGGTCCTCCTCCTCGTTGGTCAGCGGTGCGTCGTGGTGGGCGCCCAGGTAGGCGTCGACCACGTCCTTGTTCTGCGAGATCGACTCCGGGGGCCCCTCGGCGATGATCTTGCCGGCGGCCATCACCACGACCCAGTCGCTGATGTCGCGGACGACGTCCATGTCGTGCTCGACGAAGACGACGGTCATGCCGTCCTCGCGGAGGTCCTTGACGTGGCCCAGCAGGGACTGGGTCAGCGCCGGGTTCACCCCGGCCATCGGCTCGTCGAGCATGACGACCTTGGGGTCGCTCATGAGCGCGCGGGCCATCTCCAGCAGCTTGCGCTGCCCGCCGGAGAGGATGCCGGCGAAGTCGTCCTTCTTGGCGTCGAGCTTGAAGCGCTTGAGCAGCTCCATGGCCCGCTCGGTGTTCGCGGTCTCCTGGCGACGCCAGGTGCCGGGCACCAGGGCCTTGAGGAAGGACTCCCCGTTCTGGTCCTGGGCGCCCAGCAGCATGTTCTGCATGACGGTCAGGCGCGAGAGCGCCTTGGTCAGCTGGAACGTGCGGACGACGCCGAGGCGGGCCACCTTGTGCGGGGACAGCTTGCCCAGCGACTGGCCGTCGAAGGTCCAGGTGCCGGTGTCGGGCTGGTCGAACCCGGTGAGCAGGTTGAACAGCGTCGTCTTGCCGGCGCCGTTGGGCCCGATCAGCCCGGTGATGCCACCGCGCTGGATCTCCAGGTGGTCCACCGACACCGCGGTGAGCCCACCGAAGGTGCGGGTGACCCCGTCGACGACGAGCGCCGGGTCGGGCTTGGCGACGCCGACCTGCCAGGGCAGGTCCGCCAGCGCCGCCTGCGCGAGGCGGGCCGGGGCAGGACGGTCGGCCGGCTGGACGGGAGTGGGGTCAGCGGGCATCGAGCATCACCTCTCGTCGGTCACCGAAGATGCCCTGGGGTCGGAACACCAACAGCAGCATGAGCCCGATGCCGACCAGGACGAAGCGGATCTGCGCGACGTCGGTGGAGGACAGCAGGGTGTCGGGGATGATCCCGTTGCTGATCAGCGAGCGCAGGCCGGTGTCGGCGAACTGCAGGATGAACAGCAGGATGATCGACCCCACGACGGGGCCCAGCACGCGGGCCGCGCCACCCAGGATGAGGGCGGCGTAGGCCAGGAACGTGTTGGCGTTCTGGTACTGGTCGGGGATCGCGGAGCCGGTGCCGACGGCGTAGACCATGCCGCCGAGTGCACCGAAGACCGCACCGAGCACGAGCGCCTGCATCTTGTAGCTGTAGACGTTCTTGCCCAGGGCGCGGACGGCGTCCTCGTCCTCGCGGATGGCCTTCAGCACGCGGCCCCAGGGGCTGCGCATGAGCTGGAAGACCAGCAGGCTGGCCAGCGCCACGAGCACCCAGCCGACGGTGGCGACCCAGAGCTCACCACCGCTCCACGAGGTGCCCAGGATCGCGTAGCGACGCTGGGTGTCCCAGGGGGCCAGGGCGATGAAGCTCTGGTTGAACGCCGACAGGCCGCGGGTGCCGTTGGTGACCGGGGTGGCCGAGACCGACCGGAACAGCAGGCGCAGGCCCTCGGCCGTGGCGATCGTGACGATCGCCAGGTAGTCCGCCCGCAGTCGCAGGGTGGGCAGACCCAGCAGCAGGGCCAGCACGATCGCCGCCACGATGCCGACGACGACGCCGACCCAGAACGGCATGCCCCACTTGCTGACCGAGATGGCGATGCCGAAGCCACCGAGCATGGCGAAGGCGATCTGGCCGAAGTTCAGCAGTCCGGTGTAGCCGAAGTGCACGTTGATGCCGATGGCGAGCAGCGCGAAGAAGATGGCCTGGAACCCCAGGCCGGACTTCAGCGCGATCGCGAGGGCGTCGAGGAGGTCGCTCACCGGGTCAGCCGATCCGGGCCCGGCTGCCCAGGATGCCCTGGGGCCGGATGACGAGGATGACGATCAAGAGGAGCAGACCTCCGACGTACTTCACGTCGTCCGGGATGACCAACGTGGACATCTGGACGAACACACCGATGATGACGCTGCCGACCAGGGCGCCGTAGGCCGTGCCCAGCCCGCCGAGGGTGACCCCGGCGAACATCAGCAGCAGCAGGCGGAAGCCCATGTCCCACTGGACCTGGTCGGACAGTCCGAGCAGCACGCCGCCGAGGGCCGCGAGGGCCCCGCCCATCATCCAGACGATGAGGATGACGCGGTTGACGTCGATGCCCGAGGAGGCGGCGAGGTCCCGGTTGTCCGAGACCGCCCGCATGGCCTTGCCGATCTTGGTCTTCTGGAGCATGAGCGCGACGAGCACCAGCACGACCAGGGCGATGACGATCGACGCCAGGGCCCGGTTGGTCAGGGTGAACACGCCGTAGCTCTGGGCCCGCTGGGACTGGTACTCGGCGTAGGGGTTGGAGAACCCGCCGTAGATGATCTGCAGCAGGTAGCGCAGCAGCAGCGACAGGCCGATCGAGACCACCAGGGCCGCGACGAGGCCGGTGCCGCGCTTGCGCAGCGGGCGCCACAGGGCCAGTTCGTGGAGTGCACCGACCCCGGCCCCGACCACCATCGCGATGAGCGTCGCCGCGATGAGCGGCACCCCGCCCTGCACGTTGACGTACCAGGCGACGATCGCGCCGATGGTGACCAGCTCGCCGTGGGCGAAGTTCGTCAGCCCGGTGGTGCCGAAGATCAGCGACAGACCCACCGCGCAGACGGCGATGATCAGCCCGAAGCGCAGCCCGTCCACGAGCAGCTGGATCGCGCGGACGTTGCCGCCGCCGCTGTTGGCGGTGCCGTCCTGCAGGCCGAAGTTGACCGGCTGGGAGCGCCCGTTGTCGACGGTGACGTCGCGGGTGTCGCCCTGCGGCCCGAGGGTGACCCCGTCGGGCAGCGCGTCCCCGTCGATGCTGACGGTGTAGTCGCCGGCCCCGTCGGGGAGGTCGATGGCGAAGCGGCCGTTCTCGTCGGTGGTCGCGGAGTCGACCTCGTCGCCGCTCGCGGTGGTGACCGTGACCTCGACGTCGGGGATCGGGCCGCTGACGCTGGTCTGCAGGGTGCCGACGATGCGCTCGCCCTCGGCGCTGGCGACGCCCGAGGGCAGCAGCGTGGCCACCGACATCGCGAACGCGGCGACGAGCATGGCCAGCACGAGGGACCTGCGGCCCGCCGTCCTGGCGAACAGCCGGCGGAACCGGCCCGGCGGGCGCCCGCGGGGCGGGCCCGTCCGGGCACCGTGCTCGGGAGCACGGGTGAGTGCGTGCGTCACTCGACCTCCTGGCCGTGGAGTGGGGACGACGGCCGGGGTCGGGGTGGACACCGGGCAGCCGTCGGTTGAACGGGCGGAACCGTAACCCACGTTTGTTGCGGTTTCGGGTCCTCCGGACGGGCCGTGACCCTTTCGCGACCCGCCGCGGCCAGCAGGTCTTCCCGCGTCAGTCCTGCTTGACCAGACAGGTCAGTCGTGCTGTCGCCGTCGGGCGTCCCTGGTCGTCGGTGACCTCGACGAGGAAGGTGGCCAGCGTGCGTCCGCGGCGCACCGGGGTGCAGACGGCGGTGACGACGCCCTCGGTGGCCGCGCGCAGGTAGGAGGCGTTGAGCTCGATGCCGACCACCTGGCGGCCGGGGCCGGCGTGCAGGGCCGCGGCCCAGGAGCCGATCGACTCCACCAGGGCGCAGGTGGCCCCGCCGTGCAGCAGGCCGTGGGGCTGCTCGTTGCCCGCCACCGGCATGGTCGCGACCATCCGGTCGGCGGTGAAGTCGGTGATGACGATGCCGAGCTTCGCGTCGAGCCCGGTCGGTTCCGGGGCCCAGTCGGGGCGGGGGGTGGGCACCGGTGGAAGGTAACCGCCGAGGGCTGCCGGACTGTCGTACCCCGGTCTTAGGGTGACCCCGATGTCCGCTCCGGTCTCCGCCCCCGCGTCCACGCCCACCGACAGCACCCCCGACGGCTCGCAGCCGCGGCCCCGGCTGCTGCTGCTCGACGGCCACTCGCTGGCCTACCGCGCCTTCTTCGCGCTGCCGGTGGAGAACTTCTCGACCACGACCGGTCAGCCGACGAACGCCGTCTACGGGTTCACCTCGATGCTGATCAACGTGCTGCGCGACGAGGCGCCCTCGCACCTCGCGGTGGCCTTCGACGTGGGCCGGCAGACCTTCCGCAGCGAGATCTTCGCCGGGTACAAGGCCAACCGGAGCGAGAGCCCGACCGACTTCCGCGGCCAGGTGAGCCTCATCCAGGAGGTGCTGGCCGCCCTGCACGTCCCGGTGCTCACCGCCGCGGGCTTCGAGGCCGACGACGTGATCGCCACCCTCACGGTGCAGGCCGTCGAGTCGGGCATGGACGTGCTGATCTGCACCGGGGACCGCGACGCGCTGCAGCTTGTCAACGAGCACGTGACCGTGCTCTACCCGCGCAAGGGCGTCTCGGACCTGACCCGGTTCACCCCGGAGGCGGTCGAGGAGAAGTACGGCCTCACCCCCACCCAGTACCCCGACTTCGCGGCGCTGCGCGGCGACCCGTCGGACAACCTGCCGGGCATCCCCAGCGTCGGGGAGAAGACGGCCTCCAAGTGGATCCGCGAGTACGGCTCGCTCGACCAGCTCGTCGACCAGGTCGACACCGTCAAGGGCAAGGTCGGGGAGAAGCTGCGCGAGCACCTGTCCTCGGTGCTGCAGAACCGGCGGCTCACCGAGCTCGACCGTGCCGTCGCCCTGGACCTGCACCCGGTCGACCTCGCCGTCCAGGCCTGGGACCGCGCCGAGGTGCACACCCTCTTCGACAACCTGCAGTTCCGGGTGCTGCGCGACCGGCTGTTCTCCACCCTCACCAGCGCCGAGCCCGAGGTCGACGGCGGCATCGACGTGACCGTCGACGAGCTGGTCCCCGGCGGGTTGTCGGACTGGCTGGACGCCCACGCCCGCACCGGGCACACCGGCATCGTCTTCCGCGGCACCTGGGGCCGGGGCACCGGTGAGCTGACCGGCATCGCGCTGGCCGCCGGCGACGACCACACCGTCTTCGTCGACCTCGGCCCCGACCTCGACGTCACCGACGAGCAGGCGCTGGCCACCTGGCTGGCCGACCCGTCGGCCAAGAAGGTCGTGCACGAGGTCAAGGGCCCGCTGCTCGCCGTCTGGGCCCGGGGCTGGGACCTCGCCGGCGAGGTCAGCGACACCGCCCTGGCCGCCTACCTGGCGCTGCCCGGCCAGCGGTCCTTCGACCTCGGCGACCTCGCCGTCCGCTACCTGCGCCGCGAGCTCACCGACCCCGAGCCGGTCGAGCAGCAGCTGAGCCTGGACGGCATGGGCCCGACCGAGGAGGACGTGGCCCGGGAGGCCGCCGTCGCCGATGCCCGCAAGGCCGTCGCGGTCAACGACCTCTCCGACGCCCTGGAGCAGCTGCTCGGCCAGAAGGGCGGCGACCAGCTGCTCACCGGTCTCGAGCTGCCGCTCACCCGGGTGCTGGCCCGGATGGAGCAGCGCGGCATCGCCGCCGACGTCGACCTGCTGCACGACCTGCAGGCCGAGTTCGCCGCCTCGGTCGCCGAGGCCGCCGCCGACGCCTACGAGGCGATCGGCGGCCAGGAGATCAACCTGGGCTCGCCCAAGCAGCTGCAGGCGGTGCTGTTCGACCAGCTCGGGCTGCCGAAGACCAAGAAGAACAAGACCGGCTACACCACCGACGCCGACGCCCTCACCACGCTGCAGGCCACCGCCCCGCACCCGTTCCTCGAGGCGCTGCTGCGGCACCGCGACGTCACCCGGCTGCGCACCGTCATCGACGGGCTGATCCCGATGGTCGACGACGCCGGGCGCATCCACACCACGTTCCAGCAGACGATCGCGGCCACCGGACGGTTGTCCTCGACCGACCCGAACCTGCAGAACATCCCGATCCGCAGCGCCGAGGGCCGGCGGATCCGGCAGGCCTTCGTCGTCGGTCAGGGCTACGAGTCGCTGATGACCGCGGACTACAGCCAGATCGAGATGCGGATCATGGCCCACCTGTCCGAGGACGCCGCGCTCATCGAGGCGTTCACCTCGGGGGAGGACCTGCACACCTTCGTGGCCTCGCGGGCCTTCGACATCCCCATCGAGCAGGTCGACCCGGAGATGCGGCGCAGGATCAAGGCGATGAGCTACGGGCTCGCCTACGGGTTGAGCGCCTACGGGCTGGCCCAGCAGCTGCGGATCACCCCGGAGGAGGCGCGGGGCCAGATGACCGCGTACTTCGAGCGCTTCGGCGGGATCCGCGACTACTTGGACGGCGTGGTGGAGGACGCCCGCCAGACCGGGTACACCGAGACCACCATGGGTCGCCGCCGGTACCTGCCCGACCTGACCAGCGACAACAAGCAGCGTCGGGACATGGCCGAGCGGATGGCGCTCAACGCCCCCATCCAGGGCTCGGCCGCCGACGTCATCAAGGTGGCGATGCTGCGGGTCGAGCAGGGCATCGCCGAGCGGGGGCTGTCCTCCCGGATGGTGCTGCAGGTGCACGACGAGCTGGTGCTCGAGGTGGCCGCGGGGGAGCGGGAGCAGCTGGAGGAGCTCGTCCGCGCCGAGATGGCCGGCGCCGCCGACCTGTCGGTGGCCCTGGACGTCTCCGTCGGCGTCGGCCAGAGCTGGGACGCCGCGGCCCACTGAGGGTCAGGCAGGCAGGTCGCAGACCAGGACGAGGGTGCCGGGGACCAGGGCGCCGCGGGCGGGGGACCACTGGCCCCACGTCTGGGTGCGGCCCGGGGTCCACTCCGGCTCCACCAGGTCGGTGAGCACGAAGCCGGCACCCACCACGTCGCGCACCCAGTCCCCGACCGTGCGGTGGTGCTCCACGTAGACCACGGTGTCCGCGCCGTCGGTCTCCACGTAGGGCGTGCGGTCGAAGTAGGAGCCCACCACCGTGAGGTCGGCCGGGTCGGGGGAGTCGGGGAAGGGCCAGCGCAGCGGGTGGTTCACCGACGCGACGAACCGGCCGCCCGGCCGCAGCACCCGGGCCACCTCGCCGAGCGCGCCGCGGACGTCGGCCACGAACGGCAGCCCGCCGAATGCCGAGCAGGCCAGGTCGACGGAGTCCGTGGCCAGCGGCAGCGCACCGACGTCGGCCTGCAGGAGCGTCGGGTGCAGCCCGGTCGTGTCCGCGAGCTCGCGGGCCCGGGCCAGCATCCCGGCCGACAGGTCCAGGGCGAGCACCTCGGCGCCGGCGGCGGTCAGCCAGCGGGCACACGGTGCCGAGCCGCAGCCCAGCTCCAGCACCCGCCGGCCGGCCACGTCGCCCAGCAGGTGCGCGTCGGCCTCGCGCAGTCCCTCCGGGCACCACAGGAAGTCCGCGTCACCGAGGTCGGCACCGTGCTCGGCGAGGTAGGCCGGGGCCGCGGCGTCCCACCAGCCCCGGTTGGCCCGCACCGACTCGGCGTCGTCGACGTCCCGACGCTCGACCCCGCCGGCCAGCGGGTAGCCGTCGGAGGCCAGCGGCAGCGGAGCGTCGGTGGGCATCGGGGGATGGTGGCACGGGCGGGTCGGACCCTTGGTGGACCGGGCCGTCGGCGGTACGTACGATGGAGGGGCGCCAGAGGTCTGTGGTGCGGTGCCCGCTGCGGCGCCCTCCTCGCCTCTCCCGTGCACAACCCCTGCGGCCGCATCGGCTGCAGGTCGTCCCCGTCCCTCCACACCCCCCGTCCGGAGCACCCGACCACATGACCTCCACTCAGGTCCGTCCCGACAGCACCACCGCACCGCAGGTCGCCGTGAACGACATCGGCACCGCGGAGGACTTCCTCGCGGCCATCGACCAGACGATCAAGTACTTCAACGACGGCGACATCGTCGAGGGCGTCATCGTCAAGGTCGACCGCGACGAGGTGCTGCTGGACATCGGCTACAAGACCGAGGGCGTCATCCCCTCGCGTGAGCTGTCCATCAAGCACGACGTCGACCCCAACGAGGTCGTCTCCGTCGGCGACGAGGTGGAAGCCCTGGTCCTCCAGAAGGAGGACAAGGAAGGGCGTCTGATCCTGTCCAAGAAGCGCGCCCAGTACGAGCGCGCCTGGGGCACGATCGAGGCCAAGAAGGACGCCGACGAGGTCGTCACCGGCACCGTCATCGAGGTCGTCAAGGGCGGTCTCATCCTGGACATCGGCCTGCGCGGGTTCCTCCCGGCGTCGCTGGTGGAGATGCGTCGCGTCCGCGACCTGCAGCCCTACGTGGGCCGCGAGCTCGAGGCGAAGATCATCGAGCTGGACAAGAACCGCAACAACGTCGTCCTCTCCCGTCGTCAGTGGCTGGAGCAGACCCAGTCCGAGGTCCGCAGCGAGTTCCTCAACAAGCTCGCCAAGGGCCAGGTCCGGACCGGGCAGGTCTCCTCGATCGTCAACTTCGGTGCCTTCGTGGACCTGGGTGGCGTCGACGGCCTGGTGCACGTCTCCGAGCTGTCCTGGAAGCACATCGACCACCCGTCCGAGGTCGTCGAGGTCGGCCAGGAGGTCACCGTCGAGGTCCTCGACGTCGACCTGGACCGTGAGCGCGTCTCCCTGTCGCTGAAGGCAACCCAGGAGGACCCGTGGCGTCAGTTCGCCCGGACCCACCAGATCGGGCAGGTCGTGCCCGGCAAGGTCACCAAGCTGGTCCCCTTCGGTGCGTTCGTGCGCGTCGACGAGGGCATCGAGGGCCTGGTGCACATCTCCGAGCTGGCCGAGCGCCACGTGGAGATCCCGGAGCAGGTCGCGCAGGTCGGCGACGAGCTCCTGGTCAAGGTCATCGACATCGACCTGGACCGTCGTCGCATCTCGCTGTCGCTGAAGCAGGCCAACGAGGGCGTCATCGCCGAGGACGACCAGTTCGACCCGGCTGCCTACGGCATGGCCGCTGCCTACGACGAGCAGGGCAACTACGTCTACCCCGAGGGCTTCGACTCCGACACCGGTGAGTGGCTCGAGGGCTTCGACGCCGCTCGTGAGGCGTGGGAGAAGCAGTACGCCGACGCCCAGGCGCGCTTCGAGGCGCACCAGAAGCAGATCACCGCGGCCCGCGAGGCCGACGCCGAGGCGGCTGCCGGTGGCAGCTACTCCAGCGACGCCCCCGTGGACTCGGACTCCGGTCCGGCTGCCAGCACCGGTTCCTCCTCCGGTGGCAGCAGCAGCGGCGGCGGCACCCTGGCCTCCGACGAGGCCCTGGCGGCCCTGCGCGCCAAGCTCGCCGGCGGCGAGTGAGCTCGTCCCCGCTGAGCTGATCAGCTGACGACGGTGCGCCGTCCACCTCCGGGTGGGCGGCGCACCGTCGTGTCCGGGGTCTGATCAGGGTCCGGACAGCACGACGACGTCCCCGTGGGCCGGTGGCCTACGGGGACGTCGTGGTCGGGGTGGTGCGACCCCGGGGGGTCAGCCGCTTCCCGTCAGAGGCTGAGGATGATCGCGAACGCGGTGCGCGGGCGGCCACCGGCCGAGGTCAGGGCGTCCCAGGTGTGCCGGCCGCTGGGCACCGAGCTCAGCAGCGAGCGCAGGAACGACGCCGTGGAGCGGGGGGTGCTCGGCTGCAGCCGGGCGGCGACGGCGGGCAGGTCGGCACACCGCACGCCACCGGGGACGTCGTTCCGGTGCCGGCCCGGACCGCGACGCCTGCCGAGGGCGGGCGAGGGCTCCAGGGACGTGTGTCGGGACATGGTCGGGTCCGCCTCTCTGCGCGGTGACCTCGGGAACGGTGGAGGTGAGGTCGCCGGGACGGACGCTAGGTCGTGTGACGGGTGTGACTGGTGCGACGCGCCGGACGGATGTGGTCACCCTGGGTGTTCGTGGCCGGATCGTGACCTGGGGGCTCGTGCGGTGCGCCGGCCGGAGCTGTGCCAGGGTCGGCCCGTGCTGAGGATCGGGTTGACCGGGGGCATCGGGTCGGGCAAGTCGACCGTGGCCGCCCGGCTGGTGGAGCACGGCGCCGTGCTGGTGGACGCCGACCGGATCGCCCGGGAGGTGGTGGAGCCCGGGACCGACGGCCTGGCGGCGGTGGCGGCGGCCTTCGGGGACGGCGTGCTCGCCGAGGACGGCTCGCTGGACCGTCCGGCGCTGGCAGCGGTGGTCTTCGGTGACGCCGGCCAGCGAGCGCGGCTGGACGGGATCGTGCACCCCCTGGTGCGCGCCCGGGCCGCCGAGCTGGTCGCAACGGCCCCCCAGGACGCCGTGGTGGTCCAGGACGTGCCCCTGCTGGTGGAGACCGGCCAGGCCGGCTCCTACGACCTCGTGCTGGTCGTCCGCGCCGACGAGGGGACTCGGGTGGCCCGACTCGTCGGTCGGGGTCTCACCGCCGCCGATGCCCGGGCCCGCATCGCCAGTCAGGCCACCGATGCCGAGCGGGCCGCGGTGGCCGACGTGGTGCTGGACAACGACGGCGACCGGGAGCAGCTCCTGGCGCAGGTGGACCGGTTCTGGTCCGACCGGGTCGCACCCGGCCGCTGACACGACGAAGGCCCCGGGGCAGCTGCTCCGGGGCCTTCGTGCTGGTGGGCGATACTGGGATCGAACCAGTGACCTCTTCCGTGTCAGGGAAGCGCGCTACCGCTGCGCCAATCGCCCGTCTGTGACCTCGCTGTCACCCCCGGCCCCGCCTCGAGCCAGCCCGGGGGCTGTCGAGGTGGAGACGGGATTTGAACCCGTGTAGACGGCTTTGCAGGCCGTTGCCTCGCCTCTCGGCCACTCCACCGCACACGAGCGCCGGTCTGAGACCAGCACCCGGGTTCCGAGCGGATGACGGGATTCGAACCCGCGACCCTCACCTTGGCAAGGTGATGCTCTACCACTGAGCCACATCCGCGACGCAGACGATCGCTCGTCTGCAGTGCATGGAGAACTCTAGACGACCCTCCAGGGGGGTGCGCACCGGGGGGTCCCGGGGCCGGCCTCCTCGCGCGTACCTGCAGCTCAGCGGCTCACGGAAGGGGTGCAGGGGGGTGTCCGGGGCGGTGCTGCGGCCGCCGGCAGCGCCCGGCCGAAGGCGTCGGTCCGGAGGAGGACGGTCTCGACGTGCCGGACCCCGTCGAGGCCCACCCGGAGGACGACGACCTCGGAGTCCACCGGACCGCCGTCGGCTGCGAGGAGCAGGGGGCCGGGCGCAGGGAGCACCCAGGCAGCGTCGTCCGCGCCGGCCCACGACCCCGGCCCGCCCGCCGGGGCGCCGCCGACCACCACGTCGGCACCTGCGGCCACGAGAGCCGCGGTGAGCTCATGGGGCGCTCCGCCGGGACAGTCCCCGCCGGGAGGGGCCGCGAGCCGGACGACGACGACGTCCCCGGCCCGGTCCGCCCCGGTCACACCGGCCAGCAGCCGGCTGCGGTCGGTGGGGTTGGCTGTGCCGCTGAGCACCGACACGGCCAGCGGACCGGTGCGGGCGACCCACGTGTCGCCGTGCCCGAGCCCGGCGGCGGCCAGCCCCGCCGTGGTCTCCGTTCCCGCCGGGCCGGACCACCGGGGGTCCAGCCGGCCGACGCCGTCGACCCCGGCGTCGGCCAGGGCGGTGATCGCCGCCGCCGGGGGAGCGGACCCGTCCGAGGGGGCCACGAGGTCGACCAGGGCGACGTCGGCCGCCCGCAGGACGTCGGCCGTGCCGGCGAAGGGCCCCGCCGGGTCGTCGAGCAGGGGCAGTGTGCGGCCGCCGAACGAGACCGCACCGCCGATGGCGAGGCTGACCGTCGTCGGCGGGGCCCCGGTCCCCTCCTGCGCCGCGGGCGGCGCCGGGCGCAGCGTCTGGAGCAGGACGAGGGTGCCCGTGCCCACGGTCACCACCCCGACGGCGACGGCGACCGCGAGCGGCCGCACTGCTGCCCGGCGTGTCCGCCGGCGTGTCGTATGACGTCCCACGCCTCGACCGTACGAGACCGGAGCGTCTCGTGCTGCGCTGAACGCGCAGGTCAGCGCGCTGCCGACGGGGTGTGAGAGCCCCGTTGCAGTCGGTCAGCGACCGGTCGGGTCGGCACCGCCGTCGTGGAGCAGGGCCAGCAGCTCGGCGTCCACGCCCGGTGCCTCGGACTCGGCACCGCGGGGGACGAGCCGTTCGGTGGCCCGGAGGAAGTCCGCGACCACGCTGCGGGAGAGCTCGAACAGGGCGTGGCCCGAGGGCGCCCGCAGCTCGAGGAAGAGGACGTCCACGGCGGTGCGGGCCGGCCACAGGCGCACGTCGCCGTCCCCGGCGGGACGGGAGAGGCCGGCGTGCACGAGGTCGCGGCCCAGCAGCCACTCGACACCGTCGACGCCGCCGTCCTCGCCGGGCCGGCCACCGAAGCGGACGCGGACGGCGAAGGGGTCGGCCGGGTCGTAGACGAGGGTGGCGGGGACCTCGGTCCACGACCGCGGACCGACCAGGTGCAGCGTGGTCCGGGTCGTGCACCCCGGGGCAGGACTCGCCATGCCCGCACAACGACCCACCCCCCGGGAGGTGACGCGTCCCCGGGGTGTCGGGAGCAGGACCGCGGGACCGGTCCCACCCGACCGGGCTACACCGAGGACCAGGTGAACCGCAGGACCCCCCGGTGGCGAACGCCCCGTGTGACCATGGGACTCGTGACCCGACCTGCCAGGCGCCCGGAGGACTCCTCCGCCGGCGACCTCGAGCTGATCCGTCGGTTGCAGGCCGGGGACCGGACCGCCGTCGAAGACCTCTACGACCGCTTCCGCCGGCCTGCGTTCGCCCTCGCCCGGCGGGTGCTCGCCGACGACACGCTGGCCGAGGACGTGCTGCAGGACGTGTTCCTGACCGTCTGGAAGTCCCCGCACGCCTTCGACACCGCGCGGGGCTCCTTCGCCTCCTGGCTGTTGGCGATGGTCCACCACAAGGCCGTCGACGCGGTCCGGCGCGAGGAGTCCCACCGCCGCCGTCAGACCCGGGTCGAGGACGACCTGCGGCTCACCGAACCGGTCTCGCACCGGGACGTGGAGGACGAGGCGTGGGACCGGGTGGTCTCCGAGCGGGTGCGCAGCGCCCTGCAGGCACTGCCGGCTCCCCAGCGCGAGGCGCTGACGCTGGCCTACTACGGCGGTTACACCCAGCGTGAGGTCGCGGCGTTGACCGGCACCCCGCTGGGCACGGTCAAGACCCGCATGCTGGCCGGGATGCGCCGGTTGAAGGAGAACCTGGGCGGCGTCGTCGTCGGGTCCGCCCTGGGCAGTGCCCTGGGTACGGCGGTCGAGGGGGGCACGCGATGACCCGCGACCAGGACGCCGAGCACGAGGCCTTCGACGAGCTCGCCGTCGGCTGGGCCCTGCACGCGTTGGAGCCCGAGGACGAGGACGCCTTCGCCGGCCACCTCGCCGGGTGTGCCCGCTGCACCCGCACCGTGGCCGAGACCCACGAGGTGATGGCCGCCATGGCCACCGACCTCCCGGTGGCCGAGCCCTCCGTGGACCTGCGGGCCCGCCTGCGCGCCGCCGTCGAGGAGACCGAGCAGGACCCCGCACCCCAGGCGGTGGCCCCGCCCACGCCGATCCGCCGTGCCCCGAGGCCGACCGTCCCCGCCGACGCCGACGGGCCGGTCTCCCGGCCCCGGTTCTTCGGGCCGCGCCCGGTGCGGCACACCGAGCAGACCCCGGCGTGGCGCCGGGTGGTCCCGCGCGCCCTGGTGGCCGCGGGGGTGGCCGCCGTCCTGGGCCTGGGTGCCTGGAACGTCGCGGTCACCCAGGACCGGGACGCCGCCCGCGCCACCGCGTCCGCCCAGTCCGACGTCATGTCCGCCCTGCTGGCACCGGGCCGCGCCACCATCGCGCCGATGGAGCACGACGGGCGCACCGTGGCCACCGTGGTGGCCCGCGACGGTCAGGCCCAGGTGGTCACCGACGGCATGGGCGTGAACGACACCGCCGCCACGACCTACGTGCTGTGGGGGATGACGGAGGGCAGCCCGGTCGCGCTGGGCACCTTCGACGTGACCTCCCCGGGGATGGACCTGCAGACCGTAGGCTCCGACGCGACCGGGCTGGACGACTACTCCGCCTACGGCATCAGCATCGAGCCCGGTCGTCAGGCTCCGTCCTCCCCGACGGACATCGTGGCGAACGGGCAGGTGACCAGCTGAGCGAGCAGGAGACCAGGACCCCGTCCCGGCGGCCGGAGCGCGAGACCTCCGAGCAGCGACGGACCCGGTACGACACCGACGAGCACCAGAGCCTCCGCGAGCGGATCGGCCGGCGGAAGTGGCGCCGGCGGATCGCCGCGCGCAAGACCGTGGACACCGCCTACCGGGCCGGCGTCGGCGTCGTCGGTGCGCTGCTGCTCGTCGTCGGGCTGGTCACCATCCCGCTGCCGGGCCCCGGCTGGCTGACGGTCATCGCGGCCTTGTTCGTGCTGGCCTCGGAGTTCACCTGGGCCGAGCAGGTCCTGGAGTTCACCAAGCGCTACGTGAAGCTCTGGACCGACTGGATCGGCCGGCAGTCGATGTGGGTCCGGGTGCTCATCGGCCTGGCCACCGCGGCCTTCGTCTACGGCGTCATCGTGTGCGTGCTGCACCTGACCGGGGTGCCCGACTGGGTCCCGGGGTGGGTGCCGCTCTGGCGGTAGGCGTCTGGCATGATTGCTGGAGCACCGCAGCCGGGCGATTGGCTCAGCGGTAGAGCGCTTCGTTCACACCGAAGAGGTCACTGGTTCGATCCCAGTATCGCCCACCAGCACAGCAGCCCCCCTCCCGTCCGGGAGGGGGGCTGCTGTCGTCCGTGGTCCGGGACTCCGATCAGGCCTGCGCGGTGACGACCTTCCCGCCGGTGGCCTGGGCGCGCTCCTCGGCGTGCTGGGCGGTCCAGGAGTTGATCGCATCCCACTGGCGGGCGGCGAGCGGCTCGCGGACGCTGCGGGTCCAGGCCTCGTTCGCCTTGAGCCTCTTCGTCGTGCCCTTGAACTGGGGGATCACGTGGTTGGCGAACAGGTGGTAGTGGTGCAGCGTCTGCTCCCACGGCGCCCAGTTGTGGGCGAACATGAGGTAGGCGCCGAAGCCGCCGTTGGACTGCTCCTCCAGCTGCTCGATCTTCTGGATCGCGTCGTCCACGGTCCCGATGACGCCCATGCCGCTCTCGATGACGAACTCGATGCGCTCCTTGGTGTTCTCCCCGAGCACGCCCAGCTGCGGGGCCGCCGCGGTGTGCTGCAGGTAGTCGAACCAGGCGTCGATGCCGTAGGCGACGTCCTTGATGGCCTGGTCGCGGGTGTCGGCGATGTGCATGGGGCCCACCAGGCGCCAGCCGGAGCGGTCGACGGTCTGGCCGAACTCCTGCGCCCGCTCCTCGACGACGTCCCAGTGCATCTTCAGCGCGTCGAAGCCGTCCTGGCTCATGGTCGCGCCGATGGAGATCATCCCGAGCCCGTGCTTGCCCACCAGGCGGGGCCCGGACGGCGACACGATGGCCGCGGTGGCGACCTCCAGGTGCGGGTCGGAGAAGGAGTCCAGCTGCAGCCGGGCGTCGACCAGCTCGTAGCGGTCGGTCTTGATCGAGATCGGCTCGTCGCTGCGCAGCAGGTGCATGAGCACCTCGACGTCGGTCTCCAGCGCTGCGCGGGTGTCCTTCGGGTCGATGCCCAGCATCAGCGCGTCGGTGGCCAGCGCGCCCGGGCCCACGCCCAGCATCGCCCGGCCGCGGGTCAGGTGGTCCAGCAGCACGACGCGGTCGGCCACCAGGAAGGGGTTGTGGTAGGGCAGGGAGAGCACGCCGGCGCCGAGCTTGATGTGCTTGGTGACCTGCGCGCAGTGCGCGATGAACATCAGCGGGTCGCCCAGCGGCTCGACGCCGCAGGAGTGGTGCTCGCCGAACCAGGCCTCGTCGTAGCCCATCTGGTCCAGGGTCTGGACGAGCTGGACGTCGCGCTGCAGCGAGTAGGTCGGGTTCTGGCCGACCGGGACGTGGTGCGGGGGCAGGAAGATGCCGAAGCGCTTGCGGGCCATGGGGGTCTCCTCGACGGTGGCGTCCGGTGTGCGGGTGTGACCCTGCCCACTCCCGACTCGTCTGTCAACGACCCAGTTGACGGGCGGGAGACCGGACCGGGGACGACCATGGGAGCGTGACCTCCCAGCCCGACCGCGCCGCCCGGCTGGCCGCCGCGGTGGAGCGGGACGGGCCCACCTGCGTCTGGTGCGGGCGGGCCTTCGACCGGTACGTCCGGCCCACCACCGAGCACGTGGTGCCCCGGGTCAAGGGCGGCCCGTCGTGGCCGGAGAACGAGGTCGCTGCGTGCAGTCGCTGCAACGGGGCCCGTGGGCACCGGGGCGCGGTGGAGTGGCTGGGGGAGTGCCGGGCCCGGGGGTGGTCCCCGGACGCCGAGCGGGTCGCCCGGGCGCTGGAGTCCCTGGCCGCGGCGGTCGCCCGACGGGGTGGCCAGCGGCGGGCCCGGCCGCACCTGGACGCCCAGCTGCGCCGGCTGCGGGCCGGGTAGCGTCCGCCGCCGTGGCGGTCGTCGGTCGGGTCGAGCAGCTGCTGGTGCACCCGGTGAAGAGCATGGCGGCCACCCCGCTGGAGCGGGTCGAGGTCACCTCCGCCGGCCTGGCCGGGGACCGGGGCCGGGTGGTGGTCGACGCGGCGACCGGAGAGCGGCTGCGGGAGAAGACCGCGCCGGGACTCGCTGCGATCGACCCGACCGGGGACGACGACGCCGCCCGGGTCTCGGCCGCGCTGGGGCGGACCGTGCGCATCGAGGACGCCGGGGCACCGCAGGTGATGGTGGCCGCGGTGCACCTGGTGAGCCGCCAGGCCCTGGAACGGGCCGCGGCCGGCGACGTGCCGGCGGGCTGCTCGGCCCACGACCCGCGGGCCAACGTCCGGCTGGACCTGCCCGAGGACGACGAGCGGGACTGGGTCGGCCGTGAGCTCGTCCTGGGCGGCACCCGACTGCTGGTCACCCGGCTGCCCCGGCACTGCCTGGGCGTCTACGCCGACGTGGTGACCCCCGGCCCGGTCGGGGTGGGGGACCCGGTCGAACTCGGCTGAGACCGGGTCGGGTGGGCCGTACTCTCGGGACGTCCGTCCCGCCCCACCCCCAGGAGTCCTCCCGTGTCAGCCGCGCCTGCCGAGTCCGCCGTCGTCACCGTCGAGGTGCCGGCCGGGACCACGGCCACCCAGGCGCTCAAGGACGCCGGCGTCCCCCTGAAGGGCGCCGACGCCGCCGTCGTCGTCCGGGTGGACGGCGAGCTGAAGGACCTCGCGTGGACCCCGGACGTGGCCACCGTCGTGGAGCCGGTCCCGGCGTCGAGCCCGGACGGGCGCGCGGTCATCCGGCACTCGGCCGCCCACGTGCTGGCCCAGGCCGTGCAGGACCTCTTCCCGGGCACCCGGCTGGGCATCGGCCCGCCGGTCACCGACGGCTTCTACTACGACGTCGACCCCGAGCGGCCCTTCACCCCCGAGGACCTGCAGGCGATCGAGAAGCGCATGCAGGCCATCGTCAAGGAGGGCCAGTTCTTCGCCCGCCGGGAGATCTCCGACGACGAGGCCCGGGTCGAGCTGGCGCACGAGCCCTACAAGATGGAGCTGATCGGGCTCAAGGGCGGCGCGGGTGACGTGGCCGAGGGCGCCGACGTCGAGGTGGGCGGCGCGCAGCTGACCATGTACGACAACCTCGACCCGAGGTCGAAGGAGCGGGTCTGGACCGACCTGTGCCGCGGCCCGCACCTGCCCCGCACCTCGAACATCCCGGCGTTCGCGCTGACCCGGGTGGCCGCTGCCTACTGGCGCGGCAGCGAGAAGAACCCGCAGCTGCAGCGGGTGTACGGCACCGCGTGGGAGTCCAAGGACGCGCTGAAGGCGTACCAGGAGCACCTGGCCGAGGCGGAGCGGCGCGACCACCGCCGGCTCGGGGTCGAGCTGGACCTCTTCAGCTTCCCCGACGAGATCGGCTCCGGACTGGCCGTCTTCCACCCCAAGGGCGGGGTGGTCAAGCGGGAGATGGAGGACTACGTCCGCAACCGGCACATCGAGGAGGGCTTCTCCTACGTCGGTTCCCCGCACATCTCCAAGGGCGGGCTGTTCGAGACCTCGGGGCACCTGCCGTACTACGAGGACACGATGTTCCCGGCGATGGACCTGGAGAACTCGAAGTACTACCTCAAGGCCATGAACTGCCCGATGCACAACCTGATCTTCCGGTCGCGCGGGCGGTCCTACCGCGAGCTGCCGCTGCGGTTCTTCGAGTTCGGGTCGGTGTACCGGTACGAGAAGTCCGGCGTCGTGCACGGCCTGACCCGGGTGCGCGGACTGACCCAGGACGACTCGCACTCCTACGTCACCCCGGAGGCGGCACCGGAGGAGATCCGCCACCTGCTGGCCTTCGTGCTCGGCCTGCTCAAGGACTTCGGCCTGGACGACTACTACCTGGAGCTGTCCACCCGCGGGGAGTCGGACAAGTTCATCGGCTCCGACGAGGAGTGGGCGGTGGCGACCCGGGTGCTGGAGGACGCGGCACGGGAGACCGGCCTGGAGCTGGTGCCCGACCCGGGCGGCGCGGCCTTCTACGGCCCCAAGATCTCGGTGCAGGCGCGCGACGCCATCGGCCGGACCTGGCAGATGTCGACCATCCAGTACGACTTCAACCAGCCGGCCCGGTTCGGCCTGGAGTACAGCGCCGCCGACGGCACCCGCCAGCAGCCGGTCATGATCCACTCGGCCAAGTTCGGCTCGATCGAGCGGTTCTTCGGCGTTCTCACCGAGCACTACGCCGGGGCGTTCCCGGCCTGGCTGGCCCCGGTGCAGGTGGTGGGCATCCCGATCACCGACGAGCAGGTGCCCTACCTGACCGACCTGGCCCGGGAGATGCGCAGGCAGGGTCTGCGGGTCGAGGTCGACGACTCCGACGACCGGATGCAGAAGAAGATCCGCACCGCCTCCAAGCAGAAGGTGCCCTTCGTGCTCATCGCCGGGGCCACCGACGCCGAGGCCGGCGCGGTGTCCTTCCGCTACCGCGACGGCAGCCAGCGCAACGGGGTGCCCGTGCAGGACGCGATCGAGGCCGTTCGGGAGTGGGTCGGATCCCGCCGCAACGACGACCCGGCCGCCCCCGTGTCCGAGCCGGCGTCGTGACGGCCGGGGACGGCGGACCCACCTCGGTCTTCGAGCAGCTCTGGACGCCCTACCGGATGGCCTACATCAAGGGCGAGGGCAAGCCGACCGGCGACCACGACTGCCCGTTCTGCCTCATCCCGGCGATGACCGACGAGGACGGCCTGATCGTCTCCCGCGGGGAGACGGTCTTCGCCGTGCTCAACCTGTTCCCCTACAACGCCGGGCACCTCATGGTCGTGCCGTACCGGCACGTGGCCGACTACACCGACCTGACGACGGCGGAGGTGGCCGAGCTCGGCGCGGTGACCCAGACGGCGATGCGGGTCGTCCGCGAGGTCAGCGGTGCGCACGGGTTCAACGTCGGGATGAACCAGGGCGCGGTCGCCGGGGCCGGCATCGCCGACCACCTGCACCAGCACGCCGTGCCCCGCTGGGGCGGGGACACCAACTTCATGCCGGTGCTCGGGCTGACCCGGGTGCTGCCGCAGGTGCTGGCCGAGACCCGGCAGCTGCTGGCCGACGCCTGGCCGGACCACCCGCCCGCTCCCGGGCCGGCCGCCTGATGCTGGGGGTCAACCTGCGCCCGGCCGTGGGCCGGGTCTGGGCACCGGTCGTGCGGTTCCTGCTGCGCATCGGGGTCACCGCCGACCAGGTCACGCTGCTGGGCACCGTGGGTGCCGTCGGGTCGGCGGTCTTCCTGATCGGCAACGGGGTCCTGTGGTGGGGCGCGGTCGCGGTCACCGTCTTCGTGCTGCTGGACATGCTGGACGGGGCGCTGGCCCGGGCCCGGGGCGGTGGCTCGGTGTTCGGCGCGGTGCTGGACTCCACCGGCGACCGGGCGGCCGACGCGGCGGTCTTCGCGGGGCTGGCCTGGTGGTTCTCCGGCGGCGGCGACAACCGGATGGTCGTGTGGCTGTCGCTGGTCTGCCTGGTGCTCGGCGTGCTCACCTCCTACGTCAAGGCCCGCGCCGAGGGCATGGGCCTGACCTGCGACGTCGGGCTGTTCGAGCGCACCGAGCGGCTCATCCTGGTGCTCGTGGGCACCGGCTTCACCGGCATCGGCATCCCGTACGCGATCCAGGTCTGCCTCTGGGTCCTGATGATCGGCAGCGCCGTCACCGTCGGACAGCGCTTCGCGACGGTGTACCAGCAGTCCCGGGGGCGCCCGTTGCCCAGCACCACCCCGTGAGCGACCTGCGGGCCCGGCTGGTCGACACCGGCTACGCCGCCGGGTGGGGCGCGGTCAAGGCGCTGCCCGAACCGCTGGCCGCGGCGGCGTTCTCCGGTGCCGGCGGCTGGGCGGCCGGCCGGGACGGGAAGGGGGTCCGGCAGCTGCGGGCCAACCTGCGGGTCGCCACCGGTGGCCGGCTGTCCGACGCCGAGCTCGACGCCCTCACCCGGGACGCCGTCCGGTCCTACGCCCGGTACTGGCTGGAGGCCTTCCGGCTGCCCACGCTGGGGACGGCGCGGGTGCTGCGGGACACCGTCGTGGTCGGCACCGAGCACCTGGACGCCGCCCAGGCCCAGGACCGGCCGGTCGTCCTCGCGCTGCCGCACAGCGGCAACTGGGACGCCGCCGGGGTCTGGTTCGTCGACCGGCTGGGCGGCCCGTTCATGACCGTGGCCGAGCGGCTGCGACCCGAGCAGCTCTACCGCCGGTTCCTGGCCTACCGGGAGTCCCTCGGGTTCCGGGTGGTGCCGCTCACCGGCGGGGACCGGCCCAGCTCCACCCTGCTCAAGGAGTGGCTGGGCCAGGGCCGACCGGTGTGCCTGCTCGTCGACCGTGACCTGTCCGCGGCGGGCATCCCGGTCTCCTTCTTCGGTCGGCCCACCACCATGCCCGGCGGGCCGGCGCTGCTGGCCGCGCAGACCGGGGCCGCGCTGCACCCCGTCGTCCCGCAGTTCGACGGGGCCGGCTGGCGGCACGTGGTGCACCCCGAGGTCGACGTGCACGGCACCGGGCGGCTGCGCGAGCGGGTGCACGCCGGCACCCAGGGCGTCGCCGACGCCTTCGCCGTGTCGATCGCCGCCCGCCCGGTGGACTGGCACCAGCTGGGCCGCATCTGGGCCGACGTGCCCCCGGACCCGCCCCGGTGAGGGTCGGCCTGGTCTGCCCCTACATGTGGGACGTGCCCGGCGGGGTGCAGTACCACGTGCGCGACCTCGCCGAGACCCTGCGCGGGCTCGGCCACGAGGTCGAGGTGCTCACCCCGGCCGAGCACGAGGAGAACGTGCCCGCCGAGCACGTGACCTGGTCGGGCAAGGCCAACGCGGTGCCCTACAACGGGTCGATGGCCAGCTGGCAGTTCGGCCTGGTCTCCGGCGCCCGGGTGCGCCGCTGGCTGCGGGACGGGCGCTTCGACGTCGTCCACGTGCACGAGCCGGCGCCGCCGTCGGTGTCCCTGCTGGTGTGCATGCTCGCCCAGGGCCCGATCGTGGCCACCTTCCACGCCGCGGCCACCCGGTCGCTGTTCCTGTCGGCCTGGGGCCCGGTCGTGCGGCCGTGGCTGGAGAAGATCTCCGGACGGATCGCCGTGTCGGACTTCGCCCGCCGGTTGCAGGTCGAGCACCTGGGCGGGGACGCCGTGGTGATCCCCAACGGGGTGCACGTGCCGGCCTTCGCCGACGGCCCGCTGCTGCCCCGGCCCCGCACCGGCCCCACCGTCGGGTTCCTGGGCCGCTACGACGAGCCGCGCAAGGGCCTGCCGGTGCTGCTGGAGGCGATGCGGACCGTCGTGCGGGCGCACCCGACGGCCGAGCTGCTGGTCGCCGGCCGCGGCGACCCCGAGGAGCTGCAGGCCCTCATCGGCCCCGACCTCGCCCCTCACGTGACCCTGCTGGGCGAGCTGGCCGAGGCCGACAAGGCGGCGTTCCTCCGCTCGGTCGACGTCTACTGCGCGCCCAACCTGATGGGGGAGAGCTTCGGCATCGTGCTGGTCGAGGCGATGGCGGCGGGCGCCCCGGTGGTGGCCAGCGACCTGGACGCCTTCGCCCGCGTGCTCGAGGACGGCGCGGCCGGGGTGCTGGTGCGCCGCGGGGACGCCACCGCGCTGGCCGCCGTCCTCACCGACCTGCTGGGTGACCCGCAGCGGCGGGCCGCGCTCACCGCGGCCGGCCGGCTGCGCGCCGTGGAGTACGACTGGTCCACGGTGGCCCAGCGGATCCTGGCCGTCTACGAGACGGTCGCCCCGGCCGGCGGGCGCGGGGTGACCGCCAGCGACGCCGAACCGGTGCTGGAGACCCCGGTCGATCCCGAGGACCGCTCGTTCCTGCCCCGGTGGCTGCGCCGCTCCGCCGAGGACTGACCCGGCGCCGGTAGCGTGACCGGCCGTGACGTCGTCGGCATGGGTGCTCGTCGGCGTCGGGGCGTTCGCCGTGTTCGTGCTGGCCTGGGCGGTCTGGACCCTGACCCGGCTGCGGCGGCTGGCCGGGCGGGTGGCCCGCGCCTGGGACGTGCTGCTCGCCGCCCTGGCCCGCCGGGCCGAGCTCGCCGCCGCGCTGGCCCGCGAGCGCCACGAGGAGCTGGGGCCGGGGCTGGTCACCGCACTCGAGCGCGCTGCCGCCGATGCCCGCGCCCCCGGGGGCGGGGACCGCGAGGTGGCCGAGAACGTGCTGGGCCGGGTGCTGCGCGACGTGCCCGCCGAGCTGCGCGCCGACGGGCTGGACGACGCCGGCTGGCGGGTCGGCCTGGCCCGCCGGTTCTACAACGACGCGGTCCGCGACACCCGGGCGCTGCGCCGCCGTCCGGTGGCCCGGGTGCTGCGGCTGCACGCCGGCCGTCCCCAGCCCCGGTTCTTCGACATCGACGACGGACTGGACGCCGTGGGGGCGACCGCAGGCGGGCGGGGGCCCGGCGTGCACCCCGCCTAGCATCTAAGGTCCCCCGACCCACCCTGAGAACCGCGAGGCCGCACCGTGACCGAGAACGTCACCCCCACTTCCAGCACCGGCACCGACCGGGTCAAGCGCGGCATGGCCGAGCAGCTCAAGGGCGGCGTCATCATGGACGTCGTCGACGCCGCGCAGGCCCGGATCGCCGAGGACGCCGGCGCGGTCGCCGTGATGGCCCTGGAGCGGGTGCCCGCCGACATCCGCGCGCAGGGCGGGATCGCCCGGATGAGCGACCCGGACATGATCGACGGGATCATCGCCGCGGTGTCCATCCCGGTGATGGCCAAGGCCCGGATCGGGCACTTCGTCGAGGCCCGGGTGCTCGAGAGCCTGGGCGTGGACTACATCGACGAGTCCGAGGTGCTGACCCCGGCCGACGAGGCGCACCACATCGTCAAGGGCGACTTCACCGTGCCCTTCGTCTGCGGGGCCACCGACCTGGGCGAGGCGCTGCGCCGGATCTCCGAGGGCGCGGCGATGATCCGCTCGAAGGGCGAGGCCGGCACCGGCAACGTCGTGGAGGCCACCCGGCACATGCGCGCCATCCGCGCGGGCATCCGCCGGCTGACCACCCTGGACGAGACCGAGCTGTTCGTCGCGGCCAAGGAGCTGCGCGCGCCCTACGAGCTGGTGGCCGAGATCGCCCGCACCGGGAAGCTGCCGACCGTGCTGTTCACCGCCGGTGGCATCGCCACCCCGGCGGACGCGGCGATGATGATGCAGCTGGGCGCCGACGGCGTCTTCGTCGGCTCGGGCATCTTCAAGTCCGGCGACCCGGCGCAGCGCGCCGCGGCCATCGTGCAGGCCACCACCTTCCACGACGACGCCTCGGTGATCGCCAAGGTCAGCCGCGGGCTGGGCGAGGCCATGGTCGGGATCAACATCGACTCGATCCCGGCCGAGCAGCGGTACGCGAACCGCGGCTGGTGAGCACGCCCCACATCGGGGTGCTCGCGCTGCAGGGCGACGTCCGGGAGCACCGCGCCGTGCTCGAGGCGCAGGGCGCCCGGACGTCGGCCGTGCGCCGGCCCGAGGAGCTCACCGGTCTCGACGGCCTGGTGCTCCCGGGCGGGGAGTCCACGACCATCGCCAAGCTCGCGCACCGCTGGGGGCTGCTCGAGCCGCTGCGGGCCGCCATCCGCGGCGGGCTCCCGGCCTACGGGTCGTGCGCCGGGATGATCCTGCTCGCCGACCGGCTGCTGGACGCCCCCGACGACCAGCAGACCATCGGCGGGCTGGACGTCACGGTCCGCCGCAACGCCTTCGGTCGGCAGGTCGACAGCTTCGAGTCGCAGGTCGACGTGACCGGTGTCGCCGGCGGCCCGGTGCACGCGGTGTTCATCCGGGCGCCCTGGGTGGAGCAGGCCGGCGAGGGCGTCGAGGTGCTCGGCCGGGTCTCCGGTGGACCGGCCGACGGTAGGATCGTCGCGGTCCGCCAGGGCAGCGTCGTCGCCACCAGCTTCCACCCGGAGCTCACCGGTGACACCCGGCTGCACCGGTTCTTCGTCGAACTGGTGCGCCAGCGCCCGGCGGAGGAGACGTGGACGGCGCCGACGACGGCGCCAGGTGAGGAGACGCAGCGATGAGCGGCCATTCCAAGTGGGCGACGACCAAGCACAAGAAGGCCGGGATCGACGCCAAGCGGAGCAAGCTCTTCGCCAAGCTGATCAAGAACATCGAGGTCGCGGCGCGCACCGGCGGCGGTGACGTGCAGGGCAACCCGACGCTGTTCGACGCCGTCCAGCGGGCCAAGAAGTCCTCGGTGCCGATCGACAACATCAACCGCGCGGTCAAGCGCGGGGCGGGCCTGGAGGCCGGTGGCGTCGAGTACCAGGGCATCACCTACGAGGGCTACGCCGCGGCCGGGGTCGCGGTGCTCATCGAGTGCCTCACCGACAACAAGAACCGCTCGGCCATGGAGGTCCGCACCGCCATGACCCGCAACGGCGGGTCGATGGCCGACCCCGGGTCGGTGTCCTACATGTTCAGCCGCAAGGGCGTCGTGGTGGTCCCGTCGGCGGGCACCAGCGAGGACGCCGTCATGGAGGCCGTGCTGGACGCCGGCGCCGAGGAGGTCCGCGACCTCGGGGACACCTTCGAGGTGGTCAGCGAGCCGACCGACCTGGTCGCCGTCCGCACCGCCCTGCAGGACGCCGGGATCGACTACGACTCCGCCGAGGCCGCCTTCGTGCCCAGCGTGCAGGTCGAGCTCGACGAGGAGGGGGCCGGCAAGGTCTTCCGGCTCATCGACGCCCTGGAGGACTGCGACGACGTGCAGAACGTCTACGCCAACTACGAGGTCCCCGACGACGTCATGGAGAAGATCGCCGCGGACGACTAGGCGTGTCGCCGGCCGCCGCGGTGGCCGGTCCGCCTAGCGTTCCCTCGAACACCTGTTCGTCGGCGAGAGGGTCTCCAGTGCGCGTGCTCGGCATCGACCCGGGGTTGACCCGGTGCGGCTGGGGCGTCGTCGACGGCCGGCCCGGCGCCCGCCCCACCGCGGTGGGCGTCGGCGTCGTGCGCAGCGACGCCGACCTGGCCCTGGAGCTGCGGCTGCTCGAGCTGCACACCGCGGTGACCGCGCTGGTGCGCGAGCACCGGCCCGACGTGGTGGCCATCGAGCGGGTGTTCCTGCAGAACAACAAGGGGACGGCGACCGGCACCGCGCAGGCCGCCGGGGTGGCCGCACTGGCCGCGGCCCAGGCCAGCCGACCGGTCGCCTGGCACACCCCCAGCGAGGTCAAGGCCGCGATCTCCGGCAACGGCCGGGCGGACAAGGAGCAGGTGACCCTGATGGTGACGAGGGTGCTGGGGCTGACCGTGGCCCCCAAGCCGGCCGACGCGGCTGACGCGCTGGCCCTGGCGGTGTGCCACGTCTGGCGCGGGCCGACCCAGGACCGGCTGCGGGTCGCGGCGCTGGCCACCGGCGCCGGGATCGCCCAGGGACCGCTCACCACCGCGCCCCGCCCCGCCGTGCGGGCGAGCCGCTGGCAGGGCATCGGCACCGGCGGGGTGTACCGGTGATCGCCTCCGTCGCGGGCCGGGTCGCCGCGGTGTCCCCGGACGGCGCCGTGGTCGAGGTCGGCGGGATCGGGCTGGCCGTGCAGTGCACCCCGGGCACGATCGCCCGCCTCCAGGTGGGTGAGGCCGCCCGGTTGTCCACCAGCCTGGTCGTCCGGGAGGACTCGCTGACCCTGTACGGGTTCGCCGACGACGACGAGCGCCAGCTGTTCGAGCTGCTGCAGACCGCCAACGGCGTGGGCCCCCGGCTGGCCCAGGCCGTGCTGGCCGTCCACCCGCCCCGTGAGGTGCGCCGCGCCGTCACCACCGGGGACCTGAAGTCGCTCATGCAGGTGCCCGGCATCGGCAAGAAGGGCGCCGAGCGGCTGGTGCTGGAGCTGCGCGACCGGCTCGGCGTGGGCTCCGGGGACGTCAGCCTGGACGCCGCCACCGCCGCGGCCGGTGCCACCGGGTACTTCGTGGCCCCGGTCGCACCGTGGCGCGACCAGCTGACCACCGCGCTGGTCGGGCTGGGCTGGAGCGTCCGGGAGGCCGACGGCGCCCTGGGCCAGCTCGCCCCGGTCGCCGAGGAGCAGGTCGCCGACACCGGCAGCGTGGACGTCGCCGTCCTGCTGCGGCAGGCGCTGCGGATGCTGGGTCGGGCGTGAGCTCGCCCGAGGCCTCGGAGGCCAGCGCCTGGGCCGGTGAGGAGGAGCGGGTCGTCGAGTCCGCGCTCCGCCCGCACTCCCTGGCCGAGTTCGTCGGCCAGCCCAAGGTGTCCCGCCAGCTGGACCTCGTGCTCGAGGGCGCCAAGCGGCGCGGCCGGCCACCGGACCACGTGCTGCTGTCCGGCCCGCCCGGGCTGGGCAAGACGTCGCTGGCGCTGATCATCGGCTCCGAGCTGGGCACGTCGGTGAAGATCACCTCCGGTCCGGCGATCGAGCGCTCGGGCGACCTGGCGGCGATGCTGTCCAACCTCGGTGAGGGCGACGTGCTCTTCATCGACGAGATCCACCGCATCGCCCGCCCGGCCGAGGAGCTCCTCTACATGGCGATGGAGGACTTCCGGGTCGACGTCGTGGTCGGCAAGGGGCCCGGTGCCACCGCGATCCCGTTGGAGATCGCGCCCTTCACCCTGGTCGGGGCCACCACCCGGGCCGGTCTGCTGACCGGTCCGCTCCGCGACCGGTTCGGCTTCGTGGGCCAGATGGAGTTCTACGACACCGCCGACCTGCAGCTGGTGCTCCAGCGCAGCGCCGACCTGCTGGGCGTGCAGATCGACGCCGAGGGGTCCGCGGAGATCGCCGGCCGGTCCCGCGGCACGCCGCGCATCGCCAACCGGCTGCTGCGCCGGGTGCGCGACTACGCCGAGGTGCGCGCCGACGGCCGGATCACCCTGCCCGTGGCGCAGGCCGCCCTGGCGCTCTACGACGTCGACGAGCTCGGCCTGGACCGCCTCGACCGCGAGGTGCTGCGTGCCCTGGTCGTCGGGTTCGGCGGCGGACCGGTCGGGGTGTCCACCCTGGCGGTCGCCGTGGGGGAGGAGCCGCACACCGTGGAGGCGGTCTGCGAGCCCTTCCTGGTGCGGGCCGGGCTGCTCGCCCGCACCCCCCGCGGGCGGGTCGCGACCGAGGCCGCGTGGCGTCACCTGGACCTCCCGGTGCCCCAGGGCACGTGGCTCACCGGTGGCTTCGGCGACCCGCCGCCGGACCGGGCTGCCTCACCCACGCTCTTCGACGCCTAGACTCACCGCCGCTGGAGCGCAACCGCACCGCACGTCGGTGCTGCGCCCTGCGCCGGTCGCGCCCCCCGGGCGGACCGCACCCGACGTACCCGAGTGACCGCCAGCGTGCGGTCACGATGACCGCGCGAACGCTGCGCGGTGGAGAGGCACGACAACCGTGGAGCAGTTCTTCCCGCTCATCCTGCTGGTGATCGCCTTCGCACTGCTCATCGTGCTGCCGGCCCGTCAGCGCAAGAAGATGGCCGCCAACGCGCAGACCCTGCAGGAGTCGCTGTCCGTGGGCGCCCCGGTCATGCTGACCAGCGGCCTGCACGGCACGGTCGCCGGCCTCGGCGACGGCACCGTGGACATCGAGATCGCCCCCGGGGTGGTGGCCACCTTCGCCCGCCCCGCGGTGATGGAGATCCGCAAGCCCGACGGTGCGGTCCTCGACGCCACCGCCGGGGAGATCGTGCCCCCCAGCGACGAGCGGCACGGCTACGTCGACGGCGACGGTGACCCCTCGGGTCCCTCCGACCGCACCCGCTGAGGCCGCGCACCGTGGCCGCTCGCCAGCTCCCCGCCGCCCGTTACTTCGGGGCCTTCGTCCTGATCGTCGCGGCCATGTACGGACTGGTCTTCGGGACCGGCTCCCAGCGCACCCCGCAGCTGGGCCTGGACCTGCAGGGCGGCACCACGGTGACGCTGACCGCCCAGGTCCCCGGCGGGGGCACCCCCGACCGGGAGGACCTGGAGCTGGCTCGGCAGATCATCGAGCAGCGCGTCAACGGCCTCGGTGTCTCCGAGGCCGAGGTGGTCACCGAGGGCGACTCCAACATCGTCATCTCGGTGCCCGGTGAGGACGGCGACCAGGCCCGCGAGCTCGGCCAGACCGCCCAGCTGCGGTTCCGCCCGGTGCTGCAGGGCCCGCTGCCGGCCACCAGCGACGCGACGACCACCGACCCGGCGACCACGGACCCGGCCACCACGGACCCGGCGACCACGGACCCGGCGACCACGGATCCCGCTGTGACGGATCCTGCGGTGACCGACCCGGCAGCGACCTCCTCGGCCGCGCCGGACTCCTTCGCGCCGGACTCCTTCGCCCCGGAGCCGACGGCCACCGAGTCGGCCGCTCCCACCAGCGACGCCGCCCCGGCGACCTCCTCCGCCCCGGCCTCGGACTCCGCACCGGCCACCGGCAGCTCCGCCGAGACCGACCCGGCCACCGGTGACCCGGTGGGCGCCACGCCGCTGACCGAGGAGCAGGCCACCGCCGACCTCGCGACGCTGACCTGCAGCCCCGAGGACACCCGCGAGATCGACCTCTCGGACTCCTACCTGGCGGCGTGCTCGGAGGACGGCACCGCCAAGTACCTGCTCGGCCCGACGGTCGTCGAGGGCACCCAGGTGTCCGACGCCAGCGCCGGCACCGCCCAGCAGACCGGCGAGTGGATCGTCAACGTCGACTTCACCTCCTCGGGCTCCTCGACGTGGGCGGCCTACACGGCGGCCAACGTCGGCAACCAGGTCGGCATCGTCCTCGACGGCCGGGTGGTCTCCGCCCCGACGATCAACAGCGCGATCACCGGCGGCACCACCCAGATCACCGGCTCCTTCGACCAGGAGACCGCCACCACGCTGGCCAACCAGCTCGCCTACGGCGCCCTGCCGCTGACCTTCACCCAGGCCACCGCGCAGTCCATCTCCACCGAGCTCGGCGGCGAGCAGCTGCGCGCGGGCCTGATCGCCGGCGGCATCGGCGTCGCGCTGGTCTTCCTCTACGCGCTGCTCTACTACCGGCTGCTCGGCCTGGTGATGATCGCCAGCCTGATCCTGTCCGCGGTCGTGGTCTACGCCAGCCTCGTGCTGCTGGGCCGGGAGATCGGGTTCACCCTGAGCCTGGCCGGGATCGCCGGGTTCATCGTCAGCATCGGCATCACCGCGGACTCCTTCGTCGTCTACTTCGAGAGACTCAAGGACGAGATCCGCGAGGGCCGCACGCTGCGCAGCGCCGTCCCCCGCGCCTGGGTGCGTGCCCGCCGGACGATCCTCTCCGCCGACGCGGTCAGCTTCCTGGCCGCCGCGATCCTCTACGTGCTGGCCATCGGGGACGTGAAGGGCTTCGCGTTCACCCTGGGTCTGTCCACCGTGCTCGACCTGATCGTGGTCTTCCTCTTCACCCACCCGCTGATGTCGGTGCTGAGCCGGTTCAGGAGCTTCGGCTCCAGCCGGTTCTCCGGCCTCGGCGCCGTCGACGTCAGCCGCCGGCCGGCCACCGCGCCGCGGCCGGGCCAGCGGCCCGGTCGCACCGGTCTGGCCGCCGCCGGCTCGGGCACCGGCAGCACCTCCGCGAGCGCCACCGACAGGAGCGACCGATGACCGGCACCCCCCGCGACGGCGACCCGCAGGACGCACCTCTGGACGACGCCGACGGCGACGGTCGCGACGACGCCACCGAGTCCGACGCCGAGGTGCGCGCGGACGCCGCGGCCGACGCCGACGACACCGCGCTGGCCGACGCCGGACTGCCCGCCGAGGGCGAGACGGAAGAGGAGGCCGCCGCGGTCCGCGCCGCCCCGAAGAGGGCCTCGCTGGCCCATCGGCTCTACAACGGCGAGGCCGGTCTGGACGTCGTGGGCCGCAGCCGGTTCTGGTACAAGGTCACCGCCGTCGTGGTGCTGGTCTGCATCGCCTCGATGGTGTTCCGCGGCTTCAACTTCGGCATCGACTTCGAGGGCGGCAACAGCTTCCGGGTGCCGGCGTCGTCGTCCCAGCTGACCGAGATCCGCGAGGCCGCCGAGGGCGCCGGGGCCGACGTCTCCACCGCCCAGGTGGTCGGCGGCAACACCGTCCTGCTGCGCACCGGGGCGCTGGACAACGACGCCGAGGCCACCGTCGTCTCGGCCATCGCCGACGCCGCGGGCGTCCAGCCCGCCCAGGTGAGCCCGGAGTCCGTCAGCGCGGACTGGGGCCGGGACATCACCGACCAGGCGCTGATCGCCCTCGTGGTGTTCCTCGCCGCGGTGGTGCTCTTCCTGGCGATCCGGTTCCAGCCGAAGATGGCCGTGGGCGCGATCGTCGCGCTGCTGCACGACATCGTGCTCACCGCCGGCGTCTACTCCCTGGTCGGCTTCGAGGTGACGCCCTCGACGGTGATCGGGTTCCTCACCATCCTCGGGTTCAGCCTCTACGACACCGTGGTGGTCTTCGACAAGGTCGACGAGAACACCAAGGACCTGGAGAAGGGCGCCCGGATGACCTGGGGCGAGGCGGCCAACCTGGCGGTCAACCAGACCCTCATGCGCTCGATCAACACCTCGGTCATCGCGCTGCTGCCGGTGCTCGGCCTCCTCGTCGTCGGTGTCGGCCTGCTCGGCGTCGGCACCCTGCAGGACCTGGCCCTGGTGCTCACCGTCGGCCTGGCCGCCGGCACCTACAGCTCGATCTTCCTGGCCACCCCGGTGCTCGCCGACCTCAAGGACCGCGAGCCCGAGGTGCAGGCGCTGCGCAAGCGGGTGCTGGCCCGCCGGGCCGCCGACGCCCGGTCCGGTGGCACCGCCGCCGGTCCGGTCGCCAGCGCCCGCCGGACGCGTCCGGCCGCGGCGGCCGGCGGGGTCGCCCTCGCCGACCGCGAGACGCTGCCGGAGCGTCCCGAGGCCGTCGAGCAGGTCGAGTCCCCGGCGTCGGTCACCCGCGGACCCGTCGCCGGCCCGAAGCCCGGCGCGCGCCCGCAGCGACCGGGGCAGAAGAAGCGCCGGTGACCTCGCTGGACGCCCACGGGGAACTGCCGCTGGACGAGCTGATCGCCTCGATCGCAGTCGACGTGCCGGACTTCCCCGAGCCCGGGGTCGTCTTCCGCGACCTGACCCCGGTGTTCGCCGACGCGCGGGCGTTCCGCCGCGTGGTCGACGCTCTCGCTGCCGGTCCGGTGGACGAGGACCCCCGGGCCGCGGCCCTGCGCACCGGTGGCGACGGCGACCCGGGGTTCGACGTGGTCGTCGGGGTGGAGGCCCGCGGGTTCCTGCTGGCCGCCGCCGTCGCCCTGGACGCCGGCACCGGCGTCGTCCCCGTGCGCAAGGCCGGCAAGCTCCCCCGGGAGCGGGTGTCCGCGGACTACGCGCTGGAGTACGGCACGGCGACGCTGGAGCTGCACACCGACTCGATCGTGGCCGGTCAGCGGGTGCTCCTGGTCGACGACGTGCTCGCCACCGGCGGCACCCTGGAGGCCGCGATCGGGCTGGTCGAGCAGCTGGGCGGGGTGGTCACGGCCGTGTCGGTGGTGGTCGAGCTGCCCGCCCTGGGTGGCCGCGAACGGCTGCGGCCGCACACCGTGCACGCCCTCTGGACCACCTGACACACGGCTCACCCCGCCGGGCGGCGTCGAGCCTGCTCGCCGTGGCTAGCATGGTGCGGGTCCCACCCCACCGGACCCCGAGGAGTGACCGTGGCCTCTGACGTCGTCGCCTCCTCCACCGCCGCCGCCGCGCCAGCGGAACCCCAGCCCGGTGCCGAGCGCGCCACGCTGCCGGAGCGCCCCGCCGTGCAGGGCCCGGGTGTCAGCCGGCCCGCCGACGTCGCGAGCGAGCCGCCCTCGACCGGCGGGGCGCTGGACGCCGTCCCGCGTCGCCGGGTGCGCGACCGGCTGGCCCGCCGCATCGTGGCCGGCCAGCGCTCCACGGTCGTCCGTCCCGTGCTCGAACCCCTGGCTGCGCTCCACCGGCAGAACCACCCGAAGGCCGACCTGGCGCTGCTGCAGCGGGCCTACGACGTCGCCGAGGAGGCGCACGCCAGCCAGAAGCGGAAGTCCGGCGACCCGTACATCACCCACCCGCTGGCCGTGGCCACCGTGCTCGCCGGGCTGGGCATGGACACCACCACCCTGGTCGCCGCCCTGCTGCACGACACCGTGGAGGACACCGGCGTCGGGCTGGACACGATCACCGCAGACTTCGGGGCCGAGGTCGCGCACCTCGTCGACGGCGTCACCAAGATCGACAAGGTGTCGTTCGGGGACGGCGCGCAGGCCGAGACCATCCGCAAGATGATCGTCGCGATGGCCCGCGACCCCCGGGTGCTGGTCATCAAGCTGGCCGACCGGCTGCACAACATGCGCACGCTGCGCTTCCTCCCGCCGGAGAAGCAGGAGAAGAAGGCGCGCGAGACGCTGGAGATCCTGGCCCCGCTGGCCCACCGGCTGGGCATGAACACCATCAAGTGGGAGCTGGAGGACCTGGCCTTCGCCACCCTCTACCCCAAGCGCTACGACGAGATCGTGCGGCTGGTCGCCGAGCGGGCGCCGTCCCGCGACACCTACCTCGCCGAGGTCGCCGACGCGGTCACCGAGCAGCTCAAGGCCGGCAAGATCGAGGCCGACGTCACCGGCCGGCCCAAGCACTACTACTCGATCTACCAGAAGATGATCGTCCGCGGCCGGGACTTCACCGACATCTGGGACCTGGTCGGCATCCGGATCCTGGTCGACTCGGTGCGCGACGTGTACGCCGCGCTGGGCATCATGCACGCGCACTGGCAGCCGGTCCCGGGGCGCTTCAAGGACTTCGTGGCGATGCCGAAGTTCAACATGTACCAGTCGCTGCACACCACGGTGATCGGCCCGCAGGGCAAGCCCGTCGAGCTGCAGATCCGCACCCACGACATGCACCGCACCGCCGAGTACGGCATCGCCGCGCACTGGAAGTACAAGGAGAAGGCGCGCGGCGGCGGCCCCGTCACTCCGCCCAAGCCCGGCTCCTCCGGCGACGACATGCTGTGGCTGCGCCAGCTGCTGGACTGGCAGCGCGAGGCCCAGGAGCCCGGGGAGTTCCTGGAGACCCTGCGCTACGACCTCGGTCCGCAGGAGGTCTTCGTCTTCACGCCCAAGGGCGACGTGATCAGCCTGCCCGGGGAGTCCACGCCGGTCGACTTCGCGTTCGCCGTGCACACCGAGGTCGGCTACCGCTGCATCGGGGCCCGGGTCAACGGCTCGCTGGTCTCCCTGGACAGCAAGCTGGCCAACGGCGACGTCGTCGAGGTCTTCACCTCCCGGTCGCCCACCGCCGGCCCCAGCCGCGACTGGCTGGAGTTCGTCGGCTCCTCCCGGGCCCGCACCAAGATCCGCCAGTGGTTCACCAAGGAGCGCCGCGAGGACGCCGTCGACGACGGCAAGGACGCCCTCACCAAGGCCATGCGCAAGGCCGGGCTCCCGCTGCAGCGTCTGATGGGCGGCGACGCCCTGGCCACGCTGGCCGCCGACCTGCACTTCAGCGACGTCAGCGCGCTCTACGCCGCCGTCGGGGAGCACCAGGTCTCCGCCGCCTCGGTGGTGGAGAAGCTCATGGTCGCCCTCGGTGGGTCCGAGGGCGCCACCGAGGACATCGCCGAGACCGCCATCCCCACCAAGCGCTCGGTGGCCCGCACCGCGGGTGGCGACCCCGGCGTCGTGGTGCACGGCATGACCGACGTGTGGGCCAAGCTCGCCAAGTGCTGCACCCCGGTGCCCGGTGACGACGTGCTCGGCTTCGTCACCCGGGGCGGCGGCGTCAGCGTCCACCGCACCGACTGCACCAACGCCGACGACCTGCAGCGCAAGCCCGAGCGGCTCGTCGAGGTCGAGTGGGCCTCGGCGCCGGGCGCGGTGTTCCTCGTCGCCATCCAGGTCGAGGCGCTCGACCGGCACCGGCTGCTGTCCGACGTCACCAAGGCCCTCGCCGACGAACGGGTCAACATCCTGTCCGCCTCGGTGCAGACCAGCCGCGACCGGGTCGCCGTCAGCCGGTTCACCTTCGAGCTCGCCGACCCCGCCCACCTGGGTGCGGTGCTGCAGACGGTGCGCAACGTCGACGGCGTCTTCGACGTGGAGAGAGTCACTGCGTAGACCGCGATCCTCCGGATCGCACCGCGGCCAGGAGCCGTCCCCCGGCTGAGACGAGCGTGTCCGTCCTTCGGTCGCGGGACCCTCCGGGCCCCACTCCTCAGGACCCTGCACGGGTGGTCGGCTCCCATACCCTTCGGGAGTGACGACCACGGTCCAGTCCACGACCCACCAAACGCCGGTGGCTGGTCGCTCCCGCCTGGTGGGGGTGGACGTGGCCCGCGGGCTGGCCGTGCTCGGGATGTTCGGGGCGCACCTGCTGACCACCGACGACCTCGTGTGGTCGGACCCGTCTTCCTGGGACGGGCTGGTGGACGGGCGGTCGTCGATCCTGTTCGCGACGCTGGCGGGGGTGTCGGTCGCGCTGCTGACCGGGCGGACGTCGCCGCCCACGGGGGACGCGCTGGTACGGGCGCGGCTGGTGCTGCTGGTCCGGGCCGTGCTGGTGTTCGCCGCGGGGTCCGCGGTGCAGCTGCTGATCACGCCGGTGGGGGTGATCCTCGAGTACTACGCGGTGCTGTTCGTGCTGGCGGTCCCGCTGCTGCGCTGGCGGCCCCGGTCGCTGTTCCTGCTGGCCGGCGGGGTGGTGGTGGTGCTCAACCCGCTGGTGCACCTGCTGCTGGTGCCCTGGGTGAGCGTCGAGACCGGGGGCGGGGGAGTCCTCGGCGGACTCGTGCTGCTCGGGCAGTACCCGGTCGCGATCTGGGTCGCGTTCCTCGTCGTCGGTCTGGGGGTCGGCCGACTCGACCTCACCGCGGTCCGGGTGCGCGTCGGGCTCGTCGTCGTCGGGCTCGTGGGGGCGGTCGTCGGCTACGCCGCCGGGCCGGTGCTCGGGGTGGGGGAGCAGGCCGAGACGTTCCCCGAGACGGCGCTGGGCGAGCTGCCGCGCTGGCAGGACCTGGTGCCGCCGGTCGGGCAGCTGCTGTCCACCGCACCGCACAGCGGCACCCCGGCCGAGGTGGTCGCCTCCGGGGGGTTCGCCCTCGCCGTCCTCGGGGTGTGCCTGCTCGTCGCCGACCGGCTACGCCGGGTGCTGCTGCCGCTGGCCGCCGTGGGCTCGATGCCGCTGAGCGCCTACTGCCTGCAGCTGGTCGGCATCGCCCTGCTCGGCGACAGCGTGTTCAGCACCGCCGACGGCGGGGTGGGGCACTGGGTGCTCTTCGCCGGCACCGCGCTGGTGGTGTGCACCGTGTGGTCGCAGACCCTCGGCCGCGGTCCGCTGGAACGCGGGATCGGCCTGGTGACCGCCCGCGCGCTCAGGGGGTGAGCGGGGCGGCCAGGAAGGCCGGGTTCTCGCAGGTCGCGCCGAGCTCCGGGGTGGTGTCGGGGTTGGACACCAGCAACGTCGCGAAGGCCTCGATCCGCGGGTCGGCCGGGTCGTCGGCGCGCAGCTGGTGGTTCCACGCCTGCGCCGACACCGGGGACCCCTGCCCCGGGTAGGGCGACAGGAACATCCCCGACGTGCCCTCGACCAGCGCGGCCAGGGTCGCCACACCGCCGGCGTCGACCTCGGCCGGGTCGTAGGTCACCCACACCGCGCCGTGCTCCAGGGAGTGCACCGCGTTCTCCCGACGCAGCTCGACGTCGTAGACCGACCCGGTGCAGTCGGCCCACTGCGGGTCGTGCTCACCACCGACCGGCGGGGTCTCGGGGTAGTCGACGTCCTCGTCGGTGTGCAGCTGTCCGGGCGGGTAGGCCGCCACCTCGGTGTCGGCCAGGGTCACCTCGACCGCCGGGGACGCCGAGCCCCCGACGGTCGAGGTGCAGCCGGTCAGCAGCAGCCCCGCGAGGGCCAGCCAGGCCGGAGCGGACCTCACGCGGCGGGGGTGACCGACTCGATCGTCACCGGGCTGGCCGGTGCGCCGTCGGAGGAGCCGTCGGCCACGCCACCGGCGGCGATGCCGTCCAGCACGGCCAGACCGGCCTCGTCGATGGTGCCGAAGACGGTGTAGTCGGCGGGCAGCTGGCTGTCGCCGTAGACCAGGAAGAACTGGCTGCCGTCGGTGCCCTGCCCGGCGTTGGCCATGGCCAGGGTGCCGCGGGCGTAGGTCTCGCTGCCGGCGGTCGAGGTCGGGAACGCGTAGCCAGGGCCACCGCCGCCGGTGCCGCTGGGGTCGCCGCACTGGAGCACCTGCAGGCCCTCGCCGGTGGTCAACCGGTGGCAGGGGGTGCCGTCGAAGTAGCCCTGCGAGGCCAGGGACACGAAGCTCGCCGTGGCGCAGGTGGCCGGGGCGGCCTGGTCCAGGGTCAGCCCGATCGCGCCGGCGCTGGTGGTCACCGTCTCGGCGACCGTCCCCTCGGTGGCGACGTCGCCGCTGGGGGCGTCGTTGGCCACGCCCGAGCTGCCCTGGGCGTCGTAGGTGTAGGTGCAGGGCCCGGCGGTGGTGGTCTGCCCGGCCCGCTCGGCACCGGGACCCGGGGTCGGCGCCGCAGCGGCCGACGTCGTCGCGGCCGCGTCGGTGCCGCTCGCCGTCGTCGTGTCGTCGTCCCCGCCGAGGCCGGTGACCAGGAACGCCGCACCGGCGACCACCAGCACGGCCACCACGGTCACCAGGAGCAGCAGGTTGCGCCGCCGCTTCTTGGCCTGCTCGGCCCGCCGTTCCAGTTGGCGCTGCAGGTGACGCTGGGCGGCCTGGCGGCGCTGCTTGTTGCTGGGCACGGGTCTGGGGGCTCCTCGGTGCGGCTGCTCGGGGACAGCACACACGCACCGGCCCCGCTGGTCGAAGGGGGAGTCTAGGTGTCGGTGCTGGGCGTCCCCTGCAGGCAGACCGGGAGCGTCCAGGCCCCGCGTAACCTGGCCCGGTGCTCATCCGCTCCTTCCCCGCCGGCGCGTTCGGCACCAACTGCTACGCGATCGCCGCCGGACCCCGCTCGGAGTGCGTCGTCGTCGACCCCGGCATGGACGCCGTGGAGCCGCTGGCCCAGCTGCTCTCCGACGAGGGCCTCAAGCCCGTCGCGGTCGTGCTCACCCACGGCCACCTGGACCACACGTTCTCCGTGCTCCCGGTCTGCGAGGGCTACGACATCCCCGCCTGGCTGCACCCCGAGGACCTCGGGATGATCAGCGACCCGGTGGCCTGGCACGGCCCCGCGCTGGCCCCGCTGGCGCAGGGCGTGGCGCTGCCCGATCCCGCCGAGGTCCGCGCGCTGGAGGACGGGGCACTGCTGTCCCTGGCCGGTGTCGACCTCACCGTGCGGCACGCCCCCGGGCACACCCGCGGCTCGGTGGTCTTCAGCCTCGACCTCGACGAGTCGCCCGGCCTGATCGCGGGCGACGTCCTCTTCGCGGGCTCCGTGGGCCGGGTCGACCTGCCCGGCGGCTCGTGGGAGTCGATGCTGGGTTCGCTGCGCGACGTCGTCCTGCCGCTGGACGACGCCACGGTGGTGCTGCCCGGGCACGGCCCGGCCACCACGATCGGCCGGGAGCGGGCCACCAACCCCTACCTGGCCGAGGCCGCGGGCGCGCCGAAGGGCCGCGGGCTGTGAGCGACTCCCTGGTCGCCCCCAAGGGCACCTTCGACGTCCTGCCGCCGGACTCCGCCCGGTTCCTCGCCGTCCGGGAGACGCTGACCGCGCCGCTGCGCCGGGCCGGCTACGGCTACGTGGAGACCCCGGTCTTCGAGGACACCGCGGTCTTCGCCCGGGGGGTGGGGGAGTCCACCGACGTCGTGAGCAAGGAGATGTACTCCTTCACCGACAAGGGCGGCCGGTCGCTGACCCTGCGCCCCGAGCTCACCGCCGGGCTGATGCGGGCCTTCATCGAGCACCGGCTCTACGCCGGCGCCCTGCCGGTCAAGCTGTGGAGCGTCGGCTCGGCGTTCCGCTACGAGCGCCCCCAGGCCGGGCGCTACCGGCACTTCACCCAGGTCGACGTCGAGGCCCTGGGCGTCGACGACCCCGCGCTGGACGCCGAGATGGTCGCGCTCGCCGACCAGGGCTACCGAGACCTCGGGCTCACCGACTACGAGCTGCAGCTCACCTCGCTGGGCGACGCCACCTGCCGGCCGCAGTACCGCGAGCTGCTGACGGACTTCCTGTCACGGCTGGACCTCGACGAGGACACCCGGCGCCGGGCGCAGATCAACCCCCTGCGGGTGCTCGACGACAAGCGGCCCGACGTCCAGGCCCAGCTCGTGGACGCCCCGCTGATGGTCGACCACCTCTCCGACACCACCCGCGCGCACTACGACGCCGTCCGCCAGCACCTCTCCGACCTCGGCGTCTCGTGGGTCGAGGCCCCCCGGCTGGTGCGCGGGCTGGACTACTACACGAAGACGACGTTCGAGTTCGTCCACCACCGGCTGGGCTCGCAGTCCGGCATCGGCGGCGGCGGGCGCTACGACGGGCTCTCGGCCGCACTGGGCGGCCCGGACGTCTCCGGCATCGGCTACGCGGTCGGCGTGGACCGGACGATCCTGGCCGTCCAGGCCGAGGGGCTCGACATCGCCGTCGAGCCCGGGGTGCAGGCCTTCGTCGTCCCGCTGGGGGCCGAGGCCAAGTCCCTCGCCGTCCGGCTGGTGGGGCAGCTGCGCGCCGCCGGGGTCTCCGCCGACACCGTCTACGGCGACCGTGGGCTCAAGGGCGCCATGAAGGCCGCCGACCGCTCCGGGGCTGCGCAGGTCCTCGTCATCGGCGACCGCGACCTCGCCGCCGGGGTCGGGCAGCTGAAGACGATGGCCACCGGGGAGCAGGTCGCCGTCCCCCTCGGTGAGCTCGTCGAGCGCGTGCGTGCGACGGTTCTGCCGTGACTTCCTCCCTCGAACAGCGCCCGCTCGGCCGCACCGGCGCCGACGTCTCCGTGGTCGGCCTGGGCACCTGGCAGCTCGGCGGCGACTGGGGCGACGTGACCTCGGAGTCCGCCGCCGAGGTCCTCGACGCCGCCCTCGACGCCGGCGTCACCCTGCTCGACACCGCCGACGTCTACGGCGACGGCCGCTCCGAGGAGCGGATCCGCCAGGCGCTGACCACCCGCTCGGACCGGCCCTTCGTGGCCACCAAGGCCGGCCGCCGCGCCGACCCCTTCGAGGCCGCCACCTACACGCCGGAGAACCTGCGGGCGTGGGTCGACCGGTCCCGCCGCAACCTGGGCGTGGACACCCTGGACCTGGTCCAGCTGCACTGCCCGCCGCCGGCCGTCTACTCCGACCAGCGCGTCTACGACACCCTCGACGGGTTCGTCGCCGACGGCTCCATCGCCGCCTACGGCGTCTCGGTCGAGACCGTGCAGGAGGGCCTGACCGCCCTGGAGCACGAGGGCGTGCAGTCCATCCAGGTGATCCTCAACGTCTTCCGGCGCAAGCCGCTGGAGGAGCTGCTGCCCGCAGCCGTCCGCGCGCAGGTCGGGATCCTGGCGCGGGTGCCGCTCGCCTCGGGCCTGCTGACCGGCAAGTACGACGAGTCGACCACGTTCGCCGCCGACGACCACCGGAACTTCAACCGCAACGGCGAGGCCTTCGACGTCGGCGAGACCTTCTCCGGGGTGCCCTACGACGTCGGCCTGGCCGCCGCCCGCGAGGTCGCCGAGATCGTGCCCGCGGGCACGACGACCGCGGCGTTCGCGCTGCGCTGGGTGATCGACCAGCCCGGCGTCACCGCCGTCATCCCCGGCGCCCGCAACGTCGAGCAGGTGCTCGGCAACGTCGCCGCGGCCACCCTCGCCCCCCTCACCGCAGACCAGCTGGCCGCGTGCGAGCGGGTGTACGACGAGCGCATCCGCGCCCACGTGCACGACCGCTGGTGACCCCGAACCCCTTCTGAGAGGCACTCCCTTGTTGCGCACCCACGACGCCGGCACCCTCCGGGCCGCCGACGCCGGCACCACCGTCACCCTGGCCGGCTGGATCGCGCGCCGCCGCGACCACGGCGGGGTGGTCTTCCTCGACCTGCGCGACGGCTCGGGCTACGCCCAGGTCGTCGTGCGGGAGGAGGAGGCGCACGCCCTGCGCAACGAGTACTGCGTGCTCGTCACCGGTGCCGTGCAGGCCCGCCCGGCCGGCAACGAGAACCCCGACCTGCCGTCGGGGGAGATCGAGGTCGTCGCCACGACGCTGGAGGTGCTCTCGTCCTCGGCGCCGCTGCCGTTCCCGATCGAGACCACCCAGGCCGCCGGGGACGACGTCCGGTACTCCTACCGGTACCTGGACCTGCGCCGGCAGGGCCCGGCGTCGGTGCTCAAGCTGCGCAGCGAGGTCAACCGGGTGGCCCGCGGGGTGATGGCCGCCCAGGGCTTCACCGAGGTGGAGACCCCGTCGCTGACCCGTTCCACCCCCGAGGGCGCCCGGGACTTCGTCGTCCCGGTGCGGCTGCAGCCGGGTTCCTGGTACGCGCTGCCGCAGTCCCCGCAGCTGTTCAAGCAGCTGCTGATGATCGGCGGCCTGGAGCGCTACTACCAGATCGCCCGGTGCTTCCGGGACGAGGACTTCCGCGCCGACCGGCAGCCGGAGTTCACCCAGCTCGACTTCGAGATGAGCTTCGTCGACCGGGACGACGTCCTGGACGTCGCCTCGTCCGTGGTCACCGCGCTGTGGAAGGAGCTCGCGACGCACGACGTGGGCGAGATCCCGCGGATGACCTACCGCGAGGCGATGGACCGCTTCGGGTCGGACAAGCCCGACCTGCGCTTCGGTCTCGAGCTCACCGAGCTGACCTCGTTCTTCGCCGACACCCCGTTCCGGGTGTTCCAGTCGCCCTACGTGGGCGCCGTCGTCATGCCCGGCGGTGGCTCGCAGCCGCGCCGCACCTTCGACGCCTGGCAGGACTGGGCCCGCTCCCGCGGGGCCAAGGGCCTGGCCTACGTCACCGTCGCCGAGGACGGCACCCTGGGCGGGCCGGTCACCAAGAACATCTCCGACGCCGAGCGCGCCGGGCTGGTCGAGGCCGTGGGGGCTTCCCCCGGGGACTGCGTCTTCTTCGCCGCCGGCCCGCGCCGGACGTCGCAGGAGCTGCTGGGGGCGGCCCGCAACGAGATCGCCAAGCGGCTCGAGCTGATCGAGCCCGGGTCTTGGTCGTTCCTGTTCGTCGTGGACTTCCCGATGTTCGAGGAGACCGAGGACGGCGGGTGGACCTTCATGCACCACCCCTTCACCTCACCCACCCCGGAGTGGCGGGAGCGGTTCACCGAGGACAAGGGCGCGGCGCTGTCCGACGCCTACGACCTGGTGATCAACGGCAACGAGTGCATGTCCGGCTCGGTCCGCATCCACGACGCCGCGCTGCAGGAGCGGGTGTTCGAGACCCTGGGCATGTCCACCGAGGAGGCCCGGGACCGCTTCGGGTTCTTCCTGGAGGCCTTCGCCTACGGTCCGCCGCCGCACGCCGGTGCCGCCCTGGGCTGGGATCGGCTCACCGCGCTGCTGGCGGGGGTCGACTCCATCCGCGAGGTCATCGCCTTCCCCAAGACCGGGGCCGGCTACGACCCGCTGACCGGCGCTCCCACGCCGATCTCGGACGCCCAGCGCAAGGAAGCCGGCATCGACTGGACGGCGCCGCCGCCCGCCCCCGCGGAGGCCTGATCCGGCTGGGTAGCGTGGCTCACATGCTGCGCGCCCGCACCCTGCTCGGACCCGGACCCTGCAACCCCTACCCGGAGGCGACGGTCGCCCTCGGGCAGCCGTTGCTGGGCCACCTCGACCCGTTGTTCCTCCAGGTGCTCGACGAGACCTCCGACCGGTTGCGCACCGTGTTCGGCACCGAGAACCGGCGCACCCTGCCGCTGTCGGCGACCGGTTCGGCCGGCATGGAGGCCGCGTTCGTCAACACCCTGGGCCCGGGCGACGTCGCCGTCGTCGCGGTGAACGGGTTGTTCGGCAAGCGCATGGTCGAGGTGGCCTCGCGCACCGGGGCCGAGGTCGTGGCCGTCGAGCACGAGTGGGGCCAGCCGGTGGACGCCGACCGCGTGCTGTCGGCGCACCCCTCGCCCAAGGTGATCGCCGCGGTGCACGCCGAGACCTCCACCGGGGTCGAGTCCGACATGGCCGCGCTGGGTGCCGGCAAGGGCGACGCGCTGCTGGTCGCCGACTGCGTGACCTCCCTCGGTGGCATCCCGGTCGCGCTGGACGAGTGGGGCGTCGACATCGCCTACTCCGGCTCGCAGAAGTGCCTCGGCGTCGCCCCCGGGCTCGCCCCGTTCACGATCAACGACCGGGCCTGGGAGCGGCGGATCGCCCGCCCGCAGTCCTGGTACCTCGACCTCGGCCTGCTCGGTGGCTACGCGGGCGAGGCCGGTGGCTCCGGTGGCCGCACCTACCACCACACCGCGCCCACCGGCATGGTCGTGTCGCTGCACGCGGGCCTCGGCCGGGTGCTGGAGGAGGGCTTGGACGCGGTGCACGCCCGGCACGCCGCCGCCGGTGCCGCCCTGCAGGGTGGTCTGGAGGCGCGCGGGATGAAGCTGTTCGCCGCCGAGGGCCACCGGCTCCCCGAGCTCACCACCGTCTGGGTGCCCGAGGGCGTGGACTCCGCCGCCGTGCGCAAGCAGCTCCTCGACGACTACGACCTGGAGATCGGCGGCGGCGTCGGCGAGTTCGCCGCCACCGTCTGGCGCATCGGCCTGATGGGCCACAACGCCACCCAGGCCAAGGTCACCGCCTTCCTGGCGGCCCTGGACGCCGTCCTCGCCTGACCCTCCTCCCGCAGTTGATCATCGTCAGGTGGTCGCGTGACACGCCTGTCGAGGTGTGTCGCCGGCACCACCTGACGATGATCAACTGGTCGGGGGCACCCAGCCGCGGCTGAGCAGGGCGCGGCGGCAGCGGTCGACGACGACGTCTGCCCGCTGGTGGCGGCGAGCGAAGCGCAGCAACAGGTAGCCGTCGGCGCCCATGAGCGAGTAGCGGTCGATGTCCCGGTCGAATTGCTCTGGATCCGCGTGCTGCCGGCCCTCGTACTCGACGAGCGTCCGGAACCTCTCCCACCCGAGGTCTCCGTGCGCGACCACCCGGCCCCTCGCGTCCAGGACCGGCACCTGGACCTCGATCGGGGGCAGGTCGCTCTGTCCGATCCACCAGCGCACCTTGGCTCTCGGGCCGGGACATCGCGCGCGGGTCCAGTCGGGGAGCGACGAAGCGGGCCCGGAGCACACCCCGGACCCGGTCCGCCCGGGCGAGTCTCTCGGCAAGGCTGTCGGCGGTGAGCGCACCGGCCCGCCACAGCGCGTCCCCGAGCGCGCACAGTTCGGCCGGGCCCGTCGTGGACGCCAGGTCCAGGAAGGTCTGGGCGCCACTGGTCACCCGGAGCCCCCGGTGCAGGACGACGTCGCCCGCCTCGAGTCGGCGGGCGTGCACGAGCACCTCAGCCCGCTGGGGGAGCACCCTCCGGGGCGTCAGGACGATCGACGGGCGGGTCGGAGCGTCGACGTGCGCGCCGAGCAACGAGGCGGCGGTGAGGTGGCTGTAGGCGGCGTCGTCCGGCAGGCCCTGGGCCAGCAGGGCGAGGTGACCGAGCCGGTCGACGCCGTCGTCGAGGTCGACCCACCGGTCGTGCGCGAGGTGCAGCCACGGCAGTGAGCGCAGCTGCCCTCGGCTGAGCCCCAACGCGCCGGCGTCAGCGGAGGTCAGGACGCGGGGTGTCTCCATGCCGCGGACCCTCGGTCGCCGGCGGCACCGTCGCACGGACCGCGGGTGATCTGTGGACGGGACCCGCAGACGGGGACGCCGACCAGCGCACGCCGCCCGGGTGTGCTCCCACCAGCCACCCCCTGTTGATCATCGTCAGGTGGTGGCGTCGACACCCCTTCAAGGGCGTGTCGGACGACCACCTGACGATGATCAACTGCGGGGTGGGGAGGCGGATCAGGCGGCGTTCAGGCGGCTCAGCTGGTCGGAGGACAGGGTGACCTCGGTGGCGCCGGCGGAGTCCTGGATGCTCCTGGGCTTGCTGGCGCCGGGGATGGGGATGACCACGTCGGCCTGGGCGAGGTGCCAGGCCAGGGTGACCTGGTAGACCGACACACCCAGCTCGTCGGCGACCGCGGCGAACTCGCCCGCGGTGGAGGCCAGCGAGCCTGCGTCGCCCATGCCGCCGAAGGGGCTCCAGGGGAACCAGGCCAGACCGGCCTGCGCGCAGTGCGCCAGTTCGCCGGCCGAGGAGCGGAAGCCGGGGGAGAACTGGTTCTGCACGCTGACCAGGGCGTCGCCGCAGATGGCGCGCGCCTCGTCGATCTGGGCGACGTCGGCGTTGGAGATGCCGATCATCCGGATCTTGCCGGCGTCGCAGAGGTCCTTCATGGCGCCCATCGAGTCCGCCCACGGGGTCTCCGGGTCGGGGCGGTGGAACTGGTACAGCCCGATCGCGTCCACGCCCAGGGCCTCCAGCGAGGCGTCGCAGGCGCGGCGCAGGTGCTCCGGCGACCCGTCGAGCAGCCACTCGGTGCCCTCCCGGGTGTGCCCGCCCTTGGTGGCGATGAGGACGTCGGCCGACCCGCCCCAGGAGCGGACGGCGCGGGCGACGGTGCGCTCGTTGTGGCCCACCTCGGAGGCGTCCAGGCAGTAGGCGTCGGCGGTGTCGATCAGCGTGACCCCGGCGTCGAGGGCGGCGTGGACGACGGCGTCGGCCGCGTCGGGGGAGGGTCGGTCGCCGACGGAGAGCGGCATGGCGCCGAGCCCGATCGCGGACACGTCGACCCTACCGACGACGTCGTTGCCGATGGTGCGGTGCTGCACGGGGTGGTCCTCTCGTCGTGGATCTCGGTCGGGACTGTCTGCCCCCGGCGGTAGCGTCGCAAGCGTGAGCACGCTGTTCGACCCCGAACCCGAGGAGGGCGCCCGTCCGGCGTTCGACCCCGGGGCGCCGCTGGCGGTGCGGATGCGCCCGCGCGGGCTCGACGAGGTGGTCGGCCAGAAGCACCTGCTGGGTCCGCGGGCCCCGTTGCGCCGGCTGGTCGAGGCCGACGAGCCGATGTCACTGGTGCTCTACGGGCCGCCCGGCACCGGCAAGACCACGCTGGCACACGTCATCTCCCTGGCCACGAAGCGCTCCTTCGTGCAGCTGTCCGCGCTGGACGCCGGGGTCAAGGAGGTGCGCGCAGTCATCGCCACGGCCAAGCGCGAGCTGACCCACGGCAACCGGCGCACCGTTTTGTTCATCGACGAGGTCCACCGCTTCTCCAAGACCCAGCAGGACTCGCTGCTGTCCGCGGTGGAGGACCGGATCGTCAGCCTGATCGCCGCGACCACGGAGAACCCGTTCTTCTCCGTCGTCTCACCGCTGCTCTCGCGCTCCCTCGTGCTGGCGCTGCAGTCGCTGTCCGACGAGGACGTCCGCGAGGTGCTGCACCGGGCGATCGCGTCCGACCGCGGGCTGGACGGCGCGATCACCCTCACCGAGGAGGCCGAGGAACACCTGCTCCGGGTGGCCGGCGGTGACGCCCGCAAGGCGCTGACCGCGCTGGAGTCCGGCGCCGGTGCCGCGAAGGCCGCGGGGACGACGACGCTGGACCTGGCCACCCTGGAGACCGCCGTGGCCCAGGCCGCGGTGCGCTACGACCGGCAGGGGGACCAGCACTACGACGTGGCCAGCGCGCTGATCAAGAGCGTCCGGGGCTCCGACGTCGACGCCGCGCTGCACTACCTGGCCCGGATGGTCGAGGCGGGGGAGGACCCGCGGTTCATCGCCCGGCGGCTGGTGATCAGCGCGAGCGAGGACATCGGGATGGCCGACCCGACCGCACTGGGAGTCGCGGTTGCCGCGGCCGACGCGGTGGCGTTCATCGGCATGCCCGAGGGGCACTTCGCCCTGGCCCAGGCCACCGTGCACCTGGCGACGGCGCCCAAGTCCAACGCGCTGACCACCGCGATCGGGGAGTCCGTCGGCGACGTCCGGGCCGGGCTGGCCGGGCCGGTGCCGCCCGGGCTGCGCGACGCCCACTACAGCGGTGCCAAGAAGCTCGGGCACGGAGCCACGTACGCCTACCCGCACGACCACCCCGACGGCGTGCTGGCCCAGCAGTACCCGCCCGACGCGCTGGTCGGCCGGGACTACTACCGCCCCACCGGCCGCGGCGCCGAGGCCGCGATCGGGGCCCGGCTGGCCAAGCTGCGGGCCATCGTCCGGCGCACCCGGTGAACTCCCGCCGGACTGTCCGACCCCGCGGTTAGGGTGACCCGAGCCGCCGGACACCCCGGTGGGTGACGCGTTCGACCGACGAGAGGGACCACCCCGTGTCCGCAGGAGAGATCGCCGGGCTCATCGCCGCCGGCGCGCTGGTGGTGCTGGTGCTGCTGCTCGCCGTCCCGGTGCTGAAGCTGGGCCGCACGCTGGACGAGACCACGCTGACCATCCGGCAGGTCCGTGAGCAGAGCCAGCCGATCCTGAGCCAGGCCTCCACCACGGTGACCCACGTGAACGCCAACCTCGAGCGGGTCGACGACATCACCGGCAACGCCGCGAACGTCTCCAGCAACGTGGCTGCGCTGACCAGCGTGTTCGCCGCGACCCTGGGCAGCCCGCTGATCAAGGCCGCGGCCTTCAGCTACGGCGTGCGCAGCGCGGTCACCAAGAAGCGCGAGGGCCAGGCCGCCGCCACCGCTCAGCGTTCGGCCAAGGACGAGCGTCGCGCCCGTCGGCGGGCCGCCTGATGCGCCGGCTGTTCTGGCTGACCATGGGCATCACGATCGGCGTGCTCGTCGTCCGCAAGATGTCCCAGGCCGCCGAGAAGCTCACCCCGCAGTCGGTCGTCGGCCAGTTGGCCGACGGTCTGCGCGACCTCGGTGACGCGATCGCCGACTTCGGTGCCGACGTCCGTGCTGCGGCCGCCGGCCGCGAGGAGGAGCTGCGCTCGGGCACCGGCCTGGACGCCCCGCTCCCCACCCGCGAGGACGCCACCGCCGGTGGTCAGGCCGCGATCGCCGCCCGTCGCGGCGCGCACTCCGCCGACCACTGACCCCACCGGTCACCCCCGGCCCCGCACCTCCGCGCGGGCCCACCCCCACGAGATGAAGCAGAGATGAAGACCGCCGAGATCCGCCGCCGTTTCCTGGAGCACTTCGAGAAGCGCGGGCACACCGTCGTCCCCAGTGCCTCGCTGGTCTCCCCGGACCCCTCGCTGCTGTTCACCGTGGCCGGGATGGTGCCCTTCATCCCGTACCTGACCGGTCGCGAGCCCGCCCCCTACCCGCGGGCGACCAGCGTGCAGAAGTGCGTGCGCACCCTCGACATCGAGGAGGTCGGCAAGACCACCCGGCACGGCACGTTCTTCCAGATGAACGGCAACTTCTCCTTCGGCGACTACTTCAAGGAAGGCGCCATCGAGGCGGCGTGGGCGCTGCTCACCTCCTCCGTCGACGACGGCGGGCTCGGCTTCGACCCCGAGCGGCTCTGGGTGACCGTCTACCTCGACGACGACGAGGCGGCCGAGGCGTGGGCGCGGCTCACCGGGCTGCCCGCCGAGCGGATCCAGCGGCTGGGCAAGGAGAGCAACTACTGGTCCACCGGCGCGGCCGGCCCGGCCGGGCCGTGCTCGGAGATCTTCTTCGACCGTGGTCCCGAGCACGGCCCCGACGGCGGGCCGCTGGTCGACGAGGGCGGGGACCGGTTCGTCGAGATCTGGAACCTGGTCTTCATGCAGTACGAGCGGGGCGACGGCGAGGGCAAGGACTTCCCGATCCTCGGCGACCTGCCGAAGAAGAACATCGACACCGGCATGGGCCTGGAGCGGGTCGCCTTCCTCCTGCAGGGCGTCGACAACATGTACGAGATCGACGAGGTCTCCCCGGTGCTGCGCCGGGCCGCCGAGCTCGCGGGCGTGACCTACGGTGCCGACCACGACACCGACGTGCGGCTGCGTGTGGTCGCCGACCACGTCCGGTCGGGCCTGATGGTCATCGGCGACGGGATCACCCCGGGCAACGAGGGCCGCGGGTACATCCTGCGCCGCCTGCTGCGCCGCGCGGTCTACTCCATGCGGGTGCTCGGGGTCGACGAGCCGGTGCTGCCCACCCTGCTGCCGGTCAGCCGGGACGCGATGAGCCCCAGCTACCCCGACCTCGCCACCGACTTCGACCGCATCGCCTCGGTGGCCTACGCCGAGGAGGAGGCGTTCCGCCGCACCCTGGTCTCGGGCACCACGCTGCTGGAGACCGCGGTCGCGTCGGCCCGGTCGGCCGGCACCACCCAGCTCACCGGTCCGCAGGCGTTCAGCCTGCACGACACCTACGGCTTCCCGATCGACCTGACCCTGGAGATGGCCGCCGAGCAGGGGGTCACCGTCGACGAGTCCGGGTTCCGCGCGCTGATGACCGAGCAGCGCGACCGCGCCCGGGCCGACGCCCGCGCCAAGCGCAGCGGGGGCGCCGACGTGTCGGCGTACCAGGAGCTGCTCGGCCTGCACGGGCCCACCGACTGGCGGGCCTACGACACCCTGACCACCACCTCCCGGGTGCTCGGCCTGGTCGGGGACACCCCGGTCGCCGGCCCGGGTGAGCTGACCCGCGTCGTGCTGGACAGCACGCCCTTCTACGCCGAGTCCGGTGGCCAGGTCGCCGACGCCGGCCACCTGGTCTGGGACGGCGGACGGGCCGAGGTCGTCGACGTGCAGCGCCCCGTCAAGGGCCTGGTCGTGCACCAGGTGCGGGTGCTGGAGGGGGAGCTGCGCGAGGGCGTCGAGCTCACCGCCGAGGTCGACCTGGAGTGGCGCCGTTCGGCGTGCCAGGCGCACTCGGGCACCCACGTGGTGCACGCCGCGCTGCGCCGGGTGCTCGGCCCGCAGGCGCTGCAGGCGGGTTCTTACAACCGGCCGGGCTACCTGCGGCTGGACTTCGCCTGGCAGGGCGCGCTGTCCACCCAGCAGCGCGGCGACATCGAGGAGGTCGCCAACGCCGCGGTCCGGGAGGACCAGGCCGTGCGAGCGCTGTGGATGACGCTGCCCGAGGCCCGTGAGTTCGGCGCGCTCGCCCTGTTCGGCGAGACCTACGGCGAGCAGGTCCGGGTCGTGGAGATCGGCGGCGAGTGGTCGCGCGAGCTCTGCGGTGGCACCCACGTGCGTGGCAGCGCCCAGATCGGCCCCCTGGCGCTGACCGGGGAGAGCTCGGTCGGGTCGGGTTCCCGACGCGTCGAGGCCGTCGTCGGCATCGAGGGCTTCCGCTACCTGGCCCGCGAGCGGGACCTGGTCCGTCAGCTGTCCGACCTGCTCAAGACGCCGCAGGACGGGCTCCTCGACCGGGTCGGCAGCATGCTCGCCCGGCAGCGGGACGCCGACAAGGAGCTCGCCGACCTGCGCGGTGCCCAGACCCTGGCCGCGGCCGGCGACCTGGCCGGCACCGCCCGCGACGTCGGTGGCGTCCAGCTCGTCACCGGGTCGCCTGCCGGCCTGGCCGGGGGCGACCTCCGCACGCTCGTGCTCGACGTCCGCGGGCGGCTGGGCGCCGAGCGGCCGGCGGCGGTGGTGCTGGCCTCGGAGAACGACGGCAAGGTCGCCCTGGTCGCGGCGGTCAACCCTGCGGCGCAGGAGCGCGGCGTGTCGGCCAGCGACCTGCTCAAGGCCGCGGCGGGTCCGGTCGGGGGCCGCGGGGGCGGCAAGCCCGACGTGGCCCAGGGCGGCGGCACCGACCCCGCCGGCATCCCGGCCGCACTGACCGCCGTCGAGCAGGCCGTGGGCACGGCCGCCGCCTCCGCGTGACGGCTCCCGACGGCGCCGGGTCGGCGGCGGGCTTCCTGCCCGGCCGTCGGCTCGGCATCGACGTCGGCACCGTGCGGGTGGGCGTGGCGATGTCGGACGCCACCGGGTTCCTGGCCAGCCCGTTGCAGACCCTGCACCGGGCCAAGAACGAGGCCGACCTGGACCGGATTGCCGCGCTCGTGGTGGAACACGAGGTGGTGGAGGTGGTCGTGGGGGACCCGAGGCACCTGTCCGGTGCGTCCGGGGCCTCTGCCGCAGACGCCGGCGCCTACGCTGGTTCACTGGCCGCGCGCATCGGGGACGTCCCGGTGCGCCTCGTCGACGAAAGGCTCTCCACCGTGACCGCAGCCAGTCATCTGCGTGCCGGCGGCATCGACGCCCGTCGGCAACGCTCGGTGATCGACCAGGCGGCCGCCGTGGTCATCCTGCAGAGCCACCTCGACCGAGCACGAGCTGCGGGCAGCGCCGCGGCCGGGCGGCGCCACACGTGAGCGACCCGACCGACCGTCCGAGTCGCCGCGGACGCCACACCACCGGTGAGGGCGGCACGTCGGCCGCGGACTTCCTCGCCAGCTACCACACCGGCGAGTTCGCCGCGATCACCGACGAGCAGCCCACCGGCCCGGTCGCCGGTCAGTCCCGGGCCGAGCGCCGCCGGGCCGCCGAGGAGGCCGAGGCCGCCCGCCGCGCCGAGGAGCGTGCGCAGCTCGCCGCCCTCCGCGACGACGAGGACGACCAGGTCACCCGGCGCACCCCGCTGTCCGCGCCGGCCACCACCGAGCTGCCCGCGCCCCCGGCCGGCGGCATCCGGGCCACCCCGCCGGCCGCCCGGTCGGTGGCGTCCCGTCCGGCGCCGTCGTCCCTCCCCGCGCTGATCCTGGGCGCCTCGCGCAGCGACACCGGAGGCGTCGGTGGCCGCGGCCCCGAGCTGTACGACCAGGAGCGCGACCCGCTCCCGGTGGAGGACCCCGACGCCGACACCGGCCGGGTCCTGACGGACGAGGCCCCAGCAGCCCCGGAGCCGGCGGCCGTCGTCCACCACGACCACCACGCGGACGACCACGCCGACCACCACGCCGATGACCACGGCCACGCAGACCACGACGAGCCGCCCGCGCACCCGGCCTGGGACCAGACCGGTGGCCTGGACGTCATCGGCGCCGACGCCGAGGAGGAGCGCGGCCGCCGGGGCCGGAAGGCCCGCGCCCGCGCCGGGAAGACCCGCAAGCGCCGTGCCCGTCGGCCGATCACCATCGTGGTCTCCCTGCTCGTGCTGGCCGGGATCGTCGGCGGCATCGTCGTCGGGGGCCAGTGGCTGTTCACGAAGATCAACCCCGTCGCCGAGGACTACACCGGCCAGGGCACCGGCGACGTGCAGGTCCGGGTCGCCACGGGTGACTCGCTCACCGCCATCGGCCGCACCCTGGTCGAGGCCGACGTGATCGCCTCCACCGGCCCCTTCGTCGACGCCGCGCAGGCCAACCCGGCGTCCACCGGCATCCAGCCCGGCGTCTACGGCATGCGGCTGCAGATGAGCGGCCAGGCGGCGCTCGACCTGCTGCTGGCCCCGGACACCCGGTTGTTCTCCCGGGTCACCATCCCCGAGGGGTACACGGTCACCCAGGTGCTGGACCGGCTCAGCGAGTCCACCGACACCCCGATCGCCGACCTGCAGGCCGCTGCGGCCGACACCGCGAGCCTGGGCCTGCCGAGCTGGTCGACCGGCCAGCTCGAGGGCTTCCTCTACCCGGCCACCTACGACTTCGAGCCCGAGACCACGCCCACGGAGATGCTGCAGCGGATGGTCGCTCAGTTCACCCAGGAGACGGCCTCGATCGACTTCGAGAACCGGGCCGCGGCGATCGGCCGCACGCCCTACGAGGTGCTCACGATCGCCTCGATGATCCAGTCCGAGACCCTGCAGGACGCCGAGCGGGTGGACGTCTCCCAGGTCATCTACAACCGGTTGGCGCAGGGCATCCCGCTGGGCATCGACGCCACCACCGCCTACGGACTGGGCAAGAACGGCAACGACCTGACCACCGCGGACCTGCAGAGCGACAACCCGTTCAACACCCGCAACCGGTTGGGTCTGCCGCCGACCCCGATCAGCTCCCCGGGCGCGCCGAGCCTGGAGGCCGCGTTGGCCCCCAGTACCGGTGACCTGCTCTTCTACGTCCTCGAGGACGCGGAGGGCAACCACTTCTTCACCAACAACATCGACGACTTCAACGCCGCCCGGCAGCGCTGTGCCGACGCCGGTCTCGGCTGCGGAGCCGGGTGAACCGGGCCGCCGTCCTCGGTCGCCCCATCGGTCACTCGCTGTCCCCGGTGCTGCACCGGGCCGCCCACGCCGCCCTCGGGCTGACCGACTGGACCTACGAGGCGCTCGACCTGGGGGCTGACGAGCTGCCGGTGCTGCTGGCCGGGCTCGACGACGAGTGGCGCGGCTTCTCGGTCACCATGCCGTGCAAGCAGGCCGCCGCCGCGGTCGCCGACGAGTCCGACGCGTTGCCCCGGCTGCTCGGGGCGGCCAACACCCTCGTGCGCACCCCCACCGGCTGGCGGGCGGAGAACACCGACGTCACCGGGGTCGGCATGGCCCTGCAGCTGGCCGGCGTCGAGCAGGTGGACCACGCCGCGGTACTGGGCGGCGGCGGGACCGCGGCAGCCGCCGCGGTCGCGCTGGCCAGCCTGGGCGCCCAGACCGTGGACGTCGTCGTCCGCGATGCCGAGCGGGCGGCCGGGGTGCTGCACGTGCTGGACGCCCTGGAGGTCACCGGCCGGGTCCGGCTCTTCGCCGACACCCCCGAGGTCGCCGCCCCGGTGGTGGTCAGCACCGTCCCGGTCGACGGGCAGACCACGGTCGCCGGGCTGCACTGGACGGCCGGCCAGACCGTGCTCGACGTGCTCTACGCAGGCTGGCCCACCCCGCTGGCCTCGGCGGTGCAGGCGGCCGGTGGCACCCCCGTACACGGCATCGAGGTGCTCTTCTGGCAGGCCACCGTGCAGGTGGAGCTCATCACCGGCCGGCCCGCCCCGATCGAGGCCATGCGCACCGCGCTCGACGCGGTCCTCGCCCGCTAGACCGGTGCTGGCGGCCGCGGCGGCCCTGCTGGGGCTCGCACTGGGTCCCCGGCTCGCCCGGGCCACCGTCCGGCTCGCCCGGCGCGGCCCGGCGGTCTCCCGCCGCCGGGTCGTGGTCACGGCCGCCGGCGTCGCCGCTGCGCTCGCCGGGGCGGCAGCCACCACCGGCACCCGACCGGCGCTGGTCGGCGTGCTGTGGGTGGCGGGGGCCGCGGTCGTGCTCGCCGGGGTCGACCTCGCCGTGCACCGGCTCCCCGACGTCGTCACCGGGCCCGCGGTGGGCGTGCTGCTGGTCGCGTTCGTCGTGGACGCCGCGGTCGAGGGCGGCTGGTCCGATCTGGGCCGGGCTGCCGCGGCCGCCGGGATCGCGTTCGGGGTCGCGGCGCTGGCCCGGCTCGCAGCGCCGTCCGGGCTGGGGTTCGGCGACGTCAAGCTGCTCGGGCTGCTGGGGCTGCTGCTCGGCTGGCGGGGGTGGGACGTGCTCGTGCTCGGGGTGTTCCTCGGGCTGCTGGTCGGCGCCGTCGTCAGCCTGGTGCTGCTGGCCTCCCGACGGGCCGGCTGGCGCACCGCGATCCCGTTCGGCCCGCCGCTGCTGGTGGGCGCGGCAGCGGCCTGGGCGGTGGCCGGGCCGCTGTAGTCAGGACCGTCGTACCCGGCTGGCAGACTCACCCCCATGTTGCGCTGGTTGACCGCTGGTGAGTCGCACGGTCCGCAGCTCACCGCCATCCTGGAGGGGCTCCCGGCGGGGGTGGAGGTGCAGACCTCCGACCTCGACCACCAGCTGGCCCGGCGTCGGCTCGGCCACGGCCGCGGCGCCCGGATGAGCTTCGAGACCGACACCGTCACCCTCACCGGGGGCGTCCGGCACGGCCGCACCCAGGGCGGGCCGATCGCCGTGCAGGTCGGCAACACCGAGTGGCCCAAGTGGCAGACCGTGATGGCCGCCGACCCGGTCGACGCCGAGGTGCTCGCCGGGCAGGCCCGCAACGCCCCGCTCACCCGGCCCCGCCCCGGTCACGCCGACCTGGCCGGCATGCAGAAGTACGGCTTCGACGACGCCCGACCGGTGCTGGAGCGGGCCAGCGCCCGGGAGACCGCCGCCCGGGTGGCGCTGGGCACCGTGGCGCGCGCGTTCCTGGAGCAGGCCCTCGGCGTCCACGTGGTCAGCCACGTGGTGGGCATCGGCCCGGTGACCGTCCCCGACGGCGTGCTGCCCGGCGCCGACGACAACGAGCGGATCGACGCCGACCCGGTGCGCTGCGCCGACCCCGACACCTCGGGCCTGATGGTCGCCGAGGTCGACGACGCCCGGAAGACCGGCGACACCCTCGGCGGCGTCATCGAGGTCGTGGTCCACGGCCTGCCGCCGGGCCTGGGCAGCCACGTGCACTGGGACCGTCGGCTGGACTCCCGGTTGGCCGGTGCGCTCATGGGCGTGCAGTCGGTCAAGGCCGTCGAGGTCGGGGACGGCCTGGAGACCGCGCGCCGCCGCGGCTCGGTCGCCCACGACGAGATCGAGCTGACCGGGGACCGCGCCGTCCGCCGCCGCACCGACCGCGCCGGGGGCATCGAGGGCGGGATGACCAACGGCGAGGTGCTGCGGGTCCGTGCCGCGATGAAGCCGATCAGCACCGTGCCCCGCGCGCTGGACACCGTGGACACCGCCAGCGGCGAGGCCGCGGTGGCGATCAACCAGCGCAGCGACGCCTGCGCGGTGCCCCGCGGCTCGGTCGTGATGGAGGCGATGGTGGCCTTGGTGCTGGCCGACGCCGTGCTGGAGAAGTTCGGCGGCGACTCGGTCGCCGAGACCCGGCGCAACGTCACCGGCTACCTCGACGCGCTGACCTGGCGGTGAGCACACCGGGTACCGGGTTGGTGGTCCTCGTCGGGCCGCCCTCGTCGGGCAAGACCACGGTGGGGACGGCGCTGGCCCAGCGGCTGGGCGTGGTGTTCCGGGACACCGACCACGACGTCGAGGCCGAGGCCGGCACGACGATCGCCGACCTGTTCGTCACCCAGGGCGAGCCGCACTTCCGCGCCTTGGAGGAGCGGGCGGTCGCCCGCGCGCTGGCCGAGCACACCGGGGTCCTCGCCCTCGGGGGCGGCGCGGTGCTCAGCGCGCACACCCGGGCGCTGCTGGTCGACCTCGTCGCCGAGGGCGTCACCGTGGTCTGGCTGGACGTCGACCTGCCCTCGGCCGCCCAGCGGGTCGGCCTGAGCCGTGACCGGCCGATCCTGGGCATCAACCCGCGGCAGATGCTGCGCCAGATGCTGGAGACCCGGGCGCCGCTCTACACCGAGGTCTCCACGCTGCACGTGCGCACCGGCGGCCGGACCGTCGAGGACGTCGTCGCCGACGTGCTCGCCGGGGTGGGCCAGGAGAGCGCGCCGTGACCGAGCTGCAGCGGATCACCGTGGCCGGCCCGGTGCCCTACGAGGTCGTCATCGGCCCCGGGGCCACCGCCGAGCTCGCCCTCCTCACCGGGGGCGCGATCGCCGGGGCCACCCGGGCCGCCGTGGTGCACACCGCGTCGCTCGCGGCGGTGGCCGGCGGGGTCGTCGAGACCCTGCAGCAGGCCGGGCTGGCCGCCGAGGCGCTGGTGGTGCCCGACGGCGAGCAGGCCAAGACCGCCGGGGTCGCGGCGGGTCTCTGGGCCGAGCTCGGCCGGCTCGGGCTGACCCGCTCCGACGTCGTCGTCGGGGTCGGCGGGGGAGCGGTCACCGACCTGGCCGGCTTCGTCGCGGCCACCTGGCTGCGCGGTGTCCGGGTGGTGCAGGTGCCCACCAGCCTGCTGGGGATGGTCGACGCCGCCGTGGGGGGCAAGACCGGGATCAACACCGCGGCCGGCAAGAACCTGGTCGGTGCCTTCCACCCGCCGGTCGCCGTGCTGATCGACACCGACACCCTCGACGGCCTCCCGGAGGAGGAGTTCCGGTCCGGGCTCGCCGAGGTGGTCAAGTGCGGGTTCATCGCCGACGCCGCGGTGCTCGACCTGCTCACCGCCGACCCCACCGGCCGGTCCTCGACCACCGAGCTCATCGCCCGCGCCGTGCAGGTGAAGGCCGACGCGGTGGGCGAGGACCTCTACGACACCGGCCGCCGGGAGTTCCTCAACTACGGCCACACGCTGGCCCACGCCATCGAGAAGGTGGAGGACTTCGGCTGGCGGCACGGCGACGCGGTCGCCGTGGGCCTGGTCTTCGCCGCCGAGCTCGGTGCCGCGGCGGGGCGGTTGTCCCGGGCCGAGGCCGACCGGCACCGCGACCTGGTGGCCGCGATGGGCCTGCCGGTGACCTACGCCGGGGACTTCGCCGAGCTGCGCGCCGTGATGGCCGTGGACAAGAAGTCCCGCGGGTCGAGCCTGCGGTTCGTGGTGCTCGACGGGCTCGGCCGACCGGGCATCCTCACCGACCCCGACGAGGCCTGGCTGCGGACAGCCTGGGCAGCAGTGGAGCAGAGCGCATGAGCATCGTCGTCCTCAACGGCGCCAACCTGGGGCGCCTGGGCACCCGGGAGCCGGAGAAGTACGGCTCGACCACCTACGCCGACCTGGTCGCCCGGATCGAGGCGGTCGCCGCCGAGCTGGGGCAGGACGTCGCCGTCCGGCAGACCGACAGCGAGGCCGAGCTGCTCGGCTGGGTGCACCAGGCCGCCGACACCGGCACCGCCGTGGTGGTCAACGCCGCCGGCTGGACGCACACCTCGGTCGTGCTGCGCGACGCGCTCGCCCAGGTCGACGCCCCGGTCGTCGAGGTGCACATCACCAACGTGCACGCCCGCGAGCCCTTCCGGCACCACTCCTACGTCTCCGCCGTCGCCGACGGGGTGATCGCCGGGCTCGGTGTCTTCGGCTACGAGGCGGCGCTGCGCTACCTGGCCGAGAAGGGGGTGCGGTGATGGACCACGCCGGACGGCGCGACCGGCTGAAGGCCCGGGCCGCGGAGGCCGGACTGGACGCCGTGCTGGTCACCAACCTGCTCAACGTCCGGTACCTGACCGGCTTCACCGGCTCCAACGGAGCGCTGCTGGTGCGCACCGACGGGGCCGACCTCTTCGGCACCGACGGCCGGTACACCACCCAGGCCGGCACGCAGGTGCCCGACGTCGAGCTGCTGGTCGACCGGGGCACGGTCGGCGCGTTGGCCCGCGCGGCCGCCGGCACCGGCCGCTTGGGGTACGAGTCGCACGAGGTCACCGTCGACGGACTGCGCGCCCTGGAGCAGTCGCTCGAGGGGAGCAGCACCGAGCTGGTCAGCGTCCGCCGTGCGGTCGAGGCGCTGCGCGCGGTCAAGGACGACGACGAGGTCGACGCGCTGCGCCGGGCCTGCACCGTGGCCGACCAGGCGCTGGCCGAGCTCGCCGCCGAGGGCGCGCTGCGCCCGGGCCGCACCGAGCTCGCCGTCGGCCGCGACCTGGACGCCCGGATGCTGGCCCTGGGGGCGGAGGCGCCGTCCTTCGAGACGATCGTGGCCGCCGGAGCCAACTCCGCGATCCCGCACCACCGGCCCGACGGCACCGAGCTGCGCGGCGGGGACTTCCTCAAGCTGGACTTCGGCGCCACCGTCGACGGCTACCACTCCGACATGACCCGCACCCTGGTGCTGGGCCACGCCGCCGACTGGCAGGTCGAGGTCTACGAGCTGGTGGCGGCCTCCCAGGCGGCCGGGCGGGCAGCGCTGGGCGTCGGTGTCGAGGTCACCGCGGTGGACGCCGCATCTCGCGACGTCATCGTCGCGGCCGGCCACGGGGAGCACTTCACCCACGGCCTGGGGCACGGGGTGGGGCTGGAGATCCACGAGGCTCCGGGCATCTCGGCGCTGGGCGCGGGTAGTCTGGCCGCCGGCATGGCCGTCACCGTGGAACCCGGTGTGTACCTCCCCGGTCACGGGGGTGTCCGGATCGAGGACACCCTGATCGTGGCTGATGGCGCGGCCGACCTCCTGACCCTCACGAGCAAGGAACTGCTGGTCCTCTAGATGGCAACCACCAACGACCTCAAGAACGGCATCGTCCTCAAGCTGGACGGTCAGCTGTGGACCGTCACCGACTTCCAGCACGTGAAGCCGGGCAAGGGCGGCGCCTTCGTGCGCACGACCCTGAAGAACGTGCTGAGCGGCAAGGTCGTCGACAAGACGTTCAACGCCGGCCTGAAGGTCGAGACGGCCACCGTCGACAAGCGGACGATGACCTACCTCTACCAGGACGGCGCCGACTACGTCTTCATGGACGGCGACACCTTCGACCAGATCCCGGTCTCCGCGGCCACCCTGGGCAGCGCCTCGGACTACCTGCTGGAGAACACCGAGGCCATGGTCGCCGTGCACGAGGGCGTCCCGCTGTTCGTCGAGCTGCCGGTCACGATGGAGCTCGTCGTCCAGCACACCGACCCGGGCCTGCAGGGCGACCGCTCCACCGGGGGCACCAAGCCCGCGACCCTGGAGACCGGTGCCGAGATCCAGGTGCCGCTGTTCGTCACCACCGGTGAGAAGCTCAAGGTCGACACCCGCGACGGCCGGTACCTCGGCCGGGTCAGCTGACCTGTGGCTGCCCGCTCCAAGGCCCGCAAGCGCGCGGTCGACGTGCTCTACGAGGCCGACCTGCGCAGCAGGGACGTCATCGAGCTGCTGCGTGAGCGCGTCGCCGACAGCAACCCGCCGGTCTCCGAGCACGCCGTCCGGCTGGTCGAGGGCGCGCACGAGCACGCCACCGAGATCGACCGGCTGATCGGCGAGCACGCCGACGGCTGGACGCTGGACCGGCTGCCCGACGTCGACCGGGCGATCCTGCGGATGGCGGTCTTCGAGCTGCTCTGGGTGCCTGACGTCCCGGACGCCGTGGTGATCGACGAGGCGGTGGAGCTGGCCAAGGCGCTGTCCACCGACGACTCGTCGTCCTACGTCAACGGCGTGCTCGGCGGCATCATCCGCCGGGAGATCCCCACCGCCTGACCGACGCAGAAGGGCCCCTCCCGCGGTGCGGGAGGGGCCCTTCTGCGTGCGGTGTCAGCGCGGGGAGCGGCGACGCTCCCAGTCCAGCGGCTCGTCCTCCTCCTCGGAGGTGGCGTAGCCGGTGCCGTCGGCGCCGGGGGAGAGCACGCCCCACTCGATGAGCCGGCTGGTGAGCTCGTCGGGGCTCATGTCGTAGATGATCGCCAGCGACTTCAGGTCCTCGGCGCGGATGGACAGCACCTTGCCGTTGTAGTCGTGCCGCTGGGCCTGGATGGTCGAGGCGTAGCGGGCCAGCGGGCCGGCCTCGTCGGCGGGCAACGAGCCCAGCGACTCCAGGTTCAGCACGATCTTGGTGGTCTTGGTGACCGCCGAGCTCGGCCGGGGGTCGGGCAGCAGCTCGGCCACCGGGACGCCGTAGAACACGGCCAGCTCGGAGAGCCGCTGCACGGTCACCGCGCGGTCGCCGCGCTCGTAGGACCCGACGACGACGGCCTTCCAGCGGCCGTGCGACTTGTCCTCGACGCCCTGCAGCGACAGGCCCTGCTGGTTGCGGATCGCCCGCAGTCGGGCGCCCAGCGCCCGCGAGTAGTCGGTGCTCATCGGTGTCCTGCTCACTGGAGATCGGGGGGTCGGTCGTGCTGGTCACGCTGAGTACGGCCTTCTGGTCACGGAGAGTACGCGGTAGCGGGCCTGCGCGACACCGCTACCACCCCGATCGGGGGTGCGTCGTCGGGCGCAGGTCACACCGGGGGGTGCGCTAGCGTGCTCGCCGGACCAGAACCACTCCTTTAACGACCCGTCCCGTGAGGCGGGGAAGGAGGCCTGATGGCCCCGCCATCGACCTTGTCATCCGCCGGCCCCGGCGACCCCCAGCAGCTGCTCTCCGCCGACGACGTCCCCCGCGTGGTGGACCGGATCGCGCACCAGCTCATCGAGCGGGCGGCCAGCTCCACCTCCTCCGGCGACGGCCTCGCCGACCTGGTGCTCATCGGCATCCCCACCCGCGGCGCCCCGCTGGCCCGCCGGCTGGCCGCCCGCATCGAGGCCTTCACCGGCACCGCGGTCGACGTCGGCACCGTGGACATCACCCTCTACCGGGACGACCTGCGCACCCGCGGGGTCCGCGCCCTGGAGGACACCCGGCTGCCCGACGCCGGCATCGACGGCCGGCTCGTGGTGCTCGTGGACGACGTGCTCTTCTCCGGCCGCTCGGTCCGGGCAGCGCTGGACGGGCTGCGCGACGTCGGTCGCCCCCGGGCGGTCCAGCTCGCGGTGCTGGTGGACCGCGGGCACCGGGAACTGCCGATCAAGGCCGACTTCGTCGGGAAGAACGTGCCGACCTCGCGCAGCCAGCAGGTCAGGGTCCGGCTGGCCGAGGTCGACGGCGAGGACGGCGTGACGATCACCGGGGGCGAGCAGTGAAGCGCCACCTGCTGGAGGCCGCCGACCTCGACCGTGCCGACGCCACCCTGGTGCTGGACACCGCCGCACAGATCGAGTCCGCGTTGGCCGGCCGCGAGGTCAAGAAGCTGCCCACGCTGCGCGGCCGCACGGTGGTCAACCTCTTCTTCGAGGACTCCACCCGCACCCGGATCAGCTTCGAGCTGGCCGCCAAGCGGCTCTCCGCCGACGTCATCAACTTCTCCGCCAAGGGCTCCAGCGTCTCCAAGGGCGAGAGCCTCAAGGACACCGCGCTCACCCTGGAGGCGATGGGCGCCGACGGCATCGTCGTCCGGCACGGGGCCTCCGGGGCACCGCACCGGCTGGCCACCTGGGTGGCCGGCAGCGTGGTCAACGCCGGCGACGGCACCCACGAGCACCCCACCCAGGCGCTGCTGGACGCCTACACGATCCGGCAGCGGCTGGGCCGGCTCGAGGGCGTGAAGGTGGTGATCACCGGCGACGTGCTGCACAGCCGGGTGGCCCGCTCCAACGTCTGGCTGCTGCACACCCTGGGCGCCGAGGTCACCCTCGTCGCGCCACCCACGCTGCTCCCGGTCGGCGTCGGGTCCTGGCCGGTCGCTGTGTCCTACGACCTGGACGCCGTGCTGCCCGCCGCCGACGTCGTGATGATGCTGCGCGTGCAGGGCGAGCGGATGAACGCCTCGTTCTTCCCCTCGGCCCGGGAGTACAGCCGCCGCTACGGCCTGGACGCCGAGCGGATGGCCCGCCTCTCCGACGACGCCATCGTCATGCACCCCGGCCCGATGAACCGCGGCATGGAGATCGCCGCGGACGTGGCCGACTCACCCCGCTCGACGATCGTCGAGCAGGTCGGCAACGGCGTCAGCGTGCGCATGGCCGTCCTCTACCTGCTGCTCGGAGGCCCCGCGTGACCGTCCTGCTGAAGAACGTCCGGCCCTACGGCGAGGACGCCGTCGACCTCCTGGTCAAGGACGGCGTCGTCGCCGCGATCGGCGCCGACCTGTCCTCGACCGCGCAGACCATCGACGCCACCGGGCTGATCGCACTGCCCGGCCTGGTCGACCTGCACACCCACCTGCGGGAGCCCGGCCGGGAGGACACCGAGACCGTCCTCACCGGCTCCCGGGCTGCCGCGCTGGGCGGCTACACCGCGGTGCACGCGATGGCCAACACCGACCCGGTCGCCGACACCGCGGGCGTGGTGGAGCAGGTGTGGCGGCTGGGCCAGCAGGCCGGGTTGGTCGACGTCGTCCCGGTCGGGGCGGTGACCGTCGGCCTGGGCGGCACCCAGCTCGCCGAGCTCGGCGCGATGGCCGACAGCGCCGCGACCGTGCGGGTGTTCTCCGACGACGGGAAGTGCGTCTCGGACCCCGCGCTGATGCGCCGCGCCCTGGAGTACGTCAAGGCGCTGGACGGCGTCGTCGCCCAGCACGCCGAGGAGCCCCGGCTGACCGTCGGCGCCCAGATGCACGAGGGCGACCGATCGGCCCGGCTCGGGCTCACCGGGTGGCCCGCGGTCGCCGAGGAGGCGATCATCGCCCGCGACGTCCTGCTCGCCGAGCACGTGGGCGCTCGGCTGCACGTCTGCCACGTCTCGACCGCGGGCTCGGTGGAGCTGATCCGCTGGGCGAAGTCGCGCGGGGTGCAGGTCACCGCCGAGGTCACCCCGCACCACCTGCTCCTCACCGACGCGCAGGCCGAGGGCTACGACGCCACGTTCAAGGTCAACCCGCCGCTGCGCACGGCCGAGGACGTCGCGGCGCTGCGGGCCGGTCTGGCCGACGGCGCGATCGACGCCGTCGCCACCGACCACGCCCCGCACGCCGGTGAGGACAAGGAGTGCGAGTGGGCGGCCGCCCGGCCCGGGATGCTCGGGCTGGAGCAGGCGCTGTCCGTCGTCGTCGACACGATGGTCGACACCGGGCTGCTCACCTGGCGCGAGGTGGCCGACCGGATGTCGGTGCGGCCCGCCGAGATCGGCCGGCTGACCCACCAGGGCCGCCCGATCGCCGTGGGGGAGCCGGCCAACCTGGTGCTGCTCGACCCCACCGCGCGCGCCGTGGTCGACCCGGCCGCGCTGGCCAGCAAGAGCCGCAACAGCCCGTACGCCGGGCGCGAATTGCCCGCCCGCGTGGTGCACACGCTGCTGCGCGGAGAACTGTCGGTGCTCGATGGGAAGGTGCAGAAGTGAGTGAAGCGCTGCTCGTCCTCGAGGACGGCCGGACGTTCCGCGGCGAGTCCTACGGGGCCACCGGGACGACGGTCGGCGAGGCGGTGTTCTCCACCGGGATGACCGGCTACCAGGAGACGCTGACCGACCCCAGCTACCACCGCCAGGTGGTGGTGATGACCGCCCCGCACATCGGCAACACCGGGGTCAACGACGAGGACGACGAGTCCCGCCGCATCTGGGTGGCCGGCTTCGTCGTGCGCGACCCCGCCCGCCGCCCCGCGAACTGGCGGTCCACCGGCACCCTGGACGCCGAGCTGGTCGACAACGGAGTCGTGGGCATCAGCGGGGTGGACACCCGGGCGCTGACCCGGCACCTGCGCGACCGCGGCGCCATGCGGGTGGGCATCTCCACCGAGCTGCTGGACGCCGACGAGCTGCTGGCCCGGGTGCTCGCCGCACCCTCGATGAGCGGCGCGGACCTCGCCCCCGAGGTCACCACCGAGCAGGCCTACGTCGTCCCGGCGGTGGGGGAGCGGAAGTACACGATCGCGGCGCTGGACCTGGGCATCAAGGCCGCCACCCCGCGGCACCTGGCCGAGCTCGGCGTGGAGACCCACGTGCTGCCGGCCACGGCCACCGCCGCCGAGCTGCTGGCCGCCGGCCCCGACGGGGTCTTCCTGTCCAACGGGCCCGGCGACCCGGCGGCCAGCGACTACGCCGTCGACGCCGTCAAGGGCGTGCTCGACGCCCGCCGGCCGCTGTTCGGCATCTGCTTCGGCAACCAGATCCTCGGCCGCGCCCTGGGCCTGGGCACCTACAAGCTGCCCTTCGGCCACCGCGGGCTCAACCAGCCGGTGCTCGACCGGGTCACCGACTCGGTGCGGGTGACCAGCCAGAACCACGGCTTCGCCGTCGACGCCCCGCTCGACCGGGCCTCCGACACCCCCTACGGGCGGGTCGAGGTCAGCCACGTCGGGCTCAACGACCAGGTCGTCGAGGGCCTGCGCTGCCTCGACGTCCCCGCGTTCAGCGTCCAGTTCCACCCCGAGGCCGCCGCCGGCCCGCACGACGCCGCACCGCTCTTCCAGCGCTTCGTGGACATGATGGAGGCCGACCGTGCCCAGGCGTGACGACATCCAGCACGTGATGGTGATCGGCTCCGGGCCGATCGTCATCGGCCAGGCCTGCGAGTTCGACTACTCCGGCACCCAGGCCTGCCGGGTGCTCAAGGCCGAGGGCCTGCGGGTCAGCCTGGTCAACAGCAACCCGGCCACGATCATGACCGACCCCGAGGTCGCCGACGCCACCTACGTGGAGCCGCTGACCCCGGAGTTCGTCGAGAAGGTGATCGCGAAGGAGCGTCCCGACGCGCTGCTGGCCACCCTGGGCGGGCAGACCGCGCTGAACCTCGGGCTCGCGCTGCAGGAGAACGGCGTGCTCGAGCGCTACGGCGTCCGGTTGATCGGGGCCGACGCCGAGGCCATCAACCGGGGCGAGGACCGGCAGCTGTTCAAGGACATCGTCCGCTCCATCGGCGCCGACGCCCCGCGCTCCACGGTCTGCGGCACCGTCGAGGAGGCACTGGCCACCGCCGCCGAGGTCGGCTACCCGGTGGTCATCCGGCCCAGCTTCACCATGGGCGGGCTGGGCTCGGGCTTCGCCACCGACGAGGAGATGCTGCGCCGGATGGCCGGCCACGGCCTGGCCGACTCACCGGTGCACACCGTGCTCGTCGAGGAGTCGGTGCTGGGCTGGAAAGAGTACGAGCTCGAGCTGATGCGCGACCACACCGACAACGTGGTGGTCGTCTGCTCGATCGAGAACATCGACGCGATGGGCGTGCACACCGGTGACTCGGTGACCGTGGCGCCGGCGATGACGCTCACCGACCGCGAGTACCAGCACATGCGCGACGTCGGCATCGCCGTGCTCCGCGCGGTCGGGGTGGACACCGGTGGCTGCAACATCCAGTTCGCGGTCAACCCGGCCGACGGGCGGCTGGTCGTGATCGAGATGAACCCGCGGGTGAGCCGCTCGAGCGCGCTGGCCTCCAAGGCCACCGGGTTCCCGATCGCCAAGATCGCCGCCAAGCTGGCCATCGGCTACACCCTCGACGAGATCACCAACGACATCACCCGGGTCACCCCGGCGGCGTTCGAGCCCACGCTGGACTACGTCGTGGTGAAGATCCCGCGGTTCGCCTTCGAGAAGTTCCCCGGCGCCGACCCCCGGCTGACCACGACGATGAAGAGCGTCGGCGAGGTCATGAGCATGGGCCGCAACTTCACCGAGGCCCTGGGCAAGGCGATGCGGTCCACGGAGACCCCGCAGGTGGGCTTCTGGACCGGCCCCGTGCAGCCCGAGGCCACCGCCGAGGAGCTGGTGGAGCAGCTGCGCACCCCGCTGGACGGTCGGCTGTACGTGGCCGAGCGGGCGCTGGCCGCCGGGGCGAGCGTCGAGGCCGTCGCCGAGGCGTCCGGCTTCGACCCGTGGTTCGTCGATCAGGTGCTGCAGGTGCACGAGATCGGCACCGCCGTGCGCGAGGCGCCCTCGCTCACCCCGGAGCTGCTGCGCCGGGCCAAGCGGCACGGGTTGAGCGACCGGCAGATCGCCTCGCTGCGGCCCGAGCTGGCCGGTGAGGACGGCGTCCGGACGCTGCGGTGGCGGCTGGGCATCCGGCCGGTCTACAAGACCGTGGACACCTGTGCCGCGGAGTTCGAGGCCACGACGCCCTACCACTACTCGACCTACGACGAGGAGACCGAGGTGGCGCCGCGGGAGAAGACCGCGGTGCTGATCCTGGGCTCGGGGCCCAACCGCATCGGGCAGGGCATCGAGTTCGACTACTCGTGCGTGCACGCGGTGATGGCCCTGCAGGACGCCGGCTACGAGGCGGTGATGGTCAACTGCAACCCCGAGACCGTCTCCACCGACTACGACACCGCCGACCGGCTGTACTTCGAGCCGCTCACCTTCGAGGACGTGCTCGAGGTCGTCGAGGCCGAGCGCGCCGCCGGCCCGGTCGCCGGGGTCATCTGCACGCTGGGCGGGCAGACTCCGTTGGCGCTGGCCCAGCGGCTCAAGGACGCCGGTGTGCCGGTGCTGGGCACCGCCCCGGAGGCGATCGACGCCGCCGAGGACCGCGGGGAGTTCTCCCGGGTGCTCGCCGACACCGGGCTGCCCGCCCCCAAGCACGGCACCGCGTTCCGGTTCGACGAGGCCCGGGCCATCGCGGCCTCCATCGGCTACCCGGTGCTCGTGCGGCCCTCCTACGTGCTGGGCGGGCGCGGCATGGAGATCGTCTACGAGGACGCCACGCTGGAGGCCTACCTGGCCAAGGCCACCGACGTCAGCCCCGACCACCCGGTGCTCATCGACCGGTTCCTCGAGGACGCCGTGGAGATCGACGTCGACGCGCTCTACGACGGCACCGAGCTGTACCTCGGCGGGGTCATGGAGCACATCGAGGAGGCCGGCATCCACTCCGGTGACTCCGCGTGCGCGCTGCCCCCGATCACGCTGGGCTCCACCGACCTGCGGGCGATCCGCGCGGCGACGGAGAAGCTGGCCGCCCGGATCGGGGTGCGCGGGCTGATGAACGTGCAGTACGCGCTCAAGGACGACGTGCTCTACGTCCTGGAGGCCAACCCGCGGGCCAGCCGCACGGTGCCGTTCGTGTCCAAGGCGACCGCGGTCCCGCTGGCGAAGGCCGCGGCCAGGATCGCGGTGGGGGAGACGATCGTGCAGCTGCGGGCCGCCGGCGTGCTGCCCGTGCAGGGCGACGGCACCGACACCCCCGACGACGCCCCGATCGCGGTCAAGGAGGCGGTGCTGCCCTTCAACCGGTTCCGCACCGCCGAGGGCCTGGGCGTGGACACCGTGCTGAGCCCGGAGATGAAGTCCACCGGCGAGGTGATGGGCCTCGACGCCGAGTTCGGCACCGCGTTCGCCAAGTCCCAGGCCGCCGCCTACGGCTCGCTGCCCACCGAGGGCACCGTGTTCGTGTCGCTGGCCAACCGGGACAAGCGCTCGGCGGTCTTCCCGGTCAAGCGGCTGGCCGACCTCGGGTTCACCGTGCTGGCCACCGCCGGCACGGCGCAGGTGCTGCGCCGCAACGGGGTCGCCTGCACCGTCGTCGGGAAGTACTCCGACGGGCCGGGCAACGTCGTGGAGGCCATCCTGGCCGGGGAGGTGGACATGGTCGTCAACACCCCGTTCGGCGCCCCGGGCAACTCCGGTCCGCGGCTGGACGGCTACGAGATCCGCACCGCAGCGGTCACCGCCGGCATCCCGTGCATCACCACCGTGCAGGGCATGGCGGCAGCGGTGCAGGGCGTGGAGGCCCTGCGCCGGGGCGACATCGGGGTGCGGAGCCTGCAGGACCTGCACGCCGCCCTGGCGGTCTCGCGGGCCGCGGCGCTTGAGGCCGCCCGGTGACCGACGAGACCTCGACCGGTGAACGGGTGTTGCCCCCGGTGCCCGGCACGGTGCGGGAGAAGCTCGGTCAGCCGGCCCCGCCGCCCGAGCACGACCCGGTCCAGGGGCTGGCCGTGGTGGTCGGCAGCCGGCCGGTCAGTGCCTACACCGAGCTGACCCTGGAGGCGCCGGACATCGCCGACGTCGCCCAGCCCGGGCAGTTCGTCGCCTTCGCCGTCGGTGGGCCCACCTCGGCGATGCTGCTGCGCCGTTCCATCGCGATCGCCGGGGTGGGTGGCGGCCGGTTCTCCGTGGTCGTGTCCGCCCGGGCCGCCGGGTCCACCTGGCTGGCGGGGCTGCGGCCCGGCGACGAGGTCGACGTGGTCGGCCCGCTCGGCCGGCCGTTCCCGCTGCCCGCGCCGGGCACGCCCGCGCTGCTGGTCGGCGGGGGGTACGGCGCGGCCGCCCTGGTCGGGCTGGGCGGGCTGCTGCGCTCGCGCGGGCACGAGGTGGCCGCGGTCGTCGGGGCCGGTGACGAGGCCCGGTTGTGCTCGGTCGACGAGCTCACCGAGGTGGCCGCGCCGTTCGTGGTCACCACCGACGACGGCAGCGTCGGACGCCAGGGGCGGGTGACCGGTCCGGTCGCGGAGCTGGTCAGTGGTGCCGGGGTGGTCTACGCCTGCGGCCCGATGCCGATGCTGGAGGCCGTCGCCGGCCTGGCCACCGACCGGGGCGTGCCGTCCTGGGTGGCGGTCGAGGAGTCGATGGCCTGCGGGATCGGGGTCTGCATGACCTGCGTGCTGCCGGTGGTCGGCGCCGACGGACGCAGCCGGTTCGCCCGGTCCTGCGTGGAGGGCCCGGTCTTCGCCGGGGACCGTGTCCGGTTCCGCGACGTGGGCACGCTGCCCCCCGACGTGGTCGGCGCCGACGCGATGGGCGTGGCCCACACGCCCGCGATCGAGGGGGAGACGCCGTGACCGCCGCATCGGAGCTGGCCGGGTTCGACCTGGAGGCCCCCAGTGTGGACATGCAGGCCTCGATCGGCGGGAGGCCCGTGGTCAGCCCGGTGCTCACCGCCTCGGGCTGCTCGTCCTTCGGCCGGGAGCTCGACCCGTTCTTCGACCTGGCGTCGATCGGGGCGGTGGTGACCAAGTCGGTGCAGCTGCGCCCCCGGTCGGGCCGGGCCACCCCGCGGATGGCCGAGACGCCCAGCGGGATGATCAACTCGATCGGGCTGCAGGGGCCGGGCATCGAGGGCCTGCTGGCCGACGAGCTGCCGTGGTTGGCCGCGCGGGGCGCCCAGGCGTTCGTGTCGATCGCCGGGTCGCGCACCGAGGACTTCGCCGAGCTCGCCGAGCGGCTGCGCGGCGCCCCCGGGGTGCTGGGCCTGGAGGTCAACATCTCCTGCCCGAACGTGGAGAGCCGTGGCGAGGTCTTCGCCTGCAACCCCGACGCCTCGGCCGAGGTGCTCGCCGCGGTGCGCGCGGCCGCCGACCCCGCGCACCCGGTCTACGCCAAGCTCACCCCCGACGTCACCGACATCGTCTCGGTGGCCCGGGCCTGTGCCGATGCCGGCGCCAACGGCCTGTCGATGATCAACACCCTGCTCGGGCTGGTGATCGACACCGACACCATGCGCCCGGTGCTGGGCGGGGTCACCGGCGGGCTGTCCGGCCCGGCGGTCCGGCCGGTGGCCCTGCGCTGCGTGTGGCAGGTGCACCAGGCGCTGCCCAACGTGCCGATCCTGGGCATGGGCGGCATCCGCACCGGTCTGGACGCCCTGCAGTTCGTGCTCGCCGGTGCCGGGGCGGTCTCGGTGGGCACCGCGGTGTTCAACGACCCGTCCGCCCCGGCCCGGATCCACGCCGAGCTGGCCGAGGCGCTGGGGGAGCGGGGCTTCGGCCGGCTCGCCGATGCCATCGGCTACGCCCACCGGGCACCCGAGGAGTCCTCCGGACGGCACGGCCGGTGAGCGCCGCCTTCGGTGCGCGGCTGTCGGCCGTGGTCGCCGAGCGCGGCCCGTTGTGCGTCGGGATCGACCCGCACCGCGAGCTGCTGCTGTCCTGGGGTCTCACCGACGACGTCGACGGGCTGCGCCGGTTCACCGACGCCGTGGTCGACGCGCTCGCCGGGTCGGTCGCGGTGCTCAAGCCCCAGTCGGCGTTCTACGAGCGCCACGGCTCCCGCGGTCTGGCGGTGTTGGAGGACGCCGTGGCTGCGGCCCGGTCGGCCGGGGCGCTGGTGCTCCTGGACGCCAAGCGGGGTGACATCGGCTCGACGATGGCCGGCTACGCCGCGGTGCTCGAGCCGGGCCACCCGCTGCACGTCGACGCGCTCACCGTCAGCCCCTACCTGGGCCCGGACTCCCTGCAGCCGGCGGTCGACGCGGCGCAGCGGCACGGCGGCGGGCTCTACGTGCTGGCCCGCACGTCGAACCCCGATGCGGGCACCTTTCAGCACGCCGTGGTCGAGGGGCGGTCGGTGGCGCAGGCCGTCGTGGACACGGTTTGCCGGTGGAACGGCCCGGCCTCCCGGTCCTGGGGGGCGGAGCTGGGCGCGTGCGGTGTCGTCGTCGGTGCCACCCTGCCCGAGCTCGACGTCGACCTGACCGGTGTCGGCGGCTCGGTGCTGGCACCCGGCCTGGGCGCCCAGGGCGGGACGCCGGAGGACCTGCGGCGGCTCTTCGGTGACACCCAGGCCGTCGTCCCCACCGTCTCGCGGGACGTGCTGGCCGCCGGCCCGGACGTCCCGGGCCTGCGGTCCGCGGCCGCCCGGTGGGCGCACGCCCTGCAGCGGTGACCCGGCTGCGGGTGGCTGCGGCGGTGGGCCTGCTGGTCGTGCTGTCGGGGGTGGCCACGTTCTGGTGGACGAACACCCACCCGTCGGTCTCCTACGCGGGGTCCTATGAGCCGTCGCCGGCCTACGGGAGCACGCTGACCCTGCAGCTCGACGACCCGCCGTTCACGGTCTCCTGGGACACCGGACACCTGGTCGGGCTCGCCCTGCTCGTGACCGGCCTCCTGGTGCTCGCCGGTGTCGCCGGGTTCGCGCTGGGCCGTCGCGGCCGGCCCTGAGGCCCACGCCGGACCGCTGAGCAGGCCGGGGCCGGCAGGTGCGTCCTGGTCGGGTTCCGATCCCGGCCGTGACCGGATCCCCGGTGGACGACAGGTGACGCCGAGGTGGCCCCCGGCGCGACCAGCAGTCATCACGCTGAGTAGCCGGACGGGGGCGTGTCGTTTGGTGGAGCAGCACAACGGGTCCGCCCACGGGCCCCCGGGGGGCACGTGACCTGCGCGTTCACGGTGACTAGGTTGGCCGCCAGGCTCTAGCAGACGGGCCACCCCCGCACCCCCTGCTCGTCCACCCCCCACACCCGAGATCCCCCGCCGGCGGGAGAGCCGCCGGCACGACACGATTGGTTCACCGTGCCTCTCCCCGAGCTGTCCCCCGAACAGCGCGCTGCTGCCCTCGAGAAGGCCGCCGCCGCCCGCAAGGTCCGCGCCGAGCTCCGCGAGAAGCTCAAGAGCAAGGGCACCTCCGTCGGCGACGTCCTCAAGCAGGGCGACACCGACGAGATCATCGGCAAGATGCGCGTCTCCGCCGTCCTGGAGTCCCTCCCGGGTGTCGGCAAGGCCCGCGCTGCGAAGATCATGGAGCGGCTGGAGATCTCCCCGACCCGCCGCGTGCGTGGCCTGGGCGCCAACCAGCGCAAGGCCCTCGAGGCCGAGTTCGCCGGCGACCAGTCCGCCTGACCCGCACCCCCCCGACCCGACCCCGAGGACTGCCGAGAGTGGCTCGACCGCCTGCCCGACTGACGGTGCTCTCGGGACCCTCCGGGGTCGGGAAGGGGACGGTCGTCGCCGAGGTACGACGACGGCACCCCGACGTGTGGGTGTCGGTCTCGGTGACCACCCGCAAGCCCCGACCCGGCGAGGTCGAGGGGGAGCACTACCTCTTCCTCGACGACGAGGCCTTCCAGTGGCTGATCGACAACGACGGGCTGCTGGAGTGGGCGGAGTACGCCGGCAACCGCTACGGCACCCCCCGGGCCCCCGTCGAGGAGCAGCTGGCCTCCGGCAACCCGGCGCTGCTGGAGATCGAGATGCAGGGCGCCCGCCAGGTGCGCAGCCGCGCCGCCGACGCCCAGCTGGTCTTCCTGGCCCCGCCGTCGTTCGAGGAGCTGACCCTGCGGCTGTCGGGTCGGGGGTCCGAACCGGCCGACGTGATCGAGCGTCGGCTGGCCATCGCGCGGGCCGAACTGGAGTCCGTCGGGGACTACGACGTGGTCGTGGTGAACGACGACGTCGCCCGGGCCGCCGACCAGTTGGTAGTCTTGCTGACTGCGCCACCACCGGCCTGAGCGCAGCACCCTGCGATCGGCCCCCAGCGCACCGTCCTACCGAGGAGTCCCACGCCCGTGTCCGGAGTCGCACCTGCCCCCGAGGGCATCACCAACCCGCCGATCGACGAGCTGCTCGAGCGCACCAGCAGCAAGTACGGCCTGGTCATCTATGCGGCCAAGCGGGCCCGCCAGATCAACGCCTACTACAGCCAGCTCTCCGAGGGCCTGCTGGAGTACGTCGGCCCGTTGGTCGACACCGCCCCCCAGGAGAAGCCCCTCTCCATCGCCCTGCGCGAGATCAACGAGGGCCTGCTGACCCACACCGCCGGCGAGAACTAAAGAGGACCTGGGTGCCCCCCACCGCACGCTCCGCGCGCGGCGGGACCCTGCACCCAGGCCGTTCCATCCCCCGGGATGGTGATCGAACCCCCGACCGGTGTCGGGGGTTCTGTCGTTGCTGGGGAGTATTGAGCCCATGAGCCGGATCGTGCTGGGCGTCGGGGGCGGCGTGGCCGCCTACAAGTCGGCACTGCTGCTGCGCGCGCTCACCGAGCGCGGGCACGACGTGCGGGTGGTGCCGACGGCGTCGGCGCTGCGGTTCGTCGGCGCGGCGACCTTCGAGGCGCTCTCCGGCAACCCGGTCAGCACCGAGGTCTGGGACGACGTCCCCGAGGTCGCGCACGTCCGGATCGGCCAGACCGCCGACCTGGTGCTGGTCAACCCGGCGACCGCCGACCTGCTGGCCCGCGCGGCGTCCGGTCGGGCCGACGACCTGCTCACCGCCACCCTGCTCACCGCACACTGCCCGGTGGTCTTCGTGCCGGCCATGCACACCGAGATGTGGCTGCACCCGGCCACCCAGGACAACGTGGCCACCCTGCGCCGGCGCGGTGCCGTCGTCCTCCCGCCCGCGGTCGGCCGGCTCACCGGCCCGGACTCCGGGCCCGGCCGGCTCCCCGAGCCCGCCGACGTCGCCGCGTTGGCCGAGGTCGTGCTCGCCGGCGGGGCCGCGGCCCTGGCCCCGGACCTGGCCGGACGCCGCGTGCTGGTCAGTGCCGGCGGCACCCGTGAGCCGCTGGACCCGGTCCGCTACCTGGGCAACCGGTCCTCGGGCCGGCAGGGCTGGGCACTGGCCCGGGTCGCCGCTGCCCGCGGCGCCGAGGTCACCCTGGTCGCCGCCAACGTCGAGGACGGCGCCCCGTTCGGCTGCCGCGTCGTGCCGGTCGGCTCCGCCGAGGAGCTGCAGACGGCGATGGTCGAGCACGCCCCCGCTGCCGACGTCGTCGTCATGGCCGCCGCGGTCGCGGACTTCCGGCCCACCGCGGTCGCGACCACCAAGCTCAAGAAGGGCAGCGGGAGCGAGCCCAGCGAGGTCGCGCTCACCCGCAACCCCGACGTCCTCGCCGGGCTGGTCACCGCCCGACCGGCGGGGCAGCTGGTCGTCGGGTTCGCCGCGGAGACCGGGGACGCCGAGGCCGACGTGCTCACCCACGCCCGCGCCAAGCTCGCCCGCAAGGGCTGCGACCTCCTGGTGGTCAACGACGTCTCCGGCGGGCAGGTCTTCGGCCGGCCGGACAACGCGGTCACCGTGCTGGCGGCCGACGGGTCGGCCACCGAGGTGCCCACCGGACCCAAGGACGTCGTCGCGGCCGGGATCTGGCACGCCGTTGCAGACCGACTGGGTCCGCGCCGGTAACCTCGTCGACCGGTGCCCCGTCCGACCGGACCGGAGGCGCCGAAGACCGTCAGCAGGACCCAGCACCACCGGAGTGCGCAGCCGCGCAGCTCACCTCAGTCCGCCCAGGGAGTCCCGAGTGTCACGTCGTCTGTTCACGTCCGAGTCGGTCACCGAAGGACACCCGGACAAGATCGCCGACCAGATCAGCGACGCGATCCTGGACGAGATGCTCACCCAGGACCCGCGCAGCCGGGTCGCCGTCGAGACGATGATCACCACCGGCCAGGTGCACATCGCCGGTGAGGTCACCACCGGCGGCTACGTCGACATCGCCAAGGTCGTCCGCGAGACGATCCTGGGCATCGGCTACGACAGCTCGCGCAAGGGCTTCGACGGCGCCTCCTGCGGCGTCAGCGTCTCCCTCGGCGCCCAGTCGCCCGACATCGCGCAGGGCGTCGACGTCGGGTACGAGACCCGCACCGGTGCCGCCGACCGCGCCGCGGCCGCCGAGGACCTCATCGCCAGCCAGGGCGCCGGCGACCAGGGCCTGATGTTCGGCTACGCCAGCGACGAGACCCCCGAGCTCATGCCGCTGCCGATCGCGCTGGCCCACCGGCTCTCCAAGCGGCTGTCCGCGGTGCGCAAGGACGGCTCGGTGCCCTACCTGCGTCCCGACGGCAAGACCCAGGTCACCGTGGTCTACGAGGACGACCGTCCGGTGGGCGTGGAGACCGTGGTCGTGTCCTCCCAGCACGCCGAGGACATCAGCATCGACACGCTGCTGACCCCTGACATCGAGGAGCTGGTGGTCCAGCCCGAGCTCGCCGCGCTCGGCCTGCCCACCACCGGGCACCGGCTGCTGGTCAACCCGACCGGCAAGTTCGTCATCGGCGGCCCGATGGGCGACGCCGGCCTGACCGGCCGCAAGATCATCGTCGACACCTACGGCGGCATGGCCCGCCACGGTGGCGGTGCGTTCTCCGGCAAGGACCCGTCGAAGGTGGACCGCTCGGCGGCCTACGCCATGCGCTGGGTGGCCAAGAACGTCGTCGCCGCGGGTCTGGCCCGCCGCTGCGAGGTGCAGGTCGCCTACGCGATCGGCGCCGCGAGCCCGGTGGGTCTGTTCGTGGAGACCTTCGGCACCGGCACCGTCCCGGACGACGTGCTGGAGAAGGCGATCACCTCGGTGTTCGACCTGCGCCCCGGTGCCATCGTCCGCGACCTGGACCTGCTCCGGCCGATCTACCGGCCGACCGCGGCCTACGGGCACTTCGGTCGCACCGACCTGGACCTGCCCTGGGAGAAGACCGACCGCGTCGACGCGCTGAAGTCAGCCGTCTGACCACCCTCCCGATCCCCGACGACCCGGGTCGCCCGCAGCTGCGGGTGGCCCGGGTCGTCGTCGACGTGCCCCTGGCGCACCTGGACCGGCCCTTCGACTACGCCGTCCCCGACGACCTCGCCGAGGCCGTGGTGGCCGGCTGCCGGGTGCGGGTGCGGTTCTCCGGCCAGCTGGTGGACGGCGTCGTGCTCGAGGTCGGCTCGACGACGACGCACACCGGGAAGCTCGCCGCGCTGGCGAAGGTCGTGTCGTCCGAGCCCGTGCTCACCCCCGAGGTGGCCGAGCTGACCCGCGCGGTCGCCGACCGGCACGGCGGGGTCATGACCGACGTGCTGCGGCTGGCCCTCCCGCCGCGCCGCGGTGCCCCGGAGAAGCGGCCGGTCGCCGACCCGCCGCCGGCCCCGGAGCCGCCGGACCCCACGGGGTTCGCCCGCTACCCGACCGGCGAGGCCTTCCTGGAGGCCCTCGCCCTCGGCCGTCCGGTCCGGGCGGTCTGGACGGCGCTGCCGGGGGAGGACTGGCCGACCCGGCTGGTCGAGCTGTGCCGGGCCACGTTGTCCGGCGGCCGGGGTGCACTCGTCGTGGTCCCCGACGGCAAGGACCTCGACCGCCTCGCCGCGGCCGCGGCCACCCAGCTGCCCAAGGGCTCGGTCGCGGTGCTGCGCGCGGACTCCTCGCCCGACACCCGCTACGGCCGGTTCCTCACCGTCTCCCGCGGCACTGCCCAGGTCGTGCTGGGCACCCGGGGCTCGGTGTTCGCCCCGGTGCGCGACCTGGGCCTCGTCGTGGTCTGGGACGACGGCGACGACCTGCACGCCGAGCCCCGCGCGCCCTACCCGCACACCCGGGACGTCGTGGTCCAGCGCGCCCACCTGGCCGGCTGCTCTGCGGTGGTGGCCGGCACCGCGCGGACCGCGGAGGCGGCACTGCTGGTGGAGTCCGGCTGGGCGCACGAGCTGGTCGCCGACCGGGCCACGGTCCGCCAGGCCGCGCCCCGGGTGCAGGCGCTGGGCGAGGACTCCGAGCTGGCCCGCGACCCCGCCGCCCGCAGCGCCCGGCTGCCCTCGCTGGCGTTCCGGGTCGCCCGGGAGGCCCTGGCCGCCGGTGCCCCGGTGCTGGTCCAGGTCCCGCGCGCCGGGTACGCCCCCGGGCTGGTCTGCGACCGCTGCCGGGCACCGGCCCGGTGCGTGCACTGCGCCGGCCCGCTGGGGGTCGCGGCCTCGCCCGGTGCCTCCGGTGCCCGGGTCGCGGCCTGCCGGTGGTGCGCCCGGCCCGCGGCGGTCTTCGACTGCCCGCACTGCCACGGCACGAAGCTGCGCGCCTCGGTCGTCGGTGCCTCCCGCACGGCGGAGGAGCTGGGCCGGGCGTTCGCCGGTGCACCGGTGCGGGTCAGCGGCCGGGGGTCGGTGCTGGCCGAGGTCGAGCCGGGGCCGGCCATCGTCGTCGCCACCCCGGGCGCCGAGCCCGTCGTCCCCGGCGGCTACGGGGCGGCGTTGCTGCTGGACTCCTGGGCGCTGTTGGGCCGGGCCGACCTGCGCGCGGGGGAGGAGACCATGCGGCGGTGGGCGAACGCCGCGGCCCTGGTGCGCCCGGCGCCTGCGGGCGGTCAGGTGGTGGTCGTCGCCGACGCCGGGCACCCGGTGGTGCAGGCCCTGGTGCGCTGGGACCCGGCCGGGCTGGCGGCCCGGGAGCTCGCCGACCGCCGCGAGCTGGGCTTCCCGCCGGTGACCCGGCTGGCCGCGCTGAGTGCCTCACCGGCCGCGCTGGCGGAGTTCCTCGACGCGCTGCGGTTGCCCCCGGGTGCCGACGTGCTGGGTCCGGTGCCCGAGCCGTACCGGCCGGGTCAGCCCGCCGACGAGGAGCGCGAGCGGTTCCTGGTGCGGGTGCCCCGTCAGGACGGCGTCGCGCTGGCCCGCGCGCTGCACGACGTGCAGGGCGTGCGGTCGGCCAGGAAGGTCACCGAGCACGTCCGGGTGCAACTGGACCCCCCGGAGCTCTAGCCGGGGACGAGGTCAGTGCTGGTCGGCCGCGGCCAGCTCGGCCTCCCACGCGGCGAGGTCGGCCTCCTCGGCGGCCAGGGCCACGTCGTCGGCGATCCGCACCGTCGAGCGTCGCCACCAGAACGGCAGCGTCGACGCCGCGGTGAGCAGCCCCACCCCGATGCCCAGCGCCAGGTGCGGTCGGTCGTGGCCGCGGCGGGCCAGCACCCGGGCCAGTGGCCCGTCCAGCACGGTGGCCGTCAGCCCCCAGCCGACGGCGATCAGCCCGGCGGTGACGCTGAGCTGCTGCTCCTCCGGGTGTGCCGGACGGGGCGGTCGCCCGGCGGCCACGGCCTGCAGGGTGGGCAGCTCGGCGGCCAGGGCGTCGGTGGCGACGGCGGTGGCGATGCCGGCGTACAGCCGGCGGCGGCCCGGGGACCGGCGGGGGTGGTCCAGGGCAGCCTGGGCGGCGCCGACGACGACGCCGTCCAGGGCGCTGCTGAGCAGGGCGCGGGCGCGGTGCTGTGCATGGCGGGCCATGCCGGAACGCTACCGGGCCGGAGCAGGCGGCGTCGTCGTCCTCCCGGGGCCCGTATCCTCGCCCGGTGAGCGTCACCCCCATCCGGATCATGGGCGACCCGGTGCTGCGCGCCGTGGCCGCCCCCGTCGTCGACTTCGACGCCGAGCTGCGCACGCTCGTCACCGACCTGACCGAGACCATGCACGCCGCCGGCGGTGCCGGTCTGGCCGCCCCGCAGATCGGCGTGGGTCTGCGGGTCTTCACCTGGTACGTCGACGGCGAGGTCGGGCACATCGTCAACCCCGACGTCGTCCCGGTGGGCGAGGAGACCGAGGAGGACGCCGAGGGGTGCCTCTCCATCCCCGGCTACCGCTTCGACTGCCGCCGGCACCTCTACGTCGCGGCCTCCGGCTGGGACGTGCACGGGGAGCCGATCCGGGTGGAGGGCTCGCACAAGCTGGCCCGGGCGATCCAGCACGAGACCGACCACCTCGACGGCGTGCTGTTCGTCGACCGCCTCGACGCCGAGGCCCGTGCGGCCGCCCTGTCCGTGCTCGGCGACGCCGAGTGGCAGGGCCATGCCGCCTGGCTGCCCGACGGCAGCCCGGCACCCGCCCCCGTCGTGAAGGTGAGCCCGCACTGAAGCTGCTCTTCGCCGGGACGCCGTCACCGGCGGTCCCGTCGCTCACCGCCCTGCTCGCCAGCGACCACGAGGTGGTCGCGGTGCTCACCCGCCCCGACGCCCGCGCCGGCCGTGGCCGCCGCGAGGTGCGCTCCCCGGTCGCCCAGCACGCCGACGAGGCGGGCATCCCGGTGCTGCAGCCCCGCTCGCCCCGGGAGCCCGAGTTCCTCGAGCAGCTCGCCGACCTCGCCGTCGACTGCGCCCCGGTGGTCGCCTACGGGGCGCTGGTGCCCCCGGTCGCCCTCGACGTCCCGAGGCACGGCTGGGTCAACCTGCACTTCTCGCTGCTGCCGGCCTGGCGGGGCGCCGCCCCGGTGCAGCACGCGGTGATGGCCGGTGACGAGGTCACCGGCGCGGCCACCTTCCAGCTGGAGGCGGGCCTGGACACCGGGCCGGTCTTCGGCGTCGTCACCGAGGCGATCGGCCCGCGCGACACCGCCGGGGAGCTGCTCGACCGGCTCGCCGTCACCGGCGCCCGGCTGCTGGTCGCCACCCTGGACGGCATCGCCGACGGCTCGCTGGTGCCCGAACCGCAGCCCGCCGAGGGTGTCTCGCTGGCCCCCAAGGTCGAGACCGCCGATGCCCGCGTGGACTGGTCGCTGCCGGCGCACGTGGTCGACCGCCGGGTCCGCGGGGTCACCCCCGCCCCCGGCGCCTGGACGACGTGGCGCGGGGACCGGCTGCGGCTGGGTCCGGTCGAGCCGCTGGACAGCTCCCTGGCCCTGGCCCCCGGCGAGGTGTCGGTCGGACCGACCGGTGTGCTCGTGGGCACCGGTCGCGGTGCCGTCCGGCTCGGCGAGGTCCAGCCGGCGGGGAAGAAGATGCTGCCAGCCGTCGACTGGGCGCGCGGCGCCCGGCCGGCCGACGGCGAGCAGGTGGGCGCGTGACCGGCCCCCGCAAGGGCACCGGCCGCGGCACCGGTCGGGGCGGCGGCAACCGCGGCACCGGCCGCCCGGCCGGCCCGCGCACCGTGCAGGCCCGTCCGGAGTCCCGCCGGGTCCGCCCGGTGCTGGACGGCGCGCGGCTGACCGCCTACGACGTGCTCGACGGCGTCTCCTCCCGGGCCGCCTACGCCAACCTGCTGCTGCCCCAGCTGCTGCGCGAGCGCCGGCTGGAGCCCCGCGACGCCGGGTTCGCCACCCAGCTCGCCTACGGCACGCTGCGCGCCACCGGCACCCTGGACGCCGTCCTCACCGGGTTGGTCAGCCGCCCGCTGGCCGAGCTCGACCCGCGGGTGCTCGACCTGCTGCGGCTCGGCGCCCACCAGCTGGTCGACCTGCGGGTGCCCTCGCACGCCGCGGTCGACACCACCGTGGCCCTCACCCGGGCCATCGTGGGCACCGGCGCCTCCGGGCTGGTCAACGCCGTGCTGCGCAAGGTCGCCGCCGGCGGCTCGCGCGAGGAGTGGATCACCGCCCTCGGGGTGACCGGGGACGAGCGGCTGGCGCTGCTGACCGACCACCCACTGTGGATCGTGCAGGCCTGGCGGGAGGCGCTGGGCGCCGATGCCGAGCTCGAGGCCGCCCTGCTGGCCGACGACGCCGCCCCCGAGGTGCACCTGGTCGCCCGGCACACCGACCGGGACGCCCTGGCCGCCGATTCCGGCGGGGACCCCGGCCCGTGGTCGCCGTACGCGGTCCGGCTGCACGGCGGCGACCCCGGGAAGCTCACCGCGGTGAAGGACGGCACGGCCGCGGTGCAGGACGAGGGCTCCCAGCTGGCCGCCCTCGCGCTGTCCCGCGCACCGCTGGAGGGCACCGACACCCGCTGGCTGGACCTGTGCGCCGGGCCGGGCGGGAAGGCGGCACTGCTGGCGGCCGTCCGGCCCGCGGGCGTCCACCTCACCGCGGCCGACCGGTCCGAGCACCGGGTCGAGCTGGTCCGTTCTGCGCTGGGCCAGGAGCCCGACGTCGAGCTGCTGGTCGCCGACGGCCGCGAGGGCCCGTGGGAGCCGGGCTCCTTCGACCGGGTGCTGCTGGACGCACCGTGCACCGGGCTGGGCGCGCTGCGCCGTCGTCCCGAGGTGCGCTGGCGGCGCACGGCCGAGGACGTCGCCCCGCTGGCCGAGCTGCAGCGCGAGCTGCTCGACGCCGCGCTGGCCGCCGTCCGGCCCGGGGGAGTGGTGGCCTACGTGACCTGCTCACCGCACACCGTGGAGACCGTGGACGTGGTGGCGACCGTCGCCGGGCGGGACGACGTCGAGCTGCTCCCGGTCGCCGGGCTTTTTCCCGAGGTGCCCGACGCCGCGCGGGGGGACGCCCTGCAGCTGTGGCCGCACCGGCACGGCACCGACGCGATGTTCGTGCAGCTGCTGCGCCGGGTGTGATCCTGGGCGTGCCACAGGGCGGACCTGCGGGTCCCCCCGGACCATGACCGGAATGGGGAGCACAGCAGCGCCGGAGGACACGCGGCCGCCGCTGCTGGAGCGCCGGGGCTGGCGGTGGCTGCGGGTCGAGCCGATCGCGCTCGTCGTCGCCACGCTGTTCGCGCTGCTGGCGATGACGCCGTCCCTGCTGCCCCGGAGCTGGTACTTCCAGGCCGTGGTCAGCGGGATCAGCGCGGCGATCGGCTACGGGCTCACCTGCCTGGTGCTCTGGGGGCTGCGCCGATGGGGCCGGTGGCAGGGCTGGTCGGCCTGGCTGGTCGAGCACACCCACCGCCGGGTGCGACTGGCCGGCTGGGTGCTGCTGATCGTCGCCGTCCCGGTGTCGCTGCTGGTGGTGCTGACCATCGCCTCGGACTGGCAGCGCGAGGTGCGGCTGCTCATCGGGATGCCGCCGGAGACCTCGGCCGGGTGGCTGCGCGCGGCCCCGGCCATCGTGGTCGTCGCCGTCCTGCTGGTGCTGCTGGCCCGCGGGGTGCGCTGGATCGCCCGGGTGACCACCCGCTTCCTGCGCCGCCGGGTGCGGGTGCCCCAGCGGCCGGCGCAGGTCGTCGGCGTGCTGGTCGCCGCAGCACTGGTGGTCGGGCTGGTCGAGGGCGTGGTGCTGCGCTGGGCGCTCTCGGCGGCCGACGCCAGCTTCAGCGTGGCCAACGACGAGACCCCCGAGGGCCTCAGCGCGCCGCAGCTCGAGGAGCGGTCGGGGTCGCCGGAGTCGCTGGCGCCGTGGGACACCCTGGGCTCCGAGGGGCAGAAGTTCGTGGCCGGTGGCCCGTCGCGCGCCCGGATCGCCGAGGCCGCCGGCATCGCCGAGGACGACGTGACGGTGCCGATCCGGGCCTACGTCGGGCTGGAGTCCGCCGACTCGCCCGAGGAGCGCGCCGACCTCGCCGTCGCCGAGCTGGAGCGCACCGGGGCCTTCGACCGCGAGGTGCTGGCCGTGGTCACCACGACCGGCACCGGCTGGGTGAACAGCGCCTCCCCGCAGGCCCTCGAGCTGGTCCACGGCGGCGACACCGCGACCGTGGCCACGCAGTACTCCTACCTGCCGAGCTGGCTGTCCTTCATCGTCGACCGCTCCCGGGCCGCCGCGGCCGGCCGCACGCTGTTCGACGCGGTGTACGACCGGGTGCAGCAGATCCCCGAGGCCGAGCGCCCGCAGCTGCTGGTCTACGGGGAGAGCCTGGGGTCGGCCGGGTCGGAGGCCGCCTTCGACGGGCTGGCCGACATCCGGGCCCGGGCCGACGGGGTGCTGTGGGTCGGGCCACCCAACAGCAACGAGCTGTGGTCGGCCTTCGTCGAGCGCCGCGACCCCGGCTCCCCGGAGGTCGACCCGGAGTACGCCGGTGGCCTCGCGGTGCGGTTCGGCTCCGACGTGGCCGAGCTCGAGCAGCCCGACGAGCCGTGGCTGGAGCCCCGGGTGGTGTACCTGATGCACGCCAGCGACCCGATCGTCTGGTGGTCGCCGGACCTGCTCTTCTCCCGACCCGACTGGCTGGTCGAACCCCGCGGCGAGGGCGTGTCACCGGCGATGAGCTGGTACCCCGTCGTGACCTTCTGGCAGGTCACGGTGGACATGGCCAACGCCCAGTCACCGCCGGACGGCTACGGCCACAACTACGGGAGCATGATGCTGGACGCCTGGTTGCTGATCTCCGCCCCCGAGGGCTGGACCGACGCCGACACCGACCGCGCCCGCGAGGTCGTCGGATGACCGGCTACCCGCCGCCACCGGAGTTCGCCGCCCGGGCCAACGTGGGCCCCGACGCCCACGCCCACGCCGAGGCCGACGCGTTCGCCTTCTGGGCCGAGCAGGCCGGCCGGCTGCAGTGGGACACCCCCTGGGACACCGTCTTCGACGACGGCGAGATGCCGACCGCGCGCTGGTTCACCGGGGGTCGGCTCAACGTGGCGGTCAACTGCGTCGACCGGCACGTCACCGCCGGCCGGGGGGACGACGTCGCGCTGCACTGGGTGGGGGAGCCCGGCGACGGTCGCACCGTCACCTGGGCCCAGCTGCAGGACGACGTGTGCCGGTTGGCCAACGCGCTGACCGCTCTGGGCATCGAGGCCGGTGACCGGGTGGTGCTGTACCTGCCGGTGCTCGTGGAGACCGTCGTCGCGACGCTGGCCTGCGCCCGGATCGGCGCCGTGGTCAGCCTGGTCTTCGGTGGCTTCTCCGCCGACGCGCTGCGCTTCCGGGTCGCCGACACCGGGGCGAAGCTGCTGATCGCCACCGACGGGCAGTTCCGCCGGGGCTCGGCCGTCGCGGTCAAGGCCACCGCGGACGAGGCCGTCGCGGGGCTGGACCACGTCGAGCACGTGCTCGTCGTCCGCCGCACCGGGGAGACCGACGTCCCCTGGACCCCGGGCCGGGACCTGTGGTGGCACGAGCTGCTGGCCGAGCAGTCCCCGGTGCACGAGCCGGCGTCCTTCGACGCCGAGCACCCGCTGTTCATCGTCTACACCTCGGGCACGACGGGCCGCCCCAAGGGGCTGGTGCACACCAGCGGCGGCTACCTGACCCAGGCCAGCTGGACCCACTGGGCGCTCTTCGACGCCAAGGACGACGACGTCTACTGGTGCCAGGCCGACCTCGCCTGGGTCACCGCGCACACCTACGTGCTCTACGGACCGACGTCGAACGGCACCACCCAGGTGCTCTACGAGGGCAGCCCGCTCACCCCGCACCCCGGCCGGCACTTCGAGGTCATCGCCGGCCTCGGGGTGACCGTCTACTACACGGCGCCGACGCTGGTGCGCACGTTCATGAAGCACGGCCCCGAGCTCCCGGCCGGGTACGACCTGTCCTCGCTGCGGCTGCTCGGCTCGGTGGGCGAGGCGATCAACCCCGAGGCCTGGCGCTGGCTGCACGAGCACGTCGGTGGCGGCCGCTGCCCGATCGTGGACACCTGGTGGCAGTCCGAGACCGGGGCCGCGGTCATCGCCCCGCTGCCCGGGGTGACCGTGCTGGAGCCCGGGTCGGCCACCGTGCCGCTGCCCGGCCTGGCCGCCGCGGTGGTGGACGACGCCGGCCGACCCACCCCGCCCGGGGTCGAGGGGAACCTGGTGATCACCCGGCCGTGGCCGGCGATGGCCCGCACCGTCTGGCGCGACCACGCCCGGTTCGTGGCCTCCTACTGGGCGCCCTACGCCGAGCAGGGCTGGTACCTGGCCGGGGACTCCGCCTCGGTGGACGAGGCCGGCTACGTGTGGATCGGCGGCCGGATCGACGACGTGCTCAACGTGTCCGGGCACCGGCTGTCCTCCATCGAGCTGGAGTCGGCGCTGGTGTCCCACCCACGGGTCGCCGAAGCCGCCGTCGTCGGTGCCCCCGACGACGTCACCGGCCAGCGGATCGTGGCCTTCGTGATCACCCGGGACGACGCCGGCGCCGACGACACCGGGCTCACCGAGGAGCTGCGGGCGCACGTGGCCCGGCGGGTGGGCGCGATCGCCAAGCCGCGCGAGGTCGTCGTCGTCACCGACCTGCCCAAGACCCGGTCGGGGAAGATCATGCGCCGGTTGATGGCGGACATGACCGCCGGCCGCGGGGGCGGGGACACCACCTCGCTGACCGACCCGGGCTCGATGACCACGGTCGAGCGGGCCTGGGACGCCCACGCCGCCCTCCGGGACCGGACCTAGGATCACCCGGTGCCCCGCCGCCCCCTGATCGCGCCCAGCCTGCTGTCCGCGGACTTCGCCCGGCTCGCCGAGGAGACCGCCCGGATCGCCGACGCGGACTGGGTGCACGTCGACGTCATGGACGCCCACTTCGTGCCCAACCTGACCCTGGGAGCCCCCGTCGTGGAGGCGATCCAGCGGGTGAGCCCGGTGCCACTGGACTGCCACCTGATGATCACCGACCCCGAGCGCTGGGCCCCTGCCTACGCCGAGCTGGGTGCCCGCAACGTCACCGTGCACGCCGAGGCCTGTACCGGCGACCCCCGCGCCGTGGCCCGCGACCTGCGCGCCGCCGGCGCCCTGGCCGGGCTGGCGGTCAAGCCGGGCACCCCGCTGGAGCCCTACGTCGAGGTGCTGCGCGACTTCGACACCCTGCTGGTGATGAGCGTCGAGCCCGGCTTCGGCGGCCAGTCCTTCATCGCCGACGTGCTCAGCAAGGTGCGCGAGGCCCGCCGGCTCGTCGACACCGGCCACCTCGAGCTGCTCGTGGAGATCGACGGCGGGATCAACGCCGACACCATCGAGGCCGCTGCCGAGGCCGGTGTCGACGTCTTCGTGGCCGGCTCCGCGGTCTACGGCGCCGACGACCCCGCCGCAGCTATCGCCGCGCTGCGGGCGCAGGCCGCTCGCTCGTTCCCCGCGTCGTGACCGACCCGGTCACCGCCGAGCAGGCCGCCGCCGCGAGCCGGGCCGCCGCCGCCGGCCGGGCCGGCTCGACCACCGCCCGCGAGCTGACCGCCATGGCCCGTGCCCGGGCCCTGGCCTGGGGCGCGCTGGGCACCACCAGCCCCAACCCCGCGGTGGGCGCCGTCGTCCTGGACGCCGGCGGTGCCGTGGTGGGGGAGGGCGCGACCCGGCCCCCGGGCGGCCCGCACGCCGAGGTCGTCGCGCTCGCGCAGGCCGGCGACCGGGCCCGCGGCGGCACCGCCGTGGTCACCCTCGAGCCGTGCGCACACACCGGGCGCACCGGCCCCTGCGTCGACGCGCTGCTGGCCGCCGGCGTCGCCCGCGTCGTGGTCGCCGTCCCGGAGCCGACGTCGCTGGCCGGCGGCGGGGTGCAGCGGCTGCGGGACGCCTGCGTCCAGGTCGTCGTCGGGGTCGAGCAGCAGCAGGCCGAGGACGGCGCCCTCGCCCCGTGGCTGGTCGGCGTCCGGGAGCACCGGCCCCAGGTGGTCTGGAAGACCGCCAGCACGCTGGACGGCCGGGTCGCGGCCGCCGACGGCACCAGCCGCTGGATCACCGGTCCGGTGGCCCGCGCCGCGGTGCACCGGCTGCGGGCGACCTGCGACGCCGTCCTCGTCGGGTCGGGCACCGTGCTCACCGACGACCCCCAGCTCACCGTGCGCGACGACGACGGGCACGACGTGGCGCACCAGCCGCTGCGGGTCGTGCTGGACCGCCGCGGCCGGGTGCCCGCCGACGCCCGGGTGCGCGACGACGCCGCCCGCACCCACCTCAGCGCCGCCACCGACCCGGCCGCACTCCTCGCCGAGCTCTGGGACCTCGACGTCCGGCGGGTGCTGCTGGAGGGCGGCCCCACGCTCGCCGCGGCCTTCCTGCAGGCAGGGCTGGTCGACGAGCTCGTGCTGCACCTGGCGCCGCAGCTGCTGGGCGCCGGGCCCTCCCTGGTCGGCGACCTGGGAATCACCACGATGGCCGCGGCGCTGCAGCTCGAGACCCTGGACGTCACCCCTCTCGGGAGGGACGTGCAGGTACGACTCCGGCCCACCCGGCACACTGGTGGACCGGACCAGACGGAAGAAGGCAGCTGACGTGTTCACCGGTATCGTCGAGGAGGTCGGCACCCTCGTCGTCCGCGACGACCAGGGCGACTCCGCACGACTCCAGGTCCGCGGGGCGAAGACCCTGCAGGGCGTCGCGCTCGGGGACTCCATCGCGGTCAACGGCGTCTGCCTGACCGTCACCGGGGTCACCGACGACGTGTGGTCCACCGACGTGATGGCCGAGACGCTCAAGCGCAGCAGCCTGGGCGCGCTCACCGACGGCGACCCGGTCAACCTCGAGCGTGCGGTCACCGCCGACACCCGGCTGGGCGGCCACATCGTGCAGGGCCACGTCGACGGCGTCGGCACGGTCGCGAGCGTCAGCCCCAGCGAGCACTGGACCGTCGTGCGCATCGCGCTGCCGGCCGACATCAGCCGCTACGTCGTCGAGAAGGGCTCGATCACCCTGGACGGCGTCTCCCTCACGGTGAGCGCGCTGTCCGCGGCCACCGACCCCGAGCCCTGGCTCGAGGTCTCCCTCATCCCCACCACCCTGCGCGAGACGACCCTCGGCACGCGCGCCCCGGGTGACCCGGTCAACCTGGAGGTGGACGTCATCGCCAAGTACGTCGAACGACTGTTGGGAGCCCGGGCATGACCGCTGTCGACACCGGTCGCAGCCACCTCGACTCGATCGAGGACGCGATCGCCGCGATCAAGAGCGGCAAGCCCGTCGTCGTCATCGACGACGAGGACCGGGAGAACGAGGGCGACCTGATCTTCGCCTCCGAGCTCGCCACCCCCGAGCTGGTGGCCTTCATGGTCCGCTACACCTCGGGCTACATCTGTGTCGCGGTCACCGAGGAGGACGCCGACCGGCTGGACCTCCCGCCGATGTTCCGGGTCAACCAGGACCGCCGCGGCACCGCCTACACGGTCACCGTCGACGCCCGCGAGGGCATCAGCACCGGCATCTCGGCCACCGACCGGGCGCACACCATCCGGCTGCTGGCCGGTGCCGAGACCTCCAGCGCCGACCTCTCCCGGCCCGGGCACATCGTGCCGCTGCGGGCCCGCGACGGCGGTGTGCTGCGGCGTCCCGGGCACACCGAGGCCGCCGTCGACCTGGCCGTGCTGGCCGGGCTGCGCCCCTCGGGCACCCTCTGCGAGGTCGTCAGCGAGAAGGACCCGATCGGGATGGCCCGCGGGGAGGAGCTGCGCGTCTTCGCCGACGAGCACGACCTCGTCATGTGCTCCATCGCCGACCTGATCGCCTACCGCAAGCGCTTCGACAAGCTGGTCGAGCGGGTCGCCGAGGCCCAGGTGCCGCTGGCCCCGGGCCTGTTCACCGCGGTCGGCTACTCCAGCTCCTACGACGACCGCGAGCACGTGGCCTTCGTCTACGGCGACATCAGCGACGGCGAGGACGTGCTGGTCCGGGTGCACTCCGAGTGCCTCACCGGCGACGTGTTCGGCTCGCTGCGCTGTGACTGCGGCCCGCAGCTGCAGGCCGCGCTGGCCGCCGTGGCCGAGGAGGGGCGCGGGATCGTGCTCTACATCCGCGGGCACGAGGGCCGCGGCATCGGCCTGCTGCACAAGCTGCAGGCCTACCAGCTGCAGGACGCCGGGGTGGACACCGTCGACGCCAACCTCGACCTGGGGCTGCCCGCCGACGCCCGCGACTACGGCACCGGGGCGCAGATCCTGGTCGACCTGGGCGTGCACTCGATGCGGCTGCTGACCAACAACCCGGCCAAGCGGGCGGGCCTGGAGGGCTACGGCCTCACCATCACCGGACGGGTCGGGCTGCCCAGCCACGTCACCCCGGAGAACATCGGCTACCTGCGCACCAAGCGCGACCGGATGGGCCACCTGCTGGAGATCGTCGAGCCCGAGGACGACGTCCCGGTGCCCGTGGGCACGCACACCCCGATCCGAACGACGGAGCAGCAGCTGTGAGCGGCGCGGGAGCACCGCAGCTGGCCCCGGTGGACGCCGCCGGCCTGCGGCTGGGGATCGTGGCCACCACCTGGCACCTCGAGGTCACCGAGCAGCTGCTGGCCCGCGCGATAGCCTGCGCGCACGCCTCCGGCATCCCCGAGCCCACCGTGGTCCGGGCCCCCGGGGCCGTCGAGCTGCCGGTCGTCGCTCAGGCGCTGGCGGCCGACCACGACGCCGTCGTCGCGCTGGGGGTCGTCGTCCGCGGCGGCACCCCGCACTTCGAGTACGTCTGCGACGCCGTCACCGCCGGCCTGACCCGGGTCTCCCTGGACGCCGGCGTGCCGGTCGGCAACGGCGTGCTCACCGTGAACGACGACGACCAGGCCCGCGACCGCGCCGGGCTGCCCGACTCCGCCGAGGACAAGGGCTGGGAAGCCTGCTCGGCCGCCCTGCAGACCGCACTCACCCTGCGCTCGATCCGCACCCCCCGCCGGGACACCGGCTTCGGCATCGGGTCCTCCTCGTGAGCGCGACCCCGGGCAGCGGGACGACGTTCGACGACCTGTTCGCCGCCCTCGCCGCCAAGGTCGAGGCCGGTGACCCGGACTCGGGCACCGTGCGCGCCGTGCAGAGCGGGGTGCACACGGTGGGCAAGAAGCTCGTCGAGGAGGCCGCCGAGAGCTGGATGGCCGCCGAGCACGAGAGCCCCGAGCGGGCCGCCGAGGAGCTGAGCCAGCTCCTGTACTGGGTGCAGGTCATGATGATCGCCCGGGGACTCACCCTGGACGACGTCTACTCCCACCTCTGATCCACCACCTCTAGGAGCTCCTGCAGTGCTGCGCGTCGCCGTCCCGAACAAGGGCGTCCTGTCCGAACCCGCAGCCGAGATGCTGTCCGAGAGCGGCTACCGCCAGCGCCGGAGCACCAAGGACCTCGCGGTCTACGACCCCGACAGCGACACCGAGTTCTTCTACCTGCGCCCGCGGGACATCGCCGTCTACGTCGCCGCCGGCACCTTGGACGTCGGGATCACCGGCCGGGACATGCTGCTGGAGACCACCCCGGCCGACACCGACTCACCCGCGGTCGAGGTCATGCCGCTGGGCTTCGGCCGCTCCTCCTTCCGGTTCGCCAGCCCGCTGGACGCCGGGATCGAGAGCATCGCGGCGCTCGCGGGCAAGCGGATCGCCACGGCCTACCCGGTGGTGCTCGAGCGGTTCCTGGCCGAGTCGGGCATCGACGCCGCGGTGGTCAAGCTCGACGGTGCGGTGGAGACCGCCTGCCGGCTCGGTGTCGCGGACGCCGTCTGCGACGTCGTCGAGACCGGGACGACGCTGCGCCAGGCCGGCCTGCACGTGATCGGTGACCCGGTGCTCACCAGCGAGGCGATCCTGGTGCGCCGGGCCGGCGCGGAGGAGAACCCGGCCGTGGCGCAGCTGCAGCGCCGGCTCAAGGGCGTCCTGGTCGCCCGGCAGTACGTGATGCTCGACTACGACTGCCCCGACGACCTGCTGGAGCGGGCCACCGCGATCACCCCCGGGCTCGAGGGCCCCACGGTGAGCCGGCTGCAGACCCCGGGTTGGTCCGCCGTCCGGGCGATGGTGCCCCAGGGCGACACCAACCGGTTGATGGACGAGCTCTGGGACCTCGGAGCCCGCGCCATCCTGGTGACCTCGATCCACGCCTGCCGCATCTGACCCCACCACCTGCAACAAGCGCCCTTCTCGTCAGGACTCCTGACGAGAAGGGCGCTTGTCGTTCGTGCGGGGTCAGCTGACGCGGAGCCGGCGGACGCCGACGGCGAGCACGACGGCGATGCCGCCGACGACGGCCACGGCGGCCGGGATGCCCGACAGCGCGCCGGACAGCGCGATCACCAGCAGCGGGCAGACGAACTCACCCAGGAACAGCGCGGCGGTGAAACGGCCGGTGCCCCGGCCCCGCTCGGCGAACGACAGCCGGGAGACCACCCAGGTGAGCAGGCTGGGCAGCATGAGCCCGGTGCCCGCACTGGCGACGACTGCGCCGAGCACCGCGACCGGGACGACGGGCGCCAGGCCCATGACGAGCAGGCCGAGACCGGCCAGGCCGAACGCGACCGGCAGCAGGAAGCCGGGGCCGCGGTGCACGACCCGGGAGAAGGACGCGGCCCCGGCCGCGGTGGCCAGCGAGGCCAGGGCGGCCAGTCCGCCGATCGTGGCCGTGGCGGTGACGCCCAGGGCGTCCAGAACGAAGGAGAGCTCGACGATCGGGGTGTAGAAGACCACGCCACCGACGAGGGTCACGCCCAGCGGCAGCAGCATCGGGCGCCAGGGGAGCGGCGGCAGGGCGGCGTCGGCGGTGGTGCGCACCGGGGCGGTGGGGGTCCACAGCCGCCAGGCGGCCAGCGCGGCGAGCGGCAGGCCGACCAGGTAGAGCCAGAACGGGGTGCGCCAGTCGTTGCTGCCCAGCGCCCCGCCCAGGCCGAAGAACACGGTGGCGGCCAGCGTGGTGACGATGGTCTGCAGGCCGAAGAGCTTGGCCCGGCGGGCACCGGCGGAGTAGTCGGCGATCAGCGTGGTGCAGCAGGTCATGATCGCGGCCTCGGTGATGCCGACTCCGACCCGGGTGGCCAGGATCGCCGGGAGGGAGTCCAGCAGCACCGGCGCGGTGCCGACGACGGCGTAGACGGCGAGCGCGCCGACCAGCAGCCGCTTGCGGCCCACCGCGTCCACCAGCCGCCCGGCGATCGGGGCGAGCAGTGCGATCAGCAGGGCCGGGGCGGTGAGCACCAGGGGCGCCAGCGCGTCGACCCCGGGGGTGTCGGCGAAGGCCCGCTGCAGGGTGGGCAGCACCGGGGACAGCAGCACCGCGCCCAGGATGGGCATGCAGCTGGCCGCCATGAGCAGGGCGATCTCGGTGCGCCCCGCCGGGCGGCCGGTCGCCGGGTGCAGGGCACCGGTGGCGGCCGGTACGGCGATGGCCGCGGCCCCCGGGACGGGGGCGTCGATGGTCTCGGACACGGGCTGGCTCCAGGTGTCGGGTGCCGGTCGTCGGTGACCGGCATCACTGGAGCAGGAGTGTGCAGAGCAGGGGATCGAGGCGGAAATAGATCCGCCGACCCGTGGCATCACCGCCGTGGATGACCACGGCGGTGCCGCACCTCAGCGGACCCGGGTGGTCCGTTCGGCCAGGTCGATCGCGGTGCACAGGCCCAGCGCCATGGCACGGCCACTGGTCGACCCGGTGGTCAGCAGCGTGGCGATCGCAGGCTCCAGCGCGCCGTGCCCGACCAGCCCGCGGACCACGGCGGCGAACTCCCCGCTGACCCGGCCGGCGGCGGCGTGCTTGAGCAGCGCCCGGGACAGCTCGGTGGTGCGGCCGGCGGCGAGTGCGTGCACGCCGGCCCCGAAGCGCTCGGCGGCGGGGTGGCCCAGCAGGACCAGACCGGCGACGGTGCCGGCGAGGACGTCGTCCCCCGCGGGGGTCAGGCCCGGGCCGAGACCCACGAGCCGGGTCGCGGTGCGCAGCGCGGCGTCCAGGTCGGCCCGGCGGACGGCACCGCGCAGTGCGGCCAGCGGCCCGCTGGGCCCCCCGGGCAGGCCGGGGAGCGTGAAGGAGCTGTGCGGGCCGTCGCCGTAGAGGGTGGTGCGCAGCGTGCGGACGCCCTCGGGGAGCAGGGACGGAGTGGCACCGGGCAGCTTCGGGCGGGGGTCCCACCAGGCGGCCGCGGACACGGTCAGGTCGCCGACGGTGAGCCGGCCGGCGCCCACGGTCGCCGGCGCCCCGGACGGGACCGACACCAGGGGACGGCCGTTGGAGGGCCGGGAGAGCACCAGGCCCAGCGGCAGCCGGGCGGCGTCGGAGGTCAGCACGCCCACGACGTCGGTGCCCTGCGGGGTGGTCACCGACAGGTAGACCGCGGCCGGGACGCTGAGCAGCACCCGGGCCTGGCGGACCGGACCGCGCAGCAGCTCGGCGACGCCGGTGCTGGCGGCGGCCGGGACGGTGGGTCCGGGACCGCGGGCCGGCCGGCCCGTGCGGGCGGTGGCCTGGGCCGAGTCGTGCGGGAGCGCGAAGGTGGGCACCCCCACCCGCGCTGCCCGGCCGGGCCGCGTCGGGGGTGACTGGGCGGCGACGGTGTCGGCGGTGCGCATGCAGGACCCTCCGTGGGTGACCGGCGGCCGGGGGCACGGCCTACCATCCGGGCACGGTGACGCCGCCCGGGTCTCGAACCTATGCGGCGCGTCGAGCGCCTCTGTATGGCGGAAGTCGCCAAGAATGGTTCGGGTAGACCGGGCAGCTCTGACAGGATCACCCCTGATCGGGGCAGGTGTGGCGACATGGGGGAGACGACCAGTGACAGAACGTGAGTCCTGGGTGACGCCATCATCGATGGGTCATCGGACGGCTCCGCTGAGTGAGGTGCGGGAGCGGCTGGAGCCGGTGCTCTCCCGGGTCGCACCCGGTGAGCGGACCGCCCTGGAGGACAGCATGGGGCTGTCGGTCACCCAGCTCCTCGCGCTCACCGACGGCACCCTCGTCGCCGGGTCCTCCGGGGCCGGCCGGGTGGTCCGCCAGGTCGTCGTCGACGACCCCGCCGACCCGCTGGCCGGCGCCGGACCGGACGTGCTGGTCGTCCTCGGTGCCCGGCTGCCCCCGGCCGACCCGGCCCAGTGCCGGGCGCTGATCGAGCGGCTCCAGGCCCTCGGCACCGCCGCGCTGGCCTACCGGGACGCCGACGGACCCCCGGCGGTGCCCGCCGAGGTGCGTGCCGAGGCCGACCGGCGCGGGTTCCCCGTGGTCGCGCTGCCCCGGGCGTCCCGGCTGGACCTCGTCGTCGCCGAGGTCTTCGGCGCGATCGTGAGCAAGCAGGCCCAGGCGCTGGACCTGGCCAACCGGATGCACAACCAGTTCATCGACGTCGCGCTCACCGGTGGGGGGCTGACCGAGGTCACCACCCAGGCCGCGTCCTTCCTGGACGGTGCCGCGGTGCTCGGACTGGGGCCGGACCGCGAGATCGTCACCAGCGCCGGCCCCGCCGAGGACGTCGTCGAGGTCCGGGACTGGCTGTGGCTGCTCGACGCGGCCGCCGACGACGCGTTCGCCGACCTCGCGCCGTCCCGGCGGTTGTCGGAGAACCGGGCCGACCAGGCCATCGTCACCCCGGCCGACGTGCTCGCCGACGCCGACCTCTCCCCGGCCGACGGCATCCTGCTCGTCCCGGGCCACCACGAGCTGCCCGGCGGGGTGGGTGAGTACGCGGTGGCCCCGATCATGGCCGGGGACCAGCGGCACGGCTGGCTGGTCGCGGTCAACCGGCGCGGACCGATGCTGGTCGGGGCCGGGGCGGTGCTGGAGCGCGGCGCGGTCATCGCGGCGCTGTCGGAGATCCGGCACCAGGCCGTGCACTCGGTCGAGCTGCGCTTCCAGGGCGACCTGGTGCGCCGCCTGGTCAGCGGCACCGTCGGGCACACCGAGCGGACCCTTGCCTACACCCGGTCCTTCGGCTGGCGGCTGGACGGCCCGGTCGTCGTCCTGGTCACCGCCACCGAGACCGTCGCCGACGCCTCCGCCGACCCCACCCGAGCCCTAGACGTGCTGGACCGGCTGGCCGACGGCTGGCGGTCGGCGATCGACGGCGAGGTCGCCGGGGCCGCCGTCGCGGGTCTGGCCACCGAGATCGTGACCGTGCTGCCGTTGGACGGCCGTACCGCCGACGAGCTCACCGCCCTGGTCTCGGCCGTGACCGGCCGGGTCAACGCCCGGCTGCGCCGGGTCGGCCGGGTGCTGGCCACCGGGATCGGCCGCCCCGCCGCCTCCCTGTCGGGTCTGGGCGACGCCCACCAGCAGGCCCAGCGGGCCCTGCAGGTCGGCCAGGAGATCCACGGCGAGGCCACCGCGACGCACTTCGACCAGCTCGGGGTGTTCCGGCTGCTGTCGCTGATCCCGGACAGCAACGAGCTGCGGTCCTACGTCGACGAGGTGCTCGGCCCGCTGGCCGACGCCTCCGACGCCGACTCCGCCGACCTGCGGGACACGCTGCGGGTGCTGCTGGAGACCAACCTCAACGTCGCGGAGTCCGCCCGTCGGCTGCACTTCCACTACAACACCATGCGGTACCGGATCGGGAAGCTGGAACGGATGCTCGGCCCGTTCACCTCCGACCCGACGCTGCGGCTGAACCTGCTGCTGGCGTTGCACGCGGCCCGGATGCGCGGGCTGGACCAGTCGCACCGGCCGCCGGTGGAGGTCGGCCCGCTCGTGCTCGACGACGGCCTGGAGGCCCTGACGCAGTTCTGAAACACGGGTGGGGTGGGATGCCCCCGTGCTGAACCCGGACCTCGTCGTGACCGCCGCCCGCCTCCGCGACGGGCGGGTGGTCGACGTCCACACCGCCGGGGGGCGGGTGACCGCCCTGGCCCCGGCCGGGGAGCTGCCGCCCCCGACCGGCGTCCCGGTGGTGGACGCCGCCGGCGGACTGGTGACCGAGCCGTTCGTGGACGGTCACCTGCACCTGGACAAGGTGCGCACGCTGCCCTGGATCGGGGACGCCGCCCTGCAGGCCTACACCGCCGGCGGGATGGCGGAGTCCGCGGCCAGCATCGACCTGGCCAGCGCGGTCAAGGACCGGTACTCCGTCGAGGCGCTGCTGCCCGGGGTCCGCGAGGCCCTGGAGCTCGGGGTCACCCACGGGGTCCTGCACGTCCAGGCCTTCGCCGACGTCGACACCGCCGCCGGTCTGGCCGGGGTGCAGGCCGTGCTCACCGCCCGCGAGGAGTTCCGCGACCGGGTCGACGTCTCGGTGGTGGCCTTCCCGCAGGACGGGCTGCTGCGCGACCCCGGCGCCGCCGAGCTGGTCGAGCAGGCCATGGCACTGGGGGCCGACGTGGTCGGCGGCATCCCCTGGATCGAGGACGGCGAGGACGACCAGGCCGCGCACGTCGAGTGGGCGTGCGCGCTGGCCGCCCGGCTGGGCACCCGGGTGGCGATGCTCACCGACGACGCCCCCGACCCCTCCTACGCGACCACGACGATGCTGGTTCACGCGATGGACCGGCACGGCCTGCGCGGGCGGGGGGTGGCCTGCCACGCCCGGGCGATCGGGCACTACGACACCGCCCGGCAGGACGCGTTCCTGGCGCTGGCCCGCGAGGTCGGGCTGGGCCTGGTGAGCGACCCGCACACCGGGTCGGTGGCCCTGCCGGTGGAGCGGGCGCTGGCCGCCGGGGTGGCCGTGGGTCTCGGCCAGGACGACATCGAGGACGCCTACTACCCGTTCGGCCGGCACAACCTGCTGGAGGTGGCGTTCCTGGCCGCGCACCTGCTGGACATGCGCTCGGCCCCGCAGCTGGAGACCCTCGTCGACCTGGTGACGACGTCGGCGGCCCGGGTGCTGGGCCTGACCGACCACGGGCTGCGGGTGGGCGGCCCGGCCGACCTGCTGGTGCACGACGCCGAGCGGACCGTGGACCTGCTGGCCCGGCACGCCGCGCCGCGGGTGGTCGTCCGCGGCGGACGGGTGCTCCTCGGGGGCTAGCGCTGGCGGGGGGTGCGCCAGGCGCGGTCCTCGTCGAAGTCGTCGTCCTCGTCGGTGTCCTCGGCCGTGGCGGCCACCCGGTCCTGCTCCTTCTTGCGGGCGAGGGCCTCCAGCGCCTCGTCCCGCTCGCGGGCCCGGTCGAAGGCCTCGGCCCGCTCCAGCTCGCGGCGCTGCCGGCGGGTGAGCGTGCCGTCGTCCCCGTCGGGGGTGGCGACCCGCCAGTCGTCCTGCTGGCGCCACAGGAGCACGGCCGTGACCGCCAGTGCCACCGGCAGCACGTAGGCGGCCAGCCGCTCGGTGCCGCCCTCGCCGAGCAGCTGGTGCACCCCGGTGCCGAAGAAGACCGTGCCGATGACGCCGACCAGGCCGAGCAGGGCGACGGCCGTGCCGACGGGCTCCGAACGCGGCCGGATGCCGTAGGCCAGCGCGATGAGCCCCAGGCCACCCACCAGCAGGTACAGGATCGCGCCGACGGTGTGCAGCGTGCCGCCGGTGTCGGAGGGGAACAGCCCGACCAGCAGCGTGCCGACCCCGGCCGCCGAGAGCAGCACGGTGGCCAGCCGGCCGCCCAGCCCGATGAGGGCCGGGAGCAGCAGCACGGCGCCGAGGACGATGAGCACGGCCTGGGCGATGAAGGAGGCGTTCATCAGCGCAGCGCCGGGGGAGGTCTCGGTGCCCAGGTCGCTGATCACCTGGTCGACCCGGCTGTACCCGGGGAAGCGGCTGACCGCGACGGTCTCCAGCACGAAGAACTGCAGCGTGAGCAGCCAGGCCAGGCAGCCGACCAGGTAGCGGGTGCGGCTCACCGAGGTCGTGGGGGCGGGGGTCGGTGCCGGGCTGTCGCTCACGAGGAGCCATGGTCCCAGGGCGCGGCACACTGTGCGCATGGCCGCCCACCCCGCTCCCGACCTGGCAGCGCAGCTGACCGTGGACGTCGGCAACGGCACCCCGCCCTACGAGCAGGTCCGCGCCCAGGTGGCCGACCTCGTGCACGCAGGCCGGCTCGTCGAGGGGGACAAGCTGCCCCCGGTGCGCGCTCTGGCCGCCGACCTGGGGATCGCCGCGGGCACGGTGGCCCGGGCCTACGCCGAGCTGGAGACCGACGGCCTGGTCGAGGGCCGTGGGCGGGCCGGCACGGTGGTCACAGGGGTGGACGGCGACCCGGCGCGCGCCCGGCTCCGCGCCGCGGCGAACCGGCTGGTGACCGCGGCCCGGGCGGACGACCTGGACGACGCCACGGTGCTCGCCGTCGTGCACGACGCGCTGACCGCCCGGTGACCGTCCGCTCGATCGCGCTGTTCGTCCTGGCGGCGGTGCTGGAGATCGGCGGCGCCTGGCTGGTCTGGCAGGGCGTGCGCGAGCACCGCGGCTGGCTCTGGATCGGGGCCGGGGTGGTCGCTCTCGGGCTGTACGGGCTGGCTGCCGCCCAGCAGCCGGACGGGACCTTCGGGCGGGTGCTGGCCGCCTACGGCGGGGTCTTCATCGTGGGTTCGCTGGTGTGGGCGGCCGTGGCCGACGGGTTCCGGCCCGACCGCTGGGACGTCACCGGCGCGCTGGTCTGCCTGGTCGGGGTGGGCCTGATCATGTACGCGCCCCGCTCGGGCTGACCGGCCGGTTGCGACTCCCGGCAGTCCCACCGCTGCCGGACGGTTGAGCCCCCGGGCGCCCCGGGCATGTCGGTTGTGCACGACATGCGTCCGGCGGCATGCCACCCCTGTGGGTGGCGAGGCGGTCGAGACCCGGGCCCCCCTCCCGGACGCACCCACCGATCTCCCGGAGGACCCCCATGCGCGCACTCGTCTACAACGGCCCCCACGACGTCTCGGTCCAGGAGGTGCCCGACGCGAAGGTCGAGCATCCCACCGACGCCGTCATCCGCATCACCGCGACCAACATCTGCGGTTCGGACCTGCACATGTACGAGGGCCGCACCGACCTGGAGACCGGCATGGTCATCGGGCACGAGAACCTCGGCGAGGTGATCGAGGTCGGGGCCGGCGTGACCAAGCTCAGCGTCGGCGACCGCGTCGTCCTGCCGTTCAACATCGGCTGCGGGTTCTGCGAGAACTGCGAGCAGGGCCGCACCGGCTTCTGCCTCACCGTCAACCCGGGCGTCGCCGGCGGCGCCTACGGGTTCGCCGGCATGGGCGGCTACAGCGGCGGCCAGGCCGAGTACCTGCGGGTGCCCTTCGCCGACTTCAACGCCCTCCAGCTCCCCGAGGACAGCGTGGAGAAGGAGAACGACTACGTCATGCTGGCCGACATCTTCCCCACCGGCTGGCACGGCACCCGGCTCGCGAAGGTCGCTCCCGGTGACTCGGTCACCGTCTACGGCGGTGGCCCGGTCGGCCTGATGGCCGGTTACTCGGCGGTGCTCCAGGGCGCCAGCGAGGTCTACGTGATCGACCACCTGGCCGAGCGTCTCGCGCTGGCCGAGGAGTTCGGTGCGATCGGGATCAACTCGAGCAAGGGCGACCCGATCGAGCAGATCAAGGACGCCACGAAGGGCCGCGGCACCGACCGTGGCGTGGAGGCGATCGGCTACCAGGCGCACGACAGCCAGGGCGTCGAGCAGCCCAACATGACGATGAACGGCCTGGTCGAGGTCGTGAAGGCCACCGGCACCATCGGCGTGGTCGGGCTGTTCCTGCCCGAGGACCCGGGTGCCTCCGACGAGCTCGCCAAGAAGGGCCAGCTGGCCTTCGACTACGGCAAGTTCTGGTTCAAGGGCCAGACGGTCGGCAACGGCCAGGCCAACGTGAAGAACTACAACCGCGCGCTGGCCCGGCTCATCCACCAGGGCAAGGCCCAGCCCTCGAAGCTGGTCAGCCACAACCTGGGTCTGGACGAAGCGCCCGAGGCGTACCGGCACTTCGACGCCCGCGACCAGGGCTGGACGAAGGTCGTCCTCAACCCCACGAAGGGCTGAGCGCGCGTACCGCCTGCCACTGGGGCGGTGAGAGCCACGACGGGTTGCTGCCCGCCGGCATCCGGACCACCTCGGCGGTCCGGGCGACCGGGTCGGTGAGCAGCGCCTCGCGGGGCACCGGCGTCGCCAGGCGGCGCCACCGCACGACCACGACGGGACCGTCGTCGGAGCCCTCCACGGGCCCGGCGACGGTCCCCGTCGCGTGCACGCCGGGATCGAGCCGGCCGCTGCACCACAGCAGGACCGGCTGGCCCGGCTCCACCAGGTCCAGCCGGTAGGAGGGCCGCACACAGCGGGCCAGCTCCACCTCACCGCCCGGCACCCAGCCCTCGGCCATCAGGTCGGGGAGCCGGGCGGACTTCAGCACCCAGCAGGCGATGTCGGCGGCGGTCAGCCGCGGCGTCACAGGCCCAGCGACGTGAGCCTGTCGGCGTACCTGGCCACCGCCCGCTCGGCCACGCCCGGTTGCGCGGCGTACAGCGCGAGCTGGGCGTCGGCGATCTCGGCCCACGGCACGTCCCGGCCGGCCAGCGACCAGCCCGGGCGCGCCGCCGTGGGGTCGAGGTCCAGGGCGGTGAGGACGGCGGCGTCCAGCGGCGACAGGCTCGAGCCGAGCATCTGGTGCTCGGGGACGGCGGGCTCCACGGCCCAGTCCAGCGTGTCGAGCACCCCCGCGCCGACCGCGTGCAGCGTGGCGTTCGCCGGGTGGTTCACCGTCCACATCGCCTCGGCGCCCCCGGCCACGACCGCGTCGGTCGTGTCCACGTCGAGGTCGGCGTTGCGCCGGCGCAGCTCGGCCTGGGAGCGGGCGGCCAGGTCCCGCACGCCGTCCCCGGTGGCCTCGTGCGACTCGATCCGGGCGACCGCCTGCTCGGTGGACCAGCCGCGGACGGCGGCGTCGAGCAGCCGCAGGTCGTGGTAGTCGGTCAGCGGGGCGTCCACCCGGGCGCCGGCCTCGTCGTGGGCGTGCACCTGCCAGGGGAACAGGCCCTCGTAGTACGTCGTCGGCACCCGGACGACGCGGGCCCTGGCCGGCAGCAGCGCGACCAGCTGCTCGCTGCCGCAGCCGGGCACCCGGTACTCGTCCTTCACCGGCTGGGTGACCAGCACCCCGGCCACGCCCATCAGCGCGTGCAGCCGGCCGACCTCGGCCTCGTCCATCTCGAACACCGGGGGCAGCCGGACGAACTCCACCCCGTGCCCGGCGCCGGCCGGGGCGACCATCCGGCGGATCGACTCGGCCTGGCAGTTGCCCCAGACGAACCCGACGCTGCCCGGCTCGACGGTGTCCGGGTCCAGCTCGGACCAGCGGCGCAGGTGCTCGGGGACCGACGGTGCCTCGACCTCGTGTGTCGTCACCGACCCAGCATGAGGGTCCGGACGTGACATCGCCGACCCCGGCTGGCCCCGGGGCCGGTCGTTGACAGAAGGTGGGGCACGTGCCTGCGACCCCGTCGACCCCGCAGCTGCCGGACGGGCACCGGGCGGGGGACCGCGGGCTGCAGCGTGCGTCCCTGTCGGTGTTCCTCGCCGGCCTGGCCACCTTCGCGATGCTCTACGAGCCGCAGGCGCTGCTGCCCGAGCTGGCGCGCGCCTTCGACGTCAGTCCCGCCGGGTCGACGCTGTCGATCTCGGTGTCCACCGTGTCGCTCGCGGTGGGCCTGCTGGTGCTCGGGCCGGTGTCCGACCGGCGCGGCCGGACCGGGATCCTCCAGCTGAGCCTGGCCACCTCGGCGGTGCTGGCCGTGCTCATCGCGCTGGCCCCCACCTGGGAGCTGCTGCTCGTGCTGCGCGGGTTCCAGGGGTTCGCCCTGGCCGGGCTCTCCTCGGTCGGGGTGGCCTACCTCCGGGAGGAGCTGCACCCCACGGTCAGCTCGCGGGCGATCGGGCTGTTCATCGCCGGCAACGCCATCGGCGGGCTGACCGGACGGCTGTTGGGCGGGTTCCTCACCGACCTCGGCGGCTGGCGGCTGGCCCTGGGCGGGGTGGCGGTGCTCGGGGTGGGCTGCGCTGTCGCCGTCCGGCTGCTGCTGCCCCCGGCGCGCCGCTTCGTGCCCGTCGACCGGCAGGGGTCGCTGCTGCGCTCGCTGGGCAGCGTGTTCACCGATCCCGCGCTGCTCATGCTCTACGCGGTCGCGGCGTTCTTGATGGCCGCGTTCGTCGCGGTCTACAACGCCGGCACCTTCCGGCTGGAGTCCCCGCCCTACGACCTGACGCCGTCGCTGGCCTCGCTGGTGTTCCTGGCCTACCTGCTGGGCTCGGCCAGCTCGCCCACCGCGGGGTGGCTGGCCGACCGGACCAGCCGGCGCCTCGTCGTCCCGGTGTCGGTGGTGGTGATGGGCGGCGGGCTGGCCCTGACCCTGCTGGAGCCGCTGTGGTGCTTCGTGCTCGGGCTGTGCGTGCTGACCGTGGGGTTCTTCTCCGCACACGCGGTGGGCAGCGCGTGGGTGGCCGCCCGGGCGTCCCTGGGTGGGCGGCCGGTCGGGCAGGCCGCCTCGCTGTACTCGTTCTGGTACTACGTGGGGTCCTCGGTCGGCGGCACGCTCGCCGGGCGGGCCTGGCAGGGCTCGGGCTGGACGGCGGTCGCCCTGCTGGCCGGCGGCTTCACCCTGGCCACCCTGCTGCTCACCCTGGCGCTGGGCCGCACCCGCTCGCTGGACCCGCACGCGCGCTGAGTCCCCGATGAGTCCGGGGGTGCGCGAGGGTCCTCCTCGACACAGACCCCAGGACACGGAGGACCGATGACACAGCTGGTGCGGGTGCAGAACCTGACCGTCTCCGCGGACGGCTACGCGGCGGGGGAGGAGCAGAGCCTGGAGCGGCCGTTCGGCCACGCCGACCCCGGCGAGCTGATGGCCTGGGCACTGGGGACGGCGAGCATGCCCGGCATGTCCCGCCCCGACGGCAGCCGCGGACTGGACGACCGGCTGGTGCGCGACTTCGGCAACGGCATCGGTGCCGAGATCATGGGCCGGAACAAGTTCGCCCCGCACCGCGGTCCGTGGACCGACCACGCGTGGCAGGGCTGGTGGGGCGAGGACCCGCCGTTCCACACCCCGGTCTTCGTGATGACCCACCACGAGCGGCCCTCGTTCACCCTGGCGGACACGACGTTCCACTTCGTGTCCGGGACGCCGGCCGAGGTGCTGGCGCTGGCTTTCGAGGCCGCCGGTGGTCGCGACGTCCGGCTGGGGGGAGGGGCGCAGACGGTCCGTGCCTTCCTGGACGCCGACCTGGTCGACCAGCTGCACGTCGCGGTCTCCCCGGTCGTGCTGGGCGGCGGCAGCCGACTGTGGGGGTCCCCGGCTGAGCTGGAGGACCGGTTCCACCACGAGGAGGTGCCCAGCCCGTCCGGTCTGGCCGTGCACCACCTGTTCTGGCGCCGGGTCAGCCCTGCTTGAGCTGCTCGGCCGACAGCCAGGCCTCCACCAGCACCGGTCCGTGCTCGCCGACCACCGCGTAGGCGACCCGGCCGTGCCAGCCGTCCTCGCGCTGGCGCCACTCGACCAGCAGGCCCGGCCAGATGCCCGGGGCGTCGGGTGGGTCGCGCACCCAGCAGTGCCGGCCGTGCCCGGCGCCCGCGGGCCGGCCGGGCAGCTGCTCGCGCACCGGACCGCCCAGCCCGCCGCGCAGCGTGGACGGCGCCGTCGAGGGCGGCACGCCCGAGCTCGCCGCCCGCTCGGCGAGCGAGGGCCCCCGTCGTCCCAGGTTCATCCCACCGGCCATGAGGACAGCATGGCACGTCCCTCGAACAGGTGTTCGAACTACAACGGTGGAATTCCCGTGCCGAGCGCGCGTGCCACGGAGCGCACCCCGCGGTGCCCGGCGAGCTCCTCGACCGGCACCGGGAGGGGCAGCCGCCAGTTCGGCCGCTCCATCGCACCGGGCACGTTGGGCCGCCGCTCGACGGCCAGCGCGTCGTCCAGGGTGGCCGACAGCAGCGTGCACGGGGCGGTCGCCAGCAGCCGGTGGGCGGCCTCCACGGCCCTGCCCGGGGTGGACCGCTTCGCCGGCCCCTCGGCGTGGCCGGTGAGGTGCGCCAGCAGCTGCCTGCGGTCCTTCTCCAGCTGCTCCTCCTCGCCGGTGCCCAGCTCCACCTGCTCGCGCACGTCAGACCCGGTCCACAGTCCGGCCACGGTCGGCAGGTCGTGGGTGGTGATCGCCCCCATCGAGGCGGCCGGCCAGGAGCTCGGCGCGTCGTCCTCGAACCAGAGCAGCCGGTAGGAGAGCACCCCGTGCTCGGCCATGGCCTCCCGGACGCCGTCCTCGACGGTGCCCAGGTCCTCCCCGACGACGACGGCTTTCGCGCGGTGGCTCTCCAGCGCGACGATCCCCAGCATGTCCTCGGCCGGGTAGCGGACGTACGCCCCGGCGGTCGGGTCGTTGCCCGGCACCCACCAGAGGCGGAACAGGCCCATCACGTGGTCGATGCGCAGCCCACCGGCGCCGGCCATGGTCGAGCGGATCGACTCGACGAACGGCTCGTAGTCCGCCGCCCGCAGCCGCCACGGCACCAGCGGCGGGGAGCCCCAGTCCTGCCCGGCGGCGTTGAACGCGTCCGGGGGAGCCCCGACGCTCACCCCGCCCTGGGCGAGCACGTCCTGCCAGGCCCACGCGTCCGCGCCGCCGCCGGAGACGCCGATCGGCAGGTCCTGGATGACGGTGAGGTCGCCGGTCGCCACGGACAGCTGGCCGTCGAGCAGCCACTGCAGCCAGGCGTGGAAGGCGACCTGCTGCTCGTGGTCGGCCACCCAGCGGCGGACGCCGTCCGAGCGGGGGTCCTGCAGCTCTGCGGGCCAGTCGGGCCAGTTCGCACCGTGTGCGTCGGCGACCGCGGCCCAGGTGGCCCAGTCCTGCAGCGGCTGGCCCTGGTGCCACCACCAGTCCCGGAAGCCCTCGGCGTCCGCGTCGAAGGACCGCTCGAGCACCGCGCGCTTGAACGCCCAGACCGCGTCCCGGTCGATCAGCTCGGCGCCGTTGAGCTCGGCGGCCAGGGCCCGGTCCGCGTCGGTGAGCTGCACCCCGGGGACGTCGTCCAGGCGCAGGTAGAGCGGGTTGCGGAAGCGGCGGGTGGCCGGCAGGTAAGGGCTGTCCTCCTGCTCGGGGCCTGGGCCCACCGCGTGCAGCGGGTTGACCAGCACGAAGCCGGCGCCCTGGCTCTCGGCCAGCTCCCGGACCGTGCGCAGGTCGGCCAGGTCGCCGATGCCCGCCGAGCCGGTGCCCCGGGCGGCGTAGAGCTGCACGGCCCAGCCCCAGCTGCGGTCCTCGGGGAGCCAGCAGCGGCCCGGCGTCACCACGAGCAGCCGGTCCCGGCCGTCGGGCGTGCGGATCCGGTGGTAGCCCAGCGGGAAGTCCTCGGGCAGCTCGCCGTCGACGTCCCGGCTGGTGCCGTCCTCGAGCACCACGACGGCCTCGTCGACCTCCAGGGCGTCCCCGGGGCGGACGACGATCGGGGCGGTGTCCTCGAGGTCGGCCGGCGGTTCGCCGATCACCTCGCGCAGCAGGTCGATCGTGGCCTGCTCGACGGTGTGTTCGGTGTCGAGGGCGTCGAGCCAGGAGGCGTCGATGCCCCAGCGGTCGGTGACGGGCGGGGACGGGTCCTGGCTCACCGGTCCATCGTCGTCGCTGCCGGTCGCACCCGCCGGGCGGCGGCCCGCGCACCGGGGTGTGATGGTCGGCATGTCGTCCTGGCTGCTGTGCCACCCGCCCCTGCTCAGCGCTGCCGTCCTCGGGCCGTTGCGCGACGGGCTGCGCGCGCGCGGTCACGAGGTCGTCGTCCCCGACCTCCGGTCGGCCGTGGAGACGGCCGAGGACTGGTGGGTCCGGTACACCGAGGAGGCCGTGGCCCACGGGTCCGATCGCCCGGTCGACGTGGTGGTCGGGTACTCGGGGGCCGGCGTCGTCCTGCCCCGGGTCGCCGCGGCGGTGCGGGCCACGCGGGTCGTGTGGGTGGACGCCGTCGTCCCGGCCCGCTCGGGGGTGACGCTGCCCTCGCCGGACCTGCGGGCGATGGTCCGCGGGATGGCCCGGGACGGTCTGCTCCCGCCCTGGCCGACGTGGTGGGGCCCCGACGCCCTGACCGAACTCGTGCCCGACCCGGAGCTGCGGGCGCAGATCACCGCCGAGGCGCCGTCACTGCCGGTCGACCTGTACGACCAGGCGGTCCCGGTGCCGGGCAGCTGGCCCGATGCCGACGTCACCTACGTGCACCTGTCGCCGGCCTACGACGCCGACGCCGAGGAGGCCCGCCGGCGGGGGTGGCGGGTGGTCGGTGACGGCGCCGGCATGCACACCGACGTCGCCACCGACCCCGCGGCCGTGCTGGAGCTGCTGGGCTGACTCAGGAGGGCTGGATGCCCAGCGCCGTCGCCAGCGTGGTGATCTTGCGTGCGCGACCGAGCCGGGGCAGGTCGCTGCCGTCCCGGATGACCTGGCCGCGGGCCTCGAAGTCGGCCAGGAAGTCCGTGGCCCAGGCGACGTCGGAGGGGGTGGGGCTGATGACCTCGTTGATCACCGGCAGCTGCTCGACGTCCAGGCAGAGCTTGCCGGTGAGGCCCAGGGAGACGGTGACGCCGGTGGCCTCGCGCAGCACGCCATGGCTGGAGCCGACGGTCGGGCCGTCGATCGGGCCGGGCAGGCCGCCGATCCGGCTGCCCACGACCAGGCGGGAGCGCGGGTAGGCCATCGCCAGGTCGTCGGCGGCGGTGCCGGTGTCGCGGCGGTAGTCACCGGAGCCGAAGGCCAGCCGGAAGGCGCCGCGCGCCGAGGCGATCCGCACCGTCTCCTCGATGCCCAGGGCGGACTCCACGAGCGCCAGCACCCGGGTGGAGCCACCGAGCCGGTCGTAGGTCTCGGTGACGTGCTCGGCGGCCTCGGTCTTGGCGAGCATCACGCCGGCCAGACCGGGCAGGCCGGCCAGGGCGGTGACGTCGTCGGCCCAGAACGGGGTGGAGTGGTCGTTGATCCGCACCCAGGCCTGACGGTCGCGCTCGGTGGAGAGGTACTCCACGACCGAGGCGCGGGCCTGCGGCTTGGCCTTGGGGTCCACCGCGTCCTCGATGTCGAGGATCACCTGGTCGGCCCGGGAGGCCAGCGCCGCGTCGAACTCGGCGTGGTCGCGGGCGCCGTTGACCAGCAGCCAGGAGCGGGAGATGTCGGGGGCCACGTGTCGTCTCTGCACGCCGAGATCATGCTCGGCCCCCCGGTGTGACTCAGCTCCGGGGCTTGACCCGCCGGATCGGCAGCGCCCGGGCGGGGTCCTCGGGCCAGGGGTGCTTGGGGTAGCGGCCCTTGAGCTCGCTGCGCACGGTCGGGTAGCCCGTCTGCCAGAAGCCGGCCAGGTCGCCGGTGGTGGCCACCACCCGGCGGGCGGGGGAGAGCAGCTCCAGGCGCAGCGGCCGCCCGGCCACCGTCGGGGTCTCCTTCCAGCCGAAGGCCTCCTGCACCCGCATCGAGGCCGTCGGGCTCTCCGGGTTGGAGTAGTCGACCGTGTGCCCGCCGCCGCCGGGGACGGTGACCTTCTCCGGGACGGCGTCCTCCAGCGTCGCGGCCAGCTCCCACGGCACCAGCGCCCGCAGCGCGGCGAGGACGTCGAGCCGGCGCAGGTCGTGCCGGTCGCGGGCGGCCCGCACCTGCGGGGTGGCCCCCAGGGCCTCGCTCAGCGCGCGGTCGTCGACGGCCGGCCAGGGTTCGCCGAGCCCGGCGTGCGCGGCGGCCAACCGCTCGCGCAGCGACGTCGCGGCCGGGGTCCAGCGCAGCAGCGCCAGCCCCTCGGTGCGCAGGCCCTCGGCGACCGCGGCCGCCACCAGGTCGGGGTCGGGGTCGGGCAGCGGGCGCTGGGTGAGCACGATCGCGCCGAGCCGCTCGACCCGGGCGGCCCGCACGTCGCCGTCCCGCCAGACCACCTCGGGGCCGTCGGTGTGCGCGCCCACCTCGAGCGCGGTGTCCTGGTCGACGGCGACGGCCAGCCGGACCCGGGCGTCCCGGCGGCCCGGTGCGCGGTCGGCGGCGGCCACCGCGATCCACTCCGCGCCACCCAGCGCGGTGCCCTGCGGCAGCTCCGCGCCGGTGCCGGCCGCCAGCAGGTAGGTGCGCTCGGTCTTCGGCCGCCGTCGCGCCAGCCACTCCGGGTGTGCCAGCGCGGTGACCAGGCCGGCCGCGGCGTCGTCGGTCAGGTCCGTGCGCGCGACGTCGGGGACGGCGCGCTCCAGCCGGCGCACCTCCTCCCGCCACGGCCCGTGACCCTGGCGGGCCTCGCGCAAGGCCGCGACCAGGTCGTCGGAGCGCGGGCTGCCGTCGGCCGACAGCAGCGCGACCACCTCGGCGGCCCGCTTGCGGCCGACCAGCGGGGTCCCGTCGACCAGCGCGCGGGCCAGCCGCGGGTGGGCCCCGACCCCGGAGAGCTGGCGACCGCGGTCGGTCACCCGGCCCTCGTCGTCGACCGCGCCGAGGGTGCGCAGCGTCTGCCCGGCCACGGCCATCGCGGCCTCCGGGGGCGGGTCGAGCAGTGCCAGCCCGACGCCGCCGGGGGCGCCCCAGGTCGCGAGCTCCAGGGCGACCGGGGTCAGGTCCGCGGTGGCCATCTCCGGCTCCGGGGCGGCCGGACGGCGACGGTGCTCGGCCTCCGACCACAGCCGGTACACCCGCCCCGGCCCCTCCCGCCCGGCCCGGCCGGCGCGCTGGGTGGCCGCGGCGACCGACGCGGGCACGGTGACCAGGGCACCCAGCCCGCGGGACATGTCGACCCGCGGCGTGCGGGCCAGCCCGGCGTCGACGACCACCCGGACGCCGGGGACGGTGAGGCTGGACTCGGCGACGTCGGTGGCCAGCACCACCCGGCGGCGCGGACCGGCGGTGAGTGCGGCGTCCTGCTCGGCGCTGGGCAGCCGGCCGTGCAGCGGGCGGACGTCGACGTCCAGACCGCCGAGCCGCTTCTGCACCCCGCCGATCTCCGCGGCCCCGGGCAGGAAGACGAGCACGTCGCCGGTGGTCTCGGTCAGCGCCCGGCGGACGGTGTCGGCGACGGCGTCCAGCAGCCGCGGGTCGACCCGGGTGCCCAGCGGTGGCTGCACCGGCGGTCGCGGGGGACACCACACGGTCTCCACGTCGAACAGCGCCCCCGTGGCCTCGACGACGGGCGCGGCGCCCAGCAGCTCGCTCAGCCGCTGTGCCTGCGCGGTGGCCGACATGGCCAGCAGCCGCAGCTCCGGGCGCAGCGTCGCCCGTACGTCGAGGGCGAAGGCCAGCGCGAGGTCGGTGTCGGTCTGCCGCTCGTGCACCTCGTCCAGGACCACCGTGTCGACGCCGGCCAGCTCGGGGTCGGACTGCAGCCGGCGGAGCAGCAGCCCCGTGGTCACCACCTCGATCCGGGTCACCGCCGACCTCCTCGACTCCCCGCGCACGCTGAACCCGACCCGGTCACCCACCCGCTCGCCGACCAGCGAGGCCATCCGACGGGCCGCGGCCCGGGCGGCCACCCGGCGCGGCTCGGCGACCAGCACCGTGCCCGTCGCGGCCAGCTCGAGGGGGACCAGCGAGGTCTTCCCGGTACCGGGCGGTGCGACCAGCACCGCGGTGCCGTGCCGGGTCAGGGCGTCGGTCAGCTCACCGAGCACCGCCCGCACCGGCAGGTCGGTGCCGGGGGTCCCGGGAGGTGGCAGCACGGGACCAGTCTCCCTGCGCCGGGCGTGCCCGTCGCCGGCGGACCCGGGGCTCAGGGGCCGGAACCCAGGACCTCCACCAGCCCGCCGAGCACGCTGCCGCGCCCGGGCCGCAGCACGTGGCCGAACAGCGCGCAGGCCAGCTCGTCGTCCGGGGTCAGCACCGTGCGCACCTCGATGCGGGGACCCGCGACCTCCCGCAGCGCGGTGGCGATCCAGGCGCCGTCCCGCAGCACCCGGGCCCGCCGGCTGCTGCGGTGCTGGAGGACGTAGGTCGACCCGGCCAGCGGCAGGATCCCGCGGGTCCGGGCCCGGCGGCCGCCCCACCAGCGGGTGCCGTTGGTCAGCGTCGTGGCCGAGCCGTCGGGGAGCAGCACCGGGAGCACCTGCCGGCCCCGCGGGGTGAGCCGGCGCGGGCCCAGTCCGACCACCCGTGCCCGGGAGTGCCCGGTGGCGTCCACCACGTCCAGGTACGACCGGTCGGGGGACGGTTCCACGCGCCAGCCGCGGACCAGCGGGAACGGGTGCACGACGGGGGATCCTGCCGTCGTGGGTCCTGGTTGACCAGTGCAACCCGGGATGCCCGGACCCCCGGGAGCCGATAGACAGCCCCCATGACCGTGATCGGCTTCCACGCCAGCCACGAGCAGATCCCACCGCGGGACCTGCTCGCCGCCGTCCAGCACGCCGAGCAGGTCGGCTTCACCGCCGCGATGTGCTCCGACCACTTCGAGCCGTGGAGCGTCCGCCAGGGCCAGTCCGGGTTCGCCTGGGCCTGGCTCGGGGCCGCGATGGCCACGACGTCGCTGCCCTTCGGTGCGGTGAACGCACCGGGGCAGCGCTACCACCCGGCCATGATCGCCCAGGGCATCGCGACGCTGAACCAGATGTTCCCCGGCCGGTTCTGGATCGCCCTGGGCAGCGGCCAGCTGATGAACGAGCACATCACCGGCGGGAAGTGGCTGCGCAAGGAGCTGCGCGACGCCCGGCTGCGCGAGTGCGTCGACGTCATCCGCGCCCTGCTGGCCGGCGAGGAGGTCACCCACGACGGGCTGGTGACCGTCGACCGGGCCCGGCTGTGGACCCTGCCCGAGCAGCAGCCCGCCCTCATTGCCCCCGCCGTCACCCCGGAGACCGCGCGCCGCGGCGCCGACTGGGCCGACGGGCTGATCACCATCAACCAGCCGCACGACCGGCTGCGCGAGGTGCTCGCCGCCTACCGCGACGCCGGCGGCCACGGCCCGGCCACCCTGCAGCTGCACCTGTCCTGGGCGCCGGACGCCGACGAGGCGATGGAGACCGCCTACGACCAGTGGCGCTCCAACGTGCTGCCCCCGCCGCTGTGCTGGGAGCTCGAGGGCGCGAAGAGCTTCGACCAGGTCGCCGCGCTGGTCAGCCGCGAGGACGTCGCCCAGGCCGTGCGGGTGTCCGCCGACCTCGGCCAGCACGCGGCCTGGATCGCCGAGTACGCCGAGCTCGGGTTCGACCGGGTCGTGCTGCACCACGTGGGCCAGACCCAGACGGCGTTCCTGGACGCGTTCGGGGAGCACGTGCTGCCCCAGCTCGACGTCGAGGTGCCCGAGCCGACGCTGGCCATCGACCCGCCCGGGCCGCCTGGCATCCGTCGTCCCGAGCAGGAGCCCCAGCCGGCGGTGCTGGCGTGAGGATCACCGACACGGCCGACCTGTGGTGGAAGAACGCCGTCCTCTACTGCCTGGACGTCGAGACGTTCATGGACTGGAACGACGACGGGGTCGGGGACTTCACCGGCCTGGCGCAGCGGCTGGACCACCTGGTCGACCTCGGCGTCACCTGCCTGTGGCTGATGCCCTTCTACCCGACCGCCGAACGGGACGACGGGTACGACATCACCGACTTCTACGGCGTGGACCCCCGGCTGGGCAACCACGGCGACGTCGTGGAGGTCATCCGCACCGCCCACGACCGGGGCCTGCGGGTGATCGCCGACCTCGTGGTCAACCACACGTCCGACCAGCACCCCTGGTTCAAGGAGTCCCGGAGGTCCACCGACAACCCGTACCGCGACTGGTACGTGTGGCGCTCGGACACCCCGCCCGACACCAGCGACCAGGTCGTCTTCCCCGACCAGGAGGACTCGATCTGGGAGCTCGACGAGAAGACCGGGGAGTACTACCTCCACCAGTTCTACAAGACCCAGCCCGACCTGAACGTGACGAACCCGGTGGTCCGGGACGAGATCGCCAAGATCGTCGGGTTCTGGACCCAGCTGGGCCTGGACGGCTTCCGGATGGACGCCGTCCCGTTCCTGCTGGACACCTCCGGCAACGCCGACGGCGAGGCCCGGGCGCTGCCCGACCCGCACGCCTACCTGCGCGACATCCGGGCGTTCCTGGACCGGCGGACCAACGGCGGCATCCTGCTCGGCGAGGTCAACCTGCCCTTCGAGGAGCAGCTGGAGTTCTACGGCGGCACCGACGGAGACGAGCTGACCATGCAGTTCGACTTCATCGGCATGCAGGCCACCTACCTCTCCCTGGCCCGCGGTGACGCCGGCCCGCTGGTGACCGCCCTGCAGGGTCGCCCCGCCACGTCGCCGGACTCGCAGTGGGCCACGTTCGTGCGCAACCACGACGAGCTGACCCTGGACAAGCTGACCGAGTCCGAACGGCAGGAGGTCTTCGCCGCGTTCGGTCCGGACCCGGAGATGCAGGTCTACGACCGGGGCCTCATCCGGCGGCTGCCCCCGATGCTGGCCGGCGACCCCCGCCGGGTGCGGATGGTCTACAGCCTGCTGTTCTCCCTGCCCGGCACCCCGACGCTGTTCTACGGCGAGGAGATCGGCATGGGGGAGGAGCTGTCGGTGGGCAGCCGGCTGGCCGTCCGCACCCCGATGCAGTGGACGTCGGGCGTCAACGGCGGCTTCTCCCGGGCGAGGGCGTCGAAGCTGCCCGGTCCGGTGGTGACCGGCGGGTACGCGCCGGAGTTCGTCAACGTGGCCGACCAGCGCAAGGACCCCGACTCGCTGTTGTCGTTCATGAAGCGGTTGATCGCCCGCCGGCGGGAGTGCCCCGAGCTCGGCTGGGGTGCCCTCGAGGTGCTTGAGCAGCCGCACGCCGCGGTGCTGGCGCACCGCTGCACCTGGGACGACGGGAGCCTGGTCGCGGTGCACAACCTGTCCGCCGAGCCGGTGCGGGTGCCGCTGGTGCTCACCGACTGCGCCGAGGGCCACCTGCTCGCCGACCTGCTGCAGGACGGGTCGACGCCGATCGACGACCGCGGTCAGGTCGAGCTGGCGCTGGAGGGCTACGGCCACCGGTGGCTGCGGGTGGTCGAGCCGGGCACCCGTCGGCTGCTCTGACCACCGCCGACCACAGCCGGGTCGACGAGTCGACACGTCGACTCGTCGACCCGGCGGTCCCGCGTGCGCCCCGCCCACCCCCTACGGTCGTCCCTCGAGGTGATCACCGATGACCGATCGACCGACGGGTGTCCCCACCGCGCCGCCGTTCCCCGCCGAGCCCCCGGCCCCGCCGGCCGCGGTGGTCGCCGGCCTCTCCCGCGACGGTGACGTCTGGCCCGAGGTGCCCCACGAGGCGCCGGCGGACCCGGTCGACCCACCTCCCCGACGGACCGCCGTCGCACCCCGGGCGGTGCGCACCCGGATGGGCCCCTGGGCCCCGGTCGCCGGCGCCGCCCTCGGCTTGGTCGTCGGCGTCCTGGTGGTCGTCCTCGCGCTGGCCCCGGTGGCCGACGGGTTCCCTGAGCGGCTGGCCGCGGTCTTCCTCTGCCTGGGCCTGGCCCTGCTGGGGGCCGGCGGGGTGCTGCTCGCCGACGAGGTGCGGGTCCGCCGCCGCACCGTGGGTGCGCAGTCGGTGTCGGAGGCGGCCGGCCTGCTCGGCGGACTGACCCCGGCCCGGCTGCTGGTGGGTGCGGCCGGGTTCGTGCTGCTGCTGGCCGCCTACGTCGTCCGGGGCTGACGCGGCCTGGGTGGAGTGACTCCACCGGACGTGGCAGCCTGGGCCGCTCGCCCCCCGCCCCCGGAGGTCCCACCCGTGCCCGTCTCCACGCTCGACCCCACCCGCAGCGCCCTGGTGCTGGTGGACCTGCAACGGGGTCTCGTGAGCCGGGACGTCGCCCCGCACCCGGCGGACACCGTGCTGGACAACGCCCTCGAGCTGGCCGAGGCGTTCCGGGCCGCGGGTGCCCCGGTGGTGCTGCTGCAGATGGAGCCGCCCGTCGGGGGCCCCCGGCAGCCCACCGACGTCGGCACCCGCTCCGACGGCCTGCAGCCCACGCTGGGGGAGGTCGTGGACGAGATCCGTCCGCTGGGCGACGTGGTGCTCACCAGGCACGGGTGGGGCGGCTTCCACGGCACCGCGCTGGACACCGAGCTGCGCTCCCGCGGGGTGGACACCGTCGTCCTCGGTGGGCTGGCCACCAACCTGGGCGTGGAGTCCACCGCCCGGGCCGCGCACGAGCACGGGTACGCCGTGGTGCTGGTGGAGGACGCGATGAGCAGCATCGACGCCGTCATGCACGAGTTCGCCGTCGCCCGGGTGTTCCCGCTGCTGGGCCGGGTGACGACGACGGCGGCCGCCGTCGCCGCGCTGCGCTGAGCTCAGCCGAACGCGTCGAACCCCAGCTTCAGCGCCAGGCCCAGACCGAGGACGGCGATCACCCGGCGCAGCCACGTGCCGTCCACCCGCCGCACCACCCGCGGCCCCAACCGCCCGCCCACGAAGAACCCGATGGCCAGCGGCAGCACCGCGGCCCAGGCGACATCGGCGAACAGCGCGAAGCCGACCGCGGCCACCAGGTTCGCCACGAACAGGAGCACGTTCTTGGCCGCGTTGCCGCGGGGCACGGTGGTGCCGGTGGTGAGCAGGAACATCGCCAGCATCAGGACACCGGCCGCAGCCCCGAAGTAGCCGCCGTAGATGGCGATCGCGTAGACACCCAGGGCCAGGCCCCACTGCGACCGGGTGGAGTGCCGGGCGCCCTCGGCGGCCAGCTCCCGGGGCGGGCGCTGCACGAGGATCGCCACCGAGGCCCCGGCGATGAGGAAGGGCACGATCCGCTCGAAGCCCCCGGCCGGGGTGAGGAGCAGCAGCACGGTGCCGGTGACCCCGCCGAGCAGCGCGGCCCCGGACAGCGGCACGAGCCGGCGTGCCTGCCCGACGAGCTCGGGGCGGGAGGCGCTGATCGAGCCCACCCCGTTGAAGACCAGGGCGACGGTGTTGGTCACGTTCGCCGTCACCGGCGGCAGTCCGGAGGCCAGCAGCGCCGGGTAGCTGACCAGCGAGGCCAGCCCGGCGATCGACCCGGTCAGTCCGCCACCGACGCCGGCCAGGAGCAGCAGCGCCCACTCCCACCAGCTCACCGGGTCACCAGCACCACGATGGCGGTGATCCCGAGCGCGACGATCGCCGTCCGCAGCACCGGTGCCGGCAGCCGGCGCCCGAAGGTCGAGCCCAGGTACCCGCCGACCAGGGAGCCGCCGGCGACCAGTCCGGCGGCCGGCCAGTCGATCCGGTCGGTGGCCACGACCACGTAGGTCAGCGCGGCGACGGCGTTGACCCCGAGGGTGAGCACGTTCTTGATCGCGTTCAGCTGCTGCAGGGAGTGCGGCAGCAGCAGGCCGAAGACGCCGATCTGCAGCACGCCCTGGCTGGCTGCGAAGTACCCGCCGTAGGTGCCGGTGGCGTACGCCCCGGCGAACAGCGCGGCGAGCCGGCCGCCCCGCACCCGCACGTCGGCCAGCGGGACGGCGCCGGCCCGCTCCCGGCGCCGGGCGAGCCACCGCTGCAGCAGCGGCTGGGTGGCGACCAGGACGACGGCGAGCGCGACCAGGCCGGGGACGACGGTCTCGAAGGCCGTGGCGGGCAGGTGCAGCAGCAGGAACGCCCCGGTCAGCGCGCCGAGCACCGAGGCGGGCAGCAGCGAGAGCACCAGCCGGCGCTGGCCGGCCAGCTCGCGCCGGTACCCGATCGCGCCGGTGAGGTTGCCCGGCACCAGCCCCAGGGAGTTCGACACCGTGGCGGTCACCGGCGGCAGACCGACGGCCAGCAGCACCGGGAAGGTGACCAGCGTCCCCGAGCCGACGACGGCGTTGATCGACCCCGCGGCCAGCCCGGCCAGGGCGACCGCGACCATCTCCCACACCGTCACGACGACATCGCCGGGACCCTCCCACAGCGGGCCCCTGTGACCGGGCACACGGTTGCGCCCGGCAACTCCTCAGTCCTTGCGGCCGGCTCCCACCAGGCGGATGACCGCCGAGCCCTCCTCGTCGGAGGCCTCCAGGTCGACCTCGACGTCGAAGCCCCAGTCGTGGTCCCCGGCCGGGTCGTCGACGATCTGGCGCACGCGCCACAGGCCGGGCTCGGTCTTGTCGACCACCAGCAGCGCCGGGCCGCGGGCGTCGGCGCCGGTCTGCACCTCCTCGTGCTCGGCGAAGTAGGCCTGCACCACGTCGCCCCAGGCCTCGGCGTCCCAGCCGGCGGCGGCGTCGAGCTGCCCCAGGTCGTACCAGCGGCGGCGGGCCCACAGCTCGACCCGGCGGAAGAGCTGGTTGCGCACCATCGCGGTGAAGGCGCGCTCGTTGCCGGTGACCGGTCGCGGCCGGGCGGGGACGGCGACCGGCGCGTCCAGCGGGGCCGAGGGGTTGGTCAGCTCCTCCCACTCGTCCAGCAGCGAGGAGTCGACCTGCCGGACCAGCTCGCCGAGCCACTCGACGATGTCGGTGACCTCCTCGGTGCGGGCGTCGGCCGGCACCCCCGACCGGAGCGCCTTGAACGCGTCGGACAGGTAGCGCAGCACCGCGCCCTCCGAGCGCGTGAGCTGGTACTCGTTGACCAGCTCGCGGAAGGTGAACGCCTTCTCCCACATGTCCCGCACGACCGACTTGGGCGACAGCTGGGCGTCCGCGGCCCACGGGTTGCCTGCCCGGTAGGTCTCGAAGGCGTACTCCAGCAGCTCCTCCAGGGGCTTGGGGTACGCGATCTCCTCCAGGAGCTCCATCCGCTCCTCGTACTCGATGCCCTCGGCCTTCATCTGCGCCACGGCCGCGCCCTTGGCCTTGTTGAGCTGGGCGGCCAGGATCTGGCGGGGGTCGTCGAGGGTGGCCTCGATGACCGAGACGACGTCCAGGGCGTAGGTGCTCGAGCCGGGGGACTCCGGCACCGAGGGCGACGGGGCGGCCGAGTCGGGGTCCAGCAGCCCGATCGCGGCCAGCGCGAACGTCGACAGCGGCTGGTTGAGCGCGAAGTCCGGCGGCAGGTCGACCGTGAGCCGGTAGCGCCGTCCGTCGGGCTCGGGGACGTCGAGGCGCTCGAGCACCCCGGCGGTCACCAGGCCCCGGGTGATGCCGATGGCCTCCCGGACCAGCCGCAGCTGGCGCTTGCGCGGCTCGTGGTTGTCGGTGAGCAGGTGCCGCATGGCCGCGAACGGGTCGCCGGGGCGGGCGACGACGTTGAGGATCATCCCGGTCGAGACCCGCAGGTGGCTGCTCAGCGGCTCGGGGTCGGCGGCGATCAGCCGCTGCTGGGTGGCCTCGCTCCACGGCACCATGCCCTCGGGCACCTTGCGGCGGACCAGCTTGCGGCGCTTCTTGGGGTCGTCGGCGACCTTGGCGAACTGCTTGAGGTTCTCCACCTCGTGCTCGGGTGCCTGGACGACGACGGTGCCCGCGGTGTCGTAGCCGGCCCGCCCGGCGCGCCCGGCGATCTGGTGGAACTCACGCGCGTTGAGCAGCCGGGTGCGGGTGCCGTCGTACTTGGAGAGCGCGGAGAACACCACGGTGCGGATCGGCACGTTGATGCCCACGCCCAGGGTGTCGGTGCCGCAGATGACCTTCAGCAGCCCGGCCTGGGCGAGCTGCTCGACCAGCCGGCGGTACTTGGGCAGCATCCCGGCGTGGTGCACGCCGATGCCGTGTCGCACGAGCCGGGACAGCGTCGTCCCGAAGGCGCTGGAGAACCGGAAGCCGCCGATCATGTCGGCGATCGCCTGCTTCTGCTCCTTGGTGGAGACGTTCACGCTCATCAGCGCCTGCGCGCGTTCCAGCGCCGAGGCCTGGGTGAAGTGCACGACGTAGACCGGGGCCTGCCGGGTGTCCAGCAGCTCCTGGATCGTCTCGTGCATCGGGGTGGTCGCGTAGTAGTGCGTCAGCGGCACCGGGCGCTCGGCGTTGGCCACCAGCGCGGTGTCCCGGCCGGTGCGGCGGGAGAGGTCGGCGCGCAGCTCGGTGGTGTCGCCCAGGGTCGCCGACATGAGCAGGAACTGGGCCTTCGGCAACTCGATCAGCGGCACCTGCCAGGCCCAGCCGCGGTCGGTGTCGCCGTAGAAGTGGAACTCGTCCATCACGACCAGGCCGATGTCGGCCCCGGCGCCCTCGCGCAGCGCGATGTTGGCCAGCACCTCGGCGGTGCAGGCGATGATCGGCGCCGAGGCGTTGACCGAGGCGTCACCGGTGAGCATGCCGACGTTCTCCGCGCCGAACACCCCGCACAGGGCGAAGAACTTCTCGCTGACCAGCGCCTTGATCGGCGCGGTGTAGAACGACACCCGGTCCTGGGCCAGGGCGGCGAACAGCGCGCCGGTGGCGACCAGCGACTTGCCCGACCCGGTCGGGGTGGCCAGCACGACGTTGGCCCCGCTGACCAGCTCGATCAGCGCCTCCTCCTGCGCCGGGTACAGCACGGTGCCCGTGTCGGCGGCCCAGCCGGCGAACCGCTCGAAGAGCGCGTCGGGGTCGTTGCCCTGGTCGAGCAGCGCGACGAGGTCGGGGGTGGTGTCGGAGAGGGTCATCGTGCTGTCCAGCGTCCCCTACCGCTCAGACCTTCCCGGCGACGGTGGCCGCGATCGCGGCCACGTCGTCCGGGCGCACCCGGCAGCAGCCCCCGACCAGCCGGGCTCCGGCCGACAGCCAGGCCGAGACGTCGCCGACCCCGGGGGTGCCGGTCCAGGCGCGGGCGTCGGCGTCCCAGGTCTCGCCGCTGTTGGGGTAGACCACCACCGGCTTGCCGCTGGACACCCTCGCCCACACCACGGCCGGGACGACGGCGGCCGGGTCGGTGCAGTTCACCCCGACGGCGACCACCTGGTCGATGCCGCGGGTCATGCCCAGGACGTCGGACAGCGGCTCGCCCCGGCGGGTGCGGGTGACCCCGTCCGGGCCGGTCACCGCCGACACGGAGACCCAGGCCGGGGCGTCGAGCGCGGTGACCTCGGCCAGCAGCGCCTCCACCTCGGCCGCGCCGGGCAGCGTCTCCAGCGCGAGGACGTCGACGCCGGCCTCGACCAGGGTGGCCAGCCGGGGCCGGTGGAAGGCCCGCAGCTCGTCGATCGAGACGTGGTCCAGGTAGGCGCCGGTGTACTCCGACCCGTCGGCCAGGTACGCCCCGTACGGGCCGACCGACCCGGCCACCCACGACCCCGGGGCGCCCTCCCGGGCCAGCTGCACCGAGCGGGCGATCAGCCCCCGGGCGTCGTCGAACCCGGCGGCCTCGAAGCCGGGCACCGTCGCCTGGTAGCTGGCCGTGGTGGCCACCTGGGCGCCGGCCGCGGCGAACGCGGCGTGCGCGTCCCGGATCGCACCGGGGTCGTCGCGCAGCAGCCGGGCCGACCACAGCGCACTGGTCACGTCGTGCCCGCGGGCCTCCAGCTCGGTGGACAGCCCGCCGTCGAGGACGACGGGACCGGCGGCGAGGGCAGCTGCGAGGGTGGACACGGGAGGATGGTCCTCGTGCCCACCGACGACGCCTCAGGCGACCTCCCGGTCACCGCGCGCCTGACGGTGCCCGCGGCGATGCTCGGCTGGCGGTTCAGCCGCTCGAGCGGACCGGGTGGGCAGGGTGTGAACACCGCGGACAGCCGGGTCGAGCTGTCGGTCCGCCCGCTGGACATCCCCGGGCTCACCGAGCACCAGCTGGCCCGGCTCACCGAGCGGATCGGCGACCGGCTGGTCGACGGCGTCCTGACGATCGCGGCGTCCGAGCACCGCCAGCAGCTGCGCAACCGGGAGGCCGCCCGCGCCCGGATGGCGATGGCCATCGGCCAGGCCCTGGCACCCCCGGCCCCGCCCCGTCGGAAGACCAAGCCCACCCGCGGGTCGAAGGAGCGCCGGATCACCGCGAAGAAGCAGCGCGGCCAGCTGAAGAAGCAGCGCGGCTCCCTCGACTGACCCCGCCCCCCCGGGCGTCGATCAGCTCCGACGACCCCCGTGCGTCCTCAGCCACCGACGTCGGTGGAGGAGGACGCACGGAGGCGGCTGAGGGCGGGTCAGCGCAGCCGGCGGGCCCGGAGGACGACGTCGTGGGTGTGGTGCGCGCCGGCGCCGCCGGTGACGTGCCGGGGGCGTTCCTCGTGCACCTGCACCTCCCAGTCGTCGTCCAGGGTGGCGGCGACGTCGGCCGGGCTCACGTAGTCGGCGGGGTCGAAGCCGGCGGCGGCCGCCTCGGCGGTGTCGACGAGGGCGTGGTGCACCACCAGCAGCGTCCCGCCGGGTGCCACCGCCGTCCGCAGCGCCCGTTCGGCGTCCCGGCCCGGGGTGCTGCGCAGCGCCGGGTACTGGGCGCTGACCAGGTCGAACGCCTCGGCCGGCAGGTCGGCCTCCAGCAGTCCGGCGGCCAGCCAGGTGACCTCCACCCCGGCGTCGGCGGCGTGCCGGGCGGCCCGCTCCAGCGCGACCCGGGAGACGTCGAGCGCGGTGACCTGCCAGCCGCGGCCGGCCAGCCACACGGCGTCGGCGCCCTCCCCGCACCCCACGTCGAGCACCCGTCCCGGCGGCGGGTCGGCGACCTCGGCGACGAGGGCGGCGTTGGGCTGCCCGCTCCAGATCTGCTCGGGTCCGTAGCGGTCGTCCCACTCGGCGGCATCGGCTGTCATGCCCCGAGCGTGCCCGACCCGGGCCCCGAGGGAGGTGCCCGTTGCGGGAACGGCAACCGGTGCCGGTCCGCACGGGGGACGCCGGCCGGTGGTGAGGTCGCTGGAACGCGACCTTGACCCCACGGCAGCGGCCGCGACACGGGGACCCCGCAGGCTCGCCCCGTGTCGACCCCCGCGCCGTCCCGCACCCGGACGACGCAGACCCACTGCCCGTACTGCTCCCTGCAGTGCGGGGTGACGATGACCGCCGGGGACCGCCCGGCCACCCTCGTGCCGGCGGACTTCCCGACCAACCGCGGTGGGCTGTGCTCCAAGGGGTGGTCGGCGCCGGAGCTGCTGGACCACCCCGAGCGCCTGACCCGGCCGCTGGTCCGCGCCACCCCCGGCGACCGGACCTCGCCGTTCGTCGAGACGACGTGGGACCGGGCCCTGGACGTGGTGGTCACGGCGATCCGGGGCACCCAGGCCGCGCACGGGCGCGACGCGGTCGGGTGCTTCGGCGGGGGCGGGCTGACCAACGAGCAGGCCTACCAGTTCGGCAAGTTCGCCCGGGTGGCGCTGCGCACCTCCCAGATCGACTACAACGGCCGGTTCTGCATGTCCTCGGCCGCCGGCGCCGCCAACCGGGCCTTCGGCCTGGACCGCGGCATGCCGTTCCCGCTGGCCGATCTCGCCGACGCCGACGTCCTGCTGCTGGTGGGCAGCAACCCCGCCGACACCATGCCGCCGGCCATGCAGCACCTGGACGCCTCCCGGGAGAAGGGCGGGCGGTTGTTCGTCGTCGACCCCCGCCGGACCGCGACCGCCCGCGCCGCCGAGGTCCACCTGCAGGCCCTCCCCGGCACCGACCTGGCCCTGGCCAACGGGCTGCTGCACATCGCGATCGCCGAGGGGCTGGTCGACGAGCAGTACGTCGCGGCCCGCACGACGGGCTGGGACGCCGTCCGGGCCGGGGTGCAGGCGTACTGGCCCGACCGGGTCGAGCGGCTGACCGGGGTGCCGGTGGCCCAGCAGCGCCGCACGGTGCTGGCGCTGGCGGGGGCCCAGAACGCGATCGTGCTCACCGCCCGCGGCGCCGAGCAGCACCGCAACGGCACCGACACCGCGCAGGCGTGGATCAACCTGGCCCTCGCACTGGGCCTGGTCGGCCGACCGGGCAGCGGCTGGGGCACCGTCACCGGGCAGGGCAACGGGCAGGGCGGCCGCGAGCACGGCCAGAAGGCCGACCAGCTCCCCGGGTACCGGATGCTCGCCGACCCCGCGGCCCGCGCGCACGTCGCGGCCGTCTGGGGCGTCGACCCCGCCGACCTGCCCCAGCCCGGGCGCAGCGCGTTCGAGCTCCTGGACGCCCTGGGCCGCGAGGTGCGGACCCTGCTGGTGCTGGCCTCCAACGTTGCGGTGTCCGCCCCCGACGCCCGCCGGGTGCTGCGCCGGCTGGGCGAGCTGGACTTCCTCGCCGTCAGCGACTTCTTCCTCTCCGAGACCGCCGAGCTCGCCGACGTCGTCCTGCCCAGCGCCATGTGGGCCGAGGAGGACGGCACGATGACCAACCTGGAGGGCCGGGTCATCCGCCGGCGCCGGGCGCTGGACCCGCCCGGGGAGGCGCGCGACGACCTGACGCTGCTGGCCGACCTCGCCCGGCGGCTGGGGTCGGGTGCGCACTTCAGCGCCGACCCGGAGACCGTGTTCGCCGAGCTCGGCCGGGCCAGCGCCGGCGGCCGGGCCGACTACGCCGGCATCACCTGGGCCCGGGTGGACGCCGAGCAGGGCGTGTTCTGGCCCTGCCCGACGCCGGACCACCCGGGCACCCCGCGGCTGTTCCTGGACCGGTTCCCGACCCCCGACGGCCGGGCCCGGTTCCTGCCGGTGGAGCACACCGACCCGCACGAGACCCCCGACCGCGAGCACCCCTACGTGCTGACGACCGGCCGGGTGATGGCGCAGTACCAGTCCGGGACGCAGAGCCGCCGCTCGCGCAGCCTGGCCCTCGTCGCCCCCGCCCCCCGGGCCGAGCTGCACCCCGACCTGGCCGCCCGGCACGGCATCGCCCACGACGACGTCGTCGAGCTGACCACCCGCCGCGGGAAGGCCCGGTTCACCGCCACGGTCACCGACGCGATCCGCCCCGACGTCGTCTTCGCGCCCTTCCACTGGGGCGGTGGGTCCAGCGCCAACGCGCTCACCGACCCCGCGCTGGACCCGGTCAGCCGCATGCCGGCCTTCAAGACCTGCGCGGTCGCCGTCGCCCGCGTCGGTGGCCCCGCGGAGCAGGTGCCCGCCCCGACGTCGCAACCGGCGGCCCTCGTGCTCGAGACCGTCCCCCGCACCCCGCTCACCCCCACCCGGAGGAGAACCGCTGCCGTGAAGAGCACCCCGAGGTTCCTGCAGGGCGTCTTCCCCCTCATCGGGCAGGGCCTCACCAAGCCCGGCCCGGTGGACCCCGCGCTGACCTACACCGTGCCGGCCGGCGCCAGCGCCCAGGCGCTGTACTTCCGCGGCGGCAACTCCACCGCCGAGCTGGTCTACGTGCTGCTGGTGCGCGACGGGGAGCCGGTGCGCTGGTTCCCGATCGGCGCCAAGGGCGACGTCCACGTGCCGCTGCGGGTGGTCGAGGACCTGCCCGGTGGCAGCGTGGTCACCCTGCACGTGGCCGCGCCGGACGGCGTCACCGGCGAGCTGGTGGTCGACCTCGGGCTGGTGGAGGTCTGATGGCCCCGCGGTCGGGGAGCACGGTCCTGGGCGGCCGGCCCGCCGGGCTCACGACGCTGTCCTTCGGCGACACCGACACCCGCGCGCGGATCGTCGTCGTCGGCAACGGGATGGCCGGCGCCCGCTTCGTCGAGGAGGTCCTCGACCGGGACGGCGGCGAGCACTTCGCCATCACCGTCTTCGGCGACGAGCCGCACGGCAACTACAACCGGATCATGCTGTCCCCGGTGCTGGCCGGGGAGGCCGACGAGGCCGACATCGTGCTCAACAGCCACGACTGGTACGCCGAGCGCGACGTCGAGCTGCGCGCCGGTGTGCGGGTGGAGCGGATCGACACCGCCGCCAAGGTCGTCTACGCCGCCGACGGCACGGCCACCGGCTACGACCACCTGGTGCTGGCCACCGGCAGCCACTCGTTCATCCCGCCGATGACCGGTGTGCGCACCGCCGACGGCGCCCTGCGCGAGGGCGTCGTCGGGTTCCGCACCATCGACGAGACCCGGCAGATGCTGGCCGCCGCCCGCACGCACCGGAAGGCCGTCGTCATGGGCGGCGGGCTGCTCGGACTGGAGGCGGCCCGCGCGCTGCAGGCCCAGGGCATGGAGGTCGAGCTCGTGCACGCCATGGGCTGGCTGATGAACGCCCAGCTCGACGTCGAGGCCGGCGGGGTGGTCCGGCGCAGCGTCGAGGAGCTCGGCATCACCGTGCACACCGACGCGATGGCCACCGAGGTGCTGGGCACCGACCGGGTCACCGGGGTGCTGCTCAAGGACGGCCGCCGGCTGGACTGCGACCTGCTCGTCGTCGCCGCCGGCGTCCGCCCGCACACCGACGTCGCCGTCCGGTCCGGGATCGAGGTGGAGCGGGCGGTCCTGGTCGACGACCGGCTGGCCACCGACGTCCCCGACGTCTACGCCATCGGGGAGTGCGCCCAGCACCGCGGCACCGTCTACGGCCTGGTCGCCCCCGCGTGGGAGCACGCCACCGTGCTGGCCGACCTGCTCACCGGCACCGACCCGGACGCGGCCTACACCGGCTCCCGGACGGCGACCAAGCTCAAGGTGGCCGGGGTCGACGTCGCCGTCATGGGTGTGAGCACCCCCGAGCGCGAGTCCGACGAGTTCCTGGTGATCAGCGAGCCCAAGCGCGGGGTGTACCTGTCGGTCGTCGTCCGGGACGACCTGCTGATCGGCGCGACCCTGGTCGGCGACACCCGCAAGGTCGCCTTCCTGACCCAGGCCTTCGACCGCGGGACCCCGCTGCCGCCCGAGCGGATCCGGCTGCTGGTCGACCTCTCCGACGGCGACGCCGAGGTCGGCGTGGCCGAGCTGCCCGGGGACTCCCAGGTCTGCAACTGCAACGGGGTCTCCAAGGCCACCATCTGCGGCGCCGTCGCCGACGGCTGCACCTCGCTGCCGAAGGTCATGGACGCCACCCGGGCCGGCAAGGGCTGCGGCTCGTGCAAGGGGCTCGTCGAGCGGATCATCGAGTGGGCGGCCGACGGCGAGCTCACCGTGGAGGAGTCGGCGTCCTGGTACGTGCCCGGCGTGCCGATGCCCAAGTCCGAGCTGGTCGCCGCGATCCGCGAGCACGACCTGCGCAGCGTCTCGGCGGTCTTCGCGACCCTGGCCCCCGGCGGCGCCGAGGACGCGAAGTCCAAGATGGGCCTGGTCAGCCTGCTGCGGATGGTGTGGGGCAGCGACTACGTCGACGAGCCCGACGCCAAGTTCGTCAACGACCGGGTGCACGCCAACATCCAGCGCGACGGCACGTTCTCGGTCGTCCCGCAGATGAAGGGCGGGGTGACCACCCCGGCCCAGCTGCGGCGGATCGCCGACGTCGCGGAGAAGTACGAGGTGCCGATGGTCAAGGTGACCGGCGGCCAGCGCATCGACCTGCTGGGCGTCCGCAAGGAGGACCTGCCGAGGATGTGGGCGGACCTGGGGATGCCGTCGGGCTACGCCTACGGCAAGTCCATGCGCACGGTGAAGACCTGCGTGGGCAGCGACTTCTGCCGCTTCGGCCTGGACGACTCCACCCAGCTCGGCATCGACATCGAGACCCGGTTCCAGGGCGTGGAGAGCCCGGCCAAGATCAAGATGGCCGTGGTCGGCTGCCCGCGGAACTGCGCCGAGGCCTACGTCAAGGACGTCGGCGTCGTGGCCACCGGCAAGGGCCGCTGGGAGGTCTACGTCGGCGGTGCCGCCGGGGCCTCGGTGCGCAAGGGCGACCTGCTGACGACGGTGTCGACCCCCGACGAGGTGATGACGGTGATCGGCCGGTTCATCCAGCTGTACCGGGAGAACGGCAACTGGCTCGAGCGCACCTACGACTTCGTGCCGCGCTGGGGGCTGGACCGGATCAAGGAGACCCTGCTGGAGGACGCCGAGGGCATCTGCGCCGACCTGGACGCCGGCATCCAGCGTTCGATCGACGCCTACACCGACCCGTGGGCGCAGGACCTGGCCCAGCAGGCGTCGCCGGGGCAGTTCCGCACGTCGCTGCCGCTGACCGTGCTGCCGCAGGTGCCGGTCCGATGACGACGTCGCTGCAGGCGCACGTGGTCGGCCGGGTCGACGAGGTGCCGGTGGGGGAGGGGCGGGCCTTCTCCGTCGGCGGGACGGCGGTGGCGGTGTTCCGGCTGCGCGACGGGTCGCTGCGGGCGGTGGCCGCGGTCTGCCCGCACGCCGGCGGGCCGCTGGCCGACGGCCAGTCCGACGCGCGGGTCGTGGTGTGCCCGCTGCACCTGAACGCCTGGCGCTGGGACGGCACCCCGACCACCGGTGCCGCCCCGCTGCCGGTCTACCGGGTCCGCGAGGAGGCCGGCGCCCTCGTCGTCGAGGTCTGAACGCCGGGTCAGCCCAGCGTGGCGAGGGCGGCCTCCACGTCGTCGGCCCGGACGAAGTCCAGCGCCAGCAGGCGGTGCACCAGCACCCCCCGGCGGGTCAGCCGCAGGTCGGCCGGGCGCAGCCGGGGCGGCGCGGACCCGCCGGGGCGCGGGACGGCGACCGGGGGGTCGAGCAGGCCGGCCTGCTGCAGCTCCACGAGGTCCTCGACCGCGCCCCAGGTGGTCCAGGCCCGCGGGTCGACCGGCACCGGGGTGAGCGGGAGCGGGGTGCGCTCGCGGCGGCCGACCGCGGCCAGCAGGGCCAGCTGCCGCCAGCTCAGCCCGGACGCCGTCCGCAGCACCCGGTCGGCCAGCGCGGTGTCCACGTCGGGGGAGGCCACCACCTCGGCCAGCAGGTAGCCCAGGTGTCGCACCCGGCGGTCGTCGGCGGCGGCCCGGGCGGCCAGCAGCACGGCCTCGCCCACCTCGCGGGCGGCGACCCGGCCCCCGGCCCGCTCGGTGAAGAACCCGTCGGTGCGCACCCGGCGGTCTCGCCGCGCCAGCGTCACCCCGTGCTCGACGGCGAAGGCGAGCGCGGCCCCGGCCCGGGCCCGTTCCCGCCGGGGCAGGGCCCCCTCGGCCAGGTCGTCGGCCAGCCCGCGCAGACAGCCGCCGAACCGGTCGTCGAGCTGGAGCACGGCGTCGGCGGGGGCGTAGACGACCGTCGCGGCCGCCGAGGTCATCGTCCCCGCGATGCCGAACCCGGACTCGATCAGCTGTCGCCCGGGGGCGGGCACGTCGCTCACACCGGTGAGCATGGCGGTCCGGCGACCGGCCTGCACCCGGTCGGGCGCCGGTCCTCACCACGTCGGGGCACCGGGCGTGCGGAGAACGGAACACGTCTCGCGGGCAACGGCAACGGCCGGGTGACCCGCTCCCGCCACGGTGGGTCATGGCCACCGACGCCCCGACCCGGATCCCCCCGACGACGAGCACGCGCAGCCGGTTCGGGGGGCGGTGGATCGACGACTGGCGCCCGGAGGACCCGCAGTTCTGGGCCGCGACCGGCAAGCGGGTCGCCCGCCGCAACCTGTGGTTCTCGGTGTTCTCCGAGCACATCGGCTTCTCGATCTGGAGCCTGTGGTCGGTGATGGTGCTCTTCCTCGGCGAGCCCTACGTGCTGGCCGGCACCTTCACCGGTGAGCCCGCCGAGATCGCGGCGCAGAAGTTCCTGCTCACCACGCTGCCGACGGCGCTCGGGGCCTTCGTGCGGTTGCCCTACACGTTCGCCGTGGCGGTCTTCGGTGGTCGCAACTGGACGATCGTGTCGGCCTCGCTGCTGCTGGTGCCCACGATCGCGACCGCCCTCGTGCTCGAGCCCGGGGTGCCCTACCCGACCTTGCTCGCCGTGGCCTGTCTGGCCGGGGTCGGCGGGGGCAACTTCGCCAGCTCGATGACCAACATCAACGCCTTCTACCCCGAGCGGGAGAAGGGCTGGGCGCTGGGTCTCAACGCCGGCGGCGGCAACCTCGGGGTCCCGGTCATCCAGCTCGTCGGCCTGCTGGTGCTGGCCACCGCCGGTGCCGGGCACCCGCGGATCGTGCTGTTCGTCTACATCCCGTTCATCGTGCTGGCCGCGGTGGGCGCCGCGCTGCTGATGGACAACCTGACGGCGGCGACCAACCAACCACGGGCGCTGCGCGAGGCCACCCGCGAGCGCCACACCTGGATCATGTCCTTCCTCTACATCGGCACGTTCGGCTCGTTCATCGGGTTCAGCTTCGCCTTCGGCCAGGTGCTCACCAACCAGTTCACCGACTCCTTCGCGACCCCGCTGGCCGCGGCGTCGCTGACCTGGCTGGGCCCGCTGCTGGGCTCGCTGATCCGGCCGGTGGGCGGCCGGCTCGCCGACCGCTTCGGGGGCGCCTCGATCACGATGTGGAACTTCGTCGGGATGGCCGTCGGCGCCCTGGTGGTCTTCCTGGCCAGCCAGGCGGAGTCGCTGCCGTTGTTCGTCGTCGGCTTCGTGCTGCTGTTCGTGCTCAGCGGGCTGGGCAACGGCTCGACCTACAAGATGATCCCGGCGGTCTTCCGGGTCCAGGCCCGGGACCGCATCGCCGCCGGTGCCGACGCCCCCACCGCCGACCGACACGCGCTGCGGATGTCCGGGGCGCTGATCGGCATCGCCGGTGCGGTCGGGGCCTTCGGCGGGGTGCTGGTGAACCTGGCGTTCCGGCAGTCGTTCCTCACCACCGGCACCGGCGACAGTGCCTACCTGGTGTTCATCGCCTTCTACCTGGTCTGCGTCGCCGTCACCTGGGCGGTCTACCTGCGGCCGGGCACGACCGTGCGGGTGTAGGGACGACGCCTCACACGGCCAGGCGGTAGCCGCGCTTGACCACGGTCTCCACGACCGGTGCGCCGAGCGCGGCCCGCAGCCGGGTCACCGCCATCTCCACCGCGTGCGCGTCGTGCCCGCCGGACAGCTCGGCGAGCAGGTCCGGCCGGGACACGACCACACCCGGGCGGCGGGCCAGCGCCCGCAGCACCGCCATGGGCCCGGGGGCCAGCTCCACCAGCCGGCCGTCGAGCACCGCCCCGTGCCCGCGGACCTGCAGGGTGTGTGCCCCGGCGGTGAGCACGGGGTCGCGCTGGGGCAGCCGGGCCACCACCTCGCGGGCCAGCGCACCCAGCCGGGAACGCTCGGGCTCCACCGTGGCCACCCCGGCGGCGGCCAGCGGCCCCGCGGTCACCGGCCCCACGCAGACCGCGAGGACGCCGTCGGCGAACCCGGTCAGCACCCCGCCGCGCACGCCCTCCTCGGCGGCGACCTGCAGCAGGCTCGCCGCGGCCGGGGCGGAGGTGAAGGTGACCGCGTCCACGGCGCGGGAGGCGATCGTGTGCACGAGCCGGCGCAGCGGCGCGGTGTCCTCCGGCAGCACCCACCGGTAGACCGGGACGGTGACCACGTCGGCGCCGGCCTCCCGCAGCCCGCTCACCAGGTCCGGCAACGGGTCCCCGTGCAGCTGGACGGCGATCCGCCGGCCGGCCAGGGGGCCCTCGGCGCCGGAGAGCAGGTGGGCCAGCACCTCCGCGGAGCTCTCCGAGGCCGGCGACCAGGCGTCCACGAGCCCGGCGCCGCGGATCGCCCCGCGCGCCTTCGGGCCGCGAGCGAGCACCCGGGCCCCCAGCAGGTGCTCGACGAGGGGCAGGTCCCAGGCCTCGGCGGCCTCGGTCCAACCGCGGAACCCGACACCGGTGGTGGCCACGACCAGGTCGATCGGCCGGGCCAGCACCTCGCGGGTGGCCGCGACGAGCTCGGCGTCGTCGGCCAGCGGGACGATCCGGATCGCCGGGGCGGACACCACCCGGGCCCCCCGCCGGTCCAGCAGGGCGACCAGCTCCTCCGAGCGGCGCGCGGCGGTGACCGCGACGGTGTAGCCGGCCAGCGGCAGCGGTTCGGGGGCCGGGGCGTGTTCGGCGCTCGCGGTCACCGGTCCATGGTCGCCGGTCGGTGTTCCGGTCGTGTGTCCGGACCCGGGGTGCGGGGTGCCGCGTGTGCGGCGACGGCGCCGGCGGTGGTCAGCCAGACCTCGTCGCGGCGGGCAGCGACGTGCGCCAGCGCCGTGCGCAGCGGCCGCAGCCGGTGCGGCTGGCCGACGACGTAGGGGTGCAGCGCGATGCCCATGACCAGCGGGGCGCTGCGGGACTGCTCGACCATCTCGTCGAAGGTGGCGACCACCATGTCGGCGAACTCCTGGCCGGACACCTGCCGGGAGACCACGGCCGGGATGTCGTTGAGCTCCTGCGGGTAGGGCAGCGACAGGATGCGGCCGCCCCCGCGGGTGGCGAACCAGGTCGGCTGGTCGTCGTGCGCCCAGTCCAGCAGGTAGTCGTAGCCGGCCTCGGCGAGCAGGTCGGGGGTGTGGTGGCTCTGCGAGATCCACGGGCCCAGCCAGCCCGCCGGGGGCTTGCCGGTGGCCCCGGTCAGCTCCCGGGTCACCTCGGCGATCAGCGCCCGTTCGTCGTCCTCGGACAGGTCGGCCTGGCGCTCGGCGTTGGTGCGGCCGTGCCCGACCAGCTCGTCGCCGCGGGCCAGGTGTGCCTCGACCAGGCCCGGGCACTCGGCGAGCACCCGGCTGTTGGCCAGCACGCTGGCCGGCAGGCAGAGGGTGTCCAGGGTCTCCATCAGCCGCCACGCGCCGACCCGGTTGCCCCAGTCGCGCCAGGAGTAGTTGAGGACGTCGGGGTCGCCGCCGCCCGGGGCCAGTTCGGCGCCCCGGCCGCCGCCGAAGTCGAAGACCTCGAGGTTGACGGCGACGTAGACCGCCAGCCGCTTGCCGTCGGGCCAGTCGTAGACCGGGCGGTCGGGCAGCGCGCTGTAGGCGTACCGGCCGTGCTGGGGGAGGCTCACGCCCACGAGGATGCCGCTCCTCAGCAGACGCTGTCGCGCGGGGCGGGGACGCCGAGGCCGAACACCCGGCGGGCCCGGATGCCGAGCCAGGTGCCGGCCAGCGCGGCGATGCCCCAGATCCAGCCGGACGCGCTGCCCGAGGCGATCCCGGCCAGGTAGGCGCCGATGTTGCAGCCGCTGGCCAGCCGGGCCCCGACGCCCATCAGGACCCCGCCGATCACCGCAGCGGCCGCGGTGCGGGCCGGGATGCCGCGGTGCAGCACCCAGGCGCCGCCGGCGGCCGAGGCGAGGGCCGCCCCGACCATGATCCCGATGTTGGTCAGCGAGACGGTGTCGGTGAGCACCGGGGCGGCGAGCTGGGCCGAGCGCGAGCCCGACCAGTAGAGCCACTCCTCGGGGTGCAGGCCGACCAGCTGCAGCAGCTTGGAGCCCCACAGGGTGAACGCGCTGGTGATGCCCCAGGCGCCACCGGAGACCAGCAGCACCCCGGCGCCGAGCACCGACAGCACCAGCGCGCCGACCCACAGCGGCCAGGAGCCGCGCAGCACCCGGGCCACGCCCCGCGCCGAGGGCGGCGGCTCGGTGGGCGGGGGCACCCGACGGCGCTGCACCGCGGTCGAGACGAACCAGACGACGGCCAGCAGCGCGATGGTCACCGCCCACGAGCCGGCCCAGCCGACGTGGTCGGACAGCAGGAACGCGGGGAAGGCGGGGAGGTCGTCGACCAGCGGGAACGCCCAGGCGTAGAGCACCGTGCCGGCGATGAACCCGCCCAGGGTCAGCAGGATCGAGGACTGGCCCGAGCCGACGGCGAACAGCGTGCCCGAGGCGCACGCCCCGCCCAGCTGCATGCCGACCCCGAACAGCACCGCCCCGGCCACCAGCCCGACGCCCAGCGACCCGGCCGAGGGGCCCGGTGTCGTCCCGAACAGGCCCGTGCCGGTGCCCAGCACCAGCGCGAAGAGCGTCGCCGTGGTGCCCAGCAGGAGCGTGTGGGCCCGCAACCCGCTGCCGTTGCCCACCGCGACCAGCTGCCGCCAGGCGGAGGTGAACCCGAACCGGCTGTGGAACAGCGCCGCCCCCAGGCCGAGGCCCAGGCCCAGCAGCACCGCCTGCTGCGCCCCGTGCCGGACGGCGACGAACGCGACCAGTCCGGCGGCGAGGACGGCGGCCATGCCCAGCGGCACCCAGCGGACACCCGGCGCGGGCGCCGGCGGCGGGGTGGGGGAGGACGTGGGCGGTCGGAGCAGTGCGGTGGTGGCCACGTCGGGCCACGGTAGGTCAGAGCAGCGCGAAGGCCGCCGGCCCCGGGTCCGCGCCGGGGTCGCCGTCCACGAGAACGTCGGCCCGGGCGCGGGTGTCCTCGCGGGCGAAGACGACGGCCTCGGCGCGCGCCCAGTCGGGCTGGAACGCCGTCATCGCCGCACCCCCGCGCTCGGCCCAGCGCCGAGCGCACACCTCCGGCGGGGCCTGCACCCAGACCCGCAGGGTGACCAGGTGGTCGATCGACCGGGCGGCCGCGCCGCAGCCCTCCACCACCAGGTGCGCCCGCGCCGGCACCGTCGTGGGCACCGTGAAGGCGCCGGCGTGCCAGTCGTAGGCGGCGAAGACGGCGTCCTGGCCGGCCGCCACCGGCGCCAGCACCTGATCGGTGAGCCGCCCGGTGACCCCGTCCAGCGTCCAGCCGGCGTAGAGGTCGTCCAGGTGCACCACCGGGGCGCCCAGCTCGGCGGCCAGCCGGTCGGCGAACGTGGTCTTGCCCGACCCGGCGGGGCCGTCGACGCAGACCAGCCGGGTGTCGCCCAGCAGCGCAGGAGCGGCCCGCACCCGGTCGGCGAGGTCGGCGAACCTCACGGCGCGACGGCGGTCCAGGTCTGCACCGCGTCGCCGGTGCCGACGACGTCCCCACGGCTGGCCAGCAGCCGGACGTGCGCGTCGGTCTCGGTCACCGCGAACACCCGCATGCTGCGTTCGTAGGACGACCAGGGCCGCGACCAGGTCAGGTGGGCCGCCAGCTCCCACGGCGTGCTGCCCGGGTGCGCCCGGACGGCGGCCAGGAGCTCGGCCAGCCGGGTCTCGTGGTGGGCCTGCAGCTCGGCGGCCCGGGCGGCGAGGCCGGTGAAGCGCCACTCGTGGGCGGGGAGCACCTCGGTGGGCTCGGGCCGGTCCCCGACGGCGGCCAGCGAGGACAGGTAGTCCCGCAGCGGATCGGGCGCGCCGCCGGACTCGGTGGAGATGTTGGGGCTGATCCGCGGGAGCACGTGGTCCCCGGACAGGAACAGGCCGGTGCGCTCCTCGGCGAAACAGAGGTGCCCGGCCGTGTGGCCCGGGGTGTGCACCGCGCGCAGCGACCAGCCGGGGAACGCGGCCAGGTCGCCGTCGACCAGCTCGCGGTCGGGGACGGCCATCTGGGTGAACCGGGTCCAGCGCTCGGGGTCGCCGACGTCGGCTGCGGCGGTCGCAGGGTCGGCGCCCAGCCCGATCATGAACGCCACGTTGCGCTCCACCGCCTGGTCGCCCGAGCGCTGCGACCACTGCCGGACGACGTCGCCGTCGGCGGGGTGCATGGCGATCCACGCGCCGCTGGCCTCCCGCACCCGCGCGGCCAGGCCCAGGTGGTCGTAGTGCATGTGGGTGACCAGCACCCCGGCCACGTCGCCGACGTCGGCGCCGATGCCGGCCAGCCCGCCGGTCAGGGCCTCCCAGCCGGCGTCGGACTCCCAGCCGCAGTCGACCAGCCCGATCCCGCCGCCCTCGAGGGCGAAGGCGTAGACCGACACGTAGCGCAGCGGGTTGTGCGGGATGGGGACCGGGATCGACCAGAGGTCCGGGCGCAGCTGCTCGACCGCGGGGAGTTCGCGCGCCTGCCACGCGGCGTGCTGGATGCTCCCGGTGATCTCGCTGCTGGTCGACACCCCTGGGACAGTAGGGGGGTGACCACTCCAGCGACGCCGCCCACCGTCGAGGCCACCCCGCTCCGGATGAGGATCTGGTTCGCGATCAGCGCGGCCCTGGTCGTCGGGGTGATGGTCACCGTGTCGGTGCTGCTCAAGACCTCGACCACCGGTGTGGTGGCCTTCCGGACGTCGGACCAGGTGGCCACCATGGGCATCGGGCTCCTGCTGGGCGGGGCGATCCTCTACTGCGCCCGGCCGCGGATGACCGCCGACGCCGACGCGGTGACCGTGCGGAACATCGTGGGCACCCACGTGGTGCCCTGGGAGCACGTCCGGGCCGTCCGGTTCGACGAGCACTCGCCCTGGGCCAGCCTGCTGCTCAGCGACGACGACGAGATGTCGGTGCTGGCCGTGCAGGCCGCCGACGGCGAGCGCGCGGTGCGCGCGGTGGAGGGCATGCGTGCCCTGCTGGCCGCCAGCCGGGTGGACGGGGTAGTCTGAACGACGCCTCACCCCGCTACATGAGGCGCACCACCGCGACGACCCCGCCCCGGGCCGTCGCACCAAGAGGAGCCCGCTCCCACCTGGCGCCGTCACAGGCACCCAGGTCACCCGGAAGACCGGGGCCGGTCCGTCGGTCCTGGCTCGCCCCACCCCTCACCGGGTCGAGGGCGTGACCGGACGAGTGGGCCCCGTCGGCACAGCCGACGGGGCCACCACTCGTTGCCGGACTGCCGGGCCGGGACGCTGACTCCTCACCGCAGAACGCAGAGGAGAGGCCATCACCGAGCCCCGCATCAACGACCGCATCCGTGTCCCCGAGGTCCGCCTCGTCGGACCCGAGGGCGAGCAGGTCGGCATCGTGCCGATCGGCGAGGCCCTGCGCCTGGCCCAGGACTCCGAGCTCGACCTCGTCGAGGTCGCTCCCATGGCCCGGCCGCCCGTCGTCAAGCTGATGGACTACGGCAAGTACAAGTACGAGGCCGCTCAGAAGGAGCGCGAGGCCCGGCGCAACCAGACGCAGACCGTCATCAAGGAGATGCGTCTGCGCCTGAAGATCGACCCGCACGACTACGAGACCAAGAAGGGCCACGTCGTCCGCTTCCTCAAGGGCGGCGACAAGGTCAAGATCACGGTCATGTTCCGTGGTCGTGAGCAGTCGCGGCCCGAGATGGGCTACCGACTGCTGCAGCGGCTGGCCGGCGACGTCACCGAACTCGGCGTCGTGGAGTCCAACCCCAAGCAGGACGGCCGCAACATGGTCATGGTCATCGCCCCGCACCGGAACCAGGCGGCGCAGCAGGCCCAGATCGTGGAGCGCAAGAAGGCCAAGGCCGCGGAGAACGAGGCCGGGTCCGAGGCCGCCCCCGAGCAGGAGATGCGGCCCCTGGCCCCCCAGGCACCGCCGAAGCCGGCGCCGATCGAGCCCGCCGAGGCCGACCAGGCCTGAGCCGGCCCCACACACCGAACGAGGACTGAGGACATGCCGAAGAACAAGACCCACAAGGGCACGGCCAAGCGCATCCGCGTGACCGGCACCGGGAAGCTCGTCCGCGAGCACACGAACAACCAGCACAAGTTCGAGGTGAAGTCCTCCTCGCGCAAGCGCCGGGTCAAGGGCGCCGCCGTGCTGTCCCCCGCCGACGCCCCCCGGATGAAGAAGCTGCTCGGTCTCTGACCGGCGCCCCTCTCTCCCCCCTAGACAGACAGGAGCTATCACGTGGCACGCGTGAAGCGGGCGGTCAACGCCCAGAAGAAGCGCCGGACGACCCTCGAGGCAGCCAGTGGCTACCGGGGTCAGCGTTCGCGGCTGTACCGCAAGGCCAAGGAGCAGCTGCTCCACTCGGCCACCTACGCCTACCGCGACCGCAAGGTGCGCAAGGGTGACTTCCGCAAGCTGTGGATCACCCGCATCAACGCCGCGGCGCGGCAGAACGACATGACGTACAACCGTTTCATGCAGGGCCTGAAGCTGGCCGGCATCGAGCTGGACCGCAAGGTCCTCGCCGAGCTGGCCGTCAACGAGCCCGCCGCCTTCGCGGCCCTGGTGGAGACCGCGCGCGCCGCGGTCGCCGCCGCCCCGAACCAGACCGGCGTCGCCGCCGCTTGAGTTCCTCACGACGCCGTCGGCGCCGGGCACCTGCCCGGCACCGGCGGCGTCGTCGTGTGTCCAGGGAGGACCCGCGTTGACCGAACCGCTGACCGAGCGCAACGCCCGCGTCGCCGCCGCCCGCAAGCTCACCCGCCGGGCCGGCCGGGACGCCGCCGGGCTGTTCCTGGCCGAGGGCCGGCAGTCCGTCCTCGAGGCGCTGGAGGCCGGGGCAGCGGCCGAGGTGTTCGCCACCGAGGCCGCCGCCGACGCCCACCGCGAGCTGCTCGCCGGCGCCGGCGTCCCGGTCCGGCTGGTCACCGAGAAGGCCGCCGCCGGGCTGAGCGAGACCGCCACCCCGCAGGGCCTGGTCGCCGTCTGCCCCCTGCGGGACGTGCCGGCCTCCTCGTTGGCCACCGACCCGCCGCAGCTGGCCGTCGCGTTGGCCGAGCTCAACGACCCGGGCAACGCCGGCACCGTGCTGCGCACCGCCGATGCCTGCGGGGCCCGCACCGTCGTGTTCGGCGCGGGCTCGGCCGACCCCTTCCAGGGCAAGGTCGTCCGGTCCAGCGCCGGCAGCCTCTTCCACGTCGACGTCGTCCGCAGTGCCCCCCTCGAGCCCCTGCTGGACGACGTCCGGGCCGCCGGGGTCACCGTGCTGGCCGCCGCCGGTGACGGCGAGGTGGACCTGGACGTCGCCGGGGACGACGGGCTGTTGGCCGGCCCGGTGCTGTGGCTGTTCGGCAACGAGGCCCGGGGCCTGGACCCCGCCCTGGGCGCCCGCGCCGACCACCGGGTCCGGGTGCCCATGCGCGGCCGCGCCGAGAGCCTCAACCTCTCCGTCGCCGCCGCCATCTGCCTCTACGCCACCCAGCTCGCCCAACGCTGACGAGAAGCGCCCTTCTCGTCAGGACCCCTGACGAGGAGGGCGCTCCTCGTCGGAGGGTGGGTGCGTGGCTGCACCCATGCGCAGTCGTTGATGCGAACGTCTTGCAGTTAGGGTCGCCGGACACCCACCCGAGGAGTCCGCCGCGTGCTGCACGTGCACGACCTGTCCGTCACCAGCCCCACCCACACGCTCCTCACCGGGGTCTCCTTCGAGCTGTCCGCCGGTGAGCGGGTCGGGATCGTGGGGGCGTCGGGGGCCGGCAAGTCCCAGCTGGTCGGCGCCGTCCTCGGGCTGACCCCGCCGGGGCTGATCGTCTCCGGCAGCGTGCAGATCGAGGGCACCGAGGTGGTCGGGGCCCGGCCCGGCGTCTGGCGCCCGTTGCGCGGTCGGGCCACCGCCCTGGTCGCCCAGGACCCGGGCACCGCGCTGGACCCGCTGACCCGGGTGGGCCGACAGGTGGCGCTGCCGCTGCGGGCCCAGGGCGTGGCCCGCGCCGGGGCCCGGGACCGCGCCCGCGCGCTGCTGGCCGAGGTCGGGCTGCCCGACGCCGACCGCCGGTTCCCCAGCCAGCTCTCCGGCGGCCAGCGGCAGCGGGTCGCACTGGCGATGGCCCTGGCCGGCGCCCCTCGGCTGCTGGTGGCCGACGAACCGACCTCGGCCCTGGACCCCACCGTGCAGGCCGACGTCCTCGACCTGCTCGACCGGGTGACGACGGAGGGGGCGCTGCTGCTGGTGACCCACGACCTCGCCGTCGCCACCCGGCTCTGCACCCGGCTGCTGGTGCTCGCCGAGGGCCGCCTGGTCGCCGACGGGCCGGTGGCGCAGGTGCTGGCCGACCCGCTGCTGGCCGACGTCGTGGCCGCGTCCCGCGAGCTGGCGGTGCACCGGTGACCGCCCCGTTGCTGGAGGCCCGCGGGCTCACCCGCCGGTACGGCCGGACGACGGCCCTGGACGACGTCTCGCTCACCCTGGCCGCCGGCGAGCGGCTGGCGGTGGTGGGGGAGTCCGGGTCGGGCAAGTCCACGCTGGCCCGGCTGCTGCTGGCCCTGGACACCCCCGACGCCGGCACCGTCGCCCTCGACGGGCGGGCCGTGCGGCCGGGGTCGTCGCGGTCGCTGCGCTGGTTCCGCCGGCGGGTGCAGACCGTCCCGCAGGACCCCTCCCGCTCGTTCAACCCGCGGATGCGGGTCGGCGCGGCCGTCGCCGAGCCCCTGGCCTGCCTGCAGGTGCACGGAGACCACTCCGCCCGGGTCGCCGAACTGCTCGTCGCCGTCGGCCTGGAGCCCGACGCCGCCACCCGCTGGCCGCACGAGTTCTCCGGCGGTCAGCGGCAACGGCTGGCGATCGCCCGGGCGCTGGCCCCGCGTCCGGAGCTGCTGATCGCCGACGAGCCGGTGAGCGCGCTGGACGTCGTCGTCCGGCTGCAGGTCGTGGACCTGCTGGCCGAGCTCTCCGCGGCCGAGGGCCTGGCGCTGCTGGTGGTCTCCCACGACCTGGGCGTCGTGCAGCACCTCTGCAACCGGGTGCTGGTGCTCGACGGGGGCCGGGCCGTGGAGGAGGGCCCGGTCGACCGGGTCTTCGCCGCACCCGCCAGCCCGGTCACCGCCCGTCTCCTGGACGCCGTCCCCACCCTGGCCCCGGCGTGAGCTGGGCGCCCGGGGTGCTGGTGCGCCGGCTCCCTGCCGTCCCGCGGCTGCTGCTGGCCAGCCAGCTCGCCTTCAACATCGGCTTCTACCTCGTCGTGCCGTTCCTCGCCGTGCACCTGAGCGAGGACCTGGCGCTGGCCGGCGGGGTGATCGGTCTGGTGCTCGGCATCCGCACCTTCAGCCAGCAGGGGCTGTTCTTCCTCGGCGGCGGACTGGCCGACCGGTTCGGGGTGAAGCCGGTCGTCGTGGTCGGCTGCCTGATCCGGATCGCCGGGTTCGGGGTGCTCGCCGTCGTGCAGAGCCTGCCCGGGGTGCTCGTCGGGGTGGTGCTGGTCGGGTTCGCCGCGGCGCTGTTCTCCCCGGCCGTGGAGTCCGCGCTGGCCGACCAGGGCCGGCAGCTGGAGGAGGCCGGGGTGGCCACCCGGGCCGAGGTGTTCGGGCTGGACGCGATCGCCTCCAAGCTGGGCTCGGTCACCGGGCCAGTGCTCGGTGCGCTGCTGCTCGGCGTCCCGTTCGGGATCACCTGCCTGGTCGCGGCCGGGGTCTTCGTGGTCGTCCTGGTCGCCCACGTGGTGCTGCTCCCGCGGGACCTGCGCACCGGGGTCGGCGAGGTCGAGCCGATGACCGCCGGGTGGGGGCAGGTGCTGCGCAACCGCCGGTTCCTGGCGTTCACCGCCTGCTACTGCACCTACCTGCTGTCCTACAACCAGCTCTACCTGGCGCTGCCCGTCGAGCTCACCCGGGCCACCGGCGGGCAGGGTGCGCTGGGCTGGCTCTTCGTGCTCGCCGCGGTGAGCGTGCTGCTCTTCCAGCTGCCGGTCACCGGTCGGGCCCGCCGCGTCGGCCCCCGCGTGGCCCTCCCGCTGGGCTTCGGGCTGATGAGCGCCTCGTTCCTGCTCGTCGCCGTGCTGGCCCCGCTCACGCCACCGACCGGCAGCGGGGCGCTGGCCCCCGCCGTGGGGTTCGTGCTGCTGCTCTACACCGGGCAGATGATCGCCGTCCCGGTCGCCCAGGACCTCGTGCCCCGGCTCGCGGGGGAGCGCCGGCTCGGGGCGCACTTCGGCGTCCTGGCCTCGGCCGGCGGCCTGGCCGTGCTCCTCGGTAGCACCGGCGCCGGGGCCCTGCTCGACCTCGCCGAGACCCCGCAGCCTGCGGCCGCCGTCCCCTGGCTCGTCCTCGCCGCCCTGCCCGCCGCCTCCGCGGTCGGGTTGTGGGCGCTGACCCGTCGTCCCGTCCCCACCCCCGTAGGAGACCCCTCGTGAAGCGCCGCACCGCCCTGCTCGCCGCCCCCGTCCTGCTGGTCAGCGGGTGCTTCTCCGGAGGCGGGGGGAGCAGCAGCGACGACGGCGCCGACCGGATCCGGCTCGCGCTGGCCTTCCCCCCAGTCGCCGCCCTCTCGCCGTGGACCGACGACGCGGTGCTGCTGACCCGGATGGGGGTGGCCGAGAGCCTGGTGGCCTTCGACGCCTCGGGTGCCGCGCAGCCCCAGCTCGCCGAGTCCTGGGAGTCCACCGACGACCGGACGGCGGTGCTCGAGCTGCGCGACGACGTCGTCTTCCACGACGGCACCCCGATGGACGCCGAGGCCGTCGCCGGGTCGCTGAACGCCGCCGCCGCGGCCGACCCGCCGGTGCGGGTGCTCACCGGGGTGGGCCTGACCGCCACCGCCGTGGACGAGGACACCGTGCAGGTCCAGGCCGCGCAGGCCGACCCGTTGCTGGTGCAGCGCCTGGGCGCCCCGGCCCTGGTGGTGCTCTCCCCGGACGCCTACGGCGAGGGCGCCCCCGACCCGGTCGGGCACGGCACCGGCCCCTACGCGATCACCGCGGTGCAGGGCACCCAGTCCGCGACGCTGGACGCCGCCACCGCCTACTGGGACGGCACGCCGGCCGCCGACGGGGTGGACGTCCGCTTCGTCGACGACGCCGGGGCCCGCACCTCCGCGCTGCGGGCGGGCGAGCTCGACGTGGTGCAGGGCGTGCCGGTCGCGCAGCTGCCGACCCTGGGCGAGGACCAGCGCGTGGTGACGACGTCGCTGCCACGGGTCACCGCCCTGTCGCTGAACACCTCCACCGGGGTCTTCGCCGACCCGGCGCTGCGGGCCGCCGCCGTGGCCGCGGTCGACGCCGAGCCGGTCGTGGAGGGCGTCTTCGAGGGCCAGGCCGACGTCGCCCCGGGGCTGCTGACCGACGCCACCCTGGGCTCGGCCGCACGACCCGCGCCGGTGCTGCCGAGCGCCGCCGACCCGGCCGGTGCGTCGATCCGGTTGGCCACCTACGACGACCGGCCCGAGCTGCCCGAGGCCGCCGCGGTGCTCGCCGAGCAGCTGCGCGCGGCCGGGTTCACCGTCGAGGTGGTCGTGCAGACCTACGCCACGCTGGAGCCCGACCTGTTGGCCGGCGCGTTCGACGCGGTGCTCGGCAGCCGGCTCACCCTGCTGGACACCGGCGACCCGATCGGCTTCTTCGGCACCGACTACACCTGCGACGGCGGCTACAACCTGGCCCGGCTGTGCGAGCCGGCCGTCGACGCCGCGGTCGAGGCGGCCGGCGCACTGACCGACCCGCTGGAGCGCCGGCAGGCAGCGGCCGACCTCGAGGCGGCTGTGCTGTCCACCGGTGCCGTCGTCCCGGTGCTGCACGAGCAGAGCCGGACCGGGGTCGCCCAGGGCGTGCAGGGCGTCGGCGAGGACCCCTTCGAGCGGCAGGTCGTCACGGTCGCCACCACCACCGGCCGGTGACGACGGCGGTCCTGCAGCGCTCGGCCGGGGTCGCCGGCGCGCTGGCCGGCACCGCGCTGCTGGTCGGCGCGCTGCCCTGGCTGTCCGGGGAGGACCCGGCCCGGTCGGTGCTGCGCGCCCGGGAGATCGACAGCGCCGCCGACCCGGCCACCCTGGACGCCGTCCGGGACCAGCTGGACCTGCCCGCGGACCCGGTCACCGGGACGCTGGGCTGGGCCGGCCGGGTGCTCACCGGGGACCTGGGCACCTCCTGGGTGTCGGGCACCCCGGTCGCCGACACCGTCCTGCCCGCCCTCGGCGTCTCGCTGACCGTGGCCGGCACGGCGAGCCTGGTCGCGCTGGTGCTGGCCGGGCTGCTGACCGTGCCCGCCCTGCTGCGGGCCGCCGAGGGACGGCTCAGCGGAGGTGGGGTGGGAGCTGCTGTCGGTGGTGCGCTGGCCGCCCTGCCGGAGTTCGTGCTGGCCGTGCTGCTGGTCTCGGTGGTCGCCGTCGGCTGGGGGCTGCTGCCCACCTCGGGCTTCACCGGGCCGGCGAACCTGGTGCTCCCGGTGCTCGCCCTCGGCATCCCGGCCGCGGGCGTGCTGGCCCGGCTGCTGGCCGGCGCGGTGGCCGCGGCGGCGGGGGAGTCCTGGGTGCGCACCTGGCGGGCCGCCGGCGTGCGGCGCGGGACGATCGCGGCGTCCCTGGGCCGGCGGGCGGTGAGCGTCGTCGTCCCGCAGGTGCTGCTCCTGCTGGTCGGCACGCTGGGTGCGGCCGCGGTCGTGGAGGCCGTCTTCGACGTGCCCGGGCTGGGCGGGGTGGCCCTGGCCGCCGCGCTGGACCAGGACGTGCCGGTCGTGCAGGCCGCGGTGGTGCTGCTGGTCGGGCTCGGGCTGCTGGTCGGCGGCGGCGGGCTGCTGGCGCACCGGCTGCTGCTCGGCCCGGCGCTCCGCGGCAGCGGCTTCACCCCCGAGCTGCTCCCGCCCGGACGGCGGCCGCGCAGGGTGGCGGTCGCGGTCACCGTCGTCCTGGTGGTCGCCGTGGTCGCCGGGCTGCTGCGCAATCCGGCGGCGCAGGACGTCGCGGCGAGGCTCGCCGCACCCTCGTGGACGCACCCCTTCGGTGCCGATCCGCTGGGCCGCGACGTGCTGGCCCGGTTCGGGCACGGCGCACTGCTCAGCGTCGGGCTGGCCGTCGTCCTCGCCGCGCTCGCGCTGGTCGTCGGGCTCGCGGTGGGCCTCCTGGGCCGGGGCGACCGCTCCGGGCCGGCCGACGTGCTGAACGCACTGCCCGCCGTCGTCGTCGGCATCGTGGTCGCCGCGGTCACCGGGCCGGGGCTGCTCGCCGCCTGCCTGGCGGTGAGCCTGGTCGCCTGGATCCCGCTGGCGGTGCACGCCCGCACGCTGGCCGCCGAGGCCCGCGCCTCCGGGTTCCACGTCGCCGCGGTGGCCGGTGGCGCCGGGCGCTGGCACGTGCTGCGCCGCCACCTGCTGCCCGTCGTCGGGCCCCCGGTCGTACGGCACGCCCTGGTGCGCGTGCCGCACGCCTCGCTGGCCCTGGCCGGCCTGTCCTTCCTCGGCCTCGGCGCGGGGGCGGAGTCCCCCGAGTGGGGCCGGGCCCTGGCCGAGACCACCGGCTACCTGGAGCGTGCGCCCTGGGTGGTCGCCGCCCCCGCGGCCGGGCTGGTGCTGCTGGGCGTGATCGCCGCGTCAGCCGACCCGCGTGCGCAGTGACCGGCCGAGCACCAGCACCAGCAGCCCGGCCAGCACCACCGACAGCAGCCCCACCCGCAGACCCACCGCGTCCGCGACGAAGCCGATGAGCGGCGGGGAGACCAGGAAGCCGATCCGGAGCAGCAGGTTGACCGCGGTGAGGCCCACGCCGGTCGGCAGGCCGGGCAGCGCGTCGGCCGCGGCGTAGACCGCCGGCACCAGGGTGGCCACGCCCAGACCGGCCAGGGCGAAGCCCACCACGGTCGTGGGCACCGACGGGAGGCCCAGCATGAGCCCGAACCCGGCGGCGATCACCGCGCCACCGACCCGGGCGACGACCCGCTGACCGAACCGGTCGACCACCCGGTCCCCGGTCAGCCGGCCCACGGTCATCGCCACCTGGAACGCCACGAACCCCAGCCCGGCGGTCACCACGGTCGCGCCCAGGTCGTCGCGCAGCCAGATCGCGCTCCACGACGCGGCGGAGTCCTCGACGAACGCGGCCGCCGCGGCCAGCAGCCCCAGCACCACCAGCGCGAGGACGGCGGTCCGGCGCGCGCTGCGGGCCCCGGGCGCGGTCGGGGCCGTCTCGGGGGCGGGCTCGGCGTCGTCCCGACCGGGCAGCATCCACCGCCGGATCAGGACGGCGACGGCACCGAACACCACGGCCGAGACGCCCAGGTGCACCTCCAGCGGCACACCGAGCCCGGCCACCACCGAGCCCAGGAGCCCGCCGGCGACCGCACCCAGGCTCCAGAGCCCGTGCAGTGCGTTGAGGATCGACCGGCCGTACCCGCGTTGCACCCGCAGCCCGTGGGCGTTCTGCGCCACGTCGACGATCGCGTCCAACGCCCCGACCAGCAGCAGGGCCAGCGCCAGCACCCACCAGCTCGGTGCCGCCGCCGCCCCGGCCACCCCGACGCCCAGACCCAGCAGGCCCAACGAGGCCACCGGTCCCGACCCGAGGCGGGCGATGAGGACGGCGGCGAGCGGGCCCATCACCAGCGCGCCCAGCGGGGCGGCGGCCAGCGCCGTGCCCAGGGCGGCGTTGGAGAGCCCGAGGTCGTCGCGCAGCTCGGGCAGCCGGGGGATCAGGTTGGCGTAGAAGACCGCGTTGAGCGCGAAGCAGGTGGCGACGGCGACCCGGGCGCGCTGCAGCTGACGGGTGGGAGCGGCGGTGGTCACGGGGTGACCTCCAGGACGCGGGCGAGCACGGCGCGGGTCTCCTCGCGGGTGGGTGGGGCGGTGGTGAGGATGGCGTGCATGGTCAGGCCCTCCATGACGCCGTCGAGGGCGCGGGCCAGGCCGGGCTCCAGGACGCGCTGCAGGGTCTCCCGGCTGCTGCCCATCCAGGACTCGGTGACCTCGCGCAGCGCCGGGTCGCGCAGCGCGGCCAGGTAGAGCTCGTAGGCCACGGCCCACTCGCGCGGTGAGGCCCGGTGGCCCTCCAGCACGAAGTCGGTGGCCGCCTCGAGCATCGAGGCCCGGTCGGTCACCCCGGCGAAGTGCGCCCGGAAGACCTCGGCCATCGTCGCGGCGTGCCGGGCGAAGGCGGCCCGGACCAGGTCGCCGAGACCGTCGAAGTGGTAGGTCACCGAGCCCAGCGGCACGTCGGCGGCAGCCGCGATCCGGCGCGAGGTCAGACCGGCCAGGCCGTGCTCGGCGATCACGTCGAGGGTGACGTCGACCAGCCGGTCGCGGCGGTCGGGGTCGAACCGGCGGGTCGGGGCGTCACCCACCGTCGACCGACCGGACCACCCGGGCCGGGTTGCCCACGGCGACCACCCCGGCCGGCAGGTCCCGGGTGACCACCGAGCCGGCCCCGACGACGGTGTCCCGGCCGATGGTGACCCCGGGCAGCACGACCACGCCGCCCCCGAGCCACACGTTGTCCTCCAGCGTGATCGGCGCCGAGCCCTCCCACTTGTCCCGCCGCGGGCCGGGCTCGACCGGGTGGGTGGCGGTCAGCAGCTGCACGCCGGGACCGATCTGGACGTCGTCCCCGATCGTGATCCGGCCGACGTCCAGGGCGACCAGGCCCCAGTTGACGAAGGTCCGGGCGCCGACGGTGGTCTGGTACCCGTAGTCGCAGTGGAACGGGGCGCGGATGGTGCTGTCCGGGCCGAACGCGCCGAGCAGGTCGGTCAACAGCTCCCGGCGGGCGTCGACGTCGGCCGGGTCCAGGCCGTTGTAGCGGTGGGCCAGTGACTGGGCGCGGGCGTTCTCCCGGGCCAGGTCGGGGTCGTCGGCGGTGTAGGCGTCACCGGCCAGCATCCGCTCGCGCATGGTCCGGGTGTCCTCGACGGGGGAGCTCATGGCGGCAGACCCTAGCCGACGATGTGTACGTCCGTACACAAGCAGGACGACCGGGGGGCTGGGAGACTCACCCGGTGACCCCAGCCGGACGCTCCGACGGCCGCTCCTCGCGGTGGACCGAGCACCGGCGGGCGCGTCGGGTGGAGTTCGTCGCCGCCGCCGTGGAGTCGGTCCGGCGCACCGGTCCCGAGCTGGCCGTCGAGGACGTCGCCCGCACCGCCGGGGTCAGCAAGACCGTGCTCTACCGGTACTTCGCCGACAAGGACGAGCTGGTCGACGCCGTGCTGGAGCGGGTCAGCACCGAGATCCTGCTGCCCCGGCTGCTGGGGGAGCTCGCCGCCGACCGGCCCGGGGACGTCGACCGGCTGCGCGCCGTCGTCGCCGCGTTCGTCGCGATCATCGAGGACGAGCCGGCGCTCTACCGGTTCGCCTACGCCCAGGCCGGGCGCGCCGGGCGGGCCGACCTCGTCGCCCAGACCGAGCGCGAGGTGGCCGAGGCGCTGGCCTGGGTGATGGGGGAGCGGCTGGTCGACCACGGCCTGGACCCCGCCCCCACCGCCACCTGGGCCTACGGGGTGGTCGGCATGGTCCAGCTGGCCGCGCACTGGTGGTCCACCGCGCGCACGGTGCCGGCCGCGGAGCTGGTCGACCAGCTGACCGCGCTCGCCTGGGGCGGGCTGTCCACCCTGCTGCCCCCGGCCCCGACCGACTGAGCAGCCCGCGGCAGGCAGAATGGCCTCCCGTGTCTGGTGCCAACGACCCCTACGACCCCAAACAGGTGGCGGCCCTCTCGGCCGACGCCCTGGACGCCGCCGTCGCGGCCGGGGTGGAGGCCTTCGCCGGGGCGGGTGACCTGGAGTCCCTCGCCGCCGTCCGGCCCGCCCACCTGGGCGACCGCGCGCCGGTGCTGCTGGCCCGCCGCGAGCTCGGCGCGCTGCCCCCGGCGGCCCGCAAGGACGCCGGTCAGCGGGTCAACGCCGCCCGGGTGGCACTGACCGACTCCTACGCCGAGCGGCTGGCCACCCTGGAGGCCGAGCGCGACGAGCGGGTCCTCGCCGAGGAGCGGGTCGACGTCACCCTGCCCTGGGACCGCACCCCCCGCGGCGCCCGGCACCCGCTGACCACGCTGAACGACCGGATCGCCGACGTCTTCGTCGGGATGGGCTACGAGGTCGCCGAGGGTCCGGAGCTGGAGAGCGAGTGGCTAAACTTCGACGCCCTCAACACCGGCCCCGACCACCCGGCCCGCTCGCTGGCCGACACCTTCTTCGTCGCGCCGGAGGGCTCGGGCCTGGTGCTGCGCACGCACACCAGCCCGGTGCAGGCCCGCACCATGCTCGAGCGCACGCCGCCGATCTACGTCGTCGCGCCCGGGCGGGTTTACCGCACCGACGAGCTCGACGCCACGCACACCCCGGTCTTCCACCAGGTCGAGGGCCTGGCCGTGGACCGCGGGCTCACCATGGCCCACCTGCGCGGCACCCTGGAGGCGCTGGCCAAGGCGCTGTTCGGGGAGGACTCGCAGATCCGCTGGCGGCCGCACTTCTTCCCCTTCACCGAGCCCTCGGCGGAGTTCGACGTGTTCTTCCCCGAGCACCGCGACGGCCCGCAGTGGGTCGAGTGGGGCGGCTGCGGGATGGTCAACCCCCGGGTGCTCACCGCCTGCGGGATCGACCCCGAGGAGTACAGCGGGTTCGCCTTCGGGATGGGCATCGAGCGCGCCCTGCAGTTCCGCCACGGCGTGGGCGACATGCGCGACATCGTCGAGGGCGACGTCCGGTTCACGCGAGCGTTCGGAGTAGAGCAGTGAAGGTCCCCGTCAGCTGGTTGTCCGAGCACGTCGACCTGCCCGCGGGCATCGGGGTCACCGAGCTCGAGGACGTCTTCGTGCGGCAGGGCCTCGAGGTGGAGGACGTGCTGCGGGCACCGGTCACCACCGGCCCCCTCGTCGTCGGTCGGGTGCTGGAGATCGAGGAGCTCACCGGGTTCAAGAAGCCGATCCGGTACTGCCAGGTGGACGTCGGCAACGAGACCCCCCAGGGCATCGTCTGCGGCGCCCGGAACTTCGCCGTCGGCGACCTCGTCGTCGTCGCGCTGCCCGGGGCCGTGCTGCCCGGCGACTTCGCCATCGCCGCCCGGACGACGTACGACCACGTCTCCGACGGGATGATCTGCAGCTCCCGCGAGCTGGGCGTGGGCGAGGACCACGACGGCATCCTGGTGCTGGGCACCGACGGCATCGCCCCGGGCACCCCGGCGGCCGGCGTCGTCGGGCTGGACGACGTCGTCTTCGACCTCGAGGTCACCACCGACCGCGGCTATTGCATGGCCATCCGCGGCATCGCCCGCGAGGTCGCCGGCGCGCTGGCCGCCGAGTGGCGTGACCCGGCCGCGGCCACCCCGCCCGCCTGGTCGGGCGAGCCGGCCTGGACCGTCGAGGTCACCGACCCGCAGCGCTGCGACCGGTTCTCCATGATCGCGATGGAGGGCCTGGACCCGGCCGCGCCCAGCCCCTGGTGGCTGCGTCGCCGGCTGGCCCAGTCGGGCATCCGCTCCATCTCACTGGCCGTCGACGTCACCAACCTGGTGATGGTCGAGCTCGGCCAGCCGATGCACGCCTTCGACCGGTCCGCCGTCCGCGGGCCGATCGTGGTGCGCACGGCGGCCGCCGGCGAGCGGCTGACCACCCTGGACGGCGTCGACCGCGCGCTGGACCCCGACGACCTGCTGATCACCGACGAGAGCGGCCCGATCGGCCTGGCCGGGGTGATGGGCGGCCGGTCCACCGAGATCGGCGACGGCACCACCGCGGTGCTGCTGGAGGCCGCGCACTGGGAGCCCACCGGCATCGCCCGCGGCGTCCGCCGGCACAAGCTGCCCAGCGAGGCGGCCAAGCGCTTCGAGCGCGGCACCGACCCCGACGTCACCGTCGTCGCGCTGGCCCGGGCCGCGGCCCTGCTGGCCGAGTACGGCGGCGCCACCGTGGTCGGCGGCGTGGTGGACGTCGACGCGCGCGCCCCGCGCCCGGAGATCTCCCTGGCCGTGGACCGGCCCAGCCGCACCGCGGGCATCCCGATCAGCACCGACCAGGTCGTGGACGCCCTGCGCACGGTGGGCGCCTCCGTCGAGCTGTCGGGCGACCGGCTGCTCGTCGTCCCGCCGTCCTGGCGCCCGGACCTCACCGACCCGGCCGACCTGGTCGAGGAGGTCGTCCGGGCCGTCGGCTACGACGAGATCCCCTCGGTGCTGCCCACCGTGCCCCCGGGCCGCGGGCTCACCGCCACCCAGCGCCGCCGGCGCTCGATCGGCCGCGCGCTGGCCGAGGCCGGGTACGTGGAGGCGCCGTCCTACCCGTTCCTGGGCACCCGGGTGCTCGACGCCCTCGGCCTGCCCGACGACGACCCGCGCCGGGACGTCGTCACCCTGCGCAACCCGCTCTCGGAGCAGGAGCCGTCGCTGCGCACCACGCTGCTGCCGGGCCTGCTGGCCACCCTGGCCCGCAACCTGGGCCGGGGCCAGCGCGACCTGGCCGTCTTCGAGCACGGCGCGGTGTTCCCGGCCGGTGACGGCGCGGTCGCCCCGCTGCCCGGTGTCGACCGGCGTCCCGACGACGAGACGCTCGCCGCGCTGCTGGGCGCGGTGCCGGTGCAGCCCTGGCACGTCGGGGTGGTCCTCGCCGGCACCCGGGAGCCCCGCGGCTGGTGGGGTCCTGGCCGTCCGGCCGTCTGGGCCGACGCCGTGCAGGCCGCCCGGCTCGTCGCCGACGCCGCCGGGGTCGAGCTGACGGTGCGCGCCGCCGAGCACGCGCCCTGGCACCCCGGCCGCTGTGCCGAGCTGCTGGTGGGGGAGACCGTCGTCGGGCACGCCGGCGAGCTGCACCCCCGGGTCTGCGCCGCCCTCGAGCTCCCGCCGCGCACGTCGGCGATGGAGCTGGACGTCGACGCGCTGCCGGACAAGGCGGTCGCCCAGGGCCCGCACGTCGCGTCGTTCCCGCCCGTGCGGATGGACGCCGCGCTCGTGGTGCCCGCGGAGCACCCGGAGGCCACCGTGCGTGCGGCGCTCGCCGCCGGCGCCGGGGAGCTGCTGGAGGACCTGCGGCTCTTCGACGTCTACACCGGCTCGCAGGTCGCCGACGGGCAGCGGTCGCTGGCCTACGCGTTCGTCTTCCGGGCGCCGGACCGCACGCTCACCGGCGAGGAGGCCCAGGCGGCCTTCGACGCCGCCGTCGAGTCCGCCCGCGCCGCGACGGGGGCCGTGCTCCGTGGGTGACCTCGACGGGACCGTCGCGCTGGTCACCGGCGCCTCCACCGGGATCGGCCGGGCGCTCGCCGAGGGCCTGGCCGCCCGCGGTGCCGCGGTCGCCGGCCTGGCGCGCGGCGCCGAGCGGCTGACCGCGGCCATGGCCGAGATCCCCGGCCGGACGCTCGCGGTGCCCGCCGACGTCACCCACCTCGCCGACGTCCGGGCTGCCGTCGCCCGGGTGGAGGCCGAGCTCGGCCCGGTCGACCTGCTGGTCAACAACGCCGGGCTCATCGACGCCGCCGAGGTGCCGGTCTGGGAGGCCGACCCGGAGCAGTGGTGGTCGGTGGTGGAGAGCCAGCTGCGCGGCCCGTTCCACCTGGTGCAGGCCGTCGTGCCGTCGATGGTCGCCCGCGGCACCGGCCGGGTGGTCGACGTGACCAGTGGCCTGGCCACCCGGGTCGACCCGCACTACAGCGCCTACTGCGTCGGCAAGGCCGGCCAGCTCCGGATCACCGAGTCCCTCGCCGCCTCGGGCGTGCTCGCCTTCGACGTGGCCCCCGGGGTGGTCGACACCCCGATGACCCGCTCGATGGCCATGTGGGACGGCTACGAGGACTGGACCCCGGTGTCCGCCGTCGTCGACCTCGTGGCCGCGATCGCCGAGGGGCGGCTCGACGCCTGGTCGGGACGCTTCGTCCGGGCCGGCAAGGACACCCTCGACGCGCTGGCCGCGGCCACCCCGACCGACGCCGAGCGCCGGCTCCGGCTGCTGCCGTACGGGACGACCGACCCGGTCGCCTAGAACAGGGTGCGCAGCGCCCCCGGGGCGATGTCGACGGTGACGGTGGTGTCGGCCTCGAGCTCGACCAGCTCACCGTCGAGCTGCAACGGCATCGGGGTCAGCACGGTCAGCTCGTGGTGGGTCGCGGTGGGCTGGGCGCCCAGGCCGACCGTGGCCGCCTTGACCGCGGTGGCGAGCACCTTGAGCTTGCTGGTGCGCCGGTTGACCACCAGCTCGAACCGGCCGTCGTCGGGCCGGCCGCCCTCGGACAGCTTGGCGACCTTGGCCATCTGGGCGATGTTGGCGTACAGCAGGCTGTCGATCTCGATCTGCTGGCCGTCTTCCAGCCGCACCGGGAAGGGGCGGAAGCTGCGGAACCCGCGGACCACCGACGCGATCTCGCGCCACGAGCCCTTGCCGCCGGCCTCGATGTCCACCGCGACGACCGGGGTGATCCCCAGGCCGATGTAGGAGTGGGCGTAGCGCACCTCGTCGTGGCCGCCGCCGGCCAGGGTCAGCCGGAGCAGGTCCATCTGCGTGGTGTCCCCGGCCACGATCGCGTCGGCCAGCGGCCGGGTGCGGGTGACCCGCCGGTGGTCGTTGGCGTTGCCCGCGGCCCGCACCGCAGCGGTCGCCTCGGGGTTGTCGGCCTGCATGACGCCGTCGACGACCTCGTTGTAGCCGCCGTCCCCGCTGACCGAGACCACCAGCGGTCGGCCGTGCGCCGCCGCCTTCCGGGCCAGGTCGCGGGCGTGCCCGGCGTGCTGGGTGGGCGCCATCTCCAGCGGGGTGCCGGGGAGCCGGCGGGCCAGCTCCTCGCTCAGGTCCTCGGCGAGCGCGGGGGCGTCCCCGGTGCTCTTCGGGTTGAACACGATCACGATCTTGTCGAACGACACCGTCGGCCTCTCGTCGAACGTCGGGGGACGGCGTCGTCCCGACCGGCTGATCATGGCCGACGGCGACGTGCCCCGCCGGGTGGACCCGCGGGGCCCCCGCGTGCGGCAGGCTGCCGGGCGTGGCGGACGGGGAGCGGCTGTCGGCGGACTTCTGGCGGCTCTGGGGCGCCGGCGTGGTGTCCCGGCTGGGCGGCGGGATGCAGAGCGCCGCCGGTCCGCTGCTGGCCGCGACGCTCACCCGGGACCCGCGGCTGGTCGCGTTGGTGTCGGTGTCGGCCGGGCTGCCGTGGCTGCTGTTCGCGCTGCACACCGGTGCGCTGGCCGACAGGTGGGACCGCCGCCGCACCATGGTGGTCTGCGACCTGGTGAGCGCCACCTTGCTCGCCGCCCTCGCCGTGCTGGTGCTCCTCGACGGGGCCGGCCTGTGGGTGCTGTGTGCCGTCGCCTTCGCCGCGGCCACGGTGAGCACCCTCTTCGACAGCGCGAGTCAGGCCGCGCTGCCCTCGATCGTGCCCACGCCGCTGCTGGGAGCGGCCAACAGCCGGCTGTACACCGGCGTCGTCCTGACCGGGCTGTTCGCCGGCCCGCCGCTGGGCAGCTGGTTGTTCACCCAGGCCCCGGCGGTGCCCTTCGCCGCGAACGCCGTCTCCTTCGTAGGCTCGGCGCTGCTGGTGGCCGCGATCCGCCGTCGCTTCACCGCCGCCGAGCGCTCGGGCACTCGGATCGGAACCGAGATCGCCGAGGGCGTCCGCTGGTTGTGGCAGCACCGGCAGCTGCGCGCCCTGGTCGTCCTGCTCACCGCCTGGAACCTCACCGAGACCGCCTACCTGGGCATCCTCGTGCTGTACGGCCTGGAGGTCCTGGGGCTGCCCGCGTCCGGCTACGGGGTGCTGCTCACCGGGGTGGCGGTCGGTGGGGTGCTCGGTGCGCTGGCTGCGCCCCGGGTGGAGCGCCGGATCGGCACCGGGACGACGATCGCCGGCACGGTCGGGCTGACCGTGCTGGGCACCGTCGTGCTGTCGGTGACCCGGGAACCGGTCGTGGCAGTGGTGGCCCTGGGCGTGGTCGGGCTGGCCGCCTTCGCCTTCAACGTGGTGTCGGTCAGCTACCGGCAGGCCGTCGTCCCGGACCGGTTGCAGGGGCGGGTCTCCAGCGCCTACCGGTTCGCCACGTGGGGCGTCGCCCCGGTCGGTGCCGGTCTCGGCGGGGTGGCCGCGGCGGCCTTCGGCGTCCCCGCGGTGTTCGTCGGGGCTGCCGTCGTGCTGACCGCCGCAGGGGCGGTGGTGCTGCCCCGGTTGACCGACCGCCACCTGCAGGCGGCACTGCACGATCATCCGGCCTAGTGCATACTCATGCATCGTGAGTGGACAACAGACGTGGACGGTCGGGGTCACCGGCGCCACCGGGTACGCGGGCGGTGAGGTGTGCCGGCTGCTGGCCGGGCACCCGCAGCTGCAGCTGACCGGGGTGCACGCAGCATCGAGCGCCGGCCGACGCCTGGGGGAGTCCCAGCCCCACCTGCTGCCCTACGCCGACATGGTCGTGCAGCCCTCCGACCCGTCCGACCTGGCCGGTTACGACGTCGTCGTCCTGGCCCTGCCGCACGGTGCGTCCGGCGCCATCGCCGCGGGGCTGCCCGACGACGTCCTTGTGCTCGACTGCGGCGCCGACCACCGGCTCAGCGACCCCGCGGCCTGGGAGCGGTGGTACGGCAGCGAGCACGCCGGCACCTGGCCCTACGGCCTGCCCGAGCTCCCCGGCCAGCGCGCGGTGCTCGCCGACGCGCGGCGGATCGCCGTCCCCGGCTGCTACCCGACCAGCGTGACCCTCGCGATGGCCCCCGCCCTGGCGGCCGGTCTGGTCGAGCCCGAGGTGGTCGTCGTCGCGGCCTCGGGCACCTCCGGTGCCGGCCGGGCCGCCAAGCCGAACCTGATCGGTTCGGAGGTGATGGGGGCCGCCAGCGCGTACGGCGTGGGCGGTGTCCACAGGCACACCCCGGAGATGACGCAGAACCTGTCGGTGGCCGCCGGTAGGACTGTCGGCGTGAGCTTCACCCCGACCCTGGTGCCCATGGCCCGCGGCATCCTCGCCACCTGCTCGGCCAAGGTGCTGCCCGGCGTCGACGCCGCAGCTGCCCGGGCCGCCTACGAGCAGGCCTACGCCAACGAGCCCTTCGTGCACCTGCTCCCGGAGGGCCAGTGGCCCACCACCGCCGCCGTGCTCGGCGCCAACACCGTCGCGCTGCAGGTGACCGTCGACCCGGATGCGGGCCGGCTGGTCGTCGTCGCGGCGGTGGACAACCTGACCAAGGGCACGGCGGGCGGGGCGCTGCAGTGCGCCAACATCGCCCTCGGCCTCCCCGAGACCACCGGTCTCCCGCTCGTCGGAGTCGCACCGTGACCACCACCGCACCCCAGGGCTTCCGGGCCGCCGGCGTCGCCGCCGGGCTCAAGTCCTCCGGCGACCCCGACGTCGCCCTCGTCGTCAACGACGGGCCCGACGACGTCGCCGCCGCCGTGTTCACCACCAACCGCTTCCCGGCCGCTCCGGTCCTGTGGAGCCGCCAGGTGCTCGGCGACGGCCGCGCCCGGGCCGTCGTGCTCAACTCCGGCGGGGCCAACGCCTGCACCGGCCCCGAGGGCTTCGGCGACACGCACGCCACCGCCGAGCACGTCGCGCAGACCCTCGGGCTGGGCGCCATCGACGTCGCGGTGGCCTCCACCGGGCTCATCGGTGTCCGGCTGCCGATGGAGAAGCTGACCGCCGGCGTCACCGACGCCGCGGCCCAGCTGTCCACCGACGGCGGTCCGGCCGCCGCGCGGGCGATCATGACCACCGACTCGGTGCCGAAGACGACGGTGCAGACGGGCGAGGGCTGGACGGTCGGCGGGATGGCCAAGGGCGCGGGCATGCTGGCGCCCAGCCTGGCCACCATGCTCGTCGTGCTCACCACCGACGCGGTGGTGACCGCCGACGTGCTGGCCCCGGCCCTGCGGCACGCGACGGAGCACTCCTTCGAGCGGGTCGACAGCGACGGCTGCCTGTCCACCAACGACACCGTGCTGGTGCTGGCCAACGGCGCTTCCGGCGTCACCCCCACCGCCGAGGAGCTCGGGGCCGCCCTCGACGCGGCCTGCCTGGACCTGGCGATGCAGCTCCTGGCCGACGCCGAGGGCAGCACCAAGGACATCGCGATCGAGGTCCGCAACGCCGCGTCCGTGGCCGACGCCCTCACGGCGGCCCGGGCCTGCGCCCGCAACAACCTGCTCAAGACCGCGCTGTTCGGCAACGACCCAAACTGGGGCCGGGTGCTCGCCGCGATCGGCACCACCGACGCCGCGTTCGAGGCCGACCAGGTCGACGTGACCATCAACGGGGTCACCGTCTGCCGGGGCGGGGCGATCGGCGACAGCCGGGACGGCGTGGACCTCACCGGCCGGAGCATCAGCATCGACGTCGACCTGCGGGCCGGCTCCGAGCGCGCCACGGTGTGGACGAACGACCTGTCCATCGCCTACGTGCACGAGAACTCGGCGTACTCGACGTGACCACCGAGGACCCCACCCCGCCCGACGTGCGGCCGGACGAGGTGCCCCCGAAGCGCCGGGTCGGCACCAGCCGGGTCATGCGCACCCAGGACCCCGAGGGCGACGCGGCGAAGGTCGCCGTCCTCACCGGGGCCCTGCCCTGGCTCAAGGAGTTCCACGGCAACGTCGTCGTCGTGAAGTACGGCGGGCACGCCATGGTCGACGACGAGTGCCGGGCCGCGTTCGCCGAGGACATGGTCTTCCTGCGGACCTGCGGCATCCTGCCCGTCGTCGTGCACGGCGGCGGACCGCAGGTGAGCCGGATGCTGTCCCGGCTGGGTGTGGAGAGCGAGTTCCGCGGCGGCCTGCGGGTCACCACCGAGGAGACCATCGGCGTCGTCCGGATGGTGCTCGTCGGACAGGTCGGCCCCGAGGTGGTCGGGCTGATCAACAGCCACGGGCCGCTGGCCGTCGGGCTGAGCGGTGAGGACGGCGGGCTGTTCACCGCCCAGCGCACCCAGGCCGTCGTGGGCGGTCAGCCGGTCGACGTCGGGCTGGTCGGTGACGTGGTCGCGGTCGACCCGGCGCCGGTGACCGCGCTCCTGGAGGCCGGGCACATCCCGGTCGTCGCCACGGTCGCCCCCGACGTGGACGGCCAGCTGCACAACGTCAACGCCGACACCGCGGCGGCGGCCCTGGCCGTGGCGCTGGGTGCGGTCAAGCTCGTCGTGCTCACCGACGTCGAGGGCCTTTACTCCGACTGGCCCGACCGGGACTCCCTCGTCGAGCAGATCGACAGCGCCGAGCTGGCCGAGATCCTGCCGACCCTGGACGCCGGGATGATCCCGAAGATGGCCGCGTGCCTGCGCGCCGTGGAGGGCGGGGTGGACCGGGCGACCGTCGTGGACGGTCGGCTGCCGCACGCCCTGCTGCTGGAGATGTTCACCACCGAGGGCACCGGGACGATGGTCGTCCCTGCCTCACCGACCCCCGAGGAGGGTTCAGCATGACGAGCACAGAGGAGCTGACCCGCCGCTGGTCGGCGGTGATGATGGGCAACTACAAGACCCCGCCGGTCGCCCTGGCGTACGGCCGGGGTGCCAGCGTCTGGGACGTCGACGGCCGTGAGTACGTCGACCTGCTGGGCGGCATCGCCACCACGATCCTGGGCCACGCGCACCCGTCGGTGGTCGCAGCGATCACGAAGCAGGCCGCGGTGCTGGGCCACGTGTCGAACCTGGCGATGCACGAGCCCGGGGTGACCCTGGCCGAGCGGCTGCTGGAGCTGGCCGGGCGCCCGGGACGGGTCTTCTTCTGCAACTCCGGCGCCGAGGCCAACGAGGCCGCCTTCAAGATCAGCCGTCTCACCGGCCGGCCCGAGGTGGTCACCGCCCTGGGCTCGTTCCACGGCCGGACCATGGGCTCGCTGGCACTGACCGGCCAGCCGGCCAAGGCGCAGGCGTTCGCCCCGCTGCCCGGCGGCGTGCGGCACGTGCCCTACGGCGAGCCCGACGCCCTCGAGCTCACCGAGCAGACCGCGATGGTGCTGCTGGAGCCGATGCTCGGTGAGGGCGGCGTGCTGCCGGCCCCGGCGGGCTACCTGGCCGCCGCGCAGGCCCAGGCCCGCGAGGTCGGTGCGCTGTTCGCCGTCGACGAGGTGCAGACCGGGTCCGGCCGCACCGGGCAGTGGTTCGCGCACGCCGCCGACAGCGTCACCCCCGACGTGATCACCCTGGCCAAGTCGATCGGCGGCGGACTCCCGCTGGGCGCGACGCTGGCCTTCGGGGACTCCGCCGAGCTCCTCGGCGCCGGCTCGCACGGCTCCACCTTCGGCGGCAACCCGATCGCGGCTGCCGCGGCTCTCGCGGTGCTCGACACCATCCGCGACGAGGGCCTGCTCGAGCGGGCCAAGGACCTCGAGCACCGGTTCACCACCGGCATCGAGGGTCTGGGCCACCCCGCGATCAGCAGCGTCCGGGGACGCGGTGCCCTGCTCGGCGTCGTCCTCACCAGCGAGGTCGCGCCGCAGACCGAGGTCGCACTGCGCGGTGCGGGGTACCTGACCAACGCGGTCGCCCCCGACGTCGTCCGGCTGGCGCCCTCGCTCGTCGTCACCGACGCCCAGGTCGACGCCTTCGTCGAGGCCCTCCCGGCCGCCCTGGACACCGCACTGCAGGAGGCCGGCCAGTGAGCCCGCGGCACTTCACCAAGGACGACGACCTCAGCCCGGCCGAGCAGGCCGAGGTCCTGGCGCTGGCGGCGGAGCTCAAGAAGACGCGGCACACCGCCGACGCCCCGACCCCGTTGGCCGGCCCCCGCTCGGTGGCCGTCGTGTTCGACAAGCCCTCCACCCGCACCCGGGTGTCCTTCTCCATCGGGGTCGCCGAGCTCGGTGGCTACCCGCTGGTGATCGACGCGGCCGGCAGCCAGCTCGGCCGGGGGGAGCCGATCGAGGACACCACCCGGGTGCTCGACCGGCAGGTCGCCGCGATCGTCTGGCGCACGTTCGGGCAGGACCGGCTGGAGGCGATGGCCGCGGTCAGCAGCGTGCCGGTGGTCAACGCACTCACCGACGCCTACCACCCGTGCCAGATCCTGGCCGACCTGCAGACCATCGCCGAACGCCGGACGACCCTGGCCGGACTCACGCTGACCTACCTGGGCGACGGCGCCAACAACATGGCGCACTCCTACGCCCTGGGTGGCGCCACCGCCGGCATGCACGTGCGGATCGGCTCCCCGGCGGGCTTCGCTCCCGACCCGGCGATCATGGCCCGCGCGGCCGAGGTGGCCGCGCAGACCGGTGGCTCGGTCACCTGGACCGCCGACCCGGCCGCGGCAGCTGACGGGGCGGACGTGCTGGCCACCGACACGTGGGTGTCGATGGGCCAGGAGGACGACGGCATCGACCGGGAGGCCCCGTTCCGGCCCTACGCCCTCGACGAGCAGGCGCTGGGCCGGGCGGCCTCGGACGCCGTCGTGCTGCACTGCCTGCCCGCCTACCGCGGCAAGGAGATCGCCGCGTCGGTCATCGACGGCCCGCAGAGCGCGGTGTTCGACGAGGCGGAGAACCGGCTGCACGCCCAGAAGGCCCTGCTCACCTGGCTGCTGTCCCTGTGACCCGACGATGACCTCGGCGCTGAGCCGGCCGGCCCGGCACGCCCGGATCGCCGAGCTCATCACGGCCCAGCCGGTGACCAGCCAGGCACACCTGGCGCGGTTGCTGGCCGAGGCCGGCGTCGAGGTCACCCAGGCCACGCTGTCCCGGGACCTGGAGGAGCTCGGCGCGGTCAAGATGCGTGGTTCCGACGGGGTGCCGGCGTCCTACGTGCTGCCCCCGGAGAACGCCCCGCTGCGCCCGGCGCAGTCCGCGCCCGGTCGGCTGACCCGGATGCTGGGCGAGCTGCTGACCAGCGCCGAGGGCAGCGCCAACCTGGCCGTGCTGCGCACCCCTCCGGGGGCAGCGCAGTTCCTGGCCTCGGCCCTGGACAAGGTCGGCCTCCCCGACGTCCTGGGCACCATCGCCGGCGACGACACTCTGCTGGTCGTCTCCCGCGACCCGGTCGGCGGCGCCGCGCTCGCCGACCGCCTGCTGGCGCTGGCCGCCGGCAGCCCCGCCTCCGACCCCGAAGGACGTCCCGCACCGTGAGCACCGCACCGACCGGTTCCGACACCAGGCTCTGGGGAGGCCGGTTCGGCGGTGGCCCGTCCGCGGCGATGGCCGCCCTCTCCAAGTCCACCGATGTCGACTGGCGGCTGGCCCCCTTCGACCTGGCCAGCTCCCGGGCGCACGCCCGGGTCCTGCACCGCGCGGGGCTGCTCACCGCCGACGAGCTCGAGCAGATGGTGGGTGCGCTCACCGAGCTCTCCGCCGAGGTCGCCGACGGCACCTTCACCGCGATCGAGGCCGACGAGGACGTGCACGAGGCCCTCGAGCGCGGCCTCACCGCCAAGCTCGGCACCCTCGGCGGCAAGCTGCGCGCCGGCCGCTCCCGCAACGACCAGGTCGCCACCGACCTGCGGCTCTACCTCCGGCACCACGTCCGGTCCCTGGTGGGCGACCTCGCCGACCTCGAGCAGGCGCTGGTCGGGCTGGCCGAGCGGTACCGCACGGTGGCCGCCCCCGGCATGACCCACCTGCAGCACGCCCAGCCGGTGCTCATCGCCCACCAGCTGCTGGCGCACGCGCACTCCTTCGCCCGCGACGTCGACCGGCTGCTCGACTGGGACCGCCGCACCGCGGTCAGCCCGCTGGGTGCCGGTGCCCTGGCCGGCTCCTCGCTGCGGTTGGACCCCGACGCCGTCGCCGCCGAGCTCGGCTTCGACCGCGCCGCCGACAACTCCATCGACGCCGTCAGCGACCGGGACTTCGCCGCCGAGTTCTGCTTCGCGGCCGCCCTGCTCGGGGTGCACCTGTCCCGGCTGGGGGAGGAGGTCGTGCTCTGGACGTCGACCGAGTTCGGCTGGGCTCGCCTCGACGACGCCTGGGCCACCGGGTCCTCGATCATGCCGCAGAAGAAGAACCCCGACATCGCCGAGCTGGCCCGCGGCAAGGCCGGCCGCTTCGTCGGCAACCTGACGGGCCTGCTGACGATGCTCAAGGGGCTGCCCCTGGCCTACGACCGCGACCTGCAGGAGGACAAGGAGCCGGTCTTCGACTCCATCGAGCAGCTCGCCCTCCTGCTGCCCGCGGTCACCGGGATGATCGCCACCCTCACCCTGCGCCCCGAGGTGCTGGAGGCAGCCGCCCCCCAGGGGTTCGCGCTGGCCACCGATGTCGCCGAGTGGCTGGTGTCGGCCGGGGTGCCGTTCCGGTCGGCGCACGAGATCAGCGGCGCCATGGTCGCCCGCTGCGAGGAGCTCGGCGTCGAGCTCGACGAGCTCACCGACACCCAGCTCAGCGAGGTCTCCGAGCACCTGACGCCCGAGGTCCGCACCGTCCTGTCGGTGCCGGGCGCCCTCGCCGCCCGCAAGGCCCGCGGTGGGACGGCCCCCGAGCGGGTCGCCGAGCAGCTGGAGTCGCTGACCGCACTGGTGGCCGACCACCGTTCCTGGGCCGGGGCCTCCCCGGTCGCTGCCGCACTCTGAGCCGGTGGTGCGACCCGGGCCGCTCGTCACCCCCGACGAGCTGCTCGGGCGGCCCGAGGTGGTGGCGCCGTCCCTGCTCGGCTGCTGGCTGATCACCGAACGCCCCGAGGGCACCGTCGCGGTGCGGCTGACCGAGGTGGAGGCCTACTCCGGGGCCGGCGACGATCCGGCGGCCCACTCCCACCGCGGGCCCACCCCGCGCTCGGCGGTCATGTTCGGGCCGCCCGGGCACCTGTACGTGTACTTCAGCTACGGCATGCACTGGTGCGCCAACGTGGTGGTGGGCCACCAGGGGGAGGGGTCGGCCGTCCTGCTCCGGGCCGGGGAGGTGGTGGCCGGTCTCGAGCCGGCCCGGACCCGGCGGCCCGCCTCGTCCACGGAGCGCGACCTCGCCCGGGGGCCGGCCCGGTTGACCTCCGCGCTCGGGATCGGCCCGGACGACCGGGACGCCTGGTTGCTGTCGCCGTCCTCGCCGGTGCGCCTGCACCACGGCACACCACCGGCGTCGGTGACCGCCGGACCCCGGGTCGGGATCACCCACGCGGCGGACCTGCCGTGGCGGTTCACCGAGACCGGCGCCGCCACCGTGAGCGCCTTCCGTGCAGGGGTGCGGACGACGCGACGGGCTGCCGGGCAGGATGGAGCCCCGTGAGCACCCTTGACGTCGTCGACGAGCTGCACCGCCGCGGGCTGATCGCCCAGAGCACCGACGAGACCGCCCTGCGCGCCTCGCTGGCCGAGGGCACGGTCACCTACTACTGCGGCTTCGACCCCACCGCGGCCTCGCTGCACGTCGGCCACCTGATCCAGTTCATGGTGCTGCGCGCCCTGCAGCGCGCCGGCCACCAGCCGATCGTGCTGGTCGGGGGAGCCACCGGTCTCATCGGTGACCCCCGCCCCTCGGCCGAGCGCACCCTGAACTCACCGGAGCTGGTCGCCGAGTGGGTGGAGCGCATCCGCGCCCGGGTCGCGCCCTTCCTCGATCGGCCCGCCGCCGAGGAGGGCCTGCGGGCACCGGTGTACGTGAACAACCTGGACTGGACGGCGCCCCTGTCGGCGATCGACTTCCTCCGGGACCTGGGCAAGAACTTCCGGGTCAACCGGATGCTGGCCAAGGAGGCCGTCTCGGCCCGGCTGAACAGCGACGCCGGGATCAGCTACACCGAGTTCAGCTACCAGATCCTGCAGGCCAACGACTTCCGCGAGCTCTTCGAGAGGCACGGCTGCACGCTGCAGACCGGGGGCTCGGACCAGTGGGGGAACATCACCGCCGGCACCGACCTGGTCCGGCGCACCCACGCCACGTCCGTGCACGCGCTGGGGACGCCGCTCATCACCCGGGCGGACGGCACGAAGATCGGCAAGACCGAGGGTGCGACGGTCTGGTTGGACCCCGAGCTCACGAGCCCCTACCGGTTCTTCCAGTACTGGTTGGGTCTGGACGACGTGGACGTGCGCGCCTGGTTGCCGTTGTTCTCCGAGCGCCCTCTCTCCGAGGTGGCGGAGCTGATCGCGTCGTCGGAGGAGAAGCCGCAGGCACGCGAGGCCCAGCGGGCCCTCGCCGAGGAGCTCACCCGACTCGTGCACGGGGACGACGAGCTGCGCCAGGCGGAGGCGGCCGGGCGCGCGCTCTTCGGCCGGGCCGAGCTCACCGACCTGTCGCCGGACACCCTCGAGGCGGCGCTGTCCGAGGCCGGGGTGACGACGGTCGAGGGGGAGTGGCCCACCCTGGCCGCGCTCTTCCAGCAGTCCGGCTTGTGCTCTTCGCTGTCGGACGCCCGACGCACGATCAAGGAGGGCGGGGCGTACCTGAACAACGTCCGGGTGACCGACGGGGAAGCGGTTCCGGGGGCCTCGGACGTCCTGCCAGGAGGATGGCTCGTCCTGCGCCGCGGGCGTCGCACGGTCGCCGGCGCCCGCCAGAGCGCCCCCACCGGGGTCTGACCTGCGCCTCAGCGTCGTGTGAACGGCGCGTGACGGGCGGGTTCCGACCAGGTGGCGGGCGTCACCCGGTCGCGGGTTTGACAGCCCCCGCCGCGGCACGTAACTTTCTCTCTGCGCCGGGAACGACCGCGAGGTCGGGCCTGAGACGCCGAGCAGGACAATCCACTGGGAAGACGAAGCTCCTCTAGGGCTGGCGTTCCTGAGTGTCCGCTCCTTGAGAACTCAACAGCGTGCTGAAAGTCAGTGCCATATGTTTTACCCCAGTCCTGGGGTGCCTTCGGGTTTGCCAGGATGGGTTCCTTTGGTTGATTGACATCGAGAGTGCCAACTCTTGGTTCTCAGCCGTGATCAAATCATCTACGGAGAGTTTGATCCTGGCTC